>NZ_BOMH01000075.1 GCF_016862095.1 Actinoplanes cyaneus
GCCTTCCGGCTCTTCAAAGCCGGTGCCCGGTTCGTGGTCAACCGCGCCGCCACCTCGGTCAAGGCTCCGCATCCGCGAGACGCCGGGAACGGTGTCGAGCTCGCCCGCGACAACCACCGGCTGATGATCGCGAAGTACCGGTCGCCGGTGATCCCGCTGCTGATGGCGATGCCGACGATCAACCCGTTCAACCTCAACGACGCCATCGACGTGCTCGGCCTGCAACCGACCCGCGGCCGCCGCCCCGGATCGCCGTCATGACCGGCCCGCGCGGCACGGGCACCCGGTGGGCGGTCTTCACGATCCTCCCGCGCGGCGGCCCTGTCCTGGTGTCCGGCCTCGTCGCGGCCAACGTGGCGCTGGGCCTGCTGCCCATCGCGTTCGTCGTCGCGACCAGCGCGCTGATCGGCCGGGTGGCGGACGCGGTGGCGGCGGGTCCCGGATCGCCCGCTTGGCACGGCACGCTGGTGTTGTTCGGCCTGGCCTCGGCGGCGTTCGCCGCGCAGCTGGTGCTCGCGCCGGTGCAGGGCCTGCTCGGCGACCTGCTGGCCCGGCGGGTCGACGGGGAGATGTTCGACGAGCTGATGGCCGCGTCGCTGCGGCCGCGCGGCATCACGCCGCTGGAGGACCAGGAGGTCCTGCGGGACCTGCGGACGGCCGCCGACGATCTGAAGTACGGCTTCATGAGCCCGGGCCAGGCCTGCGCCGGAATGCTCGCGCTGACCGCGCGATACCTGCAGCTGATCGGGTACGCGCTGGTGGTGGCGGTGGCGTTCGCCTGGTGGGCGGCCGTCGCCCTGGTGATCATCGTGCTGCTGTTCCGGCATGGCCAGCACAACGCCCTGAGCCGGTTCTCCAAGCTGCGGTTCGCCCTCAACGGACCCGAGCGCCGCATCCACTACCTGCGGGAGCTCGGCATCCAGCCGCCGGCGGGCAAGGAGATCCGGATCTTCGGGCTGGCCGGCTGGATCGCCGATGCCCTGGAGCGCGCGTACCGTTCCTGGCTGGCTCCGCTGTGGGTGGCCCGCCGGCGGCTCTACCTGCGACCGTTCCTCTGGTACGCGGCCGGCGGCCTGCTCGTCACCGGCGCCGTGTTCGCCGCGGTCGGCGCGTCCGCGGCGGGCGGCATCACCGTCACCGCCTTTGCGCTGGCGATACAGGCGGCGCTCAGCGCGCTCCGGCTGGCGGCGTACTACCCCGAGGCCGACCTGCAGATCGCTCTCGGCGGGGAGTGCCTCCAAGCGGTCCGGCGGGTCGTACGCCGCATCGACACCTATCCGGCCGACGCCGACGCCGACGACACCGACACCGACACCGGCACCGGCACCGAGGCCGCTCCGGCCCCGTCCTCGGCCATCCACTTCGACCACGTGTCGTTCACCTATCCGGCCGGTGACCGCCCGGTCCTCGACGACCTGGACCTGACGATCCCGGCCCGCCGCTGCACCGCGATCGTGGGGCTCAACGGCGCGGGCAAGACCACGCTCGTCAAGCTGCTGACCCGGCTCTACGAACCCTCCTCGGGAACGATCCGGGCCGACGGTGCGGACATCCGCCGTCATCCGGTCGCGTCGTGGCGCCGCAACCTCGCCGTCATCTTCCAGGACTTCGCCCACTTCGACCTGTCGGCCGCGGCCAACATCGGGTACGGCGCGCCGGACGCCATCGACGACCGGGACGGCATCCGGGCGGCGGCGGCAGCGGCCGGCATCGCGACCGAGCTCGAGCGACTGCCGGACGGCTTGGACACCCCGCTGACCAAGGACGTGCCCGGCGGAACCGAGCTGTCCGGCGGGCAGTGGCAACGCGTCGCGCTGGCCCGGGCGCTGTTCGCCCTGCGCCACGGCACCCCGATCGTGGTCCTGGACGAGCCGACGGCGAGCCTGGACGTCCGCGCCGAAGCACGGTTCTTCGACGAGTTCGCGGAGCTGATGCGGGGCGCCACCACGCTGCTGATCTCGCACCGGTTCTCCACCGTACGCCGGGCCGACCACATCGTCGTGCTGGCCGGCGGCCGGGTCGCCGAGCAGGGCAGCCACGACGAGCTGATGGCCCGCGACGGCGAGTACGCCCGGCTGTTCCACCTGCAGGCGGACCGGTTCACCGACGAGGTGGCGAGATGAGGGACGTACTCACCGGGTGCCGCAAGCTGCTGGGAACGGCGTGGCGGATGGACCGGCGCCGTACCACGGCGTCCGTCGTGCTGATGATCCTCGGCGCGGTCGCCACGCCGTTGCTGGCCGCCGCCCTCGGGGTGATGACCGAGGCGGTGGTGAACGACCGGGTCCGCGTGGCGGTGGTCAGCGGCGTCGCCGTGGCGGCCCTGGCCGTCGTGTCGCTCACCTTCGGGCACTTCGCCCACGTGCTCTACTTCGAGCTGTCCGACCTGGCCGAGATCGACTTCGACCGCCAGCTCATCGCGTTGTCCAACGGCACGCCCGGCATCGCCCACCACGAGCAGGCCGGCCCGGCCGACTCGCTGACCGTGCTGCAGCACGAGAGCAAGCGTTACCGGCAGGGGCTGGAGGCGCTGCTCAACGGGATGGGCCTGGCGCTGGCCATGGCGGTCACCGCCGTACTGCTCGCCCGGCTGAATCCGCTGCTGCTCCTGCTGCCGGTGGCGGCGCTCGCCCCCCTCTACGCCGGGCGGCTCGCGGAGCGGCACGTGGACGCCGCCCGGACGACGGCCGCCAAACCGACCCGGTTGGCGCAGAACCTGTTCCGGCTCTCCACCGCCTCCCGTTTCGCCGGGGAGCTGCGAGTGTTCCGGCTCCAGAAGCGGATGCGCCGCCAGCATGCCGAGCTGTGGGCGCGGGCGAGCGGCGACCTGGCCCGGGCGCAGGTGCGGGCGTCGGCCATCCGTACGGCCGGGCAGCTGGTCTTCGCCGCCGTCTACGTGATCGGTGTCCTGCTGGTCCTGCGGGCCGCGTCGGGGGGCGGGCACGGTGCCGGCGCCCTGATCCTCACGCTGACCCTGGCCGCTCAGGTGAACCAGCAGGTCACCACGGCCGTGTCGTTGCTGCAGCACCTGCAGAGGATGGCCGCCGCGTACCGTCGCATGGAGACGGTGCGAGCCGCCGCCGACGACGCGCCGGCCGGTGCGGCGCAACGGCCGGCCCGGCCCGCCGCCCTTCCCGAACGACTGCGCGAGGGGATCGTGCTGGATCACGTCGACTTCCACTACCCGGGCAGCGGCACGCCCGCGCTGAGCGACTTCAGCCTCGACCTGCCGGCCGGGTCCGTGGTCGCGGTGGTCGGCGAGAACGGCGCGGGCAAGACCACCCTCGTGAAGCTGCTGTGCGGTCTCTACCGGCCGACCGGCGGGCGGGTGCTGGTCGACGGGGTCGGCCTGGACAGGCTGCCCGCGCCGCAGTGGCGTACCCGGGTCGCCGCCGGTTTCCAGGACTTCGTCCGCTTCGAGCTCTCCGTCCAGCAGGCGGTCGGGGTGGGCGACCTCCCGCGGCTGGACGACGAGGAAGCCGTCCGGGCCGCCCTGGCGCGGGCCGGTGGGAACGGCTTCGAGGCGGAGGTTCGTGACGGGCTGGCCACCCCGCTGGGCCGCAGCCACGCCGACGGCGCCGAGCTGTCCGGCGGGCAGTGGCAGAAGCTGGCGCTGGGCCGTGCCCTGATGCGGCCGGCACCGCTGCTGCTCGTCCTGGACGAGCCCACCGCCGCGCTGGACGCGCAGGCCGAGCACGCCCTGTTCGAGCGCTTCGCCGACGAGGCGCGCCGGGTCGCCCGGCACACCGGCGGCATCACCCTGCTCATCTCGCACCGGTTCTCCACCGTGCGGATGGCCGACCGGATCGTCGTGGTCCGCGACGGGCGCGTCGCCGAGGTAGGCAGTCACGCCGACCTGGTCCGGGCCGGCGGGCAGTACGCCGACCTGTTCGCGCTGCAGGCCGACGCCTATCGGTAGACCGTCGTTCCCGCCCCTGTGGCCGGCCGGTGACGCGCAGTCCGCGTCACCGGCCGGCTGCTTGCGTTGCCCGCCCGCCCGGCCGACCACTCCAGAAGTGCGCAGCTCACCAGGGGCGGCCCCGGCCGCACGAGCGAAGATGCGATCCGATCCGCCCGGACCTGACCATATGGAGGAGCCCGACCGTCACCGCGAAGGGGTACGCCAATGGGTGAGACATCGGCCGTCCTCGCGGGCGCGCTCGCACGGGACGCCTGGCCCGGCATCACCTTCGAGCGGGCCCTGCCGGGTGGCCACACCAATCCGGTCATGTCCGGGTGGCTCGGTGGGCGCCGCGTGGTGGTCCGGCGGTCGTCCCGTCCGGCCGAGTCGCTCGACTGGGAGCTCGACCTGCTGGACTTCCTGGCGGGGCAGGGCGTCGGCGTGCCCCGCGTACTGCCCGCCGTGGACGGCCGGCGGCACGTCGACGGCATCATGGTGACCGATTACGCGGGCGGCCACCATCCGCGCGACCCGCGCGAGTGGCGGCCGGTCGTCGAGCAGCTGAGCATCGTGCATGCCGCGACCGCCGGCTGGCCGCAACGCCCCGGCGCGGCGGCCAGCACCGACCTGGCCACCGCGGATCGGGCCGGCGACGTACGGCTGGACCTCCTTCCGCCCCGGGTCGCACGGGCTGTCCGCAACGCCTGGGCCGCCGTCCGGGCCGGGTCCGCCGGCGTCGTGCACGGCGACGTCAGCGCGGCCAACGTCCTCGTCGACGGCGACCGGGTGACCCTGCTCGACTGGGACGAGGCGCGGGTGGACGTCCCGTGGTTCGACCTCGCTTTCGTCCCGTCGGAGGCCGCGCCACCCGGTGCCGTTCCGGTCGCCGCACGGCACGCCGCCGGACTGGCCTGGGAGGTGGCCTACTGCTGGGCGGCCGACCCGGTCTACGCCCGCCGTCGGCTCGTGGAGCTCTACCGCACCAACGCAGAGAGGGGCTAGCCATGCCGGAGCAACTGAACGTAGGAGTCCTTTGCCGTAACGAGGTCCTGTGCCGGGGCCTGGTGGCGGTGCTGGAGTCGGCGGACGCCATCGGCACCGTGCATCCGTACGCCGACGAGGTGGCCGCGTCCCACGCTCGCGCAACGGGCCGGCACGACGTCCTGATCGTGGCCGCGGCCGACGCCGGGTGGCTGGAGGCGGTGGACGCGCAGTTCGTGGCCGGGCGCACCCGGGTGCTGGTGCTCGTCGACGCCGCGGCCGCGCGGGACCTGTCGGTCTACGCGGCGCTCGCCGTGGACGGCTTCCTCGCCCAGGACGGCCTGAGCGCGGCCACCCTGCTCGACGCCCTGCAGCGCTGCTGCGACGGCGGCTTCCCGATGCCGTCCGGCCTGGCGCGTGCGCTGCTCGCCCGGGCCGACGCGCCGCACCACCCGGTGCGCGGCCGCCCGACCCACCTGACCAGCCGGGAGACCGAAGCGCTGACCCTGCTGGTGAAGGGCATGAGCAACAAACAGATCGCCCGGCGCCTGGCCATCTCGAGTCACGGCGCCAAGCGGCTGGTGGCCAGCATCATGCTCAAGCTCAACTCGCCCAACCGCACCACCGCCGCCATCAACGCCATCAAGGCCGGGCTCGTCGAGCACTGACCGTACGGGCACCCCCCGCACGGCCAGCTTCCCGGCGCGGCGGACCCCTTCGACAATCGATCCCGCACCCCTCGACGACAGGAGAGCCGTCATGCCTGCCCCCTACTTCGGCGAAACGCACGGCTGTTACAGCGATTCCCTCCAGATGGCGCTCGGCTTCGCGGGCCCCGGTGCGGGCACCCTCGAAGTGCTCAGCTGCTCACCGTTCGGCATGACGGTCCACGACGGCATGTGGCCGTACTTCGCCCCGGCCAACGGCTGGAACCCGGAGGTGGGCATGCGTACCGCCCTCGACCTCCTCGGCTGGGCGTGCGACCAGCACAGTGGCGACCTCGACCACGCCGTGTCCCGGATGCGCGAGGCCACCGAGGACGCGCCGGTCCTGGCCGGCCCCTTCGAGATGGGCCTGCTGCCCTACCACCCCGGTCTCGGCCAGCCCATGAACGTCGACCACTACCTCGTCGTCCTCGGCCTCGACGACGACGACATGGTGCTGCTCCACGACCCGCGCGCCCACCCCTACACGCTGGTGCCGCTCAAGAAGCTCCTCGTCGCGTGGGACACCTCCACGCTGTCCTTCCGGGTCGAGCCGTACAACGTCCGGAGCAACTTCCGCCGGGTCCGCGAGACCCCGGTCAGCACCGCGCTGCGCGAGATGCTCCCCCTCGCGGCCCGATTCCTCGGCGACCCCGCCGCGGCCGCCGCGGCCGCCGCCGCCACCACGGACCTCGTGGCCAACGGCCTCACCACCCCGCAGTACTTCCACATGACCGACTTCATGGTCTGCGCCGGCGTCCGGCGCCGGCTCGAAGCCGCCGTCCACCTCGACTCGATCGGCTGCCACGACCTCGCCCGGGTTCTCCAGCGCCAGGCCCGGATCATCGGCTCCAGCGAGTACTTCCTGGTCGCCCAGGACTACGCGACCGCCGCCGAGCACCTGAGCAAGCTCGGTCCCACCTTCGGGGAGCTGCACGCCGAGTTGCTGACGGCCGCGGCCCGATGAACGTCCTGGTGGCCTTCGAGGGCTACGGCAACGAGACGGCGGGCGCGGAGCGGATGGCCCGCCGGACGACCACCGCCCTGCGGGACCGCGGCCACCGGGTCGCCGTCCTCACCCGTTCCCCGCATCCGTCGGCGGAGGCGTGGCCGGCCACGGCTCCCGGCTTCCGGCCGGACGTGGTGCACGCCTTCGACCTGGCCCGGCCGGACACCGTGGTGGAGGCGGGCGGGATCGCCGAGCGGTACGGGGCGGGGTTCGTGGTCACGCCCTGCTCGACGGTCGAGGTGTGGCCGGACCGGGAGCGGGGGAGCGCCGTCTGCCGGGCCGCCGACGCGGTGTTCGCCCTGACCGACGCCGAGGCCGACGACCTGCGCCGGCTGGGCGTCCCGGCGTCCCGGATCCGCCCGTTGCCCTCGGCGCCCGACCTCACCGCCGCGGCCGACCCGGCCCGGTTCCGCCGCGACTTCGGGGTGGACGGCCCGATCGTGCTGTTCCTCGGCCGGCGGATGGTCAGCAAGGGCTATCGCACGCTGCTGAGCGCCGCCCCGCTGATCTGGTCCCGGATCCCGCGAGCCACCCTGATGTTCGCCGGCCCGGACAGCGAGCCGGAGGCCGCCCAGTACTTCCGCGACCACGCCGACCCGCGGATCGTCGACCTCGGCACTGTCGGCGAGCAGACCAAGCACGACGCGCTCGCCGCCTGCGACGTGCTCTGCCTGCCCTCCACTGCCGACGTGTTCCCGCTCGTGTTCGCCGAGGCCTGGTCGTGCGGCCGGCCGGTGGTGACCGGCGACTTCCCCGGCGCCGACCGGGTGGTCCGGCACGGCGTGGACGGCCTCGTCGTCACGCCGCGGCCGGGGCCGGTGGCGGAGGCGCTGACCGGGCTGCTGCTCGACGACGCGCGCCGGACCGGGATGGGTCGCGCCGGACGACGGCGGGCCGCCCGGGAGTTCGGCTGGGATCGGGTGGCCGAGTCCTGCACCAGGGCCTACCGCGAGGCGACGGGGGTGCGGTCGTGAGCGCGGCGTCCGAGCCGTCCTGGCGGGTCACCCTGGCCGACACGACCTTGGACGAGCGCGAGGAGGCCGCGGCCGTCGAGGTGCTGCGGTCCCGCTGGCTGTCGGCCGGTCCGCGTACCCGCCGGTTCGAGATGGCCTTCGCCGAGCGGCTGAGCGCCGCGGACGCGGTGGCCGTCAGCAGCGGCACGGCCGCGCTGCACCTGGCCACCCGGGCGCTCGGTATCGGCGCGGGCGACGAGGTCGTGATGCCGTCGCTGAGCTTCGTGGCGGCCGCGGCCGTGGTGGCCCTGCACGGCGCGACGCCGGTCTTCGCCGACGTCCGCTCCGACCAGGATCTGACCGTCGATCCGGCCGGCGTGGCGAAGCTCGTCACGGCGCGGACCCGGGCGATCGTGGCGATGCACTACGGCGGCTACCCCGCCGACCTGGCGGCCCTGCGCGCGCTGGCCGACCGGCACGGACTCCTTCTCATCGAGGACGCCGCGCACGCGCCGGTGGTGCACAGCGCCGACGGCGTTCTGGGCACGGTGGGCGACGTCGGCTGCTTCAGCTTCTTCGCCACCAAGAACATCACCACCGGTGAGGGCGGCATGGTGGTGGCGCGCGATCCGGAAGTGCTCGCCCGGGTACGCGCGATGCGCTCGCACTGCTTGACCCGTTCCACCTGGGATCGGATGCGCTCGGACGACACCGATTACGACGTCACCGGCCTCGGCCTGAACTACCGGCCCACGGAGCTCTCCTCGGCCATCGGGCTGGTGCAGCTGGACAAGCTCACCGGGGAGCGGGCTCGCCGCCGTGAGCTGGTCGGCCGCTATCGCGAGCTGCTGACCGGGGTGGCCGGTCTCGGGTTGCCCTTCGCCGGCCGTGACGGCGACAGCGCGCTCCACCTCTGCCCGGTGGTGCTGCCACCCGGCGCCGACCGGGCCCGGATCCGCAAGGCGCTGGCCGCGGCCGGCGTACAGACCTCGGTGCACTACCCGCCGACCCACCAGTTCTCGCATTACCGCAGCCGGTACCCGGCGACCCGCCCGCTCCCGGTGACCGAGGCCGTGGCCGGTCGCCTGATGTCGCTGCCCCTGCACGCCAGGATGGACGAAGCGGACGCGGCCTACGTCGCCCGGTCCCTCGTCGAGGCGCTGACCCGATCCTAGGAGGAGACGACGCATGACCGACTCGATCACCGCTACGCTCATCCGCTTGCTCGCCGCCATGACCGGCCAGGACCCGGGCGGGATGCGCCCGCAGACCCGGCTCTTCCTCGACCTCGGCCTGGCCTCCGGCAACGCGCTCGCCCTGATCATGGAGCTGGAGGACGAGCTCGGCCTCGGCCTGCACGTCGATCAGGTCGAGTGGCGGCATCTGGAGACGATCGGCTCGCTGACCGACTATCTGACGGCCGTCGCCGCGACGGGGCCGCAGGCCGCGCGGAAGGACCACCGCCGCCCCGTTTCCTGAGCTGCCGCCCCGGCCTGCTGCCGGCCGTCCGCCCCGCGACGGCCGGCAGTTCCGCGTGTGCGGGCCGCCCCGGGTATGCCCTAACGGGCGGCGAGTCGGTCGGCCGTAACGATCTGCCCCGGGCCGGGAGAACTCGATTGAATCGGACCATGATGCAGACCCTCGACGACGTGCAGGGCGTGCCGTTCATCGATCTGGCCGACCGCTTCGGAACGCCGCTCTACGTCTACGACTCCGCCGTGCTCACCGCCACCTATCGGCGGCTGCGAGCCGCCCTGAACCCCGGCCTCGAGCTGTTGTACTCGCTCAAGGCCAACCCGAACGTGTCCGTCTGCGCCGTCCTCGGATCGCTCGGAGCCGGGGCCGAGGTGTCCTCGGTCACCGAGCTGATGACGGCCCGCCGGGCGGGCATCCCGGCCGACCGCATCCTGTTCCTCGGCCCCGGCAAGGGCGCCGCCGAGCACCGCATGTGCCTCGACGAGGGAGTCGGCGCCGTCGTGGTCGAGTCGCTGGCCGAGATGCGCCTGCTGGACGAGCTGGCGCGGAGCCGGGGAACCGTGGCGCCGGTGGTGCTGCGGGTGAACCCGGCCTTCACGGTCAAGGGCGCCCGGCTCACCATGGGCGGCCGGCCGCGGCAGTTCGGCATCGACGAGATGGAGCTGATGGACCGGCCGGGCCTGCTCCGGGACCACCCCGGCCTGCGGATCCGCGGCGTGCACGTCTATCTCGGCACCAGGATCCTCGACGAGGCGCTCGTGGTGGAGAACACCACCCGCATCCTGGACCTGGCCGTCCGCCTCGCCGCCCGGCTCGGCTTCCCGCTCGAGCTGGTCGACGTCGGGGGCGGGCTCGGGGTCGCCTACTTCGACGGCGAGCGCGACCTCGACGTCGACACGCTGGCGGCCGGTCTCAACCCGGTGCTCGCCGCCTTCCGCGCCGACCACCCGGCCACCCGCCTGATCATGGAGCTCGGCCGGTATCTCAGCGCCGACGCCGGCATCTACGTCAGCCGGGTCCTCTACACCAAGACCTCGATGGGAGCGCGGTTCGCGGTGCTCGATGGAGGTACCCACCACCACATGGCGGCGGTGGGCATCGGCTCCTACGTGAAGCGGAACTTCCCCATCCGCAAGCTCGGGCCGGACGCCGGCGACCATCAGCCGTGGCAGCTCGCCGGCCCGCTGTGCACGCCGAACGACCTGCTGGGCAAGAACGTGCCGCTGCCCGAGCTGCGCAGCGGCGACCTGGTCGGCGTCCTGCGCTCGGGTGCGTACGGGCCGACCGCGTCACCGGTGCGGTTCCTCAGCCACGGCTATCCGGCCGAGGTGCTCGTTCACGAGGGACAGCCCTATCTGGTCCGCGAGCGGGAGCGGCCCGAGGACCTGCTCGACTCGCAACGGCTGGCGCCCGTGGTCGCGCCGGTCGCCGGCTGATCGACTCAGCGGGCGCTGGTCGCCGGGACCTGGGCGGCACGGCCGTCCCAGGTCCCCAGACGTTCCCCGATGGCCCGGTCGAGCTCGGCGATCCGCTCGGTGGTCTCGGCGACCACCACCGCGTAGAGGCGGCCGTCGAAGAGCTCGCCGCGGCGGGTCGAGGCGCCGGCGTTGACCGTCGCGAAGTTGTTGATCACCGCACCGCGGGCGCCGCCGGGGGCGAGCAGGAGTCCGTCCAGCAGCTCGCGCAGCCGGTCGAACGTCACCGGCTCGGCCAGCCGCAACGGGTACTGGGTGGCCAGCGCGGTGTGTCCGGCCGGCACCAGGGTGACCCGCAGGCGCTCCTGGTAGGTCGACATGTTGTTCCGCGCGTTGATCTCGATCATCGGGTACAGCCGCCCGTCCACGCACGTGAGCGCGTCGACGCCGACCACACCGTAGAAGCCGTCCCGGCCCAGGCGTGAGCCCAGGGCGGTCGCCGTGGCCATCAGCTCGCCGACCTGGGCCTGCGTCAGCCCGGCCGGCATGCGGTGTCCCTTGTGCACTCCGTTCGAGGTCAGCGCCTCGCGGACGAAGTCCCAGTGGACGCTGCCGTCCCGGCCGACGGTGAACTGGTAGTTGAGGTCGGTCTGCTTCGGCAGCCACTCCTCGACCACGAGCGACAGCTCGCGCCGGCCGGACCGGTCCGCCCGCCGCGCGATCAGCCGCCGCAGCGAGGCCAGCCGGTCGGGCGCCCGGACGACGAGGATGCCCTTTCCGGAGACCCCGAACGCGTCCTTGACGACGACCGGCCGCCCGTCCGCGAGCCAGGTGGTGGCCAGCTCGCACGCCGCGTCCCATTCGTCGATGTCCCGGCACACCAGGCCGGCCGGCTGCGGCACGCCGGTGTCGTCGGCCACCAGCCGGCTGTAGATCTTGCTGTTGACCGCCTTGCAGACGCGCTCGGGCGGCCCGGCCAGCGGGATGCCGGCGACGGCGGCCAGCCGCTCCTCCATCGCCGACACGCCGTGCGGCCACAGCCAGGCCCCGGCCGCGGCCGCCCGGGCCAGCTCGGCGCCGAGCGACGGGTCGGCCAGCGCATCCCCGGTGACGGTCCGGTGCGGTTCCTGGCCTGCCGGGGTCAGCACCGTCGCACTCGCGAGGCCGAGCTCGCGCAGGTAGGCCAGATAGCCGGGATCCGGCGCCGTCTTGAGCACGACCGAGTCGCCCGGCCCGGCCAGCAGCAGGGCGAACTCGTCCATCCGGTGGACGATGGCCTTGCTCGCGGGCATCGACACGGTCGGCAGACCCTGCTCACCGGTGGCCCACTGCTCCTCCACCTCGAAGTTGCCCAGCAGCACCAGCGGAGCGTCCGGGCGGCCGGTCAGTGTCGTGCGCAACGCGTGTGTCAGCATCGATGACTCCCGGGATCAGTGTTCGAGGACCATGGCGGAGAACGTCGCGCCCAGCCCCACCGCCGTCATGACGTAGTGGTCGCCGCGGCGCAACCGGCTTGTCAGCCGCGCGGTCTCGTGGTTGAGGAACGAGTCGGAGCAGAAGCAGTGCCCGATGTCCGCCTGGTTCACCAGGTACAGCCGGTCGGCCCCGCGGATGCCGAGCAGCCGCAGCACCCGCATCCACGACATCCGGTTGACGTTGTGCGGCAGGATCAGCGCGATGTCGTCGATTCCCAGGCCGGCCGAGCGGACGGCCGCCTCGATCACCTCGGCCAGCGCGTCCGGGTAGTGATCCTGGAACTCGACGCCCAGCTCGTCCGGCATCCAGGGGCCCTGGTAATAGCGGCCGTGGGTCCGGGTCGCGTAGCCCAGCACGCGATCCCGGTCACCGCCGGCCCGGACCAGCACCGCTGACGCGCTCTCGCCCATCACGCCGGCCGCGACCACGGCCTGCGCCGACGCTGTGAACGCCTTGTCGGCGCCGACGACCAGCGCCCGGGCGTCGGGATCACCGGTCGTGGCCAGCATCGTCCCGGCGAGGTGGACGGCCAGCAGCGCCGACGCGCAGGCGTGCTGGGACACGCTGAAGATCTCTGCGTGTTCCAGCCCGACCTTGCGGCATGCCTCCAGCAGCGGGTTGACCGGATAGGGAGCGACCACCGGCATGCTCCGCGCGTGCATCACGTACCGGATCCGGTCCTCCCGGCCGCGCAGCTCGGGCAGGGCGCTCATGGCGGCGACGAGTTGCTCGGTGAGGCTGCCGCCGGGGTCGAGCCGGACGTACCGGAAGCCGTAGAAGCGTTCGTAGACGCTGATCTGTGCCTCGCGGAGCCCGTATTCCCGCAGGCAGTCACCGACCGGGGTGCGTACCGGCGGGTGGTAGGCGGCAACGGCCTCGATCGACGTCACAGCGCGGCGATCTCACGCTCGGCCAGGAACGCCGGCCGCGGGTTGGCCACCTCCAGCGGGGCGTTGCCGACGCCGTTGTAGACCAGCAGGAGCACCGCGCGGCGGAACGGTGACAGGTTGGGACCCGAGGCGTGCAGGACGTTGGCGTGGAACATCAGCACCGAGCCGGCCGGCCCCTTGGCGCTGACCAGGCCACCGCGGCGGGCCTCCGACTCGATCACCGCGTGGTCGAGCTGGAACTTCTCGTTCGCGGTCAGCGTCGACACCCAGGACGGGGCGTCCTCGTATCCGACCGGCATGCCGTCGCTGTCGGTGCCGGCCAGCAGGCCGTTGCGGTGCGAGCCGGGGATGAACGTCAGCGGCCCGTTGAACTCGTTCACCTCGTCGAGGAACACCGCCACGTTCACCAGATCCGGCCGCTGGATGGCGTCGGCCCGCAGCCAGTTGATGTAGTCCTGGTGCCACTCCCACTGGTCGCCGGTGAAGGAGGCCTTCACGTTGATCTTGGATTGGTGCACGTAGACGTCGTCGCCGATCAGCTGTTTCGCCGCCTCGACGAGCACCGGCAGGCGAACCACCTTGGAGAGCACCGGATCCGTCTGATGCGGGCCGTAGACCGAGCGCACGGTCGTGCCGTCGCGCTCCAGGATCCGGTGGGGACCCTCCTGATCCATGACCCGGGGAACGGCGTTGCGGATGTCGTCGAGCACGCCGTCCGGCAGGGTGCCCGGGGGCAGCATGAGGAACCCGTCTCGCCGGTACGCGGCAACCATCTTGTCGTCAAGCGTCATGGCCCGATTGTGGACAGCGGCCGGGCGCCCGGTCGCCTCCTCCTTCGGCGATACCCACCCGGCCAGGTCGAGCGAAGGCACCGTACGACCTCTCACCGTAGCCCTTTAAATCGATGTCCTTGGTCATGTTGCGAAACGCGCCCTAGCGGCACATGTAGGACAAACGGGAAGAGGAGACGATGGAACTGGCGGACGTCAGCGTCAGGCTGACCACGGAGCAGACCGAAAGCCTGCGTGAGGCGTGCGCCGGCGCCGCGGGCAAGGTGACCGGACAGCCGCTGGACCGCGAGGCGGTGCTCGCCGCGGCCCGGGGCGCGGCCCGCGCGCTCCCCGACCGGCTGATCGAGGCACTGGGGTCGTTCCGGGTCGCCGGAAACCCGCTGGGCACCCTGGTGGTGGAGGGGGTGCCGACCGACGCGGTGCTGCCGCCCACCCCGGCCGGCGGCGACCTGGACGACTGGTCGGCCCTGCCGGTCGCCACCATGGTCCAGCTCGCGATCTGTGCCGAGCTGGGCGACGTCATCGGCTACGCCGACGAGAAGCAGGGCCGGCTCGTGCAGGACGTCGTCCCGGTGGCCGGGGCCGAGACGAGGCAGGAGAACTCCGGGACCGTCTGGCTCGAGTTGCACACCGAGAACGGCTTCCACCCCTACAAGCCCGACCACCTGACGCTGCTGTGCCTGCGTTCCGATCCGGCGGCGGAGGGCCGTACCGTGACCGGGGCCGTCCGGCAGGTGCTGCCCCGGCTCTCCGCCGAGTGTGTGCAGCGGCTCCGCCGGCCCGACTTCCGCATCCGGCACAGCAGTTCCTTCTCCGCGACCCAACCGGCCCGCTGGTCGGCACCGCTGGCCGTCCTGACCGGGCCGGCCGGCGACCCGGAGCTGACCGCCGACTTCCACGCCATGCGGCCGCTGACGGCGGCGGCGGCCGAGGCGCTGGCCGAGCTGCGGGCCGCGATCGAGGACGCGCTGGTCGGCACCGTGCTGCTCCCCGGCACGATGATCATCGTGGACAATCGCGCCGCCGTGCACGGCCGCACCGCGTTCACCGCGCGGCACGACGGGACGGACCGGTGGCTGCGCCGCTGCTTCACCGTGGCCGACCTGCGCCGCTCCCGAGGCGCCCGGCCGACCGGCTCGCGGGTCTGCCTGCCCCTGCACGATCTGGCCGACGCCGGCAGCGCCCCGGCCCTCGCCTCGGCGGCTGCCGCATGACCGGTCGCATCCTCACCACTCTCGGCGAGCTGACCGACCGGCCACCCCGGCACCTCGTCCTGCTCTACTCGGGCGGGCTGGACAGCAGCTATCTGTTGTCCCTGCTCAGGAGGGCGGACGTGCGGGTGACCGCGCTCAACGTGCGCATCGGCGAGGCAGGCGGGTCCGACGGGCCCGGGGATGCCCGCGGACCCGCCGCCGTCGCCGCCCTCTTCGGTGCCGGCTACCGCGAGCTCGACGGCACCGAGGCGTTCTACACCGAGTTCCTTCCGCCGGCCATCCACGCCGACGCGTACTACCAGAACCAGTTCCCGGTCGGCTCGACGCTGACCCGGCCGTTGATGGCGCGCGCCGCCGTCTCCCTGGCCTGGGAGCTGGGCGCCGACGCGGTCGGCCACACCGCGACCTACATGCAGAACACCGCGGCCCGGATCGGCCGCTCGGTGGCCGCGCTCGACCCGGAACTCGACGTCGTGGCGCCGTTCCTCGGCAGCAACGTGTCGCGGGCGGACAAGCAGGCGGCCCTGCGTGAGGCCGGGATCGACCTGCCGGGCTCGGTGCACAGCGTCGACGAGAACCCGTGGGCCCGGGTCATCGAGAACGGCACCCTGGAGAATCCCGAGAACCGGCTGGCCGAGTCGGTGTTCACCCGGACCAGCGACCTGGCCGGCTGCCCGGCCGAGCCGGTTGAGCTGACGATCGGATTCGACGGGGGCCTGCCGGTCACGCTCGACGAGCGGCCCACCGTCCTGGCCGATCTGGTGCCGGCGCTGAACCTGCTCGCCGGCCGGCACGGTGTCGGCCGGTTCTCCGGCCTGGAGGACACGCCCTTCGGGGTGAAGAACCACGAGGTGCGCGAGTCGCCGGCCGCCGCTGTCATCACCGCCGGGCACCGGGCGCTGGCCAATGCGGTCCTCGGCCCGCGCGAGCACGCCGTCCGCGCCAGCCTGGCCACCGAGTGGACGACCACGGCCGTTCACGGCGGCTGGTTCGGGCATCTGGGCGCCTGCCTGGCGCGCTGCCTGGCGGATCTGGACCGGCCGGTCACCGGCTCGGTCCGGCTGAGACTGCACTACGGCACCGTGACCGTCCTGGCCGTACGCAGCGCCAACGGGCTCTACTACGCCCGGCTCGGCGAGGATTTCCACGATTGGATGAACGATTACGGCTATGGGGCCTGGCATCAGCTGGCCGGCCTCGCCGACCGGACAAGGAGCGCGCGTTGAGCCGCATCATCGATCTGTCCCACGTCGTCCGTGAGGGCATGACCACCTATCCCGGCCTGCCCGGCCCGGCGATCGCCGACCACCTGTCCCGCGACGCCTCGCGGGAACGGTACGCCCCCGGCATCGAGTTCCAGATCGGCGTGATCACCCTGGTCGCCAACACCGGGACCTACCTGGACGCGCCGTTCCACCGCTATCCGGACGGCGCCGACCTGGCCGGCGTCGACCTGTCCCGGGTCGTCGCCCGCGACGGTGTGCTGGTGGACGCGACAGCGGCCGGCCGCGCGATCACCCGGGAGGCCTTCGGGGCGCGGCCGGTGACCGATCGGGCGGTGCTGGTGCGCACCGGGTGGGACCGGCACTGGGGCACTGACCACTACGGCGCGCCGGACCACCCGTTCCTCACCGCCGACGCGGTGCAGTGGCTGGTCGCCCAGCGGCCGTCAGTGGTCGGGATCGACTCGGTGAACATCGACGACATGGCCGACCTGACCCGGCCGGCGCACAGCGCGCTGCTGGCCGCCGGCATCCCGATCGTGGAGCACCTGTGCGGGCTCGACGCGCTGCCGCCGGACGGGTTCGTGCTGCACGCCGCGCCGGTTCCGGTTGCCGGCATGGGCACCTTCCCGGTGCGGGCCTACGCCGTCGTGGGCTGATCCGCCTGCCGCCGGCCGCCCGGGCCCCCGGCAAGCTCGGCCGGCGCCGCCAGCCGTGAGTCGCGCCGGTACATCTCCCGCACCCGCTCCACCGGCCCGCCTTCCGCGCTGACGCCCGCGGCCTCGTCCAGCAGTTCGAGGTCCGCGGGCTTCAGTGCGTCGTAGCGGATCGGGATGAGGCCCCAGCCGTCCCAGGGAAGCGTCTCGACCCGGTCGAGGCTGGCGAGGTCGCGGATCACGTTGCCCTGCACCTCCCACAGGCCGGTCAGCCCGGCGGCCAGCACGCCGACCGTCTCCGGGCTCCGGCGGCCCGACCGCCATTGCCGCCACGCCTCGCCGCCGACCAGGAAGGCGTCGCGAGGCACGTCGAAGGCGTCGATCCCGCGGGCGTACGTCCCCGGCGGAGCACTGCCGACCTGAGCGTCGACGAGGTACCACCCGCGGGCGTCGTCCCACACCTCCACCACCCAGTGGTCGTCGAAGAAGCCGTCGACGAAGTAGCCGGCGAAGCCCGCCCGGGCGCGTGCCGGCGTGCCCGCGTGCCGGAGCATCGCGCACAGCAGGACGGCGAAGTCCCGGCAGGTGCCGGCGAAACGGTCGGCCGGTGGGCGCGACTCCCAGCCGCCCAGCAGCGCGAGGATGGCCTCGACGTGCCGCGTGTTGGCCTCGTCCCGCCGCTCGTCCGGCAGCGTGAACCCGAAGTGCTGGGTGTGGTCGCGGTGCACCATGACGCCACCGATCAGCGCGGCCAGCCGGCGCGGATCGCCGCCCAGCCCGCTCAGTTCGTCCAGCAGCGCCCGCTGCGCTCCCGGGTCGGTGACCGCGCCGTGCTCTCGATAGAGATCGATGTCCTTCATGGACGGATCGTACCGGTCAGGCGGCCAGCGGGCCGGTCCCGACCGCGTCGACGGATCGCCGGCCGGCGCCCACCGGCGCCACCCGCTGCACCAGCTCCGGCGCGTCCAGCAGGGCCAGCAGGACCGCCGGATCGCCGTACGGCCTCGGCGCGGGCCGCAGGTCGACGACCTCCTCGGCGGTGTCCCGGTGGATGGTGACCGGTCCGCGGGCGTCGACCGGCGGCAGCCCCGGGAACATGTCCGGGCGGCCCGGCCGGCCCGCGCCCGCCCCGATGGTCTGGGCCACCAGGTACCAGGTGCCGCGCGGCACCCTCTCGAAGCGGAACGGCCCCGGCCGCGCCAGGATCGCACAACGTACCGGCCGGCCGGCTCGGATGCGGTCGGCGAACAGGCCGACGAACATCGGTTGCTCGGCGATGCCGGGATGGGCGCGAACGTTTCCGCGAATCACGGCGGACCCCGCGTCGAACGCCTCCGCGCCCATACCGTGATCGCGAGGTGTTCCGACGAGCCGGCGGTAGGCGGTGGGGGAATGCCCGATGCTCCGGGCGAATCGGGTGCTGAACGTTCCCACGCTGTTGTAACCGACCAGAGCGCTGATGTCGGCGACGTTGAGCGACGTCTCGGCCAGCAGATGCTTGGCTCGCTGGATCCGCAGCGCGGACAGGAATCGGCCCGGAGACAGGCCGGTCACCCGCTGGAAGATCCGCGTGAAGTGGAACTTGCTGAACATCGCGGTGCGAGCCATGTCGTCCACCGTGAATGGATCGCTGATGTTGTCGTGCATGGCCTCGATGACTCGCTCGACGGCGGGCCCGACTGTGTGATCCACTAGTTCGTCTCCGTTTCAGAACTAACTGGACGATGCAATTCTGCGAGCCACCACAATGATTTAATCGCGCCTTTTAAAGACATTTCGACCAATGCCGGAATGCTGCATTTAGCAACCCGGTCACATCTCGAACAAATGTATCGGAGGACCCGGATATTCCGCAACGCTCACTGCCACCGGATGATCGCAGTGCGCAATCCTGGAGTATCTAACGTCCTGACCTGCGCAAACACGAAGACGGTATGTCGCTACTGGAGAGTTCAGGTATAGAGAGCGGTTGTATCGGCTCCCGGCTGTCAAAGGTATTCCCGTACGCCTGGCCGCCGTCGTTCCGACTGCGCTCCGTAATCATTTCCGCCATTCCCTGGTTGCCGTAGCCGGGGCGATGTCGCCCATTCTGGCTGGCGGTTTCGGTTCCGTAACTACGGACAGCAAAGGACGGGCGGCCCGACCGGGCCGCCCGTCCTTTCGCTACGTCACCGCACCAGGCGGGCGAAGCTCCGCACGTCGGAGGTGAAGATGTCCGGCTCCTCGAGCGCGGCGAAGTGGCCACCCCGATCCGGTTCGCTCCACCGCACGATGTCGGCCAGGTAGTGGTGCGCCAGCCCGCGCAACGGCTGGAACGGATCGTGCGGGTACACCGTGACCCCGGCCGGGACCCGCACCGGCTCGGGACGCCAGCCCGACGCCATCGCGCGCATCCCCTCCGCGCCCTCGTAGTAGAGGGCGGCCGAACTGCCGGCGGTGGCGGTGAACCAGTAGATGGAGACGATGGTCAGCAGACGATCCCGGGACACCGCGTCCTCGGGCACCTTCGCCGCGTCGGTCCACTCCCGGAACCGTTCCACGATCCAGGCCAGCTGGCCGACCGGCGAGTCGGTCAGCGCGTACGCCAAGGTCTGCGGCCGGGTCGACTGCAGTCTCATGTAGGCCGACAGCTCCGCGTCGAACCGGCCCATCAGCGCCAGACGCGCCTGGTCCGCCTCGCTGAGCCCGGCCAGCTCGGCCGGATCGCCCGAGGGATAGGTGAGCAGCATGTTGACGTGCAACCCGATGACGTGGTCCGGAGCGATGGCGGCCACCTGCTGGGAGATGACCGCACCGGCGTCGCCGCCCTGAACCAGGTACCGGTCGTAGCCGAGCCGGTTCATCAGCTCGGCCCAGAGCGGCGCGATGGTGCCCGGATGCCACCCCGGCCCGGCCGGCCCGGAGAAGCCGAACCCGGGCGGACTGGGAATGACCAGATGGAACGCGTCGGCCCGGTCGCCGCCGTGCGCGGCCGGATCGGTCAGCGGGCCGATCACGTCGAGGAACTCGGCCACCGACCCCGGCCAGCCGTGCGTGAGCAGCATCGGCGTCGCGTCCGGCTCGGGGGACCGCACGTGCAGGAAGTGCACGGTCGCGCCGTCGATCTCGGTCCGGAACTGGGGATACCGGTTCAGTTCGGCCTCGGCGGCCCGCCAGTCGTACCCGGTCCGCCAGTACTCGGCGAGCTCGCGCAGGTACCACACCGGCACCCCGCGGCTCCAGTCGTCGTCGGCCAGCGGCGCCGGCCAGCGGACGGCGGCCAGCCTCCGGTGCAGCTCGTCGAGGCCGGCCTGCGGGATCTCGATCCGGAACGGCGTCATGATGTGGCCCTCTCTACCTGGTCGACTCGGTCGGATGAGGAGGTGGACCCGGTCGCCGGCGCGGCCGTGCGGTCCCGTGACAGCCGGAGCACCCGCCGGATCAGGCCGGGACGCATCAGCGCGGACGGCGGGTCGATCAGACCGGCCACCCGCATGAAGGTCGAGGTGACGGCCGGGTCCTTGGTCGCCGCGTACTGGAGCCGGGCCATGTACGCGTTGCCGATGCGCACCATCGCCGACCGCTTGCCCGGCACTCCCGGGAAGTCGAGATCGCCGCTGGTCGAGATCTGCCACGGCACGTCCACGACGCGACCGATGTCGCGCAGGAACCCGCGCGGCGAGGGCGGCTCGCCCCGCAGCAACCACTTGCGCAGCGTCATGGCCTCGATGGCGGCGACCGTCATGCCCTGGCCGTAGACCGGGTTGAAGCTGCAGACCGCGTCGCCGAGCACGAGCAGCCGCTCGGGGAAGCGGGACAGCCTCTCGTACCGGCGGCGCATGCTGGCTGGGAACGTGAACGTCACCGGGTCGGTCAGCGGCTCGGCGTCGCGCAGTCCCTCGTAGACGTCGGGCACCGGCAGGGAACGGGCGAAGTCCAGGAAGCCCTCCGGGTCGGACGGCGGGTGGTCGCCGAGGATCCCGGTCAGCGACACGATGCACTCGTCCTCACCGACCTGGCCGAAGAACGCGCCACGCGGGTGCGCCGGCGACGCCACCGGGTTGATGGACTGCGTACCGCCGAACATCTCGGGCCGCTTGCGGTAGAGCCGGGTGGTGTAGGCGAGGCCGATCTTCATGCGCTCCTCCACCGGGCGCCGGTAGCCGAGCTGCTCCAGCCACACCGGCAGGCGCGAGCCACGCCCGGTGACGTCGACGACCAGGTCGGCGTCGAGCACGCTCTCGGCGCCGGTGCCCACGTCGCGCAGTGCCACCGCGGTGATGCGCCGGTTGTCGGCGGTGGCCCGCAGGCCGGTCAGCTCGGTGCCCTGGCGATAGGTCACGTTGGGCAGCGCGGCGACCCGGGAACGCAGATAGTCCTCGAGCACGGGCCGTGGCGCGGTGACCGACAGCAGACCGGTCCGGGCCGGCTGTGCGCGCCGGGCGTCGAAGTACCACCGCATCTCGCCGAGGTCGCCGACCGGGACGCCTTTCTTCTGCAGGTCCGAGCGCAGCCCGGGGAACAGCTCGGTCAGGATGAGATAGCCGCGGCCGTGCAGCCCGTGCGCGTGCGCGGTGTGCGGGGTGCCCCGCCGCGGGACGTCGACGCCGAGGACCTGGTCGCGGTCGACGACGATCACCTCGCGGTAGTGGTCGGAGAGCACGCGCGCCGCCAGGGTGCCGGCCACGCTGCCGCCCACCACGACGGCGCGTTGCCCGACCCTCACCTCGGGCGAGCCGGCCGGCACCGCCTCGGCGTCGACCTGGCGGGCGGTGCGCAGGGCGCGCACCATCAGGCCCGGCTTCATCAGCGCGGCAGGCGGGTCGACGAGGCCCGCGACCCGGAAGAACGCGCTGGTGAACCTGCCGTCGCGCTGGGCCGCCGTGTGCAGCCGGGCGATGTAGGCGCCGCCCATCCGGTCCTTGGCGCTCCGCCGTCCCTGGACGCCCGGCAGGGCCAGGTCGCCGCCGACGGAGGTCTCCCAGGGGATGTCGACGATGCGCCGTACGGTCTGGAAGAACTCGCGCGGCCGCACCGGACCACCGCCCAGATGCTCGGCCAGCGCGGCGGCTTCCAGCGCGGCCACCGTCATCCCCTGGCCGTAGACCGGGTTGAACGCGCAGATCCCGTCGCCGATGACCAGCAGGCCGTCGGGGAACCGGTTCAGCTTCTCGTACCGCCGCCGCACGCTGGCCGGCACGCGGAACATCGCGGTGTCCGTCAGCGGCTCCGCCACGCGGACCGCCTCGTGGATCTCCGGTGCGTCGAGCGTGCGGGCGAACTCCAGGAACCCGTCGCGATCCCGCGGCGGGTGGTCGCCGAGGATGCCGGTCAGGGACAGCAGGGCCACGTGGTCAGGGAACCGGCCGAAGAACGCGCCACGCAGGTTGCCCGGGTGCGGCACCGAGTTGATGGCCAGGTCGGAGCCGAACGGATCGGTCTTCAGGCGGAAGTACTGCGACACGTACGCCAGGTCGATGCGGACCTTGTCCTCGGCCGGCCGCTGGTAGCCCATCCGCTCCAGCCAGGCCGGTGCGCGGCTGCCCCGGCCGGTCGCGTCGACCACCAGGTCCGCCTCGATCGTCTCCGGCGCCGCCCCGTCCTGCTCGCCCACGACGTGCACGCCGGTGACCCGGTCGTGGCCGGGCGTCGTCATCAGGCCCTGCACGACGGTGCGCTCGCGGAGGATTACGTTGGCCATGGCGAGGACCCGCCGGCGCACGTACGCCTCCAGCGTCGGCCGGTTCGCCGAGACGCTGATCAGTCCCGAGTACGACTGCTGCAGCGCGCGGCCACGGAAGTACCAGCGCAGGTCGCCCGACAGGTCGCCGCTGAGCACCCCGTCGGCGGTCAGGTCGGCCTGCATCCCCGGGAAGAGCCGCTCCATCACCTCGTGTCCCCGGGCCAGCAGGGCGTGCGCGTGGTGGCCCTGCGGCACCCCCGGGCGCTCGCCGGTCACGCCCACGACCGCGTTCCGCTCGACGATCACGACCTGGGCGTACCGGTCGGCCAGCACGCGGGCGGTCACCAGCCCCGCCATTCCGGCGCCGAGCACGACCGCCCGGCTGCCGAGGCTCTCGCTCATCGGACTACCTCCGTCAGGGTGGTACGGATGTCGGCCGCACCGGTGCGGCCACGGATCAGGTCGGCCGCCCGCTCCGCGACCGCCACGGTCGGCGCGTTGGTGTTGCCGCGCGGCACCAGTGGCATCACGGAGGCGTCTACCACCCGTAGCCCGTCCACGCCGTGAACCCGCAGCTCGGGGTCGAGCACAGGGCCGATCGCGCACGTGCCCGACGGGTGGAAGATCGACTGGGTGTGCGCCCGCGCGAACGCCCGCAGGTCGTCCTCCCGGGTGGAGGCCGGGCACGCCCACGGCCGTGTGGTGTAGGACGCGAGCGCGGGCTGCCCGGCCAGCTCCATCGCGATCCGCAGACCGGCCGTCATGGTCAGCAGATCCGACTCCTGCTCGTAGTAGCGGTGCCGGATCCGCGGCTTGGCGGTGGGGTCGCCGGAGGCCAGGGTCACCTCGCCCCGGCTGTCCGGACGCAGCACGCACGGGCCGAACGAGATGGCGTGCTCGGTCGACTCGCCGAGGGCGCACTCGGCGAACATCACCGGCAGCACGTGGTACTGCACGTCGGGGGCGGGCAGGCCGGCCCGGGTGCGCACGAAGCCGCCGGCCTCGGGGACGTTCGACGACATCGGGCCGCTCCCGTCCGCCTCGTACTGCCGGAGGTGCCGTTCCTCGCCCGCCGTCAGCAGGCTGACCGGCTCGTCGTGGGTGTAGACCAGGTAGGTGGTCGGATGGTCCTGCAGATTGCGGCCGACCTCGGGCAGGTCGGCCACGACCGGCAGGCCGAGCGCGGCGATCCGGTCGGCCGGGCCGATCCCGGAGAGCATCAGCAGCTGCGGGGAGTTGTACGCCCCGGCGGCCACCACCACCTCGCGCCGGGCCCGGATGTCGAGCACCTCGTCGTAGCGCTGCACCCGTACCCCGCGGGCGCGGCCGTGCTCGACGAGGACGCGGTGCGCCTGAACGCGGGTGCGTACGGTCAGGTTGGGCCGGCCGGCCGCGGGGTGCAGGTAGGCCGTGGCAGCGCTGAACCGCCGCCCGTTGCGCTGGTTGACCTGGTAGAAGCCGAAGCCGTCCTGGCTCGAGCCGTTGAAGTCCTCGTTGGCGGGGAAGCCGGCCTCCGCCGCGGCCCGCACGAACGCCGCGGCCATCGGATTGCGCGAGCGACCCTCGGCGACCGCCAGCGGCCCGCCGGCTCCGTGGTACGCGGAGGCGCCGCGCTCGTTGTCCTCGGAGGCGATGAAGTACGGCAGCATGGTCTCGTAGGTCCAGCCCGGCTGACCCCACTCGTCGAAGTCGAGCGCGTTCCCGCGGATGTGCACCATGCCGTTCAGCGAGCTGGTCCCGCCGATGACCCGCCCGCGCGGCAGATAGAGCCGGCGGCCGCCGAGATGCGGCTCGTCGTTGGTGTTGTAGTCCCAGTCGTACTGCGAGCGCAGCAGCTTGCCGCCGGCCGCCGGGATGCGGATGCTGTCCGAGTCGTCGCCGGGGCCGGCCTCCAGCAGGCACACCGTCACGCCGGGGTCCTCGCTCAGGCGCGACGCGAGCACGCAGCCGGCGCTGCCGGCGCCGACGATGACGTAGTCGTAGGACTCCGTCATGAGCCGGCGCCCGCACGCAGCACGTCGGTCAGCGCCTCGGCGGCCCGCTCCACCTCGGCCCGCGAGATGATCAACGGCGGGGCCATGACCAGTGTGTTGCCGTATTCGCGGGCCGCCACCCGGTGCTTCTCGCGGAGCGCGCGCGTGACCCAGTCGGCCATGAGCGGCTCCCGGGTCTCCCGATCGGCGACCAGCTCCACGCCGACGGTGGCCCCGGCCACCCGGACCTCGCCGACCAGGGGCAGCCCGGCCAGCGGCGCCAGCGTCTCGTGCAGCCATTCGCCGACCGTCCGGGCCCGGTCCACCAGCTTCTCCTGCTCGAGGAGGTCGAGGTTGGCGTGCGCGATCGCGCAGGCGGTGGCGTGCCCGGAATAGGTGTGGCCGTGGAAGAGGTAGGTGTCGCCGCCGGTGATCGTCCCCGCGACCGCGTCGCTCATGAGCACCGCTCCGAGCGGGGCATAGCCGCTGGTCAGGCCCTTCGCCACGGTGACCAGGTCGGCCTGCATGCCGCGATCGGCCGAGTCGTACCAGGCGCCGGTCCGGCCGTACCCGGTGACCACCTCGTCGGCGATGAGCAGGATCCCGTGCCGGGACAGCAGCTCCCGCACCCGGGGCCAGTAGTCCGCCGGCGGAACCAGGATGCCCGCGCCGCCCATGACCGGCTCGCCGATCATCGCCGCCACGTTCCCGGGACCGATGCGCTCGATGGTGGCGGCCAGCTCCTCGATCAGGAAGTCGGTGAGATCCCGGCCGGGGCTGATGTCCGGCGCTCGGTAGGGGTGCGGCGTCGAGACCCGCGCCACGTTCGGGAACTCCGGCCCGATGCCCTCGTGGATGCCCGGGAAACCGGTGGCGGTGCCACTGGCGAAGGTGGACCCGTGGTAGGCGAAGTTCCGGGAGATGAACCAGGTGCGGTCGGGCTCGCCGCGGTGGTGGTGGTAGAGCCGGGCGAACTTGAAGGCCGTCTCCACGCTCTCCGAGCCGCCGTTGGTGAAGAACACCCGGTCCAGCCCGTCCGGGGCCAGGTCGACCAGCCGCTGCGCGAGCGTGATGGACTGATCGTTGGCGAAGATGTCGAACCCGGTGTAGTACTCCAGGGTGCGGATCTGACGAGCGGCCGCGTCGGCCAGCTCGGGCCGGCCGTGGCCGACCTGGGCGACCCAGTTGCCGGCACCCATGACGTCGAGCAGTTCCACCCCGTGCGCGTCCCAGACCGTGCAACCCTGTCCGCGCACGATCGTGATGCGCTCCGACTGGCTGCCGTGGTTGTGCGGGTGAACCAGCACTCGCCGATCGATCTCGGCCAGCTCGGCCGCGGTCCGTGCCGTGAACGGCAAATCGTTGACGACAGACATAGCACTCTCCCCTTACTGATGTGTGCTCCAGTTGCGGCGCGGACAGGCGGCCCCGCGGGCGGTCGTCACGCGAGTTCGGGCTGTCCGGGCGTCGTGTCCAGATCGAGCGCCAGGATGACGTCGTTGATGTTGAACGGGTTGATCGTCGGCAGCGCCAGCAGCAGCGGAATGACCGGCGACCGGTACTTCGGGAGCATCAGCCGGTGGTTGGTCCGCGACATCTCCAGACCGGCCTCGAAGTTGCGCGGATGCGGGTACTCCACCGAGCAGGCGGCGCGGTTCAGCACGAACCGGGCGCCGCTGTCGAACAGCCGGAAGGC
>NZ_BOMH01000076.1 GCF_016862095.1 Actinoplanes cyaneus
TTGTACGTCGGGATGATCACGGAAACGCGTGACCCGCTCACGATGGCTCTCCTCGGGGATCTGGGCGACGTCTAGCAGCGTCACCCAGCCCTCGCCGGGGATCACCTCCATGAATGCGACCCGGGCGGCACTCTGGAAGGTGAGAGCCGGCCGGCCGGTTCGCATACTGTTCGAGTGGCGGCAACCAGCGATGCGGATCCGGTACCCCGGGTGAGCGTGGTCATCCCGACCTACAACCGACAGGGCATGTTGCGCGAGACGCTGCGCAACCTGGCCCGGCAGACCATCCCGGCCGACGAGTTCGAAGTCGTCGTCGCCGACGACGGCTCCTCCGACGACACCCGCGCCGTCGTCGAGGAGGCGTCCCGACAGCTGCGGATCAAGTACCACTACCAGCCCGACGAGGGCTATCGGGTGGCGCTGGCCCGCAACTCCGGCGCCCGGCTGGCCTCGGCGCCGATCCTCGTCTTCCTCGACACCGGCGTCTATGTGGGGCCCGGCTTCCTCGCCGCGCACCTCGCGGCCCACGCCGGCTCGGACCGGCTGGTCGTGCTCGGCTACACCTGGGGCTACGACTTCGAGAACGAGCCCGTCGACGGCCTGGCCGAGGCGATCGCCGAATCGCTGCCCGAGGTCGTCGTCGAGCGGTTCCGCGACAAGCGGCCCTTCTCCGATGCCCGCCACGCGGCGTACGCCAAGACCGATTTTGATCTGAGCCGGATGGTCGCCCCGTGGGTGCTGCTCTGGTCGCTCAACTTCTCCGTGCCCGCCGAGGACTACTGGCTGGTGGACGGCTTCGACGACGGCATGAGCGGCTGGGGCCTGGAGGATGTGGAACTGGGCTTCCGGCTGTTCCGGGCGGGCCTCGGGTTCCGGCTCAGCCGGGAGGCCTGGGCGGTGCACGCGCCGCATGAGCGGTCCGACCTGGCCGACGCGCTGGCCAGCACCATGCTGAACATGCGTCGGATGATGACCAGGTATCCGGAGCCGGCGACCGAGCTCGCCTGGAACCTGCTGAACAACGACGACGACCTGCTCGACGTGGACGAGCACTACCGGTTCCTGATGGCCTGGACCGAGAAGGCCCGCTCCCTCGACGTGGCGGCGGAGGTGGCCGAGTTGCTGCCGGAGTTGCCGCCCGGGCGCGTCGCGGTGTTCGGCGCGGGCCGCCGGCTGCCGGGGGAGCCGGCCGGGGTGGTGGCGTTCGACTTCGACGCCGACGCGGTGGCCGGGCTCGGCGCGGCCCACCACGCGATCGGCATCCGTACCCAGCTGCCCGACGGCGCAGTGGACGTCGTGATCGTGACCTCGCGCCTGGCCGGACTGTGGCCGCGCTGGTCGGCCGAGATCCTGGCGGAGGCCGCCCGGATCGGTGGATCGGTGCGGCTCACACCCGCGTTGATACACGGGACGAACAGCGTTTCCCGATAGACTTGAAGATCAAGGTCGATCAATCCCTACCTGGAGGATTCCGGATGGCAACGTCACGACTCGGCAGCATTCTGCTCGGTTCGGCCGACCCGGAACGGCTGCTCGCCTGGTATCGCACAGCGTTCGACCCGGTGCTGCTGCCGTCCGGCTTCATTGACTTCGATGGTTTCGACGTGCTGGTGGACGGCCGCGACGACGTCGCCGCGACGACGGCCGAGCCCGGGCGCGTCATCCTCAACTTCGAGGTTCCCGACGCCCGGAAGGTGGCCGCTCACCTCGACGAGATCGGCGTGACCTGGATCGCCCCGCTCGAGGAGCGCAAGGACGGCCTGTTCGGCACGCTGGCCGACCCGGACGGCAACTACGTGCAGGTCATCGAGCTCAACGCCGCGTACCGTGCCGCCGCACGCGGTGGCTCCGGGCTGCTCGCCGGCTCGGTGGCGTTCAACGGGTTCTCGGTCGACGACATCCCGCGTGCCGAGAAGTTCTACCGCGACACGCTCGGGATCCCGGTGACCGAGGAATACGGCATGCTGCATCTGCAGCTGGCCGGCCACCGGCAGGTTCTCGTCTACCCGAAGGCGGACCACCAGCCGGCCACCTACACGATGCTCAACTTCCCGGTCGACGACATCGACGAGGCCGTGGAGTGGCTGCGTGGGCGCGGCGTGGAGCTGGAGAAGTTCGACGGCGTGGACGACGACGGCGTGTTCCGTCAGGGCGGCCCGCTGATCGCCTGGTTCCGTGACCCGGCCGGCAACATCCTGTCCGTCATCAAGGAATAGAGCGGCGTCGAGCCGCACGGAGGAAGGTGAAGCGCCGCCTCGAACACCCGAGAATTCGGATAACGGCCGGTTCGCGTTCTGGACCGCGCATTGTCCGCAAGGGACGCCCGGACGACGTCCCTGGACCGAGGTTTCGAGGAGGACGCGGTGGAGACCACCGAGCTACCGACGCAGATCGAATGGGTTCACCGGGCGTCGGAACTGGCGCCCGTGCTGACCGAGTACGCCGCGTGGAACGAGGAGAACCGACGGATCCACGACACGGTGGTGGAGGCGCTGACCGAAGCCGGGCTGTTCCGGCTGCGGGTGCCGGTGGCCGACGGTGGATACGAGTGCGACGCCTCCACCATGGTCGCGGTGGCCACCGAGCTGGCGCGGGCCGACGCCTCCGCGGCCTGGACCGTCTCGGTCGGCTGGATCACCTCGTGGATGGCCGCGCTGTTCCCGCCGGAGGTGCGCGCCGAGGTCTTCGCCGACGCGGACGTACGCACGTGCGGAACCCTGAGCCCGTCGGCCGGCGCGGAGCCGGTCGACGGCGGTTTCCTCGTGACCGGGAAGTGGGGCTTCGTCAGCGGAGCGCCGCACAGCCAGTGGCAGATCCTGGTGGCGATGGCTCCCGGCCCGGGCGGCGACCCGTGGCCGGTCATGGCCCTGGCCCCGCTCTCCGACCTGAAGGTCGTGGACGACTGGCACACGTCGGGCCTGCGCGGGTCGGGCAGCATCACCACGATCGCCGACAACCTGTTCGTCCCGGCCGCGAGGGTCGTGCCGCTCGCGCCGGCGCTGCCCGAGGGGTACGGCGCGGGCCGTGCCGGCATCTACGGCGCTCCGCTCGTGGCGACCGCCGCGGCCTCGGTGTCCGGCCTCGCGGTCGGCATGGCCCGGGCCGCCGTCGACCGGTTCCGGCAGCGGATCGCCGGCCGGGGCATCACCTACACCTCGTACCGGTCGCAGGCGGCCGCGCCGGTGACCCATCTCAAGCTGGCCGAGGCCGTCCTGCTCGCCGACGAGGCCGAGTTCCACGCGCAGCGGCTCGCCGGGCAGCTGGACGCCAAGAACGCCGCCGGACAGCCCTGGACGGTCGAGGAACGGGCCCGTGCCCGGGTCGACATGGGACGGGCCTGCCGGCTGGCCCAGGACTCGGTGGACATCGTGCGCCGCGCCAGCGGCGGCTCCTCCATCTACACGAGTGAGCCGATCCAGCGCATCGCCCATGACATCGAGGCGATGAACATGCACGCCCTGATGCAGCCCGAGACCAACCTCGAGCTGTACGGCCGCGTGCTGAGCGGGCTCGAGCCGGACACCCTGTATCTGTGAGCGCGTGACGAACGGGCTCCCCGGCCGCCGGCCGGGGAGCCCGTTTCCGGTGTCGCGTCTACTTGATGGCCAGCGGGTTGATCGGGGAGGCCACCGCCCGGCTCACCTTCAGCGGCGGCGCCGCGAAGAAGAACTCCCAGACCCCGTCGTTCTCGCAGTCGGCCGCGAGCTCCTCGAAGTCGAGGATCTCGCCGAGCGTCATGCCCATGTCCCGGATCAGGACCATGTGGACGGTCAGCAGCGCGTCCGGGTTCTCGCCGGGGAGCACCTCGATCGCCCAGTTGTCCGAGCAGACCGCGGCGACGTCGCGGTCGCGCAGCCAGGCGCAGCAGGCCTGACCGAGGCCGGGCTCGCCGGCCATGAACGCGTTCCGGTCGCCGTCGCGCAGGAACTTGCGGCGCCAGCCGGTGCGGAACAACAGGATGTCACCCGGTCCGACCTCGACGCCGCCCTGCCGCCGGGCGGCCTCGTCGAGGTCCTCGGGGGTGATGACGGTGCCGGCCTCCAGCCAGTCGACGCCCTTCAGCGCCGCGATGTCCAGCAGCACCCCACGCCCGGCGATGCCCGGGCTCTGCTGGTCGATCGCGCAGTGTGCGGCGCCCCGGACGGTCACGCCGCCGGCCGGGAAGCCGTTGTACATCCGGTCGTCGTAGTAGACGTGCGACAGCGCGTCCCACTGCGACGACCCCTGGAGCGCCATGAAGACGTAGTCGTCGGCGAACCGGAACCCGCCCGGGAACACCTGCTCGGCACCGGTCTCCGACATCAGGTGGACGGGGTTGATCCGTCCACCGCCCGGCTGCGGCCCGTTCTCGTCGAGCGGGATGCCGAGGTCGAACACCTTGCCCCGCCGGATCAGGCGGCCCGCCGCGACCAGCCGCTCCGGCGTGATCAGGTTGGTGGTGCCGCGCTGGTCGCCGGGTCCCCAGCGCCCCCAGTTGCTCAGCCGCGCGCCGAGCGCCCGGAAGTCCTCCGTCGTGGCCTGCTCGGTCATGTCATTCCTTGATCAGCCGGCGGAACGCCCGGACGTCCTCGACGAACAGGTCCGGCTCCTCCAGGGCGGCGAAGTTGCCACCCCGGTCGAACTCGCTCCAGTGCACGATCGACGGGAAGTCCCGGTCGGCGAAGCGCCGGATCGGCACGAACGGCGCGTGCGGGAAGACGGCCACGCCGAGCGGCGCTTTGATCGCCGGATAGCGTCCGGTGGACACGTTGATCGGCAGGTTCTCGGCGATCTCGTAGTAGAACTGGGCCGAGGAGCCGCCCGTGCCGGTGAACCAGTAGATGCTGGCGATGGCCAGGAGGCGGTCACGGTCCACCGCGTCCTCGGGAGCGGTGGCCGAGTCCGTCCAGTCCTTGAACTTCTCGGCGATCCAGGCCAGCTGCCCGACCGGCGAGTCGGTGAGCGCGTATGCCACCGTGTGCGGCCGGGTCGCCTGCAGCTTCATCGATCCGGCGAGGTCCCGGACGAACCGGGCCGACCGCGCCAGCCGGGCCCGGTCCTCGTCGTCGAGGTCGTCGAGCTCGCCCGGATCACCGCTGGGCGGCGTGGGCAGCGTGTTGAGGTGCAGCCCGGCCAGGTGCTCCTCGTCGACGCCGGCCAGCGCGAGCGACACCCCGGAGCCGAAGTCGGCGGCCTGGGCGAGGTAACGGTCGTAGCCGAGACGGCTCATCAGCTCCGCCCAGGCCCGGCCCGTACGAGGGTTGTTCCAGCCCACGTTCGGGTTGGGGCCGGAGAAGCCGAACCCGGGCAGTGAGGGGATCACGAGGTGGAACGCGTCGGCCGGGTCGCCGCCGTGTGCCCGGGGATCGGTCAGCGGCCCGATGACGTCGAGGAACTCCACGACGGAGCCCGGCCAGCCGTGCGTCATGATCATCGGCATCGCGTCCGGCTCCGGCGAACGTACGTGCAGGAAGTAGATGGTCGTGCCGTCGAAGTCGGTGGTGAACTGGGGGTACTCGTTCAGGCGGGCCTCGACGGCACGCCAGTCGAAGCCGGTGCGCCAGTGATCGACCAGGTCCTTGAGATAACTCGTCGGCACCCCCCGTTCCCAGCCGGCGTCGGGCAGCTTCTCCGGCCAGCGGGTCTGGTCCAACCGGCGACGGAGATCGTTCAGTTGCGACTCGGGTATCTCTACGCGAAACGGCTGCATCCTGCAATGGTCGGCGCGACGCCCGGCGAGGCGCATCTCCTTCCTTGCCGTCCACCGGCCGTCGTACCGTGGAGGCGGACGCGGGCACGGAGAAGGGACATCGATGAAGTACCTCATGCTGGTCTGTGTCGACGAATCGCTGGTTCTGGGGCCGGAGGAGGCCGCGACCATGTCGGACTGCCCCGGGCCGTGGGCCGATGTGGACGGGCGCACCGTCTGGCGGGCCGGTGGGCAGCTGCAGGGCGTCAGCGACGCCACCACGGTACGGGTCCGTGACCGCGAGGTGCTCATCTCGGACGGCCCGTTCGCCGAGACCAAGGAGCAGATCGCGGGCTTCGACGTCATCGAGTGCGCCGACCTGGACGAGGCGATCGAGGCCGCGTCCAGGCATCCGGTCGCCCGGCTCGGCGTGGTCGAGCTGCGGCCGTTCCGGCCCGAGTGAGGCCGGCTAACGGTAGGCCCGGGCCTGCAGGCTGAAGAGGTCGTAGTAGAGCTCGCCGCGTCGCATCAGCTCGTCGTGACTGCCGGTCTCGACGACCCGGCCGTCGCGCAACACGATGATCAGGTCCGCCATGCGCACCGTCGAGAAGCGGTGCGACACGAACAGGGTGATCGCGCCGGTGCCGGCTCTCAGCTGCTCGGCCTGCTGGGCGTAGGACTCGAACAACCGGTGCTCGGCCTGCGGGTCCAGCGCCGACGTGGGCTCGTCGAGCACCAGCAGCAACGGGTTCTCCCGCATCAGCGCCCGGCCCAGGGCGAGCTTCTGCCACTGGCCGCCGGAAAGCTCGGTGCCCTCCGTGTAGCTCTTGCCGAGCTGGGTGTCCAGCCCCTGCTCCAACTGCCGCAGGACGTCACTGCCCTGCGCCCGGTCCAGCGCGTCGGCGATGGCGCCGTCGTCGCCGATCCGGGGCACGTCACCGAGACCGACCACCTGGCCCGCGAGCAGCTCGAAGCGGACGAAGTCCTGGAAGCCCGCGGCCAGGTGCTCGCGCCAGGACTCGGCCGGGATGCGGCGCAGGTCGATGCCGTCGACCAGGATCTGCCCGGTGGTCGGCCGGTAGAGGCCGCAGAGCAGCTTGACCAGGGTGGTCTTGCCGGCGCCGTTCTCGCCGACGATGGCCACACTGGCCCCGGCCGGCAGGCTCAGTGACACGTCGGTCAGCACCGGTTCGCCGGTTCCCGGATAGGTGAAGCTCACCTCGGTCAGCGTGATCCCGCTGCTCAGCCGCTCCGGCGGCGCCTGGTCGACCGGCACCGGGTGGTCGACCGCGACCAGCTTGCGCACGAAGTCGAACCGGCGCAGCATGCTGCCCATCCGCTGCAGGGTGGCGAGCAGCGTGACCGCCGCGGTGACCTGCTGGTTGACCTGAGTGGCGAGGACGATGACGGTGACCACGTCACCGATGCTGCGGCGGCCGGCGATGGTCTCCCGCACCACCAGCAGCACCGCCGCGACGTAGGCCAGGCCGAAGATCACCTGCCCGAGGGTCCGGACCGCGGCGGCCCGTCCGTAGGAGCGGACCAGCCCCCGGCTCGCCCGCTCCCACTCGCGCAGATGCCGCCGGCGCAGCTCGTCGCGGAGCCGGAAGACCCGCAGCTCGCCGGCGAACCGGGCGGAGGTGGACAACCGGAACAGGTTGAGGGCGATCCGGGTCGGAGTGGCGGTGTCGGTCTTGGCCCGGTCGATCCGCGACTCGGCCCAGCGCCCGCAGAGCAGCGGTGGCACCGCCGCGATCGGCAGCAGCAGCAGAACCGGGTTCAGCGCGGCCAGCAGGAACGCGGTGAACACCACGGCCAGGACCAGCCCGAGAATCCCGAACAGCGACTCCAGGGCGCCGATCAGCCCGCGGCTCTCCCGGTGCAGCACGGTCAGCTCGTCGGCGTACTCGGCCCGTTCCTGGTGCTCGATGCCCTCGGAGCCGTTGGTCAGCAGGATCAGATCGCGCACCACCTCGAGCTCGGCCAGCTCCGCCAGCTCGGTGTAGAAGATGTGCGCGAAGTGCGCGAAGGTCAGGCTGACGACGGCCAGGGCCGCCACCGCGATGCCGTACCAGACGGCCGCGGTGACGTGACCGGAGATGACCGCGTCGGTCATCAGGCCCAGCATCAGGGCCAGCAGGGGACCACCCACGGTGCCGGCCACCATCAGGCCGGTCGCCGCGAGAGTCTTGCGGCGGTCGGCTCGCCAGGAGATCGCCAGCAGCCGCCAGGACCCGATCAGCGTCGTCCTCATGCCGTCCTCGCCCTCTCGTCGGTGAACCGGTCGGCCTGCAATCGGAACAGTCGTGCGTACTCGCCGTCCCGGGCCATCAGCTCCTCGTGGCTGCCGTGCTCGGCCACCCGGCCGCCGTCGAGCACCACGATGTGGTCGGCCTGCCGCACGGTGGAGAACCGGTGCGAGATCAGCAACGTCGTGGCACCCTCGGTGAGCTGGATGAACTCCCGGAAGAAGCTGGCCTCGGCGCGGACGTCCAGGCTGGCCGTCGGCTCGTCCAGAACGAGGATCGAGGCGCCGTGGCGCAGGCCGAACAGCGCCCGGGCGAGCGCCACCCGCTGCCACTGCCCGCCGGACAGGTCGGCGCCGTCCACGAGGTGCCGGGCCAGCGGGGTCTCCAGGCCGCGGGGCAGGGTGTCGAGGGCGTCGTGCAGGTTCACCGCCTCGATCGCGGACCGGATCCCGGCCCGGTCGCCGAGGTGCTCCACCGCGCCGAAGCCGACGTTGTCGGCCGCCGACACCTCGAACCGGGCGAACTCCTGGAAGATCACCCCGAGCCGGGACCGCCACTCCTCCAGCTCGAACGAGCGGATGTCGGTCCCGTCCAGCCGGATGGCTCCCGAGGTCGGCTCGTACAGCCGGGCGAGCAGCTTGACCAGGGTGGTCTTGCCGGCGCCGTTGACGCCGACCAGGGCCGTGCAGCGATCGAGCGGGATGGACAGGCTCAGCTCCTCGAAGATCATGCGACGGTCGCCCGGATAGTGGAAGCCGACCCGGTCGAACTCGATCGTCCCGGTCGGCGGGGCCGGTGGCGCCACCACGACCCCGGCGGCCTGCCCGGCGTACCCGGCGACTCCCTCGCGGAAGAGCAGGACCTCCTTGTAGGCATGCATGCCGAGGGCCGTCTGCAGGTCGGACTCCGGCCAGTACTCGCCGAGCCGCAGCGCGCCGAGCGCCGCCTGCATGACCATCGCGAACCCGGTCAGGGTGAGGCCGGCTGCCACCTGGGCCGCCTCCCGGCCCGCGAAGGCGAACACCACGCCGGCGATGAACAGGCCCAGCGCCGTGATCCGGAGAAACTGCCACAGGTAGATCCGCCGCCGCGCCGCCCAAACCGGCACCAGCCAGTCGAGGTAGCTGCCGCGCCAGAAGTCCACGAAGAAGTTGTGCAACCCGAAGACGCGGATCTCCTTGGCCGAGCCCGGCGCGACAGCAACCTCGCGCAGGTAGTCGTTCCTCAGCTCCTGCGGGTCGAGCAGGAACCGCTCCTCGGCGAACTTCCGCAGGCCACCGCGCTGTGCGTACCGCTGCAGCACCACGGCGCCGGCCAGCGCCGCAGCCGCGGGCCAGGACAGCACCACACCGACCACCACGGCATAACCGGCCAGCTGGGTGTAACGCCCGATCAGGGCGGTGAGGCCGGCGCACGCCTCGCCGGGGCTGAACAGCCAGTTCTCCAGTTCCCGGGCGCCCACCCGGAGGTGCTCGACGAGGCTGGGATCCTCGAGCGGAGCGATCCCGGCGGTGCCGGTGGCCAGGCCCATCAGCTCGTCGCTGACCAGGCCGTCGACCCGCCGCGCGATGAGCTGGCCGAGCAACTCCTGTACCGGCGCGACCAGTTGCTGCCCGACGAAGGCCGCCGCGGCCAGCAGGAAGGCGATGACCAGGTCGTCCCATTGCGGCGATCCGAGGCCGGCGTCGACCGCGGCCGGCACCTTGCCGAGCAGGATCGAGGAGAACACCACGAACGCCGGCGGCAACACGCCGGCGACCAGGTGCACCAGCACCGCAGTGACGATCAGCGGGGCGCCGGCGCGCCGGGTCAGCCGGACCATCTCGAGCCGGTCCCGGGTCAGCCGGACCACGGTCTGCCGGCGGGTCTCCGGGGTCATCGCGTCCTCCCGGCGGCAAGGGCGCGGCTGAGCGGGACGGTCCGGCCGTCGCCGGACGAAATGACGGTGTCGCACGTGTACTGGCCTGTCACCGGTCCTCCAGTTCGCCAGATCATGGGGGTACGGGACAACGACGAACGCGGACCCCGCGGATGGACCACCCGCTCCGAACTTTCTCCACCGGTCAGTACTTCGCGGCGCGCTCACGCCCGGGCGGCGCCGGTCACCTCCTCCAGCCGGCGGCTCAGATAACGACGCTCGGCGTCGTTGGCGGTCAGCCCGAGCGCCCGCCGGTAACTGGCGGCGGCGTCGCTCCGGCGGCCGAGGCGGCGCAGCAGGTCGGCCCGCAACGCCGGCAACAGGTGGTAGTCGCGCAGCCGGCCGGAAGCGTCCAGGTCGTCGACCATCCGCAGGGCCGTCTCAGGCCCGTCGACCATGGCCACCGCGACCGCCCGGTTCAGCTCCACCACCGGTGACGGGGTCATCTCGGCGAGGCGCGCGTAGAGGGACGCGATCCGCGCCCAGTCAGTGTCGGCGGCCCGGGACACCTCGGCGTGACAGGCAGCGATGGCCGCCTGGATCTGGTAGGGACCGATGCGGCGGCGGTTCAGCGTCCGGTCCAGCAGGGCGAGCGCCTCGTCGATCTCCGCACGGTCCCAGAGCGAGCGGTCCTGGTCCTCCAGAGTGATCATGTCGCCGGCGGGGTCGACCCGCGCCCGGATCCGGGAGTGCTGCAGCAGCATGAGCGCCAGCAGCCCGGCCGCCTCGGGCTCGGCGGGCAGCATCTCGACCAGCGCCCGGGTCAGCCGGATCGCCTCCGTGCACAGCGTGTCACGGGCCAGGTCCACGCCACCGGACGACGCGTAGCCCTCGTTGAACAGCAGATAGAGGACCGCGAGCATCCCCGACGTACGTTCGGGCAGGAGGTTCGGCGGCGGCACCCGGAACGGGATCGCCGCGTTCTTGATCTTCTGCTTGGCCCGGACCAGGCGCTTGGCCATGGTCGGCGTGGGCAGCAGGAACGCGTGGGCGATCTCCGCGGTGGTCAGGCCGGCCAGGGTCCGCAGGGTGAGCGCCACCCTGGCCTCCAGCGGCAGCGCCGGATGGCAGCAGGTGAACATGAGCCGGAGACGGTCGTCCGGGATGGCGGCGTCGTCGGGGTCGCCCGGGCCGGCGTCGCCGGTCAGGGCGGCGAGTTCGCGCAGCTTGCTGCTCTCCGTGGTGGCGCGCCGCAGCCGATCGTAGGCCCGGTTGCGGGCCACCGTCGTGAGCCAGGCGCCGGGGCGGCTCGGCACCCCCGACTCGGGCCACGTGCGCAACGCCTCCATGAAGGCGTCCTGAGTGCACTCCTCGGCCAGATCCCAGTCGCCGGTCAGCCGGATCAGCGCCGCGACGATGCGCCCCGACTCCTCCCGGAACGCCCGCACGAGGATCTCCCGGTCCTCCGCTCCCCAGGCGGTCGGCTGCCCCATGATGTCCCTTTCCTCCTCCGGCTTCCCAGACAGACCCTAGTGTTCCCGCACCGAGGACATCGACGCGCGCCACCGGATTCGCTCGTCAGGACTGGCCCTTTCCCCCTTCCCGAGGATCTCTGGCGGGCCGGCGAAGTGCGCATCCTCGAGGAAGTGCGGAGCCACCGGCCGCCTCTACGGTGACGGTCATGACTCTTGCGGCCGAGTCGATCGGAAGTTTCCCGCGGCCACCGCAACCGCCACCCGAGCGGCTCGGCACGTGCGGCGACCGCCGTCCGGAGAGGAAGGCCTTGCCATGACGACCGAAGATCCGCTGACCGAGAAGGCGAGCCCGCCGCCTACGGTGACCGGCCTTCGCGCCGGCGCCGTTTCCGGCCTGGGCGTCTTCGCCCAGGGCCTCGCGGCCGCCGCGCCGAGCGTCACCATCGCCGGCATTCCCGGGGCGCTGTTCCTGGTCGCCGGCAAGGGCGCCCTCTGGGCCGCCGTGATCGGCGGCATCCTCGTCTATCTCATCGCCGCCCTGATCGCCTACCAGGCGCGCCGCACCGTCTCGTCCGGCTCTCTCGGTACCTACGCAGGCAACGGGCTCGGGCCGGTGGCCGCCTTCGTGACCGGCTGGGCGCTCATCCTCGGCTACCTCGGCTTCACGGCGGCCGGCATGCTCGGCGCGGTGCTCTACTTCAGCGACTTCCTGCAGGAGGTCGGCGTGCCCGCCGACCAGCTGGTGATCAGAGTCCTGCTGCTGGTCCTGGCGTCGGCGGCCGCCTTCTACCTCCCGTTCCGCGGGGTGACCGTATCGGTGCGACTGGGCCTGCTCTTCGAGATCCTGTCCCTGCTCGCGATCGCCGTTGTGCTGGTGGCGTCCTATGTACGCCACGGAGCGCACCTCGACGGTGGCCAGTTCGCCCTGCACCACCTCGGCAACAGCGCCACGCTCATCGCGGCGGTGACCGCTGTCGGGTCGTACGCCGGGTTCGAGAGCACCGCCTCTCTCGGCCACGAGGCGCGCGACGCCCACCGCAACGTTCCGCGGGCCGTCCTGCGCCTGGTTTTGGTGCTCTCGGCCCTCTACCTGGTGGCCACCTATCCCGAAGTGCTCGGCTTCCAGGGCCCGACGCCGCTGGACGCCGACAGCACGCCGCTGCCCGTCGTGGCCCAGAACGCCGGCGTCCACTGGGTCTCCTACGTCATCAACCTGTCCCTGGGCCCGGCCATGATCGTGTTCTCGGCCGCCGTGATCAACTCCGGGGCCCGCAGCCTGTTCACGCTGTCCCGGGAGGGCGCGCTGCCCGCGGCGCTCGGCCGGGTGCACTCCGCTTTCCGGACCCCGCACGTGGCGATCATCCTGGTCAGCGTGATCGGCTTCGTCATCAGCCTGATCGGTACGGTCGGCTCGATCGGCCGCCTGCAGTGGAACGTGTACGTCGTCGTCGCCTCCAGCTACGCCTACCTGTTCGCGTACCTGCTGGTGGCGATCGCGACGCCGCTGTGGCTGCGCCGGATCCGGGCGCTGACCCCGGCCGCCGTCGTCCTCTCGGCGACCGCCGGTCTCGGCATCCTCTACGTCATCTACAAGAACCTCGTTCCCGTGCCGCCGGGCGCCTACAAGTACCTGCCCTACGTGTTCCTCGGCCTGCTGCTGGCCGGGCTGGCCGGGTTCCTGCGACTGCGGGCGACCCGCCCCGGCGTGGCCGCCCGTGTCGGCTCCATCCAGACGCTGTCCGAGGCCGAGCAGGATCGCCTCGCCGAGTTGGGCATCCTCGACACCGTCAACGGCAGCCACCGCGCCGATCGGGCCGTGGACGCCATCGTCGACCGCCGCGGGAAGTGACCGGAATCGGCCGGTGACCATCGGCCGTGGCTCTCCGTCGCGGGGCTTCTTCACGGATGCTCACCTCGGTCCGGGACCTCCCGCCACGGTGAATCATCGGGCTATCGTGAGCCCGGGAAAAGCGATCATCGCGCGCAGTTCTTCGTAACCGGTCTCGCCGATCGGTGAATTGCTCGCGGCCGTTCCCGGGACATGCCCGCCCCTTCTTCGAACGCCACGTGACCGGAGCTCTGTCCGGCCGCGTGGTGGGCCATGCCCGGGTCCGGCGCGGAACGAGTCAGGAGTCGCATTGATGTCGGCCGTGCGCGTCAACACGCTGGGCCCGCTGCAGATCACCGCGGGAACGACCCTGACCGTCGCTGCCGGCAAGCAGCGCGCCGTGCTCGCGGTGTTGCTCCTGTACGCGGGCCGGGTGGTCCCGCTGCACCGCATCGTCGACGAGCTCTGGGAGCAGGCCCCGCGTACGGCGGTCAGCCTCGTCCGGCAGTACGTGTTCCACCTGCGCCGCATCCTCGAGCCGGCCAAGGCCGCCGGTCTGGAGATCCACACCCTCGCGGGCGGCTATCAGCTGTCCCTGCCCGCGGCGGCCGGTGACGCCGACGAGTTCCATCGGCTGGTCCTGCTGGGCCGCCGGCAGGTCACCGAGGGGCGCCCGGCCGAGGCGCGGCTGACGGCCGACCGGGCGCTGGCGCTGTGGCGCGGGCCGGCCTTCGCCGACGTGCCGGCCGGGCCGCTCATCGCCGCCGAGCGCGAACGGCTCGACGAGGCCCGGCTCGGCCTCCAGGAGCTCGCCGCCACCGCCGACATGCGCAGCGGTGACGTCACCGGCGCCGTCGGACGCCTGCGGGCCCTGGTGATCGAGCACCCGCTGCGCGAGAACCTGCACGAGGCTCTGGTCCTCGCGCTGTTGACCGCCGGTCGCCGGACCGATGCGATGATCGCCTACCGCCGGGCCCGGGCGACGCTGCTCGGCGAGCTCGGCCTGGAACCGGGAGCGGGCCTGCGCCGGCTGGAGCGCGCCATCCGGGACGACGACGTGTCCCGGTTCCGGCTGCCCGCGCAGCCGGCCGCCTGTCGCTGGCCGGCCGGCTGCGCGCCGAGTTGCCGGTACGCGGGATGACCGCCCCCGGCGTACCGCGAACGGGTCAGTGCTTCGTCGTGCCGGCCGATGCGAGGAGCCGTTCGAAGCACGCCAGCTTCACGTCCTCGTCCTGCGTGCCGTGCATCGAGCCGGGCACTGTTCGCAGATCGCTGTGCCGCACGCGCAGCGGCCAGCCCTCCGGATAGGCGATCCGCCGGCCGCCGCTGGTGCCGACGTGGCTGGCCAGGTTCTCCCACTGGTACTCGAAGCCCTTCTGGGCGACGAAGATGTCCCGTTCGAAGCCGCCGAACCGGCGCGCCACCGGCGCGAAACGGGCGGTGTCGTACGCGATGAACTGGTCGACGACCCGGTTGACCGACCGGACGCCGATCTCGACGTCCGGTCCGACGTCGAACAGCGGCCAGTCCCACTCCTCGTGGTCGTCCACCTTGCTCACCATGACCACCTCGGGATGGCGCTCGAACACCGTGGCCACCGCGTCCAGCACGTCGAAGTCGGGGTCGGTCTTGTGCATGAACGTGTCGTCGGTGAAGGTGATCAGGTAGGGGCTGGTCGTCGTGAAGTGGTGACCGTGGAAGTTGTTGGACGGCGCCCCGGAGAACGCGTTGCGGCTCGTCCGGCGGAAGCGCAGCTCGTCAACGCCGTAATCGTCGAGGCGCGGGATCAGGTCACGGGCCACCTCGGGCGTGGACCGCTCGGCGACCAGGATCACCTCGAAGTCGTGCCGGGTGGGCCGGGTCAGGGTCTCGATCGCGCGCGGCAGCGTCCGTTCCAGCAGCCGCGGGGTGTCGTGGAAGGCACAGGCCAGGGTGAAGAAGGACATGTGGGAGTCACCTCTCGTCGGTGCGTGCGGGGACGATGGCGGCCAGGGCCACGGCCAGCTTCCAGCTGTCGTGGGTGGCCTGCCCGGTTCCGGTGAGGTCGGCGCGTACCACCGGGAGGCGGACGTCGCCGAGCGCGAGGGAGGTGCCGTCCGGAACCAGCACGATGTCGGCCTCCACGCCGTGGCGGCTCAGCGCTGCCACATGGGCGGCCACGTCGTAGCCCTCGGTCTCGCCCGGCTCCGGTTCCATGTTGCAGACGTAGACCCGCTGGGCCGTGGTGGTGGCCAGGGCCACGCGCACCTCGGGGACCAGCGCGGCCGCGAGGATCGACGTGTAGACCGAACCCGGCCCGAGCACGACCTGGTCGGCCCGGTGGATGGCATCGACCACGCCGTTCGGTGTCTTGACCTGCGGCGGGTCCAGCGCCAGGCGGTCGATGCCCGGGGTCTTCGAGATCGCGTACTGGCCGTTCACCTCGCGGCCGTCGGTGGTGGTGCAGGTGAGGTGCACCGGCTCGGCGGTGGCCGGCACCACCCGGCTCCGCGCCGGGTCCATCCCGATGAGCCGGGCCACCTCGTCGGTGGCCTCGACGAAGTCGCCGGTCACCTCGAAGAGCGCGGCCAGCAGCAGGTTGCCCAGGGTGTGGCCGGCCACGTCGGTGCCGGCGAACCGGTGCTCCATGGCGCGGCCCAGCGGGCGGTCGTCCACGTCGGCCAGCGCGGCCAGGCAGCGGCGCAGGTCGCCCGGCGCCGGGATGGCCAGGGCGGTGCGGAGGCGACCGGTCGAGCCGCTGTCGTCGGCGGTGGCCACGACGCCCATGACCGAGTCCGCGTAGCGGCGCGCCGCCCGCAGGGTCGCGGTCAGCCCGCGGCCGCCTCCGATCGCCACGACGTGCGGTCCGCCGCTCATCGGCCCAGGTCCCGGTGCAGGACCGCGGCCGAGACGCCGTGCCGCCGGAGCCGGTCGCCCGCCTCCTCGGCAATCGCGACCGACCGGTGCCGTCCGCCGGTGCAGCCGATCCCGACCGTGACGAAGCCCTTGTTCTCGGCGGCGAACGACGGCAGCAGGTCGGTCAGCAGATCGGTCACCCGGTCCAGGAATCGGGGCGCGGCCGACTGCCCGAGCACGTAGTCGCGGACCGGCTCGTCGAGACCGGTGCCCGCCCGCAGCCGCTCGACCCAATGCGGGTTGGGCAGGAAGCGGCAGTCGAAGACGAGGTCGGCGTCGAGCGGCAGGCCGTGCTTGAAGCCGAACGACACGAAGGTGACGTGCACCGTGCCGGTGCGGCTGCCGCTCTCCGGGCCGAACATCGCGGCCACCCGCCGGCGCAGGCCGTGCTTGCTCAGCTCGCTGCTGTCGAGCAGGATGTCGGCGGCCTCGCGGACCGGCCGGAGCCGCTCGGTCTCCCGCTCGATGGCCGACAGGAGATGGGTCTCGGTGTCCCCACCGGTCAGCGGGTGCACGCGCCGGGTCTCGTTGTAGCGCCGGACGAGCGTCTCGGGCGACGCGGCCAGGAACAGCACGGTGACCGTGGCGCCCGAGGACCGCAGCAGCCGTGCCGTCGGCTGCACCTGATCCTCGCGGGCCGGCCCCAGCACCAGCGCGGTGCGGTCCCCGGCGCGGGTGACGCGGTCCAGGTCCGGCACCAGCTCGGCCGGGAGGTTCCGGACGACGTGCCAGCCCAGATCCTCCAGCTGGTCGGCGGTCACGGTGCGCCCGGCGCCGGACTGGCCGGTGACGATGAGGAAATGGCGGTTGTCCATCGGCGTATCCCTAGGCCAACGCGGACGCGAACAGGTCGAGCCGGCCGATCGGTTCCCGCGGCCGCCAGCTCAGCGGCGGGATGTGGGCGTTGACCAGCTCGCCGTCCTCCCGCAGCTCGGACGCCGGCGGGTGCGGCATGTGCAGGTTGGGATCGTCGTACGTGTCGAAGGCGGAGGCGAAGTCCATCCGGTAGGCGAAGTCGTTGTCCTCGCCGCCCCAGCCCTGATACCGCTCGTCCATCCCGCCGATGTTGTGGAAGGCCGACGTGCGCACCCACACGCAGGCGCCCGGCGGCCGCCGCAGGTGGAAGGCGCGCAGCCGGTCCCGGTCGGGCTCGGCCAGGCCGTCGCGCAGCCGGTCGGCGATGGCGGCCGCCGCTGCCGCGTAGTCCAGGCAGACCATGTCCCGGTACGGGATGTGCCCCGCGGTGCCGGGGCGGCGGAAGCGGGCCATGTTGCGTTCGATGAAGTCGCGCTCGACCAGGATGTCGGCGTCCAGGATGCAGATTGCCTGCGCGCCGGCGGACGCGTGCACCACGCCGACGTTGACCGTCCACGACTTGGCGAAGACGCCCGGGTTGGGCGCGAAGAGATACTCGTCGACCAGCGGTTCGATGCTCTCCCGCCAGCGGGGCTCGGCGTCGGACTCCACGACCACCACCCGGTAGCGGTCACGCGGCACCGACTGGTCGCTCAGGGCCAGCAGGCAGGCGGTGAGGTTGTAGAGCCGCTTGCCGCCGGTGTGCCGGTCCTGGAACGGGATGACGACGAGCACGTCCGGGTCGCCGGCGCCGCGCCGGGCCGGGGCGGCCGCCACGCGGGCGCTGAGCTCGCGCAGTTCCGCCATGTCGACCGCCGCGGTGCCGGGATCGTAGTTCCGGCCGATGTGGTAACCGACCCGCGATCGGCATTCGGCCGTCCAGCCCGCGTCGAGCAGGGGCCGGACCGCGTCCCGCCCGGGTCCGTCGATCTCGGTGAGGGCCTGGCGCAACGCGAAGTAGGGCGCGGGCCGGTCGGGCTGGGTGAGGACGGCCTCGCTCAGCTCGCGGACGTGCTCCACGGGAGAGCGGCGGGCCGTGTCGACCACCGCGTCGGTGAACGGCTGGGCCAGCTCGCAGTAGTACAGGCCGGAGCGGCGGGCGCCCGGGTCGGCGGCCACGACGAGGTTGTCGGCGACGGCCCGGGCCAGGACGGCGGGGTCGGTGGGGACGAGAAGCGACATGGGAACCTCCGGTGAGTAGGCGGTGCGGGGAGCCGGGCGGGGCCGCGGTGTCACGCGGCCGCCGGCGCGATCTGCTCGAAGCCCTGGGTGAGCCAGATGCCGCGCCACACGGCGGGGTCGGACGGCAGGACCAGCTCGACCAGGCTCGGCCCGTCGACCTGGGCCGCGCGCCGCAGGGCGGCGGAGAATTCGGTCAGGCCGGTCCGGACCTCCTCCGGGTCACCGCCGATCGGCACGGCCACCCGCTCGGCCGCGACGCCGAGGGCCTCGGCGACCGCGCGGTACCGCATGCCGCTGACGTTGCTGAGGTAGTGACGCGGCCGGGTCTCGTACGAGGCCGCGGCCTGCTTCTTGAGCGAGACCGACTCGCCGTTGTTGCAGACCACGAAGACGATCCGGGCGTTCTCCTGCAGGGCGGCCACCAGACCCTGGAAGGAGTTGGTGAAGGCCTGGTCGCCGAGGGTGCACATGACCCGGACATCGGTACGGGCGATCGCCAGGCCGGTGGCGATGGGCAGGCCACCGCCGACGAAGCCGCCGTGGCCGCCGAAGACGCGCAGTCCCGCCGGCAGCTCGTCGTAGCTCTCGGAGATCAGGCCGCCGAACATCTGGCTGTCGTCGATCAGCACCGGGTTGTGCCACTCCCGCAGCACCCCGGCGAGGGCACCGACGATGGCGCCGCGCGCCTCCGCCACCTCGGCCGTGGCCGGCTCGGGGGTCACCCGGGCGGCTTCCCTGGCGCCGTCCGGGAACCAGGCCGGACGCCGGTCGGCCAGCCGGTCGGCCAGCCGGTCCAGGATCGCCCCGGGCGTGCCGACCAACATCGTGTCGCCGTCGCCCAGGTACTCGTTCTTGAGCACCTTCTCCGGATCGGTGTTGATCGCGATCTTGGTGCACCGCGGGAGCCGCCCGACGACCCGCTCGTACATGTTCCGGTCCTCGACGGTCACCAGCAGATCGGCCGCGTTCAGCAGGTCCATGTGCGCGGCGCTGAACTGGTTGAGCCAGCCCGCGAAGTTGGTCACCTCGTCGGTGCGCAGCCGCTCGAACAGCATCGGGCCGCGCCGGTAGCGCACCTGCAGGACGGGCGCCCCCACGGCCTGGCTGAGGCGGTCCAGCCCGGCTCGTACGCCGTCGTGGCGCAGGGCGTAGTCGTCGATCAGGATCAGCGGGCGCTCGGCGGACCGCAGGACGCGCACGGCGGCCTCGATCGACGCCTCGTCGGCGACGGCGGCCGGTGGCCCGGCGGGCGGGGTGGTCAACTCCGTCACGTCGATCCAGCGCTGCTCGGCCACGTCCTGCGGCACGCCGACGAGCGCGGGCCGGTGCGGCGCCTGCGCGACCGAGGCGAGAGCGTGCCGGACCTGCGCGACGAAACGGTGTGCGGCGCGCCGCCGGTCGGCCTCGCCGTCGGGCACCGGCGGCGCCTCCCACGACCAGCTGGCGAACGCGCTCATCCCCTCCGACAGGTCCGCCTCGCCGTGCGGTGGCAGGAAGCGGGTCGAGCCGGTCGACGGAAGGCCGACCACGTAGACGGTGCCGGCCTCGTTGCGGCGGGCGTCGGCGACGGCGCCGGCGGCGTTGGTGAAGCCCCGCGCGCCGTGCAGGATGGCGGCGCCGACGTTCGGCTTCAGCAGCGAGGCGCCGGCCGCCATGAACGCCGATTCCTTGTCGCCGCGGCCGTTGACCACCCGGATGCCGGACGCCTGGTCGACCGCGTCGCAGAGCGCGAGCTCGGAGGTGCCGGCGTAGACGAACACCTCGCTGACACCCGCCTCGGCCAGCAGCACGGCCACCGTCTCGGCGCCGGTCAGCATGATCTTCCAGTCGGCGATCTCGGCTGCGGCGGCGTGCGCGGTGGCCGGGAGGGCGTCACCGTCGCCCAGCCCGTCGAGCAGGCGGCGCCCGGCCGCGCCGGCGCCGCCGGCGAGCAGTTGGCCACACCGCAGCGCGTCGGGAGATCCGTCGGGCCGGCGGAACCGCGCGGTGATCCGGGCCACCGCCCCGGCCGATGCGTCGCCGTTGCCGTTCGGCGTGTTGATCGAACTGTTGTCCTGTGGCATCGCCTGGAACCCCCATGGTGTCGAGGAACTGACGAGGTCCACGGTGGACCGTCCGGTTTCAGCCTGAGTTCGGCGTGAATAGGATGGAGATTCAGCACGCTTTCAGTGAGCCTTTGGTGAGGGCACGATCAAGGGCGTGGCCAGTCGCGATGTCTGGAGGAGCCATGGAGAACGCCCCGTGGAATCGCCGGCGGCTCTGGCGGGGGCGAATTGCCACGTCGCTCGCCTTTCTGCTCTTCGGAACGGCATTGGGTGTTTGGACGGCGCGCATTCCGGCGATCAAGCAGAAACTCGGCCTGAGCGACGGGCGGCTGACGTTCGTCCTGCTCTCCTTCGCCGCCGGCTGCATCCTCGGCCTCGCGCTGCTGGGCCGGCTGTCCGACCGCGTCGGCAGCTCCCGGCTGCTGGCGGTGGCGGCGCTGCTGGAGGGGATGTTGCTGGCCGCGGTCGGGTTCAGCGGCAACCTGGCCGAGCTGTGCGTCGCGGTCTTCTGCTTCGGCGCCGCGCACGGCACCCTCAACATCGCGATGAACGCCAACGCGATCGAGGTGCAGCGCGGGTGGGGCGGCCCGATCATGTCCTCGTTCCATGCGATCTACAGCATCGGCGGTTTCGCCGGTGCGCTCATCGGGGGCCAGTTCGCCCGGCACTCCGTCGGTGTCGGCCCGACCTTCGCCGCCACCGGCCTGGGCGTCCTCGTCCTGGCGGCCTGGGCGGCGCTGTGGGTTCTGCCGGTCCGGCCCGCCGTCGGCGAGCCGGGTGCCGAGCCGGGTGCCGACCGGTCCGGCGGCCCTTCGCTGATCGTGGTGTTCTTCGGCGTGCTCGTGCTCTGCACCCTGGTCGGTGAGGGCGCGGCGGCCGACTGGAGTGCGGTCTACCTGCGCGACAACCTGCTGTCGACGCCCGGTTTCGCCGCGTACGGCTACGCCGCCTTCGCCATCATGATGACGGTGGGGCGGGTCTTCGGTGACTGGCTGGCCGCCACCCTGGGTCCGGTCCTGCTGGTACGCCTGGGTGGCGCGGTGGCCGCGGCCGGCCTGGGCGCCGGGCTGCTGATCGACCGCCCGGTGGCCGGGGTCGTCGGCTTCGGCCTGCTCGGGCTGGGGCTGTCAGGCATCGCCCCGCAGGTCTTCTCGACCGTCGGCAGCCGCGACACGCAGCGCTCGGGCCGCAACCTGTCGACGGTGGTGAGCATCGGCTACGTCGGGTTCCTGGTCGGTCCGATCCTCATCGGCGCGGCCGCCACCGTCGTCGGGCTCCCCACGGCGTTGTGGATTCCCGTCGTCCTGGCCGTTTTCGTCGCGGCCAGCGCCGGCGTGATGCGCCCGGAGCGGCGTAGGTCCGAGGCCGTGCCCACCGTGCCGTAGGGCCTGATCGGACTCGGTGCCCGGGGTAGCGACCGGGCCGGGCCGTGACCCGAGGCGGGGTGATCACCCGACGGACGTGCCGGCGTTTCCGCGGCCGCGGCGCCGGGCGCGTCTTCCTGCGTGCGCAGTGACTTTCCGCCCAGCACAGTGGGAGATGCTCCGGGGTGCCCGTTCCGGCATGGTCGAACCAGCCGGGACGCGAAGAACGACGCCGCCGCCCGGTGATCGGCCCGCCGCCTCTCCTCGCGGCTCGGAGGCCAACTCCGTCATCGGTGTCACCCACCAAGCAAGGGGGATCTCTTGCCCAGCCAACCTGTCGGACCGCTACGCCGGCTCGCCCCGGTCGTCTTCGTGCTCGCCCTGGCCGGCCTCTTCTTCACCGTGGCGCGCCTGCCCGGCGCCTCGGCCGCCGAGCGGGCGTCACTGGCGTCCCGGTTCCAGTTCCAGAAGATGGCCATCGCCCTGCCGCCCGGCCTGCCCAGCAACACCGTACGCAAGGTCAATTCGAAGTACGAGCACATCCGGTCCTGGATCTCGTCGGTCGGGGCCGCGATCGCCGTCAACGACCTCGACGGCGGCGGTGTCGCCAACGATCTCTGCCTGGTCGACACGCGGAGCGACGAGGCGATCGTCACCCCCGTGCCGGGATCGGGCGGCACCTACGCCCCGTTCACGCTGAACCCGGCGCCGCTGCCGAAGAGCGACACGATGGCGCCGATGGGCTGCGTGCCGGGCGACTTCAACGCGGACGGCCGCATGGACCTCATCGTCTACTACTGGGGCCGGACCCCGGTGCTCTACCTGCACCGCCCCGGGGCCACGGCGCTGACGATGAGCGCTTTCCAGCCGACCGAGTTGGTCGGGCAGTCCACCTCCACCGATGGCGACTATCACGGGGCGCTGTGGAACACCAACGCCGTGGCGGTGGCCGACTTCGACGGTGACGGGCATCCCGACGTCGGCGTCTTCAACTACTTCCCGGAGACCGCGGTCCTGGATCCGTACGGCAATCCGAACGTGCAGATGAACCATTCGCTGTCGCGCGCCGAGAACGCCGGTGGCCTGCACATCCTGCACTGGACGTCGGCCACCGGCGGGCCGGAGCCCAAGGTGACCTTCGAGGAGCAGAAGGACGCTGTCGACCCCGCGTACACGACGGGCTGGACGCTCGCCGCGGCCTCGACCGACCTCGACGGCGACCTGCTGCCCGAGCTCTACGTGGCCAACGACTTCGGCCAGGACCGCTTCTTCCACAACACCTCCGTGCCCGGGCAGATCAAGTTCGAGCTCGCCGAGGGCCGTCGTGGCGCCTTCACCCCGAAGTCGCTGGTGGTCGGGCACGACTCCTTCAAGGGGATGGGCGTCGAATTCGGCGACCTCGGCAGCACCGGGTCGTTCGACGGCTTCGTCAGCAACATCACTACGTCGTGGGGCCTGGAGGAGAGCAACTTCTACTGGAAGAACAACACCACGTCGCAGGCCGCCGCCCGGGAGAAGCTGAACCGCGGCGACGCGCCCTTCGACAACGACGCGGCGGACTCGGGGCTGGCCTGGACCGGCTGGGGCTGGGACGCCAAGACGGCCGACTTCGACAACAGCGGCAACCTGTCCGTCGTGCAGGCGGCCGGCTTCGTCAAGGGGACCATCAACCGGTGGGCGTGGCTGCAGGAACTGGCCGCGACGAACGACCTGATGCTGCAGAACCCGGACATGTGGCCGCACCAGCGGCCGGGCGACGACATCGCCGGGTCCCAGCCGTTCGCGTTCTGGGTCCGGGACAGCGCTGACCACTACACCAACATCGCGTCGTCGCTGGGAATGACCGACACGACGCCCAGCCGCGGCATCGCCGTCGCGGACACCACGGGCAACGGCGCGCAGGACTTCGCGGTGGCCCGGCAGTGGGGCGCGCCGGAGTTCTGGAAGAACGAACTGCGTGACACCAAGCCGTTCCTCGGGCTGCGGCTCTACCGCCCGCTCGCGGGCTCCGCGGCGGCGGGAGACGGGCAGAACCCGGGCTCGCCGGCCTACGGCGCCCAGGTCCGGATCACCACCGCGAGCGGGCACACCCAGGTGGCCCAGCTCGACGGGGGCGGCGGCCATTCCGGGAAGCGGAGCTTCGACGTGTTCTTCGGCCTCGGGGACAACGGCGCCCAGCCGGTCTCGGCGCAGATCTCCTGGCGTACGGCGGACGGAGCCGTTCAGCAGCAGACAGTCAGCCTGGCCCCGGGCTGGCACGACCTCATGCTCACCGATCAGGCTCAGGAGGTGACCTCGCGATGACCGATTCCCGTCAGATCAGCGCGATCGGTCGCGGCGCGACACCGCTGGTGGCCGACAGTCCGGCCCCGGTCAGTCCGGCCACCGCGCCGGCGACGGTGCCGGCCGCTCCCGACCCGCGGGCAGTCCCGCGCGTCGACCGGCGCGATCCCCGCTACATGGCGCTGCGCAACTTCGCCATCTCGATGTCGGTCTTCAACATTCTCGGGTACGCGGTCCTCGGCTTCGAGCAGCCCTGGACGTGGCCGTTGTTCGCCCTCGCGGTGGGCTACGGCACCGAGCTGATCGTGGAATGGATCTCGGCGCGAGCCTACCGGCGGCCGGCCGGCTATTCCGGCAACGGCCTCTGGGGCTTGTACACCTTCCTGCTGCCCACGCACATCACCGCCCTGGCCGCGAACATGCTGCTCTACGCGAACTCGAAGTTCTGGCCGATCGCCTTCGCGGTCGTCGTCGCCGTGGGACAGAAGGCGGTGCTGCAGGCGCCGATCAAGGGCCGGATGCGGCACTTCATGAATCCCTCGAACCTCGGGATCACGGTGACCCTGCTGGCCTTCTCCTGGGTCAACGTCGCCCCGCCCTACCACTTCACCGAAGAGGTCCCGGACACCTTCCGGATGCTGATCCCGATCATCATCCTCACCGCCGGCACCGTGCTGAACGGGATGCTCACCAAGAAGATCCCGCTCATCCTCGGCTGGCTCGGCACCTTCGTCATCCAGGCCCTGGTCCGGCACTTCATCTGGGACGTGGCGCTCTGGTCCTCGCTCGGGGTGATGACCGGCGTCGCTTTCATCCTGTTCACCAACTACATGGTCACCGACCCGGGCACGACGCCGTCGCTCGGCCGGTGGCAGTTCATGTTCGGATCCTCGGTCGCCATCGTCTACGCCGTCCTGATGCAGTTCAACGTCGTCTACACGTTGTTCTTCGCGGTGACCCTCGTCTGCCTGGCGCGCGGCATCTACTGGTGGATCCGGTGGGCGCGCGAGCGGCGGGCCGGGGAGCCGGTGCCGCCGGCCGGCATCGCGTCGACACCGAACGTCGTGGCCTCTACCAGCTGAGCGCAAGCGTCGACGGCCGGCCCGGCTCGTTCACGCCGGGCCGGCCCTCGTTGAGGGAGGTAAACCATGCCCATCCAGGCCGACCCGGCGATCGATCCGGGCACGTTCGCTCTGGAGGTGAAGGACGCCTCGGATCGGGAGCTGGAGGAGCTCATGCGCGGCTCCCGGCGTACGCCGGTGCTGACCGCGGTCTTCCGGGGAATGCCTGACGTGTTCCGGGCCGATCGGGCCGGATCGCTGCACGCCGTGGTGCACTGGCACGTAGGCCACCCCGGCGGCGGCCCCGAGGACGTGTGGGAGGTCGAGGTCCGCGACCGCCGTTGTGAGGTCCGCCCGGGCACGACGGCCGAACCCCGGCTGCGGCTGACCCTGGACGCCGTCAACTTCATCAAGATGACCACCGGGAACGCGCAGGCCTGGACGCTCTTCCTGCGCGGCCGGCTCAAGGCCCGCGGGGACCTGGGCCTGGCCAAGACGTTCCCGCGCCTCTTCGAGGTGCCCCGCGTCTGACCCGGCCGGACAACGAACGAGCCCACCGCTTCCACTGTGGAAGCGGTGGGCTCGTTCGTTGCCGCCCGCCGTCAGGCGACAGCCGGTGTCGTCGGGCGCGGCTCGGGCGCCGAGCGGGGCGGCGCGTCCACGTAGCGCACGGGCACGCCGCGGTCGAGCGCGGCCTGCACGATGCCCGGCACGGCCCGCTCGGCAAGCGCCGCGATGGTGAAGGCCGGATTCACCGTCAGGCCGGCCGGCACCGCCGATCCGTCGGTGACGAAGATGCCCGGATGACCGCGCAGCTCGTGCCGGTCGTCGAGGGCCGACGTGGCCGGGTCGTCACCGATCCGGCACGAGGCCAGCGGGTGCACCGTGTACGCGCCGATCACCTCGTCGGTCCACGGCATGACGCGGGCCAGCCCGTCGCGTTCGAGGATGTCGCGGATGTCGGCGTCGGCGCGCGCCCAGCCCGCCCTGGTCTGCTCGCTCGGCCGGTATCGCAGGGCGCCACGACTGAGCATCTGCTGGGCGATGCGGTCGGCGTTGCCGGTCTCCGGCGGCGGCCCGAAGACACCCTCGTTGCCGTCCTCGCTCATGATGAAGATGGTCAGCCAGGACCGCCAGCGGCGGAGCATCTCCTTCTTCTCCACGCCGAACCACGACGGCCCGGTCGCGTCCCGGACCTGGGCGAGGATCGTGCCGAAGCCGGGCGGGAAGTAGAGCTGCTCCAGCGAGTGCCGGCTGAACTCGGGCAGGTCCGGGTCCAGCCGGTCCCAGCTCGCGCACACCGGCCCCTTCCCGACCTGGTAACCCTCGTAGGCGACGCCGTCACCCCGGTCGAGCCCGAGCACGTCCCGGGCCTTCGCCTCGTCGATGACGGCCGTGTTGAGGCGCTCGCCGTTGCCGGAGAAGTGCCGTCCGACGGCCTCGGGGATCCCGCCCAGCGCCTCTTGCGACCGCTGGAGGATGACCGGCGTGGCGGCCGCACCGGCGGCCACGATGACGATCCGGGCGTCGATCGTGCCGGTTCCGGTGACGACCCGGTAATCGACCTCGTCCACCGTGTTGTAGTGCACGCGGTAGCCGCCGTCCCCGGTCGGCGCGATGTGTTGCACCTCGTGCAGTGGCCGCACCCGGGCTCCGTGCGAGACCGCGGCGGGGATGTAGTTGAGCAGCAGCGAGCGCTTGGCGTCGAAGCGGCACCCGGACATCATCCAGTTGCAGTTCGTGCACCGGGCCGGGTCGACGGCCGTCGGGACCGGGTTGGCGGTCCGGCCGGCGTGCGCGCACGCGGCGGCGAACAGGCCACCGGAGTAGGTGACGTCCTCCCACTCGCTGCGGGTGATGGGCAACGACTCGGCGACCATGTCGTACCACGGGTCGAGGACGTCCCGGGTGACGGAGCGTGGCCACAGCGGCCGGCCGAGCAGTCCCTGGCGCTCGAAGGTGAACCGGGGCGCGCGGGGCATGGCGGCGAAGTAGACGACGCTGCCACCGCCGACGCAGTTGCCGCCGAGCACGTTCATCCCGTCGCCCATGGTGAACTCGAAGACGCGGGTGCTGGCGCTGCCGAACTTGAGGTCGTGGTCGAAGTCGGCCCCGGTCAGCCAGGGGCCGCGTTCGAGGATCACGACGCGGGCGCCGCCGGCGGCCAGCCGGTACGCCGGGATCGAGCCGCCGAAGCCGCTGCCGATGACGACGACGTCGGTGCTCTCGGTGGGGGTCATGCCGGATCTCCCGTCGCGGCGGTGTGCGGGTGCGGCGTGGCGAGGGCACGCCGGTAGGAGAAGTCGGGAAAGCGCCAGAGGCCGTCCGGGTCGGGCCGGGCGAAGCCCATCTGGATGAGGCCGGGGTGCCCCGCGGCGAGGGCGTCGACCGTGTGCTCGGCGGCGCCGGTGTCCCACGCCATCACGCTGAACATGGCCAGCGACACCCAGAGGTCCTGCTCGGGATGCCCGGCCGCGGTCAGCGCCTGGACCAGCGCGGTCCGGTGCGGGAACGGCAGGGCCACGAACGGGGGCACCCCGGGTTCGAGGCGGACGCCGGCGCGTCCGGCGTACTCGACGGCGTGGTCGTTGAGGCCGGTCACCAGGGTGTCGAGCATGCCGGCGAGGCCACCCTCCACGGAGACCATCAGGTCGACCGCGCCGGAGGCTACGGCGCCGCCGCCGTCGGCCGCTCCGGCCACCGCCAGATCCCCCGCGCCGCGCCGCTCGCCCGGGATGATGGTGTCGGCGTACGCCTCGAGGGTCATCAGTTCGATGGGAGTCAGCTCCACTGCTACGTCGAGCATGCCTGCCCCTTTCGTCCGAAAAGGATTGGACGTCCATCGTCGGCCGGTGCCGTTCCCCGACGCATCTTCGGCGTTGCCCCGCCGCTGGTCCCGCACGCTGGAAGACGCTTGACCGGCCCGGATCCGGACAGGATGGACAGCGATCGCATTCGAGAAGGCACACGGACGAAAGCGGGTACCGAGAATGACCACGAGCACCGATGCCGCCGTCTTCGACGAGCGGGAACAGGCGGCCGTCGGCGCCATGCCGGGCCGGCTGGTGCGGGCCTGGAGCGACCACGACGCCGACGCCTTCGCCGCGCTCTTCGCCGAGGACGGCGCGCTCATCCTGCCCGGGGTGTACGTCTCCGGCCGGGCCGCCATCCGGGAGCACATGGCCGAGGCCTACCGCGGCGTCTACCGGGGCACCACCGTGACCGGCCGGCCGATCGCCGTCAAGCCCCTCGGCCCGGGCGCGGTGGCCCTGCTGACCGAGGGCGGGGTGATCGCGGCCGGGAGCACCGAGCTGGCCGCCGCCGACGCCATCCGGGCCTCGTGGATTCTGACCAAGAGGGACGGCGAGTGGCTCCTGTCGGTGTACCAGAACTCCCCGCGAGACCCGGCCTGAGTGGTCCGGGCGCGCACTCGACGAAGAGAGGTGGACCAATGACCGATGCGGCGCAAGTGACGACGGACCTGGCCGCGGACGGCGAGAGCATCGACGCGCTGGTGCGCGATCTCGAACCCGGCGCCTGGGCCACGCCGACCCCGGCCCCCGGCTGGACCGTGGCGCATCAGATCGCGCACCTGGCGGCCACGTTCCGGATGGCGACGATGGCCGCCGCGGACCCTGACTCGTTCATGGCGCTGACCGCCGGCCTGGGCCCGAACTTCACCGAGAACGTGACTCGGGCGCTCGGCCAGTATCTGAACGACCCGCCCGGGGTGCTGCTGACCCGGTGGCGGGAGGAGCGCGCGGCCGCGGTCAAGGCGCTTGCCGCGCTGCCCTACGGTCAGCTCGTGCCGTGGCTCGTGCGGCCCATCCCGGCCGGGATGCTGGCGTGCGCGGGGATGATGGAGATGTTCGGTCACGGCCAGGACATCGCGGACGCCCTGGGCGTACGCCGTACGCACACCGACCGGTTGCGCCACCTGGTGACCTTCGCCGTCCGGACGTGGGACTTCGGTTATCTGGCGCGCGGCCTCGACGTTCCCGGCGTGGCCTTCCGCTTCGAGATCACCGCACCCTCGGGGGAGCGGTGGGAGTTCGGGCCGGCCGATTCGCAGGAGCGCGTGACCGGCCCGGCCGAGGACTTCTGCCTGCTGGTGACGCGTCGCCGGCACCCCGATGACCTGGCTGTGCGGGCGGAGGGGCAGGTGGCGCCCGGCTGGTTGAGCATCGCGCAGGCCTATCGGGGGCCGGCCGGTGAGGGCCGCCGGCCGGGGCAGTTCGACAGGTCCGCCGGCGTCCGGTGAACCGTCAGGGGTTCCCGGCGCGACGGCGCCGGGGACCCCGGGCCACGGATCAGGAGTCGTCCGACGGGGCCGGCGCCAGCCCGGGCTGACGCGCGAGATAGTGCTCCTGGCCCAGTTCGCGCATCGCCGTGAGCGCCTCACGCAGCAGGATGCTGCGGGTGAGGTGCGCGGCCCGGCCGGTCGGGTCGGACGAGACGCGCCCGATCTCGAGCGCGGCGAGCCGGTCGGCCGCGTCGCGGTAGGCGTCGAGGAAGTCCGGATCGCAATCACAACCGAGGCGGCGCATCCCGGCTATGGCCAGGCCGAGGTGGAGGCGTGCCGCCGCGTCGGGCCGGACGTCCCAGCCCGCCGAGTCGATGATCCGGTCCACTTCCTTGCGGGCGAACTCCATGCTCTCGTCGTTCTCGACCGCGGCCTCCTTGCTCGCGATCTGCACCCGGTTGAGCTCCTCGAACAGACCGATCAGCGACACCTCGTCGTCCTCGGCGGCGGCCAGCAGCCGCCGCACCGACGTCAGGTCGAGTTCGCCGAGCGACGTCAGCGTCTTGATCAGGCGCAGCCGCCGAAGGTGGACCTTGCCGTAGTGGGCCTGGTTGCGGCCCGTCGGCTCACCCGGCGGAAGCAGTTGCGCGCGTTGATAGAACTTGATCGTCGCGACCGGCACGCCGGACTGGCGGCTCAGGTCCGAGATTCGCATCGTGACTCCCCCATGACTGACGACTTCGGGCCGGATGCCGGTGACGGTGCTGGCCAGGGCGGTGTCTCGGTGGGACGTCGGGGATGGTGGCCGGGGGCTCAGTACCGGGTGGATCTTCTGGTGGCTCGTCGGCAAGAAGACTAAGAGATCGCATCCTCATCGGCAACCATGGATAACCTCAGCGTTACCGAGAGTGACGGTTGTTCCGGCAAGTCAGAAGATGGCCGCCGGGTCCGCGACCGGCCACACTGGACAGTGCCGAAAGGGGATCCCGTGGCTACTCTGCTCGCGCGCGGTGCCCGCCGCCTGTCGCTGCGGCACATCCGACGCCTCACTGCCGTTCCTCCGTCCGCCGCGCCACCCCGGGTCCGGGCCGTCTACGACCAGGTGGAGACCGAGTTCGGCATGCTCGCGCCGCCGGTCGCCCTGCACGCGGCCGCCCCCGAGGTGCTGGACGCGGTGTGGCTCATGCTGCGCGAGACGCTGCTGGCCGGACGTCCGGGCGACCGGGCCGAGAAGGAGGCGGTCGCCGCGGCGGTCTCGGCGGCCAACTCGTGCCCCTATTGCACCGAGGTCCACGGCGCGGCCCTGGCTGGCCTGCGGCCCGGCGCCGATGCCCGGCTGATCGCCGGCGGGCGCGTCGAGGAGGTGCGTGACCCGCGTCTGCGCTCGCTGGCCCGCTGGGCGCGGGACGGCCGGCCGCCGCCCCCGGACGTCGGACCGAGCGGCCGGGCCGCCGCCATCGGCGTCGCCGTGACCTTTCACTACCTCAACCGGATGGTGAACATCTTCCTCGAGGACTCCCCGCTCGCCGGTGCGCCGGCGGTGCCCCGGGCGGTCGGCCGGCGGGCCGCGCCCCGGCTGTTCGGCCGCCTGGCGCGGACGCGCGTCGTCCCCGGCCGGCCGGCCACCACGCCCCACCTGCCCGGGGACCTGACGTGGGCGGCGCCGATCGCCTCGATCGGCGACGCGATGGTCCGCGCGTGCGCGGCGATCGAGGCGGCCGGCGCCGCGGTCCTGCCCGGCGCCGTCCGGGACCTCGTCGAGGCCCGGTTGGACGATCCGCGGGAGTGCGGGCCGGGCCTGGGTCTGCGGCCCTGGGCTGACGCGGCGCTGCGGGACCTGCCGGAGGAGCAGCGCGCCGTGGGGCGGCTGGCCCTGCTGGCCGCGTACGCCTCGAGCCGCGTCGCCGACGCGGACATCGCCGCCGTGCGTGCGGCCGGCCTCGGCGACGGCGCCCTGGTGCGGCTGACCGCCTGGGCGAGCATGGCGGCGGCGCGGCGGGCCGGACGCGTCCTGAGCGCCGGCGGCACGGGTTAGGCCCCGGCTGCCCGCCCGGCTGCGACACGCGGCCCGGGGTCGCCGGCCGTCACGATACCGGAAATCGATGCTCTCCATTTCGTGTAGTAGCGGTATCCGCTTCTTCTTCGTCATTGCTCAGCGTGTCCGCGTGGTTTCGAACTGTTGAAGATCCTCGTGGCCTCCGGTAGCGTCGTGGCGGCGGCAGCGATCAAATCCACAAGCATTTAAAAGGCTTCGCGAATCGCGTTTGTCGTTAGTCCTCGAAATGACGGGGCCGACCATTATGTGTCGTCTTCGGTCCTCAATGCGGCGCGTGCCGCTGACATGGGGGGTGTCATGGACGACTCGTCCGAGAAAGCGGTTCTGCGGGCTATCGACGCCATGCGGGAACGCATGGGTGAGCAACTCACGGTCGATGAGCTGGCCCGGACCGCGATGTTCAGCAAGTTCCACTTCACCCGGCTCTTCCAGCGGAGCACCGGCGTCTCGCCCGGCCGTTTCCTCTCGGCTCTGCGACTGCAACGGGCAAAAGAACTGCTCCTGACGACGTCCATGAACGTGGCGGACATCAGCGTGCAGGTCGGGTACAACAGCGTCGGCACGTTCAGCTCCCGGTTCAGCCGCAGCGTCGGCATGTCGCCCACCACCTACCGGCGGCACGCCGGGTTCGCCCCGTCGATCCGGCCGGTCCGGCGATCCCACTCGGCGCGGCCGTCGGACGCCCGCATGGCGGTCCGGTTGCGGGTGTCCGAGCCGGCCGGCGACGCGCTGATCTTCGTGGGCGTCTTTCCCGAGCGCATCCCCGAGGGTCAGCCGGCGCAGTGCGCAGTCGTCGCCGGCGGCGGGCGGGTGCTGCTGGACCAGGTGCCGGCCGGCACCTGGTACCTGCTGGCCCAATCGGTGCTCGAGGACGCGGACGCCGAGCCGGTGATAGCGGTGGCCACCTACGGTCCGGTCACCGTGCGGGCCGGCTCGCTCATCCGGGCCGACCTGGTCCTCAAGCCCAGCCGGGCGCTGGACCCGCCGGTGCTGATGGCCCTGACCGACGCGCGCAAGCACGCGCTGAGCCGGATGCGCGACTCCTACTCCGCGCTGGCCGAGCAAGCGACGGTGGCCTGACATGGTCGCCGATCGCGTCTCCTCGATCGTGACCCAGCGGCACGTCCGGCATGTCGACCCGGTCCTCGCCACGCACGCCACCGGGCTGGTCGCCGAGGTGTATCGGCAGGTGGCCGAGGAGATGCGGCTGGTCATCCCGCCCGCGATGCTGCATTCACCGTCGCCCGAGGTCCTGGCCGCCTACTGGGCGCTGATCCGGGAGCCGCTGATGCCGCCCGGCCGCGCGGGCCGCCTGGTCAAGGAGGCGGTCGCGGCCGCCGTGGCGGTGGCCAGCACCTGTCCGTACTGCACCGACATGCACACGGTGGGGCTGTACGAACTGTCCGGGGAGCGCGACGCCGAAGCGATCGGCGGCGACCACCTCGGCGAGATCACCGACGCCCGGCTGCGCCAGATCGTCGCCTGGGCGCGCGGTGCCCACCGGGACGGCGGCCCGCCGCTGCCACCCGGGATCGCGGCCGCCGAGCGGGCCGAGCTGATCGGCGTCGTGGTGGGCTTCCACTACCTGAGCCGGATGGTCAACGTCTTCCTCACCGGCTCGCTGCTGCCGCCGCGCTTGAGTCCTCGCTCGCGGCGTCGGCTCAAGCGCGGGCTCAGCTACGTGATGAAGCCGTCCGTCCGGGGCGACCACCCGGCCGGCCGTGCCAACGGGCTGCTGCCGCCGGCCCCGCCGCGGCCGGACCTGGCCTGGGCCGGGGACAGCCCGGTGCTGGCCGACGCGGTGGCCCGCGCCTTCGGCGTCTTCGAACTGGCCGGCGAGCGCTCGCTGGACGTCGCCGTGCGGCGCCTGGTGCTGGACCGCTTGGACGACTGGGCCGGTGAGGACACCGGCCTCAGCACCGGGTGGTGCGAGGACCTTGTCGGGGAGCTGCCACCGGCACCGCGCGCGGCGGCCCGGCTGGCGCTGCTCACGGCGCTGGCGTCGCACCAGGTCACGGATCGGGCGGTGGAGGAGTTCCGGCGTCACCACCCCGGCGATCGGCGGCTGATCGACGCCACCGCGTGGGCGAGCGCCGCCGCGGCCGCCCGGGTGGGCGCCCGCCACAACGGCGCGGTCCGCGCGGACACCGCCTAGCAGACAAGCGGAAGGCAGACAGATGTCGATCCCCGGTACGATCCGCCGGCTGGCCATGGCGCCGTCGCTGCGTTCGGTGACCTTCGCGGCGCGCGGTTTCCCGGTCGTCGAGACCCCGGCGACGCGCCGGCTCGAAGCCATCCCGGAGTCGGTGGTCGTCGGCTTCGAATGGGGTATCGAGGTCCGCGGGCTGGACGAGCTGGTCCGCCGGCTGGAACTGGTCGACCCCGAGATGCGCGGCTTCGCGTACGAGGGGGCCGCCATGGCCTGCACGATCCGCGACGCGATGGCGGCCGGGCGCGGGCGCCGGGCGCGGGACCTGCTCTCCGGCCCGGGGGTGCCGCACACCTTCCTGACCTACATCGGCATCGGCTTCGCCATGGCTCGTCTGCCCCGGCCCGCCTGGCGTGGCGTCCTGCCCGACCTGACCGGAACGCCGTACTACCCGACCATGAGCTGGCTGGCCGTGGACGGCTACGGTTTCGACCGCGCCTACTTCCGGACCGACCGCCATGTCGAACGGCAGCTGCGCCTGCCCGCCTATCCCTGGCTGGGCCGGCCGGACTACTTCCCGCGGGCCGTCGACCAGGGCATCGGGCGCGCGCTGTGGTTCATCCACGGTGGACGGCCGGACGCCGTCGGGAGCGGGGTGGCCCGGTTCGCCGCCGATCGGCGCTCCGATCTGTGGAGCGGCGTCGGCCTGGCCGCCACGTTCGCCGGCGGCTGCGACGCGGCCGGGTTGGCCGCCCTGCGCCGGCACGCCGGCCCGGACGCGACCCACCTCGCTCAGGGCGCGGTCTTCGCGGCCAAGGCGCGGGACTTCTCCGGCTTCGTGCCGGCCCACTCGGAGGCGGCGATCGAGGCGCTGGCCGGTCTCACCGTGGCCGCCGCGGCCGAGCTCGCCGACGACGCGGCCGACGGCGGCCCCGCGGCCGCCGGGGAGCTCGACTACGAGAACTGGCGCACCCGCATCCGGGCCCGGATCGCCGATCGCGGGCCCGGCGCCTGAGAAAACCGGCAGATCCCGCCGATCGGCGGCGGCCTCGCGGCAATGGAGAAGATGAATCCCCGCCGCGAGCCGCCGAGAATCGGATGTACATCGTACGAGGACGGGATCTCTCATGGCAGCTCTCGCAGCATTACGTCGCCGCATACTCACCCCGGACGTCGCTGAGACCAGCCTTTCCGTGCGCGGTTTTCATTACAAGAACGCGCAGGCGAAGGAACGGCTCGAGGAGGTCGGCAAGTCATTCCTGAAGGGCTTCGCGCTGGCTGCGGAAAGCCGCCGTCCCGGTGACGCCGAAACCGGCTTGGACGAAATGACCACCGCCTTCCGGGGTTTCGCCTACGAGGGCGCGGCGATGGCGCTGGCCATCCGGGACGCCATTCCGATCGGGGGCCGCCGGCACGTCGAGGAGTTCCTGGCCGGCCCGGGCGACCCCCACGTCTACATGGCCTACGTCGGCGTCGGTTGGGCGATGGCACGCGTGCCACGGCTCTTCTGGTCCGGGCTGCACGCGCCCGACCCGCTGCTGCGGTGGCTGGTACTCGACGGGTATGGATTCCACCAGGCGTACTTCAAGACCGCCGCGTACGTCGACGGCCAGACCCGGCACGAGCGGTTCCCCTGGCCGGCCGGCGGTCCCCAGTGGTACGCGGCCCGGGTCATCGACCAGGGCGTCGGCCGGGCCATGTGGTTCGTCGCCGGGACCGACGCGCGGCGGCTGCACGAGATGATCAGCCGTTTCCCCGAAAGCCGCCGGTCCGACCTCTACAGCGGGGCCGGGCTGGCCGCCACCTACGCCGGGGGCGCCGACGAGGAGGAGCTGCGGTGGCTGCTCGACGCGGCCGGCCCGTACGCGGGTGACCTGGCGCAGGGCTCGTCCTTCGCGGCCGGCGCCCGGGTCCGGGCCGGTCTCGTCGTGCCCGGCACCGAGGTGGGGACGCGGGTGTTCTGCGGCTGCTCGGCGGCCGAGGCGTCGGCGATCAACGACGCCGCCCTCGCCGGACTCGACCACGCCGGGCCGCTGCCGGCCTACGAGCAATGGCGGCAACGCATCAAGGACACATACGTGACGGCCCGCGGCATCCAGTCGCCGGCCGCGTGAGGCTTGGGGAGACAGCATGAGCAGAATCGCCATCATCGGCATGGCCTGCCGGTATCCGGACGCCTCATCCCCGCACGAGCTGTGGGAGAACGCCCTCGCCGGGCGGCGCGCGTTCCGCCGGCTGCCCGACGTGCGCATGCGGCTGGCCGACTACTGGAGTGCCGACCAGGCCACCCCCGACCGGTTCTACGCCGACCATGCCGCGGTCATCGAGGGCTACCAGTTCGACCGGGTCGGCTACAAGGTGGCCGGCAGCACGTACCGATCGACCGACCTCACCCACTGGCTGGCGCTCGACATCGCCGCCGCGGCGCTGACCGACGCCGGGTTCCCGCTGGGCGAGGGACTGCCCCGGGAGCGCACCGGCGTCGTGGTCGGCAACAGCCTCACCGGCGAGTTCTCCCGCGCCAACCTGCTGCGGCTGCGCTGGCCGTACGTTCGCCGGACGGTCGCCGCCGCGCTGCGCGAGCATGGGTGGGACGACGACAAGCTGGCCGGATTCCTCGGCGGTCTGGAGGCGACGTACAAGAGCCCGTTCCCGCCGGTCGACGAGGACACGCTGGCCGGGGCGCTGTCGAACACGATCGCCGGGCGCATCTGCAACTACTTCGACCTCAAGGGCGGCGGCTACACGGTCGACGGCGCCTGTTCGTCGTCGCTGCTGTCGGTGGTGACCGCGGCCCGGGCGCTGCTCGACGGCGACGTCGACGTCGCGGTGGCCGGCGGGGTCGACCTGTCCATCGACCCGCTCGAGATGATCGGGTTCGCCAAGACCGGCGCCCTCGCCTCCCGCGAGATGCGGGTGTACGACCGTGCCTCCAACGGATTCTGGCCGGGCGAGGGCTGCGGCATGGTCGTCCTGATGCGCGAGGAGGAGGCGCTGGCGGCCGGGCACCGGATCTACGCGTCGATCGCCGGCTGGGGCATCTCGTCGGACGGCAAGGGCGGCATCACCCGGCCCGAGGCGGACGGCTACCGCCTGGCGCTGCGGCGGGCCTACGCGCGCGCCCGCTTCGGCATCGACACGGTCGCTCTCTTCGAGGGCCACGGCACGGGTACGCGCGTCGGCGACGCCACCGAGCTGACCGCGCTGACCGAGGCGCGCCGGGACGCCGGTCCGGTGGCGGCGCCGGCGGCGATCGGCTCGATCAAGGGCATGATCGGGCACACCAAGGCCGCGGCGGGCGTCGCCGGACTGATCAAGGCGGCGCTCGCCGCGCACCACGAGGTGCTGCCGCCCAGCGTGGGTTCGGTCGACGCGCACGAGCTGCTGACCGGCTCGGACGCCGCCCTGCGCACCCTGCGCAAGGCCGAGGCTTGGCCGGCGGACGTCCCGGTGCGGGCGGGCATCACCGCGATGGGCTTCGGCGGCATCAACACCCACCTCGTCATCGAGAGCCCGCACCCCCGGCGCCACACCGGGCTGGACACGCACACGCGCATGCTGGCCGGGTCGGTCCAGGACGCGGAACTGCTGCTGCTGGACGCCGCGTCCGCCGAAGACCTGACGAGCCGCGTCGACCAGTTGCTCGCGCTGCTTCCCTCGCTCACCTACGGCCAGCTCGCCGACCTGGCCGCTACCCTGCACGGCGAGCTGCGCGGGCGGCCGCTGCGGGCCGCGGTGGTCGTCACCTCCCCGCAGGACGCGCAGCGGCAACTACGCCGGCTGCGCGAGCTGATCGAGGCGGGTGAGCAGCGGTCGATCACCGCCGAGGGCCGGGTGCTGCTGGCCCGGGTGGCCGGCCCGGCCCGGATCGGCTTCCTGTTCCCGGGGCAGGGCTCCGGCAAGGGCTTCACGGGTGGCGCGCTGCGCCGCCGGTTCGCCGAGGCCGAGGAGGTGTACGCGGCGGCCGCCCTGCCCACCACCGGCGATCACGTGGCCACCGAGGTTGCCCAGCCCCGCATCGTCACCGGCTCGGCCGCCGCGCTGCGGGTGCTCGCCTCGCTCGGGGTACACGCGTCGGTCGGCGTGGGGCACAGCCTCGGCGAGATCGCCGCCCTGCACTGGGCCGGCGCGCTCGACCTGCCGTCCCTGCTGAGCGTGGCCGGCCTGCGCGGCGCCACGATGGCGCGGCACAGCTCGTCCGGCACCATGGCCATGATCGGCACGTCGGCCGAGATGGCCGAGAAGCTCATCGGCGAGATGCGGGCCGTCGTCGCCGCGTACAACAGCGCCGAGCGCACGGTCGTCGCGGGCACGGCCGAGGAGGTCACGGAGGTCTGCCGCCGGGCCACGGCCGGTGGCTGGCAGGCCACGCCCCTGCGGGTCTCGCACGCGTTCCACTCGCCGCTGGTGGCGCCGGCCGCCGACGCGTTCGCGGCCCAGCTCGAGAACGTCGCCTTCGGGCCGGTCGGCCGTGCGGTGGTGTCCACGGTGACCGGGGACGTCCTGGAGCCCGGCACCGACCTGCGCCGGCTGCTGCACCGGCAGATCACCGACCCGGTGCTGTTCCACGGGGCCCTCACCGAGGCAGCCCGCGACGCCGACCTGTTCATCGAGGTCGGGCCGGGTCACGTGCTCAGCGGCCTGGCCGCCGAGATCAGCGACGTGCCCGCGCTGGCCGTCGACACCGACGCGGAGTCGCTGACCGGGCTGCTGAGGGCGGTCGGCGCCGCGTACGTCATCGGCGCGGCCGACCTCGACGCCGGCCTGTTCCGTGGCCGGTTCGTGCGGCCGCTGTCGCTGGACGCCGAGTTCAGCTTCCTGGTCAACCCGTGTGAGAAGGCCCCCGAGGCCGACGACGTGGCCGTGGCGGCACCGATTCCGGCCGCACCGGAGGTCGCACCGGCGGGCACCTCGCCGGTGGCCGCCGAGCCGGCCGGCGACACCCTGGAGCTGCTGCGCAAGCTGGCCTCCGAGCGTGCCGAGCTGCCGCTCGACCTGGTCCGCGGGGACAGCCTGCTCCTCGACGATCTGCACCTGAGCTCGATCACCGTGGGCCAGGTCGTCAACGCGACGGCCACCGCGCTCGGGCTGCCCGCCTCCCAGACGCCGACCAACTTCGCCACGGCCACTGTCGAGCAGCTCGCCGCGGCGCTGGACTCGGCACGGGACACGGCGACACCGGCCGACCTCGCGCAGTCGGTCCCGGTGGCCGGCGCGGCGGCCTGGGCCCGGCCCTTCACCGTCGATCTCGACCTCGAACCGGTGTCGCCGGCCGGCGGGGAGGAGCCGCCCGGCCCGTGGACGGTGCACGCTCCGGCGGGTCACCCGTACGCCGCGGCGCTCGCCGACCGGCTCGGCCGGGCCGCTCTCGGCGGCGGCGTGCTGGTCTGCATGCCGGACGCCTGCACCGAAGCCGATCTGGAGGCGGCCCGAGCCGGTGCCCGGGCGGCGCTGGCCGGGCCGGCCGACGGCCGCTTCGTTCTCGTCCAGCACGGCCGGGGCGCGGCCGGGCTCGCCAAGACCCTCCGCCTGGAGGCGCCGCGGTTGCGCGTTACCATCGTGCAGCTGCCGGCCGGCACGACCGCCGGGGACGAGGTGGTGGCCGAGGTGGCCGCCACCCGGTCCTTCGCCGAGGCGCACTACGACGCCGAGGGCCGGCGGCGGGTGCCCACGCTGCGGCCGATGCCGATCCGCCCGGAACGGACCGAGGCGCCGCTGACCGGAGCCGACGTGCTGCTGGTGACCGGCGGCGGCAAGGGCATCACGGCCGAGTGCGCCCTGGCCCTGGCCAGCGACTCGGGCGCCGCCCTGGCCCTGCTGGGCCGGTCCGACCCGGCCGCCGACCCGGAGCTGGCGGCCAACCTGGAACGCATCGCCTCGGCCGGGGTCAAGGTGCGCTACGAGCGCGCCGACGTCACCGACCCGGCGCAGGTCACCGCCGCGATCGGCCGGTTCACCGCCGAGCTGGGCGCCATCACGGCGATCCTGCACGGCGCCGGGCGCAACGAGCCCGCCTCGCTGACCGCACTGGACGCCGAGGCGTTCCGGTCGACCTTCGCGCCGAAGGTGGACGGGCTGCGATCGGTTCTCGACGCGGTCGACCCGGCACGACTGCGGCTGCTGGTCGCGCTCGGCAGCATCATCGGGCGCGCCGGCCTGCGGGGGGAGGCGCACTACGCCACCGCCAACGAGTGGCTCGCCGATCTGACCACCGAGTACGGCCGGACCCACCCGTACTGCCGGGCCCTGTGCCTGGAATGGTCGGTCTGGTCGGGCGTGGGCATGGGCGAGCGGCTGTCGGTGGTCGAGTCGCTGACCCGTGACGGCGTCACGCCGATCACGCCGGAGCAGGGCATCGCGATCCTGCGCCGGGTGCTCGCCGACCCCGCGGCGCCCGGGGTGGTGGTGATCAGCGGCCGTACGGAGGGCATCGACACGGTCCGCCGGCCGCTCCCGCCCCTGCCGCTGTCCCGGTTCGTCGAGCGTCCGCTGGTGCGCTACCACGGGGTCGAGCTGGTCTGCGAGGTGGAGCTGAACGCGGGCACCGACCGTTACCTGGCCGACCACGAGCTGGACGGCAACCTGCTGTTCCCGGCCGTCTTCGGGATGGAGGCCATGGCGCAGGTGGCCACGGCGGTTACCGGCGTGGAGCGGGTGCCGGTGATCGAGCAGGCCGAGTTCCTGCGTCCGATCATCGTGCTGCCGGAGGGCCGGACGACGATCCGGATCGCCGCCACCGTGGTGGAGGACGACATGGTCCAGGTCGCGATCCGCAGCGCGGACACCGGCTACTCGGCCGACCACTTCACGGCGCGGCTGCGCCTGGGCCCCACCGAGTTGCCGGACGGCCCGCCCGAGCAGGTCGCCGACGAGTTGCCCGCGGTCGAGCTGGACCCGGCGGCCGATCTGTACGACTCGATCCTGTTCCAGGGCAGCCGGTTCCAGCGCCTGCGGCGTTACCACGCCGCGGCCGCCCGATATGTCGACGCGGAACTGGAGGCCGACGCGGCGGCCGGGTGGTTCGCGCCGTTCGTGCCCGGCCACCTGCTGCTGGGCGACGCCGGCGTGCGCGACGCGCTGATGCACGGCAACCAGGTCTGCGTGCCGGACGCCACGTTGCTGCCGGTAGGAGTGGACCGGATCTACCCGGGCGGCGAGAAGCTCACCGCCGCGCGGGGACTGCGCTACTGCGCGGTCGAGCGCGAGCACGACGGCGACTCGTACGTCTACGACGTGGCTCTGCGCTCCTCGGCCGGCGAGGTGCTGGAGCGCTGGGAGGGGCTGCGGCTGCGGGCCGTGCGACGCCGGAGCGCGGCCGGGCCGTGGGTGCCCGCCCTGCTCGGCCCCTACCTCGAGCGCGGGGTGGAGGACCTGCTGGGCCGCGACGTGTCGGTCACCGTGCTCGCGGACGACGGACGCGAGCGCCGCGACGCCACCCGCGTGGCGGCGTCCCGGGCGGCCCGGCGGCCGGTCGAGCTCCGCTACCGGCCCGACGGGCGTCCGGAGCTGGCCGGCGACCGGGTCGTGTCGGCCGCGCACGCGGCGGGCCTGACGCTGTTCACCATGTCCGGCGCCGAGCTCGGCTGCGACCTGGAGCAGGTCGCCGAGCGCGATGCCACCACCTGGTCCGGCCTGCTGAGCTCGCACGCCGAGGTGGCGGCTCTGATCGAGCGGAGCACGCCGGACGACTACGACACGGCCGCCACCCGGGTGTGGTGCGCGCGGGAGAGCCTGCGCAAGGCGGGCCGCCCGCTCGACGGGCCGCTGACCCTGCTGCTCCCGCAGCGTCCGGGGTGGGTCGTCCTCCGGGCCGGAGAACTGGACATCGCCACCTTCAGCACGACGATCCGCGACGTCGACGGCCCCGTCGTCGCCGCCATTCTCGCCGGGACAAGGAAGTGACAGTGGACAAGTACTACGAGTACCCGCACACCGTGGGATTCGAGGAGACGAACATCGTCGGCAACGTCTACTACGTCAACTACCTGCGCTGGCAGGGCCGCTGCCGGGAGATGTTCCTCAAGACCCACGCCCCGGACGTCCTCGCCGATCTGCAGGCCGATCTGAAGCTGTTCACCCTGCGGGTCGACTGCGAGTTCTTCGCCGAGATCACCGCGTTCGACGAGCTCGCCATCCGCATGCGGTTGCTCGACCTCGGTCAGACGCAGCTCGAGTTCGGCTTCGACTACCTCCGGCTGGATCCGGGCGGGGAGACGCTGGTGGCCCGCGGCAGCCAGCGGGTGGCGTGCATGCGAGGGCCCAACACGCGTACGGCACCCACCCGGGTACCGGACGCGCTGGTCCGGGCGCTGGAACCGTACGCGGTGCTCCGGACGGTGACGACATGAGCGCCTCGATGGAGACCACCTTCGACTCCCGCTCCCTGCGCCGGGCGTTCGGCTCATTCCCCACCGGCGTCACGGTGGTCACAGTCGGTGGCGCGATGCCGCACGGGATGACGGCCAACTCGTTCACCGCCGTCTCGCTCGATCCGCCGCTGCTGCTGATCTGTGTCGAGCACGGAGCCGTCATGCACGACGTGCTGACCACGGCCGGCCGGTTCGCCGTCTCGGTGCTCGGTGCCGGGCACGGGGGGCTCGCCCGCTACTTCGCCGACCGGAACCGGCCGATGGGCGCGGAGCAGTTCGCCGACGTGGACTGGCACGCCGGCGAGCACTCCGGCGCACCACTGATCGCCGGGGCCTTGGCCCACTTCGAGTGCTCGGTGTGGCGCTCCTACGACGGCGGTGACCACACCATCTTCCTCGGCGAGCTGCTGGCCGTGCGCCGCGGCGAGGACGAGGACGCGGAGCCGCTGCTGTTCCACGGTGGCCGGCTGCGCAAGGCGGACCGGGACCCCAGCGGGGTGGCGGCGTGAGGGGCCCGCGGCCGCCGGGCCCGCCGCTCAGCGCGGCGCTGCGGATGCTGCTGGTGATGGGCCGCGACCGGCTCGGCATGATGACCTCGGCGGCCGACCGGTACGGCGACGCGTCCCGGCTGCCGGTCGGGCACAAGAAGCTGTGGTTCTTCAACCACCCGGAGCACGCCAAGCACGTGCTGGCCGACAACGCCGCCAACTATCACAAGGGGATCGGCCTGGTGCACGCCCGCCGGGCCCTCGGCGACGGTTTGCTGACCAGCGAGGGCGCGCTCTGGCGGGAACAGCGCAAGGTGGTCCAGCCGGCCTTCCAGAGCCGGCGGATCGCCGCCCAGGCCGACGTCGTCGCCGAGGAGGCGGCCAAGCTGGTCGCCCGCCTGCGGCGGCACGTCAACGGCGAGCCGGTCGAGGTCCTGCACGAGATGACCGGGCTCACCCTCGGCGTTCTCGGGCGCACGCTGCTCGACGCCGACCTGGGCCGGTTCGAGACGATCGGCGGCGACTTCGCCGCGGTGCAGGACCAGGCGATGTTCGAGCTCGCGACGCTGAGTGCGGTGCCGATGCAGGTGCCGTTGCCGCGGCAGCTGCGTTTCCGGCGGGCCCGGCGGCGGCTGCAGCGCACGGTGGACACCCTGGTGGCCGAGCGCGCCGACACCTCGGGCGACGACGTGCTGGCCCGGCTGATCGTCTCGGCCCGGGCCGAGCGCGACCCCGAGGTGGCCCGCACCCGGCTGCACGACGAGCTGGTGACGTTGCTGCTGGCCGGGCACGAGACCACGGCCAGCACGCTGAGCTGGACGTTGCACCTGATCGACAGGCATCCGGAGGTCGGTGACCGGTTGCGGGCCGAGGCCGTCGAGGTGCTCGGCGACCGGATGCCCTCCTACGCCGACCTGCACGAGCTGCGTTACACCTCGATGGTCCTGTCCGAGGCCATGCGGCTCTTCCCGCCGGTCTGGATCCTGCCGCGCAAGGCGGTGGGACCCGACGTGATCGGCGGCTACCGGGTGCCCGCCGGCGCCGACGTGCTGATCTGCCCGTTCACACTGCACCGGCATCCGGCGTTCTGGCCGGACCCGGAGCGTTTCGACCCGGAGCGCTTCGACCCGGACCGGCCGTCCGACCGGCCGCGGTACGCCTACATCCCCTTCGGCGCCGGCCCGCGGTTCTGCGTGGGCAACCACCTGGGCATGATGGAGGCGGCCTTCGTGCTCGCCAGCATCATGCGGGAGCTGCGGCTGGAGACGGTCCCGGGCCACCGCGTGGTCCCGGAGCCGATGCTGTCGCTGCGGATGCGCGGTGGCCTGCCGATGCGGGTGCGGGAAGCCCGCTGATCAGCGCCGGGCCGCCACCGGCCGGTCACCCGCCTGCCGCGGGGTGACGGCGCCGGTGGCGGCCAGCCACGTCACCGTGTCGGTCATCGTCTCGGCCAGCGTCCGGCCGGGGTCGCCCAGCAGATCCGTGGTCGCCCGGTTGTCCACCCGGGGCGCGTGCCCGCACACGTAGATCGACCCGTACGAGACCGGGAGCGTGACCGGCAGCAGCCGCTGCGCCGCGTCGGCCAGCGCGCCGACCGGGACCAGCAGCGACGCGGGCAGGTGCACGGCGGGCAGCGAACGGCCGGTGGCGGTGCGCAACGCGCCGAGGTATTCCCGGGTCGTCACGTAGCGCCCGGGAGCGATGAACCGCCGCGCGCCGAGACCGGGGCGCAGCAGCGCCGCGTGGAGCCGTCCCACATCGCGTACGTCGCCGATGGGGAAGCCGCCGCCGGGCCAGATCGGCATCCGGCCACTCAGCACGTCGCGGACCCGGCGAACCTGATCGCCGAGGCGGTCGTCGCCGGGGCCGAGAGAGGCGAGCGGATAGGTGATGACAACCGGTGCGCCGTCGCGCTGATGGTCGCGAGCGATCCGCTCGGCCCGGGCCTTGCTCGCCAGGTACGCCTCGCGCGGCTCGTCCACCGGCGAGCCGGTGTGCGCGGCGCCGCCGCCGGTCGCGCGCAACACCCCGAACGTCGAGACGTGCACGATCGGGTCGAGGCCGGCCGACCGTGCGGCGGCCAGCATCACCTCGGTGGCGACGACGTTGGCGGGCTCCAGCGCGCGGGCGTCCCGGCGGTCGAAGGAGTATCGCCCGGCGGCATGCACGAGGGCGTCGCATCCGTCGGCCGCCCGCTCGGCGTCGGCGCGCACGGTGGCGTCTCCCTGGACGACCTCGATGCGTTCCCCGAGTGCCCGGGGCACACCACGGGGATCCCGGGCCAGGACCCGGACGTGGTGACCGGCGGCGAGCGCGGCCCGGACCGTGTGCGTGCCGATGAAGCCGGTGCCACCGGTGATCAGGACGCGGAGACGATCGATGCTCATTCCTCCATTGTGGTCGGACTGCGGGCCCGGTCACCTCCGCGTATGCGGGTCGCTACAGAAAGCACTTTGGAAGGTGTCCGGGCGGAACCGCCGCCCCAGACTGGCGATGGACTCCCGCCGTACCCGAAAGGACCGCTCGTGTCTGTCGTCAATCACAGCGCCACCCGGACCGGAGGCGGCTGGATCCGCAGCCTCAACGGGCCGCACCACCGAGCCGCGCTCAGCATCTTCATGGTCATCGTGCTCGCTCACTGGGCCGAGCACATCGCGCAGGCGATCCAACTGTGGGGCCTGGGCTGGAAACCGCCGCAGGCCCGCGGCGTCCTCGGGATGCCCTTCCCCTGGCTGATCCGCTCCGAGTGGCTGCACTACGGCTACGCCATTCTCATGCTGATCGGCCTGTTCCTGCTCCGGCCGGGCTTCACCGGCCGTTCCCGCACCTGGTGGACGGTCGCCCTGGCTATCCAGTTCTGGCACCACATCGAGCATCTGCTGCTTCTGCTCCAGGCCCAGACCGGGCACCACCTGTTCGGCCGCAGCGTGCCGACCAGCCTGCTGCAGCTGGTGGTACCCCGGGTCGAGCTGCACCTGTTCTACAACACCATCGTCTTCCTCCCGATGGTCGTGGCCATGTACTTCCATCTGCGTCCCACCCCGGCCGAGATCCGGGACATCCCGTGCAGCTGCCACCGGCAGCTGACCGGCGCATCGGCATGAGTGGGGCAGCAGCCGCCGGCCACCACCGGCGGCTGCTCGCCGCCGGTGTCCTCGTGCTCGCGACGCTCGTGATCGTGGCCCTGCGCGGCGGGATCGGCGACGAGCCCCGCCTGACCGGCATGGATCCTCCGGACGGCGCCCGGCTGGACGCGATCCCCACGGTGGTGACGCTCGACTTCGCCGACGATCCGCAGCTGGCGCACCTGGTCGTCGAGGATCCGGCCGGGCGGACGGTGTCCTCGGGTGACACCCGCGTCGACGGCGCCCGGGTGGCCGTGCCGGTTCAGGCCGGCAGCGAGGGCCTCTACCAGGTCGGCTATCACGTGACCTTCGCCCGCGGCGGTGAGCTCGCGGGAACCACCTCGTTCACCGTCGGCACGGCCGCCGCGGCCGGGAGACCGGCGGCTCCCGACGCCGCGGCCGGTCACACGCACGCCGGCAAGGACCCGCTCAGCCTGGTGCTGCTCGCCGTGGACCTGCTGCTGACCGCGGTGCTCCTGTTCCTCCTGCTACGCCGTCCGCGGACGAGAACGCCGCGGTGAGACGAAGAGAGGTTTCCACCATGGCCGTCACCGATCGCGATCAACGTCTTCTCGAGCGACCGCTCGACGCTCCGGTACGCCGGGGCCGGATCATCGCCGGCAGCGTCCTGGCCGGGGTGGCGCTGGCCGTCCTCTGGTCGTTCGAGCTGGTCGACCACGTCATCGGCGACAACGTCGCCAACACCATCCTGGGTCACGACGCCAAGGCCACCGCGGTCGGCGGCACTCTGGCCGGCCTGGTGTTCGCCTTCGTCTCGGGTCTGGCCGGCACCTTCACCGCCTGCAACATCGCCATGGCCGCGTCGATCGGGCCGATGAGCGCGGCCGGCGCCGGCGTGCGGGACGGCCTTCGTGGCATGCTGCGGCCGGTCGGCTGGCTGGCGCTCGGCATGGTCGTCGTGTCCGGGCTCTACGGCTTCATCGGCGTGCTGGTCGGCGACCGGATGCCGCAGCTGTCCACCGCCACGGCCGGTGGGATACCCGTACGGCTGTGGCAGTCGATCGTCGTCTTCGGGCTGATCGGCCTGGCCTTCATCTGTCTCGGGCTGGCCGTCCTGGGCGTGCTGCCGGACCCGTTCGCCCGGCGTCCGGTCGCCCGGGTCGTGACCCTGGGCGCGCTCGTCGGCGCGTTCCTCATCGGCCGGCCGTACCCGTTGTTCAACAAGCTGTTCCACTGGGCCGTCGACAGCGGCAACCCGCTTTACGGCGCCGGGGCGTTCATCCTCCAGTCACTGGGCAACATCTTCCTCGTCTCGCTCCTGTTCGGCCTGATCGTCCTGCTCAGCCGGGGACGCGCGATCGCCTGGCTGTCGAGCCACCCGGCCCGGACCGTCGCGGTCACGGGCGCCCTGCTGATCGCGCTCGGCGTCTTCACCGTGGTCTATTGGGACGTCCGGCTGCCGGCGATGTTCGATCACGGCTGGTTCCCGATCATGCCGTACAACAAATAGGCAGTTCAGGCTCCGGCGGCGGCCTCGCGCAGGCGGGCCGCCGCCGACTCCGGGGTCAGATCCCGCTGGGGCCGGCCCAGGAACTCGTAGCCGCCCATGTACTTCCGGACCGTCGCCGACCTCAGCAGCGGCGGGAAGAAATGCGCGTGCAGGTGCCACTCCGGCTTGGCGGCGCGACCGGTCGGCCGTTGGTGCAGGCCCATCGAGTACGGGAACGTCACGCCGAAGACGTTGTCGTAGGTCCGGGCCAGCCGGCGCAGCAGACCGGCCAGCGCCACCCGGCCGGCGGCGTCCAGGTCGGGCAGCGCGCCAGCGTGCGCACGCGGCAGCACCAGCGTCTCGAAGGGCCAGGTCGCCCACCAGGGGACGAGCGCGACGAACCGGTCGTCGCTCAGCACGATCCGCTCGTCGGCGGCGAGCTCCGTGGCGAGGTAGTCGCAGAGCAGGCAGCCGGAGTACGCGGCCATTCGCGCGTCCTCACGGCGTACCAGATCGGGAAGGTCGTCCTCCGCCCAGATCTGGCCGTGCGGGTGGGGGTTGCTGGCGCCGGTCATCGCGCCGCGGTTCTCGAAGATCTGCACATGCTCGATCCAGGGACGCTCGCCCAGGTCGAGGTATTGCGCGGTCCAGACGTCGACGACCTCGGCGACGGCCTCGACGCTCAGCTCGCCCAGGGTCAGGTCGTGGCGCGGGGAGTAGCAGACCACCCGGCAGATCCCGCGCACCGGTGCGGCGGTCAGCAGGCCGCCGCCGGACGCCACCGTGGGCGGCGACGGCAGCAGGGCCGGGAAGTCGTTGTCGAAGACGAAGGTCGACTCGTAGGGCGGCGTCCGGTGGCCTCCGGCCCGCTCGTTGCCCGGGCAGAGATAACAGCCCGGGTCGTGCGCGGGCGGTCGCTGCGCCGGCGTCGCCTCGACGATCCCCTGCCACGGTCGCGTGGCCCGCTGCGGTGACACCAGCACCCAGTCGCCGGTCAGGGCGTTGAGGCGGCGGTGCGGCGAGGTCATCGCGGAGCCGGCTCTTCGAGAGCGGGCGCGGCCGCTGCCCGGCGGGACGACAGCCGGGGCTCGGCGAGCACGGCGACCAGGGCGAGCAGGCTGAACAGCGCACCGACCAGCGCGGTGCTGCGCACGCCGAACGGCGAGAGCAGCAGGCTGCCGATGAACGCGCCGCCGGTGATGCCGGCGTTGAAGGCGGTCGACGTGCCCGCGTTGGCGAGGGCCGAGCTGCTCGGCGCGACCTCCAGCGCCCGGGTGGCGAGCGCGGTGGAGACGCCGGCCAGGGCGAAGCCGGAGACGCAGATCGAAACGATGACGGCGATCTGGTTGTCACCCAGCGCCCACTGGCCGAGCAGCGCCACGGCCTGCGCGGCGACCAGGCCCACCATGGTGAGCCAGCCGTTGCGGGCGACCAGGGAGGCGACCACGAACACGCCGATCAGGCCGGCGAAGCCGCGGACGAACAGCAGCGGGCCGACCATGCCCTCGCCGAAGCCGCTCACGTCGGTGAAGAACGGGCTGATGTAGGTGAACGAGGTGAACGCGCCGATGACAGCGAGGGCCGTGTAGACGACGATCGTCCAGTAGCGGCCGGCGTCGGGGGCCGAGCCACGGTCGGCGTCGCTGGAGCCGGGCGGGCTGGCGGGCAACAGGACGGCGACAGTGGCCAGGATGGCCACGCCGAGGCCGCTCAGCACCACGAAGGTGACCCGCCAGCTGGTCTGCTGGCCGAGCCAGGTGCCGAGCGGGACGCCGGCGAGGGCGGCGACGGAGCTGCCCGCGTACACGATGGAGAGCGCGCGGGGCCGCAGGGCCGGAACGAAGAGTCCGGCGGTGGCCGGGGCGATGACCGCCCAGAAGAGGGACTGGCTCACCGCCACCGCGATCCTCGCCGCCATCAACGTCCCGTAGCTTTCGGCGAACGATGACACCGCGTTGCCGACGACGTAGACCGCCATCAGGCCGCAGATCAGCAGGCGGCGGTCGATTCGCTGGGTGACCAGGGTCAGCGGGATCGACAGGACCACCACGACCAGGCCGTACGTGGTGACGAGCAGCCCGACCGCGGCGGTGGTGCTGTGCAGCTCGCGGGAGATCAGCGGGAGCAGGCCGATCGGCAGGTTCTCGGTCGTCACATACGCGAACGTCGACAGCGACAGGGCGCTCAACAGGGCTATGGCCGAAAAGCCGCTCATCCGTTCGCGCATACTCACTCCTTGGACCCGATCAAGTCCTAGCTACGATGCTGGAGCCGTCCGGAAGTTGCAACACTGTGGACGGTCGATGGGCCCGGCTTCTTCAAACGTGCGCACCCGCTCCGGCCGGCCCCCGGCGGCGGCGTCCGGATGACAGCATGGCTGCCATGTCCCGACCGACTGCCGGCCCCGAAGACCTCCGCGCTCGGGTGGCCAAGTTGTCCCTGGCACAGAAGATCCGCTTGCTGACCGGTGAGGATTTCTGGTCCCTGCCGGCCGAACCCGACATCGGCCTGCGCCGGATCGTCGTCTCGGACGGCCCGGTCGGCGTCCGCGGGGAGATGTGGGACGAGACCGACCCGTCGGCCTGCCTGCCCTCGCCCACCGCGGTCGCCGCTGCCTGGGACGAGGACCTGGCGCACCGGCTCGGCCGGTTGCTGGCCGCCGAGGCCCGCCGCAAGAGCGTCGACGTGCTGCTCGCCCCGGTCGTCAACCTGCACCGCACGCCGTACGGCGGCCGGCACTTCGAGTGCTTCAGCGAGGATCCGCTGCTCTCCGGCAAACTGGCCGCGGCGCTCATCCGCGGCGTCCAGTCGGGTGGGGTGGCCGCCACGGTCAAGCACTTCGTCGGCAACGACCAGGAGACCGACCGCGACCGCACCGACAACCGGATCGACGAGCAGACCTTGCGCGAGGTCTATCTGGCGCCCTTCGAGACGGTGGTGACCGAGGCTGAGCCGTGGGCCGTGATGGCTGCCTACAACGGGGTCAACGGGCACACCATGACCGAGAGCCCGCTGCTCAAGGAGGTGCTCAAGGACGAGTGGGGCTTCTCCGGCGTCGTCATGTCCGACTGGATGGCCTGCCGTTCGGTGGCTCCGTCGGCCCGCGCCGCGCTGGACATCTCGATGCCGGGGCCGAAGAGCCCGTGGAACGCCGGCCTGCTGGCCGCGGTCGAGAGCGGTGAGGTCAGCGAGCAGGACATCGACGAGAAGGTCTACCGCATCCTGGTGCTGGCCGCCCGGGTCGGAGCGCTCGACGGCGCGACCCCGCCCGCGCCGCCCGAGCCGGCCGGGGCCGAGGCCGTGGCCGGGCTGCTGCGCGAGGCGGCCGTCGCGGGCAGCGTGCTCACCCGCAACAACGGGCTGCTGCCCCTCGACCCGTCGCGGCTGCGCAAGGTGGCGATGATCGGGCCGCTGGCCGAGCACGGACGGGTTCTGGGCGGGGGCAGCGCGACGGTCTTCCCGCGGTACCGGGTCGGACCGCTCGACGGTCTCCGCGCGGCTCTCGAGGGAACCGAGATCGTGCACGCTCCGGGGGTCCGCGCGCACACTCGCGTGCCGGCCGCCGACGGTCTGCCGCTGCTGGTGCGGTTCTTCGGCGCGGACGGCGCCGAGGTGGGCCGCGAGGAGCGCACCGGCGGCCGATTCATGTGGCTGGGCCGGTTCGCCGAGGGGCTGCTCGAGGACGCGGTGAACGAGGTCGAGGTCACCACGCGGTGGCGAGCCGGGACGACGGGCGACCACACGATCGGCTTCTCCGGGCTCGGCCGCTACGTGCTCGAGGTGGACGGCCGCGTGCTGCTGGACGACCACGTCGAGGAGCCGCCCCACATGGATCCGGCGGTGGCCGCGATGCTGCCGCCGCAGCGCTCCGCCACCGTGCCTCTCACCGCCGGTCAGGAGATCGGCATCCGGCTGTGGCACAAGGTGGGCACGGGTCCCACGTTCGGAACCGCCTTCGAGCTGACGCTGGAGCCGCCCGTACGGTCCGACGACGCCGAGATCGCGCGGGCCGTCGAGGTGGCGCGGTCGGCCGAGGTCGTGCTGCTCTTCGTCGGCACGACCCCCGAGTCGGAGGTGGAGGGCGTCGACCGGACCTCGCTCGCGCTGCCCGGCCGGCAGGACGAGCTCATCGCCCGGGTGACCGAGGCGAACCCGGACACCGTACTGGTCGTCAACGCGGGCGCGCCGGTGCTGCTGCCGACCGCCTCGGCCGCGGCGGCGGTGCTGATCGTCTGGTTCCCCGGCCAGGAGTACGGGAACGCGCTGGCCGACATGCTGCTCGGCGTCCGTTCGCCGGGCGGCCGGATGCCCACCTCCTGGCCGAGGTCCGGCGACCACGTCCCCTCCGCGCACCCCACCGGCGGCGTGCTGGAATACCGGGAAGGCCGGTCCTTCGGCTATCGCGCCGCCGACGCGGACCCCCTGTTCGCCTTCGGCGCGGGGCTTTCCTACTCGACGTGGAGCCTCGAGCTGGTCCGGGCCGGGCACACGCCGCAGATCCGGGTGACGAATACGGGCGCGCGACGTGACCAGCAGATCGTGCAGGCCTACCTGAACGGGCGCCTGGCCGGCTGGGCCGCCGTCACGCTGGATCCGGGGGCGTCCGGCTCGGTGGAGATTCCGTTGCCGCTCCGCGCTTTCCAGGAATGGGTGGACGGCGGCTGGCGGGTCGCCGCGGGACCGTTCTCGTTGCGGGTCGGCACGTCGTCGGCGGACCTGGGCGAACCGGTGGAGATCACCCCGCCCTCCGTCTAG
>NZ_BOMH01000077.1 GCF_016862095.1 Actinoplanes cyaneus
GAGATAAAGGCCCACCCCGTCACGGGGTGGGCCTTTATCTTTTTGTGTTTCAGCTGCGCTCGCCGGTGATGTAGTCGGCGAGGGTGGTGCGTTCGGTTTCCAGTTCGTCGATACGGTTCTTCACGACGTCGCCGATGCTGACGACGCCGGCGAGGCGACCGTCGACGACGACCGGCACATGGCGGAATCGCCGCTCGGTCATGAGTCGTTCCACGTCTTCCAGTTGCGCGTCCGGGGTGACCGTCCGCACCTGCGTGGTCTGGATGGTGCTCACCGGTTCGGCGAGCACCGCCGGCCCGCGTTCGGCGAGCGCCCGGACCACGTCGCGCTCGCTGACGATCCCTTCGACCGCGGTCCCGTCCCGGGACACCACCGCGGCACCGATCCGATGGCGGGCCAGCTCCGTGACCAGCACCTCCACCGGCATGTCCGGTGGAACCGTCACCACGTTCTCGCCCTTGACCCGGAGAATGTCACTGATCCGCATCGCACCTCCTGTGTCGTCCGCCCCCGTGCTCCTCTCGATCCCTCCTGCACTTCATGCCGAATACCATCCCGAAAAGTCAAGCATCTTCGATATATGCCGAATCAGTCGCCGGTGAATTCGAGGGGGTCATGCCTGCCGTCAGAGCCGCGACAGACCCGACGCCGGGCATAACGGCGACGCCGCCGCGAGGGGGTCATGCCTGCCGTCGGAGCCGCGACAGACCCGACGCCGGGCATAACGGCGACGCCGCCGCCTGGAGATGGCGGCGGCGTCGGCCGGGAGGTGGCGTCAGCTTCGGCGACGTCGTCGGTCCGAGCGTCAGCGTCGGCGGTGTAGGTAGTCGGCCGGCCAGAGCGGGCCGAGGCGTCAGCGGCGGGGGCGCCGGCTGGGTATCAGCGCCGGCGGTGCCGGCTGGGTGTCAGCGTCGGCGGTGCCGGCTGGGTGTCAGCGTCGGCTTTGCTGGCTGGGTGTCAGCGGCGGCGGAAGGTGGGGAGGCGGCTGGAGCGGACCGGCTTTGCGTTGCGCTTGCGTCGGAGGAGGAGCAGGACGGCGGTGGCGGCGCCGGTCACGGCGAGGAGGCCGGCGGTCACCGGCTTGCGGTGGGCGGCTGCCGCCTGGGCGGGGCGGGACGTGCGGACCGTGGTCACGGCCTGCCGCAGCCGGGACGGCGACTCCAGGTCGTCGGCGCTGGTCGTGCGAGCCTGCTCGGGTGCGTTCGTGGTCATCGCTCACCTCTCCTGTGGGGGCCTGCTTCTGTGGCGCTCTATGACTCTTCTTCGGACAGCACTCCTGTCAATCTGTGATTGAACATACTCGGAGAGTCACGCCGGGAATGTCCCCAAACCGACATGACCGGCTGGATTGGAAGGTGCCGGTGAGGGAAGGGGCCAGACGGCGGGGATGCGTTCGAGGACCCCACCGGCGAAGACGTCACGCAGGCCGAGCGGCTTCAGGTGGACGTAGCCGATGTGACAGTCACAGATGCTGTTCACGCAAGGACGGGGTTGCAGCGCGGCCCGCCACGAGCCGTCGTACAGGCTGCCGAGCTTCTGTTTGACGAAGTGACAGCGACGGACGGTACCGTCGCCGTCGACCGAGATCGCCGTCTCGCCGGCGTGGCACGGAAGGTCGAGCGAGACGTGCGGTCGCACGCTGTAGCCGAAAAGCGGATCGAGATCTGTCCACTCCGCTTCCTCCTCCGGGGTGTAGCTCTTTCCCTCGGCGGCGTTGACCCACAAGTACACCGAAGGGGGAAGCGCGGCGCGCAGGGCACGGGCCTCCGCCAGGTGCTCGGGGAAGCCGACGATGCCGGCCGAGAAGCGCACGCCCAGCCGCAGCAGGGTTTCGCAGCGGGCCAGGAAGCGCGCGCGGGTGACCTGGCCGGGGTGGTAGGTGGCCCAGAGCGCCGCGGAAGCCGGATCGGCGTCGGCGAGCCAGTCGACGCGCGTGGCCAGATTCGTCTGGATCGCGACGCGGTCGACGTGCGGCAGGTGGGACAGTGCCACGATGGCGTCCCTGTACCACCTGCGGGTCAGGCCCTCACCCCACGGGGTGAACAGGATCGACAGGCGCACGTCAGTGGTCTCGGCGACCCACGCGGTGAAGCGCTCCAGGGCGGCACGGTCGGCGCGCAGCAGCTCGGGAGGATCGTGGCGCTTGGCGAAAGGGCAGTAGGGACAGTCGTAGTTGCAGCTGGCGAGCGGCCCTCGATAGAGGACGGAGAGCGTGGAGCCCGATGCCGGTGAGGTCATCGTGGGCGGTATCCCGCCATCGCCTCGCGCACCGCGCCGGACGTGAGCCACGGGCCGATCGCGTCGGATCGCTCCAGCCCGGCCGGGGTGAGTCGCAGGCCGCCGGGCTCGGCGAGACCGTTGTCGACCAGGGTCGTGAGCTGGGGGAAGTCGGACTCGGCGGCGGAGCCGAAACGCTCACGGTACGCCGACGGATCGAGCCCTTCGGCCCGCAGCAGCGACTTGATCAGCCAGCGCCGTCGTTGCTCGAAGGCGTCCAGGGCGAAGCCGACCTCGGCGTACGCGAAATCGGTCGAAGGTCGTGAGAGATAGTCGTCGAGCACCGCGCGGACCTCGCTGACCCCGACCGCGTAGTCGAAGGAGTAGTGCAGGTCGCGCGTGTACGACCGGGCGCCGCATCCGAGCCCGATCATGCCGTCGTCCTGGCACGAGTAGTCGGGGCCGTCGTCGCGCACGTGGGGAAGCCTGAACTGCCGCATCGACTCCTGGCGGTAGCCGGCGGCGAGCAGCGTCTCCCGGCCCTGGCGGTAGAGCGCGAGCCGCTGCGCGTCCCAGTCGTCGCGGCTGACCGCCCGGCGGCCCAGCCCGGTGAGCGGGCGCACGTAGAGCGGGTAGAGGAAGATCTCCTCCGGCTGCCAGGCGAGCGCGGCCTCCAGGCTGAGCTGCCACGAGGTCGGCGTCTGGCCGTCGATGCCGTAGATCAGGTCGAGGTTGAGCACCGGCACGCGGGCGTCCCGGATCGCGCCGAGTGCCCGCTCCACGTCGACGCGGCGCTGCGGGCGGCCGGCGGCGTGCGCCTCGGCGTCGAGGAAACTCTGCACGCCGATGCTGACGCGGGTCGTCCCGTGGGCGCTGAGCACCTCCAGCCGGTCGGGCGTCGCGGTGGCCGGCGAGGTCTCGACGGAGAGCGGGATGCCGGGCAGGCGCGCGCCCAGGACGGTGGTGCAGATGTCGAAGAGCTGGTCGAGCTCGGCCGCCTCCAGATAGGTGGGAGTGCCACCGCCGAAGGCCGCCTGAGCGAACCGGGCACCCTGCGGGGCGACCCGGGAGGCTTGTTCCCGGAGCTGCCGCAGATAGGCCGTGACCTGCTCGGCGGGCGCGTTCGCGCGGGTGAACAGGTTGCAGAACCCGCAACGCATCTCGCAGAACGGAATGTGCACGTACAGGAAGAGCGCGTCCTTGGGCTCGTCGCGCCACACGTCGGCGAGCGCCGGGCGCGGGTCGAGCGGGCGGTACGACGTCTTGTGCGGATACGCATACAGATAGCCCTGGTAGGGCGAGCCGGTGATCATGACACGGCCAGGGTGAACTGCGCATACGGCACCGTCCACACCACCTCGTGACCGACGCGGTGGCCGGTGTGGCCGTCCTCCCCGTACGCCGTGCCGTGATCCGCGCACATGATCACGAAGACCGGCCGCCCGCGACCTGTGACCAGCTCGAACAGCCGTGGCATCAACCCGTCGACATACTCCAGGGCGGCCGCGTGGCTCTCCCGGGTGTCCTCGGCGAGCCCGGCGTAGTGCCGGTTCGGCTGGTGCATCGCCGCGACGTTGAGGAAGGTGAACACCGGCTGCCCGGACGGGACCGCGGTCAGCGAGCTCTCCAGACGGGCCAACTGGGCGCCGAGACAATCCGGCTCGGTCACCCCGAACGACGGCTCCCAGTGCGCCTCGGTGAACAGGGCGGGCAGCACCTCGCCGAGCGCCGTCCGCCGGTTGAAGAAGCCGACGCCGCCCAGGCAGAGCGTGTGATAGCCCTCCTTGGCCAGCGCTGTCGGCAGATCCGGCGCGTCGAAGACCCACGTCCCCGGCCCGGACGTCTCGCTGCCGGGGAACGCCGCGGCGAACAGCCGATCGTGGGCGCCCGGCGTGCCGGGAGTGCCGGTGCCGGGCGTGCCTGGCGTGCCGGTGCCGGGCGTGCCGGGCGTGGCCGGCGTGCCTGGCGTGCCCATCGTGCGCGGCGTGCCAGGCGTATGCGGAGTGCCTGGCGTGGCGGGCGTGGGCAGGAAGCCGGCGAAGAACGCGTGGTGCGCCGCATAGGTGAAGCTGGCCGGTGAGTGCCGCCGCTCCCAGCCGCCACCGGGCAGGACCGCGGCCAGGTGCGGGGTGCGCCCGGCGGCGGCCAACTCGGCGGCCACGTCGTAGCGCAGCGTGTCGAGGGTGACCATCAGGACGTCGTGGGTGCCGATCAGCTCGCGCATGTCACTCCGAGACCGCCACGTAACGATCGTCCTCGTCATCCCCCTGCGGATCGCTCACGTCGACCCGGGTCTCCGGAAGCGCGGCGACCACGGCAGCCGCCGTCTCCTCGGACATGTAATGGTGGGCCAGGCACAGCTCACGCAGGTGGGTGAGGGGCTGGCCGGCCAGCAGCGCGGTCGCCCCGCGATCGCTGAGCACGCCCATGGACAGGTCCAGCGATTCCAGCCGGGCCACGATCGGCGCGTGGGCGATCGCGGCCGCGAGCTCGTCGGCGATCTCCGCATTGCGCAGGCCGAGCCGCCGCAGGCCGGGAAAGAGCGTGCCGTCGAGCAGCGGGCGCAGGTCGGCGAGCGTGGTGTCACCGCCGTAATCCGGGGTGCCGAGCCACAGCTCCAGCTCGGTCAGGCCCGGGAACGCCGAGCCGAGCACCGCCGCGGTGAACGCCCGGGGCAGGCCACCGCTCTGCACCACCAGGCGGCGCAGGCTCCCGCTGGTCACGGGGGAGAACGCGAAATCCTCCCCGCCGCGCACCTGCAACGTCTCCAGCAGCGGGAACGCGGTGATCAACGAGCTGACGTCGCCGACCTTCATCCACGAGATCTCGCACTCGTCGAACGTGATGTCGCCGAGGAACAGGGAGCGCAGCGCGGGCAGGCGTGGCGCGGCCTCACCCAGTTGACCCAGCGGCGCACGGTCGAACGCGGCATAACCCCACGGGCCGATGACCAGGGACTCCGTCGTCGCGCCGTGGGCGGTCAGGAAGGTCTCGAACTTCGCCCGGAAGCCCGGGGAGACCGGCTCGTCGGATCTGTCCTCCTCGTCATACGAGACGCGCCAGGCGACCGGACCTGTCGCGGCCCCGGCCGGGAACTCGGTCACCGGCAGACCGGCGAAGGTCTCGTCATGATGGTGGAACGTCATCGCGGCCCCTGTCTCCCGTTCGAACCAGCGGCGCGACCGTAGCAGGAGCCGCCGACAGAAATCAGCGGACCAGCGTCAGCCCCGGGCGCTGCCGCTTCGTCGCCTGCCGTTTCATCGTGCGGCCGGCGAGGGCGACGAGCAGCACCGCGACGGTCTGGACGACGGGCATGCCCAGAAAGCCGAGCGCCGGGACCCCGAACATCGTGGTGAACAGCACCAGGAACGCCACCGCGGAGACAGCCGCCGCACCGGCGACCTTGCCCAGGCTGACGTGCCATGCCCGGAAACGATCACCGTGACCCTGCCACCAGCCGGGCAGCCACCGCTCCACGAGCACCGCGAACAGCAGCGCCGGAGCGGTGATCACGGCGGCCCGGCCGAAACCGGAGAGCATCGTGGCGCCGCCCGCGATCGCCGCTGCCACGGTGACCGTCACCAGGGCGATCACGTCGAAACGCCGCAGCCCCCAGTGGCCCTGCGTCAGCATCCACACCGCGGCCACCACCGGCGGGAGGATCAGGTAGAGGTCCGCCATCCAGTAGACGAGCAGGTAGACGACGGCGAACGCGGTGGTCCGAGCGGCGTAGCGGGCGACGGTCATGGCCCGACCATCGGCCGCGGGCAGGCCCGAGTTAGATCAAATGCTTCATTGCCCGCGTACGGGCCGCGACCCGAGCCGCGGGACCGGACAGCGGCGCGGCTCGCGGTTCCCGGCTGGTGCTCACGGTCAGCACTCCGCCTTGCCGAGGCGCCAGTAGCCCATGAAGGCGACCGCGCGGCGGTCGACACGGCAGGTGCCGACCAGGTGGCGGCGCAGGGTCTTGATGACGGCGGCCTCGCCGGCGAGCCAGGCGTAGAAGCCGTCGGTGGCCTCGGTGCCGTCCGGAACCTCCCAGAGCAGCTCCTCGTCGACGTCGACGTCCTCGAGGGCGGCCGTGGTGACCCCGGCGGCGTCGCCGAGCAGGTGGGCGGCGGCGGCCTGGACCGCGGGGATCAGCCTGACGCCGTGGTCGGCGCCGTTGCGGGGCAGGAACGTGACCCGGACGCCCGCGGGAGCGTCGACCAGCAGCTCGTCGCCGGCCTCCGGAACCTCGAGCAGCGCCTCGCCGCACATGTCGGCGGGCAGCCGGGACAGGATCGAGGCGATCGCGGGGGTGGCGGTCTCGTCGCCGACGAGCAGCACGCGGTTGGTGCCGATCGGCGGGTGGAAGTCGACGCCGCCGGAGTTGCCGGCGAACTCCGCGTTCGGCCCGAGCAGGCAGGCGATCGAGCCGGGTTGCGCGCCGACGGCCCAGCGGGAGGCGGGGCCGGAGACGCCGTGCAGCACCATGTCGACGTCGACCTCGCGGGCCGCGGCGCGGACGTTGCGCACCGTGTACGTCCGGATCGGGTTCTGCCGGTCGGCCGGCAGCGCGCGCCACCGGGTGAACCAGTCGTCGCTCATGGGCAGGTCGTCGAGCCCGGTGCCGGGCAGCGGGAAGATCAGCTTGATGCGCTGGTCGAAGCCGTTGTCGGCGAACCTGTCGAGGTCGTCGCCGGTGAACGTGACGCGCACGAAGCTGGGGCTGAGCCGGGTGATCCGGGCCACCTCGACCGGGAAGAAGCGGAACGGGGCCGCCTCGGTCGACGGAACAACGGTCTGGGTCACGACGCCTCCCAGCGATCGGGTTTAGGTAACCCTAACCTAAGCCAGGGGGACCGTGGCAACCCGCTTGCACCCCGGAGATTCCTGCAGAGCCACCGGCGCCGGACGATCACACGGGTCCCACCGCAGAAGGAGCCGGAGATGCCCCAGTCCTCGACCACCACCCTCACCTTCAGCGATGCCGAGGCGGGCCTGACCTGGCCGATGGGCGACTGGTCGGCCGCGTTGGAGCCGCCCACCGTGCTCATCGCCGACGACGACGAGGACATCCGGGACCTGGTGGGCACGAAGCTGCGGGCCGCCGGGTATCGGACACTGATCGCCGCGGACGGCCGGACCGCGATGGCGCTCGCGGTGGGGGAGCGGCCGTCGCTGGTGCTGCTCGACGTATGCATGCCGGGGCTGGACGGGCTGGCGTTCTGCTACGAGCTGCATTCGTCGCCGCAGACCGCGACCATCCCGGTGATCTTCATCAGCGGGCGGGGCGAACCGGCCGATATGGACCTGGCTCGGGTGGTCGGGGCCGAGGACTACCTGGTCAAGCCGCTCGACCCGGCCGAGTTGCTGCGTCGCGTCGAGCGGCTTCTCGGACACTAGGCGGTGTTTCGCCACGCCGCAGCCCCGGCCCCACGGCGAGACACCGCCTAGATCCGGAAGCGCGCCACGACCTCGCGCAACTCGCCGGCGATCTGGGTGAGCTCGGACATCGACGCGTCCGCCTCACCCAGGGCGGACGTGGTGGCGTGCGCCGCGCTGGCCACCGCGTTGATGTTGCCGGCGATGTTCGTGCTGCCGCTGGCCGCCTCGCCGATGCTGCGGCTCATCTCGTTGGTGGTGGCGGTCTGCTCCTCCACCGCCGACGCGATCGTCACCTGGTAGTCGTTGATCTCCGAGATGATCCGGGAGATCTCCTGGATCGCGGTCACCGCGTTCTCGGTGTCGGCCTGGATCGCCTGCACCCGCTGGGCGATGTCCTCGGTGGCCTTCGCGGTCTCCTGAGCCAGGTCCTTGACCTCGGTCGCGACCACGGCGAAGCCCTTGCCGGCCTCGCCCGCCCGGGCCGCCTCGATCGTCGCGTTGAGCGCCAGCAGGTTCGTCTGCTCGGCGATCGAGGTGATCGTCTTGACCACGTCGCCGATCTCCGCGGAGGAGGCGCCCAGCTTGGCGACCGTGTCGTTGGTGGCCTGGGCAACCCCGACCGCGCTCGCCGCCACCTGCGCGGCGCTGCTCGCGTTCTCCGAGATCTCCCGGATGGACGCGCCCATCTCGTCACTGCCGGCCGCGACCGACTGCACGCTGGCGGAAACCTCGCCGGCCGTGCCCGCCACCATGCCGGCCTGCTCGGCGGCCTCGCGTGCCTCGGCGTCCAGCCGGGTGGTGATGCTGCTGAGCCGTTCGGTGACCGAGCCGAGCGTGCCGGCGTCGTGGGTGAGCTGCCGGACCGTGGTCTGCAGGCCCTCGCGCGCCCGGTTCACCGCCTGCGCCATCTGGCCCAGCTCGTCGCGGGAACGCACCTCGGCGGGCACCGTCAGATCGCCGTCGGCCACCGCGCGCAGCGCCGACGAGACCGTCTCGAGCTGACGCCGGATCAGCCGGGCCACGCCGAACCCGACGAACGCCGCCACCACGAACCCGATCACCAGGCCGGCCAGGGTGATCCAGCGGGACCGCTGGTACGCCCGCTCGCCCTCGGCGGTCATCGCGTCCGCGTCCGACTCCTCGGCCTTCTGCAGCTCGCTCAGCGCACCGTTGATGCCGTCCTCGGCCTCGTTGAAGGCGGGCAGGATCTGGGCCTCGGTCGGCATCTCGAAACCGGACGGCGGCGTCTTGCCGAAAATGATCACGTCGCGCAGCGCCCGGTACCGCGTCATCGCCGTGGTGAACGAGTCGAGCCGCTCCAGCCGGTCCCGGGCCCCGGAGTCGGTGGCGATCGTCCGGTAGGCGGCGACCGACGTGTCGATCTGCTTGTCGGCGTCGGCCGCGCCGGTCACGCCCAGCCGGTAGAGCTCGCTGTTCTTCTGGCCCTGGGCGGAGGCGACGAGCAGCATGCCGCGGAACATGGTGGTCATGCCCTCACGCATGTTCGAGACCTGCTCCATGCTGTCCACGTGGTGGCGTTTCATGATGCCCAGGTCATCGCTGAGCTGAGCCATCCGGCTGAGCGACACGATGGTCACGACCAGCGCGACCACGGCGACACAGGCAGCGGTGATCGTGCTCTTGATCAGCAGGCTGCGGTCGCCGAGCACACGCTCCAGCAGGCCACGCGAGGCCGCGGGCACGGTCCGCCCGGTGGCGCTGGTCTCCGGCTGCATTCTGCCCTCCCTGATGGCAGGACCCACTCTAGAAGCCGTCTCATGTCTTTTCGGCGGTATCGCCCAAGTCGTGCTGGGAGATGCGCGTCCCCGGCCGGTAGGCTGCCGGGATGGGCGACGAGGAGGTGGTCCGCGAGCTGCTCGCCGCCGTGCCCGCCGGTTGCACCTGGCTGGTTCCGATCACCGGTGACGACGGCCTGATCGCCGACTTCCGGGTCGCCGCGACGAGCGACCAGATCCGCGACATCTACGGCCGGGGCGCGCAGCGCGTCGACAGCCGGCTCCTCGAGCTCTACCCGTCGCTGGCCGGCGGGCCGCTGTGGAATCTCTACCTGCAGGTCATGGCCACCGGCAAGCCCGACCGGATGGAGGAGTTCCGCTACGACGACTCCCACTTCGAGATCAGTGTCCACCCGGTGCTCGGTGGCCTGCTCGTCTGGTGGACCCGGGTCGACGAGCACCGCCGCCGGATGGAGCGCACCGAGCTGCTCGGCAGCCTCGGCTGGGCCGAATACGAGCTGGTCAGCGGCCAGTCCGAGTGGTCACCGGGGATGTATCGGATCTTCGCCCGCGACCCTGCCGACGGGCCGCTGTCCCGCACCGGCCAGGCTGCCGCCATCCTCCCGGAGGACCGGGGAATCGCCGAGGCGGCCTGGCAGACCCTCGACGTCGGCGCCACCTCGGACGTGACCGTCCGGTTCCTCATCGACGGCCGGGTCAAACACCTGCGGATCCTCTCCGACCTGTCCCGCGACGGGACCGGCCGGCCGGTGAAGATCTACGCCGTGGTGCAGGATGTGACCGCCCGCATCGCCACCCGCACCGAGATCGAACGGCTCAGCGACCAGGTCCGCCTCGGCGAGCTGACCGCGCTCGCCGAGCACCGCCTCGCCCGCCAGCTCCAGCAGATGATCCAGCCGGTGCCGGCCGGTTCGTTCGAGTTGGACGGTCTCCAGGCGATGGTCAGCTACCTGCCCGCGGAGAGTGCCCTGCAGGTCGGCGGCGACTGGTACCACGCGCAGACCCTCCCGGACGGTCGCGTCGCCCTGGCCGTCGGCGACGTCGCCGGCCACGGCATGGAAGCCGCCAACGGCATGGCCCACCTGCGGTTCGCGCTGGTGGCGTGGCTGTCGGCCGGGATCCGCGACCCCGGGCTCCTGCTCCGGCACCTGAACCGGCTCTGCGCCCAGCTCGGCATCACCGGGACAGCGGTGGTCGGCGTCTACGACCCGGACACCCGCGAGCTGCCCTGGGCCCGCGCCGGGCACATGGCCCCGCTGCTCGGCCGCTCCGGCCGCAGCATCGAGCTCGACCGGCCGCCGGGCCTGCTGCTCGGCGCCGACGCCGACACCGACTTCCCCGTCGCCAGCGCCCGGCTGCACCCCGGCGACCTGATCCTCTTCTACACCGACGGTTTGGTCGAACGCCGCGGCGACGTCACCCGGCGCGGCGCGGAGGTCCGCGACCACCTCAGCGCCGTGTCGGCCGCCCCCGGGCCGGACCCGCTGCCGACGATCCACCGGCTGCTGCACGCGCCGAGCCCCGACGACGACACCTGCACGCTGGCGGTCCACGTCAGAACCTAGAAGATCTTCGCGGTCCCCTCTTCGCTGTGGTCACTCTGGGCTGCTCCCGCGGGGACCCTTGCGGGCCTCGCAGGCCGCTGGCGCGGCCAGAACGCGAAGCCCTCCAGGGCGATCTCCGTGGGTGGTGACGCTCACCCCGAAAACCCGTGCCGGTCGACGCCGGTGCTCGCGTCGGCCCGCCCAGGCCCGTTCGTGATCCTGCTCGGCCCGGCGACGCCGGTGGTACTGCTCGGCTCGGCCACGCCGGTGCTACTGCTCGGCCCGGCGACGCCGGTGCTCCGGCGGCTGGTCCGGCCGGTCGGGGCGGTGCTCACGACGTACGGCGAAGGCATTCTGATCTGGATCTTGGTCGTGAGCCTGTCGGCTGGCGCTGGTGGTCGGTCCGGGCCCTGTTCTCGACCGTGGGTGCCAGCTCTCCGGTGTCGGCTGGTGCTGAGGGCTGGTGTGGGGCTTGTTCTCGACCGTGAGTGCCAGCCGGGTGGCTGCTTGGCCGAGGGCTGGGCCGCGAAGGAGGTGGCCGGCGAGCACGGCAGGGCGTGGCGCCGGGGAGTGACCGGCGGCCGGGTGGGTGGATCGCTCGCTGGCGGGGCGGACCGCTCACTGGCGGGCGGAAGGCTCGCCGGGCGGGTGGATCGTTTGCTGAGTGGATCGCTCAGAGGTTCAGGCAGATCCTGACCAGCGTCCCACCCGGAACCGCGCTCGTGTAGACCGCGTCGCAAACCCGTTCCACGATGGCCAGCCCCCGCCCGCGGATGGCCTCGGCCGCCGGCATGGCCCGGCCGAAGGGTCGCGGCCCGCCGCCGTCCACCACATCGCAGATGAGCCGGCCGTTCTCCGCCCACACCCGGATGTGGCCGCCTCCACCGGTGTGCTGCAGCGTGTTGGTGGTCAGCTCGCTCACCGCCAGCGTGAGCAGGTCCACCCGGGCCGCCGGCAACCCCAGCGCCCGGGCCCGGTCGGCGACGAAGACGCGGACGGTGCGCAGGTCGTCGGGCTCGGTGTACGTCATCCCGTCGGTGTCCGTCATCCCGTCGGTGCCGGTCGGCTGCTCAGGCATGGCGACGCTCCTCCGCCGGCGCTTTGAGCAGGGTGTCCAGCCCGGTCAGCTCGAGGACGGCAGCGACGGGCCCGGTGGCGTTGCGCACATACAGCTTGCCGCCGCGACCCTGAGCCGCGTGGTACGCCGTGACGAGGGCGTGCACGCCGGTGGAGTCGAGGAAGCCGACCGCCGCCACGTCCACGAAGACGGCGCCGGACCGGCTGACCGCGTCGAGCAGCGCGGCGGTCATCCGGTCACGGGCCGGGAGGTCACAGTCACCGGAGAGGAAAACGGTGGCGCGACCGGGCTCCACGGCTGTCCTCGCCTCGAAGCTCGTCATCGACCGTCGTACCTTTCCCCGCCGCGGGAAGTCTGCCCGGCCCATCATGACACCCGGCGGCCCGGAGCGCGCCTACCGGAGTCAACCCTGACCGGAAAGGAACACGCGCGGGCCCGGTCCAGCCGGTGCCCGCGCGCATCCGCTACGGGGGTCAGGCCTGGGCCAGGGCCTCGCAGCAGGTGTCGATCAGCAGGCGGGTGACGACGTACGGGTCGACGTTCGCGTTCGGGCGGCGGTCCTCGATGTAACCCTTGCCGTCCTTCTCGACCTGCCACGGGATGCGCACCGACGCGCCGCGGTCCGACACGCCGTAGCTGTACTCGGTCCACGGGGCGGTCTCGTGCAGGCCGGTGAGGCGCTGGTCGATGCCGGCGCCGTAGCCGTCCACGTGCTCCTGGCGCCGCTTGCCCAGCGACTCGGCCGCCGTGATGATCGCGTCGTAGCTCTCGCGCATCGCCTTGGTGGAGAAGTTGGTGTGCGCGCCGGCGCCGTTCCAGTCGCCCTTGACCGGCTTCGGGTCGAGGGTGGCGGAGACGCCGTGGTCCTCGGCGATGCGGTAGAGCAGCCAGCGGGCGACCCACAGCTCGTCGGCCACCTGCGGCGCGGCGACCGGGCCGATCTGGAACTCCCACTGACCGGGCATGACCTCGGCGTTGATGCCGGACAGGTTCAGGCCGGCGGCGAGGCACGCGTCCATGTGCTCCTCGACGATCTCGCGGCCGAAGACCTCGTCGGCGCCGACGCCGCAGTAGTAGCCACCCTGCGGGGCGGGGTAGCCGCCGCCGACCGGGAAGCCGAGCGGCCGGCCGTCCTTGAAGAACGTGTACTCCTGCTCGATGCCGAAGATCGGCTCCTGGCCGGCGTACTTCTCGGCGCTCGCGACGCAGGCGGCGCGGGTGTTGGTCGGGTGCGGGGTGCCGTCGATCAGCTCGACCTCGCACAGCACGATGATGTTGTTGCCGCCGCGGATCGGGTCCGGACAGGTGAACACCGGGCGCAGCACGCAGTCCGACTTGTCACCGGGCGCCTGGTTGGTGCTGGAACCGTCGAAGCCCCAGATCGGGGGCTCCGCGCCGTCGGCCAGGATCTTGGTCTTCGACCGCAGCTTGGCGGTGGGCTGGGTTCCGTCGACCCACAGGTACTCGGCCTTGACAGCCATTCACTTCTCCTCAGACGAATCACGTCGCCGGTTGGCGGTGCCGGACGACCCTGGCGCGGCGCGAGGAGGCTAACGGCCCAACATCAAATCCATGTTTCCGATCCCGAACAGCGGACGAGTGATCCTGGTAACCCATAGGTCACCATTGCTTGCCGCTGAGGAGCAGAGCGGCCCGCGCGGCGGCGACGTGTGGCGCGTCCCGCCCGGCCGCGCGGGTGGCCAGGTAGAGCGTGTTGATCGGCGGGTCCGCGGTCGGCAGCACCTCGGCCAGCACACCGCCGGCGAGGTCCTCGGCGACCAGGTAACGCGGCAGGACGGTGACGCCGATGCCCGCGATCGCGGCGGTGCGCAACGCCCGCAGATCCGGCACCACCAGGACGGCCCGCTTCGGTGGCGGTTGCCCGAGGACATGACGCCACCATCGCCGGATGATGGGCAATTCCTCGGCGTACGACATCAGCGGCGCCCGTGACAGATCGGTGACCGGCATCAGGGCCGGGGCGGCGACCAGTACGAACTCCTCGTCGCAGAGCGGCTCCGCGTGCAGCCCGGCCCGGCGCGGCCGGATCGCCGACACCACCAGGTCGAGCCGGCCCTGGCCGAGCTCGGCGAGCAGGTCGTCGGCGAGCCCGAGCCGGACCCGGACGGCGACCCCGGCGGCGATCGTCCCGGCGAGCGCGGGCACCACGCGCTCGGTCATCAGCTCGGCGGGCCCGCCCAGGTGCAGGGTCCGGCCGGCCGGATCACGCGGGTCCCGCAGGCCGGTGGCGACCCCGGCCAGGGCGTCCATCGGGCCGTCGAGCCGGCGTGCCAGGTCGTCGGCGGCCGCGGTCGGGGTGACGCCGCGCGCCCCGCGCACGAAGAGCGGGTGACCCAGCTCGCTCTCCAGCGCCCGCACCTGCGCGGTGACCGTCGGCTGGGACAGCCCGAGCATCTCGGCGGCCCTGGTCAGGGTGCCGGCGCGGTGGACCGCGAGGAACGTGTGCAGCAGGTCGAGACTCACCATGCCATAGATTTTCCTATGGCTGGGTGCCGCTCGTCCTGTTGGTCGCCGATGGCTGCTCCGAGGCATCGTCTACGGCGACACACCGACGACGAAAGGGCATCGACATGGCGAGGATTCTGATCGGCCTGACCAGCCACGGCGACCTGGGTGGGCTGCGCCCGACCGGTTACTACCTGCCCGAGGCCGCGCACCCGTGGCACGTGTTCACCTCCGCCGGGCACGAGGTCGAGTTCGCCAGCGTGGCCGGGGGCGAGCCGCCGGTCGACGGCGTGGACCTGACCGACCCGATCCAGCAGGCGTTCACCGGCGACGCGGCCGTGCAGGCGAAGGTGACGAGCACGCCCCGCTTCGCCGATCTGGACCCCGGTGCGTACGACGCGGTGCTGTTCGCCGGTGGCCACGGCGCGATGTGGGACTTCCCGTCCGACGAGGGGCTGATCCGGTTCGGCCGGGGCGTCTACGAGCAGGGCGGCGTGGTGGCCGCGGTCTGCCACGGGCCGGCCGCGCTGGTCGGGCTGACGCTGTCGGACGGCACGCCGATCGTCGCCGGCAAGCGGGTCGCCGGGTTCACCGACAGCGAGGAGGCCGCGGCCGGGCTGACCGAGGTGGTGCCGTTCCTGCTGCAGAGCACCCTGGAGAAGCTGGGCGGCAAGCACTCCGGCGCGGCCGACTGGCAGCCGCACGTGGTCACCGACGGGCGCCTGGTGACCGGGCAGAACCCGGCGTCGTCCACCGGAGTGGCGCAGGAAGTGCTGAAGGTGCTGTCCACATCGAAGCGTTAGGCCCATAATGTGACGGGCCCCACAGCCTTGCCCGGGCGGGGCCCACCAATGACGATCGGGGGAAGCAGGGCAGAGGAGGCGGCGCCGTGCACACCCAGAGGATCGTTGTCGGCTACGACGGCTCGCTCGAAGCCCGCAAGGCGGCGCGCTGGGCACTCGACGAGGCGGAGCGCAGCGGCATGCCGGTCGAGCTGGTCTACGCCTACGAGTGGCCCAGCTACGTCCCGGCCGCCGCGATGATGCCGGCCGCCGCGGTCTACCCCGACCTCGACACCGACCTGGCCGTCGCCGACATGCTCGGCCAGGCCGTGGACACCGCGTCGTGCACCCACCCCGGCGTACGGGTGGCGGCGCGGGTCGAACACTCCACCGCCGCTGTCGCGCTGATCCAGCGGGCCGCCGACGCCGGCCTGGTCGTGCTCGGCGGCCGCCGCCCCACCGGCGTACGCGCCTGGCTCGGCTCGACCAGTGACTCGGTCAGCGCGCACTCCCGCTGCCCGGTCGTCGTCGTCCGGGGCGAGCCACGGGTCACCGACCCGGTGGTGGCCGGAGTGGACGGGAGCGAGGCGGCCGGGCTCGTGCTCGGGTTCGCGTTCGAGCAGGCCGCGGTCCGGGGCGTGGCGGTCCGCGCGGTGCACGGGTGGTCGCCGCCGGACGGGCGTGACCTGCTCTGCGACACGAACCTGCGCGCGGTCGGCGAGGAACGCGGCCGTCTCGAGGCGATGGTCGGCTGCTGGCGGCGCCGTTACCCCGGGGTGCCGGTGAGCGCCGAGGTCGTGGTCGGCTCGCCGGGCGAGGTGCTCGCGCAGGCGGCCGCAGGGGCGCAGCTCGTGGTGGCCGGGGCCCGGTCCCGCGGTGCTCTGCGCGCGGTGCTGCGGCCGTCGGTCGGGCGTCACCTGCTGCACCGGGCGCGCTGCACGGTCGCGCTCGTCACCCGAGCCCGTACCGTGATCCGTTTCTGATCTCGCCCTCAGCACCGGCCGGGAGTGTGACTCGCGGCCGAGGCGTGCGCCGGGACCGGCTGACGTCAAGCCCGTGCCGGGGAGGCCGGGGCGGGCCGGCGGCGGCTCCCGGGCTGGTTCTCATGGGCGTTATGAGGCACGAATAACGCCCATGAGAACCAGCCCGAAGCGTGAGTCGCGGCTGGGGCTCGAGTGGGGACGGGCTCGCGGGGGTCGGCCAGCACCGGCGGCTCTTCTCCGGGCGCGGAACAGCGGTCGGCGCCGGCCGGGTCAGATGCGGCCGGCGTCGAGGTCGTCGAGGATGCGCTCGAGGAACTTCGGGGTCTCGGCCGGCGGTTGCGCCTCGATGAACAGGCGGCCGATCGCCGCCGCGTACTGGTCGACCTCTTCGCGCTTCTCCAGGTAGAGCGCGCTGGTCAGGTGCTCGATGTAGACGACGTCGGGCAGTTCCTCGTGCGGGAACCGCAGGATGCTGAACGCGCCGCCGGCCGCCGCGTGCCCGCCGGACTCGAACGGGACGATCTGCAGCCGGATGGTGGGCGACTCGCACGCGTGGATCAGCGCGCGGATCTGCTCGCGCAGGACCTCCCGCCCGCCGATCGGACGGCGCAGCGCCGCCTCGTCGAGCACCGCCCAGAGCCGCGGCGCGTCCGGGCGCTGCAGCACCTTCTGGCGCTCCATGCGCAGGCTGGCCCGCCGGTCGACCTGTGCCGGGTCGCTGTTGCCGAGGCCGAGCCGGATGACCGCGCGGGCGTACGCGTCGGTCTGCAGCAGGCCGGGGATGAACTGGACCTCGTACGTCCGGATCAGCTCCGCGGCCTGTTCCAGGTCCAGATAGTTCTGGAACCAGCTGCTGAGCACGTCGCCGTAGGAGTGCCACCAGCTCGGCGCGTTCGCCTCCCGGGTGAGGGTGAGCACCCGGTCGAGCTCGGCCCGGTCGGTGACGCCGTAGAGCCGGAGCAGGTCGACGACGTCGCGCTCCTTGAAACCGACCCGGCCCAGCTCCATCCGGCTGATCTTGGACTCGGAGGCCCGGATCTCGTAGCCCGCCTGCTCGCGGCTGAGCCCGCTGGCCCGGCGCAGGGCACGCAGGTGCGCGCCGACCTGCAGCCGGCGCACGGTCGAGCCACCTGTGTCATGTTCCTCCGCCAAGGAAACCTCCTCGGTGGCAGCCTAGACAGTTGACCGGTGAGAAGCGATCACGGCTTCCGGCCGACGCCGCAGAACTGGCTGATCTCGGGCGCGTCGGTCTCCGGGCGCCACCGGGTCACCGACACCACACCGGGCTCGACGAGTTCGAGACCCTCGAAGAGCGACGCCATCCGCTCCGGGGTGCGCAGGTGGTACTTCGGGTTCGCCGAGATGTTCCAGATCCGGGTGGCCTCGCGGACCTCCGGGTCGGTGTCGCTGCCGTCGTACATCGCGAAGTAGCTTCCGGAGGGGAAGCGGGCCAGGATCGAGCCGATGATCTTCTTGGCCTCGTCGTCGGACTCGATGTGACCGAGAATGCCCATCAGCATCAGCGCGACGGGCTGGTCGAGGTCGAGTGTCTCGGCGGCCTGCGCCAGGATCCGCTCCGGGTCCCGCAGATCCGCGTCGATGTAGGCGGTCTTGCCCTCCGGGGTGCTGGTCAGCAGCGCGCGGGCGTGGGCGAGCACGAGCGGGTCATTGTCGACATAGACGATCTTCGCGTACGGGTTGGTGGCCTGAGCGACCTCGTGCGTGTTGTCAGCGGTGGGCAGCCCGGTGCCGATGTCGAGGAACTGGGTCACCCCGGCCTCGCCGGCGAGGTAGCGCACGGCCCGCACCAGGTACTGCCGGGAGAGCCGGGCGTGGGTGGCGAAGTGCGGCAGGGAGGCGACGATCTGGTCACCGACCGCACGGTCCACTTCGAAGTTGTCCTTGCCGCCGAGCAGATAGTTCCAGATCCGGGCGGTCTGCGGAACGCTGGTGTCGAGCTTGGGGGTCGAGTCCTCGGTCACGCGCACGTCCTCGGGGAAGGGCGGACCCGGTGTCCGATGTGGATCCGCAGGCGTTCGGTTCGGCGCCAGCATACCCATCCGGGACGGTCACGCCAGCGACTGCGCCACCCGGCGAAGGAATTCCGCGTTCGACCCGGTCGTGCGCAGCTGGGTCAGCAACTGCTGCATGCCCTCGCGCCGCTCCTGTCCACCGAGCGCGCGGCGCACCTGACCGATCACGGCCAGCTCTCCCGGGCTCAGCAGCAACTCGTCGTGCCGGGTGCCGCTGGCGCTCAGGTCGATGGCGGGGAAGACCCGCGACTCGGCGAGCGTCCGGTCCAGCTTGAGCTCGGCGTTGCCGGTGCCCTTGTACTCCTCGAAGATCAGGGTGTCGAGGGCCGACCCATTCTCCACCAGGGCGGTCGCGATGATCGTCAGCGAGCCACCGTGCTCCAGGTTCCGGGCCGCGCCGAGCAGCCGCTTCGGCGGTTGCAGAGCGGTGCTGTCCAGGCCGCCGGAGAGGGTGCGGCCGCGGCCGGCCGGCGCGATCAGGTTGTACGCCCGGCCCAGGCGGGTGATCGAGTCGAGCAGCACGACCACGTCCTCACCGAGCTCCGCCAGGCGTTTCGCCCGCTCGATCGCGAGCTCGGCGACCGCGGTGTGCTCCTGCGGCGGACGGTCGAAGGTGGCCGCGCAGATCTCGGCCTTCGTCGTGCGCCGCCAGTCGGTGACCTCCTCGGGCCGCTCGTCGACCAGCACCGCCATCAGGTGGCACTCCGGGTGGTTGCGGGTCACGGCGTTGGCGATCTGGTGCAGGACCGTGGTCTTGCCGGCCTTCGGCGGGGCGACGATCAGGGCGCGCTGCCCTTTCCCGATCGGCATCGCCAGGTCGATCACCCGGGTGGCCGGCACGTCACCGCCGGTCTCCAGGCGCAGCCGCTCCTGGGGGTAGAGGGCGGTCGCGCCGTAGAAGTCGGGGCGCGGGCCGGGAGTGCGGCCGTTGACCGCGGTGACCTGCAGGTTCACGGGTTTGCCGGGACGGCTGACGCGGGCGATCCCGGTCACCCGGTCGCCGCGGCGCAGACCCAGCCGACGGACCTCGGCCATGGCCACCGGCAGGTCGTCGGGACCCGGGAGGCAGCCGTCGGCGCGCAGCCACGCACGGTCGTCGACGACGTCGAGGAGCGCGTCGACCGCGACGGTCTCCTCGGGAGGAAGGGGATCGGATGTGCGTTGCGGTCGTCTCGACGTACGCAAATCGGATTTCTTGGGTTGAACTTGGACAGCAGTCATGGGGAACTCTCCTTGAACGGGCGCGCAACGGGCCCGAGGAAAAGTGGTGACAGCGCACAGGAAGCGCGTCGTGAGAAGTGGAACGACCCGGGCGGGGAATGCCACCGGCATCCGGGATGAGCCCACCGTAGCACTGTTCGCGGATCCGGCCCAGTAGGGCAGGATGGACGTCACAGCTCGCGGGGAGGGAACGCCATGCCACTGTTGCGCCGGGTCATCGGGTCGGTGCTGCGCCGGGTGCGCCAGCGCCAGGGCCGCACGCTGAAAGAGGTCGCCACGGCGGCCGGCGTGTCGCTGCCCTACCTGTCGGAGGTGGAACGCGGCACGAAGGAGGCGTCGTCGGAGATCCTGGCGGCGATCTGCCGGGCGCTCGGGCTGCCGATGCCCGACCTGCTCGACCTGGTCCGCGAGGAGATGCTGCGCCAGGCCGCCCCGATCGTGGCCGCTCGCCGGGCCGTCCCGGTCGCGCGGATCAGCGCACCGGTCCGATCCCGGACGCCGGGGGCCACCTGCTCGGTGCTGCGCCTGCGCCCGTCGGCCGGTGGCCGGCCGCGCACCCGCCTGACCTGTGCGCGCCGCCCAGCACACTTCACCGTGACGGCCTGACCGTTACGCGAGGACCGTCAGCGGCGTCCCGGCTCCGACCTCGGCGACCAGCTTCTGCTGCGCGGGGCCGGGCATCCGCAGGCACCCGTTCGACACGTTGTGCCCGAAAACGCTGCTCTTGTACCACGCGTGGATGCCGGTGTGCGCGAGCTGGAACGCCTCGGACATCTTCTCCGGCTCCTCCGGGATCGAGCCGAGCACCAGCGCGTCCATGTTCAGGTAGATGTCGCCGCGCATCCGGGTCGTGCCCATCACATACGTCCGGCCGACCGGCGTCGGCGTCGCCGTCGAGCCGATCGCGACCGTCCAGCGCTGCTGCTCCTTGCCGTCGCGCAGCCAGGTCAGCGTGCGCTCGGAGAGGTCGGCGATCAACTGGTCGCGCAGCGTCTCGGTGGTGTAGCCGCCCGGCGGCACCCAGCCGATCCGCCGGTTCGCCGAGGGCGCCAGCACGGCGACCCAGCCGTCGCGCTGCTCGACGATCGGCACGACAGTGCGCAGCCCGCTGATCGACGACGGGAGGAAGGCGCGCGGCTTGCCGCCCGGCGCGTCGTAGAGCGCCACCTTCTTCTCCGGGTGCAGGCCCTGCGTCACGGCGGCCGTCGACTTGACCTCCGGGTCGGCGGGCAGCCCCGACGGGCCCGCCGCATACGTGATCACGGGCAGGTCGGCGGGCGGTTTCGCGGCCGGCGGAGTGGTCGCGGGCACGCTCGGCGGCGGCGTCGTCGCGGCGGCCGACGACACGACCGGGGTGACCCACTGGCCGGCGGTCGCGTCCGCCTCACCGTCCTGGGTGAGGACGACAGCGGCGCCGGCGGAGAGGGCCACCGCGGCGGCCGCGGAGATCAGGTAGACACGAGTCCGGGGGCTGGACATCGGCCCAGACTAACCACCCCCGGAACAATGTGAAGGATCTTGTGAACAGAGAGTGGTTCACATCTCCGGGATAGGGTGCTGGCATGCTGCGCAAGCTGGGATTTCTCACCATCGGCCTGTTCGACGAGGCGGACCCGCGCCGTGGCCACGAGTCCACGCTCGAGATCATCGAGCTGGGGGAGCGGCTCGGTTTCGACAGCGCGTGGCTGCGCCACCGGCACCTGCAGTTCGGCATCTCGTCGCCGGTCGCCGTGCTCGCCGCCGCCTCGCAGCGCACCAGCCGCATCGAGCTGGGCACCGCGGTCATCCCGCTCGGCTGGGAGAACCCGCTGCGTCTCGCCGAGGACCTGGCCACCGTCGACCTGCTCAGCGGCGGGCGGCTCAACCCCGGCATCAGCGTCGGCCCGCCGATGAACTACGACCGCGTCAAGGACGCGCTCTACCCCGGGACCGGCGATGCGGAAGACTTCAGCTACGACCGGGTCGAGAGGCTGCTTGCTTGCGTACGCGGTGAGCCCGTCACCGACTTCGCCGGCGCCATCGGCTTCGAGCAGTTCTCCGACCGCGTCCAGCCGCACTCGCCGGGTCTCGCCTCGCGCCTCTGGTACGGCGGCGGCTCCCTGCGATCCGCGCAGTGGGCCGGGGAGCACGGCATGAACTTCCTGACCAGCAGTGTCGTGAAAGCCGAGGAGTCGGAGGACTTCGCCGAGATCCAGCTCTCCCACGTGCGGGCCTTCCGCGCCGCCCACCCGGACGGTGACCGCGCCCGCGTCTCGCAGGGACTCGTGGTGATCCCGACGGACTCGGCGTCGCCTGCCCAGCGTCAGAGATATTTCGCGTACGCCGAGCAGCGCACCCCGCGTACCACCTCGCCGCAGGGGCCGGCCCGGATGATGTTCGCCCCGGACATCGTCGGCACGTCGGAGGAGATCGCTACGCGGTTGTCGGAGCACGTGGCGTTCCGGGAGATCGACGAGGTGGCGTTCGCCCTGCCGTTCACCTTCGAGCACGACGACTACGTCCAGATCCTCACCGACATGGCGACCCACCTGGGCCCGGCCCTCGGCTGGAAGCCCGCGGACCCGCCCGCCGCAGCCTGATCGCCGGCGCGCCGGTCGTCGCGTGCAGTCCGTCCCGCGAAGCTGCGTGCCCGTCCGGCCTGCGTGCCCGCCCCGGCTCGCGGGGCAGGCCCGGGCCGCGAGCGTGCCCGTGCCTGCCCCGCGAACGTGCCTGGGCCGGCCCGGCTCGCGAGCCCGCTCGGGTCCGGCCAGCGACGCGGCGGCGGGTGTCCAGCCGGGAGCGGGAGCGCGCGGCGACCTGAAGTGGCGGCCGGCTCGCGGCCTTCGCGGGCGGGATGTCCTGACGGGCGGGCCTCTAGGGTTTCCGCATCCAGGCGCGGGTGCCGAACGACGCGCACGAGCGGCTCGCGACCGCGGCGGCCTCGTCGAGGGACTCGGCGAAGGTGTCGTCGGTGAGCGGCCAGCGGCGGGCGACTGCGCTGGTCAGGGCGCCGTGGAGGACGTCGCCGGCGCCGAGGGTGTCGACGACCTTCGTCGACGGGACCGGTTGAGGGCGGAGATCGCCACCGGTCCAGCGCAGGATCGGAGCGGGGCCCTGGCTGATCGCGATCCAGCGGACGCCGTGCGCGGCGAGGAACGCCGGCACGTCGGTGACGCCGGGCGGCCGGAAGTCGGCGGAGCAGACGACGACGTCGAGCAGGGGCAGAAGCGACGGGGTCACGGGTTTCCAGCTGCCGGCGTCGAGAAGCGTGGGAATGCCGAGGCGGCGGGCTTCGCGCAGGACCGCGGCGGCGATCTCCGGGTAGTGGCCGTCGACCTGGACGGCCTGGGCCCCCGCGAGCAGCGAGAGATCCGGAGTGGACAGAGTGCGAGCGGCGCCGTTGGTGGAGACCACCGCGCGATTGCCGGTGCCGGCGCTGACGACGATGCTGGAGACGGACGGCGGGCCGTCGTCGTCCGCGGCCAGATCGATCAGCTTCACGCCTGAAGAGGCCAGGTCGGCGTGGATGCCCGCGGCCAGGGGGTGCCGGCCGACGGCGGTCAGCAGCGTCGCGGAGGCGCCGAGGCAGGCGGCGGTGACGGCGGCGTTCGTGGCCGGGCCGCCCGCCGCGACGGTCTGATCGAGGGCGGTCACCTTCTCGTTGTCGGCGGGGTAGGACGCGACGAGTTGAAGGATGTCCAGAGTGCACAGCCCGGCGAAGACGAGCCTGACTCTGTCGCTGAGCGTCATGCGGCGAGGCGGGCGGCGAGGCCGTCGACGAAGGTGAGCAGGGCGAACTCGAAGCTGTCGCGGTCGACCTCGTCGGCGTGCTCGCGCAGGCGGTGGGCGTCGCCGAGCGCGGGGTAGCGGTCCAGGTAGACCTGCACGTCGTCGACGAAGCCGCGCGAGAACGAGCCCATCGCGGCGCCGACGACCAGGTACTTCGTCGAGGCGCCGATCATGGTGGCGTCGCGCGGGGACCAGCCGGCGGCGACCAGGCCACCGTGCACGGCGTCGGCGCGGCGCAGCGAGGCGTCGCGCTGGCCGGGGCCGCGGGCCAGGAACGGCACGATGTTCGGGTGCTCGGCGAGCGCCGCGCGGTAGGAGCGGGCCCAGCCGAGCAGGCCTTCGCGCCAGCCCTTGGCGAACGCGTCGACCTCGACCTTCTCCATGATCTCGCCGGCCACGTCGTCGAGCAGGTGCTCCTTGGTGGGGTAGTGGAAGTAGAGCGCGGGGGCGCTGACCGACAGCGCGGTCGCGAGCTTGCGCATGCTCAGGCCGTCCAGCCCGTCCCGGTCGATGATCTCCAGCGCGGCCGCGCGGATGCCGGCCCGGCTGAGCAGTGGAGTCGTCGGCCGCGGCATCCGTTCATCCCCTAAGCGTTGTGATGACTAACGCTGTTAAGTTAACATGGCCGCTGAAACCTGACAGCGTTCAATTTAGGAGCCGGCCGTGGACCTCACCCTCTCGGAGGAACAGGAACAGCTGCGTGACCTGGCCCGTGACTGGGTGGAGCGCGAGGTCGTGCCGCACGCCACCGAGTGGGACCGTGCCGAGCAGGTCGACACGAAGATCGTCGGGAAGCTCGCCGAGCTGGGCTTCCTCGGCCTCGGGATCGACGAGGAGTTCGGCGGCTCGGGCGGGGACTTCCTCGACTACGCGCTGGTCATGGAGGAGCTCGGCCGCGGCGACACGTCGGTGCGCGGGATCGTCTCGGTGACGCTCGGGCTCGTCGCCAAGACCATCCAGGCGTACGGGACCGTGGAGCAGAAACAGCGCTGGCTGCCCTCGTTCTGCTCCGGCGAGACGCTGGGCTGTTTCGCGCTGACCGAGCCGGGGACCGGTTCGGACGCGGGGAACCTCGTCACGCGCGCTGTCCGCGACGGCGACGACTGGCTGATCAGCGGTGAGAAGATCTTCATCACGAACGGGACGTGGGCCGGGGTGGCGCTCGTCTTCGCCCGTACCGGAAATCCTGGTCCCAAGGGTGTGTCCGCGTTCCTCGTGCCCACCGACCGCGCGGGGTTCAGCCGACGGGAGATCAAGGGCAAGCTCGGCCTGCGTGGCCAGGCGACCGCGGAGCTGACGCTCGACAACGTGCGCGTGGCGGATGCCGAGCGGCTCGGCGAGCTCGGCGAGGGTTTCAAGATCGCCATGAAGGCGCTGGACAAGGGGCGGATCGCTGTCGCTTCCGGCTCGGTGGGGCTGGCTCGTGCGTGTCTCGAGGCCTCGGTCGCGTACGCGGGTGAGCGCACCCAGTTCGCCAAGCCGATCGCGTCGTACCAGCTCGTGCAGGAGATGATCGCCGAGATGGCGGTCGAGACCGACGCGGCGCGGCTGCTGGTCTGGCGTGCGGCGGACCTGGTCGACCGTGGTCAGCCGTTCGGCACGGCCGCCTCGATGGCGAAACTCTTCGCCAGTGAAGCCGCGGTGAAAGCCGCCAACCAGGCGATCCAGGTCTTCGGTGGATACGGCTACGTCGACGAGTTCCCGGTCGGCAAGTTCATGCGCGACGCCCGCGTCCAGACCCTGTACGAGGGCACCAGCCAGATCCAGAAACTGCTCATCGGCCGTGCGCTGACCGGAATCAGCGCCTTTTAGGGGGTTTTTGTGAGTCGGGTAGCCATCATCACGGGTGCGGCGCGCGGCATCGGCGCGGCGACCGCACTGCAGTTCGCCTCGGAGGGCGCGGCCGTCGCCGTGCTCGACCTCAACGAGGCCGACTGCGCCGACGTCGTCGGCCGCATCCAGGCCGCCGGCGGCACCGCGATCGCGCTGGGCTGCGACGTCGCCGACGAGGCGCAGGTCGACGCCACGATCGACAAGGTCGCCGCGGAGCTCGGCGGCGTCGACGTGCTGGTCAACAACGCCGGCGTGACCCGCGACAACCTGCTGCACAAGATGCCGGCGTCGGACTGGGACCTGGTGATGAACGTGCACCTGCGCGGCGCGTTCCTGTGCAGCCGGGCGGCGCAGCGGCACATGGTCCCCCAGCGCTCCGGCAAGATCGTGAACACGTCGAGCGTCTCGGCGCTGGGCAATCGCGGTCAGGCCAACTACGCCGCGGCCAAGGCCGGCATCCAGGGCCTCACCCGGACCCTCGCCATGGAGCTGGGGCCGTTCGGCATCAACGTCAACGCGGTGGCGCCCGGGTTCATCGTCACCGAGATGACCGACGCGACCGCCGCTCGGATCGGCGTCTCCGCTGCCGATATGCAGGCCAAGGCTGCCGAGATCACGCCGCTGCGGCGGGTCGGCCACCCCGAGGACATCGCCAAGGTCGTCGCGTTCCTGGCCAGCGACGCCGCATCCTTCGTCACCGGCCAGACCGTGTACGTCGACGGCGGACGCCGTCTCTAGACATCGCGAGGATTCCTGATGCGTCGCACCATCTTCAACGAGGACCACGAGGCGTTCCGCCAGACCCTGCGGGAGTTCATCGCCGCCGAGGTCGTGCCGCACTACGACCAGTGGATGCACGACGGCGAGATGCCGCGCGACTTCTACAAGAAGCTCGCCGAGCTGGGCATTTTCGGTATCGAGGTGCCGGAGGAGTTCGGCGGCGCCGGCATCGAGTCGTTCAAGTTCGCCGCTGTGCAGTACGAGGAGACGGCCCGCGCCGGCGTCTCGTTCGGCGGCTCCGGGGTGCACGTCGCGCTCTGCCTGCCGTACCTGCTGAAACTGGCGACGCAGGAGCAGAAGGAGCGCTGGCTGCCGTCGTTCGTCAGCGGCGACATGATGTTCGCGATCGCGATGACCGAGCCCGGCACCGGCTCCGACCTGGCCGGCATGACCACGAACGCCAAGCTCACCGAGGACGGCAAGCACTACGTGCTCAACGGGGCGAAGACGTTCATCACCGGGGGCGTCCTCGCCGATCGCGTGATCGTCTGCGCCCGTACGTCCCCGGCGAAGCCCGACGACCGCCGCTACGGCATCTCGCTGCTGGTCGTCGACACGAAACTGCCGGGGTACACGGTGGGGCGCAAGCTCGACAAGCTCGGCCTGAAGACGTCCGACACCGGTGAGCTGGCGTTCCAGGACGTTCTCGTGCCCGTCGAGGACCTGCTCGGCGAGGAGAACAAGGGCTTCTCGTACCTCGGGCAGAACCTGCCGCAGGAGCGGCTGGGCATCGCCTTCGGCGCCTACGCGCAGGCGGCGGCCGCTGTCGAGTTCGCCAAGAAGTACACCCAGGAGCGCAAGGTCTTCGGCCAGACCGTCGCCTCGTTCCAGAACACCAAGTTCGAGCTGGCCGCGTGCCGGGCGGAGGTGGACGCTGCCCAGGCCGTCGCCGACCGGGCGCTGGAAGCCCTCGACGCCGGCGAGCTGACCGCCGCGGAAGCGGCGTCGGCGAAGCTTTTCTGCACCGAGGTGGCGCATCGGGTGATCGACCGGTGCCTGCAGTTGCACGGCGGCTACGGGTTCATCAACGAGTACCCGATCGCGCGCCTCTACGCCGACAACCGCGTCAACCGCATCTACGGCGGCACGTCGGAGGTCATGAAGATGATCATCGCCAAGGACATGGGGCTCTAGTCGGGCGGAGCCCTCTTCGAGACGCGTCAGCTCGACGACTTCGAAGAGGGCTCCCGGCACGCTGCCTGATTGCGGTGGGCGCCGCGGTTCCCGGTTAGGTCAAATGCCTGCTTGGGTACGGCGTGAGCAGCGCGTCAGGGGATGTAGTCCTCCAGCAGGGCCGGGGTCAGGTTGTCCTTCTTCAACTGGGTGAGGATGGCGAGGAAGTCCTCGACGAAGGCCGCCCGGAAATGCATCAGGATGATGTCGCCCCCGGCGATGTGCCGTCGCCCGTCCTGATAGCGGATGATCCCCTTGTCGGTGGTCTCCCGCCAGGTGAACGACGCCTTCAGCCCGCACTCCTTGACCGCGCGCAGCGTGTTGTCGTTGAACGCGCCGAACGGCGGGCGGAACAGCACCGGCCGTCGTCCGTAGAGCTTGCCCAGCTCGTCCGCGGAGCCGCAGATCTGGTGCTTCTGACCCTCGTACGACAGGTGGGTCATGGTCGGATGGGTGAGCGTGTGGGCCTCGATCACCGCGCCGGTGGACTGCAACTCAGTGAAGTAGGACGGCTTCACCTTCACCGCATCCACCTCCAGGAACAGCGTGATCGGCACGTTCGCGGCCTGGAGCAGTTTCATCGCCATCGGGTCCTTCTCCCACCCGTCGTCGATGGTGATGAACGCGATCCGCTTCCGGGTCTCGATCCGCTGGAGGTTCACCGCCTTGTCGCCGGCGGGCAGGGTCACCTTGTGCGGAGGTGGCGGCGGCGCGAACTGCGGGATCCGGGCGCGGATGTCCGCGGGCAGGGCGGCCAGCGCGGCCGAGACGGACTCGGGCGTCTGCGCGCCGCTCACCGGGACGCCGGCCGATGCGCTCGTCCCCGGGGACGGCGCCGGTGCGCCAGTGTTTGTGGGGGCGGAAGCGCCCGAGTCGTTACAGCCCGCGACGACCGCCAGCAGCACTCCGGCGGCCGCCACCCGTAACAGTTTGCTTCGCAGCATGCTTTCGTCCTCCCCGTCGATGTCCTCAGACCCTCTGACGCTGGGGACCGCAGGAATGCTGACATGCGCCGTCAACTGTGCTAATCGTCACGCTGCGTGCGGGTCGTAGGGTGATCGGCATGGCGCTGCTGCACAAGACCGACATCCGGCCCACCAAACTCGAGCTGCTGAGCACCTGGTTGCCTGCCCAGGACTGGTATGCGGGCCCGCCCGCCCCGGTGGTCGACCGGGTGGGAGCCGCCCGCTTCGACGATCCGGCCGGGGAGGTCGGGCTCGAGGTCATGCTGGTCCGGGTGGGGGACGGCCCTGTGCTGCACGTGCCGCTGACCTACCGCGGCGCGCCGCTCGACGGCGCCTCCCGGTTCCTGGTCGGGACGACCGAGCACGGCGTTCTCGGCCGGCGCTGGGTCTACGACGCGGCCGGCGACCCGGTCTTCGTCAAGGTGCTGGGCGACGCCATCCGCGACGGCGCCGAGCAGGCGGTCGAGGAGCTGCACGGCGACGGCGGGGTCACCGTGCGCGAACCGAACCTGCTGCTGCGCGGCACGGGCTCCACCGCCCCGTCGCCCGGCGAGACCGTCGAGGTCACCGGTGGAGAGGTCACCCGCATCCGCACGACCGCCGGCGAGCTGCACCTCTTCCGCCTCCCGGCGGCGCAGACCACTGCCGAGTCCACGTTGACCGGCGAGTGGCAGGCCGCCGACGCCCCCGTGGTCCTCGCCCGCCTGCTCGCGTAATCGCCGCAACCGGCCGGCGGACGGCTCGCGGTCCCGGCTGGCTCTCCTGGTCGTTATGCGGCCCGCATAACGACCACGAGAGCCGGCCGGGACGCCGCGGCGCGCTCGAAGCCGGGCCGGCGACGCGGTTCGCGGACGATCCACAAGGGCGCACGGCCAGGCGGTGTCTGCGTAGTAGGCCGCAGCCCCGAAACACCGCCTTAGCCTGTCGTTCGACCAGCTCGGCGGGGCTTCGTGCCCTTCAAGTGAGGGCAGGTGGCGGTGGGCCTTGCCGGTGACCAGGAGGAGTCCGGCGTCATAGCGGGCAGCGGTGTGCCGGTCGTGGGAGCCGGGCGGACGTCCGGGTATGGACACGGCCCCTGCGTGCGTCAGCATGCCGCCGGATGAAGACGGCTGACCGGCGCCCTCTTCTGCCGCTGATCGTGCGGAGTAGCCGCCGCGCTGTCGGTACTTCCGGCCGGTCTGTCGGGATCCGTTGTGCATCCGCGGCATCCGGATACTGCGACCATCAGTAGGTGGACGTCGGTGATCAGGAGCTACCCGGAGGTGGCCTGACACGTGCCGGTGGGGTATTCGAGAGCGACGAGCTCATCGCTCGGGTCAACCGTGCGATGCGAGCCATGTGGTCGCGTCTTGACTCGTTGCCCTGTACTGACCCGTTTTGGTCCCGCACCAATCGTCGTCCGACGTGGTACAAGGTGCAGCAGCTCGCGGATGACTGCCTCGCCCAGGACATGTCGGATGAAGTAGCACGCTGGGCCCTGATCGGTTTCGAGATGCACGCCGGTTCCTTCAGCGGACTGCAACTCATCGCTGAGGAAGCCGCAGTTCGCGACGAGGCACTGCACGACTTGATCGCGGTGGCGGAGTGGGTGTGGCTTGAGGTCGGGGTCGACCCAGCGGCCTATCCGGATTTGGAGCGAGCGCTGCAGCAAGTCGGTCAGGCGAGGCTATCGGCATTGCGAGGGCCTGGCGGGCATCTCGAACGGGCAGCGGTAGCTGGCTCCGCCTTCCTGCACGGCATGTCCTTCGCCGAGGCGATCGGCCGCCAACGGTGGGACCTGTTCCTGCATGCTCTGATAGTGCCGGGACCGGACGAGTGCACGTCATCAGCGGAGGGCTCGACCTTGCCCTCCGCGGAGTCGCAACAGCTTGCTCGTGCGCGGGAGTGCCTGCGAAACGATGTGACAGCCGTGGTCGATCTGATCGATGCAGCTCATTGGTGGGCAGCCTATCGCCAGACCGACGTCTCATACCGACTCGGCGAACTACTTGAAGCTGTTCCCCGAGACGCCATCCAACGGCTCGTCGATAGGGGCCTCATCGCTCCGAACCGTGCTCTTTTCCCTTGATAATGGGCAGGCATTGAAGTTGCGTAAAAAGCGGTAGCGTCCGGAGCCCTCCCGAGTCCTGTATCCGGGTTTGCCGCTGTCCGCGCTTGAGTCGGCCACGCGTCACCCCGGCTGTCACCCGCCGCGGACTGGCGTCCTGTCGTGCCGGAGAGCGCGAACTCAACACGGCCGGACACATGAGTATCCTGCGCTTGTGGGGGAAGCATCGGATGGCAGGGGTCGCGATTTCGCCAACGAACGGCGCGCGTATTGCGAAGCGCGTGAGTGGCTGCTGAACGCCGTGCACGAGCTTCCAGTCGGCGTTCTATGGGGTCCGAACGGCGCAACGGCCGCTGAATGCTACGAGGTGCTCCGAGGCCTGGACGATTTCGCTTCCCTGTGCAGTCGGCTTCGACTGGATGGTCACGAGAGGTTCATCGAACAGTGTCGGTGGCACTTCGATCACTACCCGCACTACCTGGGTCGTCGACGCCACTTCGTTGACTATTCCACCTACGTGGTGGATCGGGCAGGGCCGATGACCGTATCAGCGCCGCCGATGCCGCGACAATTCGCGAACTGATCGGCGACAACGCTGGCACCGGCACCCGAGCGCACTCTACTTGCCGCGGAGCGCGCATGCTCTGTCGTATTGCCGTCGCGCAGCAGTAGACGCCGCAGTACGGTCCGCACGTGAACAGCACCCAGCTGCGCGTCGACCGGATCGACGTTTGGCAGACCGATAAAGAGCACACGTTGAGTCTTGCCGCTGCGGGCGCCCACGTCATGCTAATCCGGCTGCGCTACGACGGTTGGGTGGACGAAGTGATCAACGGCGCTGGCACGGTTGCGACAGGGCCGGGCGCGTGGACTCTCATCGGCCAAGGATTGACCCTGGAGTTCGACCCACATGCCGCCGTGGCCCTTGGTTTCCCCCGCGATTGCCGGCTGTATCTGGATGTGGACGCGGACGCAATCCGGCGTGTCAGGGCCGCGCTGTTGGAAATTCTCGACTGTGCGTGTTTCGTGGTCGACACCGACGAAGGCCGCCTGACCAGCTAATCATCGGTCAGCGGTTGCTCCTGCGGCGAGACGCACTCACTCTCATGCCGCGAGGTGCGCATTCATTGGCTCCTCACTGCCTTCGGCGGTAGGTCGGCACTCGCTGTAGCCGCCGTTGACGACGCCGCGGGCTGCTCCGCTGCGGCGCCGGGTGGGGGGTCGGGGTTAAACGACAAGCTCGAGGCGTGGCCTGACCTCGCCTGGCACGCGGCCGGATTCCAGGACGCGCCTCAACTGCCGGTCAGGCGGGTGATGGCGGCCGGCGTCAGGTGGCGGTTCAAGGTCTCCAGGGAGGCCAGGATCTCCGGCAGGGGAGCGCCGTCCGGGAGCGCCGCGGCCAGCGCCGGGCGGATGTCGGCGGCGGCAACCTCCTGACGGCGGGCGGACAGTGCCGGGTTGCGGTGCAGGAGCTGGCGGCGCCGGTCGGCGGGGTCGGGAGAGGTCAGGACCGAGCCGGCGGAACGCAGCCGGGCGACCGCGACCGAAACCGCGCTCTGCGGCAGGCCGGTGCGACGGGCGACCTCGGTGACCGTGGTGCCGTCGTTGGTGTAGATGTCGCTCATCACGACGACGACGGAGCGTTCGCCGCCGGGCAGCGCGGTCCCTGACGACGGCGTGGGCAGGGACTGCTCGCCGATCTTCAGGAGGGTGCGGGACAGCAGGATCAACTCGACCGGGGTCATGCCGGTCAGAATACATCACTCTTGATGCATCAGAACTGATGTATTACGGTGAGGTCATGCAGAACACTGTGGACGTCGACGGGGCGCGCATTCACTACCAGGTGGCCGGGGACGGGCCGGTGCTGCTCGTGGGGCAGAGCGGGGAGGGCGACGCCGATCGCACGGTGGACCTCGCCGACCACTTGAGTGGTCATTTCACCGTGGTCACCTGGGACCGGCGCGGACTGTCGCGCAGCGTCTGCGACGACCCCGGCGCGCCGGTGAGCATCCGGCAGCACGCGGCCGACGCCGCCGCCGTCGTGCGGGCGGTCACCGATCGGCCGGCCGCCATGCTCGGGCTCAGCCTGGGCGCGGCGATCGGGCTGCACCTGCTCACGTCGGACCCGCAGATCGTGGCGGACCTGGTGGCGCACGAGCCGATCGCTCTGGGATTCCTCGACCCGGCGGATGCCGCTCGCGCCGGGCGCGAGCTCGGGGAGGTGATCGCGACGCATCGCGGCGCGGGATGGCGCGCGGCGGCCGGGAAGGTCGCCGCGGTGCTCGGGATCGATCCCCGTGACCAGGATACCGAGCCGGGGGTCACGGACTTTCCGTTCGACGACCGGCGGGTGGCCAACTTCGAGTTCTTCCTGGGGCGTGACCTGCCCGCGGTGCTGCGTGACGACCTGGTGCCCGGCGATCTGCCGGCCGGCGCGCGGATCATCCCGGCGGTGGGGGAGACGTCGCCGCGGGACGGCTTCGACTACCTGGCCGCGGTCCGGCTGGCGGAGCATCGGCGGGTGCGGGCCGAACACTTCCCCGGCGGGCACAACGGCAACCTGACCCATCCCAGGGCCTTCGCGAAGCAGGTCGTCGAGGTGCTCAGGACAGGTTGCTCAGGGCGGTGAGCGTCTCCCACCCGTCCGCCCGCAGCCGTCCGGCACGATGCGCGGCGATCGCCTCCTGTGGTGACATCCGCGCGGCCGCGCACCAGGGGACCGCTTCCGGTGGCAGGCCGGTGTGCCGCCACAGCAGGATCAGCCGCCGCAACCGGGTGACCCCGTCGTAGGTGAACGCCTCGGTCCCGCCCGGCGCCAGGGCGGATCGCCAGCGCAGGAACTCCGCGGGCGGCAGGCACAGATGCGGTGGGAGCGACCGCCCGAACCCCGCGCCGGGCCCGTGGCCGAGCTCGGCGCGGATCCGGTCGACCGGCCAGCCCGCCCGGAACAGCCGGGCCGTCACCTCGACCGGCAGGTCGTCGCCGGTCAGCCAGCCCGGCCAGGCGGGATCGTCCGCCGGTGGAAGCGGCAGCTCGTCGACGTCGTCGCGGGACTGCAGCCCGAACGTCAGCTCCTGCGCCGGGGCGGTGATGCCGAGACACGCCGCGACGTGCCGGGCCGCGGAGCCGTCCGGGTGCAACGCCCGCCAGACGTGCATCGCCGGGTTGCGGGTCAGCTCGCGGATGTCGCCCTGGAACGGCCACCGCACCCACTCCTCCACCTCGTCCGGTGTCATGTCGAGGTGGCCGAGCAGGGTGCTGGCGATCATCCGGACCAGGGCGGTGTCGGTGCCGGGGGCGTGCCAGAACCGCGCCTGGACGGAGAGGAACTCGTGCAGGCGCCCGGGATCCCAGTGGTCCAGCAGCAGCACCATGTCGGAGCGCAGATCGGCGGCCGGCCAGTAGGACAGGTCCGGCAGGGAGGCGAACTGCTCCACGAAGCCGGCCCGAAGACTCCGCCAGTACGGCGCGGCGATGTTCATCAACTCACTGATGTAAATCTCCAGCCGACCCGCCACGCCGCATTCTATCGTCGTCGATGGGCCACCGGCGGCCTTTGTCACCGGTGACTACCGTGAGCCCATGAATCAGCGCTATGCGGACACGATCACGGCGCTCGGCACCGCGTTGATCGCGCGTGTCCCGGCGCTGCTGTGGGGGCCACCGGGCCAGGGCAAGACCAGCGTGATCGAGTCGCTCGGCGACGACCTGCACTTCCATGTGGAGACGGTGATCGCGTCGCTGCACGAGCCGGCCGACTTCGCCGGGTTGCCGATGCTCGACCCGTCGAACTCCTCGACCCGGCTGCTGCCACCGGCCTGGGCGCGCCGGGTGGCCGCCATGGACCGGCCCAGCGTCGTCTTCTACGACGAGATCAGCACGACGCCGCCCGCCACGCAGGCCGCGCTGCTGCGGCCGATCCTGACCGGCTGGGTCGGCGACCTGCGACTGCCCGAGGGAACGTGCAGTGTGGCGGCCGCCAACCCGCCGGAGATCGCGGCCGACGGGTGGGACCTGGCGCCGCCGCTGGCGAACCGGTTCGTCCACCTGGACTGGACCCTGCCGGCCGACGTGGTGCGCGACGGTTTCACCGTGGGCTGGCCGCGGGTGCCGGTGCCGTCCGTCGCGCTGGATCTCGTCGACAGGGCGACGGTGTCGGCGAAGACGCTGGTCGGGACATTCCTGCGGGCGCGGCCGGAGCTGGTGACCCGGATGCCGTCCTCCTCGGAGCAGGCCGGCCGGGCGTTCCCGACGCCGCGCAGCTGGGAGATGGGCGCCCGTCTCTACGGCGCGGCCAAGGCCGCCGGCTTCTCCGAGACGGTGGTGTTGCTGCTGCTCAACGGATCGGTCGGCACTGCCGCGGCGGCGGAGTTCCTGGAGTTCGTGCGGCGCCTCGATCTTCCCGATCCGGAGACCCTGCTCAAGGACCCTTCCGCGTACGTCGTGCCGGTCCGCCGCGCCGATCAGGTCTTCGCCACGGCGGCGGCGGTCGTGACCGCGATGACGAACGATCCCACGCCGGACCGGTGGCTCGCGTGCGGCACGATCCTGGCGGCGGTCGCCGACGCGGGGATGGCGGACATCGCGTTCCTGTTCGCCCGGCGCTGGAGCGAGCCCGCCGTCCGCCCGTTCGGGGTGCTCCCCACGGCGGATCAGCTGCGGGCGCTGGGCCCGATCCTGACCGAGATCCATGGATGAGAACAGCCGGCAGGCGTCGCTGCGGCTCTCCGCCGGTCGCGTGGTCGCCGCCGGCCGGATGCCGTACCTGAGCACCGCCCTGTTCGCGATGGTCCCGGTGCTGACCCGGGACCTGCCGACGTTCGGGGTGGACGCGCGCTGGCGGATGTACGCCAACCCGGACTTCGTGCTGACGCTCTCCGCCGAGGAGGTCGCCGGCGCGTGGCTGCACGAGGCCGGCCATCTGCTGCACGGGCACCGGGAACGCTGGGAGTCCCTGGCCGAGCCGCCGGCGCTGCACCCGATGTTCAACTCGGCGGCGGACGCGGCGATCAACGAGGAGCTGCGGGACGCCGGGGTGACGTTGCCGGCGGTCCGGGCGTCCTATTGGGAGCGGATCCCCGGCGCCCGCCGCGGGATGCTCGCCGAACAGATGTACCGCCTGCTCCGAGACGTCCCAGGGGCCTCGCCGGAGACGACGGCGGCCGCGCCGGACAGGCCGGCCGTCCCGGGGATCACCCTCAGCCCGGACCATCTCGCGGCGGCGCCGGCGAAACTGACGGTACGGGGGAGCGGCACCCACTTCGGTCCCGGCACCGCGCCCGCCCTGCACAGCGATCGCGGCCACCCGGTCCCGCACGCGATCACCGGCGTCCGGGTGGTCACCGGTCAGCTGCTCACGTTCGAGCTCGCCCAGGTCCCGGCCGGGCTCTACCGTGTCGAGGCCGGCGGCCCCGCCGCGATCCTCCCGGTGGGGCTCCCGTTCGCCGAGGTGGACCCGCCGTCACTGCCGGCCGGGTATGACGTCCCGCGCCCGATGGCCGCCAGCAGCGACGGTTTCGACTTCGAGCCGGACACCACGGTGCTGGTGGCGCGCTTCGGCGAGGACGGGCTGGCCGCGCGACCGGACGCGGCGGGCGACCCGGTGATCGTCACGCCGCGGGTGCTGAACTTCGACCTGGCCGAGTCGCTGCCGGCGGGCGCCTACGCGCTGGTGATCGGGTCGGGCGGGGCAACGGCGATCGCGGTGTTCCAGGTAGACGCCCCGCCGTCGGGAACGACCGGATCTGAAGCGGATCCTGGGGACTGCGGCTCGGGAACGGGCGGCGAGCCCCGTGAGTGGGAGCGCCCGGAGACCGGTGACGAGGACGGCAGTGTCAGCGACGGCCGTGCCGAGATGGTCCGTCAGCAGGTCGCCCGGGAGATCGAGGAGCACGGGCGGTCGGGCGGGGACGTCCCGGCCGGGCTGCGCCGCTTCGCCACGGACACGCTCACCACCAGGGTCGACTGGCGACGGGAGCTGCGCAGCGTGGTAAGCCGGTCCCGGGCGACGGTGGCCGGGGTGCGCGACTACACGTACGCCCGGCCGTCCCGCCGTGCCTCCGCGGTCCCCGGTCTGGCCCTGCCCGCGATGCGTGCGCCGCGCCCGCCCCGGCTCGACGTCGTGATCGACACGTCCGGCTCGATGTCGGCGGGCATGCTCGGGCAGGTCCTCGCCGAGCTGCGGGGCATCATCCGGGCGTTGCGCGGCGACGCCGTGCGGGTGCTGTGCTGCGACGCGCGGACCGGGGACGTCCAGCGGGTCGCGCGGATCGAGGATGTCGTGGTCACCGGGGGCGGTGGCACCGACATGCGCGCCGGCCTGGACGCCGCGGCGGTGCTGCGGCCACCCGCGGACATGGTGGTGCTGGCCACCGACGGGGACACACCGTGGCCGGTGGCGCCGCCGGCGGGCAATCCACGGGCCCGTTACGTCGTGGTGCTGGTCGACGGCGACCGGCCGCACGTCCCGGCGTGGATGCGCAAGATCGTGGTCACCGGTTGAGCGGGTCGGGACCGGTGGGCTCGCGGAGGAGGGTGGTCACCGGCTGAGGAGGGCGAGCGCCCGCAGCCCGGCCGGGTCGAGCGTGCCGGCCCGGTGCATCGCCTCGGCCTCCTCGGGTGGCAGTCTCGCGGCCGCGCACCACGGCGCGACGGCCGCCGGCACGCCGACCCGCCGCCAGGCGAGGGCGGGCGTGCACAGCCGCCAGATCTGGTCGAGCGGGAGCGGCGCCGGCCCGACGCCGGCGATCATCGTGAGCCAGCCGTCGATCTCCTCGGGGGTGAGACAGGCGACGCGGGCGAACGCCGGCAGGGCGACCGTGAGGGGTTGCCCGGGCGACGCCGGCAGCGCGGTCAGGACCGCCTCGTCGGAGGGCCACCCGGCCAGCCGGAACCGGGACAGCGCGGCGAACACCGGCGCCGGCATGGCGTGCAGCGGGTCGAGCAGGTCCACGTGGCCCGGGTCGAGGCCGAAGTCGTCGCGGGCGGCCCGGCGGGCCTCGGACGGGAACGGCAGGTCGGGCGGGACGGAGTCGTCGTGATAGGACAGGTGGGGTGCCGGCCCGGTGATGCCCAGGCTCGCGGCTGCCCGGGCGGGCGCCGACCCGTCCCGGAACATGTCCCGCCAGAGGTGCATCATGGTGCAGCCGAGCAGCTGGTGGACGTCACCCCGGAGCGGCCCGCGCACCCAGCTCTCGAGCTCGGCCGGTTCCAGGTCGACGTGCTGGACGAGCGCGTCGGCGATCCGACCGGCCTGTTCCGGGACGAAGCAGCCGAGGAACTCGTCGAGGCGGCGAGGCTCCCAGCGGTCCAGGAGCGGCAGGACGGCCCGGATCATCCGCGGGTCCCGGTCGACGTGCCGCGCCAGGTGTGCCGGTCGTGGCCCGGCTGCCCACCGGCTCCTCCAGTACGGCGTGGACGCGTCCAGCAGATCGTCGAGGAACTTCTGGATGAGCATGCGCCCATCCTGGCGGGTCCCGGCCAGGCCGACGCGACGATCGATGGGTTCGCGGGAAATGAGCGACGATGACCGCTTCGACCTTGATGCGCGCTGTCGGCCGATGGGTCGGTCCACTATGGTCACGGGAAGGTCACGAACCTTATCGACCGTAGTGACTTCCACTCCGATCGATCGCAGACTCCCGGAAGAAGCGTCCGGACACCCCTCCGGGCGCCGTACTTCCGGAGGACCCGCACGTGAGACAACCATCCCGCTGGGGCCGACGAACCTTCACCTCCGCTCTCGCGTTCGGCCTCGCGGCCGGCGTGACGACGGTGAGCGGTTCGCTGCCGGTCGCGGCCGCCCCCGCACCGGTCAACCAGGACGGCGCGCCCGCCACCGAGACCGTCGACCCCAAGGACTCGCCGGCTGACACGCTCGGCGCCCACGACGCGGGACTGCTCGCCGACGCCCAGGCCGAGCACAAGCCGAGTGTCACCCTCATCATCGCCACCGACCAGGGCAGGTCGGCGGACGTGGCGGCCCGGGTCAAGGCGCTCGGCGGCACCATCGCCCGCAACTTCGACCAGGTCGGGTACGTGCTGGCCTCGGTGCCCACCGCCAAGGTGCTCAGCGCCGCGAAGCTGCCCGGCGTCAGCGCCGTCGACCTGGACGAGACCGTCAAGGTGCCCGAGCCGGATCTGACCTCCGACGCGAAGGCGACCAAGCAGGCGACCGTGAGCGGGCCGGGCGCGACCACGCCGGCCGACAACGCGTACCTGCCGGTCGGCGAGACCGGCTCGGTGGACTTCAAGCGCAAGCACCCGACCTACGACGGTCGCGGCGTGACCATCGGTGTCATGGACACCGGTGTCGACCTGGCCCACCCGGCCCTGCAGAAGACCACGACCGGGGAGCGGAAGATCGTCGACTGGGTCACCGCGACCGACCCGCTGGTCGAGAACGACGGCACCTGGCGCGCGATGCGCACGGCCGTGACCGGCCCGAGCTTCACCTACGCCGGCGCCACCTGGACCGCCCCGACAGGCAGCTGGCTGATCAGCCGTTTCAGCGAGAACATCACCGCGGCCTCCGAGCCGGCCGGTGACGTGAACCGGGACGGCGACACCACCGACGCGTGGGGCATCCTCTACGACCCGGTCAGCCACGACGTCCGGGTCGACGTGAACCAGAACAACAACTTCACCGACGACGCCGTGATGCGGCCGTACAAGGAGAAGTTCGACGTCGGCTACTTCGGCACCGACAACCCCGCGACCGCGATCGCCGAGCGCATGCCGTTCGTCGTCGAGTACCGCGAGGATGTCGACCTCACCCCGGCCGGCCTGCCCGGCCAGGTCGCCGACTTCGTCAACATCGGCATCCCGGAGGGTCTGCACGCCTCCCACGTGGCCGGCATCTCGGCCGGCAACGACCTGTTCGGCAACCGCAACTTCGACGGGCAGGCGCCGGGCGCCAAGATCGTCTCGTCGCGGGCCTGCTCGTGGGGCGGTGGCTGCACCGCGGCCGCGCTGACCACCGGCATGGTGGACCTGGTCGTGAATCGCGGCGTCGACGTGGTCAACCTGTCGATCGGCGGCCTGCCCGCGCTCAACGACGGCAGCAGCGCGCAGGCGCAGCTCTACCAGCAGCTCATCACGAAGTACGGCGTGCAGCTGTTCATCTCGGCCGGCAACTCCGGCTCGGGCGTGAACACGATCGGCGACCCGTCCGTGGCCACCGACGCGGTCAGCGTGGCGGCGAGCGTGTCCAAGGAGACCTGGCTCGCCAACTACGCCTCGGTGACCCGCAAGCCCGAGCAGCTGTTCCCGTTCTCGTCGCGGGGCCCGCGGGAGGACGGCGGCTTCAAGCCGAACATCACCGCGCCCGGCTCGGCGATCTCCGCGACGCCCACCTGGGAGGTCGTGGCGGGCGTCGACACCGTCGGCTACACCCTGCCGGTCGGTTACGCCATGGAGAACGGCACCTCGATGGCCGCGCCGCAGGCCACCGGTGGCGCCGCGCTGCTGCTCTCGGCCGCGAAGCAGACCCGCCGCACGGTTACCCCGGCGCAGTTGCGCCGGGCGATCTACTCGACGGCGGACCCGATCCCGGGCGAGCAGGCGTACGAACAGGGTTACGGCGTCTTCGACGTGCCGGGCTCGTGGAATCTGCTGACCAAGATCTCCGAGACCCGTACCTACACGGCCTCGGCCCCGGTCTGCACCCCGCTCGCGCAGTACCTGTCCACGCCGGGCACCGGCACCGGCATCTACAACCGGTGCGCTGTCGCCGACGGCGGCTTCAAGGCCGGCCAAACCAAGATCGTCAACATCTCGCTGACCCGCACCAGCGGGCCGAACCGGACCGTCCTGCACCGGCTCTCCTTCCAGGGTGACCGCGGCGCGTTCTCGACGGTGCCGCTGATCGGCCTGCCGCTGAACAAGGCCGTCAAGATCCCGGTACGGGTCACCGCCGGCCAGGGCGTCACGAGCGCGCTGCTCAAGGTCGACGACCCGTTCACCCCGGCGATCGACTTCGAGGTGCTCAACACCGTGGTGACCGGCGTGGAGGCTAAGGCCTCGGCCTACGCGAACACGTTCAAGGGCGCCGTCGACCGCAACTCCACCACGTCGTTCTTCGTGACCGTCCCGGCGAACGCCACCTCGCTGCAGGTGGACCTCGGCGGGCTGGCGACGGGCTCGCAGACGCGGTGGATCGCGATCAACCCGTACGGCGTGCCGGTCGAGCCGACCTCCAGCCCGTACTGCTACACCAACTACTCCGACCCGGCCACCTGCAAGCCGGAGGAGCGCTCCTACGACAACCCGATCCCGGGCGTCTGGGAGCTCGAGGTCGAGTCGCGCCGCACGTCGCCGCTGCTCAGCAACCCGTTCGCGCTGACCGCCAAGGTCCAGGGCGTCACGGTGGAGCCGGCGACGGTCACCCTGCCCAGCGTGAAGGTCGGCCAGGCCACCCCGGCGACGTGGACGGTCACCAACCGGTTCGGCCCGATCACGATCACCCCGCAGGGCGGCCCGCTGGGCAGCGCGTTCACCCAGCGGCCGACGATCGAGCAGGGCGGCGTGCAGGACTACACGGTCGTCGTGCCGGACGGCGCGACCCGCCTGACCGTCGCGATCAGCAACCCGGCGGACCCGGCAGCCGACCTGGACCTGTTCCTCTACGACGCGAACGGTGTCGAGAAGGGCCGGTCCGCGGACGGCGACTCGGAGGAGTCGATCACGCTCAACGCGCCGGCCGGTGGCACGTACACCGTCGAGGTCCAGGGGTACTCAGTGCCCGCCGGCTCGACCGCCTACGACTACCAGGACGCGTACTTCAGCCCGGCGCTGGGCACGCTGTCGGCGCCGAGCACGCCGGTCGTGCTGGGGGCCGGGGCGAGCGCCACGATCACCGGCTCGGTCACCGTCGCCGCGGTCCCGCCGGCCGGGCGGCACCTCTCCGGTGAGGTGCAGTTCGTGACCGACGAGGGCGCGGTCGTCGGCCGCGGCTCCGTCCAGATCGGAGCCGTCACCGAGTAACACCGCCGGCAGCACGGATCGAGGGGTGGGTCCGGCCGGGCCCACCCCTCGTCTCATTCCCGCCCGATGTCCTGGCCCAGCGCTTCCTCGGCCTTGCGAGCGGCGATCAGAATCGGATCCCAGACCGGCGCGTACGGCGGTGCGTAGCCCAGATCCAGAGCCGTCATCTCACTGACAGTCATCCTGTTCCACACCGCCACCGCGAACGCGTCGATCCGTTTCGCGGCCTCGGTCCGCCCGACGATCTGCGCGCCGAGCAGCACTCCGGTCTCCCGTTCGGCGATCAGCTTGACGGTCATCGGCACCGCCCCGGGGAAGTAGCCGGCCCGGTTCGTCGACTCCACCTTGACCGTGACGAATCGGTACCCGGCCTGCTCCGCCTCGCGGGAGCCGAGCCCGGTCCGGGCCACCTCGAGGTCGCACAGCTTGGTGACCGCGGTGCCGATGATCCCGGGGAAGGTGGCATATCCGCCGCCGAGGTTGAGCCCCGCGACCCGGCCCTGCTTGTTGGCGTGGGTCCCGAGCGGCACGTGGACCTGGCGTTTGCTGACGCGGTGGTGCACCTCCGTGCAGTCGCCGGCCGCCCAGACCCCGTCGACCAGGCCCTGCGGCCCGATCACCCGCTGCCGCAGGTCCGTCCGGATCCCGCTGGTCTCGCCGACCGGGATGCCGGCGGCCTGCGCGAGCGCGGTGTTCGGGCGGACCCCGAGACCGACGACCACGACGCCGGCCGGGACCGGGCCGGAGTCGGTGGCCACCGCCGTGACCTTCCCGCCCGAGGTCTCCAGTCCCTCGACCGTGACGCCGGTGCGCAGGTCGATGCCGAGATCCCGGATCGACGACGCGACCAGCGCGCCCATGTCCTCGTCGACCGTCCCCATCGGCTGCGCCGACTTCTCGATCAGGGTCACCCGCAGGCCGCGGTTGGTGAGGGCCTCGGCCATCTCGACGCCGATGTAGCCGCCGCCGATCACCACCGCCGTCGCCGGCTTCTCGGCGTCCAGCCAGGCGCGCAGCGCGGACCCGTCCTCCAGGGTCTGCACCCCGAACACGCCGGACTCCGGAATCCGGGCCCACGGCGGGCGCACCGGGCTCGCGCCGGCCGCGTAGACCAGGGCGTCGAAGCCCTCCCGGAGGTCGCGGCCGCCGTCGAGATCACGCACGGTCACCGTACGTGCGGCGAGATCGATTCCGGTCACCTCGTGGCGGGTCCGCACCTCGATCCCGGCCGCGGCGAACTCCGCGGGAGTGCGGGCGATCAGCGCGTCCGGGCCACCCTCGACCACCCCGCCGATCCAGTACGGGATGCCGCATGCCGAGTACGACACGAAGCGGCCCATCTCGAAGGCCACGATGTCCAGGCCGCCCGGCCCGCGTCGTTTCCGCGCCTGGGCCGCCGCCGACATCCCCGCCGCATCTCCACCGATCACGATCAGTCGCACTCGCCCATTGTGCCCGGATCCGCGCCGCTGTTTCCGGCGGATTTCCGCAAGGTTGTTGCCTCGCGCATCGGCAGGAATCTATGGTGACCGCACGCCGTCGAAGCGCTTCGACGTGGCACTCCGTCCTTGCCGTCGAAGCGCTTCGACTCTCGTCACCGAGGGAGAACCCATGCGCGGAAGACGCGGCCTGGCCCTCCTGGCCGCCGCCCTGCTCACTGTCCCGTTGACGGCCACGCCGGCGCACGCCGCCGAGACCTTCCCGTTCCGCGATCCGCACCTGCCGCTGCAGGCCCGCGTCGACGACCTGGTGGGCCGGCTCACGCTCGGCGAGAAGCTCGCGATGCTGCACCAGTACCAGCCCGCGATCCCGCGCCTGGGCCTGGGCGTCTTCAAGACCGGCACCGAGGCGCTGCACGGCGTGGCCTGGTCCAACGACCACGACGCCGGTGGCGCCAAGGTCGACGCGACCGCGACCGTCTTCCCGCAGGCCGTCGGACTCGCCAGCACCTGGGACCCGGAGCTGCTGCGACGGGTCGGCTCGGCGGTCGGTGACGAGGCCCGGGGACTGCACGCGCAGGACCCGACGGTGTGGGGGCTGAACCTGTGGGCGCCGGTGGTGAACCTGCTGCGCGACCCGCGGTGGGGGCGCAACGAGGAGGGTTACTCCGAGGATCCGCTGCTCAGTGGGGCGGTCGCCACGGCGTACGGGCAAGGGCTGCAGGGAAATGATCCCTCCCGGCTGAAGACCGCGCCGACGCTGAAGCACTACGCGGCCTACAACAACGAGACCAAACGGGACCAGACCAGCTCGAACGTGCCCCAGCGGGTGCTCAACGAGTACGACCGCGAGCCCTTCCGGATCCCCCTGGAAGCGGGCGCCGCGACCGGCGTGATGGCGTCCTACAACCTGATCAACGGGCGGCCGGCGACGGTGGACCCGGACCTCGCCGGGCTGGTCCGTGGCTGGAGCGACCAGCGGCTCTTCAACGTCACCGACGCGTGGGCGCCGACCAACCTCACCCGGTCGCAGGCCTACTTCGCGACGCAGGCCGAGGCGAACGCGGCGGTGGTCAAGGCCGGGGTGGACAGCTTCACGGTCGACGACACCGACGGCGAGCCGACGACGACAGCGCTGCGCCAGGCGCTGGACCAGGGACTGCTCACCGAGAAGCAGGTGGACACCGCGGTCGGGGACGCGCTGAGCATCCGGTTCCGCCTCGGCGAGTTCGACCCGGACGGCGGCCCGTACGCGAAGATCTCGCCCTCGGTCGTGGACAGTCCCGCCCACCGACAGCTCGCGCGGGAGGCCGCGGCCGACGCCATGGTGCTGCTGAAGAACGACTCCGGCGCGCTGCCGCTCAAGGCCGGCGGTTCCGTCGCGGCCGTCGGCCCGCTCGCCGACGATCTCTACACCGACTGGTACGGCGGTCAGCTGCCCTACCGGGTCACCGCGCTCGACGGGATCGCCGCGCGCGGCCCGGCCGTGTCGTCGGAGGGCGCCGACCGGATCGCCCTCAAGGACGTCGCCACCGGCCGGTACGTGACCGCCGCCGACCCGCAGGCGGTCGCCGCCACCGCCGCGACCGCGGACACCGCCGCCCAGTTCGACGCGGTGGACTGGGGCGACGACGTCTCCACGCTGCGCAGCGTGGCCAACGGGAAGTACCTCGGCTACAACTGGGGCCCGTTCGTCACCAGTGAGTCCGCGCCGACCGGCTGGTACGTCCAGCAGCAGTTCAAGGTGGAGGACCAGGGCGACGGCACGGTCGTGCTGCACTACGCCGGGTACGAGACGCAGGAGAGCTGGTTCGGCGCGAACACCTACGTGACCGTCGGCGCCGACGGCAAGCTCGGCCTGGGCTCGCCGACCGCGGCCGGGGCGGCGCACTTCGCCAAGGAGATCGTCACCGACGGGGTCGCCGCTGCCGCCGCCGCGGCGAAGGGCAAGCAGACCGCTGTGGTCGTGGTCGGGACGAACCCGTTCGTGGCCGGGCGCGAGGCGCACGACCGGACCGGGATCAGCCTCGGCGCGCGGCAGCAGGCGCTGATCGAGGCGGTGCGCGCCGCGAACCCGCACACCGTCGTGGTCGTGCAGAGCAGCTATCCGCTCGCGCTGACCTGGGCGCAGCGGCACGTCCCCGGGATCGTGTGGACCACGCATGCCGGCGCCGAGACCGGGAACGCCCTGGCCGACGTGCTCTACGGCGACGTCGACCCGGCCGGGAAGCTGACCCAGACGTGGCCTCGCTCGGTCGCCGACCTGCCGGCCGACCTGAACCGGTACGACATCATCAAGACCGGTCAGACGTACCAGTACAGCTCCGCGTCGCCGCTGTACCCGTTCGGCCACGGGTTGTCCTACACCTCGTTCCGGTACAGCGGTATCGAGGTCGTCGGCAACCGGGTCAGCGTGACCGTCACCAACACCGGCAGGCGCGCCGGTGACGAGGTGGTCCAGCTCTACACCCACCAGCGGACCTCCCGCGACGTGACGGCCGTCAAGCAGCTGCGCGGCTTCCAGAAGGTCGCGCTGAGCCCTGGCCAGTCGAGGACCGTCACGTTCACGCTGACGCCGCGGGACCTCGCCCACTGGGACGTCACCCGGCAGAAGTGGGTGACCGAGACCGCGGTGCACGATGTCCTGATCGGCTCGTCCTCGGCCGACATCCGGCAGCGGGCGTCACTGCGCGTGCGCAGCGAGACGATTCCGGCGCGTGAACTCTCGCGGACCACCCGCGCCGAGACCTTCGACGACTACGCCGGCGCGACGCTGGTCGACGAGACGAAGGCGAGCGGCACGGCCGTCTCCGGTGGCCGGCTGACCTTCAAGGACGCCGCGTTGCGCGGTGGGAAGACCTTGACGGTACGGGCGTCGGGCTCCGGAACGGTCGAGGCGCGCCTCGGCTCACCGACCGGCCGGCTGCTCGGCACGGCCACGGTGAGTGACACCGGCGGGATCTATTCGTACTCCACGGTGAGCGCGCCGCTGACGCCCGTGACCGGCCGCCGGGACGTCGTCCTGGTGCTCGGCCCCGGGCTGCGGCTGGCGTCGTTCAGCATCCGATGAGACTCGCGGCGGGGGGCCACCTGGGAGCGGGCCCCCCGCCGCGACCCCCACGTGCGGCGGCCGGGACCGTGGTGACCCGCCCCGCGACCCTCACCTGCGGTGGCCGTGACGGCGTGGACCCTGCCCCGCGACCCTCACCTGCGGTGGCCGTGATCGCGCGGGCTCTGTCGTGCGACCCCGCGATTGCGAAGCGTGTTCATGCGGATGGCTAGGATCGGCGGAGGGGAGCGCGGTCTTGGGCCGGGACCGGGGTACATGGGGAGGCGCAATGCCGACGATCAGCGATGTTGCCCGGGCGGCCGGGGTGTCGCCCAGCACGGTGTCGTACGTGCTGAGCGGCCGCCGCCCGATCTCCGCCGAGACCCGGGCCCGGGTGCAGGCCGCGATCGCCGAGCTGGGCTTCCACCCGCACGCCGGGGCGCGGGCCCTGGCGAGCAGCAAGACGAACGTGCTCGCGCTGGTGGCGCCGCTGCGCGTGGACGTCAACGTGCCGGTCATCATGCAGTTCGCGACGGCGGTGGTGACGGCCGCCCGGTCGTTCAACCACGACGTGCTGCTGCTGACCAAGGACGAGGGCACCGCGGGGCTGGAACGGGTGGCGCACAGCACCATGGTCGACGCGCTGATCCTGATGGACATCGAGCGGGACGACGTGCGGCTGCCGGCCATCCGTACGCTCAAGCAGCCTTCGGTGTTGATCGGTCTTCCCGCCGATCACGCCGGCATCGCCTGCGTGGACCTGGACTTCGAGGCCGCCGCGGCGTGCGCGCTCGGGCACCTCGCGGGGCACGGTCACCAGCGGATCGGGCTGGTCGGCCCGTCGCCCGCGGTGTACCGGCGGCAGACGACGTACGCGGACCGGTTCCTCGCGGGGTTCCTGCAGACCTCGAACGAGCTGAGGTTGCGGACGGCGACCCACCCCTGCGAGCCGGGGGTGGAAGGGGCGCGGGCCGCGCTCGCCGACCTCGACACCGAGCTGCCCGGGCTGACCGCCCTGGTGGTGCACAACGAGGAGGCGCTGCGCCCGCTGCTGGACCTGTTGCACGCCGCGGGCCGGCGGGTGCCGGAGGACGTCTCCGTCGTGGCGGTCTGCCCGCGGGACGTGGCGACCGCGATGCCGGTCGACCTGACCTCGATCGACATCCCGGCGCACGACGTCGGGACCCTCGCGGTGGAGACCGCGATGCGCCTGCTGGACAACCGCAGTGTCGACTACACCCGGCTGCTGGAGCCGAGGCTGGTCGAACGTGCCAGCTGCCGCGAAATCTCGCCGTCACACCGTTGACATCTGCATCACGCGTTCCTTAGCGTCTGCGGCAAGGCTTTTGTCGAAGCGCTTCGACAAAACCATTCGATTCGTCGAAGCGCTTCGACAACTCTCTTCTTGACCTTCGACTCCTGGAACAGTCCCCCTGGGAGGACCCCGCTATGACCATCTCACGACGTGGCCTGCTCGCCGGCGCGCTCGGTCTGACCACCGCGGCCGCGCTCGCCGCGTGCGGCGACGACGACGCGTCGTCGACCGAGGGCGCCGACGCGAAGACGCTCACCCTGTGGCACTACGAGGGCCCGACCAGCGCGATGGGCATCGCCTGGAACAAGGCGATCGAGATCTTCAAGCAGAAGCACCCGGGCGTCGAGGTGAAGTTCGAGGAGAAGTCCTTCGAGCAGATCCAGCAGAACGCCCAGATGATCCTGAACTCGGACAGCGCGCCGGACATCCTGGAGTACAACAAGGGCAACGCGACCGCCGGCCTGCTCTCCAAGCAGGGGCTGCTCACCGACCTCTCCGACGAGGCGACCAAGCGCGGCTGGGACTCCAAGCTGAGCGGAAGCCTGCAGACCACGGCGAAGTACGACGACGACGGCATCATGGGCAGCGGCAAGTTCTTCGGCGTGCCCAACTACGGCGAGTACGTCATGGTCTATTACAACAAGGCGATGTTCGACAAGTACAAGATCGCCGTGCCGACGACGCTCGACGAGTTCACCGCCGCGATGGACACCTTCGTCAAGAACAAGGTCACCCCGCTCGCGGTCGGCGGCGCCGAGTACCCGGCCCAGCAGATCTTCTACGAGCTCGCACTCTCCAAGGCCGACCGCGCGTTCGTCGACGACTACGAGCTCTACAAGAACAAGGTCGACTTCAACGGCCCGGTGCTCAGCTACGGCGCGCAGACCTTCGCCGAGTGGGTGTCGAAGGGCTACATCGCCAAGGACTCGGCCGGCATCAAGGCCGAGGACATGGGCGTCGCCTGGGAGCAGGGCAAGTTCCCGATCCTGATCTCCGGCTCGTGGTGGTACGGACGGTTCGCCAAGGAGATCAAGGACTTCGAGTGGGGCACGTTCCTGTTCCCCGGCAACAAGCTGCACCCGGGCTCCAGCGGCAACCTCTGGGTCGTCCCGGAGAAGAGCAAGGCCAAGGCTCTGGCGTACGACTTCATCGACATCACCATGTCACCGGAGATCCAGAACCTGCTCGGCAACAACGGTGGCGTCCCGGTGGTGGCCGACCCGTCAGCGATCACCGACGCGAAGAACAAGGAGCTGATCGAGAACTTCAACAAGCTCACGACCGGTGACGGGCTCGCGTTCTACCCCGACTGGCCGGCCCCGGGCTACTACGACGTGATGGTCGCCGGCGTGCAGGGCCTGATCAACGGCTCGAAGACGCCGCAGGCGTTCCTGGACGAGATCGCCAAGCCGTACAACGAGAACCTGGCCGACCTCGGTAAGTGAGTCTTGTGGTGGGCGGCGGGCCGATCCGCCGCCCACGACAGGTGGAAAGGACCGCCGCGCATGGCCGGCAGCACCAAGAACCGCGGCTACGCGGTCTACCTCATCCCCGGGCTCCTCGCCTCGACCGCGGTGATCATCGTCCCGCTGGTGATGACGGTCTACATCAGCTTCACCAAGTGGACCGGGATCGGCAGCCCCAAGTGGGTGGGCTTCGACAACTACACCCGGCTCTTCGCCGACGCCAACTTCTGGGCCTCCTTCGGGCACATCATCCTGCTGATCATCGCGATGGCGGTGGTGCCGACCTTCCTCGGGCTGGTCCTGGCCGCGGTCCTGTTCGACTACGTGGCCAAGAAGTTCAGCGACCGCTGGGCGTCAGTGCTGCGCTCCGGCTACTACCTGCCGCAGGTGCTGCCGGTCGCGGTCACCGGCATCATCTGGGGCTGGATCCTGCACCCCAGTTACGGCGCGCTGAACAAGATCCTGGAATCGGTCGGGCTCGGCTCCCTCGCGCACAACTGGCTCGGCGACCCGAAGTACGCGCTGTACAGCGTGATGGCCGTGATGATCTGGTTCCAGCTCGGCTACCCGATCGTCATGTTCATGTCCGGCCTGCAGCGCATCGATCCCGAGCTCTACGAGGCGGCCGACCTCGACGGCGCGACCTGGTGGCAGCGGTTCCGCAAGATCACCGTCGCGATGATCCGGCCCGAGCTGTACGTGGTGCTGGTGACCACCACCATCGCGTCGCTCAAGATCTTCGGGCAGATCTTCGTGCTCACCCGCGGTGGACCGAGCAACGCGACGCTCGTGCCGTCCTACTTCGCCTACAAGAACTTCTTCGAGAAGGCCCAGGTCGGGTACGGATCGGCGATCTCCACGGTGCTGACCGTGCTGATCGTCATCCTCGCGATCGTCTTCCTGCGCCTGCAGAACCGTGCCGAGCGGAGCTAACCGATGACTGTCACCGCGACGCGCGCGTCCCGCACCCGTACGCCGGAAAAGGCCCCTCTCCGGGAACGTCACCCGGCGCGCTTCATCATCCTCGTCCTGCTGCTGGTCCTGCTGCTGCTCATCGTGGCGCCGCTGCTCGTGGTGGCGATCAACGCGGTGAAGAGCCCGGCGGACTACGCCGCGAACGGGCCGCTCGCCCTGCCGCACCACCTCTACTTCCAGGGGATCGTCGACTTCTGGAACCGGGTCGACTTCGGGCTCAAGCTCTGGAACAGCTTCATCACCAGCATCGTGGTGGCGGTGCTCGCCGTGATCCTCTCGGTGTTCAACGCGTACGCGCTGGGGATCGGCAGGGTCAAGGGCCGGATCTGGTTCCTGGTCTTCTTCCTGATCGCGAACCTGCTGCCGCAGGAGGTGCTGGTCTACCCGCTCTACTACCTGTCGAAGCAGCTCGGGCTCTACGACAGCCTGTGGTCGGTGATCATCATCTTCACGGTGATCCAGAGCGCGTTCGGGACCTACCTGCTGACCTCGGTCTACACCGAGTTCCCGAAGGAGCTGCTGGAGGCGGCCGCCATCGACGGCGCGGGGAAGTGGCGGGCGCTCTGGCGGGTCGTGGTGCCGGTCAGCCGGCCGACGCTCGCGGTGCTGTTCACGTTCTTCTTCATCTGGACGTGGAACGAGTTCTTCCTGCCGCTGATCTTCCTGATCTCCAACGACAACCAGACCGTGCCGGTGGCGCTCGGCGTCCTGCAGGGCGACCGGATGATGGACGCCACGACCACCAGCGCGTCCGCCCTGATCGGGATCATCCCGGCGATGCTCTTCTTCCTGATCTTCCAGCGGACCCTCACCCGTGGCATCGCGGCCGGCGCCATCAAGTGACGCCAGCGCCGCCCCTCGTTCCTCCGCGCGGCACCGCCGCCGCCCTCACGTGATCTTTGGAAAAGGACACCCATGAAGTTCACCGACGGCTATTGGCGTAAGCGGGACGGCCTCACCGTCGTCCACCCCGCGCACCACCAGGACAGCACCCCCGGGCCGGACTCGCTCACGGTCTACGCCGCGACCCGCCGGATCCGCGACCGCGGCGACACCCTCGACGCGCCGCTGATCACGGTCACCCTGTCGGCGCCGATGGACGACGTCATCCGGGTCACGATCGAGCACTTCCAGGGCACGGCGGTCCGCGGGCCGGACTTCGCGCTCACCTCGTCACCCGCCGAGATCGCGGTCACCGACTCGTCGTTCACCTCCGGGGCGCTGACCGCGCGGGTGAACACCGGCGACGACTGGGGGCTGGACTTCCTCGCCGACGGCAGGCGGATCACCGGCAGCGGCTGGAAGGGGATGGGTGTCGTCTCGTCGCCCGACGGCGCGTACGTCCATGAGCAGTTGGATCTCGGGGTGGGTGAGGTGGTCTACGGTCTCGGCGAGCGCTTCGGCCCGCTGACCAAGAACGGCCAGAGCATCGACATCTGGAACGAGGACGGCGGCACCAGCTCCGAGCAGTCCTACAAGAACGTCCCGTTCTACTTCACCAGCGCCGGGTACGGCGTGCTCGTCGACCACCCCGGCAAGGTGTCGTTCGAGGTGGCCTCCGAGATGGTCACCCGCACCCAGTTCAGCGTCGCCGGGCAGTCCCTCTCCTACCTGGTGATCCACGGACCGACGCCGGCCGACGTGATCCGCAAGTACACCGCGCTGACCGGCCGTCCCGCGCTGCCCCCGGCCTGGTCCTTCGGGCTCTGGCTGACCACGTCGTTCACCACCTCCTACGACGAGGAGACGGTGAACAAGTTCGTCGACGGGATGGCCGACCGGGACCTGCCGCTGAGCGTGTTCCACTTCGACACGTTCTGGATGCGCGAGTTCAACTGGTGCGACTTCGAGTGGGACACCCGGATCTTCCCCGACCCGGCCGGCATGCTGAAACGCCTCGCCGGCAAGGGCCTCAAGGTCTGCCTGTGGATCAACCCCTACATCGCGCAGAGGTCCCCGCTGTTCGCCGAGGGCAAGGCCAACGGCTATCTGGTACGGACGGTGAACGGCGACGTCTGGCAGTGGGACCGCTGGCAGGCCGGCATGGGCCTGGTCGACTTCACCAACCCGGACGCCCGCGAGTGGTACGCGTCGAAGCTGCGCGCGCTCGTCGAGATGGGCGTCGACGCGTTCAAGTCCGACTTCGGCGAGCGGATCCCGGTCGACGGCATCGTCTGGCACGACGGATCCGACCCGGAGCGGATGCACAACTACTACACGCAGATCTACAACCAGGTCGTCTTCGACGTGCTCCGGTCCACCCGCGGCGAGGGCGAGGCCGTCCTGTTCGCCCGTTCGGCCACCGTCGGCGGCCAGCAGTTCCCGGTCCACTGGGGCGGCGACAACACCGGCACGTTCGAGTCGATGGCGGAAAGCCTGCGCGGTGGCCTGTCGCTGATGTCCTCCGGGTTCGGATTCTGGAGCCACGACATCGGCGGCTTCGAAGGGCTCCCGGACCCGGCTGTGTTCAAGCGGTGGGTGGCGTTCGGGCTGCTGTCGTCCCACAGCCGGCTGCACGGGTCGAAGTCGTACCGGGTGCCGTGGAACTTCGACGAGGAGTCCGTGGACGTGCTGCGCTCGTTCACCCACCTCAAGTACCGGCTGATGCCGTACCTGTTCGGCGCCGCCCGCGAAGCCCACCTGACCGGCGTGCCGGTGATGCGGCCCATGGTGCTCGGCTTCCCCGCCGACCCGGCCGTCACCTACCTGGACCGGCAATACCTGCTCGGCGGCGACCTGCTCGTCGCGCCGGTCTTCAGCGCCGCCGGCGATGTGTCGTACTACGTCCCGGCCGGCCGATGGACCCACTACCTGACCGGCGACGTCGTCACCGGCCCCGGCTGGGTCACCGAGACCCACGACTTCTTCAGCGCGCCGCTGCTCGTCCGCCCGGGCGCGGTCATCCCGGTCGGTGCCCGGCAGGACCGCCCCGACTACGACTACCGCGACGGCGTCACGCTGCGTCTCTTCGAGCCCGCCGACGGGCGGACGGCGGTGATCGTGCCCGGGCCGTCCGGCGCCGACACGGTCTTCACCGTCCTGCGCGACGGGGACGAGATCCGCGTGGGCCGCTCGGGCGAGGCCCTGCCCTGGCGCGTCCAGCTGGGCGCGCAGATCACCGAGGTCCCCGCCGACCAGGACAGCTGCACCCTCACCCTGGGCTGAGCCGGCTCCGCCTGGTGGCGCGCGCCGGCCGGTTCGCGGGCGATGCGGACGGCGGGGTTGCGGCGCGGGTTCCGGCTTCGGCTGGCGCTGAGGGTTGTCTCCGGGTACCGCAGACAACCCTCAGCGCCAGCCGGGAGCACACGCCTCCATGCCTCCTGGCACGCCGCGGTGGCCTTGATTCTGGTCGCCGGGTGGGCGAGGATGTCGAAGTTACCGATCGGTAACTTGTCGCACAGGAGGCAATGATGCCCAGGCTCGACCGGCAGCACGACGTCTTTGTTCTGGACCTCGGAGACGGGGAGAACCGGTTTCACCCCGACTGGCTGGCGGCCGTCAACGCCGCGCTCGACGAGGTGGAGAAGGCGGACGGCAACAAGGCGCTGGTGACCACCGCGAGCGGGAAGTTCTTCTCGAACGGGCTCGACCTCGACTGGCTGGGCAGCAGCGGAGCCGACTTCCAGGGCTACGCGGACGACGTGGAGGAGTTGTTCGCGAGGTTCCTCGCGCTTCCCGTGCCGACCGTCGCCGCGATCCAGGGGCACGCGTTCGCGGCCGGGGCGATGCTGTCGCTCGCGCACGACTTCCGGGTGATGCGGGCCGACCGGGGTTACTGGTGCCTGCCGGAGGTCAGCATCAGCATCCCGTTCACGCCGGGCATGTCGGCGCTGATCCAGGGCCGCCTGGCGCCGCAGGTGGCGCACGAGGCGATGACGACCGGCCGGCGGTACGGCGGTGAGGAGGCCCGGGACGCCCGGATCGTGGACCACGCGGTGCCCGAGGACGGGGTCCGCGCGACCGCCGTCAAGATCGCCTTCACGCTGGCGCCGAACGCGGGGGACACCCTGGGCACGATCAAGAGCCGGATGTACGCGCCGGCCCTCACCCTGCTACGCGATCGCAGGAAGCCGCGAGCCTGACCGCCGGACCGCGGGGGCCCTTCGGATCGGGGGCGGCAGCGGAGCGTGCGAGGCGGGCGGCTCACCGTCGTACCGTCGGATTGTCGTGAGAGTGAGCGGAAAGCGGACCGGGAGAAAGGGGAAACGTTCACGTCAAGGGCCGGGCATGGCGCACGTCTCCGCGGGTAACGTCCCGATCGGAAGGGCCGAAGGACCCTGCCGAAGGGGGTCCCGGCGGAGGAACGTGAAGATCGACGAAGCCTTCAGGGAAGGAAAGATCGTGACCGCTGTGCTCGACCACGAGGACCTTGTCCGCAAGCTCGCCCAGCCTGACGACACCGAGGTGGCGAGCCTCGACGCGTGGTGGCGCGCGAACAACTACCTGACCGTCGGCCAGATCTACCTGCAGGGCAACCCGCTGCTGCGGGAGCCACTCACGCCGGAGCACATCAAGCCGCGCCTGCTCGGGCACTGGGGGACGAGCCCGGGCCTGTCGTTCGTCTACGCGCATGTGTCGCGGTTGATCAAGACGACCGGTCAGCAGGCGATCTACCTGGCCGGGCCGGGGCACGGCGGTCCGGCGCTGGTCGCTGCGGGTTACCTGGAGGGGACCTATTCGGAGGTCTATCCGAAGGTCGGGCAGGACGAGGAGGGCTTGCTGCGGTTGTTCCGCCAGTTCTCCAGCCCCGGCGGCATTCCCAGTCACGTCTCGGTGACCACGCCCGGCTCGATCCACGAGGGTGGCGAGCTGGGCTATGTGCTGGTTCACGCGTTCGGCTCGGTGATGGACAACCCGGACCTGCTGACCATCGCGGTGGTCGGCGACGGCGAGGCGGAGACCGGCCCGCTGGAGGGCTCGTGGAAGGGGATCTCCTTCATCAACCCCGAGCACGACGGTGCTGTCCTTCCGATCCTGCACCTGAACGGCGCGAAGATCGCCGGGCCGACGGTGCTGGCCCGGAAGGACCCGGCCGAGGTGCGCAAGCTGCTCGCGGGTCACGGTTACGAGATCATCGAGGTGGGCGGGGACGACCTGCCCGGCATGCACCACCGGTTCGCGGAGGCGCTCGCCGAGGCGTGGGGCAAGATCCGCGCCATTCAGGCCGCGGCGCGCGGCGGTGACTGGGACGGCCGGCGTCCGCACTGGCCGCTGATCATCCTGCGGACGCCGAAGGGCTGGACCGGTCCGCAAGAGGTCGACGGCATCACGGTCGGCGGCACGTGGCGCGCCCACCAGGTGCCGCTCTCCGGCGTCAAGGACAACCCGGATCACCTGCGCATGCTGGAGGAGTGGCTGCGGTCGTACAAGCCGGAGGAGCTCTTCGACGCCACCGGCGCGCCGACCGGTCCGGTGCGTGACCTGGCGCCCGACGGCGACCTGCGGATGAGCGCCAGCCCGCACGCGAACGGCGGACGGCTCACCAAGGATCTGGACTTGCCGGACTTCCGCGACTACGCGGTCGAGGTGAAGACGCCGGCGGCCGGGCGCGCCGAGTCGACCCGCAAGCTGGGCGAAATGATGCGCGACATCTACTCGCGCAACAGCGACCGGTTCCGGCTGTTCTGCCCGGACGAGACGAACTCGAACCGGCTCGGCGCCGTCTTCGAGGTCTCCGACCGCGCGTTCATGGAGTCGGTCACGGACGACGACGTCAAGCTCAGCCGCTCCGGCCGGGTCATGGAGGTGCTCTCCGAGCACAACTGCCACGGCTGGCTGGAGGGGTACACGCTGACCGGGCGGCACGGCATGTTCGCCACCTACGAGGCGTTCGCGATGGTCAGCGCGTCGCAGACGATTCAGCACGGCAAGTGGCTGCAGGAGGCGTCGCACCTGCCCTGGCGTGCCAAGGTGCCGAGCTTGAACATCCTGCTCACCTCCACGGCCTGGCGCAACGACCACAACGGTTTCTCGCACCAGGGCCCGGGGCTGATCCAGAACGTGCTCACACAGCGCGGTGACGTCGCCCGGGTGTACCTGCCGCCGGACGCGAACACGCTGCTCTCGGTGGCCGACCACTGCTTCCGGTCGCGGTCGTACATCAATCTGATCGTGATCGACAAGCAGCCGCAGCTGCAGTGGCTGGACATGGACCAGGCCATCGACCACGCGGCCAAGGGCGCCGGGATCTGGGAGTGGGCCGGCACCGACGACGGCAACAGCGACCCGGACATCGTCCTGGCCTGCGCCGGTGACGTGGTGACCATGGAGACCGTCGCCGCCGCGCAGATCCTGATGCGCAAGCTGCCGCAGCTCAAGGTGCGCGTGGTCAACGTCGTCGACCTGATGACGCTGCCCCGGCCCAAGGACCACCCGCACGGCATGAGCGAGACGATGTTCCGGGAGCTGTTCACCGACCACGTCGACGTCGTCTTCTCGTTCCACGGCTACCCGGGTGCCATCCACCAGCTGGTCCACGGCCGGCCCGACGCCGACCGGTTCCGGGTCCGCGGCTTCATCGAGCAGGGCACGACCACCACGCCGTTCGACATGACGGTGCGGAACAAGGCGTCGCGCTACCACCTGGTGATCGACGCGATCAACAACGCCGGGCGGCTGCCGAGCGGCGCGAGCGAGCTGAAGGCCTGGTGCGAGGCGCAGCTCGAACGGCACGCCACCTATGTGGTCGAGCACCTCGAGGACATGCCCGAGGTGCGGGACTGGTCGCTCGGCGACTGGGCGCAGAGTTGATCTAGACGGGGTTGGAAGGTCTCTCCGCCTTACAAAGTGTGGGCGGAGAGATACTTCACCCTTTCTTTCGACGCCGGATGACGCGAAGGTGAAGGGCACACGCCTACTCGACGTTGAGGAAGGGGACCCCGGATGGCCGGCACACACAGCCCTTGGCCGACGACCCGGCAGGGTTCGACGCAACATCCCGTGCCCACGCTGCAATACCTGCTGCGCGCGCACGGCCACACGGTGACGGTGGACGGCGTCTTCGGCGCCCAGACCGGTGACGCGGTCCGCGCCTACCAGCGCACCCGTGGAATCCCCGACAACGGCATCGTCTGCGCCGACACCTGGCAGGCGCTGATCATGGAGGTCGGGCCCGGCGCCTCGGGCAACGCGGTCAGCGGCGTCCAGCACGAGTTCCAGCAGCGCCGGCGCATCGCCTCCGCGCCCGACGGCGTCTTCGGGCCCCGCACCGAGTCCGAGGTCCGCGCGTTCCAGGCCGACGCCGGGCTGATCGTGGACGGGGTCGTGGGCCGCGAGACGTGGCAGGCGCTCGTCAGCGGCACCTCGGCGGAACTTCAGCAGGCCGCCTGATCAGTGGTTGCCGGGGGCGCCGGGTTCACTTCACCCCGGCGCTCCCGCTTCACCCCGGCGCCCCGCTTCGCCCCGGCGCCTCCGCTTCAATCCGGCGCCCCTGCTGCAGTCCGGCGCCTCCGCTTCGCCGCTTCGATTAGACAAGATCCCACCGCTTTCCCGTACGGCGGTGAGCACGCCCGCTGAGCCCGGTGTGGCGCGAGGCCCAGCGCACTTGCCGGCCGTGCCGCGCCGCCGGCGCCCCGGCTGGTCCTCACGGGTGTGTCCGAACGCGAACACACCCCTGACCACCAGCCGACGTGGCGTGGCTGGTCCTCCGGGGTGTGTTGCCGTTCGGAGGCACCCCTGAGAGCCAGCCCGGCTTGTGTGGCTGGTGCCCCGGGGTGTTCCGGGGACCGTTGTGGGCCGACCTGGCTTGTGTGGCTGGTGCTCCGGGGTGTTGCGGGGACCGTTGTGGGCCGGCCCGGCTTGTGCGGCTGGTGCTCACGGGTGTTTCCAATGTTCGGAGACACCCGAGAGAGCCGGCCGGGGCGCTGGGCGTCAGGGGCGGCGGGACGCGGCCGCGGCCACCGGGTCGAAACCGAACGGCAGCTCCAGCCGATGACCGCGCATCAGCTCACGGTCGGACAGCAGCGCCGCGGTGTCCCCGTCGGCGACGATGCGGCCGGTGTCGAGGATGACCGAGCGGGGACACAGCTCCAGCGCGTACGGCAGATCGTGCGTCACCATCAGCACCGTCACCGGCAACGACTCGAGGATCTCGGCCAGTTCCCGCCGGCTCGCCGGGTCCAGGTTGGACGACGGCTCGTCGAGGACCAGGATCTCGGGCCGCATCGCGAGGACCGTGGCGACCGCAACGCGCCGCCGCTGGCCGAACGACAGGTGGTGCGGCACGTGATCGCGGTGCTCGGACATGCCGACGGCGGCCAGGGCTTCGTCGACGCGGTCGTCGAGCTCCTGACCGCGTACGCCGGCATTGGCCGGGCCGAAAGCGACATCCTCCGCGACCGTGGGCATGAAGAGCTGGTCGTCGGGGTCCTGGAAGACGATGCCGACCCGGCGGCGGATCTCGGCGATCGCGGCCCGGTCGGCCGGGGTGACCGGCAGGCCGGAGACCTCGACCGTGCCACCGCCGCCGTGCAGGATGCCGTTGAGGTGCAGCACCAGGGTGGTCTTGCCGGCGCCGTTCGGGCCGAGCAGGGCGACGCGCTCACCGGGGGCGATGGTCAGGTCGACGCCGCGCAGCGCCGCCCGCCCGTCCGGGTAGGCGTAGTGCAGCCGGGAGACCTTCAGCGCGGGAGTTGCCACGTCGATCATGCTAGAGCCCTCTCATGCGAGGACCGCCGCGGCGATCGCGATCCCGGCCGACACGATCGGCAGGGCCGCGGACACCGCCCACTGCCCGGCCGGTGCGCGGTCACGCGCGACGTGCGGGAGCCGCCCGGTGTAGCCGCGGGACACCATCGCCAGGTACACCCGCTCGCCCCGCTCGTAGGATCGCAGGAACAGCGACCCCACCCCGACCGCGAATGCCTTGACCTGCCACAGGAACCGCGGATCGTACCCCCGGGACAGCCGGGCGATCCGCATCCGCCGGGCGTCGTCGGCGAGCACGTCGATGTAGCGCAGCATGAACGTCGCGATCTGCGTGAACACCGACGGCACCCGCAGCCGGTCCAGCCCGAGGATCAGGTCCCGCATCGTCGTCGTCGCCGCGAGCATGAGCGAGGCCAGCACGCCGAGCGTCCCCTTGGCGAAGATGTTCCACGCCCCGTGGAGCCCCTCGATCGACAGCGACATGCCGAGCCAGTCCACGCGCTCGCCGTGCCCCAGGAACGGCAGGGCCACCGCGAGCAGCACGAACGGCAGCTCGATCGTCGCCCGCTTGAGCAACCAGAGCGGCGGGATCGCGGCGGCGACCGACACCGCCGCCAGCAGCACGAAGTAGCCGAGAAACGCCCAGAAGGACGTGGGCGGGGTCAGCACCACCACGATCGTGAACAGCAGCACCGCCACGATCTTCACCTCCGCGGCCAGCCGGTGCACCCGGCCCGCCCGGTCGAGGTAGAGCGGGTGAGCGTGCCCCGCCCCCACCTCAGGCGGCCTTCTGCTCGCGGCGGCGGACCAGCCAGAACCCGCCCGCCCCGATGCCGAACGTGATGAGCACCCCGGCGACCCCGGCCAGCCCGGTGGAGAGCGCGGAGTTGTGGATGCCACGGATGCCGTAGTCGGCGAGCGGACTGTCCGCCATCTGGTGCGCCTGCTCCCGCTGCGCGATGCAGGTGCCGCCGGTGATCTCGCCGTTTGCGTCGAACGTGCACCCCTCACGGGCGGTCGCGTCCAGCCCGTCCGGGCTGCTCGACGCGAAGTTGCTGACCACGCCGGCCAGCAGCAGCGCCACGAGCAGGCCACCGGCGAGGAACCATCCGAACTTCCTGGTCATGCCGCGGCCTCCTCGAGAACGACCGGCTTGCGGAACCTGCGCAGCGCGTACACCAGATCGGGCCGCACCCGGGCCACCGTCGCGACGGTGGTCGCCGCGATCAGGCCCTCGCCGATGCCGATCAGCACGTGGGTGCCGGCCATCGTGCCGGAGATCCACGGCAGGGACAGCTGCGTCGTGCCGCCCAGCGCGTACTCCAGGACGAAGCCCTGCGACGCGACCACGACCGAGACCACGGACGCGATGAATGCCGTGACTCCGAGCCCGCCCGGGTTCTTCGGCAGCACCCGCAGCAGGCCCGCCACCAGCAGATATCCGGCGGCGGTGCCGAGCAACGCCATGTTCGTGATGTTCAGGCCGATCGCGGTCAGGCCACCGTCGGCGAAGAGCAGGCACTGCACGATCAGGACGGTCGAGACGCACAGCGCGCCGACCCACGGCCCGACCAGGATCACCGCGAGCGTGCCGCCCAGCAGATGACCGGAGACGCCCGGCAGCACCTGGAAGTTCAACATCTGCACCGCGAAGATGAACGCGGCGACCAGCCCGGCCATCGGCGCCAGCCGATCGTCGAGGTCGGCGCGTGCCTTCACCACGCAGACCGCCAGCACGGCCACGGCGACCACCACGAAGATCGCGGACACCGGGCCGTTCACAATCCCGTTCGCGATGTGCATCGCTTGCGCATCCATGGCGCCTCCCCTTCGCGGGGCCGGACTTCCCCGCCGCGTCAGCCTATAGACCGAACCCAGCTGTTGCACATCCTTGGCAACTAGAACGAGTGATGAACGTGATCACGATCAAATTCAGACACAAGATCTTGATGTCCCCTCTCCGCTGTGGTCCATCTCCGCTGCTCCCGCGGGGACCCTTCCGGGCCGAGCAGGGCGCTGGCGCGCCCAGAACGCTCACCCCTCCAGGGCGGCCTCCCCGGTGCGCACGGTCAAAGCAGCAAACCCGTCCACACCCACCGCCGGCCGGCGGCCCGCCCGTCGAGGCCCGCGAAGCAGCCGGTCGTCCCGGCCCGCCCCGCGCCGGCTGCTCCCGGCTGGTGCTCATGGGCGTTATGAGGAACGAATAACGCCCATGAGCACCAGCCGGGAGCAGCCGGCGCGGGGCGGGCCTGGTGCGGGCAACTGGTCCCGTCCGGGGCGCCTGGTGGCGCCGCATTGCGGGCCTGGTGCGGGCGGTCGGTCGCGACCCGGCGTCCGGAGGGCTGGAGCCGCGGTGCGGAGTGGTGCGGGCGGCCGGTCGCGAGCGGGCGTCGGGAGGACCGGAGTGGCGGGCGGGCCGGTGCGGGCGGCCGGTGGCGTGCCGGCCGTCAGGCGGTGGCGGGGGAGAGCGGGAGGCGGACGGTGGCGATCGTCCCGCCGGCGTCGCCGGCCGTGAGCGTGATCGTGCCGCGGTGCAGCTCGACGATCGCCCTGCTCAGGGCCAGGCCCAGCCCCGCCCCCGGGATGCCGCTGTGACGGGCGTTCGTGGCCCGGTAGAGGCGGGCGAAGAGCCGGTTCCGCTCGCCCTCGGGGACGCCCATGCCGGCGTCGGTGACGGTGAGCACCGCGGCGTCCTCCTCGGCGGCGAGGGTGACCGTCACGGCCGAGCCGGCCGGGCTGTACTTCACCGCGTTGCCGATCAGGTTCTCCGCCACCTGTCGCAGGCGGGCCTGGTCGGCGGAGATCTCCAGCCGGTCGGGCAGCTCGGTGCGGATCCGGTCGCCCGGTTCGCCGGAGTCCGCGATCACGGTGGCGACAGCGGCCCGCAGCACCGCTGAGACGTCGACGGTGCCGACGGTCAGCCCGGCGTGCCCGGACTCCAGCGCGGACAGGTCCAGCAGGCGCTCGACCAGGGTCCGCAGCCGCGCGTTGTTGCGTTCGATGACGGCGAGCAGGTCCCGGACCTCGCCGATCGTCGTGTCGTCACCGGATTCGGCGATCAGGTCGGTGTACGTCGCGATCGACGTCAGCGGGGTCCGCAGCTCGTGCCCGACGAGCGCGATGTACTCCCCGATGCTGGCTGCGAGCTGGTTCTGCAGCTCGTCCGAGCGGCGCCGCTCCAGGTAGGCCCCGAACAGCCCGGCGATCCCGGTGAGCAGCACCGCGAGGGCCGGCTCCGGGTCCTGCCGTTCCGGGGTGAAGAACGTCAGCACCCCGACCACCTGCTCGGCGCTGAGCACCGGCACCGCGCCGGCCGCACGGTACCCGGTCGACCGGACGAGCGGCAGCACCGGCGAGCCGGAGGCGCGGATGTCCGGCACCCAGAGCAGCTCGCCGGTCTGCCAGCAGCGACCGGCCAGCCCCTGACCCTGGTTGAGGCTGGGCGGGAAGGGGATGTCCTGCGCGCCGGGCGCGGTGTGCGTGACCTCGGGCCGCAGGCGGTCGGTCACCTCGTCGACGAGCCAGATCCGCAGGTACGGCCAGCCCAGGCAGTGCGACAGGCTGCGCAGCACGGCTGTCCCGGCCTGCTGGACGTCCGGCGCGTGCACGAGCGCCTGCAGGACTTCGGCCTTGCACTTCTCGTACTGCAGCTGATGATGATCGGAGGTCACGTCGTGCACCGCGGCGACCGCGCCGAGCAGGGTCCCGCCGGCGTCCCGCACCGGGCGCGCGTTGATCGCGAACCAGCGCGGCCGGTGCTCCCGATCCCGGGCCCGCAGGTCGGCGTGGTGCACCGGGCGGCCCCGCAGCGCCTGCTCCAGTGGCATGTCCTCCGGCGTGAGCAGGGTGCCGTCCTGGTGGCGCAGGCCGAAGCGTTCCGGCCAGTCGTGGATCGGCACGCTGATGCAGTCGTCGCCGAAGAAGTCGCGGATGGCGCGGTTCACGAAGACCAGCCGGCCCTGCGGGTCGCAGGCGACGGCACCGGTGTCCAGGCTCTGCATCAGCTCGGCCAGGAACGGGGCGTCCGGCGGCAGCGGGAGGCAACGCCGCAGCGTCTCGGTGAGGTCGCGAACGCTGAACGGCTTCGGTACGACGGCTGCCGCGCCCGCCTCGGCCAGCAGCGTGTCGCCGGGTGGCAGGTAGCCGGTGATCAGCACGACCGGGATGTCCGCGGTGCCCGGTTCCTCGCGCAGTGCCTGGCACATCCGGATGCCGTCCAGGTGCGGCATGTCGACGTCGGCGACGATCAGGTCGAACCGGTCGGCGCGGGCGGCGGCGAGCCCGGCGCGGCCGTCGTCGGCGACCGTGGGCACGTGGCCGAGCCGGCGGACGATCTCGGCGAGCACCGCCTGATGTTCCGGGTTGTCCTCGACGACCAGCACCGCTGCCATGGCCGTACTTTAATGGCACAAAAATCCCGAAAGACGCAAAAGCGACAATAAGTGTTCTCAGGTTTCGCTTATACGGTCGCGGGGGTACTGTCCCGCCGCATATCGGCGACTCCTGAGGTCTGTTGTATGAGCGCTTTGACCGCCCACCTCGACGTTCCCCTGCATCATGGCGCGCCCGGCGCGGCCCGGCGTGCGGTGGTGGCCGTCCTCGGCGGCTGGGGTTTCCGCGACCTCGACTGGCTCGACTCGGCCGCCGTCGTCGTCAGCGAACTGGTCACCAACGCGGTCCGCCACGGCGGCGGCTGCGTCGCCCTGCACGTCGAGGCGCACGACCAGCGCGTCGTCGTCTCGGTAGCCGACGGCTCGTCGGTGGTGCCCCGCCGCCGCGATCCCGACGACGCGGGCGGCCGTGGCATCGCGCTGATCGAGGCGCTCGCCGAGAGCTGGTCCGTCCACAACCACGAGGGAGGCAAGCAGGTGCGCGTGTCCTTGCTGCCGTGCCCCGGCGCGGTGCCGGCGGATTGCGGCACGGATCGAGTGCCGCCGACACAGGACGTCAGCCGGGACCCGGCGACGCGACCCGGCCCCGAGCCGAGCTCCCAGCCGCCGGCACAGGACGTCAGCCGGGACCCGGCGACGCGACCCGTCCCCGGGCTGAGCTCCCGGCCGCGACGCGAGGTCCCGGCTGGTTCTCATGGTCGCTATGAGGCACGAATAGCGACCATGAGAGCCAGCCGGAGCCCGGAGCCGCGGCCGTAGCCCGGCCCCGGAGCGGCCTCGCGACGGCGGCCGTCCGGACAGCGCCCGCTATGGCCGTACCCAATGGGGATCTTAGATCTGGAAGCGCTGGACGGCGGAGCGCAACTGCGCGGCGAGCGTCTCCACCTCCTGCGCCGTCCGGGCTGCCTGCCCCACGGCGGCACGACTCGCTGCCGTGCTCGACGCCACGCTCGCGATGTTGCCCGCGATGTCGGACGCCCCGGCCGCCGCCTCGGTCACGCCGCGGTTCATCTCGGCGGTGGTCGCGCTCTGCTCCTCGACCGCCGACGCGATCGTGGTCTGGTAGTCGCTGATCTGCTCGATGATCCGGCTGATCTCGTCGATCGCGGTGACGGCCTGGCCGGTGTCGCTCTGGATGGCGGCGATCTGCTGGCTGATCTGCTCGGTGGCGCGTGCCGTTTCCTGGGCGAGGTCCTTGACCTCGCTGGCGACGACCGCGAAGCCCTTGCCGGACTCGCCGGCGCGCGCGGCCTCGATCGTCGCGTTCAGGGCGAGCAGGTTGGTCTGCGCGGCGATCGACGTGATCACGTTGATCACGTCGCCGATCTGGGCGGACGAGTCGCCGAGCCGGTTGATGGTCTCGCTGGTGGCGCGGGCCGCGGCGACCGCGTCCGAGGCGACCTGCGCGGCGTCGCCGGCGTTGCGGGAGATCTCGCTGATCGCCGAGCCCATCTCCTCGGTGCCGGCGGCGACCGTGTGCACGTTGCCGGAGACCCCGGAGGCGCTGCCCGCGGCGAGCCCGGCCTGCTGGTCGGCCTCGCTGACGGCGCTGTCGATCTCGCCGCTGACCCGGCGCATGGTCTCCGACGCCTCCTGCAGCCGGGCGCCGTTCTCGACGATCTCCACGACGGTGCCGCGTACCCCGGTGATCGCCTCGTCGACGGCCCGGCCCATCACCGCGATCTCGTCGCTGCCGGAGGTGTCGGCGCGCGCGGTCAGGTCGCCGCGGGCCAGCGACTGCAACGTCCGGATGAGGTGCCCGACGGGCCGGGTCACGCTGCGCGTCACCGCGAAGGTGAGCAGCACCGCGGCGGCCACGGCCAGGGCGAACGCGATGATCAGCCAATCACGGGCGGCGGCCGCGCTGTCCTGCGCGGTGCGGGTGGCCCGCTCGGCGCGCGCGGTGACCGAGGCGACCAGCTTGTCGGTGCCCTCGACGATCACGAAGTACAGGTCGTAGCCGGGACCGAGCAGGATCTTGTCGCCGCCCGCGATGTCCTTCGCGGCGTACGCGGCGGCGATCCGCATGTCGGCCTCGAAGTACTGGTTCCAGGTGTCCACCAGCGTGTCGAAGATCTTCCGCTCGTCGGCGGTCATCGACCCGGTGTCGGTGGCCTTCAGCAGCGCGAGCAGCTTGTCCTTGTCGGCGAGGAAACCGGCCCGGTTGTCGCTCTTCGGGTCGGCCGCGACGACCGGGCCCAGCCGGTAGGCGTCCCACGCGTAGGCCACCTGCCACCCGGAGATGTCACCGTCGTAGTACTTCTGCTCGTCCACCTGGTGCAGCAGCCGTTGCAGGGACTGCACCTCGGCCGCGGCGTCGGACTGCCGGTTGAGCCCGGCCACCCCGATCGCGACCGCCACCCCGAGCATGACCAGCACCACGGCGAACGCCATGGAGAGACGCCCACCGAGCTTCAGACGTCGCAGGATTGCCATACTGTCAGGAGATCACGACCATCCGCGCGGTGGTGCCTTTTCCGGGTCCCTCGGACTCCACTGTCAGTTCGCCGTCGTGCGCGGCGAGGATCCGCTGCGTGATGCTCAGCCCCAGCCCGACGCCGGGAACGGCCTGCTCCCTGGCGAACCGGCCGCGGTAGAACCGCTCGATCACGTGCGGCAGCTCACCGGCCGGGATGCCGGCGCCGTGGTCGACCACGTCGAGGCCGGTCTCGGTCACCCTGATCCAGACCGCGGACCCGGCCGGGCTGAACAGCACCGCGTTGCGGACCAGGTGCTCGGCGGCCTGGCTGAGCCGGGTGAAGTCGCCCGGCACCGGGAACGGCCCCTCCGCGGTCAGCTGGAGCCGCAGCGTCACCTCGCGTTGCGCGGCCTGGGCCCGGCACGCGGCGATCGCCGCCTCGGCGACAGTGACCAAGTCCGTCTGGGCGCGCAGCAGCGGCAGGGGAGTGCCGGCCGGCCGGGTCCCGGCGAGCAGGTGGTCGACCATGCGCACGAGGCGTTCACCGTTGCGCTGGATCGGCTCGATCATCATCCGGTACGGCTCCAGCCCCTCGTTGTCCACGAGCAGCTCGAGGTAGCCCTGGATCGTGGTGACCGGCGTGCGCAGCTCGTGCGAGACCGTGGCGACGAAGTCCTCCTCGCGGCTGATCGCCCGGGACAGCTCGTCGCCGACCTGGGCCAGCAGCATCCGGTTGCGGACCCCGGAGAGGTGCCCGGCGGCCTGCCCGGCCATCGTGTGCAGCATCTCGATCCGCCGGTCCCCGGCGTCACCCGGGCGGTCGTCGAGCACGCACATGGTGCCGAGCTGGAAGCCGTCCTCGTCGATCAGCGGCACCCCCGCGTAGAACCGGATGTTCGGTGCACCCACCACGTTCTCCCAGGTGCGGAACACCTGGTGGGAGAGCGCGTCCTTGACGATCAGCGGCACCCTCTGGTCGACCACGACCCCGCAGAACGAGGTGCTCAGCGGGCCACCGCTGGACGGCATGCCGGTGCTGCCGGCGAACCACTGACGGTCCGCGCCGACCAGCGTCACGGTGGACATCGACGTCTCGAAGACCGAGCTGGCCAGTCGCGTCAGCTCGTCGAGGACGACCAGCCGTGGCGCGTCGAGCAGCTGGTAGCTCTGCACCGCGGCCACCCGGGCCTCATCAGCGACTGCGCTCATCGGGTTCCGTTCGTCGTGGCGGGCGGTGTCCGTGTCGGGGAGAAAAATCGACGCCGGGCCGACCCGGTTGAGGAGTTCCGGCAGCCCGATTACCCGGTTACCGAACGCTTATGGCGCGCTACCGATAGTCGATATTGGCGTGCACAGCGTGAAGGGGGAACCATGCGGACCGAGCTGTACAAGTCGGCGCGCGCCGACGACAACAAGCCTGTCGTGCTCGTCGTGGACGACGAGGAGACCGTGCTCGAGACACTGTCGTTGCAGCTCGGCCGGGAATACCGGGTGCTCACCGCGCCCGACGGGGACAAGGCCCTCGCGGTCCTCGCCGAGCACGGCACGGCCGCCGCGGTGATCAGCGACATGCGCATGCCCGGGATGAACGGCATCGAGCTGCTGCGCCGCGTCCAGATGGAGTACCCGGCGATCACCCGGGTCCTGCACACCGGATACGGCGACATGGCCACCGCGGTCGCCGCGATCAACTCCGGCGGGGTCTACCGGTACCTGCCCAAGCCGGCCGACACCGAGTCACTGCGCGGCGCGATCCGCGAGTCGGTCGCCAAGCACGATCACGAGATGGCCGACCGGGAGCTGCTCGACCGCACCCTGCGTACCGGCGTCAAGGCGCTCTTCGGAGTGCTCGAGCTGTCCAACCCGGCCGCCTACCAGCGGGCCGGCCGGATCCGTACCCTCGTCGGCGAGCTCTGCCACCTCCTGCAGCTCGACGGCCTGTGGGAGATCGAGGTCGCCGCGATGGCCTCGCAGCTCGGCGCGGTCACCGTGCCACCGTCCACCTGGCAGAAGCTGGAACGCGGCCTGCCTCTCAGCGCGGACGAGCAGGCCACCGTCGACGCCATGCCGCGCATCGCGGTCCGGCTGCTCGGCGACATCCCGATGCTGGAAGAGGTGCTCGCCATCGTCGACGGCCTCACCGGGGGACCCGGCCCGGCCGGAGGACGGTCCGCGCTGGCCGAGGACGCGATCGCGGTGCTGCGCACGGCCATCGCCTACGAGTCCCTGGAGCTGCGCGGCATCGACCCGGTCACCGCGATCACCGCGCTGGAGGAGCGCCACGACCACTACCCGCACGTCATCGCGGCGCTGCGCCGGCTCAAAGGGGTGCGCGCGCTCAAGGACACCGTGCGCAGCGTCCGGGTGACCGAGCTCGAGGTCGGCATGCGCCTCATCGAGGACGTCGTGGCGACGAACGGCCTGGTTCTGATCGGCAAGGAAACCGTGATCACCGAGCTGATGCTGGACCGGCTGACGAACTTCGCCCGCGCGGTCGAACTGGTCGAGGAGGTCCTCGCCGCGGTCCCCTACAAAGCGAGCTACAAGCCGACCGCCTACGCAAATCACCGGTAGTCCGGCTGTTACGGCCCCGCTCGTTCGTATTCGGCGGCCAGCGCCGCGACGACGGCCAGCGCGGCCTCGGCCTCGGCCCGGATCCGTCCGGCCGTGCCCGCCGGGTCGGTCACCGCGCCGGCCCGGGCCTGGTCCTCGAGAGCCGAGCAGAGCGCGGCCAGCGCGGTGGCCCCGATGTTGGCCGCCGACCCCTTCAGCGCGTGCGCCTGATCCCGGATCAGGCCGGGATCCTTCTGCTCGAACCCGTCCAGCAGCCGATCCACCGCCGGGGGCGTCTTCGCCACGAACGACCGCAGCAACCTCAGGACGAGCGCCAGCTCCTCCGGCGCCGGATCCGGATCGGTGATCGTCGCGATCCGCGCCCGCACCCCGGCCAGCCGCTCGTCCTCCATGCGCCCATCCTGCGCCGCCGGGTCCCCTCAGAAGATCAAATTCACATTCTTCATTGCCTGCCTTTGCTGTGGTCCTTCTCCGCTGCTCCCGCGGGGACCCTTGCGGGCTTCGCAGGGCCGTGGCCGGCCCAGAACGCGAAACCCTCCAGGGCGATCTCCGCGGCTGGGCACGGTCAGAGCAACAGACCCGCCCACGCGTCACACCCGTCGCGGATCCGCCCGCCGGTCGCAGTCCGCGACGCCGACGGTGGGCACGGCAGCGCCGCGCCCCGGCTCTCGGCTGGTGCTCATGGGCGTTATTCGTGCCTCATAACGCCCATGAGCACCAGCCGGCAAGCGTGACCCGCCTCGCGGCCTGGGCACGCCGCTGCCCGTGGTCGCGGCGATCAGCGTGCGGGCGGGTCAGGCGCCCCAGCCGGCCTGGGTGCCGCCGGCGCGTTCGGTGCTGACCGTCGATGCGTACCCGGAAGCCTTGAAGGCCTTGACCGGGTCCCTGGGCAGCCCGCGTGCCTCACGGCGGTCGGCCAGCGCGGCGCGCACGTCGGTTTCGTAGGCGGCCATCAGGATCTCGTTGGCGCCGAGCACGTCACCCTCACGCTGCGCGGTCGCCAGCGCGGACCGGTCGATGAGCAGCGCCTTGGCGAGCGCCTGCTCCACGTTGAGCACCGACCGGATCTGCCCGGGGATCTTCTCCTCGATGTTGTGACACTGGTCGAGCATGAAGTTCACGCCGGACGACGGCAGGTGCGCGTCCACCGCCACGATCTCCGACATGATCCGGAACAGCTGGAACGGGTCGGCCGCCCCCACGATCAGGTCGTCGTCGGCGTAGAAGCGCGAGTTGAAGTCGAACGCCCCGAGCCGACCCTGCCGCAGCAACTGCATCACGATGAACTCGATGTTGGTGCCGGGAGCGTGGTGCCCGGTGTCCAGCACGACCGTCGCCTTCTCGCCGAGCGCCAGGCAGTGCAGCAGCGACGTACCCCAGTCCGGGATGTCCATGCTGTAGAAGTACGGCTCGAAGAACTTGTACTCGAGCAGGATCCGCTGGTCGTCCCCGAGCTCGTCGTAGATGCGCCGCAGTGACTCGGCGAGCCGGTCCTGGCGGCCGCGCAGCGAGTCCTGACCGGGATAGTTCAGCCCGTCGGGCAGCCAGATCTTCAGATCGGACGACCCGGTCTCGTGCATGATCTCGATGCACCGCAGGTGGTGCCGCACCGCCTTGTCGCGGATCGCCGCGTCCGGGTGGCAGAGCGAGCCGAGCTTGTACTCGTCGTCCTGGAACAGGTTCGAGTTGATCGCGCCGAGCTTGACGCCCAGCTTCTCGGCGTGCGCGCGCAGGTCGGACCAGTCGTCGACGACGTCCCACGGGATGTGCAGCGAGATCCGCGGGGCGAGCCCGGTCAGCCGGTGCACCTGCGCGGCGTCGGCGATCTTCTCGTACGGGTTCCGCGGCACCCCGGGGGAGGCGAAGACCTTGAACCTGGTGCCCGAGTTCCCGTACGCCCAGCTCGGGACCTCGACGGTGAAGCCGTCCAACCCGTCCAGGTTCATGATGTTCCTCCATAGCGTCTGTTCGTCAGACCGTTGAGCAGGGCGGCGAAGACAAGC
>NZ_BOMH01000078.1 GCF_016862095.1 Actinoplanes cyaneus
ATTCCGGTAGCAGCGCCCGGCCGGTGACCCCTGACGGCCCGGCGAGCGGCCGCTCGCCGTCCTGGACCGTCCTGCGGGGCGCGGCCGGCGCAACTCGTGCATGCGGATCGTCTCAGGAAGGCTCGGCAGGCGGGTGCTCGTCGACGCCCGGGCGTTCCGTGGACGGGTTCTCGGTGGACCGGTGCTCGGTGGACGGCTGCTCGGTGGACAGGTTCTGGGTGGACGGGTCGTCGGCGGACGGGTTCTCGACGCGCGAGTTCTCGGCGGACGGGTTCTCGACGGACGGGTTCTCGACGGGCGGCAACTCGTGGATGCGGGCGGTCCGGGCGATCTTGCGCTGCAACGACCTCAGCAGACGGATCGTCTCCTCGTCGCGGAAACCGGTGGTCGCCTGCCAGTCCCAGCCCGACCCGAACACGTCGCTGGCGAAGACCACCTCCGCGGAGGCCAGCACCCGTCGCCAGTCCCGGGGGCTGAGCGGCTGCCCGCCCCGGACCAGCGGGCGAAGGCGCACGACGTGCTCGAACAGTTCCGCGACGCTGCCGAAGTCCAGGGCCACCGCGAGTGGCTCCGTGCACCGTGCCGGGCCGCCCCACTCCGTCAGGCCATGAGCGAGCACCTCCCGCTCGTCCTCATCCAGTTCGATCGCCACAAGCTCGTCGGCTGTCATGCCCGTGATGATGCCGGAATCCCCCAAACGAGGTCCCTGGTTTTCCGGCAGGAACTGATCGATGCCCGCCACGATCGAGGGTCGGGCGACGGTATGCGGACATCGACAGGCTCCTCCACCGTGTCTGTAGTGGACGACTGTGCGGCCCGTCACCCCGCTGGTGAAGCACCGCTGCCGGCGACATCGTCCGTGAGATCCTCGCCGGATGTGGGAGACGGTGACGATCGGGGAATCCGGTGCCACGGTGACGGTCGACCGGCGCAACGGGCTGTATCGCAAGGTCTCGGACGATCCACGGGACGACCTGGTCGGCGAGGGCGCACGCCTGACCTGGCTGCGTGAGCACGGCATTCCCGCCGCCGAGGTCATCGAGTGCCGCCCCGGTCTGCTCGTGACGGCCGAGGTGCCGGGTGTGTCCGCTGCCGGGGAGTGGCCCGAGGCATCGTGTCCGCGAGTTGTCGACGCGCTCGCCGGCCTGACCCGTGCGCTGCATTCCCTGCCGATCACCGACTGCCCGTTCGATCGCCGCCTGGCCGTGGTGATTCCCGAGGCGCTGGCGGCTGACGTGGACCTCGACGACCTGGACGACGAACGCGCCGGTTGGACGCGCGACGAACTGGCCGCCGAGCTGATCTCCACCCGCCCACCGGACGAAGACCTGGTGGTCTGTCACGGTGACCTGTGCCCGCCCAATGTGGTGCTGGACCCGGACACCTGCCGGGTGAACGGCCTCATCGACGCCGGCCGGTTGGGCGTGGCCGACCGCTGGGCCGACCTTGCCCTCGTGACCAGGTCACTCACCGATGACTCCGATCCGCAGTACGGCGCCTGGGCGGCTGACAGATTCCTGAAGAAGTACGGAGTAGCACCCCACCCCCGGAAGAACGACTTCTATCGCCTGCTCGACGAGTTCTTCTGAAGTCCCCGATGCGTCAGGCCGAGGTGAAGTTCCACCGGGCGGGTAGCTCGCTGTCGCACAGAGCGCAGGTGAAGTCGCCGTCACGCACGATGTTGCGCTCCCCGCAGGAGGGGCAGCAGCGGAAGACGACCTTGGCGGTGAAGTCACCCGGATGCGCTATGCCGAGCCGGTCGAGCGATTCCCGGACGGCGGGCCAGCAGTCGGGATCCGGGCAATAACCGGTCGATTGGTTGGTCACCTCGAGGACGTGCCAACCTGACGCATCGCGGGCGAACATCATCTCACCTGCGGCAAGTACGTCTCGGCCGCCGGCGAGCGCAACATGTTCGCTGCGGCGCGGTGCCAGTCCGAGATCACCGTCAAGCGTCACCACGAAGGTGAGCGGCTCACCGAGGTCAGCGCTTCCGCGCACAGCGAGCCAGTCAGCCAGCAGGGTCGCCGAACGAACCGCGAACGCCCCCACCGTGACAGCCTCATCGCGGATCTCGGCCGGACCGACGTAGCTGAACCGCCTGGCGTGCATCACCGCGTGACGGTATCTCTCGCGATGGTGGACGTCGACGTGAATACGACAGCGCTCGGCTCGGCAGATCCGTGCACCGGATCGAGCGGCACGACGCAAGAGCGCTGGAGTCCGCCGAGGGATCGGGGCTCGCGAGTGGGAGCGGGGTCGCCGTACCATCGCGGGCATGCCCAAGCGCCGATGGATCGTCGCGCTGGCCGTGGCCGTCCTGCTCGGCGCCGGCGCCGGAACAGTGGCCGTGGCGGCGCCGTCGGTCGCGGCTGTCGCGTGCCCGTGGTGCTACGGCTTGACCGGGCTGGGTGGCGGTGTCTACGCCGAACGTGACGACGACTCGTACCGGACGATGGCCGACGCCGCCGGGCAGCGGGTCGAGCGGTTCTACGGCGGCCGGCAGGCGCACGCCCGAGTGCTGATCTGTACGACCGACGCGTGCTACCGGCGCATCGGAGGCGGCGGGGAGAAGGGCAGGGCACTGCGCAACCGGGCGCTGCTGCTCTCCCCCGCCGGCGCGACCGAGACGATCGCGGCGCACGAGTTCGCCCACCTGGAGCTCCACGAGCGGCTCGGCGACGCCCGCGGCAAGGTCCCGCACTGGTTCGACGAGGGTCTGGCCGTCGTGGTCTCCGACGATCCGCGCTATCTGCGGTCCGGAAGCGATCGCTGCCTGGTGCCCTACGACGAGGCGCTCACGGTCACGCGCGTGGACTGGGCGGCGGCCGCCGCGGGCGGGACCGACCGCGGCTACCTGCTCGCCGGGTGCGTCGTGAGTCGCTGGGTCGCGGCTCACGACGTACACAAGATGGTTGCTGATCTTCGGGATGGAATGCCCTTCGAGGACGCCCTCTCGTGAGTTCGCCGGTCGACCTCGCCGGCTTTCCGACAGCCGCCCGGCGTGAGGACCAGCCGCGGGCTGGCCACCACCGTGGTGTCGGCGGCGGCAATACCACGGTGAGCGCCAGCCGGAAGCCGCCACGACCCTACGAGAGGGTGCGCGGCGAGCAGGGCATCAGGCGATGCCGATCGTCCAGTTCTCGCCGTCGTCGCCGGCGCTGCAGGCGTTGAAGCCGCGTTCGCCGGCCACGCAGACCCGGAACGTGACGGTGCGCCCGGCCGTGAAGTCGTGGCTGAACCGGGCGGTCTCGCCCGCCGCGCCGCCGGTCGAGTGGGTGCCGGTCTGCAGTGTCCCGTCCTCGCGGACGTACCGGTACTCCAGATAGGCGCGACCGCCGCCGGCGACGTGCTTCGTCACCGTGAACGAGTCGTCCCCGGCGTCGAAATGCCCTTCCGCCAGCAGTTCACTGTCCCGGTCGAAGACCTGGGCGGTGGACGACACGGCGGACGGCGCGAATCCGAGGGTCGCCGCGATCACCGCGGCCGGAATCATGCTGTTCATTGCCACACCTCCGCACGACGCAGCCTGCTACTTCCCGATGGCCGAACCGGAGGTGACGATCTTGATACCCACCGCTGTCTCAGACGAAACCCGAGATCCGTTCGGCCACGAGATCCGGCGAGTGCGCGGGCAGGTCATGGGACGCTCCGGGCACGATCTCGGTCCGCGCGGACGGCAGCACGCGACGCAGCCGTTCGGCGACCTCGGCCGGGTCGTAGAGCGCGCTGTGCTGCCCCATCAGCACCAGCGCCGGGACGGTCAGGCCGGCGAGCTCGGCGTCGGTCACCGTGTCCGGCATCGGTAACCGGCGGCGGAACCGCATGATCAGCGGCAGCAGCCGGATCAGGTCGTCGTCGCGGAGCACGGCGTTGCGCACCGGGTAGGAGAGGCGCCGCCGCACCGGCCCGGGGGTCAGCCCGGCGAGCCCGCCCGCCATGAGCCAGATCCAGAACTTGGCGCCGAGCCGCCCGAAACCGCCCGGGTCGAGCAGGGTCAGGCTCGCCGCGCGCCCGGGGAACCGCAGCTCGTGCCGCAGGATCGCCCAGCCGCCGTAGGACATCCCGACCAGGTGGGCCCGCTCGACGCCGAGCGCCGTGAGGGCTTCCTCGAGGTCCGCCGCGACGTCGTCGGCGTCGCGGATCGGCCGGGTCTGGGTGGCTTCGCCGGGCTCGCCGATCGGGTCGAGCGCGATGACCGGGTTCTTGCGGCCGAGGGCTTCGACAAACCGATACCACGTCAGGGCACTCCCGCCCGAGCCCGGCACGAGCACGATCGGCACACCGTCCGCCGCACCCGAGCGGTAGGCGACGGCTGTGCCGAAACTGGTCGTGACCCGTTCCGCCACGACCGGCAGGGGCCACAACCGATCAAAGGATTGCCGGTACGCCGTGAGGAAGCGCTCCCGAGCGGCGTCGCTGGTGAACTCACCGACATCGTTCATGATACAACCGTATCATCAAAGTGGAGGGTGGGAACGTGCCGAAGCGGGTCGATCACGACGAGCGCAAGCGCCACATCGCCGGGGCGCTGCTGCGGATCGCCGAGCGCCAGGGCCTGCAGCACGCCACGATGCGCTCGGTCGCCGCCGAGGCCGGGGTGTCGTTGCGGCTGGTGCAGTACTACTTCCACACCAAGGACGAGCTGCTGCTGACCGCGATCGGGATCTCGGCCGAGCAGATCGGCGAGCGGGTGCGGACCCGGCTGCTCGCCGCGGGCGCGGGCGCGGCACCACCGCCCCGCGAGTTCGTCACCGAGACGCTGCTGGCGGCGCTGCCGCTCGACGACGACGGGGTGCGGATCACCAGGACCTGGGCGGCGTTCTACAGCCTGGTCCTGGCCGAGCCGGAGCTGACCCGGCTCGGCGCCGACCATCCGAACAGCCTGGAACGCCTGCTGGCGAACCAGTTGCGGCTCGCCGGGCGGCCGGAGCCCGAGGTGACCGCCGCCGGCCTGCTGGCCCTGACCAACGGCCTGGCCTCCAGCATTCTGGGCCGCCAGCACGACGCCGGCATGGCGGTGACGGTGCTGCGCCACTACCTCGGCATGATCTTCGACAGCCCGGGCCGGGAGTCCGACGGGTGAGGGCCGGAGCGAGTCCTGCGCCGGCTCGCGGCTGGTCACACGATGGGCACCAGCCGCCCGCGACGCCCTCCCATCGGTCAGGACAGCCGATCGACGACGATGACCTCGGCCGGCGTGCCGGGCCGGTCGGCGGGGGTGGTGGCCGTGTAGCTGGCGAGCAGGGCGAGCGCGTCGGCGTCGCTCGTTCCCTCGGCCGTGTGGTAGACGGTCAGCGACTGCCCGTCCTCCCCGCTGACTCATCGAGGACCTGGAGCACCGGATCCGGGTCCACACCGGCTTCCGGCTCGACGACATGTCACCGGTCGGGGCGGCCCGCAGCGTCACCGTCCCGACGCTGCTCTACCAGGTTCGCGACGACGTCCTGACCCGGCCGGACGACGTCCAGGCGATCCACGACAACATCCCGGCCGAGAAGGATCTGTTCTGGATCGAGGGCAGCACCCGCCGCTGGGACGGCTACCGCTACTTCGCCCAGAATCCGGGGCGCGTCCTCGACTGGTTCGACCGTCACCTGAGCTGACCACGCGCGTGGCGGCACGGGGGACGCGCGAAGATCGGGAGATGGAAGAGGACGGGCGGCTCCGGATCACTCTGCTGGACGGGTTCGAGGCCGTCCGTGGCAAGGTCGTCGTGGCGATCCCCGGCGCGCGGCTGCGGAGCCTGACCGTACGGCTGGCACTCGCCGGTGGCCGCCCCGTCCAGCAGCACGTCCTGGCGGACGCGATCTGGGCCGGCGATCCCCCGGCCGGCCGGGCCCACGCCCTGCAGGCGCTGGTGTCACGGCTGCGCCGCGTTCTCGGCTCGGCCGGCAGCGTCGAGCAGACCGCCGGCGGTTACCGTCTCGGCATCGACCCGGCCGACGTCGACGCGCTGCGATTCGAGCGGCTCGCCGCCGCCGGCCGGGAGCGCCTGCGCGCTGGTGACCCGCTCGGGGCGGCGGCCCTGCTCGGTGACGCCACGGCGCTGTGGGGCGCATGGCCCGGCGCGGAGCCGGCGGTCGTCGCCGCCGTGGCGCCCGCCGCCGCGGCGCGGCTGGCTCACCTCTCGGTCGAGGCGCTCGTCGACCTGGCCGAAGCCGAGGCAGCCCGGGGCGACGCCGACGCGGCCGAGGCGCGCCTCGCGGCCCTGCTCACCGAGCAGCCTGTTCACGAGCGTGCGGCCGCGCTGCTGATGGACGCGCTCGCCGCTCAGGGCCGGCAGGCGGAGGCCCTGAGCCTGTACGAACGGGTCCGCGAGGCCCTCGCCGGCGACTCCGGCGCCGATCCGGGTGCTGCCCTGCGGGACCGGCACGTGCGGTTGCTGCGCGCCGCGCCGGCACCACCGAGGCCCGGGCCGGGCAATCTGCCCACACCGGTGACGAACCTGATCGGACGCGACGACGAGCTGGCCCGCGTCGATGCGCTGCTCGCCACCGGGCGCCTGGTGACGGTGTCAGGCCCGGGCGGTGCCGGCAAGACGCGCCTCGCGGTGGAGGCCGCCCTGCGCCACCGTCACGAGTACCACGACGGCGCCTGGCTGGTCGATCTCGCCCCGGTCACCGAACCCGGCGAGGTCGGCGCCGCGGTGCTCACGGCGATCGGGCTACGCGGCGGCGCGCTCTTCGACGCGCGCCGGCGGGCGGGCGGCGACGAGCTGGACGTGCTCGCCGAGCACCTGGACGGCCGCCACTGCCTGCTGCTGGTGGACAACTGCGAGCACCTGATCGATGCGGTGGCTCACCTGTGCACGGCGTTGCTGTCCCGCTGCGCCGGGTTGAGTGTGCTGGCCACCAGCCGTGAACCTCTCGCCGTCAGCGGCGAGGCGCTGGTGCCGCTGGGCCCGCTCGCGCTGCCGGACCCGCACGCCGGCACCGAGCAGATCCTGCGGACGGCGTCGGTGCGGCTGTTCCGGGAACGGGCCGCCGCCGTACGCCCCGGCTTCGTCCTCGACGACTCGGCGATGCTGGGGGTTCTGCGCCTGGTCCGCGGATTGGACGGCCTGCCGCTGGCTCTCGAACTGGCCGCGGCGCGGCTGCGGACGTTGTCGCTCGCGGAGCTGACCGACGGAATGGCCGACCGGATCCGGCTGCTCTCCGCCGGGAACCGCACCTCGCCGCCGCGGCACCGCACCCTGCACGCGGTCATCGCGTGGAGCTGGGAGCTGCTGAGCGCCGACGAACGTACGGTGGCCGAACGTGTGTCGATCCTGCCGGGCGGCGTCACCGTGGCGTCGGCCGTCGCCGTCTGCGCGGGCACCGCGGTGCCTGCCGATGACGTGCCCGACCTGCTCGCGGCCCTGGTCGATCGGTCGCTGCTGCAGCTCGCGCCGGACCCGGGGCGCTACCGCATGCTCGAGACGATCCGCGAGTTCGGCGTCCAGCGCCTGACCGGGACGGGACGGCTCCCGACCGTCCGCGCGCTGGCCGCGGCCCACCTCGCCCGGCTGGTGGAGGACCATGACCGGCAGCTGCGGGGACCGGCGCAGCTGACGGCGATCCAGGTGATCCGCGCCGAGTACGACAACATCCTGGCCGCCCTGCGCTGGCGGTGCGACGCCGGCGACGCGTCCGGAGCCGTCACGCTGGCGCTGAGTCTGACCTGGTTCTGGCAGTTGCTCGGCCGCCACCCCGAAGCGGCCTACTGGCTGGGTGAGGCCCTGGCGGTCCCCGGCGGCGAGCCGACGACCGAACGGGCCTGCGCCGAAGCCGTTCTGCTGCTCGACCGCGCCGACGGGCAGCTCGAGAGAGGCCCCGGCCAGGTCGCCGACGACCGGAGCCGGATGCGCGAGGTCGCCCGCCGGCTGCTCGGCGGCACCCCGCTCCCGAGCCCCTACGCCGTTTTCGGACCGGTGCTGCTCGCCTTTCTGCGGGACAACGACGCCGCGTTGCTGGGCTTCGCCGAGCTGATCGACGCGGGTGACCCCTGGACGGCGGGCCTGGCCCACCTGTTCCGGGCGCAGATCGCGGAGGCCGGTGGTGAGCTCGACGTCGTACGCGTCGAGGTGGAAGCTGCCCTGACCTGCTTCCGGACCGCCGGCGACCGATGGGGCCGGGCCGCCACGCTGCCGATGCGGGCCCAGCTGCGGCAGTACGACGACGTCGACGGGGCCCTGGCCGATCTGCGGGAGGCCCGCTCGCTGGCCGGCGAATTCGGCGCGCTCAGCATCGGCGACCAGCTCGACAGCGATCTGCGCTGGCTGGACGTACACCTGCGCGGGGGCGAGACCGACCGTTCCGCGGCCCTGATCGAGACGGTCCGGGAACGCGCCGAGCACACCACCTCGGCCCAGCTGGTGATGCTGGTGAAGGCGCGGGTGGCCGGAGCCTGGCTGCGGCTGGGCCGCCCGGACCGCGCCGAGGAGCTGATCGGCGAGGCCGAGCACGCGATGCACGGCGGCACGGCGAGCCCGGACGACCACGTCCGGACGCTGGTGCACAGCGTGCGAGCAGCGCTCTGCACCAGGAGCGGTGACGTCCCCGGTGCGCAGCGGGCGCTGGCGGCGGCCTACGCGGCGGCGCTGAGGACCCGGGACCTGCCGATCGTGGCGGTCGTGGCGGTGCACGCGGCCGGCCTCGCCGCGTCGTCCGGAGAGCCGCACGCTTCGGCTGTCCTTCTCGGCACGGCCTCCCGGCTGCGCGGCGCTCACGACCACACCGATCCGTGGATCCTTGACCTCGCCCGCCGGGGGCGCACCGCGCTGGGCGACGCGACGTACGCCCAAGCCTATGGTCGTGGCTGGGAACTCGCCCCGGAAGACGCGGTGACCGCCGCCGACCCCGCCCGCCTGCCCGCGACACGAAGGCTGGAGTAGTCGGCCGCGGTCGTCGTGCGAGCCGTGACAGTCGCGTGCCAGCGCCGTACGGGCGCCGTGTGAGCGGGACCCGTCAGGTTGGGACCTGCCGCCGGAACAGCCCGGATCACGGGCGGCTCCGCAGCGGCGCACCTGACGAACCACGGAGGCGACCATGAGTGAGACCAACGCCGGAGCCGGTCACGGCTGGGTCCGGAGCTGGAGCGCGGCACCGCAGGCGCCGGACGCCGGGCTCGGCTCCCTGGACGGCGTGACGCCGTTCAAGGACGTGACGGTGCGGCAGGTGGTGCGGATCAGCGGCGGCGGGCACCGGGTGCGCGTCCGGCTCAGCAACGAGTACGGGACGGCTCCGCTGACCGTCGGCGCGGCCGGGATCGGCCTGGCCGTCGACGGCGGCGCGGTCCGGGAGGACAGCGCCCGCGTGCTGACCTTCGCCGGCCGCCCGGCTGTCACCGTTCCGGCCGGCGCGCCGATCCTCAGCGATCCGATCGACCTGCCGCTGCCCGCCCTGACGACCCTGTCGATCAGTCTCTACCTGCCGGAACTGGTGGAGAGCTGCACCTACCACGACTCGTCGCTGGACCCCGCCTGGATCCTCGCGGGCAACGCCGTCGCCGAGGCCGTGCTGCCCGGCGAGGCCGAGCCGCTGCCGGCCCGGGCGCTGCTCTCGGCCGTCGAGGTCGTTCCCGACGCGCCGGCCACCGCCGTCGTCGTTCTGGGCGACTCCCTCGTCGACGGCTTCGGCTCGACCCCTGGCACGCACTCCACCGTGCCGGAGCTGCTCGCCGACCGGGGCCTCTACGTCAGCAACCAGGGCATCAGTGGCAACCGGCTGCTCAACGACGGCCTCGGCGCCTCGGGCCTGGCCCGTTTCGACCGCGACGTACTGGCGACGCCGGGGCTCGGCCACGTCATCGTGTCGCTGGGCCACAACGACCTCAGCATCGCCGCCATGCCCCGTGACGGCGACGGCCCGCTGGCCGATCTCCTGGCCATGTTCCCCGGCGGGCCGGTGACGCCCGACGACGTCATCGCCGGCTACCGGCAGCTGATCGCCCGCGCGCGGGACCGCGGGGTGAAGATCCACATCGCCACCCTCACCCCCGACGAGGGCGCCGAGATGCACACGGCGGCCGGTGAATCGGCACGACAGGCGGTCAACACCTGGATCCGTACCAGCGGCGCCTTCGACGGCGTCCTGGACTTCGACGCCGCCTGGCGCGACCCGGCCCATCCCTCACGCGTCCGGGAGGACCTGCACGCCGGCGACCACCTGCACGGCAACGACGCCGGCTACCGGGCTCTCGCCGACTCGGTCGACCCGTCGCTGTTCCACTGACCCACCGCGTACGACAAGGAGATCTTCGATGCATGATGTGGTGATCGTGGGCGGTGGACCGGTCGGGCTGTTCCTCGCCGGTGAGCTCGCCCTCGGGGGCTGTTCGGTCCTCGTGCTGGAGCGGCAGGCAGAGCCGCACTCACCGTGGCGGCGGTTCCCGCTGGGGTTGCGCGGTCTGAACGCCGGTTCGGTCGAGGCGTTCTACCGCCGCGGCATGCTGGCCGAGCTGCTGGCGGCGTCGGGTGGCCGCGACGAGGTGGGCGCCGACCTGGACGCGGAGCGGGCGCCGGCGCCGCGGTCGGTGAGTCATTTCGCCGGGATCATGCTCGACGCGGCGAAGGTGGATCTTGCCGCTCTCCCCCCACGACTGCCCAGCCCAGCGGTGGACGGCATGCTGACCAGCCTGGACGCGGTGGAGTCGGTGCTGGCCGCACGGGCGATCGAGCTCGGCGTGGAGCTGCGGCGCGGCGTCGAGGTGACCGGCCTGACCCAGCACGACGAGACGGTGGTCGTGCACGCCGGTGAGCAGGAGTACCAGGGGCTGTGGGTGGTCGGCTGCGACGGTGGGCGCAGCACCGTGCGGCGGCTGGCCGGCTTCGCCTTCACCGGGACCGAACCGGCACTGACCGGGTACCTGTTCACCGGCGCGGTCACCGGCCGGGAGAAGCTGGGCCCGGGCTTCACCGTGACCCCGACCGGCATGTATCTGCGGATGCCCGCCGGCGGCTACCTCGGCATGATGGACTTCGACGGCGGCGCGTTCGACCGCTCCCAGCCGCTGACGCCCGAGCATCTGCAGACCGTGCTGCGCCGGGTGTCCGGCACCGACGTCACGGTGGACGAGGTCGACCTGGCCTCCAGCTTCACCGACCGGGCGATGCAGGCCACCACCTACCGCCAGGGCCGGGTGCTCCTGGCCGGCGACGCCGCGCACATCCACTCCCCCCTCGGCGGGCAGGGACTCAACCTCGGCATCGGCGACGCGCTGAACCTGGGCTGGAAACTCGCCGCCACCGTGCACGGCACCGCCCCCGACGGCCTGCTGGACACCTACACCGCGGAACGGCACCCGATCGGGGCGCGGGTGCTGGACTGGTCACGAGCCCAGGTGGCGGTTATGCGCCCGGACCGGTACGCCCCGTCCCTGCAGTCACTGATCGGTGACCTGCTCGCCACCGCGGACGCGACGACCTACGTGTGGGAACGGACCTCGGGCCTGGCCAACCGGTACGACCTGGGCGACGACCAGCCGCTGACCGGCCGCAACGCCCCGGATCTCCGGCTGGGGACCGGCACCCTGCTCGGCACCCTCCTGCAGAGCGGGCGAGGCGTGCTGCTCGACTTCAGCGCCGATCAGGTCCTGCACGAGGCGGCCACGGGCTGGACCGACCGGATCGACTACGTGGCCGGGCCGGCTCGCGACGACCTCGGTCACGGCGCCGTGCTCGTCCGGCCCGACGGCGTCGTCGCCTGGGCGGACGGCCGGAGCCCGGACAGCGACGCGTTCGACCGGGCTGCCCGCCGCTGGTTCGGCGACCCGAAAGCCTGAGCCGCCGCCACCGCGGGCCGGGGACGGGTCAGGATCCGCCCTCGGCCCGGGTCACGCAGAACTCGTTGCCGCCCGGATCCTGCAGCACCACCCAGCCCCCACCGTCCGGCGTGCGGTGGTCGGCGAACATCGTCGCCCCGATCTCCAGGAGGCGGCCGACCTCCCCGTCGCGGCCCAGGTCGGGTGACTGCAGGCAGACGTGCACCCGGTTCTTGACCGATTTCGACTCCGGCACCGCCTGGAAGTAGAGCCGCGGCCCCTCGGGCGGCACGATGAGCACCTCGGGGTCGCCGGGCGTGAACTCCGGACCGACCGGGTGGCCCACGACCTCGCTCCAGAAGATCGCCAGCACGTACGGATCAGCACAGTCGAACGAGACATTACGGATGATCGACGTCATCACCCGACCTTACCGAGTGTCCCGGCGGGCTCAACTCGGCCGCGCACCGGCCGATGTCCACGGGCATGAACGACGTCAGCACCGGCGCACGCTGGTTCGGCACCGGCCACAGCACCCTGACCGACCCGGCGGCGGCCGGCGCCGAGGCGGCAGCGGGCGCCCTGGACGGGCGGGTGCCGGCCGTCGTGTTCGTGTTCTGCTCGGTCGGCTACCAGGTGCCGGAGCTGTTCGACGCGGTGCGGGCGCAGGCCGGCCCGGACACCGTGATCGTCGGCTGCACCACGTCCGGCCAGCTCGGGGACGGCCGGGTCAGCCGGGCCGGCGTGGCGATGACCGCGTGGGGTGGCGCCGGCTTCGCCGTACGCACGCAGGTGGCTCGAGGGGCGACCGGCCGCCTGCGGGAGGCCGGAGCGCAGGCCGCGTCGTGCCTGGCCGCCGTCGGGTCGGAGCACCGGGCGCTGCTGATCATCGGGGACGGGCTGACCGGGGCGACGCACGAGATCGTCCGGGGCGCGTTCTCGGTGGCCGGCGCGGCGGTCCCGCTGGCCGGTGGTTGCGCCGGCGACAACCTCACCTACGTACGGACCTACCAGTTCCACGGCGGCCGCGACGGCGTCGAGATCCTGTCCGACACGGTGATCGGCATCGCGATCGGCTCGGACCGGCCGCTGGGTGTCGGCCTCGCGCACGGCTGGCAGAAGCAGGGCGACGCCATGGTCGTCACCAACAGCCGCGACGGCCGGGTGCTGGAGCTGGACGGCGAGCCGGCCCTGGACGTGTTCCTGCGCCGGTTGGGTGTCGGCGACTCCGCGCTCGACGACCCGGCCGCCTTCCGTGACCTGGCGTTCCATCACCCGCTCGGGTTGTCCCGGCGCAGCGGCGAGGACATCCGGGTGATCCACGACGGCGATCTGTCCGACCGGTCGCTGATCTGCCTGGCCGACGTGCCCCAGGGGGCGCTCATCTGGATGATGACCAGTGATCACGACTCGCTGTTGGACAGCGCGGGCGAGGCGTCCGGCCAGGCTCTGGAGGCGCTGGGCGGCGTGCCGGCGCTGGGCATGCTGGTGTTCGACTGCGCGGCCCGGTGGATCAAGCTCGGCGAGGCCGGCGTGCAGCAGGAGAACGCGGAGATCGGCAAGCGGCTCGACGGCGTCCCGTACGGCGGGTTCTACACCAACGGCGAGATCGGCCGGGTCCGCGGCGCCCTCGGCATGCACCACTTCACCCTTGTGACCCTGGCACTGGCCTGAAGGATCGACGATGAATCACTGGTCAACCCACCAGCTCACCGAGTTCTTCGCCGCGGTCTGCGCCGTGCAGCAGGAGGACCGCGCGATCATGGTCGCGGTCGAGCAGGCCTCCGAGGTGCTGGAGGCCGAGATCGGCGCGGTGCTGCGCGACGGCCGGGTCGAGGTCGCCTGGGGCACGAGCCGCGACCAGCTGGTCGCCGCCCTGGGCGGGGAGGAACGCCCGGACACGCTCACCCTGGCCGGTCTCGGCGAGCTGCACGTGAGCTCCGCCCGGTTCGGCTCCGGCTCGCGCGGCGCGCTGCTGGTGGCCCGCGCCGGCGACCCGCTGGACCCGGAGGAGCGGCAGCTCCTGCAGGCCATGGCGCAGACCCTCGGGCTGGCGCTGACCAACCTGAGCCTGCTGAGCGCCGAGCGGTCGCTGCGCGAGGACCGGGAGCGGGAGGCCGCCGAGCGGCTGGCGCTGCTCGAATCGCTGCGCGAGGCCCGGCACGACTCGCTGACCGGCCTGCCCACCCGGGTGCTGTTCCTGGAGATGCTCGCCGAGCGGCTGGCCTGCAACACCCCGACCAGTGTGCTCTTCGTCGACCTGGACCGGTTCAAGGCGGTGAACGACAGTCTCGGGCACCGGGCCGGCGACGAGCTGCTCGGGCTGGTCGCGCAGCGGGTCCGCGCCTGCCTGCGCCCGACGGACACGGCCGCCCGGATCGGTGGCGACGAGTTCGCGGTGCTGCTCACCGACTGCGAGGCGGACCAGGCGGTCCCGGTCGCGCAGCGCCTGATCGACGCGATCAAGGTGCCGTTCGCGGTGGCCGGCCAGGAGGTGTTCATCGGCGCGAGCATCGGCATCGCCGCCGGTCCGGGGCCCGCGCCGAGCGAGATCCTGGGCAACGCGGACGTGGCGATGTACCGGGCCAAGACCGAGGGCCCGGGCAAGGTGGTGCTGTTCGAGCCGCAGATGCACGCCGAGGCCCTGGCGCGGCTGACCCTCAACGGCGACCTGCAGCGGGCGCTGACGCTGGGCGAGTTCCGGTTGCAGTACCAGCCGCTGATCGACCTGAGCAGCGGCGAGACGGTCGGCGTCGAGGCCCTCGTACGCTGGCAGAACCCGGACCGTGGCTACGTCTCGCCGGCCGACTTCGTGCCGATGGCCGAGGAGACCGGGCTGATCAGCGACCTCGGCCGCTGGGTGCTGAACACCGCCGGGCGGCAGGCCGCGGCGTGGCGGCGCACCCGGCCCGGCCTGGGCATCAACGTCAACGTCTCCGGACGCCAGCTGACCGATCCGCAGTTCGCCGCGGACGTCGAGCGGATGCTCGCCGACACCCGGCTGCCACCGGAGGCGGTCACCCTGGAGCTGACCGAGTCGGTGCTGATGAGCGACCCGAAGACGGCCATCGCCTGCCTGCGCGACCTGCAGGATCTCGGCGTGGACGTGTCCATCGACGACTTCGGGACCGGCTACTCGTCACTGTCCTACCTGCAACGGCTGCCGGTGGACGAGCTGAAGATCGACCGGGCCTTCATCAGCCGGGAGAACCCGACGACCGCCGACCTCGCGGTGATCCGCACGATCGTCGAGCTGGCCCGGACGCTGCGCCTGCGGACCGTGATCGAGGGCATCGAGACCGAGGCGCAGCGTAACGCCATGCGACTGCTCGGCTGCGATCTGGGACAGGGTTACCACCTGTGCCGGCCGGTCCATCCGGAGAATCTGCTGGCCAGCCTGGGAACGGCCGAGCCGGGACGCCGCGCTGCCTGAGCCGGTTCCGGAACCGGAATCCACATGCGTCAAGATACTCACCGTCGTGTGAGCACGAGGGGGCGTGTGTGACCGATTCTGACGACCAAAGACGTTCGCTGTCACGGGCCGAGAACCTGCGCCTGACCCGGATGCCGTCGCTGCCACCACGGCCGGGCACGACCGGACCGCTCCGGCTGCCGGTCGAGGAGACCCCGGCGGCCGTGCCGGTCCGCGCCCCGGCCCGGCGGCGGCGCGGCGGCCTGCTGATCGGGTTGGTGCTGCTGCTGCTCGCGGCGGCGGGCGGCGGGGTCGTGTACCGGTGGAGGTCGGACGCGGTCGCGAGCCCGGCGCCGTCCGCGCCCACCACGTTCCCCGCGGTCGAGGGCCCGTCGCTGATCGCGTCGCCGGCCGCGGGCCCCGGGCGTGATCCGGTCGCCGCGGCGGCCTCCCCGGCGACGCCGTCCACTGCCCCGTCGACCGCCCCGTCCACCGGCCTGTCGAGCGTTCCTGCCAAGAAACCGCAGGTCACCGGCAAGGTCAACGCCAGCGGGACCAACCTCGCCCTGCGCGCCACCTGCACCGCCTCGGGCGCCGAGGCCGACGGCTGGCTGCCGAAGTACGCCTGCGACGGCGACCCGGAGTCACGCTGGTCCAGCGCGTTCAGCGACACGCAGTGGATCCGCGCCGACCTGGGCACGACCTGGCAGCTGACCGGCGTGACCCTGGTCTGGGAACGGTCCTACGGCGCGAGCTACCGCGTCGAGACGTCCGTCGACGGCAAGACCTGGACGCGCCTCTACGTGACCAGTAACGGACACGGCGGCACTGAGCAGATCCCGGCGAAGGGCACTGCCGCCCGGTTCGTCCGCATGGTCGGCGTCAAACGCGTCAGCTCCTACGGCTACTCCCTGCTGGAGCTCGAGATCCGCTGAGACCCTTTGCGCGTACGGCGTGAGACCCCTTTGCGCGTACGGCGTGAGCACGGTCCCGCGGTGACCGGCTCGCGACCTGATCCCGGCACCGGATCGCGGCGCGCCGCACTCCCCTCAGCTGGTTGTCATGGGCGTTATCCGTCCCGGATAACGCCCATGACAACCAGCCAGAACCCCGCCGTGCCCGCAGGCCCGACCCGGTCACGGTCCCGGCTGGTCCCCAGGGGTGCATCATCCGCCGGATACACCCGTGACGGCCAGCCACGGCAGCCCGGCTGGCCACCAAGGGTGCATGGCCGCCCGGACACACCCGTGACCGCCAGCCGCGACAGCCCGGCTGGCCGCCAAGGGTGGGTCGCGCCGGCCGGGCGGTCAGCGAGCGGGCGGGATGACAGGCGCGCCGGGCCGGGTGGTCAGGAGCAGGCGCGCCCGGACGGGTGGTCAGGCAGGCGCGCCCCGGGTGGGTGGTCAGCGGGCGAGCAGGCGGGACCGGGCGGCCTGATAGGCGCAGCCGGCCGCGTCGAGTGTCTCCGCCGTCGCCAGCACCCGATCACGATCGGACACGAGCAGGGCGCCGGCCCGTTCGACGAGCGCGGCCGCGACCGGGTTGCCCTCGACGACCTCACGGGCGGCGGCCACCCGGGACGCCGCCTCCGCCGACTCGGCGAGCACGGCCGCCTCGGCACGCAGCGCGACGTACCAGTGCAGCCAGATCCAGGTGACCCACTTCCAGACCTCGTCCGGCTCGGGGACCGTTCGTTCCGCCGCCTGCGCCACCCGCCCCTGGTCGAGCAGCAGGATCGTATCGAAGACCGCCCCGAAGCCGTACGTGAGCTCGGCCGTCACTCCCATCCGCTCGACCACGGCCTGCCACCGGGCCCGGGAATCCTCGTCACCACGCAGTCCGTGGACCATCGCGACCGCGGCCGCCGCCGGGGACAGCGCCGACGCCGGCGGGCGCCCGGCCCGCTGCCACGACTCCAGGAAGCGTTCGCCGAGCCGCGACACCTCGTCGAGGTTCCCGGCCAGGGCTTCGGTGACCAGCAGCCAGCAGGTGGCCCGATGACCGACCTCGGCGAGCATGGGATGCCCGGCGAGCTCCCGGCCGGCCCGCCGGGCGGCGAGCAGGTCGCCGGCCCCGAGCGCGGTCTCCACCGCCATGCCGAGCGCGTCGAGGCGCTCGTGGAGCACGGCCGGGGTGTCCGGCAGCGGCGCCAGCAGCAGGAGCCGCCGCCGGGCGGTCGCCGCCGTCGCGAACGTGTCCCCCGCCCAGCTCTGGGCGCCGATCAGCGCGTCCAGCGCGGCCGATTCGGCGAGCGGATCACCGAGGTCGCCGGCGAGGTCGACGGCTCGCTGGGCGCGGGCGAGGGTCTCCGGCACGGTGTTGCCGGCCGGTCCTTGCGCCGCCCCGAACGCGTCCGACAGCACGCCCGCCTCGGCCAGGGCCACGGCGGCGAGCGCGGCGGGCGAGTTCCCGGCCAGCTTGCGTGCCTCGTCGACCAGGCGCAGCGTCTCCTCCCGGGCCGGGAGCCGCTCGAACTTGCCCCAGAACCGGTGGGTGCTGGTCGCCGCGAGGGCGAGGTCCCGGGCCGCGGCGGACTCGGACGGTGCCGCCGCGGCGGCTGCCCGCAGGTAGCGGTACAGGTCGTCGCCGCGGATCCGGCACCCGGCGACCGCCGCCGCCTGCCGGTACATCTCCGCGGCCACGGCCGGATCCGGGGCCAGCCCGGCCGCCTGCTCGAACCGGATCTGGGACTCGGCCGCGAGCCGGCGCGCGAACGTCAGCTCGGCCAGCCGGCGGGTGAGATCGAAGTCGGACGCCCACGCCTGCGCGGCCCGCAGGTCGTCGGCGATCGCGTCGAAGCTGACCCGCCAGTCCGGGTCGGCGTCCACGAGTTCGGTGGCTCGGGCCCGGCACCAGCGCAGGTGCGCGGCGCGTACGCCGTCGAGCTCGGCGGCGACGGTGAGCTGCTCGAGGCCGTACTGCCGGATCGTCTCCAGCAGGCGGAACTCGGTGCCGCCGGGCGACGGCGTGACGGTCAGCAGGCTCTGCTCGGCGAGGCGGGCCAGGCCGTCAGCGGTCGCGCCGGCCACCTCGGCCGCGGCGGGCAGCGTGAACGGCGAGACGAAGACCGCGAGCCGTCGCAGTAGACCCTGATCCGCCGGGGACAGCAACGCGTGGCTCCAGTCGAGCGCGGCGCGGACCGACCGGTGCCGTTCGTCGGTGCGCGAGCCGCCCTCCAGCATCCGCAGCGGGTCGTCGAGGCCGGCCGTCAGCCCGTCCAGCCCGAGGGCGGGCCAGCGCGCGGCCGCCAGCTCGATCGCCAGGGCCATCCCGTCGAGGCGCCGGCAGAACGCCGCGATCGGGTCCCGCAGCGCGTGGTTCGGGGGCCAGCTCGCGGCGGCGGCCCGATCCAGGAACAGCGCCACGGCGTCCGAGTCGCCCCCGCCGTCGAGGGACAGCGGCGGCACCGTGAAGACCCGCTCGAACGGGACCAGCAGACGCGCGCGGCTCGTCGCCAGGACGGTCACCTCCGGACACGTGGTGAGCAGCTTCTCCAGGAACGGGGCGACGCCGTCGCGTACCTGCTCACAGTTGTCGAGGACCAGGAGCACGGTCCGGTCGGCGAGCGCGTCCACGACGGACTCGTCCATGGCCCGGCCGAGCTGCTCGCCGAGGCCCATCGTGGCGGCGACCGCGGCCGCGACCACGCACGCCCCGGGCCCGCTGACCGGGACCAGGTCGACGAACCACACGCCGTCGGGGTAGTCCCGGCCGAGCTCTGCGGCGACGGCGAGCGCCAGCCGGGTCTTGCCGACCCCACCCGGGCCGACCGCGGTGACCTGCCGGTGCGCCTTCAGCACGGCGGTGAGTTCCGCGATCTCCGCGGCCCGGCCCACGAACGAGGTGAGCGGCACCGGGAGGACCGGCCGGACCGGTGCCGAGCCCTTGATCGAGGCGAGTGCGCGCCGGTCCGGCACGTCGAGCTTGCGCAGCAGGGCGGAGACGTGGCTCTCCACGGTACGTACCGAGATGAACAGCTTCGCGGCGATCTCGGCGTTGCTCAGGTGCTGCCCGAGCAGGGTCAGCACCTCGCCTTCCCGGGCAGAGACATCCGCGGTCGTCATGCGGCGATTATCCGTGGCCGGTATCCGTGGCCGGCTCCGTGGTGACCACGGATGTGCGCGGGACCCCCTCGCGGCGAAGCTGAGTGCACCGACGAGATGAGGAGTCACCATGACGCAGGGAATCAAGACCGTTCTGCACTCGGTGTCCGACCTGGACGCGGCCAAGAAGTTCTACACCACGCTGCTGGGGACCGAGCCGTCGACGGACACGGCGTACTACGTGGGGTTCGAGGCAGGCGCGCAGCACATCGGGCTGCTGCCGGCCAAGGCGGAGATCGCGGCGCCCGTCACGTACTGGGAGGTCGCGGACCTCGCGGCGAAGGTGGCCGAGCTGAGCGCGGCCGGGGCGGTCGTCAAGGAGGAGCCGCACGACGTCGGCGGCGGACGGCTGGTCGCGACAGTGGCCGACGCCGACGGCACCATTCTCGGGCTCCTGCAGGACCGCTGACGGTTACGCGGCCCCTGCCTTCCGGCGGGGGCCGCTGCCCCGGCTAGCGTGACGAGCATGATCCTTCCGGCCGACAGTCACGTGCACAGCGAATGGTCCTGGGACACCCTGGCCGGCTCGATGGAGGGCTCCTGCGAGCGCGCCGTCGAGCTGGGCCTGCCGGTGATCGCGTTCACCGAGCACGTCGACCACACCCGCTGGGCCGCGCCGACCGAGGGCCCGTACGTGAGCGCGGAGCTGACCGCCGCGGCCGGCCCGGACGGCCTGATCACCCCGCCCGCCTTCGACGTCGAGGGCTACCTGGCGACGGTCGAGCGCTGCCGTGACCGCTTCCCCGGCCTGCGCATCGTCACGGGTCTGGAGGTCGGCGAGCCGCACTGGTACCGCGAGCAGGTCGCGTCGATCCTCGCGGCCGGCACGTTCGAGCGGGTCCTCGGGTCGCTGCACTGCCTGCCGGACGGTGACGCGCACGCCGAGCCGTGGGCGCTGTTCCCGCACCGGGACCCGGCCGCCCTGGTCCGTGAATACCTCGCCGAGATCCCCCGGATGGTCGCCGGCGACGATCCGTTCACGATCCTCGCGCACATCGACTATCCGCTGCGGTCCTGGCCCGCCGACCGGTCCGGGCCGTTCGACCCGAGCCTGTTCGAGGACGAGTTCCGGTACGCGTTGCGGGCCACCGCCGAGTCCGGCCGCGCCCTGGAGATCAACACCCGGATCCCGCTCGACGCCACGATTCTGCGCTGGTGGCACGAGGAGGGCGGCGACGCGGTCAGCTTCGGCAGCGACGCGCACCGTCCGGAACTCGTCGCGCACGGCTTCCGGGAGGCGGCCGCGATGGCGGAAGCGCACGGATTCCGGGCGGGCCCGACGCCGTACGCGCTCTGGGGTCGCCGGTAAATCGGTGTTCATGGGCGGAATCGGACGGTAGAAACTCCGGGTGGCCCCTCGACCGAAGCTGTTCGTGCTCGCCCTGGCCCTCGCGGTCGACATGCTCGGCAGCGGTCTGCTGCTTCCGGTCTCGCTGCTGTACTTCACCGAGGTCACCGGCTTGCGACTGAGCACGGTCGGGCCGTTGCTGAGCCTCGCGGCGCTCGCCTCCCTGCCGGTGCCGGTGATCGTCGGGCACTTCGCCGACCGGACCCGCCCGCTCTCCCGGGTGCTGGCCGCGCAGGTGCTGCAGGGGGCGGCCTACGCGGCGTACGCGCTGGTCAGTGGCCCGGTCACGCTGCTGGTCGTGGCGATTGTGGCGGCGGTCGGGCAGCGGCTGTTCTGGTCGTCGTTCTTCTCCGTGGTCGCCGGTCTGGCCGAGCCCGGGGAGGACGGTCGCGTCGCCGATCGCCGGTTCGCGCTGGCCGGCATGATCCAGATGGGCGCGACGGGGGCCGGGACGCTGCTCGGCGGGCTGGCGGTGACGTATGGGTGGTATCAGCCGGTGGTCTACCTCAACGCCGTCAGCTTCCTGCTCTCGGCCGTCCTGCTGCTGTTCGTGCCGCGCGGCGCGCTGCCGTCGACCACCGCGGAAGAGCGTGGTAGTTATCGGACACTGCTGCGCGATCGTCAGTATCTGCTGCTCATCGCGGTCAACACGATCTTCGCGTTGTGCAGCATCTTCGTCGCGGTGGCGGTGCCCGTCTACCTGATCGACGGACTGTCCGCGCCGGCGTGGCTGGTCGGGCCGCTGCTCGCGATCAACACCGTGCTCCTCGCGTCCGGCCAGCGGCTCGCGGTGCGGGTGGTGCGGCCGCTGTCCCGTACCGGATCGCTGGTGCTCGCCGGTGGGCTCTGGGTGGGGTGGGCGCTCGTCTACGCCGCCGCGGTGCGGGTGCCGGCCTGGGCCCTCGTGCCGTACCTGCTGGCCGGGATGGTGCTCTACGCCGCGGCCGACCTGATCCACGCACCGATCTCGAACGCGTTGTCGTCGGCCGCGGCGCCGGTCGCGCAGCGCGGCAGATACCTGGCGATCTACCAGTACACCTTCGCGTTCGCCAACATCCTGGCGCCGTCGTTCTTCACGATACTCTTCGGGTACGGGCCCTCGCTCCCGTGGCTGGCCCTGGCGCTCGTGGCCGCGGCGGCGTCGGCCGTGACGTGGACCCTGCGCGCTCCGCTCGCGGCCCGCGAAGCCCTCAGTGACGGTGCCGCCAGTGATCAGTCCCGGACGTGAAACCTCGGGCGGCCCGTCAGCCGGTGAGCTCGTCGCCGAGGCCGGTGCGCTGGTAGAGCAGCCGCCGCCCGGCCCGCGTCCCGGTGATCAGCCCCGCGTCCCGCAGCGTCGTCAGATGATGGGAAGCCGTCGCCGGTGCCAGCCCGAGCCGGTCGGCCACCTCCCCCGTGCTGGCCGGAGCCGCCAGCAGCGTGAGGACCGCCGCCCGGGTCGGCCCGAGCAGCGCCGTCAGCGCGGCGCCCGGCGACGGCGGCCGCGACCACAGGTTGCCGTAGCCGCGAGGGGCGTACCAGAGCGAACGCCCGGTGGTCATCGCGTACACCTCAGGCCCGGCGAAGCCGGTGGGGAGCAGGGTCATCCCCGGACCACCGGACCACTGCCCGGACTTGTGCGGATATCTGATGAGTAGCGCCGAGCCATCCCAGCCGAGCCGCGGATGCAGTCCTTCGATCATGGCCCGTGGGCTCTCCGCTGCCGCCACCCGCATACGACCGGCGATCTCCGCGTCCGCGAAGCCCCGCAGCCGCTGCCACAACGGCGCGATCGCCGCCTCGTGATAGGCCCTCAGCTCGGCGATCAGCACGCCGAGCGCCGCCGCGGGGTCCCGCTCGAACGCCAGGATCTCGGGCGGTGGCGCATGCCCGGTCCACCCGTCGAGCACCTCGGCGGCGACCCGGTCCGCCGGTGTCGACGAGACCGTCGCGAGCTCGTCGGCCAGCCGGGGCCGGGCCGTCGGCGGCACCGGGGTCAGGAAGTCCGGCGCATACCCCCGCGGCCCGGCGGCCACCGCCCGCAGGGTCGGCCCGGCCGCCGCCGAAGCCCGCGCCACCCACCCCGGCGCAACCCATGCCGCCCCCGCCCCGCGCAGTGCGAACATGCTCGCCACCAGCTCCGCCATCGGCGAGTGCGCGAACCGTGACCCGGCCAGATCCGCGGCCCCGAACTCCCATGCGATCACGCCACCATTCGAGCACGGTCGAACGGCTGCGGGCCAGGGACCACCCGCGCCTACCGTCGCGCCATGGAATACACCCGTCTCGGCCGTACCGGCCTGACCGTGAGCCGTCTCTGCCTGGGCACGATGAACTTCGGCTGGCAGATCGACGAGCCGGCCGCGCACGCCGTCCTCGACCACGCCCGCGACCGGGGCATCAACTTCGTCGACACGGCCAACATGTACGGCCGTGAGGACGGCGACGGTCTCAGCGAGCGCATGATCGGCACGTGGCTGGCGAAATCCGGTGATCGGAACCGGACGGTGCTGGCGACCAAGGTCTACGCCCCGATGTCCGCCGACCCGAACGATCGTGGCCTCTCCGCCCGCAACCTCATCGCCTCGTGCGAAGCGTCGCTGCGACGGCTGCGCACGGACTGGATCGACCTCTTCCAGCTGCACCACGTGGACCGCGCCACCTCCTGGGAGGAGATCTGGCAGGCCCTGGAGACCCTCACGATCCAGGGCAAGATCAGGTACGCCGGTTCGTCGAACTTCGCGGGCTGGCACCTGGCCCGCGCCCAGGGCGCCGCCGACCGCCGCCACTACCTGGGCCTGGTGTCCGAGCAGCCCAAGTACAACCTGCTCACCCGCCACGCCGAGCTCGAGGTCCTGCCCGCCGCGGCCGAGCTGGGGCTGGGGGTCCTGCCGTACTCGCCGCTGCACTTCGGGGCCCTCTCCGGCGCCCTCCGCAAACAACGCGAGTCGACGCCCGGACGGACCGTCCTGCACGCCCCCGACCGCGTCGAGCCGCACCGGGCGGCACTGGAACGCTACGAGAAACTCTGCGCCGACCTGGGCGAACAGCCCACCACGGTGGCGATCGGCTGGCTCCTGTCCCGTCCCGGAGTCACCGCCCCGGTGCTCGGGCCGCGCACCCCGGAGCAGCTCGACCTGCCCCTGAAAGCGCTCACCAGCCCCCTCACCGCCGAGGTCCTCGCGACCCTGGACGAGATCTTCCCGCCGATCGGCAACGGCGGCCCCGCCCCGGAGGCCTGGGCCTGGTAGCAGCTCGCTCCGGGCTTCCACCGATGGCGTCCCGAGCGGGGAACCCGGCCGTTCCTATACTCGGCTCATGACCGGGCGATTCCTGCGCGACATCGCGGTCTCCCCCGGTTTCGACCCGGCGATCTACCCGTTCCACCTGCCGGTGGTCAAAGGCCTGATCGCGGCCGGCCGACTCGACCTCGGCCCGGGGGTCACCTTCCTGGCCGGGGACAACGGCTCCGGGAAGTCCACGCTGATCGAGGCGATCGCCGTCGCGGCCGGTTTCAACGCCGAGGGCGGCAGCCGGAACTTCCAGTTCGCCACCAAGGCCACCGAGTCGTCGCTCGGCGATCATCTGACCGTCGGGCGGGTCGCCGGGCGGCGGGAACGGTCGAACTTCTTCTTCCGCGCGGAATCCTTCTACAACGTGGTCACCGAGATCGACAACCTCGGGGTCGGTGCCGGTTACGGCGGGCGCAGCCTGCACGAACGCTCACACGGCGAGTCGTTCCTCGACCTGATCGACAAACGGTTCCACCCGCACGGGCTCTATCTGCTGGACGAGCCCGAAGCCGCCCTGTCCCCCCGCGGACTGCTGATCGCCCTGGCCCGGCTGCACGACCTGGCGCGGGCCGGGTCACAGATGCTGATCGCCACGCATTCGCCGATCCTGCTCGCGCTGCCCGGGGCGGCGATTCTGCAGATCGCCGACGACGGGCGGCTGCGGCGGGTCGCCTACGACGAGGCCGAAGCGGTGCAGGTGACCCGCAACTTCCTGAACGCGCCGGAGCGCACGCTGCGCCACCTGCTCGCCGATTAGCCCGCCGTCCCACCAGCGGCAACGCACGGATAACCACCGTCAGAACCAGCGGGCACGGATGCGCTTCCGGCTGGCACTCACCGTGGCCGACACCACGGTGGCGGCCGGCCCGCGGCCCGCAGCTGGCGCTCACTGTGGTGATGCGACAGCGACAACCACCGTGAGAACCAGCCGGGACCCGGCGCCGACACGACGTCCTCAACTGCCGCTGTCCGTGCCCGGCCCGGCCGCCGCCACGACTGGTGGTCGACTGCCTGGGCCTGATGTCTTGTCGTGCCGTGGTGAGCGGGCGTCCGGGGCCGCGAAAGCGCCCGGCCCCTGGCTATCGTCGGGGCGTGCCCGCCGACCAGCCGCCGACTCCCCCGACGTTCGACGAGCTCGAGTCCTGGGCCGGCCGAGGGCGGGTTCTTCGCGCGACGGACACGGACGTGGCGGCCTGGCGAATCCCGCAGCCGGCGAAGGCCGCGCTGACGTCGAGCGGCATACCTCTGCTCGACGAGGTCGTCGGCAGCGTCTCCTTCCACGCCGCGCCGACGAGGTACCGGCTGGCTCTCGATCCCGGCGGCGAACCCACCGATCCGGCCTGGGAGTTCGGCGCCGTGCCGGTGACCGGTGAGGTTCGCCTGTGGTCACCCGGCGGCCACGAGGACAGTTCCTTCGTCAACTCCTCGATCAGCCAATGGCTGTGCTCGCTTCACCTGGTCGGCAGCCGGTTCGCCGAGTCGGACCTTTTCGACCGCTGGGACGAGAGCGCCGAGGCGGAGGAACGGGCACTCGCCGCCCTTGCCGATCTCCTCGGCCGGATCGAGGCTGTTGATCCCGCTGCCATCGCCGACGGCGATCACGAGCGGCAGTTCTGGCCCGGCTTGCTCGACCGCTGGCTCTTCTGACCCCCGGCCGAGCCATGCCGGATCACGCGAACTGGGACGCCGGCCGCCGTGACGGGGCGGTCTCCTCGGTGTTCTCCGTCCGATTGACGGTACGGGCGTCAGCCGCCGCCCCGGTCCCACCCGCCCACACGCGGGTGTCGTGCGGCCGGCCCGGGCGATCGTCGCCGCCCGCGCCGAGGGCGACGGTCGTACCGCGCACCGCCGTGTCCCAGGAGGTGATGGGAGTAGCGAACGAGGTCTCCTCGATCTCCGCCGTCGTCCTGTCCCACGACGTGGTGTGGAAGGTGCCGCCGGACGCAGTCCCGGCGCGGTGGTCGGCGGGCATCGCGGTGGCCGGCGTGGCGAGCAGGCCGGTCATGGCCAGGCCGGTAGCCGTGGCGATCAGGACGGAGAGTGAACGCTGGCGCATCGGGGCGCTCCCTTCGAGAACCGGTGTCGGGCTCTACTCTGGGGCCGGCATCTGTGTGCCGGCTGTGCCGCGACCTACGGGTTTCCTGTGCCCAGCAGAGCCCCGGTGACCAGGCGCAAGTCCACATCGGGAAGACCACCTGGCTTGCGTACGGCGAACTCCCCGTCACATACCAGCACGCTCCGGTCGCCCACCCAGTGGACCGGGCTAGCCAGCATCTGGCGGGCCGCCTCCGCCGCCGCGATCGGAGCGGCGTCACCCACCGTGACCAGCGCCTCGGTGATCAGGTCGACGGCGGCGGGCGGGACGTCGGCGTCCCCGAGTGCCGGCAGTGCCAGCAGCGCCCGCTGCGGCGTGGTCGCGAGCCGGCGGAACTCCGCCCAGGACAGGCCGGGCCCGTAACCGTGTCCCTGACGGGCGGCGACCGAGACGGCCCGGCCGGGCGCCAGCGCCACGTAGTCGTCGCCGCCCTCGAGATCATGCCCGTGCCAGATGATCTGGGCGAACCGATCGCCGATCGCGATGACCGGCCAGCGCCCGGCCGCCCGGATCTCCTCGTCCAGGGCGTCGCCGTCGCCGAACAGGTCCGCGATCACGTCAGGTCCCGCACAGCCGTCGAACGTCATCCGCCAGAACGCGCGACGCTCCGGCAGCCAGGACCCGTCGGTCAGGACCTCCGTGGTCACGCCGTCGTAGCGGCTCACGTAGTCGGTCGCCTGCGCCTCGGTCAGCATCGGCCCGATCCTATGCCGCGCGTACGGGACTCGCGCCGGAATCGCAGGGCCACACCGTGATCGACGGGTGGCTATGATTCCGGCACCCGGCCCGGGCCGGCCGATCGCCCGTACCGGAAATCTGGAGGTGGAGTGCTCGCCGAGAACGTCCGCGATGTCGCCGTGAACGCCGTGGTGCTGGGATTCTTCGCCTCGGCCTGGTTCGGGTGGGCGCAGGAGGCACCGCCCCGCCGCTGGCGGCCGTTCCTGGTGGCCGGCTCGGTTGCCGCAGTGCTCACGCTCGCCGCCGGGGCGCTGCTGGCCTGGCAGCACTGGGCCGACGGCACCGTCTTCGACGAGGACACCAGCCGCACGTTCGGCATCGTCGTCGGCATCGAGTTCGGCGTGGCGGCGCTCGGCGCGGTCCTGCTGGCCGTCCTGCGCCGCCGCGACTGGACCGCGGCGTGGATCGCGTTCGTGGTCGGGGTCCACCTGTTCCCGGTCGCCGCGATCATCGAGTTGCCGGCCGACCACGTCGCCGGGGCGCTGATCACCCTGGTCGCACTGGCGGCGGTCCCGGTCGCCCGGTCCCGGGGGATCACCCCCAGCGCCGTCGTCGGCGCGGGAACCGGGCTGGTCCTGCTCGTCACCGCGATCATCTCCGCCGTGGTGGCGGCGCTCCGCTGAACGCCACTCTCAGAACATGGGGGCCGACGGCCGTACCGGAGAGGTGAGTCGCCGGGCGGAACGCCCGAATCCCGGCAGCAACCGCTCGGTGACCGCCCGGCCCGCCGCCAGCTGCATCCCGTAGCGACGGCGGCGCTCGGCCAGGACGGCAGCCAGGAAGTGGTACGGCGGGGTCCCGGCCGGCGGTGGCGGCGTCACCCGCGTGCCCACCTCGGCGGCCAGCATCCGTTCGAGCTGACCGCGGTGCGGCTCGCTGAGCTCCGACGCCCGCGACAGGAACTGCCGGACCTGCCCGGCGAGGTCGTCGTCGATCGCGGACAGGTCGGTGACAGCGGCCCAGCCGGCGAGCGCGGACGGCATCGCCGGCACGAACCGGAACGGCACCGGCCGCTTCTCGTGCACGACGATCGTGCCCGCCGCCAGGTCACCGAGGCGGCGGCCCTTCGACGAGGAGAGCATCACCCCGAGCGTCACCACCCAGGTCAGGAACGGCAGCAGCAGCCCCGGCCACTCGACGGCCAGGCCGATCAGCGCGCGGGTGAACGCGTGCCGCACCCGGATCGGGCCGCCGTCCTCCCGGATCACCCGCAGCCCCATCGCGGACTTCCCGGGGCTGCGCCCGTTCGTCCGGGTCTCGACGAACGTCGGGAAGCCCAGCAGCACCAGCACGACCACGAGCCGGAGCACGGCCGAGACGAGCGCGTCGTCGACGATGCTGTCCGGCAGCGCCGCGAGGATCAGCCCGGCGAACAGCATCAGGCCCCCGGCCACCACGGCCTGCACGAGGACGTCGATGCCCAGGGCGATCGCCCGTGACCCCAGCCGTGCCGGGCGCAGATCGAGAGCGACCGCTTCCGCGGTGACCAGTTCAGGGGCGGGCGCAGCGTTCACCCGCACAGTGAACACCACCGGGGCCGAGCTGCGCGAACCGCGTCCACTACGCTCAGCGGGCAACGAAACGGCGGGGGCAGGACGATGATGGATCTCGACGCGTATCTCGCGGAGCGCGGCGGCGAATGGCACCGCCTGGAGGTGCTGGCGAGCCGCGCGAAGCTGGACGATCCCGCCGAGATCGACGAGCTCGTGGTCCTCTACCAGCGCGCCGCCACCCACCTGTCGGTGCTGCGCAGCCGCAACCCCGACCCGGTGATGCTGGCCGACCTGTCGCGCCTGGTCCTGGCGGGGCGCGCGGCGGTCACCCGCAGCAGCGGCGGTTTCTCGTGGCGGCCGCTCGGCGAGTTCTTCGCGTACCGGCTGCCCGGCGCTCTCTACCGCACCCGCCGCTGGTGGGGCACCCTGGCCGCGCTGCTCGTCACGGTCACCACGGTGCTCGTCTGGTACCTGTCGAGCCACCCGGACGTGCTGGCGCTATTCGTCGACGACGCGGGCATCGACGACATCGTCGACAAGTCGTTCGTCGGCTACTACAGCGAGTTCCAGTCGCAGAACTTCGCCCTGCAGGTGTGGACGAACAACGCCCTGCTCACCGCCCAGTGCCTGGCCGCCGGCGTGCTGATCCTGCCGGTGTTCTACCTGCTCTGGTCGAACATGCTGAACACCGCGGTGCTCGGCGGCGTCATGGTCAGCCGCGACGCCGGCGGCACCTTCCTGACCTACCTGGCCCCGCACGGCCTCCTGGAGATCACCTGCCTGTTCGTCGGCGCCGGCGTCGGCCTGCGCATCGGCTGGTCGTGGATCGCTCCGGGCCCGCTGCGGACCCGCCGCCAGTCCCTGGTCGCCTGGGTCCGCGAGGGCATGGTCGTCGCGGTCGGCCTGGTCCCGGCCCTGGCCGTCGCCGGCTGCCTCGAGGGGTTCGTGACGCCGTCGTCCCTGCCCGCCCCGGTCCGCATCGCCCTGGGCGCCACCGCCTGGCTCGCGTTCCTGGCCTACGCCCTGCTCTGGGGCCGCGAGGCCGACCTGCGCCGCCCCGCCGACCTCGACGCCGCCGCCCTCCCCACAGCCTGAAACCCCCGATCAAGCCCATCTTCACGTACGCCGGTGAACGCCCTCATCTGCTGCTGGAGCCATGGGAGGGCGGCGATGATGGTGCCGACCCGGTCGACACCTTCGGCGCTGATGTCTGAGCCGAGTTTCGGTAAGTTAACCGCGATGTCTTTGTTCTCGGAGATGATTACGATTCTGGGTTGGTGGGCCAGCTGCATGGTTTCGCCGAGGGTGTGGAGTCGTGGTGTCTCTCCCCCGGCACGGTGGGCTGGGTCGAGGTAGGCGAAGTGCACCGTGGTGGGTGGGGCGGTAGCCGGCGCAGGTCGTCGTGGCCCGGAAGCCGTCGGACGAGGTGGTGGCGGTCGTTGAGTCATTGTCACGGGGTCTGCTCTGCGCCGGGGCGGCCTGATGCGGTCAGGGGAGGCCGAATCTCCGAACCAGGCTGACGTCGATAACGAGGCCTTCGAACGGATACCGAACGAAGGCCTGCGGCAGGACGAAGTGGGTCCAGAGGAGCCGCTGGTCGGAGACGAAGTTGAAGTCATGGGCGAACTGGCAGGCAACGTACAGCGTCGTTGACGGCGAGGAGTCGGCAGGCGCCAGCAGCTCGCCAATACCCATCAGTAGCGGGGAATCCAGAAGGATCGCCCGCGGCACGTACGCCTGATGGCCGCCGTGCGCCGGGCCGGCGTCGAAGCCGAGCTCGATCAAGTCCTCTTTGGCGTAACCGAGGGTGAACGCCGCCATCTCGTCTAAGTCCTGCGGATGCGGCAGGTTCGGGTGTCCAGTTCGGGCCAGAAGGTTGTTCACCCGAAAGGACAGCGAGCGGTCCAGAATCGTGCGGATCTCGGCGTCGGTGTAGCGAGCGGCGTGTGTGGCGCATGCCAACTTGACCATTTCGGGCCCAAGCTTCTCTGCTCTGGCCCGAGCCTTCCGGACAAGGCGGAGATCCTGGTTCCTCACGACGTCCGGCATGTCGGCAGAAGTGAGCCTGTTTTCTTCGGCCGCCAACCAGTCCGACAACAGCGCAACGTCGACCTGCACCGACTCGATCGCGCCGGACACCTCAAATGCGACCTCGTCGCCGAGCATCGGCTCCCAGTTCGCCGTGAACAGCTGTCCTGCGCCGGAGTCGTCCGGGCGAGCGACGACGACGGCCGTCATGTCGGCGGGAATGGGCAGCGGAGGGTTCGCGGCAGGTTCCCGGTGCAAGGTGGCCCGAGCCCGGAAAATCTCCAGCGCGATGAAGACGGCGATGGCGGTGCCCGCGGCTGTCACCCGCACCCGGTCAGGGTTGGAGGTGGCGATGTTCGTCGTCACCCCGACCAGAGCCACCACCAGCGCGGCGGCGCCCGCCCAGAGCGCATCCGAACCGACCGCACGCCACCGAGGAAGCATGCCGTCCACAATAGAACCAGCGTCCGAAGCATGGATCGGCTCGTCCAATCAGCCGACTGATGATGGACGGACTGGTGCCTGCCGATGTAATGCGCTCGCGCCGCGCGGATGAGCACTGTGTCCACCGAGGCCGGGCTCAACGTCGCGGTGATCGACCACGATGCCATCACCACGGACGACACCGCGGCAGGCATGGCTCGAGTCCCCGCCATCGCCGCTGGATTCTGCGCGGCGGCACTACACGCTGACGGCGCAGGCCCTCACCGTCCGCGGCAATATCCTTCGCACCAACCCGGAGTAGTACCACCATCCCCCAAGAACTACCCTCTGGTACGCAAGCCTCCGTCAGGTCACCCCGGAACGCTCAAAGGAAGCGTGCACACCCGGCATCGCGAGCCATCTCGTGTGGACTGCGGGAGTGACCATGAGCCGGTGGACTTCTCAAAAGCGAACCCCGGGCTGGCCGACTGCTGGCGTGCCGCCCGGAACATGCGCAGAGCCGAACACGGTAATGAGGTCAGCCGGTGGCTGCGCCCTAGATCGACGGTGATCCCGTTGTTGCGGTCACGGGGCCCGATCACGGCGCTGATCTATGTCGCCGCCCGACAGGAACGATTGTGGTGGCGATCAGCGCACGAATTTCTCGTCCTGCAGATGCCTGGCTCACCAGGCCGTTCGCCGGCCGGGTCTCCACGGATCGCGCGGATACTGAACGTCGTTGATCAATACTGGCCCTTGTTAGTTGGGTTCGGTGGGCTCAGCCTGGCCGCTGTTCCGATGACCTTCTGGCTGATGGCGGTTCACCGCGGGTCGGCGTCCGGGCCCGTCTCGGAGGCAACGGCTTGGCTTCTACTGATGTTGGCGGCTCTGTTCTCCTTAAACCTGTTGATTGCTGTGGTGCGTGACTGCTTCACGACGATGGTGCCCCGTGACCCGATCGCCCATCGCGGCGGCTTGGCTGTCGGCAGCGCGCGCCAAGAGCAGTGGTCAGTACAAATATGCCATCTACCGGAAGCTCGCAGCGTGGGCCAGACCATGGCGTCGTTGATGCATGACCCGCAGATCAGCGCCGGCCTGCTGATATTCCAACGAGGTGTCACCACCTCCGCCGCCCAGCAGGCACTGCTCGGATCACCGTACGCCAGCCAGCTCATCACTGGCCCGCGTGTTCTGCTGTTATCGGCGGACGCATCTTGGCGAGTGACGTTACCGCCGCTTCCCGAACGGTTCTGGCGGATGGGCAGGTTTGCGGTGCTCAGTCAGCTGTTCATCTTGCTGGGCTGCGTGCTGGCGGTCGCCGCACGCTTCGTCGCGGACGTCGAAGCAGCCGCATGCGCGGCAGATGGTTGCGATGAGCGCCCCGCCACCTACTGGAATGCCCTGTACTGGCTGGTAAGTCGGCTTCTGGATGGGGACCCGGAGGGAACCGGCGCCGCCACGGTGAGCGTGCGTGTCATTGGTCTGCTGACCACTGTCGTAGGCATGGTGGTGCTCGCCGGCGTGCTGGTGGGCGTTATCGCCACAGCGATCAGCCACCGTCTGGCGCCGCCGGACTCCGCAGATCCGCAGGACGGTCTACTGGCACTGAACGTCCTGCCTCAGCCGGCACCCAACACAGCGGTAGCCAAGCGGAAGCTCTTAGGGCGCCCCGTAACAGTCAACGCCACAGTGTCGAGCGCAGCGGTCTTGGTCTGTGGCATGGCGCTCGGTGCCTACGTGAGCTATCGGTGCCGCGCCCGGGTTGAGCCGCCGCAATAGGGATCTGCGCTGCTGACGGTGGCCAATCGCCCCGACGGCGACCGGATCGACAAGCTCCGGCGGTGATCCGCCGCGGGACGGGCGCCTAGACCAGGAAGCGGCCGGAGCCGGGGGCCATGGTACCACCGGAGCATGCCGAGCGGTGCGTCACCGCAGGTAGAACCAGCGGTCCGGGTGGCTCGCCACCAGGTCGAACCCGAAACGCCGGTGCAGGTGGTAGCCCTCCGGTGAGGGAAACAGGACGGCTCGGGCGGCTCCCTGGCGCGCCGCGGCCGCGAGCCTGACCCGGGTCAGCGCCGTCCCGATCCCGTGCCGGCGCCATCGTGCGGCGACGCAGCAGTGAACCAGCAGCACCGCGTCGCCGAACCGGAACGAGGTGGCGGCCCCGGCCGGGGCACCCTGGTGGCAGGCAGTCCAGTGCCGGACGGGCCGGCCGGGCCCGAACCCGAGGCGGGCCGCGAAGCCGACACGGTCGTCGAGTTCGCCGCGGTCGTCCCACCAGCCGTCCTCGGCGTAGACGCGATGGTTGCGGCGCAGAGCCTCGACGTCGGTCACCTCGGTGATCTGCCAGCCGGGCCCCGGCTGCTCCGCCGCATCCAGGTCGAGGCTGGCGATCGGGCCGCCCATGTCGTTCCCGGCGCGCTCCGGTTCCAGCCCCCGATCGATCAACCGGGCGGTTGCTTCCGGCTCCAGCGGCCCCGTGACCAGCACCGAAGCCGGCACTGCCCGGTCGCGCAGCCACCCGAGCAGGTTGTCGAGCTCGCGGGGGTCGCCGGGAACCGCCGGGTCGATGACGGCGCCGTTCTCGGTGTTGGAGTCCAGACCCGTCGACACCGCGAACCCGGCGCCGGTGGTGAGCTGCGGGAAGCCTGCGGCGGCCAGGCCGCGGAACCATTCCACCTGCGCCCGCACGGCCAGCCCGGCAATGTCCACATGCGCAGGCTAGACCGGCGACGGCAGAGCCGGCTACAGGCGGCCGGTGGCTTTGAGCAGCAGGTACACGTCGGCGACCTTGCCGGCGAACGTGTCCGCGTCCGCGTCCACCACTGTCGCGCCGGAGCGGTCGAGCACGTCACGGACCCGGTCGCGCTCGAACAGGACCCGCTCGGCGGCCGCCGCGGTGTGCACGTCCGCCGCCGAGGGCTTCGCCGGCAGGGCGGCCATCCGGGCGACGGCGGGGTCCCGGACCCCGGCGACGATCACCTTGTGGCGGGCGGCGAGCCGCGGCAGGACGGGCAGCAGGCCCTCGATCATCGGGGCGGTGTCCAGGGCGGTGAAGATGACGACGAGGGAGCGTTTCCGGTCACGGCGCAGCAGTTCCCGGGCCAGCAGCGTGAAGTCCGTCTCGACCAGCGCGGGCTCCAGGGACGCCATCGCGTCGATCAGCCGGGGCAGCTGCACCCGGTGGCCGCCGCCGTCGACGCGGGCCCGCACCGACCCGTCGAGCGCGATCAGGTCCACCTTGTCGTCGGCGCGCGCGGCCAGCACGGAGAGCAGCAGCGCCGCGTCGATCGAGGCGTCCAGGCGGGGCGCGTCGCCGACCCGGACCGCCGAGGTACGCCCGGTGTCGAGCACGCAGTAGACCCGCCGGTCGCGTTCCGGCCGCCAGGTGCGGACGACGACGTCGTGGTGCCGGGCGCTGGCCCGCCAGTCGATGGAGCGCACGTCGTCGCCGATCACGTACTCGCGGAGCACGTCGAACTCGGTCCCGTGCCCCCGTCCGCGGGTCACGGCGGTCCCGTCGAGCACGCGGATCCGGGCCAGTTTCTCGGGCAGGATCCGCCGGGACGGGAAGCGCGGCAGCACCCGCAGCGTCCACGCCGGCGTGACCTTCTCGTTCCAGGAGCGGCGGCGCTGCCGGTACGCGAACCCGAAGGGTCCCATCGACCGCAGGGTGACCCGCACCGCGGGCCGGTCGCCCTGCCGGGTCGGCACGAGCGTCGTCGTCACCTCGTGCGACGTGCCCGGTTCGAGCGGGAAGGAGTGGTGCGGCGAGCCGGCGCCGGCCGACGGGACCCAGCTGTCGCGCAGGCTCAGCCGTACGTGCCGATCGGAGGTGTTGGTGACGGTCAGCGTGGTGGTGGCGGTGTTGCCGAGCCAGACCGTCCGGTCCCCGTCGCGCCGCAGTTCCAGCCTGTCGAGCGGCCCGGCGAGGAGCAGGTCGAGCAGCGCGATCAGGACGGCCACCCCGAGCACCGCGCCGGCCGCCACCCACGGCGCGGGCAGCAGCGCCGGCAGGGGCAGGCCGATCAGGAGCAGGACGGCGAAACGCCTGGTGATCATCAGCGCGGCGCCGGCACCGTCGTCAGGACCGTGGCCAGCACCGACTCGACGGTCACGCCGTCCAGCTCGGCGTCGGCGCGCAGCCGGACGCGGTGGCGCAGGGTCGGCAGGGTGTAACCCTTGACGTCGTCCGGGACCACGTAGTCCCGCCCGTTCAGCCAGGCGTGCGCCTTGGCGACGGCGAGCAGCGCGGTCGCGCCACGCGGTGACGCGCCGAGCTCCAGGGCGGGGGCGACGCGGGTGGCCCGGCAGATGTCCACGATGTAGGCCAGCACCGGGTCCGCGACCTGCACCCGCTGCACGGCCGCCCGCCCGGCGAGCAGGTCGGCGGCCCCGGCGACCGGGGTCACCCCGGCCGCTTTCAGGTCGCGCGGGTCGAAGCCGTTGTGGTGCGCGCGCAGCACGTTGAGCTCGGCGTCGCGCTCGGGCAGCGGGACGCTCAGCTTCAGCAGGAACCGGTCGAGCTGCGCCTCCGGCAGCGGGTACGTCCCCTCGTACTCGATCGGGTTCTGCGTCGCCGCGACGAGGAACGGCAGCGGCAGCGGCCGGGGGGTTCCGTCGACGCTGACCTGGCGCTCCTCCATCGCCTCGAGCAGCGCGGCCTGGGTCTTCGGCGGCGTCCGGTTGATCTCGTCGGCGAGCAGCAGGTTCGTGAAGACCGGCCCGGCCCGGAAGTTGAACGCGGCGGTCCGCGAGTCGTAGACCAGCGAGCCGGTGACGTCGCCGGGCATCAGGTCGGGGGTGAACTGGACGCGTTTGGTGTCCAGGTCCAGCGCGGTGGACAAGGCCCGGATCAGCAGCGTCTTGGCGACGCCGGGCACGCCCTCGAGGAGCACGTGGCCGCCGCAGAGCAGCGCCACCACGACACCGCCGACCACCGCGTCCTGCCCGACGACGGCCTTGCCGACCTCGGTGCGCAACCGGCCCAGGGCGAGGCGGGCCTCGTGGGCGTCGGCGTTCACGACGGCATCGGTGGTCACGACTGGTCTCCTTCGAATCCGGTGATCTCGCGTACCAGGTTCTGTACGGCGTTGGCGGCCGAGACCAGCTCGGCGTCGTTCTCGGGGAGGAAATCGGCGAGGATCTCCTGTACGTCGGCCACCTCGTAGCCGGCGGCCTCGGCGATGTCGGCGATCGTCGCACCGGGTGGCAGGCCGAGGTGCGCGACGAGCCGGCGCTGCGCCGCGGCCCGCAGGATGCCGAGCGACTCGTCGCGGGCGTGCGCGCGCTGGTAGAGGCGGGCGTGCCCGAGCATCGTCTCGTTCGACGGGACGCGGGACGGCAGCGGCTCGGCGACCGGCGTCCCGAGCCGGCGGGCGGCCGCGATCGCCACCGCGAGCAGCGCGATCGCGAGCAGGGCGACGGACGCCCAGACGGCCGGCGGGAACGCCTCGGCGAGCGGGTCCGGCTCGCTCTGCGACTGCGGCTGCTCGCCGCGCGCCGGGTCGTCCCGCGGCTGCCCGGTGGACGACTCCCGCGGCTCCCGGGTCGGCCGGGTGGTGCGCGGCTCGGCCGTCTCGGTCGTCGGCGACGGGCTGACCTGCGGTTGCACCTCCCGGTGGTGCACGTCGAGCCAGACCACCCGCGGGTTCTGCGAGAGCAGGCCGACGGCGAGGGCGCGGTTGCCGTGCTCGGTGATCCGGTCGTTGCGGAACGGATCCGGGGCGCCGACCATCGTGACCGTCGACCCGCCCCACCCGAGGCTCAGCACGGCGCCGTCGTAGCAGGTGGCAGCACCGGACGTGCCGTACCACCGGCCGCCCACCGCGGCGGTGCCGGCGGCGTGCGCGATCGGATCCGTGCAGGCCGGCGCGACGAGGCCGGTGGCCCAGCGTTCCCGGGTGACCTCGACCGGCCAATTGGTCCGGGCGATCGCCGACGGGTCCGGGCCGACCACGACGATGCGGGTGCCGGCGGGCAGCGCCCCGGGCGCGGTCAGCTGATCCAGATCGGCCAGCTCGGGGGTGGTGACCAGCAGCGTCGCGGCCCCGCCCCGCATCGCCGACAGCGCCGTTTCCGACGACGTCTCCCGGATCACCGTCACGCCGCGCTCGCGGAGTTCGCCGGCCAGCACGGCCGAGCCGATGCCGTCCTGGCTGACCGGGGACAGGTAGGCGGCGTCGTCCTGGTCGGGCCGCTCGATCGCGTGCACGACCAGGGTGCCGGTGATCACGGCGAACAGCACGGCGAACGGGATCGCCACCCGCAGCCACCTGCGGCTGCGCCTGACCTTCACAGCGGTGGTCACTCCACTCCTCCCGGCGGCCCGGTGAGCGAGCTGCGGACCTCGGCGGTGAGCGTGCGCATGCGGGCGTCGTGCCCGGGGGACGCCTCCCGCCGGCCGTACCAGATCTCGGAGAAGATCGCGGTCGCGCCGTCCAGCGGGGCGCCGACGACGGGGCGCCGGGCCGCGGCGTCAGCGGTGAGCTCCAGCGCGGTGGTGCCCGGCTCGGGCTTGATCACCCCGGCCCGGGTCAGATCAGAAACGGTCTCGCGCAGTCGCTCCCGGATCGCCTCGGCGAAGCGCCCCTCCGCCGCGAGACGGTCCGCGAGGGACAGGCCGTTCCCGCTGGGCGGCGGCTCCACGGCGTCGGGCTCCACCGCTTCCGGCACCGGCTGTGCCTTCGGCCTGGGCTTCGCTTTGGGCTTGCGGCGCCATCGGGGCAGGCGCCAGCTCAGCCGTACGCGGGGAAACCGCCACCGGGGCAGCCGCAGGCGCGGCAGCGTGAACCGCAGCCGGGGCATCCGTCGTGGCACCCACGCCGGATACCAGTACCAGAGGGCCGCGACAAGGCCGGTCAGCGCGAGCAGGATCAGGAGGGTGAGCTGTGGCGACAGCCGGTCGAACAGCCACGCCACGAGCCCGTCGTAGAACCGCGTCACGTCGCCACCAGCGTCTCCGACTCGTCCTCGCCGCGGGCCCGGCTGCGGTTCAGCGCAATGTCCAGGCCCTCGGTCCGGATCCGCGCCTCGACCAGCAGCACCGCGTCCAGGCAGGCCAGCGCCGCGTAGGCGACAGTGTTCGCCACGCCCCAGGCGATCGGGACCGCCCGGTCCAGCCAGCTCGCGCCGAGGAAGTTGTAGGCGAGCAGGTCACCGACCGCGATCCAGCCGAGCCCGAGCGCCCCACGGATCCCCAGCCAGGTCAGATAGCCCACGATCCGGACCCGGCCGACCCGCAGCCCGCCCCGCGCCGACAACCGCACCGACCGGCCCAGCGCGACGACCGGGTTGCCCGGCCGGTCCAGCGTCAGGACCGGCGTGACCAGCCCGGTCAGCGCGTAGAGCAGGACCACGCCGACCAGCCCGAAGTAGGCGGCCGGCCAGGCCACCGCGGCCAGCAGAAGAGCCAACAACAAGGCCCAGACCACGCGCGTACGCCGGAGGACCGTTCCGTGCGAGGCGGGCCGCCCGAGCAGCGCCGGCCCGGCCGCCGCCCCGGTGAACGCCCCGAGCAGCGTGATGATCCCGACCTCGATCGCCAGCCCGGTCGCCAGGATCTGCCACCACACGCCGAAGTTGAAGTGGTCGGGGAGGTAGAACGGTGGCTCCAGCCCGGGAGCGGCCGCCCGCATCCGGGTGACCAGCACCTGCTCGCCCGCCGCCAGCACCGCCGCGACGGCCAGCAGCGGCAGCGCACGCTGCCGCAGCAGCGCCACCGCACCGTCCAGCGACTCCCCCGCGGTCGTCGCCCGCAACGGCAGGATCGCCGTTCGCCGGCGCGATCCCGCCGCCTCTCCCCGCATGGCGGGCATCCTAGAAGACGGGTACGACGGCTTCGATCGAGACCCATGCCGACCTCGAAGAACCGGCAGCGGTATGGGACCGCCTCCGCCGGCCGCGGCGACGATGCCGTGACCGGTTCAGCCGAGGTGCTGGTAGACGATCTGCCAGTTCCCGGTGATCACCTTCAGGAGCATGGACAGGCGCCGGGGGCCGCCGCCGGCGGTCACCCCGGCCGAGCACAGCGCCTCCCAGCGGCCGGTCCCGATCAGCCACTGCGGGCCGGCGATCGAGCGCCGCGTGTCGTCGCCGAGCTCCGCGACGCGGCGGCCGTCCGCCCAGCACACGGCGTCCGCCGCGACCAGGCCGCCGACGCCGTCGCGGTACGCGTCGAGGAACGAGCTCAGCTCGCGGGCCGTCTCCTCACCCGCGTCGATGGTGATCGGCTCACCCCGGGAGATCGGCCGCAGCGCGACGTCGCAGCCCCGGTCGAAGTCCTGATAACAGGACGGCTCGTCGGCGTGGTTCACGAACCGGGCCGGCGACGGATAGAGGAACCGGCGCCCGCCGTAACTGTGCACGAACAGCTCCTCCCCGGCCGGCAGCGCCCGGTATTCCGCCTCGTCCAGAGGCCGCAGCCGGTAACCGAGCACGACCTCGCCGGCCTCGAAGTCCCGTGCCGCGTACACACCTCGGCCCGCGAGCGAGCCGACCCCGATCAGCACATCCACACGGAAGAATCTAGGTGGTCCGGCGCGGGCGCGGGCGCACGTCGGTCCGCGGCCACCCACGATCGTGAATCAGGGGCGCACCGGTCCACTGCGGCCGGTCCGCCGGCGGCGGCGTGACCGATAGGCTGCGCCGACGCCGAGGACTTCCTGCGCCTGGCCGCCCACGACGCCCCCAGCGACCTGTGGGTGGTCGGCGACGACCGCACAACCGACATCCTGATGGCGTGCGAGGCCGACGTCACGTCGGGCCAGGTCCGCACCGGCAAGTACGCCGACCAGTGCAATTGCGACGACCTGCCGGCGCCCACCCACGTCATCGACTCGGTCGCCGACCTCCCGGCCCTCCTCGCCGCCTCCTGACCTTTCCCGCGACACCCGTACGAGGTCAGTGGCCCGGACGACCCCGGAAGAGGTATCGTGGTGTGATAACAGTTTCGTTATCGTCGCCGCATGCCATGGAGGGTCGTCCTACATCCGGAAGCCGAGCTCGAACTCGCCAAACTTCCCGGCGCCGGGGCCGCCGCGATGCTGCACGCGGCTGAGAAGCTGACGGCCCTCGGACCCACTCTGCAGTTCCCGCACGCCAGCAACGTCAACGGGGCCGGGAAACTCCGCGAGCTGCGCCCTCGTGCCGGCAACAGCCCGTGGCGGCGTCTGTACCGACGCGTCCGGGACGTCTTCGTGATCGCCGCCATCGCCCCGGAAGCGACATGCGACCACCGCGGATTCGCGCGGGCCGCCCGGGCGGCAGAACAGCGGCTGGAAGAACTGCAGGAGGATTGACATGGAGCTGTCCGACCTCAAACCGGTCGACGAGGTGATCGAGGAGCGCCGGGAGAACGACGCGGAGTTCCGCGACGCGTGGGACCGCACTGCCTTCGCCCGCGAGGTCGCCCTCGCCGTCGTGAAGTACCGGACCGAGCGTGGCCTCTCCCAGCGGAAACTGGCCGAGCTGACCGGCCTTCAGCAGCCGGCGATCGCCCGGCTGGAGAAGGGTGAGGAGACACCCGGGCTGGCGACCCTCGCCCGGCTCACCCGGGCGACCGGCCTGACCTTCCGGGTCGACATCGCGAACGGGTCGGCCGGGCTGGTCGCGGTCTGAACCGATCAGTCCGGGAGGGCGGCCGTGAGGTCGACCTCGACGAGCTGGCCGCGGTAGCCCAGGGACGCGACCCCGACCAGCGTGCTGGCGGTGGTGAACGCCGCCGCCAGCGGGGACGCGTTCAGCTGGGCCCAGACCGAGGACAGGACCGCGGCCTCCGGGCTGACCACGTAGATGACCGAGCGGACCACCCGGTCCGGCGTGGCACCGGCCGCGGCGAGGACCGCCAGGCAGTTCGCGATCACCTGAGCGGTCTGCGCCGCGTAATCGCCCGGCTCGCCGACGACCTTCCCGGCCAGGTCGAGCGGGCACTGGCCGGCCAGGTGCGCGAGCCGCCCGGCGCTGGTGATCGTCACGTGGCTGTACCCGGCCGTCTCGTGGACCGTGCCGGGGCTGAACTTGGTGATCATCGGTCGAGGGCTCCCGGTTCGAATCGTGGCAGCGGCCAGCCCGGGTCGGGGCGGAAGCCGGTGTGCGTAACGTCGAACGGGAACTCGCCGCTGTCGATCAGTTTTGTCAGCCGGTCCGCCTCGTCCTGGATCGCCGCGGCCGCCGCCCGGTCGAAGTAGAGCGGGTGCCCCACGAACTCGGCGAACTCGTCGGTGTCCTTCCATTCCCACTGCCGGTCGGGGGTCGCCACGATGTCGAGCACCAGGTCGGTCGTCTCCACGCCGTCGTCCTGCCGGAGGTAGGGCTTCTCCAGGTTGACGTACCACCCGGTGAACTCACCGCCGGAGAAGAACCACCACACGGAGTACCCGGCGCCGGGCGGCATCAGGATCAGCACGCTGTTCCCCTGCCACGCGTGCAGTTCGAGCTTCGGGTCCTGCATCCGGTCCGGGCTGACCTCGCGCGTGCTCCTGCCGTCCACGTCGATCAGTCGCGCGAACTCCCCGCCCTCGGGCGCCCACAGCAACAGCCCCGCGTCGTCGTCCTGGATCACCCGCATCGGCTGCGCCCACGTCCGCCACGGCCCGCGCCGATACCGCCGCACGACGGTCTGCCCCGCCTCGAATCGCATCGCGGCAGACTATCGCGTACGTCGTGAGCCGCCCCCGTCACGTGAATCTGCGCCAGCTCGTCGCCCTGCAGACCCCGGAGGCCTGACGCGGCGGGTCAGCGGCAGCCGGCGCCGCGGGCGTCACGCATCGGGTCAGCGGCAGCCGGCGAGCAGGGTGTCGCTGAGCTCGCACTGGTACGGCGCGCTCTCCGGGCTGACCTCCAGGCGGTTCGTCAGGTAGACCATGACCAGGTCACGGTCCGGGTCGGCCCAGCCCAGGCACGCGTTGGAGCCGTTGTGCCCGAACGCGCGCCGGCTGCTGAGCCGCCCCATCGGCCGGGGGCGTTGCGGGTCGTTCTCGTTGCCGCCCAGCTGGAAGCCCTGCGACCAGCGGATCCGGTTGCCCAGCACCTGGTCGGCCTCACCACTGGTGGACGGGGCGCACGCGGTCGCGACGGCGTCGGCGGAGAGCAGCCGCGTCCCGAGCAGCGCCTGGTAGAAAAGGGCCAGGTCGCGGGCGGTGCTGCTGACCGTGGCGGCCGGGATGACCGCGTTGCGGGCGACGCCGAGGTTCGCCGCCCACTGCAGGGTGCGCGGGCCGCCGCGGGGCGCCCGGCGCATCGGGACCCGGCGTGGCGGCGCACTCAGGTGGGTGTCGCGCAGGCCGAGGGGCTGCAGGATCAGGCGGTCCAGCACGTCGCGCAGGGGCATCCCGGTGACGCGCTGGACCAGCTCGCCGAGCAGGAATCCGTAGCTGAGGGTGTGGTAGGCGGGATGCTGCCCGGGCGTGTGGTGCGGGCGGGCGCCGGCCAGGGCGCGCACTGATCGATTCCAGTCAGGAGCGATCAGCGCGTCGCGGTAGACGCTCTTGACGTAAGGCAGTCCGGAGCGGTGCTGGAGCACCTGCCGTACCGTAATCGTCTCTTTGGCGTTGATCTCGAATTCTGGCCAGTACGTCGCCAGGGGCGCGTCGAGCGACACGAGTCCCTGCTCGGCGAGCTGGTGCACGAGCGTCGCGATCAGCGGTTTGCCGGCCGAGAACAGCAGGAAGGGCACGTCGCGCGGCACCCCGAAGGACCAGTCGAGCACGACCTCGCCGTGCCGCAGGACCACGAGTTGAGCCGCCGCGCCGCGGGCCGCCACCATTCTGATCATGGTCTGCACCGCGCGGGGTGTGATGCCCAGCTCGTCGGCGGGCAGCTCGTCCCACGTCCGCCGGGGCTCCGAAACGATCGTCACCGTGCCTCCTGCTCCGGAGGACGGCGATTGCCGGAGCGCGTGCGGCGCACAACGTGTGAACCCGGCAACCCGGCAGACCTTTCCGGTACGCGCCCACCACGTTAACGGAAATCAAACTGATCGATGTCACCGGCCTCGGCCCGGGTGAGGTAGGGTGTCCACCGTGAACACCGGACCGGCTGGAAGCCATGCACGGATCGGCGATCCGGTGGATCGCTGACCCCCGCTCGTTCGGCACGCGGACCTCCGGAGCGACCCTCCCCCAGGTCCCGTCGAAACGAACGAGAAGCGAGGTCAACGCACTTGCCAGCCACTTTCAACCACACCATCATCGCCGCCAAGGACCGTCACGAGTCCGCAGCGCTCTACCGTGAGCTGCTGGAGGCGTCCGAGGCCCCGTCCTGGGGCCTGTTCACCAACCTCCAGCTCGGTGACGGCGTGCTGCTGCAGTTCGCCGAGCCGTCGGTGGAGATCCAGATGCAGCACTACGCGTTCCTGCTCGACGACGAGCTCTTCGACCGGGCGTACACGCGGTTGCGGGACCGCGGCATCGAGCACTGGGCCGACCCGCAGATGCGCCGCTCCGGCGAGATCAACAACGAGCACGGGGGCCGCGGCGTCTACTTCAAGGATCCCGCCGGCCACGCCGTCGAGCTGATCACCCGGCCGTACGTGTGACGGCCGTGCCGGGGTGAGCATCGCCGCCCGCCCCGGCACCCGTCGCCGGCCCTGCCGCGTCGGCGTCCGATGTCCTTTCCTCGCTGTCCCGTGGAGGTGACGATGCGGATCACGGTGCTCGGCGGCTGCGGCGCCTGGCCGCTCCCCGGTCAGGCCTGCAGCGGATTCCTGGTGGAGCAGGACGGCTTCCGGCTGATCCTCGACCTGGGGTACGCGACGGTCCCCCGCCTGCCCAGCACCGACGTCGACGCCGTGATCGTCAGCCACGGCCATCCGGACCACTGCGCCGACCTCAACCCGCTGCTGCGCGCCCGGGTGCTGCGGGCCGACCCGGCACCGAGGCTGCCGGTGTACGCGCCCGGCGGGGCCCTCGACGCCGTCCTGGCCCTGGACCGGCCCGGGATGCTCGACAGTGGCCTGGCCCTGCGCGAGTTCACGCCCGGCGACCGGTTCGAGGTGGGCCCGTTCCGGGTGGAGACGGCGCTGCTGCCGCACTGGGAGCCGAACGCCGGGCTGCGGCTGAGCGCGGGCGGCCGGGTGCTCGCCTACACCGGGGACAGCGGACCGAGCCCGATGGTGGCACGACTGGCCCGCGACGCTGACCTCTTCCTGGCCGAGGCCTCGTTTCTGGACGACGTACCGGCGGAGGCCTCGGGGTTCCTGTCCAGCGCGACGATCGCGGGCGCCGAGGCGGCGCAGGCCGCGGCCGGGCATCTGGTCCTCACGCACCTTCTCGCCGGGACGTCGCCGGCCGAGGCGATCGACGCGGCTCGCAGCCGTTTCCGGGGCGAGGTGACCGCGGCCTGTTCCGGCCTGGTGCTGCGCCTCTGAGCCGACGAACGGCTTCCGCCGGCGCCTCTGACCCCACGACAGGTCCGTCCCCGGCACCTCCCGGAACGACAAGCGGCCCTTCCCTGGTGGAGAAGGACCGTGGAGGTCGGGTCAGCCGTTGCCGGCCGGCTGGTCGGGGCTGACGTCCTGATCCGGTCGTTCGAGCTGGAACTTCCGGTTCTGTTCGAGGGCCTCCTCGAGCTGGTCCTCGAGGATGATGATCCGGCAGGCCGATTCCAGGGCAGTGCCCTGGTCGACCATCTCCCGGGCTCGCGCGGCCAGGCGCAACTGGTAACGGGAGTAGCGGCGGTGACCGCCGGCCGACCGGAACGGGGTGATCAGCTTCTCCTCGTCGAGCCGGCGCAGGAAGTCCTGCGAGGCACCGACGATCTCCGCGGCGCGGCCCATCGTGTACGCGGGAAAGTCGTCGTCACCGAACATGTCGTCGGGTGGGACCAATGAGCGAAAACCTCCATGACGAGGGCCCCGGCGCGGGAAGCACCGGGGCCCAGGGTTCACAGGACTCGAAACACCATCCACCGACAGGATCGTCGGGTTCTCGTATCCGCACCGGCCGTCATGAACGGACCGAGGTGCGAGGATCGCATAAGCGTGACCGGAGACCACCTCTTTTCGGAGGGAACTGCGGTGTCCGCCTCGGGGTCGCAGGGCGACCTGGTAGCGGGCGATCCAACGGTGTTCAGGCCCTCCCTTTCCTCTGTTTTCCACCTTGCTTTGTAGTGCTCGCCGACGCTGGGGCCCCCACGCGACTTCGTGGGCCCGCACTCGCGGGGCGAGGTGCTGCTCAGACGGAGCCCCGAACGTGCCTCGGCCCCACCTGCTGACGCGAGGCCGAGCGAGCCTTGGCGTGTCACCCGGCCCTGCTGTAGCTCGACCTGATTTCGTCTGCGTGATCACAGATCTCATTCGTCAACAGGAAGAACTCTAACCGGCACCCGTAAGAAAGTCTAGGTTTTCCAACACAGACTTTCTGGCGCGGTCTTCGAGGCGGTCACGAGCTGATCAACGCGTCGCGAGAAGGTCAGCGCCGCGACGGCGACGCCGCAACGAAAGCTCGATGACGCGGTGGCGACGGGCGAATCTGGGTACGAGTACAAGATGACCATGAGCGATGAACGGAGCAGCCGGAGCCGGACCGAGGCGGCGATGCACGACACGGCCGACAAACTCGAAGTGGTGGAGGCTGCCATGCATCGGAGCGCGCAGGCCATTCCTGATCAGGCGATCCGCCGCCGGCTGCACGACGTGGCGAATCAGGTCACCGCGACGGCGATCGACATCGAGAAGCGCGCCGAGGATCTGCCCCCGAGCCGTCCCGAACAGGCAGTTCCTCGCCCCGCACGCGGGTGACCGGCAGACACGGCCCGGCCAAGGGTGGTCAGCGCGGGACGACGCGGCGGAGTTCCCGGAGGGCCTGACGGCGTACGTCGCCGGTGAGCGTGTCGATGTAGAGGCGGCCGTCGAGGTGGTCGGTCTCGTGCTGCAACGCCCGCGCCAGGAACCCGGTCCCCTGGATGACCAGCGGCTCGCCGTTCAGATCGAAACCGCGCGCGGTGACCGACATCGCCCGTTTCGTCGAGTAGCCGAGGCCGGGCAGCGACAGGCAGCCCTCCTCGTCCTCCTGCTCCCCCTCGAAGTCCGAGAGGACCGGGTTGACCAGGTGCCCGACCTGCCCGTCCACGTTGTAGGAGAACACCCGCAGGCTCACCCCGATCTGCGGGCCGGCGACACCGGCGCGGCCCGGCTCACGAACGGTGTCCTCCAGGTCACGGACGATCTCACGCAGGCCGGCGTCGAAGTCGGTGACCAGATCGGCGGGCGTGCGCAGGACCGGGTCACCGTAGAGCCGGATAGGCCGTACTGTCATGCCCGAAATCCTAACCACCCGTTACCGGCCCCAGACGCCGGTCTCCCGGCACAGCCCACCGCGCCAAGCCGGGCTGGCACCCACGGTCCCGAACGT
>NZ_BOMH01000079.1 GCF_016862095.1 Actinoplanes cyaneus
TGCGCAGCGCGACCTCAGGCGGCTCGCTGCGCAACGGCGACGCGGGCCGGGGCGGGAACGACGGGGCTGACGACAGTGAGGCCGTCGAACCGGATGGCGGTGAGGGCAGCCGCCGCGGGCCGGTCGATGATCGTGACGGTGGCCACGTCCTGGTGGATCGGGTCGGCCGGATCCGTGACCCGGGCGAGGAGCCGCTGCCACCGGTGCACGTGCGTCGCGAAGGACGACCGCCGGATCTTGCGCTTGCGGGCCACCTGCCCGGCGCGGGCCTCTTCGGGTCGCACGTCGAGGAGCACCAGGTGGGTACGCCGATCCGCGCGCCGCGCCGCCGCCACGATCAGTCGCGTCGCCCAGTCCCGGGTCCCCGATTCGTGCACCACGAGAGACTCCGATCCCCGCAACGCCCGGAACAACCGGACGAAGTGGGCAGCGTGCACGATCGGCCGCCAATACTTGTACGGCACCGCCCCCAGATACAGGCTGAGCTCGATGCGCGCCTGTTCGGAGTCGAGCAGGCGCACGCCGGGCCGTGGAAACAGCCGCTTCAGCAGCGTGGTCTTGCCGGCGCCGGGAACGCCCGCCACGATCAGCACCGCCCCGGCCGGGTAGTTCAGCTCGGGGGAACGGTGTCCTCGCAGGTCCACGGCTGCCATCGTCGTTTCCTCTCCCGCCGTGGCAGGAGACCGAACCCCGATGACCTCCGAGACCCCGGCCCCTGTCCGCGGCGACTCACGTCACCTGCAGGGCCGAAGGTCTGGTCCACCCCGGGAAACCCCGGGGCCCGGGCGCCGGGAGCCGCGAGGACTCCAGGATGTCGAACGACCGGCGAAGGACTACTCCCCTTCAGCGCGAAAGACTACCGTCACGCCGCAAGCAGCGACGACCTGTCGCGCAGCAGCATGTGCCTCAGCTTGATCAGCGAACGCCGCGTCTGGCTCTTGACCACGGTGATCGGCACGTCCAGCTCGGCGGCGACCTGTTCCACGGTGTGGTCGGCGAAGTACCGCAGGACCACGATCGCCCGGTCCCGGTCGGGCAGCCGCCGCAGCGCGCCCATCATGGTGATCCGCAGATCCAGGTCCATCGAGTATTCCGGCTCACGCAGCTCACCGGGCGTCGACTCGGTGGAGCTGCGACGCCGGCGATGGTCGACATAGGTCCGGAACAGGACCGTCTGGGCGTACGCCGCGAGGTTGTCGGTGCCGGCGGCCCGGTCCCAGCTCAGATACAGCTTGGTCAGCGTGGCCTGGGTCAGGTCCTGAGCGAGGTGCCAGTCGCGGCAGAGGTGGTACGCACTGCTGTGCAGCCGTTGCCGGGCATTCTGCGCGAACCGCGCGAACTCCTCGGGCACCGGCGGCGCCGTACGCAGGGCGGCCGGCGGGGATGTGAGCATGACCTGGGTGTCGCCTTCTCTTCAGGCCACGGTGGCGGGGATGTCACTGTGGACCGTGTCCGTGAAACGCGTGCGTCAAGGTACGCGCTCGATCCCCGATCTTGGGGGCGGACGACGAGAGTGGCACGCAATAGGTAGAGAACGCTGGGAAGCGACTATGCGGGAGCTGAGATCCCACTCGCGAGGGCCACTCGCAGTGGCCCGGCCTGCGCTCACCGTCGCGGGCGTGCTCCGCGGAGTCCGATTCCCGGCCCGCGACCCGAGCTGCCGGTCCGCCGTTGAACCGGGGGTGGCATCGGCGGTGTGTATCCGGACGACGGCTTACCCGTGCGGGACGGCGGGGACCGAGCCGGGGCGGTCGGCAGTGGCGCCGATCATCACGGATCCGGCGTCGGCGCACACGTACAGCGATGCTCCGCCACGGCCGCCATGGCCGTTCGTTCGGTATTTGTCACCCGAACGGCCTGGTTTTCGCACCGGCAGTCCGTTGCCGGTCAGGAAGCCGGTCAGAAGCTCGGCAGGGTCACCGGGATCACCTCGATGCCACGAGAACGAACGTAACGCATGGTGACGGGCATGGCAGGCGGTCGCCGCCGCCGGCGGAGCCCCCGAAGGAGGTGCCGGAGAGTGGCCGACGGACCCCTGCGCGTGGACCATCGAAACCGTGGAACACAAGCCTGGCCCCGTCACTCCGTTGAACCGTTGTCGTTCGATGTGAGGTAACGTTCGAGCCCGACTTTGTGAACCTTCACACAGCCCCCTACCGGAGAAAACCCGTGATGTGCCAGCACTCGAATCAATGCCCTCCAGCCGACGCCGTCGACCGGGAGGCCGCCCGTACCGTGGCGACCTTCTGCGAGCAGGGATGGAGCCTGCTCTGCAATGGTGTCATCGTCTTCGAGGACACCGGCGAGCTCCTGCCGGACGGTACGACGATCGCGCCGCACCGCGGTCCGGCACCCCACGCCCTCGCGGCATAATTACTGAGGGTAACGATACGGACGCCCTGTTTGGCGGAAGTTTCGGAGCCCTCGGCCGGTCTCGATGAGGTGACCCGGCCGAGGCCGGACCGCGTGATCCGCGGCCCGGCCGGACGACTGCCGGTATGCCCGATGCGGCAACCGGACAGCACCCGGCTTGCCTGATACGGCAACCGGAGATCAGCCGGTATGCCTTGTACGGCAACCGGACAACGACCGGCTTGCCCGATGCGGCAACCGGATCACCGCGGCTTGCTCGATGCGGCAACCGGCCGGAAGGCGGCGCAGGCCGCGATCCGAAGACCGCGGCCTGCGTACCCACCTCGGGGTCTCAGCTCTCGAAAGCCTCGGGCGAGGGGCACGAGCAGACCAGGTTGCGGTCGCCGTAGGCCCCGTCGATCCGGCGGACCGGCGGCCAGTACTTCGCGGTCCGGTCGACGCCCTTCGGGAAGCCGGCGACCGAGCGCGGGTACGGGTGCTCCCACTCGTCCGCCGTGACCGCCGACGCCGTGTGCGGCGCGTTCGCCAGCGGGTTGTCCTCCTTGGGCCAGACCCCCGCCGCGACCTGGTCGATCTCCGCCTTGATCGAGATCATGGCGTCGCAGAACCGGTCCAGCTCCGTCAGGTCCTCGCTCTCGGTCGGCTCCACCATGAGGGTGCCGGCGACCGGGAACGACATCGTGGGCGCGTGGAAGCCGTAGTCGATGAGCCGCTTCGCGACGTCGTCGACGCTCACGCCGGTGGCCTTCGTGATCGGCCGCAGGTCGAGGATGCACTCGTGCGCGACCAGGCCGTTCTCCCCCGCGTAGAGCACCGGGTAGTGCTCCCGCAGCCGCGCCGCCACGTAGTTGGCGGTGAGCACCGCCGTCGCCGTGGCCTGGGCGAGCCCGTCCGGGCCCATCATCCGCACGTACGCCCAGGAGATCGGCAGGATGCCGGCCGAGCCGTGCGCGGCGGCCGAGACGGCGTGGTGGTCGCCCGGCTCGAGCGGGTTGCCGGGCAGGAAGTCCGCGAGGTGCGCGCGGACCGCGACCGGGCCGACGCCGGGGCCGCCACCACCGTGCGGGATGCAGAACGTCTTGTGCAGGTTCAGGTGCGAGACGTCGGCGCCGAACTTGCCCGGCTTGGCGAAGCCGACCAGCGCGTTGAGGTTCGCGCCGTCGACGTACACCTGGCCGCCGGCCTCGTGGACCTTCTCGCACAGCTCGGCGATCGACGTCTCGTAGACGCCGTGGGTCGACGGGTAGGTCACCATGATCGCCGCCAGCGAGGACGCGTGCTTCTCGATCTTGGCGGCCAGGTCGGTCAGGTCGACGTTGCCGTTCTCGTCGCAGGCGACCACGACGACCCGCATGCCGGCCATGACGGCGCTGGCGGCGTTCGTACCGTGCGCCGACGACGGGATCAGGCAGACGTCACGGTGCGACTCCCCGCGCGACCGGTGGTAGCCCCGGATCGCCAGCAGGCCGGCGAGCTCGCCCTGCGAACCGGCGTTCGGCTGCACGCTGACCGCGTCGTAGCCGGTGATCTCGGCGAGCCAGCCCTCGAGCTGGGCGACCAGGGCCTCGTACCCCTGAGTCTGGCTGGAAGGGGCGAACGGGTGGATGTTCGCGAACTCGGGCCAGGTGACCGCCTCCATCTCGGTGGTGGCGTTCAGCTTCATCGTGCACGAGCCCAGCGGGATCATGCCCCGGTCCAGCGCGTAGTCCCGGTCCGAGAGCCGGCGCAGGTAACGCAGCATGCTCGTCTCGGAGTGGTGCGTGTTGAACACCGGGTGGTGCAGGTAGTCGCTGGTCCGCGCGAGCGGCTTCGCGCCGCAGACGGCCGGCTCGGTGACGGTCGCGCCGAACGCGGCCAGGACCGTCGCGACGTGCGCGCCGGTGGTGGTCTCGTCGGTGGAGATCGACACCCGGTCCGCGTCGACGAGCAGCAGGTCGACGCCGTGCTCGGCGGCGGCCGCCACGATCGCCCCGGCCCGGCCCGGCACGACCGCGGTGACCGTGTCGAAGAACGCGGTGTGCGCGACCTCGACCCCGGCCGCGGTCAGGCTGCCGGCGATGGTCAGGGCGTGGTCGTGCGTCCGCTTGGCGATGGCGCGCAGGCCGGCCGGGCCGTGGTAGACCGCGTACATGCTGGCCATCACGGCCAGCAGCACCTGCGCGGTGCAGATGTTGCTGGTCGCCTTCTCGCGGCGGATGTGCTGCTCCCGGGTCTGCAGGGCCAGCCGGTACGCCGGAGCCCCGTCCGCGTCCTTGGAGACGCCCACGAGCCGGCCCGGCAGGCTGCGCTCCAGCCCGGCACGCACCGCCAGGTATCCGGCGTGCGGGCCGCCGAAGCCGAGCGGCACGCCGAAGCGCTGGGTGGTGCCGGCCGCGATGTCCGCGCCGATCTCACCCGGGGCGCGCAGCAGGGTCAGGGCGAGCAGGTCGGCGGCGACCGTGACCAGAGCGCCCTTGGCGTGGGCGGCCTCGACCAGGGCGGCGTGGTCGCGCACCGCGCCCGACGCGCCCGGGTACTGCAGGTGCAGGCCGAAGAACTCCTCCGGCAGCTCCTCGCCCGCGTCCAGGTCGACGAGCTTCACCTCGATGCCGAGCGGTTCGGCCCGGGTGCGCAGGACGGCGAGGGTCTGCGGGAACGTGTCGGCGTCCACGACGTACGTCGAGGACTTGGTCTTGGAAGCCCGTCGCGCGAGCGTCATGGCCTCGGCCACGGCGGTCGCCTCGTCGAGCATCGACGCGTTCGCGGTGGTCAGCCCGGTCAGGTCGGTGACCATGGTCTGGAAGTTCAGCAGCGCCTCGAGGCGGCCCTGGCTGATCTCCGGCTGATAGGGCGTGTACGCCGTGTACCACGCCGGGTTCTCCAGCACGTTCCGCTTGATCACCGCGGGCGTGTGCGTGCCGTAGTAGCCCAGGCCGATCATCGGCGTGGCGAGCACGTTGCGCCCGGCGATCGCGCGCAGCTCGGCGATCGCCTCCTCCTCGGACGCGCCGGCCGGCAGGTCCAGCTCGCCGCGGAACCGGATCGACGACGGGATCGCGGCGTCCATCAGGTCACCGAGCGACTCGTACCCGACGACTTTGAGCATCTCTGCCTGCTCGTCGGCCTGCGGGCCGATGTGGCGGTGGGTGAATGACGACGTCATGGGCGACTCCCGGGGCGTGAGAAGGCTGACTAAAGCCCTCCCCCTCTGTCATACCCACAAAAGGGCACTTCAGAGTCGCCTGCCCGCGCGGTCCCTGATGCCTGTAGAGATTCCGGGGAGGATTTGCCCCTTCGGCGCCTGTGCTTTCCGGTTCGAAAAGCCCAGGTCTCTCCCGCGCAGCTGGCGACAAACCTACCAGTGCGCGGGGTCATGATCGGAACTCCTAGGGTGGAGCTGTGACCTACACCCCTGCTGTTGATCGCTACGAGTCCATGACGTACCGCCGCGCGGGCCGCAGTGGCCTCAAGCTGCCCGCCATCTCCCTGGGTCTCTGGCACAACTTCGGTGACACGCGCCCGGCCGACCGCCAGCGCGACATCGTGCGCCGCGCCTTCGACCTCGGGGTCACCCACTTCGACCTGGCCAACAACTACGGGCCGCCGCCCGGCAGCGCGGAGACGAACTTCGGCCGGATCCTCCGGGCCGACTTCCGGCACCACCGCGACGAGCTGGTCATCTCCAGCAAGGCCGGCTACACGATGTGGGACGGGCCCTACGGTGACTTCGGCTCGCGCAAGTACCTGGTCAGCTCGCTCGACCAGTCGCTGAAGCGGCTCGGCGTCGACTACGTGGACGTCTTCTACCACCACCGGCCGGACCCGGACACTCCGCTCGAGGAGACGATGTCCGCTCTCGATCACATCGTGCGGTCCGGCAAGGCGCTCTACGTCGGCCTGAGCAACTACAAGTCCGAGCAGACCGCGCGGGCCGCCGCGATTCTTCGCGAACTCGGCACGCCGCTGCTGATTCATCAGCCGTCCTACTCGATCCTGAACCGCTGGATCGAGCACGACAACCTGCTCGATACGCTCGAGGAGGCGGGGGCCGGCTGCATCGCGTTCAGCCCGCTGCAGCAGGGTCTGCTCACCGACCGGTACCTGGACGGCATCCCGGACGACTCGCGGATCCGCACCAGCGTGTTCCTCAACGAGAGCGCCCTGGACTCCAAGACGCTCGGCCGGCTGCACGCGCTCAACGACATCGCCAAGCGGCGCGGTCAGTCGCTCGCGCAGCTCGCGCTCGCCTGGGCCCTGCGCGACCAGCGGATGACCAGCCTGATCATCGGGGCGTCGAGCGTCCAGCAGCTGGAGAACAACATCGCCGCGCTGAACAACCTCGAGCTCTCCGAGGCCGAGCTGGGCGACATCGACGGCACCGTTCTCGACCTTTAAGCCAGACCCGATCATTGGGTACGGCGTAAATGGCGCGCTTTCCCGGGAGAGCTTCACTACCGTTCCCCGGCATGAGCGGCCTGGTCGAGAAGCACACGATCCTCGCCGTCGTGGTCGGCTCCCGCGCCTACGGGCTCGACGGGCCCGGGAGCGACCACGACAGGCGGGGTGTCTTCGCTGCCCCCACCAGGGATTTCTGGCGCCTCGACAAGCCGCCGACCCACCTCGACGGGCCCGCGGAGGAACAGTTCTCCTGGGAGATCGAGCGATTCTGCACGCTCGCCCTGCAGGCCAATCCGACAGTGCTGGAGGTGCTCTGGTCGCCGTTGACCGAGCACGTCACGCCGGAGGGTGAACGGCTGCGGGCGACACGTCAGGCCTTCCTTTCCCGGCGGGTCGCCGAGACGTACGGCAACTACGCGCGCGACCAGCTCGACCGCGTCGCCGCCAGGCGCGCCCGCACCGGCGAGACCAACCACAAGCAGGCCATGCACATGATCCGGCTGCTGATGGCCGGCGCGCACGTGCTGCGTACCGGCGAGGTGCTGGTCGACGTCCGCCACCTGCGTGACGAGTTGCTGGCGGTCCGGCGGGGTGCGCTCCCGTGGGACGAGGTCACCGCCTGGGCCGCTACCCTGCTGACCGATCTCGATCAGGCCGCGGCCGCGACCTCCCTACCCGAGCGACCGGATCGCGACCGTGTCGAGGAGCTGCTGATCGACGTACGGGAAAGAGGTTTGCAGCGATGACCATCACCGTGCCGGAGTGGGCGGCGGACGTCGCCCGGCAGCTCCCCTACCCCTTGGTCTTCTGCACCGTCAGCGGCGCGCACCTGTACGGGTTCGCCTCCGTCGACTCGGACCTCGACCTGCGCGCCGCGCACGTGCTCCCGGCCGCCGAGGTCGTGGGCCTGCGCCACGGGCCGGAGACGCTGCAGCGCGACGGCCTGCGTGACGGCGTCGAGCTGGACGTCGTCTCGCACGACCTGCTGAAGTTCGCCAAGCTGCTGACCAGCCGCAACGGTTACGTCCTGGAGCAGTTGCTCTCCCCGCTCGTGGTCGTCACCTCGCCGCTGCACGCCACGCTGGTCGACCTCGCGCCCGGGTTGATCACGCGCAATCACGCCTATCACTACCTCGGTTTCTCGCACAGCCAGGAGAAGCTCTACGCGAAGACGGGGCAACTGAAGCCGGCCCTCTACACCCTGCGGGTGCTGCTGACCGGCATCCACCTGATGAGAACCGGTCAGCTGGAGACCGACCTGGGCGTGCTCGACGGCGCCCCGGACTACGTCCCGGACCTGATCGCCGCCAAGCGGGAGGCGGAGCACGGCCCGTTCCCGCCCGGCGTCGCCGACCGGCTGGCCGCGGACATCCCCCGCCTGCGCGCCGGCCTGGAGACCGCCAACGACGAGTCGAAGCTCGCCGACCGCCCCTCGGAGCAGTCCGTCTCCGCCCTGCACGACCTGATCGTCCGCACCCGCCTGGGCTGACGTCAGCGGCGCCGGCCGATCCAGACGTCGCGGGTCGCGCGGACGGTCAGATCGCCACGGTCAGGGGCGCTCTCCGCGTACGCCTCGAGCGTCTTGAGGTCGTCCGCGGGGAGCCGGTCGGTCAGGCGCTCGGCGCTGCGCCGGAGCGTGACCTGCGCGTACTCGACGGCCTTGGGCGGCAGCGGTGCCGGGAGCTCGATCTCGAAGCGCCGCTCGCCGACGAGCTCGAACCCGGCCGCCGTCAACCGCGCGCCCCAGTCCTCGCCCATGTGCAGACCGCCCTCGAGGCGCATCCGGGCCAGCTCGGCCGCGGCCCGCTCCTCGGCCGCGGCGCCGGCCGGGTCGGTGAGGAACCGCGGGAACCCGTCCAGCTCGGTGATCATGAACACGCCGCCGGGCCGGAGCACCTCGCGGACCTGCCCGAGCGTCCGCGCCGGGTCGGCGAGGTGGTGCATCGACGCGGACGCCCACGCCAGGTCGGCCGGCCCGAGCGGCGGCCACTCGCCGTCGAGGTCCGCTCGCACCGTGCGGACCCGGTCGCCCACGCCCGCCTCGGCGGCGCGTTCCCGCAGGTGCGCGAGCATCTCCTCGGCGACGTCGACAGCGGTCAGCGTGGCCCCGGGCAGATGCCGGGCGAGTGCGATGGTCCCGGTCCCGGTGCCAGCACCAAGATCGACGATCACCGGATCAGCCGGTACGAGGGAGCCGGCCCAGCCGATGACCTCCCGGTAGTAGTCCTGCAGCACCTCGGCGTCCAGGTCGAGCATCTGCGTGAGCCCGTCCCCGTGCCCGCCGTGCTGCCCGTGCCCGCCGTGCTGCCCGTGCCCGCCGTGCTGTTCGTGCTGGTCGCCGTGGATCGCCTGTCCCTGACCGTGTTCGTGTTCGTGTTCGTGTGCCATGCCACCGACCGTACCGTCGTCTTGCGCCTGTGACATAGCATCTTGCGTATGACGCAAGACGGTGAACTGGACGCCCTGGTCCGGCAACGGATCCGCGGCCTGCGTGTCGCCCGCGGCTGGACTCTGGACGAGCTCGCGGCCCGGGCCTACCTGACCCCGTCCACGCTGAGCCGCATCGAGACCGGCCACCGCCGGATCGCCCTGGACCAGCTCGCCCCGATCGCCCGCGCGCTCGGCACGACGCTCGACCAGCTCGTCGAGTCGGGCCGCGACGAGGACGTGGTCATCCGCCCGCACCACGACGACGCGCGCGGCATGACGACGTGGCTGCTGAACCGGGAGGGCACCCCCACCGGCATGACCGTGGCGAAGCTGCGGGTGGACCGCCCGGTCCCTGCCGACCTGCGGGTCCACCCGGGCCGCGACTGGTTCGTGGTCCTCTCCGGCACCGTGACCCTCCGCCTCGCCGACCGCACGATCACCGTCAAGACCGGCGAGGCCGCGGAGTTCTCCACGATGGTCCCGCACGCGTTCGGCTCGGCCGGCGGCCCCGCCGAGGTGCTGTGCATCCTCGACCACGAGGGCGAGCGCTCCCACCTGCGCCCGGCGTAGAGCTCACGCTGTGATCAGGGCCACCCTGCGGTCGATCTTCGGCCAGGCCAGGCGGCTGCGACCGTTTACGGTCAGCAATGCGACACGCGTACGAGCGTGCATGCCCGGCGAACGGCGGGTTCAATCGACGTGCGTAGTCGTCGGGGGGACATCATGGATTACTACCTGCTGGCCGGGGACGCGATTCTGGTCGAGGAGTTCGCCTACGGCGAGGACCACGTGACAGTGGGCCTGGCCGGGGCGATGTGGTCCGCGGGCGACACCGGGTGGCGCGGCACGGGCGCGTTCGGCCAGTTCCTGCGCACCGACGACGACCTCCTCTCCGTGCTCACCCCGATCCGCCGTGACCGCGCGGCCCGCGTCTTGCGCGATCTCGACGGCGGCGTCCTGCCGAGCGAGCTGGAGCTACGCGCCCGCTTCGGCGACTGGGTCCGCTTCTCGAACGCCGCACCGCTGCGGCTCGGCTCCGGCGAGACCCCGCAGGGGTACGCCGAGAAGCGCGTCTACCGCGTCCTGTTCGCCAAGGAGCCCCGGGCCGCTCAACTCGCCGAGCTGAGCGCGGCCTGGCGCGGCTCGACCCCCGGCGGCCTGCCCTCCGGAAAGGGCCGGGCCGGCAATCACCTCTTCACCTGGAACCTGCGCCGCGTCGGCCGCGGCATCGCCTGGGGCCTGGACGTCACCATGCTGCTCGGCCTCGAGAGCCCCGACCTGGCCGGCGCGGTGCTGCGCAAACTCACCGCCGACGTCCGCGAGCGCGGCCTGGTCCCGGTCACCACCGAACGCTTCGCCTGAGCCGACGGATCAGCCCTGCGGCCCGAGCACGACCCCGGGCACCGGCTCCCCCGCCCCTTCCTTCAGCTCGATGAAGAAAGCGTGCGTCGGCGTGTCCCCCACGTTGTGCCCGGAGTGCTCCTGCGCACCCAACCACCGCACGGCGCCCGCCGGCACCGAGACGTCGACCGACCGCTCGCCATCGGCAACCCGCCGCTGGAACGCGCTGAGCGTCACCATCACGCTGTCCGGATGCCGATGCGGATGAGTCCGGTCTCCGGGCTCGTCCCGATATTCCAGGACTCGCACCCGGTCGTTCTCAAAGACCACCCTGTACAGCTCCGGGTCGGTGACGACCGGATCCTTCCCGCTCATGACAGATCCTTCCTGCTCATGACGCCCTTGTGCTCAAGACAGATCCCGCCAAGACAGGTCCCGCCGCTTCGTGGGATTACGGTACCATGATGGTGATGGCAATCCCATATGAGACGACCGGACGGGCGAACCAGAAGTCCCGCACCCGGCAAGCGTTGATCGACGCCACCCGCGAGCTCCTCTCCGAGGGCCGGACACCACGGGTGGAAGATGCTGCCGCCCACAGCGGGATCTCGCGGACGACGGCCTACCGCTACTTTCCCAATCAGCGATCCCTGCTGCTGGCAGCCCAGCCTCAGCTCCAGCCGGACACGCTGCTGCCGGCGGACGCGCCTGCCGAGCCCCGAGCCCGATTGACGAGCTTCATGATCGCTTTCACGGACTACAACCTGCGCTACGAGCCGCAGCTGCGATCGGCGCTGCGGCTGTCGCTGGAGCAGCCGGCGACGGAGGAGGATCGGCCGTTGCTGCGTCGTGGGCGCGCGATCGGCTGGATCGAGGACGCGCTGCGCCCCCTGGAGGTGAGCCATCCGGCCGTCGACCGGCGCGAGCTCGCCGTCGCCATCCGCTCGGCGACCGGCATCGAGACGCTCGTCTGGCTGCTCGACATCGCCGGTCAGAGCCGCGAGCGGGCCGCTGCCACCGTACGGGGAACGGCTCTTGCTCTTCTTGATGCGGCCATCCGGGAGTCCGGTCACCAACGGGCCTGGCGAGAGATGACAGCGACGCCGGAGCAGCCTTCGGACGACTGATCCGGCACCTCACGGAAATCAATGGGGGCGAATTCCGGGGAAGAACGGCGAGCCCGTTCTGCAGCCGTGCGGGAAAATCAGCCGGGCCGAAAGCCGAACCGGCAATGAAGGCGCTTGCTATTCGGTGGGGATGCCGGTTTAGGCTGAGCGCATGTCCGTGAGCGCCGCCCCCGTCGTCCATCTGGCCCGGCCGCATCGTCCGGTGGTCGTGGCCGGAACTCTGGCCGAATTGCGGGGGCCGACGTGCGGGCTCGTGGAGTTGCCGTTGCGGCTCTGGTGGCATCCGCACCGCGCGTTCGATCTGTCGCAGCGCACGATGCTCCTCTGGATGTATGAGAATGTGCTGCGGGAATCGATCCGGGTCGACGAGTTGCGCGCCTATATCGATGGTGCGACGCTGGTGCGCCTCTGGTCGGAGCTGAATCTTCCCCGGGGTGTCCGCGCTGCGTGGGAGGCTCGGCATCCCCGGTTGCGGGCCCGCGTCGCCGCCTGAGATCGCGGCGAAGAAATGAGCGTCGACGACTTCTATCGGGAGGTCGCCAGAATCGCCTTGGCCGTTGCCGACAAACACGGTTTCGTGCTCGGTGGCGGGGTGGCCTGGCTGGTGAACGGTCTGGTGGCGCGCCCCACCGAGGACATCGACCTGTTCACCGACAGCGTCGACGGGGTGACCGCCGCGGCCGGCGAGGTGACCGCGGCACTGACCGCTGCGGGTTATCGCGTGGTCCGGGAAGAGGGCGACGAATTGTTCGCCGGAATGGACCAGGACATCCAGGAGTTCGTGGTCGCCGGGGAGCGCCGGGCGTTGCGTCTGACCCTGTGCCGGCTGGACCGCAGCCGCGCGCCGGTGGTGATGGATCTGGGGCCGGTGATGCACCTCGACGATCTGGTCGCCACGAAGGTCGCCGCCCTGGTCAACCGGCGTGAGGTGCGGGACTACATCGACGTCGCGGCCGCGCTGGAGCGCTATCCGCTGGATCGGATCCTGGAGTTGGCGTACACCGCTGATCCGGCCCTGGATCCGGAGGACATCGCGGACGCCGGGCGGTACCTGGACCGCCTCGACGACGTCCGCTTCACCCTCTATGGCTTGGATGCCGCAATGATCGCCCAGCTCAGAGATCGGCTGGCGGCCTGGCCGAGGGGCTAGTGGAGCCGGGAGAACCGGCCTAGCGTGTCCGGGTGCCCGCGAACACGTGGAACTTCCGTTCGGTACGCGAACTGCGCCGCGCACACGTCGACGCCGTCGTCGAGGTCGACTTCGGCGCCGGCGTGCACCGGCTGACGCCGTGGATCACGGCGCTGGACCTCCGTGCGCTGGTCCCGGGAGACGGCCCGGTCGACTGGGCCGCGCTGGACAGGCTGCCGAACCTCAGTACGGTGTCCTGGTCCGGCGCGGATCGTGGTCTCGCCGAGGCGATCGCCCGGCACCCGCAGATCCAGTACCTGGAGTGGTTCGGCGCGGAGGGTGACCTGGATCTGCGGCAGACCGCGATCGTGCGACTGTGGATCGACGGCGCCGGCCTGCGCAGTCTCCTCCTGCCGACCACGATGATCACCCTCCTGCTGCAGGGCCCGCACGAGGGGCTGCGGATCGAGACCCAGGACGAGCGGTACGGCATGGGCCTGCACCTGTCGACCGGCGGCGCGGACGTCGTCGTCCCCGCCGGGCTGCGGGAGACCCCCGTGGTGCGGCTCAACCTCGGTGGCGAGTTCTCCGTGAAGGCCCTGGAGGGGTTCACGAATCTGCGGGAGCTGACGCTGGACTTCGAGGGGCCGCCGGGGCGTCTCACCGACCTGCCGCTGCTCGGGCAGCACCCCGGCCTGTTCAGACTGTGCCTGATCAACGCGTACGAGATGGATCCGGCGACCCTGCCCGACCTGCCGTTGCTGAGCAGCGTCGAGCTGGTCGGCACGCGGGCCGGGATCGCCGCCGGCCTGCGGGAGCGGTTCGCGGGCCGGGGCCTGCCGGAGGTGTCGGTCCGCCATGCCCGCCCGTCCGGGAACCAGGAAGCCGCGGCCGCCGTCGAACCCTCATGAGGAGATGGCTGATCATGGGCGTGCTCGTCCTCGCGGCGGGCGGTTGCGGCGGCGGCACCGGGACGGCCGCACCACCACCGGCGGTGAACGAGCGGTGGGAGTCCTGTGACCGGGTGGTCGCCGACGACCAGCGGACGACCCGGCTGGACGACAGCTTCCAGGCCACGTCCGCGGTGATCTGCCCCCGACCGATGATCATCGCGCGGCCCTCGGCGAGCGCGGTTCCGGCCGGCCCGGGACGGCAGTCCAGTGACGTCGCCGCGCTGGTGGCGGCCCTGCGTCTGCCGGACGAGGAACCCACCGACGGCCCGTGCACGCTGATCATGATCACCCCGCCCTGGATCGCTCTGATCGACGCTCAGGGGCGGTGGATCCATCCCGGCGTCCCGGTCGACGCGTGCGGAAAGCCCCGCGCCGAGGTCATGGACGCCGCCGCCAAGCTGATTCCGGAGTGACCGGTGTCCTCCGGGCGATCACTGCGACCGCCGCCACGCACAGCACTCCCCCGCTGATCAGCGCGACCGGCCCGGAGAACGCGCCGGCGACCAGGCCCGCCCGCAGGTTGCCCAGGTCCGGCCCGGCGTGCCCGACGATCTGCTCGGCGGCCGCGACCCGGCCCATCAGCGCGTCCGGGGTGTGCAGCTGGACGACGGTCGCCCGGGACACCACGGCCACGGTGTCGGCGGCGCCGGCCAGGACCAGGCAGGCGAGGCCCAGCCAGGGGTTCGTGGCCAGGCCGAACAGCGCGAGCGCGACACCCCAGACGGCCGCCGCGCCGACCATCACCGACCCGGGACGTCCCCATCGGGTGAACGTGCCGGACAGCACCGAGGCGAGGATGCCACCGACGGCGATCGACGTCAGGAACAGGCCGAGCGTGCGCGGGTTCCCGTCGAACCATGCGGCGTTGACGAGGGGGAACAGGCTGATCGGCATGGCCAGGAGCGTCGCCGCGAGGTCGGTGAGCAGCGCACCCCGTACGGCCCGATTGTCCTTGATGAATCGCAGGCCCTCGGCGACCGCGCGGAAGCCGGGACCGAGCCGTTCGCCGGCGGCCGGGAGCCGCGGCAGGCCGAGCACCCCGTAGAGCGCCGCGAGGAATGTGACCGCGTCGACCAGGTAGCACCCGGCGACCCCGATCCAGCCCAGGAGCAGGCCGCCGACCGCCGGGCCGACCAGCATCGAGGCCTGGAAGGAGATGTGGTTCAGGGCCAGGCCGGCGCCGCGCTCCGCAGGGGGCAGCAGGTGCGGCAGGAACGTGCGGGCGACCGGCCCGCCGACCGCGCCGAACAGCGACTGCACGGCGACCAGCGCCAGCACCCCGGCCACCGGCGCCCCGCCGAGCAAGCCCTGCGCGGCCAGCACGGCCGAAGTGACGGCCGATCCGCCGGTCGTGACGAGGTAGAGCCGGCGCCGGTCGGCCCGGTCGGCGAGCGCCCCGGCGAACAGGCCGAACACCACGATCGGCAGGGCCTGGCACAGGCCGACCGCGCCCGTCCACACCGCGCTGCGGGTCTGCTCCCACACCTGGAACATCACCGCGACCACTGTCATCTGCGAGCCGAACCCGGAGAGGGTGCCGCCGATCCAGAGGCGCCGGAACGCCGGGGACGATCGCAGCGGGCCCAGGTCGATCAGGGCGGCGCTCACTCCCACGCCGGGTCCTCGGAGAGCTTCTCGACGATGCGGTCCCGGAAGCTCTTCTGTTCCAGCACTTCCCGGATGTCACGGACGACGCGATTCATCCCGTACGGAATGGTGTCCTCGATCTCTTGAACGACCGCCTCGGTCGCTCGCCATTCGGCGGCCAGCTTCGTCACCACTTGATGGGCTTTCTCGGACAGCTCCACGCTTTTCGCCCGCGCGTCAGCCCCGGGCGACGTCACCACCCACCCGGCGGCCCTCATCGCCGACACCTTCTGACTCAGGGCGGAGTGCGTCCGCCCGACCGAGGCCGCCAGCTGCGCGATCGTCATGGGGCCGTGCACCCGCAGCTTGATCAGCTCTTTGACCCAGGTCGGCTTGAGCCCCTCCAGGCGCGCGTCGGCATAGAGCTGGGCGATCTCGGCATCCAGCGCCGCCTGCAGGTCCCACAGCGGACGCCAGACGGCGTGCTCGGTCGGATCGACGAAGTCACTCACCCCCCGACTGTAACAGCACTTATATAAGCACTGTCACATCGAGAGGGGATTTGACATCTACAGCCCGGTAGAAGAATGATGCGGTTACGAAGTTAGGGTTGGCTAACCTTTGGAGCTCCATGACCGCCATCTACCTCATCGGCCTCCGTGAGGGCCTGGAGATCAGTCTCGTGATCTCGATCCTCGTGGCGTTCCTGGTCAAGAGCGACCGCCGGCCGCTGCTGCGCCTGGTCTGGGCCGGCGTCGCGGTGGCAGCGGTCATCTCCGTCGGGTTCGCGGCCCTGCTCCAGGTCGGCATCGCCCGGCTCAGCTCGACCCATCAGGAGCTGTTCGAGGCCATCGCCTCGTTCGTGGCGGTCGCGTTCGTCACCTGGATGATCTTCTGGATGCGCCGCATGGCCCGCCACATCGGCAGGGAGCTGCGCGGCCGGATGGAGGACGCGATCGCCGTCGGGCCGGTCGCGGTCGCCGCCGTGGCGTTCCTCGCGGTGATCCGGGAGGGCCTGGAGACGTCGATCCTGTTCTACGCGGCAGCGCAGGGCGCCACCGACGCCAAGCCGCTGATCGGGATCAGTCTCGGCCTGCTCACCGCGGTGGTGCTCGGCTGGCTGCTCTACATCAGCGCCGTCCGGATCAACCTGTCCACGTTCTTCACCTGGACCGGCGCGCTGCTGGTGCTGGTCGCCGCCGGCATCTTCAAGTACGGCTTCCACGACCTGCAGGAGTCCAACGTCCTCGGCGGTCTGGACAAGCTCGCGTTCGACGTGACGCCGAGCTTCCCGCCGACCGCGTGGTACGCGGAACTGCTCCGCGGCATGGTCAACTTCACGCCCGCGCCGACCGTCGTCGAGACGATCGCCTGGCTCGCGTACGGGATCCCCGTCCTCGTTCTCTTCCTCTGGCCGGCCCGCAAGCCGGCGCCCACCCCCGCAACCACCGCTTCCTAGGAGAACGATGAATACCGCACGACTGCTCACCGCAGGCGCGGCAGCCGCGCTGCTCTTCACCGCGGGCTGCGCGGACAAGGCCTCCGACGACAAGACCGGCGACGCCGCCACCGGCAAGATCGCCGTCGCCGCCTCCGACACCGAGTGCAAGGTGGAGCGGAACACCTCGGCCGCGGGCACCGTCACGTTCACCATCGCGAACAAGGGCTCGAAGATCAACGAGTTCTACGTCTACGCCGCCGGTGACCGGATCATGGGCGAGATCGAGAACATCGCGCCCGGGCTGTCCCGCGACCTGATCGTCGAGCTGCCCGCCGGGGCGTACGAGACCGCCTGCAAGCCCGGCATGATCGGCAAGGGCATCCGCAACGCGTTCCAGGTCTCCGGCTCCGCCGCGCCGCTCACCGAGGACGCCAAGCTCGCCCAGGCCAGCGCCGACTACCAGCGCTACGTCAAGTCGCAGAGCACCGCGCTGATCGAGCAGACCACCGCGTTCGTCACCGCGGTCAAGGCCGGCGACGTGGAGAAGGCGAAGACGCTGTTCCCGGTCGCCCGCACCTACTGGGAGCGCATCGAGCCGGTCGCGGAGAGCTTCGGCGACCTCGACCCGAAGATCGACGCCCGCGACGGCGACCTGGAGCCTGGCCAGGAGTGGACCGGCTTCCACAAGATCGAGAAGGACCTCTGGGTCACCAAGGACATCAGCAAGGACGGCCCGGTCGCCGACCAGCTCCTCAAGGACGTCCAGGAGATCGTCACCAAGGCCCAGTCCGTGACGTTCTCCCCGGTCGAGCTCGCCAACGGCGCCAAGGGCCTGCTCGACGAGGTCGCCAGCGGCAAGATCACCGGCGAGGAGGACCGCTACTCGCACACCGACCTGTGGGACTTCGCCGCCAACATCGAGGGCTCGCAGGGCGCCATCCAGGCGCTGCGCCCGGCCCTCGAGGACCGCGACCCGGCCCTGGTCAAGACCCTCGACGAGAACTTCGCCAAGGTCGAGGCGGCGCTGGAGAAGCACCGTGACGGCGACGGCTGGAAGCTGCACAACACGCTCACCCAGGCGGACCTGAAGGAGCTTTCCGACGACATCAACGCCCTCGCGGAGCCGATCTCCAAGGTGGCGGCGATCGTCGCCAAGAAGTAAGCGGCGAGACCCGGGCGAGGCCTCGCTGACGCCCGGGGCAATCACGATCAAGTTCATCATTTCCACGGTCCGCCGTGGTCCGGATCGTCGCTCCCGCGGGGGCCCCTCCGGGCTTCGCAGGGCGCTGACGCGCCCAGAACGCGAAACCCTCCGGGGCGGCCTCCGCGGTGGGCACGGTCCATTCCCAACTTCGCAGAAGGGCTCGTGAGATGCAGCGGCGCAAGGTCCTCGGATTGGCCGGCGCGGGCGCGGCCGGTGTGGCAGCCGTAGGTGCGGGTGCCCTGGCACTGAACCACCGCGACCAGCCCGACCCCCAGTTGGCCGCTTCCGAGACGGACGCGGAAGCCGCCGGCGCGATCCCGTTCTACGGCGCGAAGCAGGCCGGCATCGTCACGCCCGCCCAGGACCGGCTGCACTTCTGCGCCTTCGACGTGATCACCGACGACAAGGCCGCCCTGGTCGATATGCTCCAGGACTGGACGGCCGCCGCCGCGCGGATGACCCAGGGCCGGGACGCCGGCACGTTCGGCGCCGTCGGCGGCTCCCTGGAAGCGCCGCCGGACGACACCGGCGAAGCGCTCGGACTGCCCGCCTCCGGCCTCACCCTCACCATCGGCTTCGGGCCGACCCTGTTCCGCACCGAGCAGGGCAAGGACCGTTTCGGGATCGCCGCCAAACGCCCGGCCGCCCTCGCCGACCTGCCGAAGTTCCCCCGGGACACCCTGGAGGCGGCGATCTCGGGCGGCGACATCGGCGTCCAGGCCTGCGCCCACGACCCGCAGGTCGCCGTGCACGCCATCCGCAACCTGGCCCGGATCGGCATGGGCAAGGTGACCGTCCGCTGGTCCCAGCTCGGTTTCGGCCGCACCTCGTCGACGTCCCGCACCCAGGCCACCCCGCGCAACCTGTTCGGCTTCAAGGACGGCACCCGCAACCTCAAGGCCGAGGACGCCGCCCTGCTCGACGAGCACCTGTGGGTCCAGCCCGGCGACGGCCCCGACTGGATGACCGGCGGGTCGTACCTGGTCACCCGCAAGATCCGCATGCTGGTCGAGACCTGGGACCGCTCCCCGCTCGCCGAGCAGCAGGCGATCATCGGCCGCAACAAAGGCGAGGGCGCCCCGCTGACCGGCAAGCTCGAACTCGACGAACCCGACTTCGCCGCCCAGGACGGTGAGGGTCAGCCGGTCATCGCCATGGACTCGCACCTGCGCCTGGCCCACCCCGACCAGAACGGCGGCGCCCGCCTGCTGCGCCGCGGCTACAACTTCGTCGACGGCTCCGACGGTCTCGGGCGGCTCAACGCGGGCCTGTTCTTCATGGCCTACCAGCGGAACCCGCACAAGCAGTTCGTCCCGGTCCAGAACAGCCTGGCCAAGCAGGACGCCCTCAACGAATACATCCGGCACGTCTCCAGCGGCCTGTTCGCCTGTCCCCCCGGGCTCCCGGCCGCCGACGACTACTGGGGTCGCGCCCTGTTCGCCTGACCGTCCGCTCACCGGCTCGCCAGGGACCACACACCCTCAGCGCCGGCGGCCATCAGGTCGGCAGGGACCACAGTCCTCAACGCGGCCATTCGCGCGGCCAGGGACCACACACCCCTCAACGCGGCCATTCGCGCGGCCAGGGATCACACAGTCCTCAGCGCCAGGCGGCGACCATCAGCTCGGCCAGGTCCAGAGCCGCCTCGCCGGTCCAGACCACTGAGCTCAACGCGACCAGGGCCGGGAGCAGCACGAACACGGCCGGGGCGACCCGCGGCTGGGGACGCAGCAGGTGCGCGACCCGGCGGGGCACCACCCCACCCGGGACCGCGGCGTGCAGGGCGGCCGCGAACGGGCTGCCCGCGCCGGCGAGCGCCGCCACCCCGATCGCGTGCGCCAGCGTCTTACGACTGCCCAGGTCCGACGCGGCACGCTCGTCCGCGGCCCGCTCGATCAGGTAGTCCACGTGCTTGCCGACCCACCACAGCGCCGGATGCGCGGCGACCGCCAGCTCGGCGGCCCGGGCCAGGCGGTGATGACGCTCGGCAAGGTGCGCGTTCTCGTGCGCGAGCAGAGCCTCGAACTGCTGGTCGGTGAGCAGCCCCCGCATCCCGGTGGTGACCACCACGTGCCCCGGATCACCAGGGACGGCGAACGCCCGCGGCGCCTCGTCCGGCACCACGACCAGTCCACCAGGCCCGCCCACCGGAACCATCGCGAGGACCCTGCGCTGCTGCCTCCACCGCCGGCCCACCGACACGAGCCCGCCGGCGAGCAGCGCGAGGCTCACCCACGGCACCCACTCCACCCCGGCCGTGTCGGCCGCGACCACCGACGCCGACCAGCCGAGCAGCCGCCCCACCGCAGGAACCTGCGCGAGCGCGTGCGCCGAGAGCAACAGCAGGTTGATCGTGCTCGTGACGGCCACCGTCACCGCCGACCACGCCACCACGGACGCGGCCCGGCCCGGCGCCAGCCGATCCGCCAGCAGCCGCACCACGATCACGGCCAGCGGCGGCACGATCACCACCGACCACAAGAAATGATCGAACATCTCCGCCGCCCCTCCCCACACTCCCCGGCCATGCTCTCACTCCCCCACCCCCATCGCCGACCCACCCACAAGCCTTCACCCACTCCCCAGCCCGCCGCCCCGACCAACCCGGGCTGGCCCTCAGGGGTGTTTCGCCGGCCCGAAGCACCCCGGAAAGCCAGCCCAAGCCGCCCGGCTGGCCGTCACGGGTGCCTCACACTCTGGAAGCACTCCAGAGGGCCAGCTCAGGGTGGTCGGCTGGCCGTCACGGGTGCCTCACCACCTGGAAGCACCCCAGAGGGCCAGCCCAAGCCGGGCGGCT
>NZ_BOMH01000080.1 GCF_016862095.1 Actinoplanes cyaneus
GGCCGGCGCCCGGCACCCTGGCTCCGGCGCCGACCGGCGTCACGCCGAAAGGCGAGCAGAAGCTGCCTGAAGGTCAGCGGTTTCGCGGCCACAAGCCGAGCGGCAAGGAGAACACCTCCGCGACCGTGGCCAACAGCTACTTCTGGGCGAAGGAGAAGAACAAGCCGAAGAAGGGCAAAGGCGCGCCGGCCGGGCTGCGGGTGCCGGAGTCGGTGGAGTGGTCGCAGGTCCGCTACGACGGGTACGCGTTCATCGCCGTCGACGTGGTGCCGCCCGCCGGGGCGGGCGGGGAGACGACGCTGACGGTGCGCACGCTGGCGGACGCGTTGCCCGGCACCGGCAAGCCCTACACCGAGATCGACCGCATCATCCTGAAGCGAACATCCGGCCAGCTCATCGCCGCGCACCAGACGCCCTCGGCATCGTTCGCGCTCGCCGCCGACGGGTTCGCGGCACCAGCCCGCAAACTATGACTCCACCGAGCCCAGCCTTCAGCATCGACGGAGACCGCCGTGCCCGGACCATGAGTCCGGGCACGGCCAGGCGACTAGCTCAGCGGCACGGAGTCGTGTCGTGGCTTTTTGGTGCTGGCTGCTATCTGCGAGTAGTAGGCGCGTCGTCCATCATCAGGATCGATCAGTTCCATGATGTCGGCCACCAGATCACGATCGCTGCCAAATGCCTCCTTGAGAAGAATCCAGATCCCCTCACTCATTCGTGAACGGCACTCACCACCGAGCGAGGGCCGCCCGCGAGCCACCTCCAAATGGTGTGAGTCACCGCCTGCCAGACGTGTCAGTGTCAGGAGGAACTCCAACCGCGAGTCCACGGCGAGATCACCGGCGAGCGCCGCCAGGATCACTCCGACGGCGGGCACCGCGGACTCGAAGAGATTGCCCTCGACCTCGATGTGCCCCTCGAGTGTCGGAACTTCGGACGCGGTGTCCTCGGTCGCCTCCACGATCCCGAGCAGCAGAGAGGGAACGTGCTCAGCGGTGCCGCCGCAGCCGCACTGGAGCCGGCTCCAGTCGTGCCTTTTCAATTCCGCGAGAACCAGCCGGTTCACCGCCATCAGACTCATCCTCTCCGCTCAGTGAAGAACACCGTCGACGAATCCGCCCTCGCCGAACATTCCATTACAGACGGGGCAGACCTCCTTGTCCTGCCAGGCCTTGCCCTTACCGTTCCCGATCTTCTGCAAGGCCAGCGCTCGGGTGAAGGTGACATTGCCTTCGCGCCATCCGGTCTTGGCAAGAACGTTCGGCTCCGCACAGTTTCCTCGGCCGGAACAGGTTACCGCGATCTCTCCGGTGGTCCTGTTGATCCCAGCCACCCACGTCTTGCTCTTCGCCTCGCCTGTCGCTTTGTGAGCGGCATCGGACAACATGCCCTGCGCCTCGGACACCCGATCATCCATGTTCCAGGGGCCACTGGGAGCACCACTGCGGATGAGGGGCGGATCGAACTTCAAATCGATGGCGACCGGACCACGAGTGCCGTGCGTCGGCCTGGTGTCGGTGATGTCGCCGTTCGATTCGCAGATGAACCGGGCCCCATGCGGGTTGTTGTTGTTGTGGACGAGCACCGGCGTGCCGCCGGTAACGACGTAGTACGTGTGGATATCCGCGACCGTGAGGTCGCGCATGACCGCCGCGCCGGCGAAGTTCCGGACACCCGTGACGTACTGCGTCTCGCCGTCCGGGCCGACCAGGGTCGACTTGCCGGGCACCAGTTCTGCGGCGTCGACCCACTTCTCGGTGGTCGCGTCCCAGAAGGGATGGTGCGCCGTCGTCTTGAGGGTCGTCGACTCGGTCGGGCCGCGGGTACTACGGCCGCCCTTGCCCTCGACCTGGGTCTCGGTCCCCGTGACGCCGTCGGCGGGCTTCGCCGAGACCGTCACGTCGGTCAGGTCCAGGTCTCGGTTGGAGTGCAGCGCAGTGACCTCCCGCGAGCTGACTTCGCCCGTGGCCGGGTCCTTGGTCAGGACCGAGTCACCGATGTTGACCTCGGAGATCGGCCGTGTCGTGCCATCGGCCATCAGCACCAGCGTCGACGGGTCGAAGCTGTGCTTCTCCTCGGGCTGCGCGATCCGGCAGGACTCACCGCCGGTCTCGTTGTCGCCGTCGTCCTGATCGTTGTCGTCATCGTCTTCCTGGCGGGACGACGTCTGCTTCTTCTTGCTCTTGCTGGGCTCGGACTTGTTCGCGGACTTCGACTTCGTCTTCTGGGGCTTGCTCTTGTTCGGCTTGTCCTGCTTCTTCGGAGCCTTCTCCGGCTTCGGTTTCTTCGCAGGCTTCGACGGCGCCGGCTTCTTCTCCGGTTTCGGCTTCGGCTTGGGCTTCTTCTTCGCCGGCGGCTTCGGCTTCTTCTTCGGCGGTTTCGGCTTCTTCGGCACCTTGTTCATCAGGTCGCCGAGCTTCTTGCGCGCCGCGTTGACCAGATCCTGGGCCCGGCGCATGACCGTGCGGGCGCCTTCGACGATGCGTTTCCACAGCCGGTAGCCGGAGAATGCCCGGTCCGCGGCCTTGTACAACGACCGGCCGATCTTCAACGCCTTGATCGGGCCGAGCGCGCTCAACGCCAGGTCGACACAGTCCATGACGCTGCCGCCCAGACAACCGACCACCGAGTTGTAGCCGATCATGTCGAGCAGCATCCCGACACCGACCTGCAGCAGGATGTCGAGCAGGCTGGTGTTGCTCTCCCGCAAGGCCCGGACGTACTCGGCCTCCTGCGCGACGATCTGCGCGCCGACGGCCTTCATGTCACGATCGCGGGCCTGCATCGCCAGGTTGTAGACCTGCAGCGCGGCCTGGTACTTCTTCACCTCGCAGGCGTAGTCGTACTGCCCGCACTTGCCGCCCACGCCCTCACCGGAGGGGTCGGTGTTGGTCAGCGGGTTGCCCTCGGCGTACGCGAACCGGTTGGCCGCCCCCGAGTCCGGGCTCGGGTTGTTGTTCGCGGTGTCGCGGGTGTCGAACGCGCCGGTCTCCGGGTCGTACCAGCGCGAGTGCATGTTGACCTTGCCAGTGCCCTGGTCGGTCCACTCCTGCTGGAAGCCCAGCTTGCCGACCATGCCACCGGAGGCGACGACCTTGCCCCACGGGTCGTAGGTGACCGACCCGGACAGCGTGGCGCCGGCCGCCCCGAACTCGCCGACCACATCACTGTGGACGTCGGTCCAGGCGTAGCGCTGGGTGGTGCCGGACACGACACCGACCAGGTCGTCGGCGACATCCCGGACGTACCCGGTGCTGCCGTCGGAGGCCACGTCGTTGCCGAGACCCGTGTAGGTCAGGTTGGGCAGGATCACCCGGCCCACACCGTCGTACGAGTAGGTGGTCGTTCCCCCGGTCTTGGTGCCCTGGGTGATGACCTGGTTGAACGCGTCCGTCGTGGTCTTGGTCTCGATGCCGTTGGTGACCGTCGACGTCAGCGTGCCCCGCGGCGAGTACTCGTAGCTGGTGCCGGTGGAGATCTCCCGCGTCAACTGGTTGCGCTGGTCGTACTCGAACGTCTTCGTCCCGGCCTGGACCCGGTTGCCGGACTTGTCGTAGGCGTAGACGACCGGGGTCACACCGTTGTCGTAGCCGATCAGGCGGTTGACCCAGTCGTACTTGTAGGTGTTGGTCCCCGACCCGTTGAAGCCGGTGGTCGTCTTGCGGGTCATGTTGTCGTCGAGGTCGAACCCGTAGGCGATCTTGCCCACGGACGCCCCGGCCGACGTCTTGACCTCGTCGGTCTCCAGTTGCTTGTACTTGTTGTAGGTGAACGTGCGGGTGTTGCCGCCGTACTGGATGTCCTTGACCCGCGACAGTGAGTCGTAGCCGTAGACCATGTGCACGCCGGCCGTGCTGTTGTCCACCTTCGACGGACGCCCCAGCGTGTCGTACCCGTAGGTCGTCGTGCCCGCCCCATCCGTCCGGCTGGTCAGCCCGCCGTCGGGGTTGTAGGCGTACGACGAGTTGCCCGAGACCCCGGTGATCTTCGTGACCAGGCCACGGTCGTCGTACTCGACACTGTTCTCACCGGCCGAGCCGGTGAACGACGTGACACGACCCGTCTTGTCGTACGAGAAGGTCCGGTCCGCGGTCGCGGCCTGCGCCCCCGACCCGGCGCTCTTCTTGAGCCGGCCCATGACGTCGTACTCCGACGTCGTGGACACCCCGCCCGGGGAGTCCAGGCGGACCGGCCGGCCGGCCGCGTCGTACGACATCGTGAACGTCCGGTCATTGAGGCCGGGCGTGCGCGTCGTGGCCGGCTCGATCTGCGACTCCGGCAGACCCCACGCGTTGTACGTGGTGATGAACCGGTTCTCGCGGCCGTCGATGAACCGGGTCTGCTGCCCGGCCACGTCGTAGCCGAACTTCGACACGATCGCGTCCGACCCGTTGATCGGCTCCCGCTGCAGCACCAGCTGCCCGAGCTCGTTGTACTCGAACGTGGTGTCGTGGCGGCTGCCGGCCGCATCGGTGTTCGGCGTGACCGCCGGGTTGTACGCGTTGCTCGCCGCGAGGGTGTTGCCGGCGATGTCGAACCGCTGGCTGCGGGTGCGCAGCAGCTCCCCGGTGCCGGCCGCGTGCTCCTCGGAGCTGACGGTCCGGCCGAGCAGGTCGTACATGACGGTCGCGTAGCTGCCGTCCGGCGCGATCGACTTCACCGGTCGCCCGGCGCCGTCGTACCGCGTCTTCGTGGCGTTGCCCGCGGCGTCGGTCACCACGGTCTGCTCACCCAGGCTGTTGTACTTCAGGCTGGTGACCACCCCGCCGGCCGACTTCACGCTCGTCGGCCACGGACTGCTGGCGTCATAGGTGTAGTTGGTCGTGAACCCGGTGCCGGCCTGCCGCACCGCCTCGGTCGCGGTCAGCGTGCGACCCAGGTAGTCGACCGTCGACAAGGCCTGCGCCCCGTTCGGGTCGGTGTGCGAGAGCAGCTCACCGTTGTCGTCGTAGGAGTACCGGGTCACCCCGTCGTCCGGCGTGACCACCTTGGTCGTACGGCCCAGCTGGTCGTAGGTGTACTTGGTGACCGCCCCAAGGGGGTCGGTGCTGGTGACGACCTGGCCGACGTGGTTGTACTCGACCTTGGTCTTGGCCCGGATCGCCGTGGTCGTGCCGGGCGCCGTGTACGCCGGGGACTCCTGCTCGACCATCTGGCCCAGCGCGTCGTACCGGTTGGTCACGACCCGCCCGTACGGGTCCATCTGCTGGGTCGTGTCACCGAACGTGTTGTACCCGATCCGCGCGATCGCCCGCTGCCGGACCTCCGCGGCCTCCCCGACGACCGTGGCGGTCTCCGGGCTGACCGTGACGACCGGACGGCCGACCTCGTCGTTGGTGATCGTGGTGACCGCGCCACTCGCGTCGGTCGCCGAGGTCACCGTGCCGTCACTGTCCAGGTTGTACGACGTCCGGCTGACCTGCGCCCCGGCCGCCGGCAGCGTGCCCGCCTGCAACTGGCCGACCTCGGCCGCGGACAACGCCTTCTGGTACGCCTGCACGTCGTCGATCTGACCGGCGAAGATCCCGGACGTGTCCGTCTGACCGCCGACCAGCAGACCGGTCGCCTGGTTGTTGAACTGCTTGGTGGTCGTCAGCGACGCCTTGACCACACCGTTGACGTACAGCTGGGCGGTGTTGTCCCCACCGGCCGCCGCGTTCGGCGTGACCGTGACCGCCAGATGCGTCCAGTCGGTGGTCGCCGACCCGCTCGTGTACGTGCTGGCGCTGCTCGGCCAGCTCGTCTCGCCGTTGGCGTCACGCACCGCCATGGCCAGGCGCCACGAGTCGGTCGCCTTCTCGTAGTAGACCTTCAGCGCCGAGCTGCCGATGTCACCGCTCAGCGACGCCACATACCGATCGGCGTCCTTGCCGGTCAGCTTCGCCCACGCACTGAGCGTGTACGGCTGCAGCGTGTCGACCGGCGCCGGACCACTGATCGTGCCATTCGCACCACCGGCGAACGAGGCCGCGCCGCCGCGCTCGGCCGACCGGGTCACCGCGCCGGCCAGGGTGCCGGTGCCGTTGCCCGCCGCGTCGGCGGCCGTGGTCCCGGACGTCTCGTCCAGCTTCCACCGCAGGGCCGGGGTGACCCCGGTGGACAGGTAACCGGTCTGCTGACGGATCCGGCCGAGCCGGTCGTACGTGCTCCCGCCCATGCCTAGGACCGTCGAACCGTCGCTGAGCGTGGTGTTCAGCAACTCGTCCTCGGCCGAGTACGTGTACGTGCTGATCCGGTTGGTGGTCGGCTCGCCGTCCTCGTTCACCTCGACGGACGCGGTCAGGTTGCGGCCCGCGGCGTCATAGGTCCGGGTCGTCTTCGTACGCCCGTTGTTGGTGACCTGCGTGACCAGGTTCCCGGCCACGTCGTACGAGTTCTTCTCCAGCACGAACGCCTGTTTGCCGTCCGTGCGGGTCACCGACGTCAGCAGGTTGTTGTCGGTGTACGTGTACTGGTTGACGAAGCCCATCGCGTCGGTCTCGGAGGCCAGCCGGCCCGCCGGGTCGTACGCGAGCTGCCGCACCTTGAGGTCACGCGCCGACGTGGGAGCGTCCGGGTCGCCGGTGAAGCCCTTGACGACCGTCGACACCTCGTTGCCGACCGCGTCGTAGTTGGTCATCACGGTCGAGCCGTCGGCGTGCGTCTGCCGGTTGACCTGGCCGAACGAGTCGTACCCGAGCTCGACCGCGTTGCCCAGCTGGTCCCACTCGGCGATGCGCCGCCCGTGGTCGTCGTAGTCGTAGGCGACCGTCCGGGACGCGTCACCGCCGGTGGCGTCGGACACCGTCTCGGTGGTCATCAGACCGTCGACGTTGTACGACATCGTGGTGACCGGCGTGTGCTTGGCTCCGGTGACGGCGTTGGTCACCACCGAGTCGGTCACCGTGACGACCCGGTCCAGGCGGTCGTGGATGTAGGAGACCGTGGAACCGGCGACGCCCTTGACGACGTCGATCTCCTTGAGCGTACGGCCGAGGCCGTCGTACTCGTACCGCGTGGTCGCGCCGGCCGGATCGGTCGTCTCGGCGACGTCACCGTTCGGGTGGTACAGGATCGTCTGCATACCGCCGCCGGGCTTGACCACCCGCCACGGCAGACCCGCCGGAGCGGTCCCGCCCTGGAAACCGCCGCGCGTGGTGCCGTCGGTGTAGGTGATCGTCGTCCGGCGACCCAGTGGGTCGGTCTCGCTGACCCGGTTGCCCTGGTCGTCGTACTCGTACTTGGTCAGGTACTTGTTGTCGGACGCCGACGACGAACCGGCTCCGCGCAGTTCGACGAGCTTGTCGTTGCGGCGGTTCTTGGGGTCCGGGTTCTGCGTCGTCGCGTCCGGGAAGTACAGCGAGTACGAGGTCGAGCAGTTGTTCTCCGACCGGTCCTGGCAGGTGGTGACCGAGACGACGTTGCCGCGTACGTCGTACTCGTTGATGGTCATGTTGCCGTTGGGGTCGGTGACCGTGCGCAGGTTGCCCTTGCCGCTGTAGCCGTACCGGGTCTCCTTGCCCAGCGCGTCGATCTCGGCGACCTTGCGGGCGTACTGCAGGTCGTTGACGGTGGTGGTCTTGGTGACCTTGCCCTCGTAGTCCTTGGGCCCGGTGACCACGTAGTTGATCTGCCCGGACGGTGCGCTCTTGACCGCGTCGCGCGCCTTGAACTGGTACTGCGCCTGGGTGGCGTCGACGTCGGAGGCGTAGAACGCGACCTCGGCCAGGCTGCCCTTGTAGTACGGCGTGGTGTTGGAGTCCAGGTAGAACCAGTTCTGGCCGGCGGTCGAGCCGTCGACGTAACCGGCGCCGAGGGTGTAGACCGTCGGGTCGGAGCCGGTCAGCTGGGACGGGGCCATCGGCGTGGTGCCGGTCGACGACTGCGTCTTCGCGCCGTCGACGTACAGCGCCTGGGAGAGACCGTCGGTGGCCAGGACCACGTGGTGCCACTTGCCGTCGTTGACCGCGGTCTTGCTGGTCAGTGACGGGATCCAGGTCTGCGCGGTGCTGGTGTTGCAGGCGTACAGCTGCAGGTCGGTGCCGTTGGTCTTCGTCGAGCCGGGCAGGTCCAGGCACAATCCCGAGTTCGGGTTGAGCAGCCGGCCGCTGGACGGCTCCCAGTTCTGCGAGGCGTTGGCGTTACAGGTGGAGAGCACGACCTTCGTGCCGCTGGTCTTCGCGTTGTTCAGCGGCGTCAGGCACTTGCCGAACGCCCGGACCGTGCTCAGGTTGCCGTTGAGCGCCGCGCCGGGGACCAGCGTCCAGTTCTGCGCGTTGGTGTTGTTGCAGTCGAAGCTCTGCACGACCGTGCCGTCGGCCGTCCCGCTGCTGGTCACGTCGACGCACTTGCCGGCGACACCGACCGAGTTGAGCGGGCCGGTCGGGGTCAGCGACGGCGACATCGCGCGCAGCTTGCCGTCCGGGGTGATCCAGATCGTCGGGGTGTCGTACCGGGCGGTGCTGCTCGACTTCATGCCGAGCAGCACGTCCTTGGTCGTGGTCGTGTTGAACCACATCGAGACCGAGCTGGGGCCGGTCGGCGCGATGCCCTTGGGAAGGGTGACGGACGAGCTGGTGCCGTTGAACACTGCCGCCTTGCCCTGGCCGGCGCCGAACGGGCCGTCGACCGAGCCGAGCGTGACCGTGTTGTACGTCGCGGTCCCGCCGTTGACCTGGTTCACCGCGTCGGTGACCCCGGACTCGGCCATCCGCCAGTAGTTGGTCGGCGCGCCGCCGAGGACGCCGCTCTCGTAGACCTTCGTCGTGCCGACGATCGCCGGGGGCTCCGGGACCCACGACTCGCCGTTGCCGTCGACGACCTTGCTCACCCGGCTGGAGGCCGGGTCGTAGGAGATCTCGGCGGTGGCGTTGCCGGAGGGCCGGACGATCTTGGTCAGCAGGCTCACCGCGGACCGCGAGTCGTACAGGTCGGCGGCGAGCTGCCCGTCGACCGAGGTGTCGAACTGCGCCACCTCGGCGATCTGGCCGGTGAAGTAGTCCCGGGTGCCGAGGTTGCTGTTCGCGTTGGCGTGCGACTGGTTGGGCCAGCCACCGCCGAGGAAGCCCTTGCCGATGAACGAGGAGGCCGGGGCGGTGTCCTGCACGGTCACCCCGGTCTCGGAGGCGACCGGCTTGCCGTCCAGGTACAGGTCCTGCCGGTTGCCGGACGAGGACAGCATCACGTGGTGCCAGGCGTTGTCGTTCACCTTGACCGGCGAGGTCACGCCGCCGACAGTGGTGGTCGCCGCCATCGGGGTGTGGATCCGGGTCAGGAACAGCTGGTCGACCGGGCGCGTCTTGCCACACGCCCAGATCTGCATCAGTGCGCCGGCCTGCGAGCCGTCACCGACCGAGTCCAGGCACAGCCCGGAGAAGTCGCTGATGATCTGGCCGTCGGCCTGCACGTCCCAGCGCTGGCTGCCGGCCGTCGAGGCGCAGGTGTTGATGACCAGGTCGGTGCCGTTGACCGCCTCCTGGTCCTCGGTGTCCACGCACTTGACGACGCCGCCCGTGGTGACCTGCAGCTGCCGGCTGGTGGTCCAGGTGAAGACCTGGTTGGCGGTGCCGGCACAGGCCGCGAGGGCCAGCCGGGTCTTGTTGGTCGACACGTTGCCGGGCACGGTGAGGCACTGGCCCTGACCGACAGCGGTCAGGGTGCCCAGCGAGGCGCCCAGCTTCGGGGCCTTGGCGAAGCCACCCATCAGCTGGCCGTCCGAGCCGAGGTAGAGCGTCGGGTTGTACGCCGTCTTGGTGGTCGCCGCGGTCGACGCGGCCGCCTCCATCGACTGGCCGTACAGCACGCCGTCGCCGCCACCGGCGGGCGCCTTGAACCACATGCTGATCGCCTGGTTGGCGCCGTCCGCGGCCAGGTTCGCCGGGATCTGCACCTGCGACGACGTGCCGTTGAAGCCGGCCGACGTGGAGGTCGAGCCGGCCACCGGGCCGGGCTGGCCCAGCGTCACGCCGCTGTACGTGCCGACGTCGGCGCCGCCGTTCTCCAGCATCGAGCTGGTCGCGGTGGTGCCGGTGCTCTCGTTGAGCCGCCAGTACGAGTGCGGGCGGGCGTTGACCATCGCGGTCGAGAACAGCGAGCCGGAGGCGTTGTACTGGTAGGTGTTGCACTCGCCCCAGTTGTTGGGCGGGCACACCTTGGTCAGCGAGTTGCCGGTGTACTCGTACTTCCAGGTGTTGACCGAGTCCCAGTTGCCCGGCTCGGCCGGGTCGGTGGCGACGTAGGCCACCTTCTTCGGCGCGGTCTCGGTCCAGTACAGGCTCAGCGTGCGACCGGAGGCCGCGGTGATCTTGGCGAGCAGGCCGTTCTCGTACGTGAAGGTCTGGCTGCGCCCGGAGACGTCGGTGATCGACGCGACCGGGAACTGCGGTGACCCCTCCTCGAGCCGCTTGAACTCGTAGGTGGTCCCGTCCTTCTCGGTCAGCCGGTAGCCGCCGCCCTCCTCGGCCGGGATCTCCCGGAACGTCGAGGCCAGACCGGCCGGTGACAGGTAGGAGCCGTCGTTGTTGCGGCCGAAGGCCAGCTCGCGCCCGGTCGGGTAGGTCACCACGACCGTGTTGATCCGCTGCGAGCCGTTGATCGTCACCGGCTTCTCGGTCGCCTTGACGTCGGCGATGCTGGACCAGCCGGCGCCGAACGCCTGGCCGTCGCGCGGGTCACTGCTGTTGTACGAGCGGGTGACCTCCAGCGGCGGGCCGACGGTGTTGACCATCGCGTCGCGGACCGAGGTGGTGTAGTTGCCGATCGCCGGGTCGAAACCCTGCCCGGGGTTCTGCGACAGCACCGAGGTGATCGACGGTTGCGGGACCGGGGTGGTGATCAGGTTCTTGACGAGCGACTCGTGGTTGTCGGTGAGGCCGTCGCGGACCTGCACCGTCCAGTAGTACGACTCGTTCCAGGTGAACGTGCCGGCCGGGACCGTCCAGGACTTCTTGGCCTGCCAGTCCGAGGTGGCCAGCTGGACCTTGTTGTCCTTGTCGTAGACGACGAAGTTGTACTCCAGCGTCTTCGGCCAGTTGTCCGGGTCGTGCGCGTCGGCGATCAGCTCCGGCGTCAGCGTCGCCGTGGTCGCCCCGTACGCCGGGTACTGCTCGTTGACCTGCGGGTCGGTGTTGAAGTCGTAGGTGACCTCGATGCGCGGGTCGGTCGCGTAGTCGCCGTAGTTGGCCGACGTGAACCGCTTGAACGCCTTCGAGTCGGTCTCCGACGCGGTCAGCGCCAGGCCGAAGTTCGGCAGCGAGCCGGTCGACCAGCCGTTGAACGTCTGCGTCGGCAGCGACACCGACCGCATCGCGCCCTTGCCCCGGTCACCGCCGGTGTTGCTGCAGGCCGGGCTGTTGTCGCTGATCACCCAGTTGGCGATCGGCGAGGAGTAGGTCGGGCCGGAGGAGAGCACGCCCTTGGCGTCCTCGATGCCGGCGACCGTCCACGTCTTGGTGTTGCGCCGGATCTCGATCGGCTCGTGGTCGCCGCAGTTGTACGACCAGGTGTGGAACATGAACAGCTTGGCCGACTTGATCTGCGTGCCGACCAGGCCGTCGTCGTCGAACTGGTCGAAGTGCATGAACGAGCGCGAGATGGTGTCGCCACCGTCCCAGGTGCCGACCGGCAGGTTGTCGCCGTTGTGGGTCACCGTGGACGTGCTGTTGTCGACGAAGATGTCGCCGGTGTCGGTCGTCTCGATGGTCGGGTCGATCTTCACCGGGTACTGCCGGGCCGGGTCGTCGAGCCACGCCTGGTCGGCGGTCACCTTGAGCGCCGGGGCGCCGTCGACGGTGATCAGCTCGTAGGTGACCGCGCCGGACTCGGCCGGGGAGCCGGAGTGCGGGTCGACCTTCGAGTCCTGCATGTAGCCGTGCGGCACCCGCATCGCGACGCTGCCGTCGGCGGCGAGCAGGTCGAGCGAGCCGTCCTTCTGCGCCTTCGGGGTCAGGCCCTTGAGCTTGAGCGGGAACACCCACTCGTTCCCGGCCGCCGGCGAGTCCAGAACGATGGTCTCCTTGAGACCGTCGTTAGTGGTCCGCAGCTCCAGGTCGGTGCCGGGCAGGATGTCGGAGTAGGTGGCGGTCGAGCCGTCCACGACGGCCGGGACCGCAGCCGCGCCGGCCAGGTCATACGCCATCGAGTGGCCCGACGCCGTGGTCACCGTCGCCAGCGGGTCGTCGACCGGGGTCGCCGGGGTGGCGTCCGCGCCGGTCGCGTCCAGGGACACGTCGATCGAGTTGGCGCCGCTGTCGAGGCGGCCGCCGCTCGGGGTCAGCTTGGTGTCGATCGGCTGGTACGAGCCGTCGGCCGCCTTGTAGTTGATCCGCGAGTCGAAGAAGACCCGGGTGTACGACCCGTCCTCGTTCTGGTACTCGTCGTATCGGGCGGTGGAGCGCTTGGGCAGCCGCTTGCTGGTGCTCCGGTCGAAGCTGTCGGCGTTGCCCTGCCCCTTGCCGGTGGTGGTCGCCTTCTGTGCCGGACGGTCCGGCTGCGCCGCGTCCTTGATGCCCTTGCCACGGCCGGGCGCCGTGCCGGCGCCACCGTTCGCGCGGGTCTCGTCGGCCGGCACGTAGTGGTCGACGTCGCCGATGGCCTGGCCGCGCGGCTGCTTCGGAATGCCGGTGGTCACCGCGGCCAGCGCGGGGATCTGCCGGAAGACGTCCACCAGGCCGGAGATCGGCCATCCGTCGGTCTCCTCGGGCACGACATCCGGTGGTACGCCCACCGACAGGCCCAAGGCCAGCGCAGCTACGACAGCTATTCGCCGTCTCATGTAGAGGTCCCCGCTCTCAGCTTCCTTCAAGATTCGGCGAAGCATGCGGGATGACTATCGATATCCACAAGATCTTGTTCTCAGCGCGTTCATCTGCATACCCTCCGTGGCGGTCCAAAAAGACAAGGTCACGGGGGATTCACAGGTGCGAAAGTCACAGTTCGGCATCGACACCGTTCGAGGGCGTTTGATCGCCGGCGGGGCGCTTCTCGTCATCGTCGCCGGGATCACCACGTGGGCCCTGTGGCCGGACCCGGAGCCTCGCGAGCGGGAGTACCGGGACGCCACGGCCTGCCTCCTGACGGGCGAGGAGGGCATCGGAGCAGAGCCCGCGAACGCGATCTGGTCGTCGATGCAGCAGATCTCGGAGACCACACTGGTCCGTGTGCAGAATCTTCCGGTGAGCGGACCGCAGACGGTCGACAACGCCAAGGGTTTCGTCAATTCCCTCACCGCCGTCAAATGCGGCGTGATCGTCGCCGTGGGCGGCCCGCAGACCGCCGCCGTGGACCATGTGGCCTCGGCGAACCCGCAGGTCACGTTCATCAGCGTCGGCGGCGGGACAGCGGCCGGAAACGTTCAGGTGGTCGATGCCGCCGGCGCGCCGGATGCCGTTTCGACGGAACTGCAGGAATTGGCCCGGAATTCCTCCTGACCGCGGGTTCGGTGCCACGCCGGCCGTATTGGATCTTCCCAAGGGCTGGGAGCTTTCCTACGGTGTGATCATGACTCGCACGGCAGCCGTCAACGGCATCACGGTCAGCTACGACGACTACGGCGCCGGGCCGGCCTTCGTGCTCGTGCACGGCCACCCGTTCAACCGTTCGATGTGGTGGCCCCAGATCTCCGCGCTGACCGCCGAGGGATATCGGGTCATCGCCGCCGACCTCCGCGGTTACGGAGAGTCCACCGTGGTCCCAGGGCTGACCACTCTGGAGACGTTCGCGCGGGACACGTTCGCGCTGATCGACCACCTCGAGCTCGACGAGGTGGTGCTCGGCGGCCTGTCGATGGGCGGGCAGATCGTGATGGAGTGCTACCGGCTCTTCGCCGAGCGGATCGCCGGGCTCGTGCTCGCCGACACGTTCCCGCAAGGCGAGACCCCGGCGGGGCACGCGCACCGCAACCGGGTCGCGGACCAGTTGCTCGCCGGCGGGATGACCGGTTACGCCGACGAGAACCTGCCGAAGATGATGGCCGCGTACAACGTGACAGCGATGCCGCGGGTCGCCGAGCACGTCCACGACATGATGATCCGCACGTCCCCGGCCGGTGCGGCGGCCGCGTTGCGTGGCCGGGCCGAACGTCCCGACTACCAGAAGTTGCTGACCACGGTCGCGGTGCCGACGCTGATCGTGGTCGGCCGCGACGACGAGTTCACGCCGGTCGCCGACGCCGAGCTGATGAACCGCCTCGTCCCGGGGTCGATGCTCGCGGTGATCGACGGCGCCGGCCACCTGCCGAACCTGGAACAACCGGCCGCCTTCAACGCCGCCCTGCACACCTTCCTCGACCAGTGACCGGAAGCTCCCGGCTCAGCAGCGCCTCGGCGATCAGCCGGTCAGGATGGGCGGACCAGCTCGCTGTGCCCTCCTCCGCGGCCCAGACCAGGTTCTGCAGGACCCGGGCGAGGGTCCAGCGGGCCGCGCGCCCCCGGTCCAGCCCGAGCACCTCGGTCATCAGGTCGAAGTGCGGCAGCACGTCCGTCTCCGGCCAGCGGTTGTGCAGGGCCGCGAGCAGCTCGAACCCCGGGTCGCCGACCAGCGGTTTCGGGTCGATCGCGACCCAGCCGGCACCGTCGGGAGCACCGAGCACGTTGTCGTAGTGCAGATCCCAGTGCAGCAACCGGTCGCCGGGCTCGGGCAGCACCTCGCGCAGCGCCGCCACGCACGTGCGCGCCAGCTCGCGGTCGGCCGGGTCGGGCAGGCGCGGAATCGCTCGCGGCGCACGTTCCAGCAGGCCAGACGCGATGTCGGCGAGGTGGCGCAGGCCCGGCGGCGCGGCGACGGCATGCAGTTGGGCCAAGACCCCGCTGAGGGTACGCAAGGCAGCCCGCACGTCCGCGACCCCGCCGAGCCCGCGAGCGGCGTCGAGCCGCTCCAGCAGCATCGACCCGGACTCCGCGTCGTGCTCCAGCAGGCGTACGGCCCCTCGCCCGCCCCACGCGCGCAGCGCGACCGGCTCGCCCACGGTCTCCCTGTCGACCGGCTGGAGTTTGAGCACGGCCGGGGTCCCGTCCGCACGCCGCACCGGGACGACCAGCGCAACGGTGCCGTGCCACACCTCGCCGTCGGGTCGCAGCCCCCACGCGTCGACGCAGCGCGCGGCCAGCCCGGGCAGTGCGTCCATCCACGCCGCTGTCGCCTCGCCGAAGTAGCGCACGTGCGAGGCCCGCAGCCCCTCCGGAACAACCAGCACCCACCGAACCCTAGTCACCCCCACCTCGTGAAGCACCACTCGGCCGCAGCGAGGACGCAAGGCCCGACCGGGGCCGGGGACGCGAGGCCCGACCGGGGCCGGCGTGCGCGCGGCCCGGCCTTCCGGCTGGTGCTCATGGTCGTCATGAGGCACGAATGACGACCATGAGCACCAGCCCGGGCCGCGCCCCGCCGCGCCTGCAGTGGGCCACAGCGGCCACGCGCGAGACCCGCCCACTCCAGCGGGTGCCGCGGCTCGCCCCCGATCAGCTGGTGCTCATGGTCGTTATCCGTCCCGGATAACGACCATGAGCACCAGCCGGGGAAGTTCGTGGGCGTGGAGATACCCACGAGTAGCCACGGACCGGTAAGGTTCCGCGATCGTGAGTGACATTTCCCCGGAGACGCCGGAGCCGGCCGAGAAGCAGCAGCCCGAGTCGCCGGGGCCCGTCGGCGAGCAGCGGCCCAGCGCCGCAGAGTCGCACCGCGAGCAGCGGCCCAGCGCCGCAGAGTCGCACCGCGAGCAGCGGGCCGGGGCCGCGGAGGCGAGCCGTGAGCAGCAGACCGCTGGGCCGACGGCGAAGGAGCGGATCGCGGCCGAGAAAGCAGCGACGGACGCGCCCACGGCCACCGGGCGACGCCGCGGCGCGCCGGTGGTGACCGCGCTGGTGGCGTTGCTGGTCGGCGCGGCCGCCGCGTTCGGCGGGCTGTACCTCGCCGGCTGGCGCCAGGTGCCGGAGGAGAAGTACACGATGGTGGTCATCCTCAAGGACGGGACCAGCCAGCAGCAGAAGGACGAGATCCAGAAGGTGCTGGAGACGCTGCCGGGCCACAGCGCGGTCCGGCTGGTCGGCAAGGCCGAGGCGTTCGCCGAGGCGCAGAAGGCCTACGCGTCGAAACCGGACGCGCTCGCCGGCCTCAAGGAGGAGAACATGCCGGAGTCGTTCCGGCTCACCGCCGTCCAGCGCGGCTTCGACTGCACGGCGCTCAAACCGCTCGGCGGCAACGCGGCCATCACGAAGATGTCGGTCGTCAAGCCCTACGGCAGCGAGACCGACCCGGGCGCCGACGTCCTGTGCTGACTGACCGGCGGGCCCGCGACCGGGCCCGCCGGAACTGATCAGTCCTGCTCGTCGCCGACGGCCTTGAACAGGGCGGCGACCTCGGCGTTCGACAGGTGGCGGAAGCCGCCGGGGCGCAGGTCACCGAGGCGGATCGGGCCGACCGCCGTCCGGATCAGGCGGGTGACCGGGTGGCCGACCTCGTCCATCATCCGGCGGACGATGTGCTTGCGGCCCTCGTGCAGGGTGATCTCCACCTGCGCGGTCTTGCCGATCGCGTCGACCAGGCGGAACGAGTCCACCTTCGCCGGGCCGTCCTCCAGCTCGACACCGCCCTGCAGCCGCCGGCCGACCGTGCGCGGCAGCGGGCCGACCACCTCGGCCAGGTAGGTCTTGGCGATCTCGTACGACGGGTGCATCAGCTTGTGCGCCAGGGCGCCGTCGTTGGTGAGCAGCAGCAGCCCCTCGGACTCGGCGTCGAGGCGGCCCACGTGGAACAGCCGCTGCTCGAAGTTGTCCTGAAGGAAGTTCGCCAGCTCGGAGCGACCCTTCTCGTCGTCGAGGCTGGAGACCACGCCGCGGGGCTTGTTGAGCGCGACATAGACGAGCTTGGTGTTGGTGATCACCCGCTGCCCGTCGACGTAGATCTCCGCGGTGGCCGCGTCCACCTTGTCGCCGAGCTTGGCGACCCGTCCGTTGACCGTGACGCGCCGCCGGAAGATCAGATCTTCGCAGGCGCGCCGGGATCCAACACCGGCCGCGGCCAGGACTTTCTGGAGGCGTTCGGCGGTGTCAGCCTGAGGCATCGAGCACTTCTTCCACATCGTCGGGCAGGAATGGGGCTAGCGGCGGCAGCTGATCGACCGAGTTCAGGCCGAGCTTCTCCAGGAACAGAGCGGTGGTCCGGTACAGGTATGCCCCGGTTTCCGGCTCGGTGCCGACTTCCTCGATCAGGCCGCGAGTGACCAGCGTACGCATGACGCCGTCACAGTTCACACCGCGGATGGCCGAGATGCGCGACCTGGTCACCGGCTGCTTGTACGCGACCACGGCGAGTGTCTCCAGCGCGGCCTGGGTGAGGCGCACGGACTGACCGTCGAGGACGAACCTCTCGACGTACGCCGCATACTCCGGACGGGTGTAGAGCCGCCAGCCACCGGCCGCGCGCCGCAGGTCGAAGCCGTGCCCGGCCGCCGTGTAGCGCGCCGAGATGTCGTCGAGCATCCGCGCGACGCGCTCGACGGGCTGCTCCAGCACCTCGGCGAGCTTCAGCTCGTTCGTCGGTTCGTCGACGACGAGCAGGATCGCTTCCAGGGCCGCGGACAACTCGGCGTCATCCAGGACCCTTTCCTCGGTACGGTCGTCGCCCGCCCCTTCGCGCGGGCCGGTCGGCTGGGCCGGGACGACGGCGGGCACGGGCGTGACGTCGACGACAGGTTCACCCGCGAGGTGCGCGGACGCGTCCTCGAAGCCGGCCAGGTAACCGGTGAGCTCGGCGTCGGAGCGGGCGGGCTCGTCGACCGGCGCCGGCTCGTCCACAGGCTCGTCGGCCTCGGGCGCAGCGCCGGGCACAGGGGCAACGTCGGGGGCAGCGCCGGGCACAGGGGCGATCTCGGGCTCCGGGTCGGCGGCTTCCTCGACGGCGTCCGGCAGCGGCACCTCCGGCTCGGGCTCGACCTCGACCTCGGTCGGCTCCGGCTCGGGCTCGCCGGGCAGCTCCTGCGGGGCGTCGACCGCCTCGTCCTGGAAATCACGGTCCGGCTCGTGGCGCTTGCGCTCCCACGGCGGCACCCACGCGCCCATCTGCGCGGCCAGGGACTCCTGACTCTCGTCGCTCACTGCTGTTTCTCCTCCAGGGCCGCCTCGTCGCCCTCGTCAAGATCGTCAACCGGGGCGGGCGAGTCAAGCTCGTTCGCGGGCGTTTCGTCCGAAACGGTGGTCGTCTCCCCGCCATCATCCGACCCGGCACCCCCCGGACGGTCCGGTTTGCCGGTGATCTTCTCGGGACTGCCCTCGTAGTCGTCGACGCTGAGCTCGGCCTCCTCCTCGTCGCCACCGATCCAGCGAACGGTCAGCTCGTCCAGCGACACCGGCTGCTCGAAATCGATGAGATTCTGCCGGTACAGCTCGAGCAGCGCGAGGAACCGGGCAACCACCTCGAGAGTGCTGTCACAGTCGGCCACCAGCAGGCTGAACGTGGCCACGCCGGCCCGGCGCAACCGGTCGCGCAGCAGCTCGGCGTGCTCCCGGACGCTGACCCGGACCTGGTGGATGTGCGCAATCGAGACCTGCGGCGGCCCGGGTTTCGGCGTGAACTGCTTGAGCGCCAGCTTGAACAGCCGCTGCGGCCCGATGCCGAGGACCAGCTCGGGCAGCGCCGCCGCGTAGCGCTCCTCGAGCGTCACCATCCTCGGCCAGCGCCGCGCGCCGATGCCTTCCAGCTCGTGGATGTGGGCGGCGGCCTCCTTGAACGCCTTGTACTGCAGGAGCCGGGCGAAGAGCAGGTCACGGGCCTCGAGCAGCGCCAGGTCCTCCTCGTCCTCCACCTCGGCCGAGGGCAGCAGGCGGGCCGCCTTGAGGTCCAGCAGGGTGGCCGCGACCAGCAGGAACTCACTGGTCTCGTCGAGATCCCAGTCGTCGCCCATGGCCCGGATGTAGGCGATGAACTCGTCGGTCACCACGTGCAGGGCGACCTCGGTGACATCCAGCTTGTGCTTGCCGATCAGCTGCAGCAGGAGGTCGAACGGGCCCTCGAAGTTGTGCAGCTTGACCGTGAACTTCCCGGAATCGGCCTCCGCGGCCGCGACGACCGCCGCATCGTCGGATGCGGTGAGCTCAGGATCCGGCGGAAGCTCGTCCGCGGACACCGGCTGGGCAGGCTCTTCAAGCACGTGCCGACCGTAGACCATCCCTGTGACAACATGCTCCGGGCTCACGCCCTACCAACGTCACAGATCATGGACGGTTGCTCGGCGCCACGATTTCGCCGCGGCGTCTCGACCCGAAAATGTGTATCCGATGGCTGATCAAGCCCTCGGGGCGGCCCGTTCACCCCATGTCCGGGCCCGCGGATCACGCCTAGTGTCGATGGCGACGCTGACCGCGTCTTCCCGCTAGCGGGGCCGCGGGTCGTCGCGGTCTCGCGGTTCGGAGGCATCATGCCGATCCGACGAGTTCTGATAATCCTTGTTCTCCTGCTCGGTGGCACGTCCGGTTGCGGCGGCACGAAGGACGACACCACCTCGGACGGGTCGTCCCAGACCTCCAGCTCCACCGGCGGCCCGGACACCGGGACCGGGGACGCTTCCGGCGGCCCCGGCGGGGAGCCGCAGCAGGAGAACGGCACCGGCGGTGACCCGAAGTCCGAGGGTCAGGGCCCGGAGAAACCCGCGCCCGAGACCGACCGCCCCTGGGCGAAGCTCGCCAACGCTCCGGTCGGCGCCGACCAGACGTACACCGAGAAGGTGGACGAGGAGTTCTGCGTCGGGATCAACATGCTCACCAGCCCCCGGGAGGGCGTCAGCGTCAAGATCGTCGAGGTCTGGACCACCCCCGACGGCCGGATCGACGTGAACGGCGGCACCTGCGAGGGCCGGCCGGCCTGTGACGGCTACACGTTCAGCCCCGAGAACGGCACCTGCTCGGTCTCGGTGACTCCGCGCAGGTCGGATCCCACCGGTGACGTGGGGACCCGGCTGAAGTTCCGCGGCGAGGTGTACTGCGCCGCCGGGGCCGAGGCCAGTTGCAAGTCCTGGTACGACGACGCGGGTGGCAACTCCGACGACCAGTTCGTCACGCTGTACCTTCCTGCCGAGCCGGGTCCGAAGGAGTCCCGCTCGCCGTCACTGTCGCCGTCGCCGTCGCCGAGCACCGACGCGAGCGCGGATGACTGATGTCGCGGGGGAGCTCGGGCCGCTCCCCCGCCGGCTCGTCGCCTGGGCCGAGGTGATCGCTCCGGTCAGCCTGGTCAGCGCCGTGCTGTTCTACTTCGGATACGTCTCCGCGCACGCCCAGTACGAGTACTTCGGTGTCGACGTCGACGTGGTGGGGCTGGGCACCCAGGACTACGTCATGCGCAGCCCGCAGCCGCTGCTCGTCCCGTTGCTCACCCTCGCCCTGGCCGGGGCCGGCGGCCTGCTGCTGCACCTGGTCCTGCGCCGCCGGATCGCGGTGGCGTCGCGCGCGAACCGGGAGCGGCGGGTCCGGCGGCTGCTGCGAGTCGCCGAGAGTGCCGGCGCCGTGGTACTGGCCGCCGCCGTGGCGCTGCTGTTCGCGTACCCGCGGATCGGTCTGGGGGAATTCTTCGGTCTTCTCGTCCCGGTGCTGCTGATCTGCGGCGCCGGCCTGATCTGGTACACCTGGCGCCTGGCCGACCTGCTGCCGCCGGCAGCGGAGCCCGCGGGACGCGACCCCGGCGAACCAGCGGCGGCCGACCCCGCGCCGCGACTGCGCCGGGGCGCCCGCTTCCTGCTGGCGGTGGTCCTGGTGGCCGCCACCTTCTGGGCGACCGCGACGGTCGCCCAGTGGTCCGGCCGGGGCCTGGCCCGGGACGTCGCCGCCCGCCCGGACCACCTGCCCCGCGTCATCCTGGACACCAAGGAGCGGCTCTACCTGCGCAGCACCATCGTCGAGGAGACCCGGCTGCCGGTCGCCGAGGGCCAGGACTTCCACTACCGCTACCGCCGGTTGCGCCTGCTGGTGACGGGCAAGGACCGGATGTTCCTGATCCCCGAGGTGTGGTCGGCCAGCAACACGACGCTGGTGGTGCCGATCGATGACACGGTGCGGGTCCAGTTCCAGGTCGAGAACGACGCGCCTAACTGATCGGCGGATCGGCCCCCTCGGACGGCGCCGGGTGCGGGTGCGGGCGAGGCCTGTGCTGCTCGGCCGGGGGTTCGGGCTGCTGCGGCGGGGCGTAGGACTCGGGTGCCACGAAGTGCTGCGCCGGGGCTTGCGGCGCGGCGTAGGAGGGCACCGCCTGGGCGCGCAGGTCACGCACCGGGACCTCGGCGCCGAAGACCTGGCCGGGTGGCACCAGCACACCCTGCGCCGCCACGTCCGCGCCCTCACGGACCGCGGCGTGCACGGCCTCACGCAGCGCGCGGACCCGCTCGGCGCGCAGCATGCGGTCGATCGAGCCGGTGCGCCCCGACATGCCGCCGGCCAGGTCACGCAGGAACTGCCCGAGCAGGGTCACGCCGCGGCGACCGCGCGACATGGTCCACCCCAGATAGAGGCTGCTCCCGTACGGGAAGACGGAAATGAAGATCTGGTGGTTCCGGTCACTGATCAGCAGACGGTTGTTGATCGCCTCCGGAGGCAGCAGATCACTGCGCACGCGTACGGCGTCGGCCTCCACCGGGATCCCCCGGCGACGCAGCGTGCCGTAGATCGCGGCGTACGCCGAATCGGCGCTCTGCCAGCGTTCCTCGATCAGCGTCCGCCACTCGGCGATCGACTCGTCGACCCGCGCGGACAGCAGCACCATCCCGAAGACGATGAAGCTCAGCAGGGAGCCGATCGCGAACACGTCGTCGCCCGGGGTGCTCTGGTCGAACATGCTCGGCTCGGAGACCGCGTGGACGAAGAGCGCCAGGAACCCGGAGACGGCCCAGACGACCAGCGCCGGAACGGCAGCGGACAGCCCCAGCCGGGCCAGCGTCCAGACCGGCACCGACTCGTCCAGACCGAGTTCCACCGGCTGATGCCGCAAACCCTGCATCCGGTACGCGATGTCACCGTTGCCCGGGCCCAGTGCGGGCATGCTCATGATTACTCGCTTTCCTCGTGCGCGTCACACCAGGGAGACCTGGATGCCGGTCGGGGTGGCCTGCGCGTTGCCGTTGATCCGGAACGTGGAGTCGCCGCTCTGCGACTTCCGCGTCCCGCCGGCGTCGGTGTAGGTGGCGCTCCAGTGCACCTTCCCGGTCCCGTCGTCGACGAGTTGCAGGGCGGCGCCGCTGAACCACACGATGCTGTCGGTACGGACGTCGACCTGCGGATACGTCGTCACCGACCAGGTCACGCCGATGTCGGTGCCGGGGACGTTCAGCGCGAACGGGCAACCGGCCGGCTGGGCGCCGGTGCTCGAGGCGCACCTGTCCAGTGCGGTGCGCGCCTGGCTCCTGATGCTCTCCCGGGCGCCGGGGGCCAGCTCCGGCACGCCGAACTGCAGCGACGCGACGTAGTCGACGATGCCGTGGCGCTGCGCGACACCGCTCGCCCTGCTCTCCGCGAGCAGGGTGTTCCCGGTCGCGACCGCCTCGAACGCGCCGGGGAACGCCGCGGTGGCCCGGCCCGCCGAGCCCAGACCGACCCCGTTCACGGTGACCTCGCGGCCGCGGCCGCCGTCGATGCCGAGCAGCACGAACGGCAGGCGCAGCCGCCACGCGCCGTTCTCGTTCACCGCCACGAACTCCTGCGCGACGGACTGGCCACCGGCCCGGTAGACGACCCGGACCGACCGCGCCTCGGTCCCGAACTGCCCGCCGGCCGCCATGTCCTCGCCGACGTCGGCGTCGCCCGGCCGGTACCGGTCCTCGCTCAGCGCCTGGTTGCCGAGCAGCGGGTACTGGCTGACGTCGATCTGTTCGGCGGAGGCCACATAGGTCAGGGCCCGCTCGGCGTCACCGTCGGCGAGCGCCTCGAAGTAGTGCTCGGCGGCCGCCCGCGGGCTGTCCTCCCGGCCGGCCGTGACCGCGACGACCACCCCGGTCATCACCAGCACGACGCCGGCCGCGGCCACGATCGGCAGTGCCGAACCTCCACGGCGGCCCGGCCCGGCCCCCAACGTCAGAGTCGGCCCCGCCCAGGGCCCGGCAGGAGATGGCTCGGCAGGAAGCGGCCCGGCAGAAGGTGACACTGCAGGAGATGGCCCGACGGGAAGTGGCGCGGCGGGAAGTGGCGCAGCAGCAGCTGGCGCGGCAGGCATCGCGGCGACGTGCGCGGCGGACGCCCGAAAAGGTGAGACCGAAGCAACCGGGACCGGAGCGGCGACCACGGGCGCGGCGCACCAGCCACACCACTGCTGGTCGCCCGGCACGTCACCTCCGCAGCAGTAGCAGAGGGTCTTCTCCATGGCCGCATCCCCCGGTCACCCCAAGTCACCGGAACGCTACCCGAATCGCCCTTATCGGTCAGCCGGTTCCACACCGGTCAGCCATTCGTATCCCGCCCACCCCGAGCAAGGGCTCGCGAACAGGCCCGCCTCGAGTCAGGAAGCGACGCGAGGCGCGCCCCCGGCTGGTGCTCACGGTGGTTGTTCGGGACGAACGACCACCGTGAGCACCAGCCCCACCCCGGCTCGAGCAGCAGCCCAGGTGGCAGGCCTCCGGCTGGTGCTCATGGTCGTTATGAGGCACGAATAACGACCATGAGCACCAGCCGGAACGTTGCGCCGCGCGGCGAGCCCGACCGGCAGCGGCCTCGCGGACGGGTCACGGGCGGGCGCCCGCGCCGGCGTGAGGTGTTGGGCGGATCTTGTGCTCTGACCGTGCCCACCCATGGAGGCCGCCCTGGAGGGTTTCGCGTTCTGGCCGGCCACGGCCTTGCGAAGCCCGGAAGGGTCCCCGCGGGAGCAGCGCAGAAGGACCACAGCGGAGATGGGACATGAAGATCTTGAACTTGATGGTGATCTTCGGTGTGCGCCCGCGGCTATCCCCAGACGCGCAGGAAGAACATGCCGAGGATGTCGAGCAGGTGCAGGATCAGCGGGTAACCGGTCGGGAACAGGCTGAAGACCAGCAGCAACAGGACGCCGATGTTCTTGTCCTCGAACCACAGACGCGTCCACTGCATGCCCGGGCCGGGTTTGCGCAGCGCGTTGTAGAGGATGCCGAAACCGTCCAGCGGCGGCATCGGGATCAGCGCGAGCAGGCCGAACGCCAGCAACCCGACGCCGAACGACAGGAGGGCCTGCTGGCCGTAGGGCAGGCCGGCGATGCCGTGCAGGATCTCGGCCACGGTCAGGAACCGGAAGAGGCCGGCGTCGGACTCGGTCAGGGCGAACGCGGCGACCAGGAGCTCGCCGGCGAGGATGCAGGCGACCGGGCCGGCGGCGAAGACTGCGGCGGCCCGGCCACGGCCGCGCCAGCGGGGGACGTCGTCGACGGTGAGCATCTTGCCCCAGCCCATGCCGCCGAGGGCCGCGCCGACCGCGCCGAACGGGTCGAGGTCGTGGCGGAAGCTCGGGGCGAGGCGGTCGCCGCGGTCGGCCAGCCCGACGGTACGCGCGGTGAACCGGATGGCGACGGCCCGGAGCATGACGCCGCACAGGAAGGAGACGACCAGCGCGACGAACGCGACCGGCGTCCCGAGCGCGAAGAGCAACCTATCCTCGTTCTGCCTTGGCGGCGATGACCTCACGAGCGAGCTGACGGTAGTTGCGGGCGCCCGAGGACGCCGGATCCAGCGTAGTGATCGGAGCGCCGGCCACGGTCGACTCCGGGAACTTCACCGTCTTCGTGATCACCGTCTGGTACACCTTGTCGCCGAACGCCTCCACGACGCGCTGCAGCACCTGGCGGCAGTGCGTGGTGCGGGAGTCGTACATGGTGGCGAGGATGCCCTCGAGCTCGAGGTCGAAGTTGAGCCGCTCGCGCACCTTGTCGATGGTGTCGAGGAGCAGGGCCACACCGCGCAGCGAGAAGAACTCGCACTCCAGCGGGATGAGCACGCCGTGCGCGATGGTCAGCGCGTTGATCGCCAGCAGGCCCAGCGAGGGCTGGCAGTCGATCAGGATGAAGTCGTATTCCTTGCGGACCGAGCGCAGCGCCCGGGCCAGCGCCATCTCCCGCGCGACCTCGTTGACCAGCTGGATCTCGGCGGCGGAGAGGTCGATGTTGGCCGGCAGCAAGTGCAGCCCTGCCACATTGGTCTTGATGATGACGTCCTCGGTGGCGACGTCGTCCTGCATGAGCAGGTTGTAGATGCTCAGGTCGAGGTTGTGCGGGTTGACCCCGAGGCCGACCGAACAGGCGCCCTGCGGGTCGAAGTCGACGAGCAGAACCTTCCGACCGTATTCCGCGAGCGCGGCGCCCAGGTTGATGGTGGTGGTCGTCTTGCCGACGCCACCCTTCTGGTTCGCCAGAGCGATGATCCGCGCCGGGCCGTGCCGATCGGTCGGCATGGGCTCGGGGATCGGACGGCGCATCGTGTACGCCGTGGGGTCGGCGGGACCGAGGTCAGCGCCCAGATCCAGGGAATTCTGCTGATCGCGGAGCGCTGTGGTCCAGGCTTCCGCACGGTCGCCGTTCCCTGCCATCGCCATCGCCCCCTCCCGACTCGAAGCCCGACTGTACGCCACACGTGCCGTCCCTCCGGGGTCAGCCGTTCGGCGTGTCGCACCTATGGATGCGTAGCTTCTAACGAGCGCGCGGATGAGAAGTCGCGTAGACCTCCCGCAGGCGCTCGACGGTCACCAGCGTATACACCTGTGTCGTGGTGACCGAGGCGTGTCCCAGCAGTTCCTGCACGACCCGCACGTCGGCGCCGCCGTCGAGCAGATGCGTGGCGTAGGAGTGACGCAGCGTGTGTGGACTGACCGCGTACGGACCGTCCACCGGGAGACCCGCCGCGATCGCGCAGCGGTGCAGGACGGTCCAGGCGCTCTGCCGGGAGAGCCGGCCGCCACGGGCGTTGAGGAAGATCGCCGGGGTGCCGCGCCCGTTCTCGGAGAGTGACGGTCGCGCCCGTACCAGATAGGCCTGCAGCGCGGCTTTGGCGTAACCGCCGACCGGGACGAGCCGGGTGCGCCCGCCCTTGCCGCGCAGCACCGCCCCGCTGTCCTCACCGAGGTCCAGGTCGTCGATGTCGGCGCCGACCGCCTCGGAGATCCGCGCCCCGGTGCCGTAGAGGAACTCCAGCAGCGCCCGGTCGCGCAGGCCCAGCGGCGAGTCCGTGGCCGGCGTCGCGAGCAGCCGCTCGACCTGACTCACGTCGAGGGCCTTGGGCAGCCGCTTCGGCGGGGCCGGCGGGTGCACGTCGGCGGAGACGTCGTGCGCGACCAGGCGCTCGCGGACGGCGAACCGGTGCAGGCCGCGCACCGCGCTGATCGCGCGCGCCGCGGACGAGGAGGCCAGACCGCTCTCGCGCAACGCGGCCAGGTGCCGGGTGACGTCGGCCGGGCGCACGTCGGCGAGCTCGGTGATCCCCGCCGCGGCGAGCTGCCCGGCGTAGCGGTCGAGATCACGCCGGTACGACGCGAGCGTGTTGCGGGACAGGCCACGCTCCACGCCGAGATGGTCGAGGTAAGCCGTTATCGCCCGATCGAGTGTCAGCTGAGCACCTCCGTCAGCGGGGTCACCGGCATGCCGTGCGCCTCGGCCACCGGCCCGTAGACCACGTGCCCGGCGTGCGTGTTCAGGCCCGCGGCCAGCGCCGGGTCGTTGCGCAGCGCGGCACGCCAGCCCCGGTTGGCCAGTTCCAGAGCGTACGGGAGAGTCACGTTGGTGAGCGCGTAGGTACTGGTGTGCGGCACGGCGCCGGGCATGTTCGCGACGCAGTAGAACATCGAGCCGTGCACCCGGTAGGTCGGGTCGTCGTGCGTGGTCGGCCGGGACGCCTCGAAGCAGCCGCCCTGGTCGATCGAGATGTCGACGAGCACGCTGCCCGGCTTCATCCGCTCGACGAGGTCGTTGGAGATCAGGGTCGGCGCTTTCGCACCCGGCACCAGCACCGCTCCGACGACCAGGTCCGCGTCGAGCACGGCCTTCTCGATCTCGTACGCGTTGGAGGCGATCGTCTGCAGGTGGCCGCGGTAGTCGGCGTCGGCGGCACGCAGCCGGGCGATGTTGCGGTCGAGCAGTTTCACCTCGCCCTGCATGCCGAGCGCGATCGCGGCCGCGTTCATCCCGGAGACGCCGGCCCCGATGACGACGACCTTCGCCGCGTAGACGCCGGGGACGCCGCCCATCAGCACCCCGCGCCCGCCGCCCTGGCGCATCAGGTGGTACGCCCCGACCTGCGGCGCGAGGCGTCCGGCCACCTCGGACATCGGGGCGAGCAGCGGCAGCGAGCGGTCCGGCAGCTCGACCGTCTCGTAGGCGATCCCGGTGACCCGCTTGTCGATCAGCGCGTCGGTGCACTCCTTGGAGGCGGCCAGGTGCAGGTAGGTGAAGAGCACCTGGCCCTCGCGCATCCGGTGGTACTCGCTGGCGACCGGCTCCTTGACCTTGAGGATCAGCTCGGCCTCGGCCCAGACCGCGTCGGCGTCCGGCAGGATCGTCGCGCCGGCGTCGCGGAAGTCCGTGTCGGTGATCGACGAGCCCATGCCGGCGGCGCTCTGCACGAACACCTGGTGCCCGGCGCGGGCGAACTCGAAGACCCCGGCCGGGGTGATCGCCACCCGGAACTCGTTGTTCTTGACCTCGCTGGGTACCCCGACCTGCACAGCACTCTCCCTGCGTCACCGCGACGTTGCGTTGCGCGATATGTCCTTATCCGCCGCAGACTACCCCGGTTCATACGCACTGATCCCCATGTCCGTCGTACGGCAGGGAACCGGTACGGTCGCCCGGTGACCGGCTTTCCCTGGCTTCTCGTCGACCAGAACATCGACGACGGCGACGCGGTGGTGGCGGCGTGCGCCGACATCGACGGCCTCTTCGCCGACCCGGGTGAGCTGCCGGTCGAGCGGTACACGCTGCTGGGCTGCGCCCCGGCCGGTGCACTACGCGCGGCCTGCGACGGCTTCGGCGCCACCTGGGTGGGCAATATCGGTCTGGAGACGATCCACCGGCCCGACTCCAAGCACCCCCGCGAGTGCTGGGAGTGCACCGAGGAACTCCTCGACCTGAGCGTGGTCGACGTGCGCCCGACCGGCTTCGGCGTCTTCGACGTCACCCTGGAGGGCCGGCTCCGGATCGACCCCGAGCACCGCAAACGCCGGCGCGGGCCGGACCGTGCGCCCGAGGCCGACGGGTACGTGCTGACCGGGATCACCGGCGAGGGCGAGGAGACGTTCGGCACCTGCCAGGACGTGACCGGGGTGTTCCGCCCCAGGCCGGAACGGCTGCCACGGCCCGCCACCCTGATCGGCTGCCGGCCCGAGCCGCGGCTGTCGCGGGCGATCGACGCGCTGCAGCGGGGCTCGGCACGGCACCGGCGGATGATCATCGCGTCGATCTACAGCGTGGCCGACGACGGGACCGCGACCCACATGCTGGACAGTGGACTGGGCGCCGAGGTGTCCGCGGTGCGGCCGTCGGTGCTCGGGGACGGCCTGCTCGACGTGACGTTCGAAAGCGCGTACGGGGATGCGATCAAAGGCGGACGTCCGAGCGGCGCCCGGGAGATCTGGGAACACTGGCGGGCGGGGCGGCCGACCGCGACGGGACTGTGGGCGGCGTACCCGGCGGCGCTGCGGCACGAGTGGGCCGGCGCGGCGCTCGCGCACCACCGGCCGGGGCCGGACCGGCCCTCCGGGCGGACATATCACCTGGACGGGCGACATGTCACCGACGAGGACGGGTTCTACTGCGCGATCGGCGAGGCGATCAACGGCCCGGGCGGCTACTTCGGCTGGAACGCCGGCGCGCTGCACGACTGCCTGCTCGGCGACTGGGGCGCGGCGCCCGGCTTCCGGCTGGTCTGGCACGACTCGGCGGTGGCCCGCAAGCATCTGGTGCCCGGTTACGACCGGCGCGACTTCTGCCCGGCCGTGACGATGGACCACCTGCTCGCCTGGCTCGCCGAGGACGGGGTCGACGTCGAGCTCCGCTGATCGGCGGGTGCCGTTCAAGTGATCCGGGCGCGCAGCGCGGCGACCCCGCTGCCGGTCAGCTCGTCCAGCACGACGGGCCGGCCGGTCAGCGCCAGCAGTAGCGCCTCCCCGCGGCCCCGGACGGTGAGCAACCCCTGGCCGCCCACCCAGTCCAGGTCCTCGGCGATGAATCGCAACCCGTCGAGCCGGCCACGCGGCACGAACGAGCCACGGGCCTTCGGGCTGAGCAGGAACTCCAGCGACGGCAGCATCCGTTCCGGGACCAGATCGCGGGTCAGCCCCAGCGGGCGGCAGATGTCCTGCCCGTGCACCTGCAGATCGGTGAGCTGCCCGAGCGGCACGACGATGCGCGGAGGGAAGATGAAGTCCGCGTTCAGCCGCAACTGCTGGGCGATCTCCTCCGCCGACAGGTCCACGGCCAGGTCACGGACCAGCTCGGCATTCGCGCGGTGCACCCGGAAGCCGTGCCGGACGATCGCCGGAACGATCCGGCGCGCCCCGAAGATCCACGGCGCGCACAGGTGCGCGGCGACCTCGTGCACCGTCCAGCCCTCGCACAGGCTCATCGTGTAGAGCTGGCTCGGCTTCAACGTCTCGATCAGCTCCGCCATACGGATTCGCTCATCGGCGATCATCGACACAAGGTCCACGATGGACAAGTTACCGTGTGGAACCGTCCCGCTACGCAAATGATCTCTCACAATCGAGCTGCGCCCATCGATCGACACCTACTCCCCGACGAAGATGCACAGCGTGTGGCCGGCCGGGTCGGCGTAGACGCGCAGCGGCTCCTCCGGGTCGTCGCTGCGGTCGAAGCGCAGCGTCGCGCCGAGGCTCAGCGCCCGCTCGTGCTGCCGGTTCAGCTCCTCGATCGAGCCGACGACGGTGTCCAGGTGCAACTGCTGCGGGACCGTCCCGTCCGGCCAGGTGGTCGGCTTCAGCCCCGGCTCCTGCTGGAACGCCAGCCGCACGCCACCGGCCCCGACGAGCACCAGCCAGTCCCGCCCCTTCACGTCGTCCTCCCCCGGCGCCGGGGGCTCGTCGCCGGGCCGGTATTCCAGCCCGAGCAGGTGACGGTAGAACTCGGCCAGCCGGCGTGCGTCCGGCGTGTCCAGCACGATCGACTGCAGTCTCGGAAAGCTCATGTCTCCTCCTGTCGTCAGGCGCGCCGAACCTACTACCCCGGTCCGGCGGAAACAGACGACCGGCCGGAGGATCAAACACCGCCCAGGCGGCCGGCGAGACGGTCGGCGGTGCGCGGGGTGCGCTCGATCCAGGCCATCACCGGGCGTACGGCCAGCGCGCACACCACGAACGCGGCGCCGATCACCCACCAGCCCCATCCGCCGCTGCCGATGACCAGCAGGGTGAGCCCGGCCGGCCCGGCCATCCGGGTCACCCCCTGCATCGAGCGGTCCAGCCCGGTGTAGACCCCGCGCTGCGCGGCCGGCGGAATCTCCACCTGGATGTGCCACTGCCCGGCGGAGATCCCCAGCTCGGTGGCGGTGAACAGCAGCACGGCGAGAAACAGCAGCGCCGCGGTCGGCCAGCCGTGGGTCGTCCCGGTGGCCGCCGCGATCGGGCAGGCGACGGCCGCGCACAGCGCCGCCACCCGGGTCAGCCGGATGACGCCCGGCATGGTGCCGGCACCCCGGGTGGCCCGGACCTGGAAGGCCACGGCCAGCACGGTGTTCAGCGCGACCAGCCCGCCGAGCACCGGTTTCGGCACGTCCGTACGGGTGATCACCCAGAGCGGGAGCACATCGTTCCAGAGGATGGTGTGCAGCCAGAGGAAGCCGTAGACGGCCGAACCCGCGGCGTACGGCACGTCCCGCAGCACCGTCCACGGGCTGGGCCGCGGATCGTCGGGCGCGAGGGCCGGCGCGACGGCCGGCATCCGGGTCACGCAGATCGCGTTGACCGCCGACACCCCGCTTGCGGTGAAGACCAGGAGCAGCAGCCCGAGCCGGGAGTCGAGGGCCAGCGCGCCGGCGCCGAGCCCGGCCCCGACCGTCCAGCCCACGTTGAGGTAGGCCCGGCTGAACGCCATCACCCGGACCCGGTTCTCCGGCGTGATCGCGGCCGCGGTGTAGACCACCCGGCCGCTGCTGGAGAGCGTGTCCGTCGCGGTCTGGATCACCATCAGCAGCAGGAACGGCCAGAAGCTGTGCGCCAGCGGGTAGGCCGCGAACGCCGCGGCCCGCGCCGCCGACCCGAGCGCCCAGGCCCGCCGGCCGCCCAGCACGTCGGCCAGGTGGCCGAGCGGCATCGAGCCGACCACCGCCACGGCACCGGCCACTGACAGGCCGATGCCGATCCGGACCGGGCTCAGGCCGACGTACACGCTGTAGAACACGACGCTGCCGGCCAGGAAGGTGCCGACGCCGACACCCCACAGGGCGTTCTGCACCGCGAGCATGCGGGGCAGTCCGGCCGGTGGGAGGACTTTTCCGATGGCTCCCCGCAAACCGATCATCGTGGACTATCGGACCATCAATCGGACGATCGATCAATGACTATGCCGCAGCGGCGAGGATCACGAGCAGCGGGACCACCCGCTCGCCGGGAATGGTGTATTGCCGGTCGGTGCCACGGGCGCGGCTGGCGATCTCCGGGGGGACATTAGGGGACGATCCCGATTGGCCGGTGGACGTCCCGGGCGAACGATGAATCGGTCCGCGTCACTGGATCCGAGGAGTCGCCGTGCAGCTGGCCGCCCTGATCACCGCGCTTGCCCTGACCGTCACCCCGGCGGGGCTCGCCCACCGGCCGCCGGGCCTGGACTGGGGTGACTGCGCCGACGACGTCCCGCGCTATCCACCGGACCGGCGGGTGGTGGTCTGCGCGACCCTGACACTGCCCGTGGACTGGGCGGACCCGCACGGGCCGACGTTCGGGATGGCGGTCGCGAAACGGTTCGCCACGGATCAGGACCACAAGGTGGGCGCGCTCGTCTTCGGGCCGGGCGGGCCGAGCGACTCGGGAGTGGAACGGGTCCGCAAGGGCGACCGGTTCAGCGACGAGCAAATGGCGCGGTTCGACATCGTGAGCTTCGATCCCCGTACCGTCCGCCGGACGGCCGCACCCACGTGCGCGCCGCGGCCGGATGCCCCGTCCTTCGTCCTGCGCGACCAGGCCGACTTCGACGACGCCGTGGCCACGAATCGCGCCTACTGGGCGCAGTGCGCCGCGACCAGCAAGGTCTTCGGGAACGCCGACTCGGTGACGCTCGCGAAGGATCTGGACGCGCTGCGGCAGGCGCTCGGCGAGCGGCGGCTGACGTTCCACGGCAGCTCCTACGGGACGCTGCTGGGTCAGATGTACGCGGAGCAGTTCCCCGGCCGGGTGCGCGCGATCGTGCTGGAGAGCGTCTTCGACCACGACCTGCCGCTGACCGCTTTCGTTCGCTCGGAGGCGGCCGGCGCGCAGGACGCGTTCGACGAGTTCGTGGCCTGGTGCGACCGGGTCACCACGGCCGAGTGCGTGCTGCACGGCACCGACGTCCGGGCCACCTGGCGCTCCATCCTGGAAAACGCGGACCAGGGCGGATACGCACCGTTGACCTCTTTCGAGGTCGCCGCGCTGCCGATGGCGCTGACTCCCCGGTGGCCCGCGCTGGCCGGGACGATCAAGGATCTGGCCGACGGGATCCCGCCGAAGGTTCCGCCGCTGGACGTGGCTGCCGGGGTGTTCTGCGCGGACTTCCCGGCGGACGTGCGCGACTTCCGGTCGTACCGGCAGCTGGTGGACATCGCCGGGAAGGCGGCGCCGGATGTCCGCTACGGAGCGGGGCTGCTCGCGGTCCGGACCTGTCTGGGCTGGTCACAGCCGGTCGCGAACCCTCCGCACCGCCTCCGGGTGCACACCTCGACGCCGCTGCTGGTGTTCAACGCGGTGCACGACCCGCGGACGCCCTACGCCTGGGCCCGGCACGTGGCGGCCGAGCTGGGGAGCAGCGGACGGCTGGTCACCTACCTGGGCTCGGGCCACGGGAAGTATCAGGCGAGCGACTGCACGGAGGCCGTGATCGACCGCTATCTGATCGATCTGACGGTGCCGCCGCCGGGCGCGTCCTGCCCGGCGGCGGACTGAAAACGATCAGCGAGCCCGCGCCGCAGCGAGCAGCCCGGCCACCGCTGCCGCATTGGTGATCTCCCCGCGGAAGATCATCGCGATCGCGTCGTCGAGGCTGACCCGGACGACCTCCAGGTCGGCCTCCTCGTCGTGCCGGTCGAAGCGCTCCGCGTCCGGCACCGGCGCCAGCTCACGTGCCAGATAGACCAGCACGTGCTCGGTGCTGAACCCGGGCGACGTGTGCAGCTCGACGAGCCTCTCCATCCGGCCGGCGGTGAGGTCGACCTCCTCGGCGAGCTCACGGGCCGCGGCCACCGCCGGGTCCTCGCCGTCGACGTCGCGCAGCCCGGCGGGCAGCTCCCAGATCCGCTTGCCGAGCGCGTGCCGGTACTGCTTGATCAGCACCACCCGGTCGTCGTCGTCGAGCGCGACCACGACGACCGCGCCCTTGTTGCGGACGACGTCGCGCTTGGCGGTCCCGCCGTCGGACATGGTCACCTCGTCGGTGACCACGTCGAAGATCGCCCCGCGGTAACGCTCGGTGGTCCCGACGACCTCGTGCTCGAAGCCCATCAAGAGGCCTCGACCGGCTCGACCGGCAGCTCGTCCGCGGCGTTGTAGACCACGGCGGCCTTGATCAGCCCGTCGAAGAGCGGGTGCGGCCGCGTCGGCCGGCTCTTCAGCTCCGGGTGCGCCTGGGTGGCCACGAAGTACGGGTGCGTCGCGCGGTCCAGCTCGATGAACTCGACGAGCCGCCCGTCCGGCGAGGTGCCGGAGAAGACCAGGCCGGACTGCGACAGCTTGTCGCGGTAGTCGTTGTTCACCTCGTAGCGGTGCCGGTGCCGCTCGGAGATCTCGGTCGCGCCGTAGACCTCGGCGACGATCGAGCCCTCCTTGAGCGTGGCCGGGTAGGCGCCGAGCCGCATGGTGCCGCCCATGTCGCCCTTGCCGGCCACGATGTCCTCCTGGTCGGCCATCGTGGAGATCACCGGGTACGCCGCGGTCTCGTCGAACTCCAGCGAGTTGGCGCCCGCGAGACCGGCGAGGTTGCGGGCCGCGTCGATGGTCATGCACTGCAGGCCGAGGCAAAGGCCGAGGATCGGGATGCCGTTCTCCCGCGCGAACCGCGAGGTGTTGACCTTGCCCTCGATGCCGCGCACGCCGAAGCCGCCCGGGATCACGATGCCGTCGACGCCCTTGAGCGCGGTCGCCGCGCCGGCCGGGGTCTCGCAGCTGTCGCTCGGCACCCACCGGATCTTGATCTTCACGGTGTTGCCGAAACCGGCCGCGCGGATCGCCTCGGTCACCGACAGGTAGGCGTCGGGCAGATCCACGTACTTGCCGACGAGCGCGATGGTGATCGTGCGCTTCGGGTGGTGCACGCGCTCCAGCAGGTCGTTCCAGGTCTTCCAGTTCACGTCCCGGAAGGACAGACCCAGCCTGCGTACGACGTACGCGTCCAGGCCCCCGTCGTGCAGCACCTTCGGGATGTCGTAGATGCTCGGCGCGTCCGGGCAGCCGATGACCGCCTCGACGTCGACGTCGCAGTAGAGCGCCAGCTTCTCCTTCATCTTCTCGGGGATCTCCCGGTCGCTGCGGCAGATCAGCGCATCCGGCTGGATGCCGATGTTGCGCAGCGCGGCCACCGAGTGCTGGGTCGGCTTGGTCTTGAGCTCACCGGACGGGGCGAGGTAGGGCACCAGCGACACGTGCAGGTAGAAGACCCGGTCCCGGCCGACCTCGTGCCGGACCTGACGGATCGCCTCCAGGAACGGCAGCGACTCCATGTCGCCGACCGTGCCGCCGACCTCGGTGATCACCACGTCGGGGACCAGGCCGTTCTCGTCCGGGTCGGCCATCGCGAAGATCCGGCTCTTGATCTCGTTCGTGATGTGCGGGATCACCTGAACGGTGTCGCCCAGGTACTCCCCGCGCCGCTCGCGGGCGATGACGGCCGAGTAGACCTGGCCGGTCGTGACGTTCGCCTTGCCGGAGAGGTCACGGTCCAGGAAGCGCTCGTAATGCCCGACGTCCAGGTCGGTCTCGGCGCCGTCCTCGGTGACGAAGACCTCACCGTGCTGGAACGGGTTCATCGTTCCGGGATCGACGTTCAGGTAGGGGTCGAGCTTCTGCATCACGACGCGGAGACCGCGGGCGGTGAGCAGGTTGCCGAGACTGGAGGCGGTGAGGCCCTTGCCCAGCGAGGAGGCGACGCCCCCGGTGACGAAGATGTGCCGAGTGTCACGCACTGTTGAGGCCAAAGCCCGCTCCCGTGGTCGCCTGTCAGGTGAAGAGTGCAGACCGGGGCTTCATCGCCCCATCCACGGGAGTTCACCGTAACACTGATTCCCAGGCCCGCCACGTTCGGGCTGCTCGGCGTGCGTGTTCCTACGATTTGGCATCGGTTTTGCGCCGCGTGCCGACTCAGCCGGGCGACTCGGTCACTGTCCGTTGATCCTCACCGACGTCACGGGACAAGGAATCGCCGCGGCCCTCACCCGCCGACAAGCCGCCATCGGCCTCACTCGGCGCCGAGCCACCATCGGTCTCGCCCGGCAACGGGCCGCCGTCGTCCTTGCGCAGCAACGGGCCGCCCGGGCCCTCGGTCTCCCCCGGCGGCAGGGTGCGGTCCGCGGCGTGCAGCAGCACCCGCAGCGCGGTCAGCACGGCGACCGGAACGGCGGTCGCGGCGGCCGCGCCGGCCACCCCGAGCGCGGTCCCGCCGAAGATCCCGGCGGTGAGCGACGCCACCACCGTGCCGGCGACCGCCGCGCGCAGCGCCGGATGCAGGCCGTACACCCGGCTCAGGCCACCCCACGGGGAGAACTGGCCGAACGCCAGCATCAGCGCCCCGGCCAGGGCCAGCAGGCTGAGCGGGCTGTCCACCAGCGCCTGCCCGTTCGCCGCGACGGCCCGCTGCATCGCCGGGCCCGCCGTACCGCTGGCCAGCGCGGTCAGGAACCGGCCCAGCGTGCCCTGCTCGAGGGCGGACCGGTGCAGGTCGAACGCGGCGAAGCTGACGGTCACCGCGATCGCGCCGACCGCCGCCCAGGCGACCCGCGCGAAGGTGAGCCAGCCGCCGGAGCTCATCGCCGCGGCCACGCACACCCCGGCGGTCACCGCTATCGCGCCGACCGGGTCCGCCCCCAGGTAGGGGCTGCCGACCATGACCACGCCGAGACCGCCGAAGAGCACCATCACCACGGGCCGCCACGTCTTGCCGACCCACTGGGCGAGGCAGCCCGCGCCGAGCAGCAGCGCGGCGACGAAGACGCCCAGGCCGACGCTGCCCAGGCCGGCGTACCGCACCCCGTGCGTGGCCGAGTAACCCGCCACACCGTTGAGCTGCAGCCGCGCGCCGGTCAGCAGGTCCACGCCGATCACGATGCCGCTCAGGGTCGCGGTCGCGCCCATCGGCCAGAGCGTCATCCGGTAGCGCGGGCCGAGGCGCACGGCGGCGGTGCCGAGCAGCATCAGCACGAACGTCGCGGCGCCGAACATCCAGGCCGGATGGTCGGCGCTCCACCACGGCGCCACGTCGGCGACCAGCGCCGCCGGGATCGCCAGGGCCGCCGCGATCAGGGCCGCCTCCAGCACCGCCACGAGCCGGCGCGGGGGCAGCGGCGGAGCGACCGGGCCGGCGTGCCGGCGGGCGCGCATCAGCACCGGCACGAGCGCGGCGAAGAGCAGCACCTGCACGCCGGCGAGGACCGTGAAGAAGATCGACGCGACCCCGTGCTGGGCGATCGCGCGCCGGTCGGCGTCGTTGCGCCCCTGCATGGCCGCGGCCGGGTCGGCTGTGCGGCCGGTCGAGACGGTCGCGGCGTACCCGGCGAAAAGCTTCTCCGGCGCCGCCTTGCCGAGCACCGCCAGCACCGTCGGCGCCAGGTCGACCAGTTGCAGATAGCCTTCGCGGCCGGTGCCGGCCGAGGTCAGCCAGCCGCCGTCCCAGCCCTCGCCCTCGGCGATCGCCACGTGCAGGCGGGAGGTGGTGTCGGTGTCCGCGACCCCGGCGATCAGCATCGTCGACCGCTCCGGGCGGGCCGCCAGCACGCGGGCCAGGACCGCGTCGGCGGCGGCGACAGCGGCCTCGCGCTCGGCGCCCGTGCCGGTGATCGTGCCCAGGTCGACGATGCTCAGCACGCACTCGGAGAGAAGTTCCCCCGGGTCGGCGGGGAGCGTCTCGGCGTACTGGTCGACGCGGCCGAACGGGCGGGCGGCGGCGACCGCGGCGTTCGGGCCGACCGCCACCGTGCAGCGGACCGACTCGGCCAGCGCGCCCGGAGTGGTGCCGTAGGGCAGCCGTTCCTGGTTCGTGCGCACCACCGTGTTCTGGTCGGTCACGCTCGCGCCGATCGCGTCCGGCCGGGTCACCGCCGGCGAGACCACCGGGCACTTCCCGGTCACCGCCCGGGTGTCCCACGCCGCGTAGTTGCCGGCGCCGAGCGTCAGCCAGCCGTCCGCCGGGCAGGTCACCTCGTGCGCCGAGCGCACCGACAGCCAGCCGGTCGAGCCCTTCGTCGCCTCCTGCCACAACGCCGGCGTGCGCCGCGCGTCGAGATCGTCCCAGCGCAGCCCGGCCGCCGCGGCGACCACCACGTAGTCGGCGGCGCCGCGCCGGTCCTGCCCCTCCGGGCGGATCGTGAGCCCGATCAGGCTGGCGATCGCGATCAGGACGACGAGCACGGACGGCACCCAGACAGCGGCGCGGCGCCCGCGTGGCGTGCCCGGTGGGCGGACCCGCCGGATGCGGTCGAGCCGGCCGCTCACGCCGCCACCTCCGCTGCGCTCCGGCATCGCCACGAGTAGGTCACCGAGCCGGACGATCTCTCGCTCATGAGGCGCTGACCTCGGCATAGGCGGCACGGACGGCGTTCACCACGTCGGTCTCCCCCGGCCAGCCGGCGGCTTGCGCGGGGCCGCGGGCGGCAAGGTCCGCTCGGAGATCAGAATCAGACAGGATTTCCCGTACGGCATGATCCAGCGCATCCAGGTCCCGCGGCGGAATCAGCACAGCCGCGTCCCCCACCAGCCCCGGCAGCCCGCCGACCGCCGTCGTGACCAGCGGCACCCCGGCCCGCAGCGCCTCCTGCGCGAACAGCTGCCGCGCCTCCCAGTCGCTGGTGACCACCGCCAGGTCCGCGCCGAGCAGCAGATCCGGCACGTCGCCGCGGTGCCCGAGCAGGTGGAAGGGAGCGTGCGTGCGTGACGCCCGCTGTGCCAGCGACATGTAGCTCGGGCCGGCACCGGCGACCACGATCACCGGGGCCGGGTCCAGCTCACGCCAGCGGGCGGCGGCGTCGACCAGCATGTCGTAGTTCTTCTGTGGGTGCAGCCGCCCGACCGACAGGATCAGCGGCGTGGTCGGCTTCACCCGGAACTCGGCGCGCACCGCCTGCCGGGTCCGTTTCGGCGGCCGCATCGTGGGCGCGGCGACCGGGCCGAGCCGGGCGTTGCGCGCGCCGACCGCGATCGCGCGCTCCACGAGATCCTCCGAGGCGCCGAGGGTGAGCGCGGCGTTGCGCACGACGATCCGCTCGACCAGCGCGCCCGCCTGACCACGAAGACCCTTCGCCAGTACGGCGTTGTGCCAGGTCACCACGAGCGGCACGCCCGTGCGGGCCAGTGCCGCCACGAACGCCGCCCGCAGCCCGTGCGCGTGGATCACGTCGGCGTCCCGCCCGGCGATCGCCCGGCGCAACGCCCGGACCGCCCCCGAGTCCTGCGGGCCGGGGTCGGCCGGAATCTCGACCGGCGCATACTCCACCCCGGCCGTGCTGAAGCCGTAGTGCTCGTCGTTGGCGGCCGGGCCACAGACCACGACCTTGCAGCCGGCCGCGACCAGGCCGCGGGCCAGCGAGAGGACGTGCCCGCCGGTGCCGCCGGTGGCGGAGCCGAGCACCAGCACGACCGAACCGCGCCACCCGTCGTCGCTGCTCACGACCGTCGTACCCCTTCCCGGACGGGTGTTCGCGTCCCCGTCGCCTCCCGGTTAACCCTCACACGTCCCCCGGCCCGGCAGACAACGGGGGCGACCGCGGCCCGGCCGTCTCACCGGCGCAGCCGCCGGGTCAGCGTGGTGACCAGCGGGAACAGATCGCGCCGGTCCAGCACGAACGCGACAGCGGCGAAGACCGCCGCGACCACGATCCCGCCGAGCACCCCCTCCACCAGGCTGCCCAGGATTCCCGGCTCCGGCCAGAACGCCGACCTCAGCCCGGTCACCACGGCCCAGCCGGCCAGGCCCGCGACCCCGGCCGCGACGGTCGCGGCGAGACTCGCCCGGCCCAGACCGGCCAGCGACTCCGGGCCCGCGTGCCGGCGCACCGCCAGCACCAGCAGCACCCCGGTCACCGTCATGCCCAGCGCATTCGCCAGGCCGAGCCCGGCCAGCTGCGTGCCACCGTCGCTGACCGCCGTGACGATCACGACCGCGATCCCGGCGCACAACCAGCCCACCCCCGCGGCGACCGCGGCCGCGACCGTCCCGCCACGGGCGTAGAGCGCCCGGGAGAGCAGCGCGAACAGCGCATAGCCGAGCAGGCCGGGCGCGAAACCGACGACGGCCGGCGCCGCTCCCCCGGCGTTCATCAGGTAGGTCGCGGGGACGGCCAGCCCACCGAGCGCGGCCATGCCCAGCCCGGCGAGCAGCACGATCGAGCGGGCCGTGCCGGACAGGGCCCCGGCGTACGCCCGCTCGTCCCGCCGGACCACCGCGTCCGCGAGCCGTGGGTAGACCGCCGTCGCCAGCGGCACCGCGAGCACCGCCCAGGGCAGCAGGAAGACGGTCTGCGCCCCGGTGTACCGGGCCAGCTGCTGCGCGCCGAGCGTGACCACCAGCGCCGCCACCACCTGCTGCGCGCCGACCGTGACCGCGCCCGCCCAGCCGAGCCGGACCGCCTGGCGGCCCTCGTCACCCGGGAACCGGAACCCCGGCCGCAGCCGCAACCGCAGCGGGCGCAGCGGAATCAGCAGGCAGAGGGTCAGCACGACGACGCCGAGCGTGGTGCCGGCGCTCAGCGTCAGCTCCCCGGCGCCGGTGAGGCCGGCGAAGTCGGTGCGCGCGCCGTCGATCCCGGCGTAGGTGAGGTACGCCGTCATCACCGTCAGGCTGGACAGCAGCGGCGCGATCACCGGCCAGGCGAACCGGTGGTGGGCCTGCAGCACGCCGGTCAGCACGATGCCGACGCCGTAGAGCGGCAGCTGCGGCGCGAAGACCCGCAACATCCGGGCGGCGATCTGCTGATGCTCGGGCGTCACGCCGTCCAGCAGCCCGGTGATCGGGCCCGCGGCCAGGGCGATGGCCACTGCCAGCGGGACGGTGAGCGCGAGCATCCAGGTGATCAGCGACGAGGTGATCCGGCTGACCCGCTGCCGGTCGCCGTCGGCCACCGCGCCCGCCAGCAGCGGGACCACCAGGCTGGCCAGGGCTCCACCGGCGACCAGCTCGAAGATGATGTTCGGGACGGTGTTGGCGGCGAAGTACAGGTCGGGGAGGTTGCCGTGGCCGCCCTCGCCGACGGTGTAGTAGAAGACCACGGTGCGGCCGAAGCCGGCGATCCGGGCGACGATCGTCAGAACCGTGATCAGCGCCGCCGCGCCCGCGATCCTGGCCGCCGCCCCGCCCGCACCACCGCCGACCCCGCGCGCCTCCACCACTCCCGCGGCGCTGCCCGACTCCTGCTCGCCCGCGGCCACGCTGCCCGCGTTCGCGGCGCCACTGGTCGGCACTCCCGCGGCCACGCTGCCCGTTTCCGACCGGCCCGGCGACGCGGAATCGCCCGATTTCTCCGTACGGCAAATGTCGGAAACCGCACCGGAAGCGGACCCGGCGGCCGACCGCCCACCGGCACCGCCCACAGCCCGATTTTGATCACTTTCGGTCTTCGGGCCCGTGCTCTGACCGGAAACGACACCCGCCCCGGCCGTCGGGGGCACCTCCGGGCCGGACGGCGACGCGGAAGCGGCGCCGGAGTCCTTCGCGGAGCTCACGCCGGACGGCGGCCGATCTCGTCGAGCCGGCGCAGCCACGGCGTGTCCTGGATGACCTTGGTGAAACTGATCTTCTCGCTCACCGCGGTGAGCCCGGCGATCACGGCCAGCGCGGTCAGCCGGCCGGAAGTGCCGGTCCGCGCGGTGTACGCCACCCCGAGCAGCGCCCCGAGCGCATTCGCCCCGGAGTCACCGAGCATGATCTCCTCGCCGAGGTCGGCCGGGAGCAGCGCGGCGCTCGCACCGAGCGTGCCCGCGGTCATCGACGCGTTCCGGCCCGCCAGCAGCGGCGCCCCGAGGACGAGACCGGCCTTCAGCGCGCGGCCGGGACGCAGGTCGAGCAGGTTGAGCAGGTTCGCGGCACCGGCCACGACGCCCGCGCCGAGGAGCACGTCGACGCCGCGGCCGACGACGCCGGTGCGGCGGCTGCCGATCAGCGCCGAAGCCACCAGCCCGGCCGCGCCCACCCCGCCGATCTTGACGAGGCCGCTGGTCACCCGGCCCTCGCGGAGCGCGCCGAGGTGACCGGCGAACCCCTTCGCGGTCTTCTGATCGGGACGGTTGCCGACGATGTCGTCGTAGAGGCCGACCGCGCCGCTGACCGCGCCGGCCGTCACCGCGGCGGCCGCGAGCCGGCCGGTCGCCGCGCCCGTGGCCGCGCCGATCGTGGCACCGGCGGCGAGCGCGGGACCACCGGCGAGCGTGACGGCCCGCCCGTGGAAGTTGGTCCGGCGCAGGGCCGCCGCGTTCGGATCGCGGCTCACCCAGCCGAGCACAGCACGCGCGACCAGGGCGCCGGTCCCGAGCGAACGCAGAAATGCCATGGCAGCAGAGTCTGCCTTACGGCGCCGCGGACGGCACCAGCGAGGTGGCGCCGGCGGCCAGTCCGTACTGCCCGATCTTGTTCTGCAGCAGCCGCTCGTGGGTTGCCATCGCGGTCGCCACCTGGCCCTGCACGGTGCTCGCGTTGTCCACCGTGGAGATCTCCTTGACCAGGGTCGGATCGCTGCGGATCTCGGCGACCAGGTTGTTGTCGCCGACGCTGGTGCCGGCCACCACCAGCGGGCGGTTGCGGTGCAGCTGGTTGGCCACGGTGACCGCGTTCTGCGTCTTCTTCGTGGCGTCCTTGTCGGTCGGCGGCGGGCCGGCGACCAGCACGATCATCTCGGCGCCACCGACCGACTTGTCGGCCACCGAGATGTAGCCCGGCTTGGAGAGCGTGGCCAGCACAGCGGTCACGTCGTCCGGGTTGATCACGGCCGAACCCTGCAGCAGGGTGAGCCCGAGCAGGGCGCTCGCGGTCTCCACCCCGTCGCTGTTGGACGGCAGCAGGGCCGCCGGGATCGTCGGCTGCGAGGACTGATCGGCGAGGTCGAGCAGCTCGTTCGCGTTGTTCGGGTCGACGAACTTGTCCTCCATCGTGATCCGGGCGGTGATCGTCGCGCCGGCCACGGTGAGCATCTTCGCCACGCCCTCCGCCGAGTCGGCCCCGCCGGGCAGCGCCACCACCGCGATCTTGCGGGTGGCGAGCTTGCCGGTCAGCACGTACGGAGCGGTCTCGTTGGCGAAGTCCTGGTTGCGGTTGAGCTCGTCCTTGTACTGGTTGACCTGGTCGCGCTTGGCGTTGTTGTCCTTGTTCAGCGCGGTGAGCTGGGCGCGGAGGTTCTCCGAGACCGGGCCGTTGAGCGCCGCGGTGCCGACCACCAGGCCGATCGCGAGCGCGAGGAAGACCGCGGTGAGCGACACCACGTGGTACCGGAAGTTGATCACGACGCCCTCAGAAAAGATTGCCCAGCGTAAAGACGAGATTGTCCCACCACTCGGACACCACGGTGAGATACGCCTTCCCCACCGTGGAGACTGCCACGGCCGCCGCCATGGCGGCCACCGCCGAGAGGACCAGCAGCAGCAGCGCCGAGCCGGAGATGTTCTGCCGGTAGAGCCGGCTGACGCCCTTCGCGTCGACCAGCTTGCCACCGACCTTGAGCCGGGTCAGGAACGTGGAGGCCATGCCACCGCGCCCCTTGTCCAGGAACTCGACGAGGTTCGCGTGGGTGCCGACCGCGACGATCAGGGACGCGCCCTTCTCGTCGGCGAGCAGCATCGCGAGATCCTCGCTGGTGGCCGCGGCCGGGAAGGTGAGCGCGTCGACGCCCAGGTTGCTGACCCGCTCGAGGCCGGGGGCGCGCCCGTCCGGATAGGCGTGCACGACCACCTCGGCGCCGCAGCGCAGCACGTCGTCGGTGACCGAGTCCATGTCCCCGATGATCATGTCGGGGGTGTAGCCGTTCTCCACCAGCGCGTCCGCGCCGCCGTCGACCCCGATCAGGACCGGTTTGTACTCCCGGATGTACGGCCGGAGGACATCCAGATCCTCCTTGTAGTCGTAACCCCGGACCACGATGAGCACGTGCCGCCCGCCGATGCGGGTCTGCACCTCCGGCACACCGACGCCGTCCAGGAGCAGGTCACGCTCCTGCTTCAGATAGTCCATGGTGTTCGCGGCGAACGCCTCGAGCTGGACGGACAGGCCGTCGCGCGCGTCGGCCATGGCCTTCGCGACAGTCTCCGCGTCCTGCCGGACCCCGGTGGCGACCGGCGTGCCGTCGAGCAGCACCTTGTCGCCCTCGATGCTGACGACCTGGCCCTCGCGCAGGCCGCCGAAGAGCTCCTCGCCGAGGTTGTCGACGAGCACCACGCCGCCCTGGATGAGCACCTCCGGGCCGAGGTTCGGATAGCGCCCCGAGATCGACGGCTTGGCGTTGAGCACCGCGATCACGCCGGAGGCCACCAGCGAATCGGCGGCGACCCGGTCCAGGTCGACGTGATCGATCACGGCGATCTCACCCGGCCGCAGACGGCCGGTCAGCCGTTTGGTGCGCCGGTCGAGCCGGGCCACGCCGGAGACCGGGCCCGCTTCGGTGGTGCGCACACGGCGCAAGGTGGGAAGTCGCATCCCGGCCATCCTGACACGCCGCTTCACGCGGCCCCCGTTAGACATGCTCTAACTCATGAACAAACCGGACTTATCATCCACGTTTCTCCCGCCCCGCCACGGCCAGCAATTCCTCCGCATGGGCGATACCCAGGTCCGAATCGGGCAGGCCCGCGAGCATCCGGGACAGCTCCCGCGCGCGCTCGGTCTCCTCCACGATCCGCACCCCGCTCGTCGTGATCGCCCCGCCGGTGTCCTTCGCCACCACCAGGTGACGATCGGCGAAAGCCGCGACCTGCGGCAGGTGCGTCACGACAAGCACCTGATGCGTACGGGCGAGACGCGCCAGCCGCCGCCCGATCTCGACCGCCGCGGTGCCACCCACACCGGAGTCCACCTCGTCGAAGACGAGCGTCGGCGGGCCGCCGGCCCCGGCGAACACCACCTCGATGGCGAGCATCACCCGGGACAGCTCACCACCGGAAGCGCCCTTCTGCAGCGGCAGCGACGGCGCGCCCGGGTGGGCCAGCAGGCGCAGCTCCACCTCGTCCGCCCCGTCCGGCCCGGCGCCCAACTCCTCGCCGTCGACGGTCACGGCCGGCTCGTCCCGCGACGGGGCATGGGTCAGCACCGCCACCTCGACCCGCGCGTGCGGCATCGCCAGCCCGGCCAGCTCGACGCTGACCGCCTCGGAGAACCGGACCGCCGCCTCGCGCCGCGCCGCGGTCAGCCGGCCCGCCAGCTCGCCGACCGTGGCGGCCAGGCGCTGACGCTCCTTGTCCAGCTCGTCCAGCAGCTCGTCGGACGAGTCCAGCTCGGTCAGGCGGGTCTTCGCGTTCTCCGCCCAGGCGATCACGCCGTCGATGTCGTCGGCATACTTCCGGGTCAGCGCGCGCAGCGCGGCCCGCCGCTCGTAGATAGCCTCCAGCCGGGCCGGATCCGCGTCCAGCTCGCCGAGATAGCTGGACAACTCCGAGGCGACGTCGCTGACCAGGGTCGCCGCCTCCTCCAGGCGCAGCGCCAGGTCGCCCAGCTTGCTGTCGACGCCGGACTGGCCCTCCAGCGTGCGGCGGGCGGTGCCGAGCAGCGTCGTCGCGTCCGGCGCGTCGTCGGCGACCTCCACCCCGGCGGCCAGCGCCTGGGCCGCCAGAGCCGCGGCGACCCGCAGGCCCTCGGCGTGCTCCAGCCGCTGCACCTCGTTGCGCAGGTCGTCGTCCTCGTTCGGCTGCGGGTCGACCCGGGTGATCTCGTCGAGGCCGAGCTTGAGCAGGTCCGCCTCCTGCGAGCGCTGGCGGGCGTTGCGCCGCCGGTCGGCCAGGTCCTCGACGACCCGGCGCCAGCGGGCGAACGCCTCGCGATAGCTGTCCAGCAGCTTCTCGTGCTCGGGACCGGCGAACCGGTCCAGCGCGGAACGCTGCTCGCTCGGGCGCAGCAGGCGCAGCTGGTCGGACTGACCGTGCACGGCCAGCACCTGCTCGCCCAGCTCGCTCAGGGTGGAGACCGGCATGCTGCGGCCGCCGACGTGCGCCCGGGACCGGCCCTCGGCGGTCACCGTGCGGCTCAGCAGCAGCGAGCCGTCGTCGTCGGTCTCGCCGCCGGCGTCGGTGATCCGGGTGCGGACCGCGTCGCCGAGCGTGCCCGCCAGTTTCAGCCGGCCCTCGACCACCGCACGACCCGGGTCGGCACGGACCCGGCCGGCGTCGGCCCGGCCGCCGAACAGCAGTCCGAGACCGGTCACGACCATCGTCTTGCCGGCGCCGGTCTCACCGGTGATCACGTTCATCCCCGCGGACAGCCGCAAGGTCGTGTCGTCGATGACGCCGAGCCCGGTGATGCGCAGTTCCTCCAGCACACGGCAGAGGGTAGTTGGCCCCTCCGACAAATGCCTACCGCGGGGGTTTCTGATCAGCGTCAATCGCCCCCGCGGAGGGCACCGGTCAGCGCCTGTTCCCCCGCCAGCCGACCACCGGCAGCTCGAACTTCGCCACCAGGGTGTCGGTGAACGGCCGCGGGGCCAGCCGGACCAGCCGGACCGGCAGTTGACCCCGCTCCACGGTCACCATCGAGCCCGGCGGCAGGTCCCAGGTGCGGCGACCGTCACAGCAGAGCACGGCGAACGACGTGTACGGGTCGACGGTCAGTTTGAACGTGGACGTCGGCGCGGTCACCAGCGGCTTGCTGAACAACGCGTGCGCGCTGATCGGCACCAGCAGCAGCGCCTCCACCTCGGGCCAGACCACCGGGCCACCGGCCGAGAACGCGTACGCCGTCGACCCTGTCGGTGTGGCGCACACCACACCGTCGCAGCCGTAGCGGGACAGCGGCCGGCCGTCCACGTCGACCATCAGCTCGAGCATCTGGGCCCGCTGGCCCTTCTCCACGGTCACCTCGTTGAGCGCCCACGACTCGGCGATCAGGCGGCCGTCATACTCCGCGCGGACGTCCAGGGTGAGCCGCTCGTCCACGGTGTAGTCACCGGAGACGATCTCCCGGACCGCCTCGTCGATGTGGTCGATCTCGGCCTCGGCGAGGAAGCCGACCTTGCCCAGGTTGATCCCGAGCAGCGGCGCCTTCACCGGCCGGGCCAGCTCCGCCGCGCGCAGGAACGTGCCGTCACCGCCGAGCGCCAGCACGATCTCGATGTCCTCGGCCGCCTCCTGGTCGTCGACCGGGCGCACCCCGTCGGGCAGGTCCAGGTCGGCCACCTCGTCGGCGATGATCCGGACCTCGAAGCCGGCGGCGAGCAGATCATGCGCGACAGTGCGGGCGTGCTGCGCACTCTGCCTGCGCCCGGTGTGCGTCACCAGCAGAGCCGAGCGAGTCATGTGTCCTCCTGAAGGGCCGTCGGCTGGTCTGCCCGCACCGCCGCGGGCTCCGGACGTTCGTGCTCGTGCTCACCCGCGGACCCGGCCGCCGCCGCGGTCCCCGGGCCGTCGTGCTTCCGCTCACCGGCGCGCTCAGCCGCCGCCGCGGCCCCCGGATCGTCGCGCTTCCGCTCAGCGGCGCGCTCGGCCGCCGCCGCGGGTTCGGGGCCGTCGTACTGCTCCTCGCCGGCGGGCTCGGCCGCCGCCGCGGCCGCCGCCAGAAGCTCGGCGGGCAGCCCCGCACCGGCCGGGCCGGCCTCGACCACCGACTCCACCCGCGCCCGATCCGCGGCCGGCGCGCCCCGCCGGAACCAGACGAAGAACTCCACGTTGCCGCTCGGGCCGGGCAGCGGGCTCGCGGTCACGTCGACCACGCCCAGCCCCAGCTCGGCAGCGGCCGCCGCCACGTCCAGCACCGCCTCCGCGCGCAGCCGCCAGTCGCGGACCACGCCACCCGTGCCGACCCGCTCCTTGCCCACCTCGAACTGCGGCTTGACCATCAGCGCCAGATCACCCTCGGGCGCGGTGCAGGCGGTCAGCGCGGGCAGCACCAGACGCAGCGAGATGAACGACAGATCCGCCACCACCAGATCGACCGGGCCACCGATCGTCTCGGGCGTCAGCGTGCGCACGTTGGTGCGCTCGTGCACGTCGACCCGCTCGTTCGTGCGGATCGGCCAGGCCAGCTGCCCATACCCGACATCCACGGCGACCACCCGGCCGGCGCCCGCGCGCAGCAGCACGTCGGTGAACCCGCCCGTGGACGCGCCCGCGTCCAGGCAGCGCCGCCCCGCGACGGTCAGCCCCTTCGCGCCGAACGCGGCCAGCGCGCCGGCCAGCTTGTGGCCACCCCGCGACACATACTCCGTCTGCGGGTCCTCACCGGTGACCAGCACCGGGTCGGCAGGGTCGACCATGGCCGCCACCTTGTGGGCCACGGTCCCCCGGACCTGGACCCGGCCGGCCGCCACGAGCTGGGCGGCCTGTTCCCGGGAACGAGCGAGTTTGCGGCGGACGAGCTCGGCGTCGAGACGCGCACGGCGGGCCATCGAATTCCTTTTTCCGGTACGTCGTTTCAGCGATCGATGCTGGCCAGAGTCTCCTGGAGCACCTGGTGCGCGGCTTCGTACCCGGCGATCTGCTCGCCCGGCGCCAGCCGTGCGGCGTTGGCGAGCGAACTTAGCACCGCGTCCACGGCCGGGTGACCGGTCTCCTCCACCATCCCGTCCTCGCCGGTGCGGTAATGCTCCGCCGGAGTGAACTCCGCGGCCGGAGATCCGCTCGCGGGCGGGCCGGGCCGGAACCCGCCGGCCGGCGGCCCGGGGCGTGGCCCACCCGGAGGCGGACCGGGCCGGAAGCCACCCTGCGGCGGACCGGGACGCGGCCCGCCCGGCACGGCATTCGGGAACGTCACGGGATCACGCCTCCGGCTTCTCGGTCCGCGCGGTGCTCTCCGCCACCGTCTGCGACTTCCTGCCCTGTGCGGGCACCTGCGCCGCCTTCCGCGGGGACCGCCCGGCCGGTGTGGTGCGACCCGGCTCGGAGCCCGCAGCCGCACGCTTGGCCGGCGCGCCCTTCCGAGGCGCCGCCTTCCCGGGCGCGCCGGCCTTGGCGGGCGTCTCCCCCTTGGCGGGCCCGGCAGCTTTGCGTGGCGCGTCGCTCACCGGCCCTGCGGCCGCGCTCTCACTCGGCGCGATGAACGGCAACGCGGTCGCGGCCGCCGCCTCCTTCACCGCGCTGACCGGAGACACCGCAGTGCCCGGCGGCGTCAAGCTCGACGAGGCCGGCTCAGTCGCACTCTTCCGAGGCGAACGCTTGGCCGGCGCCCGATTCACCGCGGCCTTCTTCGCAGGCGCCTCAGCGGCCTTCTTCACGGGCGCGCCGGCGACCTTCTTCGCGGCCCGGCCGAGCGACGCCTTCTTCGGCTGCTCCCGCACGGTCGCCGCGGCTGCCTCGACCGGAGCCGCACTGCCCGATGTGGATCTCCGCGCCACCCGCTTGGCAGCCGGAGCCTTCTTGACCGGCCCACCAGGGGCGACCTCACCCGCCGGAGCCCCCTCAGCCGGCGCACCGGGCGAGGCCGCGTTGGCCGGCGCCCCACCCCGCGCCGTCCCGGCGGACGGCATCGCGTTGGGCGTGGCCTTCACCGCCTTCTTGGCGACCGCCTTCTTGGCCACGGCCTTCTTCACCGGCGCCACCGAGGGAGCAGGATCAGCGGCGGGCCCTGCGGGCCGCACACCACTCTCCACCGCGGTCGCGCGCGCCTGCGCCTCCCGCAGCTCCTTCTCCAGGGCGTGCACCCGGCTCGTCAGCTCGGACACCTCGTCGGCGGTGGCCAGGCCGACCCGGCCGAGCGCGCGGTCCACCTCGTACCGAACGATGTTGGTCAGCGCCTCGCGGTTCGCGATGCCCGCCGAGAGCAGGTCATCGACCAGCCCCTGCACCTGTGCCGCGGTGGCACCGCCCCGCTCGAGCAACTCACCGGCGACCTTCTGCGCCCTCTTCCGGGGCGCCTCGGTCAGCCCGAGCGCCAGGTCCAGATATGCGCGCCATGCATCCGGCATGATCCCTCCTCCTCTCGTCGCGTCGGGTGCCACGCTACCGGCAGCCCCCGACAAGTTCCTGGGGTACGGTGCTGGTGTCGCGAAGGGGGACGGCGTTGGCCACGGTGGACGAGTGCCGCAAAGCGTTGCACGACCTAGCTGCGAAGCTCGAGGCGAACGCCGAGGCGCGCGGCCGGCTCGATCTGGATCGCACGCTCGCGTGCCGGGTGACCGACCTGGAGACGGCCTTCCACGGCCGGATCGCCGGCGGCCTGCTCACCGACATCGCCGACGGCGACGATCCGAAGGCGAAGATCGTCCTGACCACCACCAGCGACAACCTGCTGGCGCTGATCGCCGGCCGGCTGGACATCACCCGCGCCATCGCCGGCCGGGAGATCTCCGTCAAGGCGAACCCGTTCGACCTGCTCAAGCTCCGCAAGCTCCTCTGATCACGCCGGTTGATACGACCCGCGGCCCCGGATCGTTCAACGTGAGATCAGGATCGGTCACCCCGTCCCGCTGACGGTAATCGAGTGGCCCGCCGCGCCCGGGCATGCGTAGCGTCGCAGGATGCAGATCAGGGCCGAGACCCCCGCCGACCATCCTGCCGTCGATCTCCTGGTCGAGCGCGCTTTCGGCGCCGCGGGCCGCGTCGTCGCCGACCTGGTCACCGCCTTGCGCCGGGACGATCCCCACTTCTCGGCGTATGTTGCGGAGGAGCCCGGCGGTGAGCTCATCGGTCACGTGATGTTCACCCGCAGCCTCGTCGACGCCCCCGAGCGCCTGCTCCCGGTCCAGGTCCTGAGCCCGCTCGCGGTCGTGCCGGAACATCAGCGCCAGGGCGTCGGCAAGGCCCTCATCGAGTACGGCGTGGCCGAGCTCGACAAACGCGACGTCCCCCTGCTCTTCCTCGAGGGCGACCCGGCGTACTACGGGAGGCGCGGTTTCGTCGCCGGCGACTCCCTCGGTTTCCGCAAGCCGTCACTGCGCATCCCGGACGCCGCCTTCCAGGTCATGCCGTTGACCGCGTACCGGCCGTGGATGACCGGCACCCTGGTCTACCTGCACACCTTCTGGGATCTCGGCTGCGTGGGCCTGCGCTAGGCAGCCTTGGCCGCCAGCTCCTCGACGCCGGCCAGCACCTCGACCGAGTCGGCTCTCCCCGCGCGATTGACACTAATCGCACCAGCAGTGATTTCCTGGCGACCACCAGTGCGCGGTGGGACGATGAGGAGACGAACGAGCGACCGCCTCGGACGACGGCCGCCCCGGGAAACTGGGAGGCATCCATGATCCACGTCCGCCCCGACGTGCCCTGCATCGACGGCTCGTGCACCGCGACGAATGTGCACGACCGCGCCGAGAGGGTCGCCGTGCCCGATTTCGATTACATGAGTTCCCCGATGGTGGCCATGGTCGACGGCATCTTCCGCATCGACCCCGAGGCCCCACCGCTGCCCCGCCGCAGCCACCGCCCGCGCCACGAGCAGTACCACCGCGACCCGGTCCAGCCCTTCTGACCGCTGAAGATCACCCCAAACCCCCTTCCTGCGTACGGCGTCAAGCGCGCCCCGCCGGAAACCACAAACCCGCACGCGCCCGCCCCGAAGCCGGCGAACCCGCACGCCCCGCCGGAGACCATCGAACCCGTGCACGCCCGCCGGAAGCCGCAAACCCCGTGCACGCCCGCCGGAAACCGCAAACCCCGCGCGCGCCCGCCGGAAGCCGGCGAACCCGTGCGCGCCACGCGACGCCCGGCCCGCCCCAGCACCCAGCGCGCCTCACCGTCGCCGGCTGGTTCTCATGGTCGTTATCCGGGCCGGATAACGACCATGAGAACCAGCCGGAAGCGCAACCCGCGCCGCCACTCGGACCGGTCGCCGGAAACAGAACAGCCCCGGCCGAGAAGGCCGGGGCTGTGATGCGTCGCGGGGGTCAGAGACCCCAGGTGGTGAGGAGTTCGGTGGCCGCGGCGGAGTTGCCGGTGACGTTGGCCGGTGGGACGCCGTCCCAGGTCACGCCACACAGCAGGCGCAAAGCATCGACCGGGTCACCGGAGCCGTCGAGGACCGCACGGTCACCGTCACGGGTGACCGTCCAACCCTCCACTGCGGCCGCCGACACCACGGCGCGATCAGCCGGCCGGAACAGCCCGGAGAGGTCCGCCGCCACGAACGCGGGGCGGCACTCGGCGGGGGCGGACAGCAGATCCTTCGGGCCGCTGACCCCGGTCAGGACGAGCAGGCTGTCCATGCCGGCGGTGACCGCACCCTGGATGTCGGTGTCCAGCCGGTCGCCGATCGTCAGGGGCCGCTCCGCTCCGGCGAGCGAGGCGGCTGTGGTGAAAAGCGCGGGCTGCGGCTTGCCGACCACCACGTCCGGTTCCCGGTCCAGGGCGGTCCGGATCACGGCGACCAGCGAGCCGTTGCCCGGCAGCGGGCCGCGCGGGCTGGGCAGCGTCCGGTCGGTGTTGGTGGCGTACCAGGTGGCGCCCGCACGAATCGCGAGCGCCGCCTCGGACAGGATCTTCCAGCCCACCTCGGGCCCGTAGCCCTGCACCACCGCGACCGGCGCGTCCTCCGCCGACTCGACCGGGGTGAGCCCGGCGTCACGGATCTCCGCGCGCAGCGCCTCGGCACCGACCACCAGCACCGGTGAACCGGCCTCGACCTGCTCGGCGACGAGAGCGGCGGCCGCTCCGGCCGAGGTGAGGACCTCGGCCGGAGCAGCACTGACGCCCATGCCGGTGAGCAGCGTGGCCACGTCCGCGGCACGACGGGACGCGTTGTTCGTCGCGTACGCGATCGACGTCCCGTCCGCCCGCAGCCGTTCGACCGCCTCGGCCGCACCCGGGATCGGCTTGTCGATCAGGAAGACGACGCCGTCCAGGTCGAAGATGGCCAGGTCGTAGCCACCGGCAAGGTGATCACTCATGCCTGCGGGCGGTCCTCGCCCCGGCCGGTGAGCTCGTCGCCGTCCTTCTCGCCCTGCTCGTCCTTCTCGGCGTCGTCCGACTTCGGCGCCTCGAAGACCGCGGCCGGGACCTCGTGCTTCTCGGCCTTCACCGGGTCGGAGTTGACGTCGGTGTCGGCCGCGCGGACCGGCTCCTCGTCGTCGTCGTCCTGGTCGTCGTCGTCCTGGTCGTCGAGGTCGTCCTCGTCGTAGTCCGCCGCGGGCTCGTCGTCCGAGTCCTGGTCGTCCTCGTCGAGCTCCTCGCCGTCCTCGTCCGGACCCTGGTCGCCGGCGGCGTCGCGCGCCTCGTCGGCCAGGTCCTCGTCGTCCTCGTCGTCGTCACCCTCGATGGTCACGCCGTCGAGCTCGAGGATCCGCTCCGCCGCATCGGTGAGCTGGTCCTCGTCGATCGCGGCGGCCCGCACGAACCACTCCCGGGCCTCGTCGCGACGGCCGGCCGCGAGCAGGGCATCCGCGTACGCGTAACGCAGTCGCGCCGCCCACTCGGTGGTGTCCTCCGCGGTCAGCTCCTTGACCTGGAGCATCGCCACGGCCGCCTCGTGCTGGCCGAGGTCCCCGCGGGCGCCCGCCGCCACGATCAGCAGCTCGATCGCGCCGGACTTCTCCAGCTTCGCGACATCGGCGCCACGGAAGAGGTCGATGGCCCGCTCCGGACGGCCCAGCGCCCGCTCGCAGTCGGCGATCTCCGCGAGGTGGGTCTGCTTGCCGGTCATCCGGTGGTACGTGCGGAGCTCGGCGATCGCCGTGGTCCAGTCACCGGCCGCGTACGCCGCCAGGCCGACAGCCTCACGCACGACCGCGATCCGGGAGGCCAGCCGCCGCGCCGCGATCGCGTGCTGCAGGGCCAGCTCGGAGTCCTCGTCGATGATGGTGCCGGCCGCCACGAGGTGACGCGCGACAGTGTCGGCGACGTCGCGGGACAGCGCGACCAGCTCGGCGCGGACCTCCTGGTCGAGGTCGGTCGCGACGATGTCCGCGGGGATGTCCGGAACCTGGAACGCGGCCTGGCCGTCCTCGATGTTCTCCGGCCGGTCAGCCTGGTTGCCGCCACGGTCCCGGTCACCCCGGTAACCGCCACGGTCCCCGCCGTCCCGGTCACCCCGGAAGCCACCACCCTGCGGACGGTCGCCACCACGGAACCCGCCGCGATCGCCACCACCCTGGTAGCCCGGACGGTCGCCGCCGCCCTGGTAGCCGCCGCGGTCACGGTCACCGCCACGGAAGCCGCCACCCTGGGGACGGTCACCGCCACGGAACCCGCCCCGGTCGCCGCCACCCTGGTAGCCCGGACGGTCACGGTCACCGCCACGGAAGCCGCCGCCCTGCGGACGGTCACCCTGCGGGCGGTCGCCGCGGTATCCGCCGCCGCCCTGGAAGCTCTCCCGGGTGCCACCGGTCCGGTCACGGTCGCCGCCGCGGAAGCCGCCCCGGTCGCCGCCACCCTGGTAGCCCGGACGGTCACCGCCACGGTCACGGTCCCCGCCGCGGAAGCCGCCCCGG
>NZ_BOMH01000081.1 GCF_016862095.1 Actinoplanes cyaneus
GGCTCAGTGTTTGAGAGGGCTGTTATCCGGGCGTGCTGAGGGTTCGACGGCGTTGCCGGGTGGCGGGCCGCCCGCGGTCGAGTCGGCGGACCATGGTGTTGATCGCGGCCCAGCGGATCAGTGCTTCGGAGACGGCGGGATCGCGTTCGTAGTCGCGGGCCAGACGCCGGTGTGCGGTCAGCCAGGCGAGGCTGCGTTCGACCACCCACCCTTCGAACGTACGACGAATCCGCGCTGGTCAGCGGGTTTACGGACGATCTCGACCGTGGTGTCGATCGTCCGCGCGGCCCAGTCGACCAGGCGGCCGGCGAAGCCCTGGTCGGCGACACGTGCAAGATCGGCGTGAACAGATACGTGCTGAGCAGGGTTGTCTTCGCGCCGTCGCGGTCCTGCCAGGATGCCGACATCACGCAGACCACGACCAGCAGGCCGAGGGTGTCGGTGACGATGAACCGTTTCCGGCCGTTGATCTTCTTCCCGGCATCGTAGCCGCGGCTATCTGCGCCGACGGTGTCGGCCGCCTTCACCGACTGCGAATCCATCACGCCGACCGACGGCTGCGCCTCGCGGCCCTTGCCCAGCCGAAGCTGCTCGCGTAACTCTTCAAGAATCCGTTCGGTGACCTGGCGTTTCTCCACTGCTGGAACTGCCAGTACACGATCTGCCAAGGCGGGAAATCGACAGGCAGCTGACGCCAGGAACAGCCGCTGCGGACCACATACAAGATCGCATCAACCATCGCCCGCCGCGGATGCTCCGGAATTGGCCCCGGAGACTTGATCAACGGAAGCATCGGCTCGACAAGATCCCTCTGCTCATCGGTCAGGTCAGACGGATACCGCCGCTCACGCTCCACCGGGACAGCTTCGGACCACTTTCGCCGCGTCCAGGGACACGCCGCGCGACAGCCTTCTCAAACACTCACTGAGGTCCGCGCGGCCGTCGATGTGCGCGGTAGGGAAACGGTAGAAGTGTCTGGAATTATGTTGCGGATTTTCGAAAGTGCCGGGCAAATTTGCTTTGGAATAGCGGTTTCCGCTGCTGGCGATCTTGATTGTCGATGCGTTAGCCTTCGTTGCATCGTCGGTCGAAAATGTTTGACGAGTGATCGGGGAAGTCGGGCGTCCGGCTCGCAGAACGGTAGGACATTCGTGACCTCATGCACTTTCCTCGGAATTGGGGACGAGAATTGCGGCGGGCTCGATGCGACCGGATGAGCGCGTGGATTCCGTCGTGTTGCTCGACCGGCCCAGAGTGGACCTTGCTGTCCCGCGGGAGTTGGGAATTCACAGCGCTGCTCCGATCCTCGACGGTGATGATGAATTGCCCGCCTATGTGAAGCGGGATTTCGATTCCCGGCTGCGTATTGCCCTGGCCACAAATCTGCCGGTCCGGGGGAGTTTCGTCGTCATGGTCGGTGGGTCGTCCAGCGGGAAAACGCGTTCGCTGTACGAGGCGATCTACGAACTCGTGCCGGAATGGGATCTGCTGCAGCCGGCTGACGCCGCTGAGCTGCTGGAGGCGAAGAATGCGCCGCCGCGGGAGACCGTCTTCTGGCTGGACGAGTTGCAGCAGTTCCTCGGCGCCCATCCACCACTGACGTCGGAGTGTATTCGTGCGCTGGTGCGGCGCGGCAATCTTGTGGTGGGGACGCTGTGGCCGGATCAATACGCCAAATGGACTGCCGGGCGCGAGGACGTCCATCTCCTGGTGAAGAGCGCCTTCGTGATTCCCGTGCCGGATGCGCTGAATGCCGAGGAGCGGTCGACCGCCGAGGACGTCGCCAAGCGGGACAGCCGGATCCGCGATGCTCTGGATGCCCGCGAAGCCGGGCTGACCCAAGTGCTGGCCGGAGGACCACGGCTGGTGATGTGCTGGGAGCAGCCGCCGACCGCGTACGCCAAGGCGATGATCACTGTCGCGGCGGACGCGCATCGGCTGGGCGTGCAATCACCGTTGAGCACGGCTCTGCTGACCGAGGCCATGTACGGCTATCTCAAGAAGCATCAACGCGTGCCGACCGTCGACCACTGGCTCACCGAGGCGTTACCGCACGCCACTCAACCTCTTTACGGCGATGTGCGGCCACTGTACGAGGTGGACGACGGTCGCGCGGGCACCTCCGCGGGCTACACGATCGCCGACTATCTGGCGCAGCACGTGCGGCGCAAGCGGCGCACCGAACCGCTGCCGCACGAAGCCTGGCAGGCGCTGGTGACCGGGTTGCGTCGACCGGAGGACCTGCGCCGTCTCGCCGCGGCCGCCTCGGCTCGGTTGCGTTACCGCTACGCCGAGAAGGCGCTGACGCGTCTGGCCGAGGAGTTCGGCGATGGCAGGGCGGCTGCCGAGCTGGTCGACCTTCTGGTCCGCCAGGACCGCCTGGACACCGCGCTCGAGGTGCTGCGGCTGCGCCTGCACGCCGATCCGCGGGACTTGATCGCTACCCGGAAGCTGGCGCAAGTCCAGGACCTCGTGTGGCGCGTCGATCAGATGCGCCCGGCGGGCCGGACTCGGTCCGCCGGGCTGGATCCCGTCGTCGCGGAGTTCCTTGCCGACGGCGGAGTCTGTGACGGTCTGCGCCGCGACGCCGACGCCGGCGACGCGATCGCCGCCGAGCATCTCATTGAGCGGCTGGTCGACCGCGGGCACCTGGACGAGATCCGCGATCGGGCGGACCGGGGAGAGCCCCGTGCAGCCGAGGCGCTGGCCGACCTCTACGCCGGTTGGGGCGAGGTGGACCGGCTACTAGAACGAGCCGAACGGGGTGAACGCGCCGCCGAGCTGCGGCTGTCGAAGTTGCGCCGGGCCACCACCCGTGGTGAGAGCCCCGAGTCGGAGATCGCCGGATTGCGGGCGGAGGTCGACGAAGGCAGTCACGAGGCGGCACTGCGGCTGTGCACGCTCTTGTTCGAACTGCGTGACGAGGCCAATCTGCGGGCTGAGCTGAACGCGGGCACGGCCGGCGCCGCCGATCGACTCCTGGCGCTCCACACCGCGCTGGGCCATTCCGCACTGATTCCCTTGCGGGCCTACGGGCTGGACGCCGTCGGTGCGCTCGTCACCCAGCCCTCCATGCCTTGACCAAACGTGCCTGGGAAGGACCCTCTGATGGCCGAGCTGACCTCTGCGGACTACGCGTACCTGATCATCCTGAAGGCGGCAGACCGGGAACTCTCCAACACCGAACTGAGCAGGCTGTACGGAGTCCGGCTGGTTAGCCCGGATTACGAGCGGTTGAACGCGGCCGGGTACGTGAGCTCGGACACCAAGCGCCGTCCCTACCGGCACACCATCACCAGCGACGGCAAGAAGGCCGTCCTCGTGTCATTGACCGTCGACCAGGGTAAACCGGTCGACGGGGAGAAGCGCTCGGCCGGTGAACGGCAGCTATTCTGGGCCGCACTGATCGCCTCCCAGCAGCTGCTGGAGCGATTGGCGCGCGACCGGCCGGCCGCCGCGGCCGGTAACGGCGTGGCCGCTGAGGCTGGGCACGAGGGTATGGCCGAGTCGGTTGAACCCGCCGATCTGGCCGGGCGTATCCGTGCGGCCTACTCGCAACTGGCCGGGTCTCCGGGAGAGTGGATCGATCTGACCGCGCTGCGACCACTGCTCCAGGACGTCTCCAAGGCGGAGCTGGACCGGGCGCTGGCGGGCCTGCTCGACGCGGGCGACGTGCTTCTCGAACCGGAGGCGTTCATGCACCGGGTGGGTGAGTCGGAGCGGCGCGCCGCAGTCCACATCGGCGGCGAGGACCGGCACAAGCTCGCGATTGGTCGGCGATGAACGAGGCCCAGCGCACCGCGCTCGCCGCCCTGCGTTTCAGCTGGGCCATGGCGCCTGATGACGTGTGGCGGCGCTCGCCCTTCCACATCGACGGGCTGCACGACTCGGTGTTCCTGGACATCCGAGACGGCATCGCCGACGCCGCCGCGAGCCCCGATTCCAGCCCGATCGGCCTGGTACTGGAGGGACGGCATGGTTCGGGCAAGACCCACCTGCTGGGCTGGGTTCGTGAGCAGGTGCAACAGCAGGGCGGCTACTTCTTCCTGATCGGCCTCCTGGACAGCCGAAACTTCTGGGACGGCCTGCTGGTCTTCCTGCTGGACGGCTTGGCCCGCGAGGTGCCCGGCGGAGAGACCCAGCTCAGCCTGCTGCTGCGACGCCTGGCGTCGAGGGTCGGCGCGCCGCGGGCCGACCGGCGTGCGGTCATCGGCGAGACCACCCTGACCCGCGAAGCGCTGGACACTTTTGTCGCCGGGCTGCGGGATTCCGATCAGCATGTCGCCTATCGATGCCGGGACACGCTTCGCGCCCTCGCGCTACGTGCCTCGGACAACGAGGGACATCAGGACATCGCCGACAACTTCTTCGCGGGAGCGGAGGAGGGGATACTCGGCGAGCGCCGGGAGTGGGGAATCCGCAATACCTCCCGGACCGCCCAGGAGATCGTTCGCGAGGTGTCCTGGTTGCTGGCGACGACCGGGCCATCGGTGATCGCGTTCGACCAGATCGACACCGCTGTCGCGCAGGCGGCCGTGCAGGAGGACCTGGCCAAGGTTTCCGCCGCGGAGCAACACCTGCAGTTGGCCCTCATGGCGACTGGGCTGGCCGACGGTCTCATCGACCTGCGGGACACGACACGGCGTACCCTGACGATCGTCGCCACGCTCTCGACGACCTGGAATCAGATCGCGGACCGCGCGCCGTCGTCGTTTCCGGCGCGCTTTCGGCGCTGCGAGATCCCCCAGGGCATCCCGACCCCGGAGGTAGCCCGCAGGCTCCTGGAGAAGCGCTTCGCGCCGCGGTTCTCTTCAGTGGGGTTCACCCCACCGTATGCGACCTGGCCGATCCGGGACCACGTCTTCGAGGAGGCCGTGCGCTACACACCCCGCCGGTTGCTCGTCTCCGTCGACCGGCACATCCGTGCCTGCCTCGTCGATGACCAGGTGCGCGAACTGACCAGCCTGCACGAGGTGCCGGCCGAGGAGGCCTGGACCGGAACATCCGCCAGGACCGCCCCAGTGGTCGCCGACGACGAACTCGCCCGGATCGAGCGGCGGTTCGAGGAACTGCGGCGTACCGCCGATGTGACCTCACCGCTGGAACGGGACACCGAGGACAGTTCGTTCCCGGCTCTGCTCGCGGCAGGGCTGCGGGCGTGGGTGGCCGAACGCGGCGATGACAGCGCCGGCTTCAGCATCGATCCGCCACCGAGCTCCCGGCCGGATCTGCACGCCCGGTTACGCCGTGACCTGGACCGCCGTTCCGAGGAGGAACGCGAGGGTGCTGCCGATCAGTCGCGTGCTGAGGATCAGATGCACTGGTCGTTCCGGGCCATCAGTGACACCCACCATGGTCTGGCCGCGCTGCACCGCATCCGGCGCGCCCGAACCGCGGCGGGACTCACCGCTGACGTCACCAAGCGCAAGCTTTTTCTGCTGCGCAACGGCCCGTGGAGTCAATCGGCCAAGACCCAGGAGGTGATCAAGGAGTTGGAGTCGGACGGTGGTGTAACCCTCCGCGTCGACGAGGCCGATCTGCGTGTCCTGGCCGCATTGCACGGCCTCCGGGACGAGAATCCGGCGCACCTGCACGCTTGGCTGGCGCGATACCGGCCGGCTGAGCAGCTCACCCTGTTCAAGGAGGCCCTGACCGGCGACGGCCTGGGTCCGCACATCGGCGGCGACACCGGGCCCGAGGAGCCGAAGGCCCCGGATCGGGCTGCGCCGGACCCGGGGCCCACCGGTTTCATCATCGGGTACGGCGTCGAGGACGACGTGCCGGTCCCGGTGTCGCTGGAATCCCTGCGTAAGCACGCGGCGGTCTTCGCCGCATCCGGGTCCGGCAAGACGGTGCTGTTACGCCGGCTCATCGAGGAATGCGCCCTACTGGGGGTCTCGGCGATCGTTCTGGACCCGAACAACGACCTGGCTCGCCTCGGCGACCCGTGGCCGGCACCGCCGGACGGTTGGTGGCCGGGCGACGCCGAACGCGCCCAGCGGTATCTGGTCGGCACCGAGGTGATCACGTGGACGCCACGGCGTGAAGCCGGCCGCCCGCTGAGCTTCCAGCCGCTGCCAGATTTCGGTGCGGTCCGCGACGACGCCGACGAGTTCAACGCGGCGGTGGAGGCGGCGGTCACCGCGCTCGCGCCGAGGGCCAACCTGACCGGCCGCACTAGTCGGGTGCACCTGGGCTTGGCGGTGCTGCGCAAGGCGGTGGAACACTACGGCCGGCAGGGCACCGGCAGCGTCGACGGGCTCATCGCCCTGCTCGCCGACCTGCCGGACGGGGTCAGCCGGCTCGACGATTCGGCCAGGATCGCCGCGAGCCTAGCCCAGACACTGACCGCGTCGATGGACAATGATCCGCTTTTCGGCGGGAGCGGCGCCCCGGCCGATCCGGGGATCCTGTTGACCCCGTCTCCCGGCAAACACGCTCGGATCTCGGTCATCAGCCTGGTCGGAATCCCCGGGGACGACGCCCGGCAGGGTTTCGTCAACCAGTTGCAGATGGGTCTGTTCGCCTGGATCAGGAAGCACCCGGCGCGGGACCGGCCGCTGCTGGGCCTGCTCGTGATGGACGAGGCGCAGGCCTTCGCGCCGTCGGGCACGATGACCGCGTGCACGCAGAGCACCCTCGCCCTGGCTTCGCAGGCTCGCAAGTACGGCCTCGGGCTGATCTTCGCCACCCAGGCACCGAAAAACCTGCACAATCGGATTCCCGGCAATGCGGCGACGCACTTCTTCGGGCGATTGAGCGTACCGGTCCAGATCGACGCCGCGCGGGAGATGGCGAAGGTCAAGGGTGGTGATGTGCCCAGCATCGGCAGCCTCACCGCAGGTGAGTTCTATGTCGCGCTGGAAGGGGAAGTGCCCCATCAGGCGCGTACGCCGATGTGCCTGAGCCACCACCCGAGCAGTCCACTGACCGACGACGAGGTGATGGCCCGGGCCCGGGGGTGAGCCCCGTCAGCGGTTCTGGCGCAGCAGTGCCGCGAGGTCGGCGCGGCCGATCGCGGTCAGCGCCTCCGGCAGTTCGAGCAGCCGGCCACGGCTCTCCATCCAGGTCCATAGTGCGCGCGGCTCGTCCCCACTGCGGAACCGGAGAATCTCGTACGAGGGGACACCGACCACATCGGCCAGATCCGGCCAATCGTAGGTGAGACGTCGGATCACCGCCAGCTTGACCGGCCCGGGGAACCCGACCGCCGGCGGGCCGGCCCGGGTCTCTGGCGCTGCCGGTGGCAGCAACTGCACGAGCAGCGCGAACAACACCTCGGCGGAAGCTCGGGCGGCGAAGGCTTTGAATCTGTCGTCCTTGGTGAAGTCGGCGTGGTCCATGACCCCCTTGGCGACCAGCCAGTGCGGCACCTGACGCTCGTGGGCCACCGTGGCGATGGTCGCCGCCTCCATCTCCAGCGCCACGATTTTGCGCTGGCTGATCTCCAGCCGGTCCCAGATCTCCGGGTCCACCATGACGGCGCTGCCACTGGCCATCGCCCCGGCGACGACTTGGTACGGCAGCCGCTGCGGGCCGTCGTCGAAGTAGAGGACGCGCTGGATGTGATCACGGCCGGAGTCGGTGAGCACCAGTTCTCCGGCCTGCCATCGGATCAAACCGTCGGTTTCCAGCCGGGCCAGCCGATCACGCCAGGCTTGGCCGGGCAGATACCGGCTGCGGGCCGCATGCTTACGGGGGTTCTGCTCCCGGTACAACCGCTCCAGGAACCAGACATCCGCCTCTTCGGCGGTGGCCGCGCCGTGGGTGGGCAGAGGCGCCGGATCGAAGTCCTGCGCCGCTCGCAGCCAGCGGATGTCCTGCGGGAACTGCTGGTGGTCGGCGAGGAACGCCGGACCGGCGTGCTTGCCCTCGTCCCATTCATAGGCGGGTGCGGCAACGACGACGTCGCCGGGGGCGGTTTCCCCGGGCTTGCCGGCACACACCCCGCACATCGCCAGACAGGTTGGTCGCAGTTCGTTGACCAGGGTCGTGGTGAGGGCCCCGACGCTGCGGCCGCCCATCTGAACCGGCCGGGCGAGAGCAACGGCGAGCCCTCGGTGCCAGACCGTGGCGTACGGTTCGGCGCTGCCGGTTCGATGGTCATGCCACGGCACGTCGCCGACGGCCGCTCTGGCTGCGTCGTACTCCTCCTTCAGCGCAGCGATGACGAGAACGTCGATACGGTTGGCCTGGTCCACGCGTACCCCTATCGGTTCGTATTCCGTGGGCTGCCGGTCCGGCTCATTCGTGCGCCCGCAGCAGCCTGATCAGTTCGACCACCTCGTCGCGGAGCCGGGCCAGTTCGGTGGCTGTCACACCCAGCTCGTAATGGTGGTGGTGACCGGCGCGTGACAGTGCCCACCAGGCGTAGCCGGCCCGCCGGGTGATGCCCGGATCGGCGTAGGCGGTCAGCATCAGCAGTTTGGTTCGCTGCGCACGGGTCGCCGTACCGACCTCCGGGCACGTCCGGGCCCAGAAACCGTCCAGAGCCGTTTCCAGTTCGATGCGCAGCAACCAGGCGCACGCCCGTGGCCAGGTGCCCACGGCGCCGGGCAGCGCCGTGTGCAGCAGGCGGTCCGCCGCCTCGAGATACACCGTTCTCGTCGTTGCGCTCATCGCAGTTTGGTCACCAGATCGCGGGTCCGTGTGACGAGCTGAGGCAGAGGCGTCCGGGCGGTGCCGTGAGCGCCGTCGGCTGCCGCTGTGACAGTGGTCGCCGCCCAGCCACCGTAGGTGCTGCGCAGGTGCATGGACAGCTCACCGACCCGGTCCGAGCTGTCCAACAGTCCCAGGGCGAGCCGCTGGCGCAGCGTGTGCGCCCGGGCGAGCGCCTTTTCCACCGTCTCGTGGGGCTCCCCGGCGGCGTACCGGCGGGTGCGATAGAGATCCATGCTGATCGCCTCCAGTGCCGAGCGGCAGAAGCCCGCCACGACGGGATACCGGGCCTGCTCGGACAACTCCTTCGCCGCGGCCAGTGCCCGTGCGTCGTCGAGGTAGCGTTCCGCGGGGTCACCAGCCGGGCGTAACTCGACCACCGACCGGGCCCGACGGCACACCTCCCAGACGGTGGCCGGCACGCCGAGTCGGCGCAGCGCCTCGGGCAGCCGGTCATCGTGGGTGAACACGATCACCTGCCGGGTTTCCGCTGTGGCGCCCAGCACCTCGGCCAGCCCGTCGACCTTTGCCGGGTCCATGCTCTGCACCGGGTCGTCCACCACCACGAACCGGAACGGGCTGGCCGGCGCGCACGCCCGCGGCAGGAAGACCGCCAGCCCTAGGGCGTGCAGTTCGCCCTGGCTCATCACCGCCAGCGCGTTGGTCTCGACGCCATCGACCGTCACCGGGAATCTGACCCGGCGCTGGGTGCTGACACCCTCCATCCGCATGTGGTGCAGCTCGACGTTGCTCTCCTGGCGCAGTCGCTGCCAGATCTGCTCGGAGTGATCGACGAACGCGGACAACCGCTCCGCGCGGATGGCGTCCGTCGCCGAGCGCAGTGCGGTGCGAGCGTCCTCCAGGCGCGACAGCGCGTCCGCTTCCGCCCGAACGATGCCGGCCGCGTCGATCCAACGCCGCAGTGACGCGGCCGGTTCACGCCAGCGGTCCTGCCGGTTGACCAGCCACCGGGTCGCCGTCTCGGCCAGATCCGCGTATGCCGCCAGAACCGGTTGCCAGGCGAGGCGAACGGCTCCCAGCTCGCCGGTGCCGCCCGGCTCGTGGTCAAGTGACGGCACATCGGCAAGCGCCAGGCGGAGCCGGGCCGCGGCCGTGGGAAGCGTCTCCTCCAAGGCCGCGACCGCCACGCCGAGCTCGTCCCGGGCCGCCCGCAGCAGATGGACTGCGGTGTGGCGTGCCGACGACGTCCGGTCGTGAGCCGCACGTGCGGCTGCGGCCGTCGCACCCAGCCGGGCGATCTCCGCCTCGGCGCTCTCGCGCCAGCCGGAGTCGAGCCGTCCGGTCCGGCAGACCGGGCACGGCTGGTCGCCGCGGTGGTGGTGCAGGTCCAACGCTCGTTGTAGGAGGTCCGTGGTGCGAACGGCCGCCACGCTGTCGCTTCCGGCGAGCGCGGCGCCCTCGCTTTCTGCCTTCTGCAAGGTGTCGAACGCGCCGAGCACGTCCGGCAACTCCGCGCCGATCAGGCGCCGTGCCGCTGCCACCGCGGGTTGATCCCCCGTTGCGGCCGTGCCGTCCACGAGAGCGGCGAGCGCGGTCAGGTCGGCTCGGGCGGATTGCCGGCCCAGGGCAGCGAGCGCCTGCCGGGCCCGGTCGTCGTCGAGCTCACCGAGCTCACTTCGCAACCGGGTGAACGACGTGCGCAGGTCCTGGACCCGGTCGGCGCGTTCTCTGCGCCGCTGCTGCAGCCGGCCGTCGGCGGCCGACAACGGAGCCAACCCGAGAATGGGGGACAGGGCGTCGTACAACTCCGCGGGTCGTGCGGTGATCACCCGCTCCAGGTCACGGGCGGACAGGAACGGCCGGTACAGGTCGATGCGGTCGAGCCAGCCGGGTGGCTGATCCGCGGCACGGCTCCGGCCGCCGAGGGCGACCGTGAGTTCGGCCTCGGCGGGATCGGTGGCCGTCGTGGGCCAACGGCGGCCCAGTTCGACCGGGGCCTGCCCGTCGACCCGTAGCCCGATGGTGATCCCGGTCGGCCCGTCGTGATGCAGATTGCGCCAGCCCTGCCGGAAGGTTACGGGACGCCGGGCCCACCGCTGCGAGTCGTCGGTGAGGACCAGCTCGGTGGCTTCGGCCAGGCTGGACTTGCCGGAGCCGTTGCGGCCCACGACGAGCGTCAGACCGGGCGCCGGTCGTAGGTCCAGGGTCACGCGCGGGCCGATGCCACGGAATCCCTCGACCTGAACGGAACGTAGCCACACGCTCGCCGGGTCGTAGGTCTCGCCCGGCCCGCCTCGGTCCGGGCGGGTGGGGTCGCCGCCGGCCAGGAGCATGTCGAGGCTCTCGGCGTCGCGGTAGGCGGCGAGAACGAGGTCGGTCACCGGTGGGTGGGTCCGGGCGGCCCGCAGCCGGGCCGTCAGTTCACCGAGAAGAAGATTGTCGTCGCTCACGATCAGCCCTTCGAACGTACGGCCGGACCCGGACAGGCTGTCGTGAGTGTCGGCCGTGTTCCTACCGCTGTTCTTCCGCGGGTGGCAGAGGGGTGACCCGGTCGTGGGCGGGCACATCGCCGGCCTCGTACAGCTGTTCCACCCGGGACCACGACGCGTGTGCGACCTCGGGCGGGCCCTGTGCCGCCAGCACCGCGGCGAGCCGGGACCGGGCCTGGATCTCCAGATAGGCGGCGTCCGCGCCGGCGAAGCAGCAGGCCGCCCGGTCCAGCTCGGAGACCTGATCGCCCGGCCGTCCGTCGTCGTGCCACAGGAGGGCCAAGGACAGCCGGACCCGCCCCTCCAGCAGGCTGTCCGCACGGTCATGGGCCACCTGCGCGGCAAGGAGTAGCTGTGCCTTCGCGCGGGACCGGTCGCCCCGGTGCCTGGCGAGGTCGCCGAGGCCGTGCATGGCGTACGCGAAGCCGACGCCGTCGTCAGGCCCGAATGCCTCGCTCACCATGGTGAAGGCACGCTGTGCCCCCGCCAGGTCGCCGACGGCCAGTGCGGCACAGCCCACCCAGTACCGGGTCTGTGCCAGGAATCGTGGATGACCCAGCTCGACGGCCACCTCCTCGGCGCGGGCCAGCGTGCCGGCCGCCTGCGCGTACTCGCCCCGATCGAGGTGCACCTGGCCGATGAAGCGCAGCGTCTGCCACCGGCCGGCGGTGTCCCCGGACGCCTGATAGCCGTGCAGCGCCGCAGTGAACAGGGTGAGCGCCTCGGTGGACCGGCCGCGGCGGCGTACGGCGTTGGCCAGCGTGCGCCGCGCGATCGCCAGCCCGTGTACCTCCTTCTCGGCCTCCAGCAGTTCCACCGCACGGCTTAGCTCGTCGATCCCGGGGATGCCGGGCCGTCTGCCGCCGGTGGCCAGCGCGGGCTGGCCGAGACAGGCCAGCACGATGCCCTCGCCCCTGCGGTCACCGGCACTACGGCAGGCCTGTAGCGCCGTGGTGTGCGTGGCGTACCAGTCGTCGTGCAGTCCGAGGATCGTGTAGAACTCATGGGCGGAGACCGCGAGATCCCAGCACAAATCGGTGAGTCCCAGATCCGCGGCGAGGCCGACCGCTGCTCGGACGTTGAGCCGTTCTGCCCGGAACCACGCCAGGGGATCGTCGTCGACCTCGGCGTAGGCGTCCGCCGGCAGCGACGGTTCGGCCACGTCGCCGTGCACGACATCGAAGTCCCCGCCGCACTGCCGGGCGTGCGCGTGTCGCAGTAGGCTCAGCAGCGCCGCGCACACCCGGCCGAGCAACTCTTCCCGGGACCGCGGATCCGGATACTCGGCCTCGGCGCGACGGGCCGCGTACTCCCGGGTCAGGTCATGGAACCGGAAACGACGCGGCCTCCGCGTCGCGGTGGTCTCCACCATCGACGCCGCGGCCAGTTCGGCCAGCGCTGCCCGGCCCCGAGCGGCGTCCCCGGTGAGGGTGGCGGCTGTCCAGGCGCCGAAGGTGGGCAGCGGCAGCAGGCCCAGATCGACGAAGAGCCGCTGTTGGGCGGCCGTGAGCGGGGCCAGCCCGGTCTCCAGGGTGCGAGCCAGGCTGTCCGCGCCGAACGCGTACGCCGCGGGCCCGTGAGTGCGCAGCCGGCGGGCCAGTTCTGCGGTCGGATGCGGGTGGTCGTGGACACGCAGGGCAGCGGCGATCCGCAGCGCCAGCGGCAGGCCCCCGCATAGCCGGACCACCTCACTCACGGCCTCGCGTTCACCGTCCAGGTTGATGCGCGAGGCGGCCACGACCGACTCGAACAGGGCGGTGGCGTCCGGTTCCAGCAACGGATCCAGCGTGCCGACGTGGTGCGCACCGCGCACGTCGGGCAGGTGGCGGCGGGCGGTCACCAGCACCTTGCAGCCGGCACCGGCCGGAATCAGCGGGGCGATCTGCGCGCCGTCGGCCGCGTCGTCGAGCACCACCAGCATCCGCCGGTCGGCCAGCAAGCTGCGGTAGAGCGCTGCCCGCTCAGCCGGGGAGTCGGGAACGGTGGAGACGTTCAGCGAGCGCAGGAACTGCGCCAGGATCTCGGCCGGCGTGGCCGGATCGGTCGATGTGCCACGCAGTTCGGCCCACAGCTGTCCGTCCGGGTAGTCGGACCGGCGCTGGTGCGCCGCGTGCAGAGCGAGCGACGTCTTGCCGATCCCGCCCGGTCCCGGCACTACCATGACCTGGTAGGAACTGCCCGCGCCGAGCAACCAGGTCAGCTCAGCCACCAGCGCCTCGCGGCCGACGAACTCCGGCGGTGCCGCGGGCAGTTGCTGGGGCACCGCGGCCACAGCACGCACGGGATGCGCGGCCAGCGGGAACACCTTCGCCACCTGGTCGTCCCGACCACTGCTGATCGCGTACGCCATGGAGCGCAGCTCGGCGTCCACGTCACCGATCCTGGCGTCCAGGGCCTGCGCGTACTGCTCGTAGGACTCGACCGCCTCGGTCCGGTGCCCGTTGTGATGCAGCGCGATCATCAGAAGCTTCTGCAGGTGGTGGTCGGGGCTGAACTGGGCGGCGATGGGTTGCAATTCGTCCAGGACGTCACCGAACTCGCCACGCTGCATCCGCACTGTGAACAGCCGCACCGCGATTCTCTTGCGGCGCTGCTGAAGTGGCTGGACGCGGTGGCCGGCCCAGGGCGCGGAGATGTTGGACAGCGGCTGCGGCCCCCGCCACAACCGCAGCGCCCGGCTCAGCAGCTCGACCTCGTCATCGGTGCGTTTCTCCGCGGCGCCGGTCAGCTCGTCGAAGGCGAGCAGGTCGTGGTCCTGGGCGCCGGCCCGCAGCTCGTAGCCAAACCGGGCGTGGGTGATGAGATCGCCGTCGCGGCCGACGCGGCGCAGCAGGGTTCGCAACCCCGACACGGCCTTGTGCAGCTGCGCCTCGGCGACATCGGTCCGGCCCCAGCCCATCCGGAGAAGGTCGGCCTGCGGCAAGCGCTTGTTGGGCTGGATCAGTAGTGCGGCCAGCACGTTGAGCTGCCGTCCGGGCGGCAGCTCCAGCGGCATGCCGCTGCGCGGATCGCGAACCTCCAGCTCACCAAGGACACCGTAGATCACGTAGCGGACCTCCGCCCCTCACCCCGCGTCGATCACCCGCTGTCTGACGGTAAGAGTCGGGGCGGAATTTCGCCAGCACCGGCGGACCGATGCCCACTGCCGGGTAGGGCTGAGGAAGCACCACCGTAGACAGTTGTGGCTGAATTGCGCGACATCATCGCGACGTAACGGATAGTGCGGGGGAGCGCTGCTGATGCACGAGGACCGGCATGGCCACCTGGCCGGGATCGTCGACACCGAACGGCGCCCGCTCCGTCCGATCGGGACGACGGCGTACGAGGTGGCCCGCCGCACCGGCGAGCTGTTGTCCGGACTGGGCCGGGTGCCCGGCGTCCGGCTGTACCCGGCGGTCCGCCTCGACGGTCACCCGCCGCTGCCGTACGCCGTCAGCGCCGGGCCGCACGTGGTGCTGGTCGAGACGGTCGCCTGGCCGCCCGGTTCCTACGTCACGTCGCCAGCCGGCGCTGTCCACTGTGGCAAAACCTATATCGGTCAGTCGGTGCGCCCCCTGTTCGGCGCGGTTCGCCGCCTGCGCCGGCTACAGCCTCGAGGACACCGCGTGAGTGCCGTCGTGGTGGTCCATCCCAGTGTCGCCGGCCGGCTGGAGCTGCCGCCGGCCACCGGAATTGACCTGTCCTGGTGTGCGGCGGACGACGCCGTGACCACCATCCGCCGCCTGTTGCGTACCGGTGACCGCTTCCGGGATTCGTCGCGTGCCCTGCGGATGCTGGCCGCCGCGAGCGGGCGCACCAACTGATTGTGGTCCTCCGTAGGGCTTTCCGGCCGCCCAGACCTTGTCGAACTCCGCGGTGAAATGCCTCAGCCAGTACGGGTCGGGGTCGGCGTACAGGGGGAGTGTCGGCTCAGGAGTGCCGCTGCGGTGCGAGTAGACCTCGACGTGGGCCTGCCCGTGTGGCAGTTCGGGGTCCAGCGCGATCAGGCCGAATGCCGGCACGAAGTCCAGGAGCCGGATCCGGAGGCGGCCCGGTCCGCCCGCCGCCCGCGCGGCTAGGTCGTCCAGCAGGTCCATAGTGGGCCGCAGCCGGTGCTCGAAGATCTCGGGATTGTCCGCCATGGTGCTGCGACGGGCCGCCTCGCCGAGGGTCACCGGCTGCGGCGCGATCAGTGCGATGCGCACGCTCGCGCCGTGATCGAGACGTTGGCCCAGCGCCGCGTACTGGCTCCGTAGGGTCCGAGCCAGGGTGACGCCCATGATGCGGATATCGCCGGTGGTGCCGAGGTCAAGATCCGCGCCGAACGTCGAACGGCCGAGCAGTTGATCGGCGCTGCCGCGCCCGTTCAGATCGTGGTCGAGGTCGGCGACCGACTGGTTCAGTGCCGCCAGCGCGGATCGGCTGTGCAGGGAACTGATGGCGAGCAGGCCCAGGGTGGCGAGGGTTGTGCCGCCGGTGACCGCGGGGCTCACCAGGTCGAGCGCGCCGAGCACGCCGACCAAGAGGGCCATGGCGATGGTCAGGAGGAGGTCGAATCTGCGAAGCGTCATAGTCGCACCTCGGTGCAGAGAGTGTCGGGGGCTGAACTGACGGTAACAGAATTTATGTGTGATTGACATAAAGTCGAGGCGTGGTTAATGTGAGTCTGACAGTAAGGTTTGTGGGCCCGGTCGAGCGGACGATCGCCAGGGTTTCGCACGCCGCTGGGCAGTCGGCGCAAGTGCCGTCCTGCCGGGGACCGGCCGCGCGGGGCGCCGCGTGAAGGTCGGCCAACCTTCGCCTCCCCCGTCCCGTCCGGACGCCGGAGAAACGCGAGCGCCGGGTCCTCTCGTCACACGAACCCACCGAGCCAGCTCCAGAAAGGAATCACCATGGGTAAGAACCTGCGCCGCGCCGTGATCCTCGTGGCCACGGCTGTCGCCCTCACTCTGAGTCCGGCCACCTTCGTCGCCCCGGCCGTTGCCGGGCCCGTGTGCCCGGCCGGTAGCAACTGGGACGGAAGAATCCAGGCCTGCCGCTGACCGCGGTCCGGTAGCGGTGTGGGCAGCCCGCCAGGGATGCCCACACCGTCGTCAGTGGCCGCCGGCGCGCAAGATCGGCGGATTCAGCGTCGTGGCCGCCCCGGTGCGGTAGAGCGCCGCAGGCCGGCCGGTCGGCGGTACCCGTTTCGTGCCGGTCGGCTGGACGAACCCTTCGGTGTTGACGACCTTGCGGCTGAAGTTGCGCGGGTCCACGGGTTCACCCCAGACGATCTCGTAAACCGTTCGCAGATCGCCGATGGTGAATTCGGGCAGGCAGAACCTTGTGGCGAGCGTGGTCAGCTCCAGCCGCCGCCGGGCCCGCTCGACCGCCTCGTTCAGAATGCGGTCGTGGTCGAACGCCAGACCACCGCGGATCTCGTCGACCGGCCTCCATGCGGCGCCGCTGGCGTCGGATCCGGCGACCGGCAGTGGGAGATCAGGCATGACAACCAGGTGAGCCACGCTGATCACCCTGCCCCGGGGATCACGGTCCGGCTCGCCATACACGCCGCATTGCTCAAGGTGCAGGCGGCCGAGATCGAGGCCGGTCTCCTCACCCAGCTCGCGTATCGCGGCATCGGGGATGTCCTCGTCGGTCCGCACGAAACCGCCCGGCAGGGCCAGCCGTCCGGCGAACGGCTCGTTGCCCCGGGTGATGATGAGGGCCTGCAGACTGCCCTCGCGCACCGTCAAGACACAGAGGTCCACCGCTATGCGCAGGAGAGCATGGTCTCTGGTGGTCATGGGGCGAGTTTAGCTTAATGTGACTATGACATGAACGGGTCGGATCAGGGCCTCAGTGCGTCGGCTCCGTCTTCTTGTTGAGTCAGCGCAGGTTCGCGTCGCTACAGGCCAGATAGACTTAGCGAGGTGGTTCAGATCCTCGAAATGGTTGTTCGCTACCACGCGCTAAGAATTCTGGGCGCGGGGACGAAGGCTCCAGCGCGAGCCATGTCGGGCTCGTAATGGCACGAGGCTGTGAACGTCGCACATATTGCTTGACGTGCGGGAACAACTACTCCTACGGCCTGGGAGTCGTGTGGTCTTGCTGGGGCATTCCTTACCTGACGAATCGCTCCGCTGGCTTAGCAGGCCGGTGCTTTCGGGGTGAGCTGGATGTTGCCGGCGGCCGACCGGGCACGGGCAGGGCGCCGCGCGGCCAATCTGCTGCGCCGGCCATAGCACGCTGCGGCCGGCGGTGCCCAGTAGGTGCCGATCGCTGCTGTGGCCAGCCGGCTTTGGGGGAGCGGTCTACAGCCACGCTGGGTGGTTGGACAGCCAACTCCGGTACTCCAGCTTCAGGGCGTCGCGTTGCTCACGGGTCGGCAGAATGACGTCGGCTCCTCCGTCGTAGGGGTGGTAGAGCCACTCCAAGCCTGGCGGAGTCACTATGACGTTGGCCAGCTCGTCATCCGCGACAGCGCGCAGCAACGGGTCCAGTTCAGGGGAGTCGAGGCCCGAAGACTCGACGTGCAGCTGCATGTGGAGCTGTTCGTCCGAGTCGGTGTCGGCATCCAGGGCAACGGTGCGCCAGTACTGTGCGCGGGGCATCAGGTCCGCGCGTCGTGACGACGGTGGAGAGGGGAGTGCCTTGCTCTCGGTCCATTCGTTCGTGACGACGAGGAGTTCCGAATCGGCGGGACAGCCTGCCCAAGACCGTGCGGTGCCGCATCGACACCGTGGCGTACTCGTCCTCGGTTCGCGGGTAGCGTCTCGACTCCGGCAGGCTGTGAAATCTGACCCACCGTTGTGGGTAGTGCATCCTGAGCTCGTGTGCGACCGGTAGGCACTCCGGCCACCGCTGCGCAGGCGGGGACATTCGGTAGTTCTACAGCAGCAGGGAGCCCGGTCGGGGGTGACCTGGCGCGGTTACAGGAACTCCGGGGAGATGCAGGAGGAGTGGCCGCCGGGGGCGCTGAGGGTGGGGTCGGGCCGGGAGGTGGCCGGGAACAGCGCGTCGACGAAGTCGTTGCGGAACTTGCCGTGCGGGTCGACAGTGTTCCTGAGCTTGTCGAAGTCGGTGGCTCGGGGATATCCGGCGGCGATCTCGCGCGGCGGGATTCTGGTGAGTTTGCCCCAGTGCGGCCTCGGCTCGAGGTGCCGTAGCTGTTCCTCGACGGCCTCGATCGCCGGCAGTACGGCCGCGAGGTCGTCGGCCCAGGTGAAGTGCAGGGTGAGGCTGTCACGGCGGTAGGCCGGGCTCAGCCACAGGTCGTCCTCGCGCACCACGCGGAGCTCCGAGATCTGCAGGACCGGTGCGAGCCGGTCGCTGATCTGCCGGACGGCGGCGATCGCCTCGGCGGCGCGGTGGCGGGGGACGAAGTACTCCGATTGCAGCTCTCGTCCGGAACCGGGCACGTATTCGGGCCGGAAATGCGGCAGCCGTTCGTGCCAGGGGCCCGGCTGGTCCAGCTGCGCGGTGCAGTTCTCCGCGGACTGCTCCGGCACGGGATGCACCGGCACCGTCGCCTGCCGGCCCCACGACCACGGTCCGGCCGGGCGGTCAGGGCGCCGCTTCACCAGTACGTTGGCCCGGCCGCCGTGCCACTTGGTGAAGACGCTGACGCTGTACCCGGTGGCGAAGACGTCGTCCGGACTCTCCTGCACCGCGTCGAGGGGCACGTCGACGAGCATGCGCTGGCTCACCTCGTAGGTGGGCTCGACGTCGAGCGTCAGCCCGGCCACCACGCCGAGGGCGCCCAGTGCCGCCACCGTGCCGGGGAACGTGTCGGGATGGCTGTCCCGGCTGAGGGCCAGCAGGTCGCCGTCGGGACCGACGAGCTCGACGGCCCGTACGGCGGAGGCCAGGCAGCCGAGCGTCGCGCCGGAGCCGTGGGTCGCGGTGGCACACGAGCCGGCCACCGAGATGTGCGGGAGGGACGCCAGGTTGGCCAGCGCGAAGCCGGCTCGGTGCAGCTCGGTCGCGAGGCGCGCGTACGTCGTGCCGGCCGACACCCGCACGGTCCGGCCCGCGGTGTCCAGCTCCACGCCGGCGGGCAGAAGGTCCAGCCGGACCAGGTCGGCCGTGGTGTCGGCGACCAGGCTGAACGAGTGGCCGCTGCCGAGTGCCCGGATCCGCGGGTTCTCCGCGACAGTGCGACGCAGCTCGTCCGTCGTGGCGGGCCGGTGGAGTCGCGCGGCGCGGTAGGTCACGTTGCGGGCCCAGTTGCGCTGGGGCGTCGAGACGTCGGTCATGGGGTCTCCAATCGATCGCGGCGCCCGGGGCGCGGCCCTCGAACAGCTCCGGGAAGCGGTCGGCGAGTGAGCGCGACGCCGCCAGGATCACGATTGTGCCAGTCATTGACAAGATTTGCCAGTCTTGGCAAGAGGTGTGATGGTGAGACGACCAAGTGCTCACCACGAAGGGACCGCGTGATGGACGGAACCGCGCAGAAGATCGTCGCGGCCGGGATGACCTGGATCGAGCGCGCGCACGACGTCACCGGGCGCCGGGGCATCTCGGCCGGCTACGACCTGGCCACGGGCTGGCAACCGGCGTACCCGGAGACGAGCGGCTACCTGCTGCCGACCATGCTGCGGGCCGCGCGGGTGCTCGACCGGGCCCCGCTGGCGGACCGCGCGGTCGAGGTGGGCCGATGGCTACGGGAGATCCAGTTGCCGGACGGCGCCTTCCCGAACCTCGGCCTCGAGGGGCAGCCGGCCGTCTTCGACGCCGGGCAGATCGTGCTGGGTCTGGTGGCGCTCTGGCGACGCACCGAGGACCCGGCCCTGCTGGAGTCGGCGGCGCGGGCCGGCCGGTGGGTCGGCGACATGCAGCGGGCGGACGGGTCCTGGCTGTCCCATCTCGGTTTCCCGAACACCTACTCCTCCCGGGTCGCCTGGGCGCTGGCCGAGCTGTCCCGGGCCACCGGCGATCCGGCGTACGCGCGGCACGCCGAGCGGTCGCTGGACTGGATCCTCACCCGGGTCCGGCCGGACGGGTGGATCGACGCGATGGCCTTCGAGGAGAACCGGGCACCGTGGACCCACACCATCGGGTACGCGTTGCGGGGCCTGCTGCGCGGCGGTGACCTGGTCGGCGGCGACCTCGGTGCCCGCTGCGTCGCGGCGGCCAGTGACTGCGCGCTGCGGCTGGCCGACCTGCGCAGCCCCCTGCATCCGCTGCTGCCGGGCGAGATCGGGCCGGGATTCGAGCCGTACGCCGATTATGCCTGCCTGACCGGTGACGCCCAGATGGTCGTCGTGTGGTGGGACGTCGCGGCGCGGCGCGGCGACCGGGCTCTCGCCCAGCGGTGCCTCGAGGTGATGGACCGGCTGGCAGCGCTGCAGGTGTGGCAACCGCTGGAACCGGCCGCGGTGGGTGCGCTGCCGGGGTCGTGGCCGCAGAGTGGAGCGTTCGAGCCGAACGCCTTCCCGATCTGGGCCACCAAGTTCCTCGTCGACGCGGCGCTGGCGACGAGCCGCTCACCGGTTGCCACCTGACCGGTGTTTCGCGGTGCGGCCGGGGCAGCCGCCCAGCTCCACGGCTTGACAAGAGTTGCCAGTGCAGGAGGCATGTGCGCATACTCCAAGCAGAGATACGTTCCCACAACCTGGTACCCGAGATGGTGAGATGCTCGATCAACCGACTTTCGGCCAGCGTCTGCGAGCGCTGCGCGTGAAGCAGGGGCTCTCACAGGCCGCCCTCGCGGGCGACGGCATGTCCACCGGGTACCTGTCCCGGTTGGAGTCCGGTGCTCGCAAGCCCAACCAGCGCATCGCGGACTACCTCGCGGAGCGGCTCGGGGTGCCGGTCAACCAGTTCGCCGCGTCGCCGGCAGGGGAGAGCGGGCCGCCGAGCACCCAGACGTCGTCGCTGGTCCAGTTCCTCGCCGCCGTCATCTCCGGCAACGCCGACGAGCGGACCAGCGAACTACTCGCCGAGGCGCTGCGCAAGGGCGACGACTGGGACCCGGCACTGCGCTGGCAGGGGCTGTGGCTGCTGGCCCGCTCGCACCAGGCGCAGGGGCGGTCGGAGGAGCAGCAGGCGCTCCTGATCGAGCTGGTCCAGCTCAGCGACGAGCTGGGCGTGCCGGAGCTGCGGACCCGGGCGCACACCCAGCTGTCCCGGTGCAGCCGGATGCTGGGTGACAACGACGCGGCGCTGGAGCACGCGCTGCTGGCGTGGCGTGCCGCCGAGGGACTGTCGGTCGAGGACCGGGCCGGCGCGTTGCAGGCGCTCGTCTCGGCGGAGGCCGAGCTGGGCCGGCTCGCCGAGGCGTGGGCACACTCCGACGAGCTGTGCGCCCTGACCGACAATGCGACCGGGACACTGCGGGTGGAGGCGTTGTGGGCCGCGTCCACGGTCCGCATGCGGCAGGGTGACTACCGTGGCGCCGAGGATCTGCTGGAGCGGGCGTTGCTCGGCTCCGACGGCCGGGAGAACCTGCTGCTGTGGGTCCGCCTGCGGCTGGCCGCGGCCTCTCTGTATCTGCAACTGACGCCCGCACGGACCACCTGCGCACAGGAACGGCTCGACGAGGTGGCGCCGGTGCTGCAGGTGGTCGGCAGCGAGCTGCACCATCAGCAGCTGAGCACGTTGCGTGCCTACCTGGCGTTCGAGCAGGGCCGGCTGGACGAGGCCCGGGCGATCTGCGCGGAGATCGACGAGCACACGTTGCTGCTGTCGTTCCGCGACCGGATCCGCTATCAGGCGTTGTGCTGCCGGATGCAGATCCTGGACGGCGACCGGGACAAGGGCATCCACAAGCTGCAGCAACTCGCCCAGGAGGCGCAGGAGGCGCGCAACCCGGACCTGGCCGCGGAGTTGTGGCGCACCATGGCCGAGGCCCTCGCCCAGCGCCTCGAGTCGTAGCGGTCCGCCTCCCACCGGAGCCCGTTGCCCTGGCCGTGCCAGCCGTTCCCCGCGAAGTTGCCGCACTAGGCAAGCGGTGGCAACATGACGAGGGTTCTGGCAACGACCGCGCCGTCATGCGGCTCGGCATGCGGGGAGGCAAGTCTGTGCTGACAGAAATGGCAGTGTCGGCGGAACCGTCCATCGAACTCGACGAGGGCCTGCACCAGCGCATCGCACGCCTGGCCCGGCAGCGGCCCGACGCTCCCGCGGTCATCGCACCTCAGCGGCGGCTCAGCTACGGCGAGCTGGACGCCACCGCTGACGCGTGGGCGGCCGGGCTCACCGCCGCCGGCGTCGGCCCGGGCGACCAGGTCCCGATCATCCTGCCCCGCGAGGCGGATCTGGTGATCGCGCTGCTGGCCGTCCTGAAGGCGGGGGCCGCGTACGCCTTGCTGGACCCGGCCTGGCCGGCCGCCCGGTTGCGGGAGGTCACCGCGATGCTGGACGCGCCCCTGGTGATCGCCTCCGCAGAGGTGGACGGGCTCGACCTGCCGGTGTGGACCTCGCCCGCGCCGCAGGTCGCCGCGCCGCCCGAGTTCCGGCCGGCCGAGCTGCGCGGCGACGCGCCGTGCTGCGTGTTCTTCACGTCCGGGACGACCGGACGGCCCAAGGGCGTGCTCACCCCGCATCGCGCCACCGCCCGGCTGTTCCGGCCCGGCTCGTTCCTGCCCTTCGACGAGCACACGGTCATCCCGCTGGCCGCGCCGGTGCCGTGGGACGCCTTCTCGCTGGAGCTGTGGGGCGCTCTGCTCAACGGCGGCACCTCGGTGATCGTCGACGGGCCGTACCTGAACGCCGACGGGCTGCGCGCCGGCATCGAGCGGCACGGCGTGACCACCGCCTGGCTGACCAGCAGCCTGTTCAACATGGTGGTCGACGAGGACGTTGACGCGTTCCGCGGCCTGCGTCACCTGATGATCGGCGGCGAGCGGCTCTCCCCGACGCACGTCGAGCGATTCCTGCGCCGGCACCCGGACATCGTGCTGCTCAACGGGTACGGCCCGGTGGAGAGCACGGTGTTCGCCACCACCCACCGGATCGTGCCCTCCGACGTCGACCGGCCGGACGGGATTCCGCTCGGCCGGCCGGTGCCCGGCACGGAGGTGCACGTCCTCGACGGCGACCGGCCGTGCGCGCCCGGCGAGATCGGCGAGGTCTGCGTGACGGGCGCCGGCCTGGGCCTGAGGTACCTGGGCGACGAGCAGCTCACCGCGAGCAGCTTCGTCACCGTCCGGATCGACGGCCGTGACGTGCGCGCGTACCGCACCGGCGACCTGGGGACGGTCGACGGCAACGGGTTGCTGCACTTCCGTGGCCGGGCGGATCGGCAGGTGAAGGTGCGGGGACATCGGGTCGAGCCGGCCGAGATCGAGCGCCGTGTCGAGGAGCTGCTGCCGGTGCGGTCGTGCCGGGTGGTGGTGGACCGCACCGGCACCGAGCCGCGACTGATCGCCTGCTGTGTGCCGCACCGGGCCGGCGACCCGCTGACCGGCGCCCGGTCCACGCTGGGCGAGGTGCTCCCCGGGTACCAGCTGCCGGCTCAGGTCGTGGCCGTCGACGCGTTCCCGACGACGGCCCAGGGCAAGCTGGACGAGCGGGCGTTGCTGGCCGGCTCGGCCGGGACCGCGCACCACGTCCCGCAGGGCGATACCGCGGCGGCCGCCGGCGATGCGTCGACCGCCCTCGTCGCCGGCATCTTCGCCGAAGTGCTGGGCCGCTCCGGCGTACCGGTCGAGGTGCCCCTGACCGACCTCGGCGGCACGTCGCTGGACCTCGGCCGGGTGTGTGCGCGGCTCGCGGCCCGGCTGGGCCGGCCGGTGCCGCTCGCCAGGCTCGTCGCCGACCCGACCGCCCGCGCTGTCGCCGCCTGGATCGACGCCGGTCCGCCGGCCGGGGACGACGACGCCGCCGAGCCCCGTGACGTCGGCGTCGTCCCGTTGACGCCGATCCAGCTGATCTACCTGACCCGGCACCTGTTGGACCCTGCCGATCTGACCTCGCACTGCCTGGTCACCTGGGTGGTCGACGGCCCGCTGGACCACGCCGCGCTGGTGACGGCGCTCGCCGCGGTGCACGCGCGGCACGAGCCGCTGCGTGCGGCCTACCTGTCCGACCCGCGGCCGGTGGCGCGGGTCCTCGACATCGACCCGCCGCCGCTGGAGACCCTGCCGGCGCAGCCGTCGGTGGAGGCGGCGGTGGCCGCGCTGCGCACCCTGTTCTCCGCCGAGCTGTTGATCGAGGAGGGCGACGTGTGGCGTGCCGGGGTCGTCGAGGCCGGCGACGTCAGCGTGTTCGGCTGCGTGGTGCATCACATCGCCTTCGACGGCTGGTCGGAGTCGGTGTTCGCCCGCGACCTCGCCACCGCGTACAACGCGGCGCGGCGCGGCACGGCGCTGCCGGACAGCCCGGCTCCGCCGTCGTTGGCGCGCTCGCACCGCGACTATCTGGCCCGGGTCGCTGCCAGTTCGGTGGACGAGCATCGCGACCGGCTGCGTGCCGAGCTGAACGGCGTGCCGGCGTTGCAGTGGCCGGGTGATCAGCCGGCGAGCGGCCGGTCGGCACTCGGCCTCGTCGAGGTGCCGATCGAGCCGCGGGTGGTCGCCGCGGTCGACGCCTCCGCGCGGGCGGCCAGGGTCAGCCGGTTCGCCGCGCTGCTGCACCACTACGTCACCGCGCTGGCCGAGATCACCGGCCAGGACGACTTCGCGGTCGGCATACCGGTGGCCCAGCGCCACGGTCCCGGCTCGGAGCTGGCCGTCGGCTGCCACATCGCGCTGCTCTGCCTGCGCCACCGCGGCACGGCGCCCGCCGATGGACCGGCCGCGCTGCGGGCGACGGCGGACAGGTTCACCGAGGCGTTCGCGGCGCAGGACGTGCCGTTCCAGGACATCCTCATCCTGAACGAGCCGCCGGGCCGCCAGCGGCCGCCGCTGTTCCAGACCATGTTCGCCGTGCAGAACAACGCTCCGGCGATCCTGGAGCTGGACGGCGCGCGAACCACCTTCGTCCGGCAGCCCTATCTCGACGTTCCGCTCGACCTGCACGCCGAGCTGTGGCCACGGGCGGACGGCGGATACCGGATGACCGTGTTCTTCCGGCGCGACGTGGTCGCCGAGTCCACCGCCCGGCAGCTTGCCGAGTGCATCGGTGCACGCCTCGCCCGTACCGCCTGATCCGGCTCTGTTATTGCCAATCTCCCCGCTCCCTTTGCCAAAACTTGCCAACGCTGGCAAGCTGAAGGGGTCCCGACCGTCAGATCGACGAATCCGGAGAGGGGTAGATTCCGTTGACCTCCACCCGAACTGCACCACTGCCGCGCACACCGGGCGGGCTCCGATGACCTGGCTGGTGGTCGGGGGCGCCGGCTACATCGGCTCCCACGTCGTACGCCGCCTGATCGCCGACGGCCGCCCGGTCGTGGTGCTGGACGACCTGTCCACCGGCGACCGGGCCCGGGTGCCGGACGACGTGCCGCTGATCGTCGCCGCCGACACCGACCGGGAAGCCCTCGCGACGCTGTTCCGGCAGTACCGCATCGCCGGAGTGGCCTTCCTGGCCGCCCGCAAGTCCGCGCCCGAATCGGTCGCCGACCCCCTGATGTACTACGGGCAGAACCTCGACGGCATGCGGGTGCTGCTGGAGGAGATGGTGTCCGCCGGGGTCACCCGGATGGTGCTGTCCTCCAGTGCGGCCGTCTACGGCGTGCCGGAGGAGCCGGTCGTCACCGAGGAGACCCCGGCCGCGCCGATCAACCCGTACGGCGAGACCAAGCTGATGTGCGAGTGGATGCTGCGCGCCGCCGGCGCGGCGCACGGCATCTCGTGGATCGCGTTGCGCTTCTTCAACGTCGTCGGCGCGGACGACGAGGTGCTCGCCGACCGGGGCGGCGGCAGCCTGTTCCCGAAGGTGTTCGAGCGGGTCGCCGCGGGACGTCCGGCCGTGGTGACCGGCGACGACTTCCCGACCCGCGACGGCACCGGGGTCCGGGACTACGTGCACGTCGCCGACATCGCCGACGCGCACGCCGCGGCGATCCGGCGGCTGGAGGAGTCCGCCGTCGCCGAGGTGTACAACGTCGGCACCGGCCGGGGCTACTCCGTGCTGGAGGTCATCGACACCCTGCGCGAGGTCGCCGACATCCCCGTCGACGTGCAGACCGCGCCGCGCCGCGCCGGGGACCCGCCGGAGGTCGTCGCGGCGGTGGACAAGATCGGCCGGGACCTGCGCTGGCGGGCGCGGCACGACGTGACCGACATGGTGCACAGCGCCTGGGAGAACTGGACGCCGGCCGAGGACGGAGCGGCCTGAGAAGGGGCCGCCGGCCCGTCCGGCGGCCCCTGCTCGGTCAGCTGTTCTCCTCGTCCCGCCACTTGAGCCAGCGCCGCAGCGGGGCCAGGTCGTAGTCGGGGCCGCTCGCGCCGACGGTGAACAGCGAGACGCCGAGATCGCGCAGCCGCCGGCCGAGATCCTCGGGCTCACCCGGTGCGGTCGGGCCGCCGGTGACCGTCGTGGACACCTCGATCTCGGCGAGGTCGCGGCCCCGGGCGGCGCAGTGCTCGCCGAGCACCCGCAGCTTGCGGGCGATCACGTCCGGCTCGCCGAAGCAGTGCCAGATGTCGGCGTGCCGGGCGACCAGCGGCAGCGTCTTGCGCTCCCCGGCGCCACCGATGAGCACCGGGATCCTGCGCGTCGGCGCCGGGTTGAGCAGCGACCAGCGCCGCTCGATCCGGAGCAGCGCGGCGGCCAGGTCGTCGAGGCGGCTGCCGTCCGGGGTGAAGGCGTAGCCGTACTCGGCGAAGTCCCGGTCGAACCAGCCGGATCCGATGCCGAGGACGAGCCGTCCCTCGCTGATGTGGTCCACGGTGCGGGCCATGTCGGCGAGCAGGTCCGGGTTCCGATAGCTGTTGCAGCTGACCAGCGGGCCGAGTTGCACCCGCGAGGTCGACTCCGCCCAGGCGGCGAGCATCGTCCAGCACTCGAAGTGCCGGCCGGTGGGATCGCCGTCGAGCGGGAAGAAATGGTCCCAGTTGAACAGGACGTCGACGCCGAGGTCCTCCGCCTCCGCGGCGGTACGCCGGATCCGGCGGTAGTCGGCGTGCTGGGGCTGAAGTTGCAGCGCGATCCGTACGGGTCGAGTCGTCATGGTCCGCCTTCGGGGTAGGACGAAGTTGCCGGGCTGCTTGCCGGGACGTTACCAACCTGCCGGGCGGCCGGCCACCCGATCGAGGCGCGCGTTGTTGCCAGCTTTGCCAGATTATGCCAAGCTGTTGACAGTCCACTTCCGGCTCGTCGGGCTCACCACCGTCCACGAGGACGGCCGACAACCACGGTACGGAGATCACCTATGACCGCAGCGGAGAGGAAACCGCTCTCGACGGCTTCGCCCGGCATCGTCCGGACCGCGCTGGACCGCCGGTTCGTCGCGATGCTGGCGGTGACCGCGGTGCCGGTGGCCATCCAGGCGCTGCTGTCGTCGACCCGCGGCGTCGTCGACTCGTTCCTGGTCTCGCAACTCGGCACCGACGAGGTGGCCGCCGTCGGCTACTCCAGCCGGGTCCTGCTCGTCGTCATGCTCGCCGCAATGGGCATGGCCGACGGCGGTGCGGTCCTCATCGCCCAGTTCTGGGGCAGCGGCGACGTCGCGAAGGCCCGGCAGGCCACCGCGCTGACCATGCTCGTCGCGGTGGGTCTCGGCGCGGTCGCCTGCACCGTGTGCTTTCTGTTCGCCCGGCAGATCGCGTCGATCGGCACGTCCGATCCGCACGTGGTCGAGCTCGGCACGCGGTACGTCCGGGTGGTCATCTGGATGGTGCTGCCGTTCGGCGTCATCTCGGCCCTCGCCGGCAGCCTGCGCTCACTCGGCGAGGCCCGGATCGGCATGCGTTTCACGTTCGTCGGCCTGGCGGTGCACATCGCGCTCGCCTGGGCGCTCATCTTCGGTAACGCCGGCCTGCCGCGGCTGGGCATCACCGGCGCTGCCTGGTCGACGCTGATCAGCACGATCGTCGAGGCCGGCCTGTTCGCCGCCTGGGTCTGGTCGAAGCGCCACCCGATGGCCTTCACCGTCGCCGACGTCGGCGACGGTCTGCGCGCCGGCCTGCTCACCGTGATCCGCCGGGTCGGCGTGCCGGTCTCGATCAGCTCCGTCTCGTGGGCCATCGGCACCCTCGTCTTCGCCGCGCTGGTCGGCCGGGCCGGCACCCTGGAACTGGCCGTGCTGTCCATCGTCATCGCGATCGAGGGCATCGCGATCGCCTTCGTCAACGGCATCGCCACCGCCACCGGCGTGATCGTCGGCAACGGGCTGGGCCGGGACGAACCTGCCGAGGAGACCTGGCGGACCACCAAGGCTCTGCTGCTGTGGAGCACCGGTGCCGCGGTGGTCCTCGGGCTCGGGCTGATGGCCACCCGGCCGTTCATCGACGACATCTACGGTGGCGTCGACCCGGCATCGCTCGCCGTGGCGAAGGACGCGGTGGTCATCGTCGGCGCGCTGTTCGTCTTCCGCTCCCTCGCCATCACCCTGCAGAACGGTCTGCTGCGGGCCGGCGGCGACACCGTCTACATCGTCTTCGCCGACCTGGGCTGCCAATGGCTGGTCGCGGTGCCGCTCATCGCGCTCACCGCGCTCGTCTGGCATCTGCCGTTCGGCGTCATCCTCCTCGCCATCTACAGCGAGGAGATCGTCAAGACCGTCATCAGCGGCCACCGCGTCTACCGGCGTCGCTGGATGCGTCGCGTCGTCGAGGAGGTCTCATGAAGTTCAGTGTGGTCATGCCGTACCGGCAACGTCTGGCCAACGTCAGGATGGCGTTCGCGTCCCTCGCCGAGCAGACGCTGGGACACACCGCGTTCGAGGTGATCGTCGGGTGCCTGGAGTACTCGCCGGAGTTCGTCGCGCTGTGCCAGGAGTACGCCGGCCGGTTGCGCATCGTCACCGTCGTGGCCGGGGACGACTGGAGTGTCAGCCGGGCCCGGAACCTCGCCCTGCGCCAGGTCACCGGCGACGTCGTGCTCTTCCTCGACTGTGACATGGTGATCCCCGCCGACTTCCTGAGCAACCTGTGGGAGCGCTACTACCAGCACGGGCAGCAGGTCTGCGTCTCCGGGCAGATGATCGGCTACGACGAGGCCGTCGACGCGGACGTGGCAGCACCCCGGTCGCAACCGTGGGAGGTGCACCGCGAGGCCCTGGCCGGCCTCGCGACCGCCGACCGGGCCGCGCTGGACATCCGATGGAGCGACAAGTTCGCCTCGGCCGTACGCCGCTACCCGTGGGCCCACGTTCGCGGCGGCATCATCGCCCTGTCCACCGGCGTGCTACTCCGGCACGACCTCACGTTCGACGAGGGGTTCCACGGCTGGGGGCCGGAGGACCAGGAGTGGGCCTACCGGGTCGCCGCGAGCGGGACGCCGATCGTCCTGGCGTCCGACGTCTACGGACTGCACCTGCCGCACCACCGCGACCAGGCCGAGAACGGCCGGACCGCCTGGCCCAACAACCGCTACTACCTCGCCAAATGGCCGCATCTGGGTCTGGAGCTGGCGATGTCGTTCGGCGGCTGGCTCGACGCCGACGCACTCCACGACGACGCGGAGCGGGACCTCGCCGACGCCGTGTCCGGCCCCGGCCGCACGCACGGCGTGGCCCGCGGCCTGGTCGGCGGCGTCGACACCCTGGTCGTCGGCGTCGAGCTCGACCGGCGGACTGCGGCGCCGGTACCCGAGCACCGCGCCCTCTTCGACGCCGGAGCGCCCACCCAGGTGCTGTCCCTGGCCGGCTTCGCCCTGCCGTTCGACGACGGCGACGTCGAGCAGTGCCGGGTGCTGCCCGCCGTCTCCGCACTACCCCCGCGATGGCGGGACGTCATCGTGGCGGAGGCCGGTCGCGTCTCGCGCAAGCCGCCGGCCGTCGATGTGCTTTCCCCCATCGGGTAGCACACCCGAGCCCGGACCAGCTACCGAAAGGAAGCCTCGAACATGACGAGCCATGACAACGCGACGGGCACCGCCGCAACGGCGAAGCGCGTCCTGGTGGGCGCGTGCGGGAACGGCCAAGGACACATCTCCCTGCAGATCCCCACGGTGAGACAGCTGCAGGAACGTGGTCACCGGGTGTCCCTGGTGACCTTCGGGGACGGTCTGCCCCCGCTGGCGGGCGCCTTCTCCCAGCCGGTCCCGGTCGCGGTGCCCACCCATCACCCCGGCAGCTGGCTGGCCATGACGAGTGACGGCGTCGACGTGCCGCAGAGTGCCGCCAACGCCGGTGCGCTGGACCCGCGCGGCGACGCCTGGAACTTCGCCCTGTGCGAGCAGGTCATGCAGCAGCTCGGCGGTGCACCGGACGTGGTGCTCACCGACTACGAGCCGGCCAGCGCCCAGATCGCGTACATGCTCGGCTCCCGGCTGATAACCCTCGAGCAGCAGAGCAAGTTCCTGCTGTACCGCACGCCCGACGCCGGCGGGTACACGCGGGAGGCGGAAGCGGCGCGGCTGCGGTACTTCTTCCCGGCGGCCGACGAGCGTATCGCCTCGTCGTTCTTCCCCCTGGACTGGGAGCGCGACGAGCGCTACACCGGCCGGATCATCGAGCCGGTCCTGCGCCCGGAGGTGCTCGCCCTGACGCCCGAGGCGGACGAGACGTCGGTGGTCGTCTACCTGTCGCCGTTCGGCCCGACGCGGCAGAGCCTGGACAAAATGCTGCAGATCCTCTCCGAATCGCGCGGCGACGTGAAGTTCTCGGTCTTCACCAAGGCCTCCATCGCCGACACCCCGGCCAACATCGAGGTACGCCCGTTCGACCGGGACACGTTCACGTCGGCGCTGGCCTCCTGCTCGGCCGTGATCACCACTGCCGGGCACGCGGTGCTGTCGGAATGCGTCTACCTCGGCAAGCCGGCGCTGACCGTTCCGTTCGACGTCTACGAGCAGCAGTTCAACGGCATGATGGTGGAGCAGCTCGGCTTCGGTGCGAACACCCAGGAGCTCTCGCCCGAGGTGGTCCGGGACTTCCTGGCCCGGCGCGACGAGTACGCCGCGGCGGCACGGGCGCTGGCCACGCGCCGCTACACCGGGGACTCGGCCGGCCTGTGGGACAGCCTCGGACTCTGAGCCGCGCGACGGCGCCGGGAACGCTCCGGCGCCGTCCACCGGCGGGCATCGGTGGCAAGTGATCGCTCGGACATACGACTTTCGGGTGCAAATGGGTGGCGAGCACTCGCCGCACCGGGTAGACCTGAACTCCGGCGTACCCACCATCTTGGAGTGACAATGCGAGCAGCTTCCACGTCTTCGGCCCTTGACCGTTCTCTCGTGGAGCTCTGCCTTGACTTTGTTGAATCTTGGAATCGTCGCCCATGTTGATGCCGGGAAGACCAGCCTGACCGAGCGCCTGCTCTACGAGTCGGGCGCCGTGACCCGCCTCGGCAGCGTCGACGAGGGCACCACCCGGACCGACTCGATGGACCTGGAGCGCCGGCGCGGCATCACCATCCGGGCGGCCGTCACCTCGATCGTCCTCGGCGACCTGCGCATCAACCTGCTGGACACACCGGGCCACCCGGACTTCATCGCGGAGGTCGAGCGGTCGCTGGCCGTGCTGGACGCCGCTGTGCTGGTGGTGTCCGCGGTCGAGGGCGTCCAGCCGCAGACCGTCGCGATCTGGCGGGCGCTGCGCCGGATCGGCGTACCGACGGTGGTGTTCGTCAACAAGGTGGACCGCCGTGGCGCCGACGTCGACCGAGTGGTGACCCAGCTGCGCCGCCGGCTCGCGGCGCAGCCGGTCGTGCTGACCGCGGTCACCGGTGAGGGCGCCCGCGACGCCCGGGTGCGGGCGGTCGGCCTGAGCACCGGATCGGTGGTCGAGGCGGTGGCCGAGGTGGACGACGCCGTGGCGACGCGCTGGCTGACCGACGAGCCGGTGCCCGGCCGCGAGGTGCGGGGCGCGATCCGGCACGCCGTCCGGTGCGGCGGGATCACGCCGGTGGCCTGCGGCTCGGCGATCACCGGGGCCGGGATGCCCGAGCTGCGCCGGCTCCTGGCCGAGCTGCTGCCGCTCGACGCGGAGCCGGACGCCCCGATGGCCGGCACCGTGTTCGCCGTCGACCGGGACGGCCGCGGGCGGCGGGCCTGGCTGCGGTTGTGGTCCGGGCACCTGCGCGTACGCGATCGGGTGGAACTGGCCGGCAGCCGGCCGCAGACGGTGACCGAGATCGCCGTCAGCGAGCCCGGCGGCGTCCAGGTACGCCCGGCGGCGGGGGCCGGTCAGATCGCGGCGGTCCGTGGCCTGTCCGCCCGGATCGGCCAGCACGTCGGCGACCCGCCCCGCCGGCACGCCTACCGGTTCCCGCCGCCGACCCGGCAGACGGTTGTCGAACCGGTGGACCCGGCGCAGCGGCTGGCGATGTTCGCCGGGCTCGCCGAGCTGGCCGACGAGGACCCGCTGGTCGACCTGCGCCTCGACGAGCACCAGCAGGAGGCGGTGATCCGCCTGCACGGCGAGGTCCAGAAGGAGGTGCTCGCCGCGCTGCTGCAGGACCGGTACGGCGTCGAGGTGCGGTTCTCCGGCACGCTGACCGCCTGCATCGAACGCGTCGCCGGCACCGGCACGGCGCAGGACCGGATCGGGGAGCGCGACAACCCGTACCTGGCCGGGCTCGGGCTGCGCGTCGAGGCCGCCCCGGTCGGCCACGGCATCGAGTTCCGGCCCGGGATCGAACCGGGCCGGCTGCCTCCAGCGTTCATCGCCGCCACCGAGGAGGGCGTACGGGCCGCGCTGCAGCAGGGCCGGCACGGCTGGCCGGTCACCGACTGCACGGTCACCATGACGTCCTCGCAGTACTGGCCCCGGCAGAGTCACGCGCACCAGAAGTTCAACAAGTCGTTCTCGACGGTGGCGGCCGACTTCCGGAACCTGGCCCCGGTCGTGGTGACCGCCGCGCTGCGGCGGGCCGGCAGCCGGGTGTGCCAGCCCATCGAGCGGTTCGACGTGAACCTGCCGCCGCACGCGGTGGACACGGCGCTGGCGCTGTTCGGCCGGCTCGGCGCGATCATCCTGGACAGCGTCTCCGCGGGCGGGTACCTGGAGGTGAGCGGCACCCTGCCGTCCGCGCAGGTGCCGCAGGTGGTGGCCGCCCTGCCCGACCTCACCGGCGGCGAGGCGGTGCTGACCACCCGCTTCGACCACTACGCGCCGGTCACCGACGCGGACGTGCCGGTGCAGCCCAGGCGCGGACCGGACCCGGACGACCGGGAGACGTGGTTCCGGGCCATGCCCCGATGATCCGCCTCCGCGGCCGGCAGCCCGGTGCGGCCGGACCGGCGTGAGGACCGGGTCAAGCGGCAAGCGGGCCGGCCGGGGGACCGGGTCAAGCGGGCCGGCGTGAGGACCGGGTCAGGCTTGCGAGGGCGAGGGCCGTGACGAAGAAGACCGTCATGGCCAGCGCCATCGGCAGCAGCGAGTCGTAGCCCGCCACCCCGGTGAGCGGGGTCACGATCGCGCCGATGAGGAAGGTGAAGCCGCCCTGCAGGGCGGACGCGGTGCCGGCGGCGTGGCGCCCGGCCTCCTGGGCGAGCGTGGTGGTCGCCGGCATGATGAGTCCCATCCCGGCGGTCACCAGGCAGAGCAGCAGCCACACGGCGGCGATCGGCGACCGGGCGTGCGGGTCCGTCAGGGCCAGCAGCAGCAGGCCGGTCGCGCCCACGGCGGAGGCGACGATGCCGGCCGTGCGGAGCCGGGCCGCGCCCAGGCGTGCCACCAGCACGCGGAACGCCAGGCTGGCGCAGGCCATGGACGCCGCGTTGGTGGCGAAGATGACGGTGTACCTGGCCGGGCTCACCTCGAACGCCGTCTGCAGGACGAACGACGAGCCACCGATGTAGGTGAAGAAGCCGCCGCTGGCCAGGCCGAGCAGGGCGACGTGACGCGTGAAGCCCCAGTCCCGCAGCAGCCCGCCCATCCGCCGGAAGAGCCGGCCCAGGCCCGGTGCCTGACGGCGCTCCACCGGCAGCGTCTCGGGGATGCCGGCGGCGATGGCGACGGTCATCAGCACGCCGAGCCCGGCCAGCACGGCGAAGACGGTCCGCCAGGTGCCGTGCGTCAGGATCAGTCCGCCGGCCGCGGGTGCCACCACCGGGCCGAGGAACGTGAACGACGAGATGACCCCGAACGTAGCGGCGGCCCGGTCCCCTCCGTAGCTGTCGGTGACGACGGCCCGGCCGATGGCCACGCCGCCCCCGGCGACCATGCCCTGCACGAGGCGGGCGGCGACCAGGATCGGCCCGCTCGGGCTGACCGCGCAGACGACGGTCACCATCGCGAAGACGACGGCGCCGGACAGCAGCATCCCGCGCCGGCCCCGGGAGTCGCTGATCGGGCCGAGGACGAGCTGACCGGCGCCCATGCCGACGATGAACGCGGTGAGGGTCAGCTGAGCCACGGTGGCGCTGGTCCGCAGCGACTGTTGCAGCTCGGGCAGGGCCGCCAAGTAGGTGTCGGTGGCGAACGGCCCGATGCCCATCACCAGGATCAGCGCCGCCGTCCACGGTGTCCGCGCCGGCGTGGCGGACGTATCGGGCCCGCTGTGCTGGGCCGTCGTGCCCGGATGGCTGTTGGCCACGTGTCTCCTCCTGGCGATGCTCGTCGGCGACGGTGCAACGGTGGCAGGTGAATTGCCAGCCTAACATCGCCGAAGGGCGAGTGCTTGGCAACGTTGCCATCGCGGAACTAGCCTGTCGGGACGGCTGTGAGGTTTGACCGGCGGCGCATCGTGGCACATTTTGTCAAAGCGGCGTCATGGTGTTTCCAGCATCCGGGGAAGCCCGGCGCCGGACCGGGACGACGAACGGAAGGCGAGCGATGACCGATCTACATGTGATGTTCGCGATCGACGACCGGTACGCGGGAGGGGCGGCCGTCGTCGCCCACTCGATCCGGCAAGGGCTCCGGGACCGGGGTACGCCGGTGGTGTTCCACGTCGTCGACTGCGATCTGAGCCCGGACCGCCGCGCCGAGGTGCAGGAGCGTCTGGGCCGGGCCGGGGACGTGGAGTTCTACCAGATCCCGGACCGGCTGTCGTTGCGCATCCCGAGCATGTGGCTGTCCGACGCGGCGCTCGCCCGGCTGCACATCAGCAGCGTCATCCCGGCGAGCGTGCCGCGCGTGCTGTACCTGGACGCGGACGTCCTGGTGCTCGAGGACCTGACCGAGTTGTACGGCCAGGATCTGCGTGGCAGCGCACTCGGCGCGGTGCTCAACGGGTTCGCGCCGGACCGGTCGCTCCAGATCACCGCGGAGGGCGCCCGGCAGGTACAGACCGGCGCCGTGCCGCCCGGTCACTTCAACTCGGGTGTCCTGCTCATCGACATGAACCGGTGGCGCGACGAGGGCATCACCGAGCGGGCGGTGGAGATGCACCGCAAGTACGGGTCCGACACCACGCACTTCGATCAGGACATCCTCAACCACATCTTCGCCGGTCGCTGGACCCCGATGGCGGAGAAGTGGAACAAGCTCATCGAGCACCCGGTGCACGGCAAGTTCGGTGCCGGACGGCTGGACCAGCTGACCCGGCGCGAGGGCATCATCCACTACATCGGCGCGGTGAAGCCGTGGCACGACGAGTTCCCGGACAACGCGCTGCGCCGCCTGTACCGGGAGTACGCCTCCGTGCCGGCCTGACGCACGGGTGACACGACGACAGCGGTGGGTGCGGGCATCGGGCCCGCACCCACCGCTGTGTCCGGCCCGGCCGGGTCAGTCCGTGGGGCCGTCGTACGAGGTCATGTCGCCGCGGACCACCGTGGCCGGCCGGCCGTCGATGCCCACCGGCACCTGCCCCGCCACGGTCACCCGCTCGCACCGCCGGTGCTCGGTGCCGTAGTCGTAGATCGCGTAGTGCTGGGTGGCCCGGTTGTCCCAGATCACCAGGTCACCGACGCGCCAGCGCCAGCGCACCGTGTGTTCCGGCCGGGTGGCGTGCTCCTGCAACGCCCGCAGGATGTCGCGGGACGCCTGCGGGCTGACCCCGGCGATGCGCTTGGCGAAGCCGCCCAGCAGCAGCGACCGTTCGCCGGTCACCGGGTGCACGTGCACCGCCGGGTGCTCGGTCTCGAACACCTTGGCGACGTAGTCCAGCTTGTTGTGCACGACGGTGGCGTCGGTGTAGTCGGAGTCGTTGCTGTGCACCACGCGCAGCCGGTCGGCGAGATCGCGCAGCTCCGGGGGCAGGCTCTGGTACGCCGCCGGCATGCTGGCCCACATGGTGTCGCCGCCGACCGGCGGGATGACCACCGCGTGCAGCATGGCCAGGGCCGGCGGACGGTCCACGAAGGTCAGGTCGGTGTGCCAATGGTTGGCCCGGGTGCCCTGCGACGAGTCGATCTCCCGCAGGAACGGCTTCTGCTTCGGCGGCGCGAAGATCGGGTGCCCCGGTGACAGCTCGCCGAAGCGCTGGGCGAAGCGCACCTGGCGCTCGTAGTCGAGGTGCTGATCGCGCAGGAACACCACCTTGTGCTCGAGCAGCGCCGTGTGGACCTGATCGATGACGTCGGCGTCCAGCTGGTCGCCCGCGTCGACGCCGGTGATCTCGGCCCCGATGGCGCCGGCCAGCCGATGCACGCCGATCCTGGTCGCCGTCGAGGTGCTCGTGTCGCTCATTCGGTCTCCCTCCGGTGGGCCGATCGCGGCGCTACCACGGCACCGGCCCCTCATCGTTGAAGAAGCCACCGGTCGGTCCGTCCGCCGGCAGCGTGGCGAGCTCGACGATGGCCCGGGCGCCGTCGTGGACGCTGCGGATGCCCTGGTGCTGGTTCATGTCCGTGGCGGTGTAGCCGGGCGTCGCCGAGTTGATCTTCAAGTGCGCCAGTTCCGGATCCAGCCGGAAGGCGCGGGCGTACTGGATCGTGAGCATGTTGAGCGCCGCCTTCGACGCGGTGTAGGCCATCCGTACGGCCGCGTTCCCGGGCAGGCTCTCGCCCGCGGCGGTGAGGGTCAGCGAGGCGGTCGTGCTCGACACGTTGACGATCCGCGGGGCGGCGGAGCGGGCCAGCAGCGGCAGCACCGCATGCGTGACGGTGACCACGCCGTACACGTTGACCTCGAAGATGTCCCGCAACGGCGCCGCGGTGGTCTCCACGGCGGTGGCCGGGCGGAACGCGCCGGCGTTGTTCACCAGCACGTCCAGCCGGCCCCAGCGGTCGCGGATCCGGGCGGCCACCGCGGCGACGCCGGCCTCGTCGGTCACGTCCAGCGGGATGGCGGTCACCGATCCGCCCTCGGCGGCGAGCTCCGCGGCGACCGCCGCACCTCGCTCGGCGTCCCGCGCGCCGAGCAGCACGGCGATGCCCTTGCCGGCCAGCTGGCGCGCGGTCTCCCGGCCCAGTCCCCGATTGGCTCCCGTCACCAGGGCGACCAGTTCGCTGTCGACCACCTCGGTACCCCTCTCCGGTTGGCTCTCCCGCCACCCTCACACACCATTGCCAACATTGCCAGCCGTGCTGCCAAAGTTGGCAACACGGCTGGCCGTGGGTCAGCGGCGGAACTCCTCGAAGTGCTCCTCGTCGAACAGGTGCGGCCACTGCTGCCCGCCGATGCCCAGCTCGCGGCCGCGGCTCAACATGTGCCGCCAGTACGGCTTCACCGGCGGCCAGCGGGTGCCGGTCTGGCAGTAGGACGCGTCGACGAAATACCGGTCCTTGCCGATGCCCTCCGGGCGGGCGCGGCGGGCGTGGAAGACCGCCGAGTGCGCCAGCACCGTGGACCCCGGCGGCAGGTCGTCGAGCACCTGCTCGCCGTCGATGGACTCGGTGCCGAGATGCGCGTTGGCGTCCTTGGCGGCCACCCGGTGGTGCGAGCCCGGCAGCACCACCAGCGAGGACGTCTCCGGGTCGAGCCCGTCGAGGTAGTGCAGGGCGTGCACCATCGCGTACGTCCGGTCGCGCTGCGGCCGCTGCTCGTAGTCGTGGTGCCAGGGCTTGCCGGGCAGCGTGGGTGCCTGCCGGTCGCTGTGCAGGTGGTGGAAGACGAACGACGGGCCGAGCACGTCGGTCAGCACGCCCATCAGCGGCGGGTACGCGATGAGGTCGGCGTGGGCCGGCATCTCCAGCTCCATCACCGGCGGCAGGCCGTTGGCCTCGGGATCGACAGCAGAGGCGATCGACCTGTCGCGCAGCCCGTCGTCGACCCAGCGGTCGACCTCCCGCTTGAGCCGGGACACCAGGGCCTCGTCGAGGAAGCCCGGCAGCACGACGTACCCGTCGCGGGCGAACTGCTCGATCTGCGCCGCGTCCAGGACGGACGTGGCTTTGACGGAAGAGGTGGACGACATGAGAACTCCACTTCGGATCGGAGGATGGTCAGGCCGGGCCGACGGTGTGCACCCGGTCGGCGGCCAGATCGGACACCGGCACGAACCGGTATCCGCGTGCCAGCAGGCCCTCGATGATCGCGGGCAGGGCGGCGACGGTCTGCTGCCGATCACCGCCGCCGTCGTGCAGCAGGATCACCGAGCCCGGCCGGGCCTGGTCGAGGATGCGGCGGGCGATGACGTCCGCGCCGGGCATCGCCCAGTCGGCGGCCTCGGCGTCCCACAACACCGTCGTCGGCTCCAGCTCGCCGAGCCAGCCGAGCACCTCGGGGGTCCGCGAGCCGTACGGCGGCCGGAACACCGTCGGCAGGCCGGTCCCGGCGGCCCGGGCGACGGCCTCCCCGGCCCGCAGCACCTGAGCGGCCAGCTGGGCTCGGCTCAACTCCTGCAGGAACGGGTGCGAGAACGTGTGGTTGCCGAGCTGGTGCCCCTGCTCGCGCATGCGGACCAACTCGTCGGGGAAGGCGCCGGCGTGCTGGCCGACGCAGAAGAACGTGGCCGGCACCCGGTAACGCTCCAGGACGTCGAGGACCCGGCCGGTGTACGGCGGTTGCGGGCCGTCGTCGAAGGTCAGCGCGACCCGGGGCGCCTCCCGGTCGCCGTGGCTCAGACAGCGCCCGGCAGCGGTCAGCGCCTCCAGGGCCGGTTCGCTGCCGGCGATGCACGCCGCCAGCTCGTCCTCCCGGCCGGTCTGGGTGCCGCGGTGACGCTCCAGCAGCCGTACCGCGGACGGATCACGCTGGGCCGCCCGGGCGATGTCGAGCGCCGGCGCCGAGCCGAGGTCGGGCCGGGCCGGCAGCAGGGGCGGGTCGGCGCGGTACACGGTGACCCCGGCCGCCATCAACTGGCCGTCGAGGATGCCGTTGGTGCTGTCCACCACCGCGGCCACCCGGTCGTCGCGGCGCACGTGCGCGACCAGGTCGGCGATCCGCGCCGGCCCGAAGGACGCCGCCGGTGCGCAGCGCTGCCCCTGGTCGTCGATGATCTCGAGCTGGTATCCGTCCGGACCCCAGCCGATTCCGGCGTACCGCATGAGCTCTCCTTCGCAGTCGTGGGTCGGTCTCAGGCGGCTGCCAGCAGGCCTTGCAGCACCAGGGCGACGCCCTCGTCGTCGATGATCAGCGGAGGTACGGCCAGCACGGCCGAGCCCTGCCGGCGCAGCAGCAGGCCACCGTGCCGGGCCCGGTCGACCACCGCCGTCGCGGCCTCCGGGGTGGACATCTCCAGCACGACGATCAGTCCCAGCCGGCGGACGTCGATCACTTCCCCGGTGCCGGTCAGCGGCGCCAGCGCCTCGACCATGACGGCGCCCAGGTGCTCGGCCCGCTCGGCGAGGTGCTCCTTCTCTACCACGTCCAGGGTGGCCAGGGCCGCCGCGCAGGCCACCGCGTGCCCGCTGGTGGTGTGCCCGTAGCGCAGCCCGCCGATCACCGGGTCGGCGGCGAAGCCGTCGTGGACCGCGTCCGTCGCGGTCACCGCGGCCAGCGCCGAGTAGCCACCGGTCAGCCCCTTGCTGGCCACCACGATGTCCGGGGTCACCCCCGCGCGGCGGACCGCGTACATGTCACCGCACCGGCCGTACGCGGTGAACACCTCGTCCACCACGAGCAGCGCGCCGGCGTCGTCGCACAGGCGCCGCAGGCCCGGCAGGAAACCCGGCGGCAGCACCACACCACCACCGACGTTGAGGAACGGCTCGACCACCACCGCGGCGACCGGCTCGTCCGGATCCGCCGCCAGCGCGCCGGCGAACGCCTCGAGCAGGACCGGCAACGCCTCCGGACGGCGCAGCTCGTGCGCCGGCAGGGGCAGCTCGACCTGGGTGACCGGCAGCGGAGCCCGCAACGGATGCCGGCTGCGCGGCAGGCTGGACAGGCTCCGGCTCAGCACCGTGGCGCCCTGGTAGCCGCGGGCGAACGAGACGATCCGCCGGCGCGGGTCGCCGGTGTGCTCACCGTGCGCGACCGCCATCAGGATCGCGGCGTCGAACCCCTCCGAGCCGCTGTTGACGAACAACGTGCGGTTCAGCGGTCCCGGCAGGTACGACGCGAGCCGTTCGGCGAGAGCGCCGGCCAGCTCGTGACTGCTGATCGACAGGTCGACGTGCTGCAGGCGGGCGGCCTGCTCGGTGAGCTGGCGGACCACGTCCGGGTGGGCGTAGCCGCAGGTGGAGTTGAGCGCGGAGGCGTCGATGAACTCCCGGCCGTCGACGTCGGTGATCCGGTAGCCCTGCCCGTGCGAGTACATCGGGCCGGCCCGGTCGGCGCCCACCGGCGACCAGGTGTGCCAGACGTGCCGGCGGTCGCGTTCCCGCGCCCGGGTGATGCGATCGGTGCTGGTCATGTCAGCTGCTCCTAGCGTGATGGTGATCTGCGGGGTGTGCTGCCGGGAGGGCCGGTGGCCGCCACCCGCTGCGGTCCAGCAGGCGGCGCAACCAGTCGGCTCGCGCCCGCTTCGCGGTGCGTGACACCACCGCGTCCGGCACCCATTCGTCGAAGCTGTGGAACGCCCCGGACCACACATGCAGCTCCGCCTCGGCGCCGCAGCGCCACAGTCGTTCGGCATAGCGCACCGCGTCGTCGCGCAGCGCCTCCACCGAGCCGACGTCGAGGAAGGCCGGGGGCAGCCCGGTCAGGTCGGTGGCGCGGGCCGGGGCGGCACCGGCGGGCACCTCCGCGGTGCCGCGGCGAGCGCCGAGCAGCGCGGTCCAGCCGGCCCGGTTCGACGCGCCGTCCCACAGCCCGGCCCGGTCCAGCTGCACCGAGGAGGGGGTGTCGCACCGGTCGTCGAGCATCGGGCACTGCAGCATCTGGCCGAGCAGCGCCGGCCCGCCGCGGTCCCGGGCCAGCAACGCCAGCGCCGCCGCCAGGCAACCGCCGGCGCTGTTGCCGCTCACCACGATGCGCTCCGGATCGAGGTGGTGCTCACCGGCATGCTCGGCGAGCCACACCAGACCGGCGTAGCAGTCCTCGACAGGCGCCGGATGCGGGTGCTCCGGGGCCAGGCGGTACTCGACCGCGACCACGGCCAGGCCGAGCTCCTCGGCCCGGTCCAGTTCGTCGGCCAGCTCCACGGTGCGGGTGCCGCCGGCCACCATGCCGCCGCCGTGCGTGTTGTAGATGACCGGGTACGGCCCCGGCGCGGCGCTCGGCCGGCAGATCAGCAGGGTGATCTCCGGAGCACCGGCCGGGCCGGGTACCACCAGCTCGTCGACGGTGAACGCGCCGCTGCGGCGGATGTCCTCGTCGGACAGGCTGCCGGCCCGGGTGCGGGCCCGCCGGTCCGCGACGAGCTCCGGGGTCAGCGGTCCCGGCAGCATCGCCAGGATGTCCCGCAGCGGAGCCGCCAGCTCGTGGTCGACCGGCGGCGGCGGCCCGACCGGCGGCGTGCCGGTCACCGCACACCCGCCAGGAGGTCGTGCAGCAGCTCGTACGGCGGCCGTTCCACCAGGTAGAAGTGGTGGCCGGGGACGACATGCTCCCGGAAGCCGGCCTCGGTGAGCTCCGGCCACGGCCGGCGGTCGGCGTCGGTGTCGGCGTCGCCGACGATCGCGGTGACCGGGCACGGCAGCACCGGTGCCCGGCGGTGCCGGTAGGCGTGGAACATCGCGCCGTCGCTGCGCACGTACGGCAGGACCAGCTCCTGGAAGAACGGGTCGTCCAGCGCGGCGGCGTCGGTCCCGCCCAGAGCGGCCAGCCGCAGGGCGGTGTCCTCGTCGTCGGCGTCGTCCGGGGCGGGCGGCGGCAGCGGGGCGTTCCGGCTGCCGGACACCACCAGGTGCGCCGGGGTGACACCGTGCTCCAGCAGCGCCCGGGCCGCCTCCAGCGCCACCACCGCGCCCAGGCTGTGCCCGAAGAGGGTGAGCGGCAGCGGCGTCAGCTCCGCTGCCGCGGCGGCCACGTCGGCACCGAGCCGGACGATGTCGTCCGGCGACGGCTCGTCGATCCGTTCGCCCCGGCCGGGGTAGCGGACCGCCAGCACCTCGGTGTCCGGCAGATGCCGGCCCCAGTCCCGGAAGAACGACGCGGAACCGCCGGCGTGCGGGAAGCAGATCAGTCGCCGGTGGGCGTCGGGGCAGTCCACCGGGCGCGCGAAGACGGTGTGCGGGTCAGCGGTCACGACGTCCCCCGTTCCGGGTGGCCCGCTCGCGGCGGGCGCGGACCGCGGCGGCCCGGCGGTTGGTGAGCTGGGAGCGGTCCACGCCCCGGCCCGGCCCGCGGTCCCGGTCGAGCAGCCGGGCCTGCGCCGCCACCGTGGTGTGCTGGAACAGCGCGACCACCGACGGCCGGACCCCGGTGTGCCGTTCCAGGGCGTCCTGCAGCTGGAACATCGCGAGCGAGTGGCCGCCCAGATCGAAGAAGTTCGCGTTGTCCGGCACCTCGGGCACCTTGAGCACCTCCGACCACGCGGCCGCCACCCCGACGGTGCTCGGCCCGCCGTCGGTCGCCTCGGTGCCGCCGGCGACCGGGTCCTCGTCGGCCGCCGTCTGCAACTGGGCCCGGTCCACCTTGCCGCTGAAGGTGAGTGGGAAGTGCTCCAGGATCCTGATCCGGGCGGGCACCATGGCGGCGGGCAGCCGCTCGGCGAGATCGGCGCGGACGGCGGCCGCGTCGGTTCCGGGGTCGGCGAGCACGAATCCGACGAGCGTCGTGTGCGCGCCGTCGGGCACCACGACCGCGTCGCGGACGCCGGCGACCGTGCGGGTGGCCTCCTCGACGGCGCCCAGCTCGATCCGGTGTCCGCGGATCTTGACCTGGTGATCGCGCCGGCCGAGGAACGCCAGCGTGCCGTCCGGGTTCCATCGCGCCCGGTCGCCGGTGCGGTACATCCGGGCCCCGTCGCCGGTGAACGGATCCGCGGGGAACGCCGTGGCGGTCGCCTCCGGCCGGCCGAAGTACCCGGCGGTGACGCCCTCGCCGCCGATCACGAGTTCACCCTCGGCGCCGGGCGGGACCGGCCGCAGGTCGTCGTCGAGCACGTACAGCCGGGTGCCGGGGATCGGGCCGCCGATCGACACCGGCCCGGGCCCGGTGAACCGGCGGTAGCTGGCCCACACGGTGGCCTCGGTGGGGCCGTACTCGTTGACCAGCGACACCGGTCGCGGGTGCGCCGCGAAGTGCCGCTCCACCAGCGCCTGCGGCAGCGGCTCGCCGGCCACGACGACCGTGTCCAGGCTGGCGAGACGGGCCGGGCCCACCCGGTCGGCGGCGTCCAGCACGACGTTGTACAGCGACGGCACGCACAGGGTCAGCGTCACGCCGTTGGTGTGGATCACCTCGACCAGCCGGGCCGGGTCGCGCACCTCGTCGCGGGTGGCCAGCACCAGCGTGCCGCCGGCGCTCAGCGTGCCCCACAGCCCCGCCACCGACGAGTCGAACGCCAGCGGGGAGACCAGCAGGAACGTCGGTGCTCCGGGGTAGACCTGCCGGCGGGCCAGCGTGGACGCGGCGAGCGTGCCGTGCGTGACCAGGACACCCTTGGGCTCTCCGGTGCTGCCCGAGGTGTAGATCAGGTACGCCGGGTCGGCCGCGTCGACCTGGACGTCGAGCAGGGCGGCCGGCGGGCCGTCCGGATGCGCGGCGTCGGTGTCGGCGTCGACCATCGGGTAGCCGGAGCCGGCCAGCCGGGAGGTGGTGCCGGCGGTGGTCACGACCGCGCTCACCCGCGCGTCGGTCAGCACGTCGGCCACCCGCTGCTCCGGCCAGCCGGGGTCGAGCGGCACGTACGCCGCGCCGGCCCGCAGGATGCCGACGGCCGCGGCCACCGCCGCGGTGCTCGGCTCGGCGAGCAGCCCGACCCGGTCCCCGGGCCGCACCCCCCGGTACGCCACCTCCGCGGCGACGCGCCCGGCCCAGCGGTCCAGTTCGGCGTAGGTGACCGTGCTGCCGGCGGCGTGCACGGCGGGCCGGTTCGGGCAACTCGCGGCGAACCGGGCCACCGCGTGGTGCACCGGTTCGCGCCCGGTGTCCGGCAGCGGCGCGCCGATGCCGATCGCGACGGCGTCGGCGGGGTTCGCGTGGTGGACGATGGTCGGCGGATCGGTGGTCGCGGACATCAGATCTCCTCGTCAGTCGGTCGTGGCCCGGCGGCGGCCGAGCGCGTCGTGCACGAGAGCGGTCTGCCGGCCGAGGGTGCGACCGGCCAGCATGTCGCGCAGTGGAACCCGGACGCCCAGCTCCTCCTGGATGCGGCGGGCCAGCTGGGTGATCAGCAGGGAATCCCCGCCGAGGGCGAAGAAGTCGGCGTCGTCGTCGAGGTCGGGCCGGCCGAGGACCTCGGCCCACAGCTTCGGCATCAGCACGTCCGGGTCGGGATCGCCGGCGGTGTCCGCCGCCGGGCCGGCGCCGGCCGCCGGAGCAGCGGCGGTGGACGTGGTCACGGCCGGTCCACGGCCGGCCTCGGAGGCGCGCAGGCGCGGCCCGGAGAACGCGTACCCCGGCAGGTGGATCAGGCGCCCGTCGTGGCCGCCCAGGTGTTCCGCCGGCACCGGCACCCCCAGCGTCCAGAGCCGGCCCAGCGCGGTCAGCACTCCGCGGCCCGCCGGGTCTCCGGCATCCGGCAGGTCGAGCGGCACCGCGGTCAGGCCCGCGGCCTCGGCCTGGCTGGACAGCGTCCGCCCGGGACCGGCCTCGACCACCACGCAGCCCGGGTGCCGCGCCGCCAGCGCGGTCAGGGCGTCGCCGAACCGGACCGGGTTGCGGACCTGCTCGACGAACGACCGGGTCGTGACCGTGTCACCGGCCGCGACGAGCTCGCCGGTGAGGTTGCTCGCCCACGGCGTCGTGGCCGGTCGCGGCCGGACCGTGCCGAGCGCGTCGGTGAGCGCGGGCAGCGCGGGCTCCATCAGCATCGAGTGGAAGGCGTGGCTGGTACGCAGCCGCCGGAGGAAGACCCGGCCGTCGGCGAACCGGCGGAACCGGTCCACCTCCGGCTCGGTGCCGGACACCGTGCAGGCGACCGGGCCGTTGATTCCCGCCAGCTCGAGGCCGGTCCCCGACTCGGCGATCAGCTCGCGGGCGGTCGCCGCGTCGCAGCCGACCGCCAGCATGGCGCCCGGCGGGCAGGCCTGCATGGCCCGGCCGCGGACGGTGACGAACCGGGCGGCGTCGCCGAGGTCGAGCGTCCCGGCGAGGCACGCCGCCACGATCTCGCCCAGACTGTGCCCGAGCAGGGCACAGGGCGTCACGCCCAGACCGGTGAGCGCCCGGCCGGCCGCATAGCCGACCGCGAACAGGGCCGGTTGTGCCAGCTCGGTGGCGGCCAGCCGGTCCGCCGGGAAAGCCGGATCGAACAGCGCCTCGTGCAGCCGGCCGGCCTCCTCGGGCCCGAACGCGCCGAGGCAGGCGTCCAACTCGGCGGCGAAGCCGGGCAGCCCGGCGGCGAACGGCGCGGCCATGCCGGGGCGCTGAGCACCCTGGCCGGGCAGCAGGAACGCCACCTCCGGGGCGCCGGTGGCCGGCACCCGGCCGCGGGCCGCCGCCGAGCGCCGGCGCAGCAGGCCGGCCACCTCGGCGCTGTCCCGGCCCACCACGGACAGGCGTTCGGCGAGGTGGGCCCGCCCGGCGAGCAGGGTGGTGGCCACGTCGGCGAGGTCGGGCCGCTCCCGGTCGAGCTGGTCGGCCAGCCGCTCGGCCGTACGGTCGAGCGTCTCCGGTTCCGCCGCGGACAGCACCACCACGCGGTCGCGGGCCGGCGGCGCGGGCCGGACCGGCTCCTCCGGCGGCTCCTCGACGATGACGTGGGCGTTCGTGCCGCCGATGCCGAACGAGCTGACGCCGGCCCGGCGCGGCAGCGGCCCGGTCCAGGGCTGTGCGGACACCGGCACCCGCAGCGCGGAACCGGCGTCCTCCAGCAACGGGTTCAGTCGGGTGAACCCGGGCACCGGCGGCACCAGCCCGGTGCGCACCACCCACATGGCCTTGACCAGCCCGGCCAGCCCGGACGCCGCGTCGAGGTGGCCGATCGAGCCCTTGAGCGCGCCGACCGCGACCTGTCCGGGCCCGGCCCCGGCGGCGGTCAGCGCCGCGTTCGCCGCGGTCCACTCGATCGGGTCGCCGATCCGGGTACCGGTGGCGTGCGCCTCCAGGTATCCGATCGAGGAGCCGTCCACGTCAGCGGCGTCCAGTGCGGCGTTGATCACCGCCTCCTGGCCGACGATCGACGGGGCGTAGTAACCGGCCTTGGCGTCGCCGTCGTTGTTGACGGCGGTGCCGATCAGGACGCCGTACGGCTGCGGGGCGTCGCCCAGGTCGGCGAGCCGGCGCAGGACCACGGCGACCGCCCCGGACCCGGCGACCACACCGTCGGACTCGGCGTCGAACGGGCGGCAGGCGCCGGCGGCCGACTGGATCCCGCCGTCCACGTGCAGGTGGCCGCCCTGCGGATAGTCGATGCCGGCGGCCACCACCAGCGCCGTCCGGCACTCGCCGTTGAGCAGGGCCTGCACCGCCAGGTGTGTGGCGACCAGGGATGACGAGCACGCGGTCTGCACACCCAGGGCCGGACCGGTCAGGCCGAGCTTGTACGCGACGAGGCTGGCGATGAAGTCGGGTTCGGTCCCGTGCAGCGCCTGGTCGAGGGTGAGCGGGTCGAGCGGCCCACCGGCGAGCATCGCCCGCAGGTAGCCGCTGCCGCTGCCGCTGGCGTAGACGGCGATGTCCCGGTCGGCGCGGTCGTCCTCGGGCTGCGGCGGGAGCCCGGCGTCCTCCAGCGCGGACCAGGCGACCTCGAGCATCAGGCGGTGCTGGGGATCCATCAGTTCGGCGTCGCGCGCGCTGATGCCGAACAGCCGGTGGTCGAACCGGTCGGCGTCGTCCAGCACGCCGCGCACGGGGACGTAGTCGGGGTTGTCGGCGAGCTCGGCCGGCACCCCGGCCTCGATCAGCTCGTCGCGCGTCAACCGGCGGGTCAGCAGCCGGCCGGTCCGGACGGCGTCGAACCATGAGTCCAGGCCCGGCACCCCGGGGAGGCGGGCGGCCACCCCGGTGACGGCGATGTCGAGCGCTCGGTCTCGGTTCACGAACCCACCTCCGGATGTGCGATCACGATCTGTCGTACCCCCCACGTTGCCGCATTAGGCAACATGTGGCAACCTTCTTGCCAAGATTAGTCACAAACCCTGGCTCTGACAGCCGGGGTCGTCGAGCGCTGGACGGAGAAGACGTATGCGATCGGCTTCGAAGGAGATCAGCGAGCCGGTGGTGACCGCCGCACCCGAGGCGGAGGCACCGGATCCGGCGGTGCTCACCGACGCCGGATGGCACGCCGAGGGTGATCCGTACGCGGTCTGGTCCTGGATGCGCCGCCACTCCCCGGTGCACCACCACCCGGCCGGCGACCTGCCCGCGTTCTGGTCGCTGACCCGCTACGCGGACGTCCGCGCCGCCTACCGGGACCCGGCCACCTTCTCGTCCCGGCAGGGCGTGCTGCTGCGCCCCAGTGACCAGGGAGTGGACCCGGGTGGCGGGATGACCCTGGCGCTGACCGATCCGCCCCGCCACAAGCAGCTGCGCGCCGTGGTCGCCGACTGGTTCACCACCCGGGCGGTCCGCGAGATCGAGGCGGCGATCCACACCGCGGTCCGCGGCAGCCTGGAGCAGGTGCGAACGGCACCGGTCGTGGACTTCGTGCACGACATCGCGGGGCGCGTGTCGATGTACCTCATCGGATCGCTGATGGGGGTGCCCGAGCGCGACCACGAAAGCCTGTTCCGGTGGACGAACGAGGCGTTCGAGGCGGGCGTCTCGCTCGCCGCGCACCAGGACCTGATGCGCTACTTCATCGCGATGATGGAGCAGCGCCTCGCCGAGCCCACCGACGACCTGGTCAGTGCCCTGCTCGGCGGCACCGTCGAGGACGAGCTGCTAACCGAGGAGGAGGTGCTGCTCAACTGCGAGAACATCGTCGGGGCGACGGAGAACGGCCGGCTCGCCATCGCCGGCGGGATGGCGGCGTTCCTCGACCACCCGGACCAGTGGCGGCGGCTCGGCGCCGATCGTTCGCTGCTGCCCTCCGCCGTGGAGGAGGTGCTGCGGTGGACCTCCAGCGCGACGCACAGCATGCGGACCGCGACCCGCGACTGCGAGGTGGGCGGACGGCGGATCGCGGCCGGCGACCGGGTGGTGTTGTGGGTGCCCTCGGCCAATCGCGACGAGGACGTCTTCACCGCACCGGACAGCTTCGACATCGCCCGCAGCCCCAATCGTCACCTCGCGCTGGGCATCGGGGAGCACTTCTGCCTCGGTGCGACGCTGGCCCGGGCGCAGATGCGCATCCTCTACGGCGAGTTGCTCGACCGGACCGACCGGATCGAAGCGGCCGGCCCGGCGCACCCGGTGCGGTCCATCGCGGTCGCCGGCCCGGAGACCCTGCCGATCCGCCTGGTGTACCGCTGACCGCTGCGCCCGCGCCAGGCCTTTGCCAGAGTATTGCCAAACCGTGTGTTAGGAGATCAGTGATGAGTTCCACCCCGGCTTGCAGCGTCATCATCCCCACGTACAACCGCAGGGACCTGCTGCGCCTGAGCCTGAACGCGCTCTGCGACCAGGACATCGGCACCGACGCCTTCGAGGTGCTCGTCGCGGACGACGGCTCCGACGACGGCACCGCCGAGATGGTGGCCGAGTTCCGCGGCCGGCTGGCCGTCCGTCATCTTTTCCAGCCGGACGAGGGGCACCGCGTCGCGGCGGCCCGCAACCTGGGCATCGCCAACGCGACGAGCGACGTGTCGGTGCTGGTGGACTCCGGCGTGCTGCTGCACTCCGGCGCGCTGCGCGCCCACCTGCGCAGCCATGAGCAGGACCAGCCGGCGGCGGTGATCGGCTACGTCTACTGCTTCAACCTCGACAACGAGGACGCCACCGAGATGATGGACACGCTGGACTTCGCCGACGTCGACGCGACGATCGCGCGACTACGGAGTGAGCAGCGGTGGCTGGATCTCCGGGAGGAGTTCTACGCCCGGGAGCCGGGCCCGCTGCGCAACCTTCCGGCACCGTGGGGGCTCTACTGGACGTGCAACGTGTCGGCGCGCACGTCGCAGCTCCGGGCGGTCGGCGGGCTGGACGAGTCGATCACCTCGTGGGGCTCGGAGGACATCGACCTGGGCTACCGGCTGCACCGCGACGGCGCGATCTTCTCGCTGAACCGCGACGCCGCCGCCATCCACCACCCGCACCCCAAGGAATGGTCGGCGGAGAGCCGGCAGGGGTTGCTGCGCAACCGCCGCTACCTGGCGGAGAAGTACGACACGCCGATCACCCGCCTGCTCGGCGTGGAGCCGATGATCAGCCTGTTCGACATCAACGACATCATCCGCAACGAGAACCTGCCGAGCTGCCAGGACTATCTCGCGGCGGCGCGCCGCTGAGGCCGGGTGACACGGGGGACCGCCCGCGGGCACATGCCCGCGGGCGGTTCCTTAGTTCTGCGCAGCCCGCGTCCGAGCCGTCCGCTCGGCCGGCATCGAGGAGACGGCGGTGTCTCGGAGGTCGCGCCGTCCGGACACCGCCGCCTGGCGGTCACGGCCAGTCGATGTCCGAGCCGGAGCGCCCGGCTATGGTGATCAACTTGTTCTGTCGACCGGCGGGAATGCTGCTCGGTGCGGGCTTGAGCAGGGTGTCTGCATGTGACCAAGTGATCATCACTAATACTCCCCGTTGGAATCGTTGCGATCAATGTATCCGCCTATTCGGAAGGCAAACACGTTGCCGCTCAGCACTTGTCGACGCGCTTCGACGACGCGGCGGGGATGGCGCGTAACCCCAGTTCATAGCGGTGATTGCCACTTTCGCGGCACGCCGGAGCGGACAGCCTTCCCCTCGAAGGCATCCTGTCCACAGTGGATTTCATGATCAATTGCATCGTTCGTTTTTGATCAAATCCCCGGTGGGCGGAGTGCCCGCCGTGCATTAGATGTTGACCTTTACCGATAGCGCGGAGATGTCCCGGAGCATCGTGGCGGGAAGGGCACCGCACGTCTACCCGCCGCCATGGACATCGGGTCCCGCGCGGGCAAGGGCAGCGCGTCCGTGAACCGGTTCAGCGTCTACGGCTTGCGGGCCAGTGCCGCCCAGAAGCCGGCGTCGGCCGGTGCCAGATCACCGGGCTGGTCCGCACGCCGCCAGCGGGTGCCGACCACGATGCCCGGCTCGACCAGCTCCATGCCCTCGAAGAGCCGCGCGATCTCCTGCTGGTCACGGGGCCACACGTCGAGCCGTCCGGACTCCAGCAGCTTCATATAGGCCTGCCGGTCCTCCGGCGTCATCAGGTCGGTCGTGGCGTGGGTCAGCGCGAGGTGGCTACCGGGGGCCAGCGGCGCCAGGAGAGCGTCGATCAGTGGCTTGGCGGCGCCGGCGCCGTGGACGAAATGTGCCACCGCGATCAGCATCACCGCGACCGGCTTGCCGAGGTCCAGAACCTCACGGAGCTGAGGGTGGTCGAGGATCGCCTCCGGGTCGTTCAGGTCGGCCTCGATGTACGCGGTCCTGCCCTGCGGCGAGCTGGTGAGAAGAGCCCGGGCATGGGTCAGCACGAGCGGGTCGTTGTCGACATACACCACCCGGCTGTCCGGGGCGATGCGCTGGGCGACCTCGTGGGTGTTGTCCGCTGTCGGCAAGCCGGTACCGATGTCGAGGAACTGCCGGACCCCGGCCTCGCCGGCGAGATACGTGACCATCCGGCCCAGGGCGTCGCGGTTGGCGCGCACCGCCAGCCGGGCGCCGGGAAAGGCTTTCTCGATCTCGTCGCCCGAGGCTCGGTCGGCGGCGAAGTGGTCCTTGCCGCCCAGCCAGTAGTTGTAGCGCCGTGCCGGGTGCGGCACATCGGTGTTCAGCCTGGACGAGTCCCCGGTCATGAAAGTCACGATAGTCGATGGTCGGTGGTGCCGTCCGCACGGTCACGGCCGGCGGCGGGCCGGGATGCCACCGCGGGGAGACCGTCAACGTTTCGTCTGCGCCACGTCTGCGTGCCGCTGGTCGACTGTTGGCATGGTGAATCTGAACAACGGCGGCACGGTCGACCTCGACGCGACCGCCGTCGCCGAACTCGCCCGCCGTGTCGCCGGTGTCGTCCTTTGCGGGTGAGCGCACCCTGCT
>NZ_BOMH01000082.1 GCF_016862095.1 Actinoplanes cyaneus
TCCATGCGGACCTGCAGGAGTGGGAGACTGCGGTTGAGGTCACCACCCGAGCATTGCGGACGTCGGGGTTGCCGGCTGCGATACCCATCCGTGTCTGGATTCTCCAGACGAGGGTCCGGGCCTACCGGGAACTCGGTGATCTGGCAGCAGCCCGCGCGGACCTCGAAACGATATGGGAAATCAAGAAGGTGGACGGCGATGCATCGGGCCTGCTTGCAGTAGAGCAGGAGCTGGAAGCCCTGAACGGACGGCAGGCAACTGGACACGCCGAGACCTCGCATGTCCAGAAGGCCTCGCACCCCGATTGACGCTCCGTTACGGAGCTGAGCGGAACCAGGTGGGGGCCAAATGGAGTGTGCTCTGCGTTGGCAGGAGTGCATGACGCGGCGCGAGATGCCTATCGGAACGGTTGTGGTTCAGTGGGTGCTCCATCGGGTCACCGCCCGCATCGCGGCATGGCACCTTCGGTCTTGCTCAGATCGCGAGTGGCTCGACGGTCCGGCATAAATCAGCCCGTCGAGTGGTTGACGCGGTCAGATTCAAGTAACTGACACGTCAATTACTAGGGGGCGGCCATGACCGATCTGATTCTGGGCCTGGACACGTTCGGCGACGTGCCGTCGGACGACTCCGGCGCGCTGCTGTCCGATGCTGCCGCGATCCGCCAGGTCGTCGACGAGGCGGTCCTGGCCGATGACCTGGGCGTGGACGCAATCGCGCTGGGGGAGCACCACCGGCCGGAGTATTCGATCTCGACGCCGGAGACCGTGCTGGCCGGCATTGCCACCCGGACCAAACGGATCAAGCTGGGCTCCGGGGTGACGGTGCTCAGCTCTGACGACCCGGTTCGAGTCTTCCAGCGGTTCGCCACGGTCGACGCGTTGTCGAACGGACGGGCCGAGACCATCCTCGGGCGAGGCTCATTCACTGAGTCGTTCCCTCTCTTCGGCTACGACATGGCCGACTACGACGTGTTGTTCGAGGAGAAGCTCGATCTGTTCGTGAAGCTTCTCGATGAGAAGCCGGTGACCTGGAGCGGCACGACCCGGCCGGCGTTGGAGAATGCGGACGTCTACCCGAAGACCGAGTCGGGACGGTTGTCGGCGTGGGTGGGCGTCGGCGGGTCGCCGCAGTCCGTGGTGCGTACGGCCCGGCACGGTCTGCCGCTGATGCTGGCCATCATCGGTGGGCAGCCGCAGCGGTTCGCGCCGTATGTCGACCTGTACCGGCAGGCCGCGGAACAGTTGGGCACAGTTGCGGGCCTGGTCGGCATGCACTCGCCGGGGTTCGTCGCCGACACCGACGAGGAGGCCAAAGAGCTGTTCTACCCCGCCTACAAGGTGCAGATCGACCGCATCGGCGCGCTGCGGGGCTGGCCCCCTCTGCGGCGATCCACCTTCGATGCCGAGGTCGAGCACGGTTCGCTCTACATCGGCTCGCCGGAGACCGTCGCCCGCCGGATCGCTCAGGGCGCCGGTGCGCTGGGGGTGGACCGCTTCGATCTGATCTACACCGCTGGAGCTCAGTCCACGAGCGCCCGGATGCGGGCCGTCGAGCTCTTCGGTTCGAAGGTTGCTCCCATGGTGCGGGACATGATGGCCTGAGTGTGTTGTTCGCCTGTTCCGCGTCGCGACGCGGAACAGGCGGGCGCGGTGTCTGGCGCAGACGTCCCGACCCTCTGCGCCATCGTCACGGCCGCCAGTACAGCTAATTGATCCAGCGCGCCCGTCGTTGCCGAAAGTCGGCGGCGGATCTCAGCGCTTGGCTGAAGTTGCGACGCTGGCGGCCGGCGACGTGTCGGCCGCGATCTCGTTGCCTTGTGCGTCGAGGCGATGAGTGCGCCAGTAGACATCCCACTCGTCGCCGACGTGACGGGGCACCTTGCCGTCCGGGTAGCGGACGAAGCCCGTATCCGGCTCCTGGCCGTCAGGGACGCAGTAGCTGCCCGGGCCGTTCACCTGCGCTGCCGGGTACTCGCCGTTCTTGCAGGTGGCGTCCTGCGAAGAACAGCCGCTCACCAGCAGGAAGGCGAGTGCCGCTGCTGCCTGGAGTGCGAGCCATCGGCCGCCGTGATCGCGCAGGCCGGATCGGAGGTGTGGCATGAGTGGTTCCTTTCCTGTGTGGCGATCATGCTGGCATGCGTTCGCCAGGACACCGGGCGGCGGCCCTACCCAGCTGGGCGAGACGCGAGCGATGCGACGGTCCTGGCTGACTGCACCGCAGGCAGGAGCAGCCGTTAAGTTGAGAATCATTTGCGTTCTGTGCAACCTTCTGTAGCCCGGCGAGCGTCAGGTGTCTGCCGGAGGCGGCAGCCCGGGTCGGCTCGATAGCACAGGAGCGTCTCGCTCGGGTCGACAGAGCAGGCGACAGGAGATCAGTGGAGATCGCCATCGTGGGCCGTGGGCACCTGGGCTCTGCCTTGTCCCGGTTCTGGTTGGCTGCCGGCCATCAGGTCACTGCTCTGGGCCGCGAAGGCGGGGACGCCAGTGGCGCCGACGTGCTGGTCGTTGCGGTGCCCGCGGTTTCTGTCGCGCGTGCCCTACGGGTGGTCGACGGATACCGCGGGGCGGTGACGATCGACGCGACGAACTTGCAGGGTCCTCCACCAGTCGACCACCTGTCCCTGGCACATCTGGTGCAGTCGCTGGTGGGAGGCCCGGTCGCGAAGGCGTTCAACACTGACTATGCGCTGCTGTACGACGAGATCGAGCGCCAGCAGACCCGTCCGAGCCATCTGTATGCCGCCGACGCAGCCGCCCGGCCCGTCGCTGAACGGCTCATCCGTGACGTCGGCTTCAAGCCGGTCTTCGTCGGAGACCTCAGCCATGCTCCGCTGCTGGAGCAGCATCTACGCCTGGTCCGCGCCATCGCGGCGAACGGGTACGGACCCTACTTCTCCTGGTACGGCGCCCCGGGTGAACTGTGGACCTGACGACCAGCCGTCTGCAGATCCCCGATGCGGATCGTGAGCGCGGTAGTCGATGTTGGGTCGGTTGTGTACGCGGCCCGGTACCGCTAGCCCTACCGCACACCTGCCAGGTAGCTCCATGGTCGGTCAAGTTGATCTCGAGGAGGCTCGAAAGGAATTCGAGTTGAAGGAGATCCTGTGTCCGACCTCTACATGCCCCGCCGGATCGGCCGGGCCGCCGTGGTGCTCGCCGCTGGTGCGGTGGCCGTGGCCGGCACACCAGCCGTCGCGCACGAACGTGACGCTGTCCGGTCGAGCGTGACCGCCTTGGTCAGCGAGAGCCACTTCCCTGGAGCAGTAGCCACTGTTCGCGGCCGCGACAAGAAAGCCCGCCACTACAGCGCGGGAGTGGCCGACCTTCGCACCGGGGCGACAATCCCCGCGAACGCCCAGATCCGGATCGGCAGCAACACCAAGACGTTCACGGCCGTCGTCGTGCTTCAGCTCGTCGGCGAGGGCCGGGTCAAGCTCGACGAGCCGGTGGAGACCTACCTGCCGGGTCTAGTACGGGGCGACGGCATCGACGGGCGGCGGATCACCGTGCGGCAACTGCTGCAGCACACCAGCGGTTTGCCTGACTATGCCGCCCAGTACCTGGCTGACGACATCTTCCCGGTGCAGCACCGCTATGTCACACCGCGGGACCTTCTCGATCTAGCTCTCACCGAGAAGGCCCACTTCGCGCCGGGGCAGAGCTGGGAGTACAGCAACACCAACTACCTGCTCGCCGGAATGCTCATCGAACGAGTCACCGCCCGTCCGGTCGGCGAGGAGATCACTCGGCGCATCATTCAGCCCCTGGGTCTGCGGCACACCTACTTCCCGGGCGCCGGCGAGGAGAGCATCCGGAAGCCGCATCCGATCGGTTACCACGCCTCCACACCCGGCGGGAGACTTCGGAACGTCACGACCTTGGACCCGTCCTGGGCCTGGGCGGCGGGCGGCATGATCGGCACCACCGAGGACCTCAACACGTTCTATTCCGCCCTGCAGGCCGGTCGGCTGCTCGCACCGGCTCAGCACGAGCAGATGCGGACGACAGTGGCTGCGCCCGGCATGTGGGCCGGTGCCCGGTACGGGCTCGGCATCATCAGCACCCCCCTGAGCTGCGGCGGCCTGATGTGGGGGCATGGCGGCGACATCTATGGATACGAGACGCGCGACGGCGTGACCGAGGACGGCCGAGCAGCATCGGTTGCCGTCACCGCGCTGCCCGGGGCGGTGCCGAACTCGCCGAATGCGGCCGACAGCGTGGTCCGCTTCGTCGATGTCGCCCTGTGCCGCTGATCCGATGACGCACGTAGGAGCCTCGTGGTCCCGTTCACCACGGGGATCTATGCCAGGGCCGGTATCTTCCCCGGCCCTGGCATGCGATTGAGGCGTCAGGCGGTGCAGCGCAAGGCATCGACGGATTGCATGCGTGCTGCCTCCGATGACCGGTACGACGACACCCGGAAGCTGACTGCTCGCACGCACTTAGGCGATGACCACCGATACGCGATCGGTCTCCCGAGCCGCACGCTGGGCACCCATCGTGCCAACTGGAGAGCTTGAATGAGTCATGACGTTCGCCCGTCCGTCCGGGACGTGGACGGGTATCGCGAATACGTGTCGGACAGGCTCGACGGCTGGCGTCGCACCGCCTACCGGCTCTGCGGCAACTGGCACACGGCGGAGGACCTCGTCTCCACCGCGGTGCTGAAGATCCTGCGCCACTGGGCGCGGGTCTCCGCGGCCGGCAATCCCGACGCTTACGTGCGGCGCATCCTGATCCGCACGCTGCTCGACGAGCGACGCCGCGCACGACAGGTGGAGCTGCCGGTGGAAGCTCTCCCCGAGCACCCCGGCGGGCGATCCGAGATGGATACGGTGACCGACCGGCGAACCTTGGTGACGCTGCTCGCTGTGCTGCCGCCGAGCCGCCAGCGGATCCTCGTGCTGCGCTACGTCCACGACCTGTCGGTGGAGGAGACCGCGGCGTACCTCGGCTGTTCGCCCGGCAATGTCAAGAGTCAGACGGCTCGCGCCTTGAGCGCACTGCGCAGCCACCCCGGTGTCACGGAACTACTCGCGGACCAGGAGCTCATTGCCCCGTAGCGGGTAAGGTACGCAGTTGCTCCTCCACCTCGCGCAGGCCGGCCGCGTCCTTGGCTGCCGCCCTGATGTCCCGCACTGCCTCGAGGTCGGCTCGCGCCATGGCAACGTTGCCCAGCTGTTGATGGGCTTGAGCTCGAACCAATAGGGTCCGGCTGCGAAGCAGCGCCGTGTCGGGCAAGTCCGAGCACTCGAGAGCGGTGGTGGCAACTCGCACCGCGGCGTCCCACCGATGGAGCCGCAAATGGATCTCCGCGATGCGGCAAAGGGCCCCGACTGTGGTCAAGGCTCTGAGCGCTTCGATAGGTGCCGTGGCTGGGCCTTGAGCCACGGCGGCGGCCCGCTCGAAGGCGCCGGCCGCTTCGTCGAGGCGGTCCATGTGCTGCAAGGCGATGCCTTGACTGATCAGCGCCTGTGACAGTCCGATCCAGTCCTCAGTCTTGGAAAAGAGGCCGACGGCCTCCTGCGCGGCCGTCAATTGCTCCTCACCGGGCCGATCCAATTCCGTAAGCGCCCATGCGCGGTAGTCGCGTGCCCAACCCATCTGACGGTAGTCGCCGGCACGACGAGCGAGGACGAACGCCTCATCGGCATGACGAAGTGCGGCCTCGTACCCGACTACGCAGACGAGTTCTGCCCAGGCAAGATACCCGAGGTGGATCGCTTGGAGCCGATCGTCACCCAGGTGTCTGGCGGCTTCGGTGGAGAGGGCGAATACGTCGTGCCAGCGGTGCCAGTGCGGCCAATGGTCGGAGTACCAGTGCAGCGACTCGGCGACGTCGACCACGAGTTGATGCTCCCCGGCTCGAGCGGCTCCGGTCAGGGCGGCGAACCAGGAGTCACCTTCGGCCTGCAGCCAGGCCGCTGCCTCGTCCGCCGACTGTGCCGGGCCGGTCGCCGACCGGGTGTCACTGCCAGGGACGGGTGGCTCGAACCACTGGCCCGCTTCGATGGTGGCTGTCAGCAGCCACTGCCGCCATCGCTGCTCAGCCGCACGGATCTCCTCCGGCGACTCCTCCTGGCGCAGGCGTGACTCGCCGTACGAGCGCAGCAGATCATGGGTGCGGAACCTGCCGGCGGTCGTCTGTTCCAGCAAGCTCAGCTCGACCAATTCGTCGAGCAGATCGTCCGTGTCGTCGGCCGGCCGCCCGATGAGCACAGCGGCTGCTTCCGTGCTCGTCGTGGTGCCGGCCGCGATCGGCAACCGGCGGAAGAGCCGCCGGGCCGCCGGGGACAGTTGGTCGTACGACACGGCGAACGCGGCGCTGACTTGCAGATCGCCCGCGGTGAGAGTGTCAAGCCGGCGATTGTCAGCGGACAGCCGGGCGATGAGATCGCCCGCTGTCCAACGACTGCGCGTGGCCAGCCGGTTGCCGGCCACCCGTATCGCCAGCGGCACATTCGCACACAGATGGGCGAGCTGCCGCAGCTCCGCGGCAGCCGTCCGGCGGCCGGGTGTCAGCTGTTCGAGCAGCGCGACGGCGTCCGGCCCACTCAACGGCGCCAGCGGCAGCCGGTCGACGCCGTCCAGTCCGCTCAGCATCCGACGGCTCGTGGCCAGCATCACTGCCGGGCCTTCGCCCAATATCGCCGCGCGCAGCTGCTCCTCGTCGGCGGCGTTGTCCAGCACCACGAGGATGCGCTTGCCGGTGCTGACGCGGCGCCACAGGTCAGTGGCTTCGGACAGCTGTTGCGGCACTGCCGAAGCTTGGGGCTCGATCGCCCGGATGAGCCGTGCCAGGACGCCGACCGCGCTCAGCGGATTCTGGGCGAAGCCTTGCAGGTCGACGAAGTATTGACCGTCGGGAAACTTGGCGGAGAGCTGCCTCGCCGCCTGCACGGCCAGGGACGTCTTGCCGATCCCCGGTGGCCCGCTGATCAGTAGACACCGGCCGCCTCGTCCAGCACCGCCGATGCCGTCCCGGATCTTCCGCAATTCGTCGGAACGGCCGGTGAAGTCCGCTACGACCCGCGGTAGCGGCAGGTCGGTGTACGTGTCGATTCGTGGTAGGTCCTTCGTGCGCCCGGCTCGTGCGGCTGCGGCCAGCGCGTGCCGGTCATCGGACGCCAGCCGCAGGGCGTCGGCCAGGGCGGCGATGGTGCTGGCTCGGGGACCTCTGCTCACTCCGCGTTCCATGTCGCCGATGGCGCGATCACTGATGCCGGACACCTCGGAGAGCTGCTCGAGGGTCAGTCCGGCGGCCACGCGCAGCCGACGCAGTAGTGGGCCGAGCGCTGCGGGCGCAGACGTTCCGATCCTGCTCTCCACGCCATCCATGATCACCTACTGACTCAGGAGCAGCAAACGGCCGCCTGTCGGCTGGTGATGCCGGTCTCGCGAGAATCCTCTATTGCTGTCCGGCAAATAGGCGATCGTGACAGATTCGCCACCGACCGGCTGATCGGCATGGTGAGAGCAGACAGACGACCTGTCCGGGTCGTCGCCTCCGGCACGGTGACCGTGCCGGACGTTCCCGTCGATCCGTCAGGCGGGCCGGTGGGGCGAACTCACAGGAGACCGGGCCATGACTGCATCTGTGTTCATCACCATCAACGACCTTTACCGCCGTGCCGCGGTGATCACCTTGTACGGCGAGTTCGACATCAGCGGCGTGGACGCTGTCACGGAGGCGGTCGAGATCGCCTCCGGCCCTGGCAAGCGCTTCGTTCTCGTCGACCTGCACCACTTGACCTTTCTCGACATGGCCGGCACCGGCGCCCTGCTGCAGTGCCGCGCCGCTGCCGCGAGCGCCGGCGTCGACCTGAAGATCACCGGAGCGGCGGGCTTCGTCCGGCGGGTGCTCGACATCGCCGGAGTGCTCCCACTGCTGGAAGGCGGGACCACGCGGCCCCGCGTCGACCGGGCGCTGATGACGGTTCCCTTCCCGGAGGTGGACGCAGCGGCACAGCGGCCGCCGGCATCAGCGATCCGGTCCTTGGTGTCCCCGAGTTAGCGGCAACGACGCCCCGAGCCGGCGGCGACTACGCCGGCAGGTGCTGCAGCCTTGTCCTGGTCCGCTCAGCCCCGGCGTCGTCGTCCGCGGCCTCCTGCAGCCGCAGGATCGTTTCGAGGTCGTCCCTGGCCGGGGTGTTCTCGCCGAGTTGCTGGTAGGCCTCGGCTCGTTGCTCGAGCAGGCGGATCCGGTGCCGGAACGGGATCGGAGTCTCGTGCGGCTGCAAGGCCGTGGTGACTGCGTCCACGGCTTTCTCCCACTGCTGCAGATGCACATACACGTGGGCGGCGTGCGCACGTGCCGAGATCATCGTGAAGTAGGCGATGCTGTCCCGGGGCGCTGTCCGCGGGTCCGTCACCAGCGTGAGAGCTCGCTCGATGGCGTCGAGTGCCTCCTGATGCCGACTCAGTGCCCGTAAAACGTTGCCCAGGCCGATCAAGGCCTGCGGCAGCCCCGCACGGTCACCGGCGGCGGCGAAGTGCTCGACTGACTCCCGCGCCGGCTCGAGCGCCTCCCGGTGATGGTCCTGCGCCAGCAGCGCCCATGCCTGATACATGCGGGCCCACGCCATCTGCTGGCGGTCGCCGGCCCGCCGGGCGAAGAAGAAGGCGCGCTCCGCGAACCGGGTGGCGGTGTCGTACTCGGCCAGACAGAAGTTGTGTGCCCAGGAGAGGTAGCCCAGGTGGGTGGCCTGCAGGCGGTCGTCGCACAGGCGGCTGGCCGCCTCGCTCGACAGCGCGAAGACCTCGTGCCAGCGGCCCCAGTCCAGCCAGTGATCGGAGAACCAGTGCAGGGACTCGGCGACGTCGACGACTCGCTGGTGCTCACCGAGCTCCGCTGCCTCGGACAGAGCGCCGAACCAGTTCTCCGCCTCCGCTGTCAACCACGCCTTGGCGGCCGCCGGCGAGTCGATGACGGCCAGCCGCAGCTCCGGCTGAGGTGCGGTGTTGTCGGGCTCGTACCAGCGACCCGCGACGATGGCGGTGTCGAGCAGCCAGTTGCGCAGCCGTGCCCGCGCCGCCGAGACGGCGTGCGTGTCGTCGTCCTCGCGCAGTCGGAGTTCCGCGTAGAGCCGCAGCAGGTCGTGAAACTTGACCCGGTTGTTCTCCGCTTCCTGTAACAGGCCGAGTTCGATCAGCTCGTCCAGGGCGTCTTCCGCCTCGGTGACGGACTGTGGCGCGACGACAGCGGCTATCGCCGCCCCGCAGGTCGAACCGTACGCCAGGGAAAGTCGCCGGAACAGTCGCCTGCCGTCGTCGGATAGCTGGTCGTACGAGAGTGAGAACGCGGCGCTGACCCCCGACTCGTCGGCGGAGAGCACCGCCAGGCGATGCTGCTCGTCGGACATGCGGGCGAGCAGGCCGCCCGCCGTCTTGCCGGGGCGGCTCGCCAAGCGGTTGCCGGCGACCCGGATCGCCAGCGGCAGGTGGGCGCAGAGCCGCGCGAGCTCGCGCAGCTCGGTCTCTTCGGCCGGGCGATCGGCGGTGATCTGCGTGAGCAGCGCGACCGCCTCCTGCTCCGGCAGCGGGGAGAGCACGACGCGTTCGACGCTTTCCAGTCCGCTGAGCAGACGCCGGCTCGTCACGATGACCAGGGCGGGCCCGTGGGCGGGCATCGCCGCCCGGACCTGTGCCTCGTTCGCCGCGTTGTCCAGGACGATGATGATCCGCTTGTCCTTACTGACGCTGCGCCAGGCGGCAGTGACGTCGGCCAGCCGTGGGGGAAAGCTGCCGGTGGCCGGGTCCACTGCCTGGATCAGCTGCGTGAGCAGCGCCTCCGGGCTCAACGGATGTTCTGCGAGCCCTCGCAGGTCGACGAAGAACTGACCGTCCGGGAAGCGGGGCGCGAGCTGTGTCGCAGCCTGCACCGCCAGCGAGGTCTTCCCGATGCCGGGTTCCCCGTTGATCAACACGATGGGGCACGCACTGTCGACCGGCCCGCTGCCCACACGTATCCGGATGTGGGTCAGTTCGGCGTTTCGTCCGGTGAAATCGGTGAACGGGGCGGGCATCGGCAACGCCTGTGCGGTGGCCGCCGAACCGCGTTTGCGGCCGGCACGGGCGGCGGCGGCCAGCGTCGACCGTTCGGCTGCCGCGATCCCGAGCGCGTCGGCGATCGCGTCGATCGTGCTCGCCCGCGCGCCTCGGCTGGCTCCACGCTCCAGATCGCTGAGCGTGCGGTCGGTGACGCCGGCCGCGGTGGCCAGCTGCTCGAGGGTCATGTCCGCAGTCAGGCGGAGCCGGCGGAGCAGGGGTCCCAGCGCTTCGGGTTCCACCATGTCCACCCCTGTACGAACCGAAGTCACGATCGTCCTGTGCTGATCGGTGAGATACACCGTATCCCCAAGTGGAGGGCGAGATGAGCGCTCCCACACCGATCAGGCCAGGCGGGCCTGTGCTATTCCGGCGGCGTTGCACGCACGACATATGGTCATCGGCGCAGATCCGCTACGGCACGTAATCCGGGCGGCCTGTCCGGCGTAGCCGGAGCCGACCACCTCACCGCCCTCGTATAGGTGGTTGTCGCCGATGGCGACGTGACCGGAGCACCCGTTGCCTGCGCTTACTGCCCCTTAGCGACGCCGTCACTGGCGTGCTGACCGTTTAGGCGAGAAGCACCGATACGTTCGGCCACCACCCCCTGGGACATTCGGTTTGTCCAACGGAAGGGGGCTCGAGATGAACCTCGACGGCAGAACCGTCGTCCTGACCGGTGCCACCAGCGGCATCGGGCAAGCCGCCGCCCGGTTGCTGGCCCCACACACCGGCACGCTGGTCATCCAGGGGCCGCAGCCGGCGTCCGAGGTCGCCGCCCTGATCAAGGAACTTGGCGCCCATACCGAGGTCCACTACGTGGCGGCCGACTTCACGTCGTTCGAACAGGTGCGGCAGGCGGGCGCCGAGATCCGCGCGATGGTGCCGGCGATCGACGTCCTGATCAACAACGCCGGCGTGCCCGGTACCGCACACCGGCAGGTCACCGCGGACGGCAACGAACGCACCCTGCAGGTCAACTACCTCGCGCTGACCCTGCTGACCGAGATTCTGCTGCCGGCGATCCCGTCGGGCGGACGGATCGTGAACGTCAGCTCCACCACGCACCGCATGGTCAGCCTCGCGCTCGACGACCTCAACCTGGCGCACGGGTACGACCCGGTGCGGGCCTACGCCCAGTCCAAGCTGGCGATCCTCACCTATTCCCTGCAGTTCGCGCAGCAGGTGAGCGATCGCGGCATCGGCGTCGTCGCGATCAGCCCCGGCGTGATCAGCACCAGCCTGTTGCATCAGATGTTCGGGGCCGGCGGGGCCCGGGTGGAACACGGCGGGCGGCGTATCGCCGAGGCCGTCACCGCTGACGTGCCCACCGGCACCTACATCGACGACGGCGAGATCGTCGCGCCGAGCGAGGAGGCACGCGATCTCTCGGCCGCGACTGCCCTGGCAGCCCGGACCGCATCGCTGATCCCTTCCTGAACCGCACATCGTCCGATCCCGACCGCAGAGGAGGAAACAGATGGGCAAGCTCGACGGGAAAGTTGCCATCATCACCGGCGGCGCCCGGGGCATGGGTGCCGCGCACGCCCGGCGATTCGTCGAGGAGGGTGCGAGCGTCGTCATCGCCGACGTGCTCACCGACCTCGGCGCCAAACTCGCCGACGACCTGGGCGAACGAGCGATGTTCGCCGAGCTCGACGTCCGGGACCGCGAGCGCTGGACCGACATCGTCACGCAGACCGTGCAACGGTTCGGCCGACTCGACGTGCTGGTCAACAACGCCGGCATCTTCCGGCGCGAGTCCATCGAGACCCACTCGCACGAAATGTGGGACGAGGTCATCGGCGTCAACCTGACCGGCATCTGGAACGGCACGAAGGCGGTCATCCCGGCCCTGAAAGCGGCCGGCGGTGGATCGATCATCAACGTCTCGTCGACAGCGGGAATGACCGGGTACGCCTGGCTGCCCGCGTACACGACCTCGAAGTGGGGCATCCGCGGCCTGACGAAGACCTCCGCCCTCGACCTCGGTCAGTACGGCATCCGGGTCAACTCGGTGCACCCCGGCTTCGTCCGTACCCCAATGACCGAGGAACTCGGCGACAACACCGCCAACGTGGCACTGCACCGCACCGCTGCCGACACCGAGCTGACCCCTCTGGTGCTCTTCCTGGCCAGCGACGACTCCGCCTTCAGCACCGGCGCCGAATTCATCGCCGACGGCGGCGAGTCCGCCGGCCTGCCCGTGCACAACTGATCCAGTTCACCCCCACGAAAGGATTTCGATCATGAGTACTGTCCTGACCGCAAGCCCGCTGGCCGGCCGCATCGCCGTCGTGACCGGTGCATCCAGTGGCATCGGTGAGGCGACTGCTGAGCGGCTCGCCGCGCTCGGCGCCAGCGTGGCGCTGCTGGCCCGCCGTGAAGACCGTCTGAACGCGGCCGTCGCCCGGATCACCGAGCGTGGTGGCCGTGCACTGGCCGTGCCGACCGACGTCACCGACCGTGCCGCCATGGTCCGCGCAGCCGAGGCCGTGCACGACGAGTTCGGCACCGTGGATCTGGTCTTCGCCAACGCCGGCGTCCAGCACGTCTCCCCGATCGACGACCTGACGATCGACGACTGGGACGAGCAGATCAACCTCAACGTCAAGGGCGTCATGAACACCGTTCAGACGTTCGTGCACGACCTGGAGTCGGCGGCCGCCGCCGGCGGGTCCGCTGACCTGATCTTCACCTCCTCCATCGCGGCCACCCGCATCCTGGAGAAGTTCCAGGTGTACTCCGGCACGAAGGCCTACATCAGCCACCTGGCCCGCGTGCTCCGCACCGAGCTCGGCCGCAAGAAGGTGCGCGTGTCGGCCGTCGAGCCCGGCATGGTCGACACCGAGCTGCCGCTGCACGTCACCGATCCGGACGCCACCACGCTGATGGCGGACCTGATCAAGCAGATCGACGTGCTGCAGTCCGCCGACGTCGCCGAGACCGTGGCGTTCGTGGCCTCGGTTCCCAAGCATGTCAACCTCACCGAGATCACCATCCTGCCCACCGAGCAGATCATCTGAGTAGGCCATCGCGCGGCGCTGCCGCCTGCCGGTGGAGGTCGTGGGGGCGACCTCCACCGGCAGTTGTGTGCCCGCGCCCCCGCGGCGGACGAACTCTTCGTGTCTTCTTCCTGGTCTCCCGACGACGGAACCGCTTCGATGGAGGAACCAGAAGAGTCAGCTTGTACGTGGGGGAGAACGAATGCGCGCCATCGCCGCACCATCTGACGCGGAAGCCGGCCGATGAGCACCGGCACCGCGCTGTACGAACGTGACGAGGACCTGGCGTGCCTCGGTCGGCTGTTCGACACCGTACGTGCCGGGGCGGGCGCCGCAGCGGTGGTACGCGGCGTCGAGGGGATCGGCAAGTCCGCGCTGGTCGAGCACGCGCTGGAAACGTACGGCAAGGGTTTCAAAGTTCTGCGGGTGCTGGGCAGCCGCCACGAGCGGGCGGTCCCGTTCGCCGGGTTGCACCTGCTGTCCTGCGCGGTCGGCCCGCAGAGCAGCGATCTCGCCACGGCGGCCCCGATCCTGCACCAGGTGGTGAGCTCCGCCGATCTGCCGCTGGAGCTGACCCGCGCTCTTATCGAGGAACTGCTGGCCTGGCTCGCCGATGTCGCCCAGTCCGATCCGATCGCCTGCGTGATCGAGAACACCCAGTGGATCGACCTGGCCAGTCTGACCGTACTGCGCAATGTCGCCTCCCGGCTGACCGGGCAGCCGGTGCTCCTGCTGTTCGTGCATCGCGACGGCGCTGCCGCGTCCTTCGACGGCCTGCCGACGGTGATCCCGGCCCGGCTCAGCGACGCCGCCGCCCGCGACTTCTTGACCACTCGTGCGCTCGCTCCGATGGATCCCCGGGTCAGGGAGCGGCTGGTGGCCGAGGCCCGCGGCAATCCCGGGCTGCTGACCGACTTCACCGCTACGACGCCGTGGGCGTTCGGCGGAGGATACGACTGCCCCCCGCCACCCGCCTGGACCAATGCGGCGGAGGAACCCTTCCCCGTGCTGGCCACGCTGCCGGAAGCGACCAGGCGACTGCTGACCGTGGCCGCCGCGGACCCGACCGGCGACCCGACGCTGCTCGTCGCTGCGACTCGGCACCTCGGCGTGCCCGACGGCACGCTGCACGCGGCGGAACAAGCGGGCCTGCTGACCGTCGACTCGCATGTGCGGTTCGCGAACCCGCATACGCGCCACACCGTCTATCACGCGGCCACCCCGGAGAACCGGCAGGCAGTGCACCGAGCGATTGCGGCAGTCATCGACCCGCGGACAGACCCGGACCGGCGGGCGTGGCACCGGGCCTTCGCCAGCGACGCCCTGAACGAGGACGTCGCCCAGGAACTCGCCGACGCGGCTCCGCATGCGCGAAAGCGTGGCGGGCTGCCGGCCGCGGCCGTCCTGCTCGGCTTGGCGGCCGCCCGTACCCCGGATCCGGACCTGCGGCGCAGCCGTCTGCTGGCCGCGGCCGACGCCCATCGGCTCAGCGGGAACCTCCAGGCTGCGACGGAGCTGACCGTCGCGGCGCGTACGCACGCCAGCGACACCGGCATCCCGGTCGCGGTCGACGTCCTGGAGGCGCGGATAGCCCTGTCCACGGGGCACAGCCGCAAAGCGCTCACCATGCTTCTGGCTGCCGCGCAGGACGTGGAGGCCACCGACCCCGCCGAGGCCGTCCGAATCCGGCGCGATGCCTACGCGGTCACCGTTCTGCAGGGACGTCTCGCCGACCCGCGAATCGTGACGGAGCTGCGGGCGTCACTCGCCGCGGCATCCGAGGGCGACAGCGGAAGTGACCTCGCCGCCCTGAAACACCTCTCCCGCCAGACCGGCGACGCGTGGGACGAGGAAGCGTTCCGGGACGTCACCCGGGACCGGCTGATCTCGGCACGGCAGGACGGCGCTCTGGGCTCTGTCCCGGTCGTCGCCGCCTACCAGGCCCTGTGGCATCTGCACGCCGGCGAGTTCGAGCTGGCCCGGGAACTCGCCGACGACAGTGACGCGTCGGCCGCTGCCATCGGAGTGCCGCCGCTGTCGCACGTCAGTGCGGTGATTGCGGCGTGGCAGGGCCGGCAACGGCATGTCGAACGGCTCATCGCCGAACGGGAGCCCGGCGTGCTCGCCCGCCAGGAGGGCTGGTTCCTGACCGGCTTCGACTACGCCCGGACGGTGCTGTTCAACGGACTGGGCCGGTACACCGACGCCCTCGAAGCGGGCCGGCGCGCGGCCGAGCTCGACGAAGGCGGTTTCCACGCCTGGCTGCCGGTGGAGGTGGTCGAAGCCGCGGTCCGGGCCGGCCATCCCGAGGTGGCCGAGCCGTTGACGCGGCGGCTGTCGCAGCGAGCGCAGCTGCACCCGTCCTCCTGGAGCCGTGGCCTGGCCGCGTTGTGTCGCGCTCTGCTGGCAACCGGTGCCGAGGCTGAATGCCAATACCAGCAGGCGATCCAAGAGCTGACGAACAGCAGCGCCGCGCCGCGGCTGGCGAGGGCGCACCTGCTCTACGGGGAGTGGCTACGGCGAGGCAGGCGTAAGCGGGAAGCCCGCGTCCAGCTGCGTCTGGCGCATTGTCAGCTGACCGCGATCGGGGCGTCCGCCTTCGCGGAACGCGCCGCGCGGGAATTGGCGGCGACGGGAAGCAGTCTGCAACGTGGCGGGGGCCAGCCCACCCACCAGCTCACCGCTCAGGAACTTGCCGTGGCCCGGTTGGTCGCTGACGGGGCCACCAACCGGGAGGTGGCGCAGACGTTGTACCTGAGCCCGCGAACCGTCGAGGCGCACCTTCGCAACGTCTTCGCCAAGCTGGGCGTCACGTCCCGCAGGGAGATCGCCGACCTCGGCGATCTCAGCGGGCCGGCGGCCGATCCGGCGCTCACCGCGATTCCGGCCTGAGCACGAGCCGGCGCAGTCCCCGGGCCGCGGAACCCGGGGACTGCGGTGCCTCACTGCTTGGCGGCGGCGAGCAGCCGGTCGCGGGACTGCTCGACCGCGTCCCTGAGCTGTGGCAGGTCGACGTCCAGGACCGTGCCGGCCCACTTGCGGACCTGACCGGCGATGAGAACGGCGTCGATGTTGCGGGCGTCGCTGCCCAGCACCACCGTGCCGATCGGGTCGTTGAGCGGCATGTTGTTGAGGTCGTCGGCGCGGATCATCAGCAGGTCGGCCTGCTTGCCAGGAGTCAGGGAGCCGGTCACCGATGCCAATCCGTTGGTGCGGGCGCCCTGCAGGGTGGCGAAGTCGAGAACATCGTGAGTGGTGATCCGGGGCGGGATGCGGTCAGTCCCGTAGCCGGCGTTCACGGCGCGCATCCGCTGGATGGACAACAGGGTGCGCATCTGGATGAACATGTCGCCCGGCAGGGCGACTTCCACGTCGATGCTCAGGCCGGGACGGATGCCGACAGCGAGAGCCTCGTCCACGGCGGGCACCGCGGTCTCCAGGCCGATCTGGGCCTCCGAGACCGGGGCCAGCGCCACGGTGGTGCCGGTGTCGCCGATCGCCTTCCACGCCTCGCCGGTGAGGCCGGTCGAGTGGATGAGGGTGACGTCGGGGTTGAGCAGACCCTCGCGTGCCCAGCCGAGGATCGCGGTGGAGGAGGTGGTGCCGAAGACGGCGTCGATGCTGACGCCGATGCCGAGGTCCCGGGCGACCTGCGCCAGCCGCGGACCGTAGGCCAGGTCCGGACCGGCGATCTCGTCGGTGGCCAAGGTGGCCAGGCGAAGGGTCAGCAACTGGTCCACCGAGCTGAAGTACTGCTGCTGCAGACGGGTCAGGTCGGCCGGCCACTGCCCGTCCCAGTCACCGAAGTGTGGCCGCATCGAGGCGTGGACGCCGCGGATACCGGTGTCCAGCAATGCCTGGACGGCGCTGTCGGAGTGCGCGGCGGTGCGGGCGTTGTGCGAGAAGTCGAGCAGGCACGTGATGCCGCTGTCGATGGCGCTCAGCGCGGCGAGCCGGGTGCCGAGATACACATCCTGCGGCTGGTAGACCGGAGCGTACCGGGCGAGGGTCGACATGACGTATTCACCGAGGTCGTTGACGTCCGGCATGATCCGCCGCAGGGCCGCCTGCCAGGAGTGGCGGTGCGTGTCGACGAAGCCGGGGGACAGGATCGCTCCGGTCGCGTCGATGACGACGGCGCCGTCGGCGGCGGCACCCTGTGAGTGCAGATCGGGCGCCACCGCGGCGATCCGGGACCCCTGCACCAGCAGGTCGCCGCGGTGCAGGATTCCGATCTGCGGGTCCATCGAGATGATCGTCGCGTTGGTGAACAGGATCCTGCGCTGCGGGTCAGCGGCCTGCCGGCGCAGGTCGGCCAGGGTGGCGTGGCTATCGGTCATGGTGCGTTCCTCCAGGTTCTGACACTGCGGAAACCGAAGGCCGGGCCGGATGGCCGGCGTCGGCTGATCCGACGATCGCAGCCGCGGAGACCGGTTCGAATCGGCAGCTTTCGCCTAGAAGGTCGGTGGCCGGTGAACGACGCGAACCGGGCGCCGCAGTCGGGTCCGGGCGGTCCTGGATAGGTGACTTCACCGATTCGACGGGCGCCGGTGTCGGACAGAGTGAGCGGCTGCCGCAACACGCGCTCCGGCATCAGAAAATCCAGTGGGGGTACGAGTGGACATCGCCGTCGTGGGACGCGGGCATCTCGGTTCTGCCCTGTCCCGGCTCTGGACGCGGGCCGGGCACCGAGTCACCACCCTGGGCCGCGACGGCGGGGATGTGGCCGGCGCCGACGTGCTGGTCGTCGCCGTGCCGGCGGCCGCGATCACCGATGCCCTGACCCGCGTCCACGGCTTTCGCGGCACTGTGACCGTCGACGCGACGAACCTGCAGGGCCCACCGCCGGCCGGACACCCTTCCCTGGCGCACCTGGTGCAGTCACTGGTCGGAGGCCCGGTCGCGAAGGCGTTCAACACCGACTACGCGTCGCTGTACGACCAGATCGAACACCAGGCGATCCGCCCGAGTCACCTGTACGCCGCCGACGCCGCAGCCCGGTCGATCGCGGAGCACCTGATCCGCGACGTCGGCTTCGCCCCCGTGTTCGTCGGTGACCTCAACCGTGCCGCACTGCTGGAGCAACATCCGCGACTCGTCCGGGCCATCGCGAACAACGGCTACGGACCGTACTTCTCCAGGTACGACGCACCGGGCGGCCAGTGGCTATGACGCCGATCACCATGACCGGCCGAAAAAGCTCGTTCGAGGAGCAAAGGGATGTGGTGTCGCACGGATGTGACGTTCTCGACCCATGCCGGCAAGATTTCCGGGCGTTTCAACTCGTAGTCTCGGGCAAATGTTCACCACCGTCGGCGCCCTGACCCTGCTTCCCGAGCCGGCATGACCTTCCTCGGACGACACCACGAACGCGCGGTACTGCGCGAACTCATCGAGGGTGCCCGCAGCGCCGCAGGCGATGCCATTCTCGTCACCGGCCCGGCAGGTATCGGCAAGACGGCGCTCATTGCCGAGACCATCGACGAGGCGACCGGCGTCCGCGTGCTGCAGACCACCGGCGCGCAGTACGAGATGGAGTTGCCGTTCGCGGCCCTGCAGCAGCTGCTGCAACCGCTGGCCGCCGGCATCGAGACCCTGCCGGAGCCGCAGGCCCGCGCGGTCGCCTCCGCACTGGGCACGGGCGAGACGGTGGCGCCGACATCCGTGCTGGTCGCCCTCGGCACACTGAACCTGCTCACCTGGGCCGCCCAGGAACGTCCGGTGATCTGTGTCGTCGACGACACGCACTGGCTGGACGACGCCTCATCGCAGGTGCTGGCCTTCGTGGTCCGCCGGCTGAGTGGCGTCGCGGTGTCGGTGATCTTCATGGCCCGCGAGCCGCTGACCTCCGACGCGCTCAGCGGGGTCACCGTGCTGCAGTTGCGCGGCCTGGAGGACACCGACGCCCGCACCCTGCTGCACGCCGGCCTGCGCGCTCCGCTCGACCCGCGCGTGCGCGACCGCATCCTGGCCGAGGCGCAGGGCAATCCGCTCGCTCTGCTGGAGCTGCCACGCAGCGCGGACCTGGGTGCGCTGGCGGGCGGCTACGGCGTCCCCGCGGCCGCCCAGCTGCCCCGCACCCTGGAGGCGAATTTCCAGGAACGGCTGGAACGGCTGCCGGCCCAGGCACGCCGGTTCCTGCTGGTCGCCTCGGCCGACCCGACGGGCGACCCGGTGGTCGTCTGGCGCGCGGCCCGTCATCTCGGGCTCGACCCGGTGGCGGCGTCGCACGGGGTGGACGCGGGACTGATCCAGATCGACATCCGGATCCGCTTCCGGCACCCGCTGGTGCGCTCGGCGATCTACGAGTCCGCCACGGTCGACGACCGCCGGGCCGTCCATGATGCTCTGGCCTCGGCGACGGATGCACTTGTCGACCCGGAACGCCGGGCCTGGCACGCGGCGCAAGCCGCGGCCGGACCTGACGAGCAGCTCGCAGAGGAACTCGAACGGCTGGCGGACCGGGCCCGGTCCCGTGGCGGCCTGGCGGCCTCGGGTGCGTTCCTGGAACAGGCCGCGGTGCTGACACCGGACGCCGGGTTGCAGGCCCGGCGCCTGCTCGCCGCCGCCCGCGCCCGACAGGAATGCGGCGACTTCGGCCGGGCTCTGCAACTTGTCGCCTCCGCCGAGGCCATCGTGCAGGACCCGCTGCTATTGGCCCAGGCACAGGTGGTCCGCGCCCGGGTCGCCTTCGACCGCGGACGTGACGAGCCGGCCGTGCGCGGGCTCATCGCGGCCGCCAGAGCGGTCGGTCCCTTCGACGTGCTGCTCGGCAGGGACGTGCTGTTCGACGCCCTCGCCGCGGCGAACCTCATGGGCCGGTTCGCGACCTGGTCGCTGACCCTCGACCTCGCCGAGGCTGTGCGGGACCTGCCGGTCGACGACGAGCGAATGCGCCCGCTGGACCGGTTGCTGGACCCGTTGATCGCCTGCATCAGCGGCGGGAAGGTCGACCCGGCCGTGATCCGGCCTGTTCTCGACCTCTACCTGGAGCACGGCAGCGAGGACGTCGAGGCGACCCGGGGCGTCGAGCGGTTCGGCATCGGCGAGCTGTGGCTGGCTTGCCAAGCGGCCCTGGACATCTGGGACGACCAGATGTTCATCGCGGCCTCTCGCCAGCAACTCGACTACGCCCGCGACAACGGCGCGCTCGCCGGGATGCCGATCGCGCTGACCTTCCGAGCGATGAGCTTCATCCACGAGGGACGCTTCGCGCAGGCACAGCGGCTCGTCGACGAGGCGTACGCCGTCTCCGCCGAGATCGGCGCGCCGGGGATGGCCTTCATCGACATGTCGATCGCCGCCTATCAGGGCGACCGGCAGCGGGTGCGTGAACTCACCGAGCAGGCCACGGCCGACGCGACCGCCCGCGGGGAGGGCCGGTTGCTGACCGCCGCGGAACTCGCCACCACCACCTCCCTCAACGGCATGGGGCAGTTCGCAGCCGCGGCCGATGCGTGCCGCACCGCCGTGCACTTGCGCGAGCCGGGTTTCCCGCCGTGGCTGATACCGGAGTTCGTCGAAGGCGCCGCCCGCTCCGGCCGACCGCAGGAAGCGCTGGAGATGGTCGAGCACCTGGAACGGGTCGCTGCCGAGATGGATACCGACTGGTGCACCGGGACCGGTCTCTACGTCCGGGCCCTGATCAGTACCGGCGAGCAGGCGGACATCTCCTACCGGGAGGGGATCACGCGGCTGGCCCGCACCACCCGCCGCCCCGACCTCGCGCGGGCCCGCCTGTCATACGGCGAGTGGCTGGCCGGCGAAGACCGCAAGGGTGAGGCCCGCGAGCAGTTGGAAGCCGCGCACGAGATGTTTCTGGGCATGGGCGCCCGGGACTTCGCCGGCCGGGCAAGCCGCGCGTTGCGCGCCGTCACCGGAGTGGTCCGACACCACAATGCCGGAGAGGCCGCGCTGACCGCTGCGGAGCAGGCCGTCACCCGGCTGGTAGCCGGCGGCGCCACCAGCAAGGAAGCGGCGGCCGAGCTGTTCATCAGCCCGCGTACGGTCGACGCGCACCTACGCAGCATCTTCGCCAAGCTCGGGGTGAAGTCGCGCCGCGAACTGCGCGACGTGTACCGGGAGACCGCGGAAGGCCCGCGGTGATCCTGGACGAGCTCAGCCTCCCCGACGTGTTCAGTCCCCGAGTTGCGGCAGCGTGGCCTTGCCGTTGTCGACAAAGCTGAACGTGGTGCGCGTCGAGCCGTCACCGAGTTCCTCGGCGATGAGGCCGTTCTGGGCGGACACCTGAAGGTAGGCCCCACCGCTGCTGATCGTGTAGGTCGACCGCCCGGCCGCGTCCTTGGCCCGCTGCTTGCGGATGCTGAACAGCTGGCCGGAGTCACCGGCGTCGCAGGCGGCCGCCCGGATCGTGAGGGGGTTGCTGCCGTTGGGGGTGAGCTTCATACAGGACGCCTCACCGCCGGCCCTCGCGGTCGCCGTCCTGATCAGGTGCTGCCCGCCGGTCGGTGTGAGAACGAACAGTGCACCGCCGTCGCCGTCCGTGGTCGTCAGCCGGCCGTTGCCGTCGACCGCCACGACCGACCCGGAACTCGGCAGGGGCCGGATGACGACCTGCCGAGTTCCGCCGAGGACGTCGCCGGAGGATCCGGTCGCCGACCGAACAGGGGTGGCCGACGGTGCGCGCGGGCTCGGAGCCGAATCCCCGGTGTCCGGCTCGGCCGGCTTGTCGGGGGTTGTCGGCCTTGCTGACGTCACGTCCGCAGCCGGTGCGTGCGCGGTGGCCGAGGCCGGGGCAGCAGCGTCCGGGGTGGTACTGGAGCAGGCCTGCTGAGTCAGCAGCAGGGCGGCGACCATCACTGTGCCGGTGCGTTTGTGAAGCAAAGAGGTCCCTTTCGGTGCGGCAGGGCGTCGTTCGGTACGAGATCACTCTCGCCGCCCGGTGAACTCCTGGTATCCGTGGCGGTCGCCTATCCGCGCGAAGTTCCGGCCGCCTGCCCCCGGGTGAACCGGTCGCCTGTCTGCGCGCGGTTATAGGCGACGACCACCGATTCCAGCCGGCCGCGGATCTTCGATGGTGGAACCAGCGCCGGCGGGAAGGAGAACGATGAGGCGCAGATGTCGCCACACGCTCGCCGTCACAGTCCTGGCCGCGACGGTCACATCTCAGCAGGCATGCTCGGCCGGTGATCCTCGGACGCCGGCTGCCGCTCCTACAGGAGGACCCGTGCTGTTCAAGAATGTCCAGGTCCATGGCCCCGCCGGGAGCCTGGTCACCGATGTCCGGGTGAAGGACGGCCAAGTTGCCGACACCGGCACCGGCACTGGGCCGGACACGCAAGTCATCGACGGATCCGGCCTCGGACTCGTGGCCGTGGTCCCGGCAACCCGCAAGGACCAGGGGCACATGGTCGGGCGTGTGGAGCCGGGTATCCCGGCCGACCTGCTGCTGGTCCCGCGGGGGAGCATGCCGAGGCTCGGCACACCGTGGTGGCGGGTCATCGTAGGCCGCACCGATCTGCGCGCCTTGCTGACCCGCGGCCAGGTGGTGATCCGCGACGGCGAGCCGCTCGACCGGCCGGCGAACCCGGACGGCGCCCGGGTCGGCGTGTGGATTGACCAGAACGACTGGCTGCATCAGGAACTGCTGCCACAGGGCTGGTACGACGAGACCCGCGGCGGGCGCCGGCATGCCTACACCGGCCGCTACTGGCTCGACGGGAACCGCATCGACTACCTCGACGACTCCGGCTTCTACGCGTTCGGCGAGTTCATCGGTGATCAGCTTTTCCACGCCGAGTTCGTGATGCGCCAGCAAGCGCGCCCGTAACCCGTCACCACCGACAGGCTGCATCGATCACACCGCGGTGATCGGCATGGCTTCCAGCACGGCGGCGACTGCCGCACCACCACAGAACGAGGTTCAGAGATGAAGATTGCGGTATTGGGAACGGGCACCGTTGGCACGGCGCTCGGTTACGGCTTGCTCGACGCCGGGCACGGCGTGGTGTTCGGGGTTCGTGATCCGCAGGGCAGGCAAGGTTTCAGCGCGCCCGTCGCCGAATTGACCGAGGCAGTCACCTCGGCCGAGGTCGTGGTCAACACCCTGCCCGGCTCGGTGACGCTCGAGGTGCTGGGAAGCATCGGTGCGGGCCCGTTCGGCAGCAAGGTCCTGATCGATGTGGCGAACGCCATCACGCCCACCTTCGAACTGATGTATCCGGGCGACAGCCTCGGAGCCAAACTTCAGGCGCTGCTGCCGCAGGTGAAGGTCGTCAAGACCCTCAACACGGTCCCGGCGGCGATCATGACCAACCCGGGTGCCCTGCCGGAACGCAGCTCCGTCTTCCTGTCCGGCGACGACCGCGAAGCCAAGCAGATCACCGGCGGACTGCTCAGCGACCTCGGCTGGCAGCACGAGGATCAGGTCGACCTCGGCAGCATCGCCACCGCGCGGGCCACCGAGCACTACCTGTACCTCTCGCTGGCGATCATGGCGGTCAGCCCGTCCGGCCAGTACAACGTGTCCGTGATCCGCTGACCGATTCCCAGAGCTCGGAGAACCGCGCATGAGCGTGTCCGGTGGCGTCTGGCTGCTGACGGTGACCGGTATTGTCGGTCTGCTGCTGTTCGACTACTTCTTCCACGTACGCCGCACGCACATCCCGTCATTGGGGGAGGCCGCGCGATGGACGGCGGCCTACATCGGCGTCGCCGTGGCGTTCGGGTTCGGTGTACTGATCCTCGGCGGCAGCACGGCGGGCGCCGAGTACTTCGCCGGTTACGTCACCGAGAAGGCGCTGTCGGTCGACAACCTGTTCGTCTTCCTGCTGCTGCTCGCCAGTTTCCGGGTGCCCCGCGCCGACCAGCAGAAGGTGCTGCTGGTCGGCATCACCTTCTCGCTGGTCGTGCGGACCGGGTTCATCTTCCTGGGCGCCGCGCTGATCAACTCGTTCGCGTGGGTGTTCTACCTGTTCGGCCTGATCCTGCTGATCACGGCGGGCAACCTGCTGCGCGAACAGCGTGACGAGGACCGGGCGCCGGACAACATCATGATCCGTCTGGCGCGCCGGGTCCTGGCCACCTCCGAGACGTACGACGGTGACAAGCTCGTCACCGTCGTCGACGGGCGCCGGATGTTGACACCGATGCTGCTCGTGATGGTGGCGATCGGCGGCACCGACATCCTGTTCGCGCTCGACTCGATCCCCGCGATCTTCGGCCTCACCCAGAACACCTACCTGGTCTTCACCGCGACAGCGTTCTCGCTGCTGGGCCTGCGGCAGTTGTACTTCCTGATCGACGGTCTGCTCGACCGGCTGGTCTACCTGTCCTACGGGCTCGCCGCGATTCTGGCGCTGATCGGTGTCAAGCTGATCCTGCACGCTCTGCACGAGAACAACGTGCCGTTCATCAACAGCGGCGACCATGTCGAGGCCGCCGAGATCTCCACAGGTGTCTCGCTGTCGCTGATCATCGGCATCCTGCTGGTCACGGTGGTGTTCTCGCTGCTGAGCCCGAAAGGCCGGGCACAGACGTACGCCAGGGCGGCGCGACGGCATGCCACCGAGTACCTCGACGTCGAGACCGACCCGGCCTACTGCGACGAGATCTACCACCGCCTGATCGAGGACGAGGCACGCATCGACGGCCTGCCGGCCAAACATCGGAACCGGATCCGCAGGGAGAGGGAGCTGCTCAATCTGATGCAGCGTGCCCATGAGTTACACGCGGACCGGGAACGGGCCGGCCGCTGCTTCGTCCCGGCCACGGCAGGTGTCAGCCGGCATCCGCAGTGAGCCGATTACCAGTGCGTCAGACCGTGCGAGATCACGTACGCCTCAGAAGATCGCCTCGCTGAGGTTTTGCGCCGGGGCCCGGATCCCTCCCGGCCCCGGCGCAAGTCGATGCATCAGGCGGGACCGCGTAGTGCGTCGACAGGTTGCATACGTGCCGCACGCAGAGCCGGGTAAAGCCCGGCGAGCAGGCCGACGAGGGCGCCGGCCAGGGGCGCGCCGGCGGCCAGCCGGACATCGAGCACCGGTGTCCAGTCGCGGGCGACGCTGATCACGACGACGGCGACGATGCCGGTGCTGGCGCCGGCGATGCCGCCCAGCAAGCCGACGGCGGTGGATTCGAGCAGGAACTGGGCGGCGATGTGCCTTCGCCGGGCCCCCAGAGCACGGCGCAGACCGATTTCGGCGGTGCGCTCGATGACGGTGACCAGGGTGACGTTGGCGATGCCGAGTGCGCCGACGACCAGAGAGACCACACCGAGGATAAGCAGCAGGCCGCTCACGTCATCGGCCACGCCGGTGCGCAGGCCCGCCGGGTCCGGTGGTGCGTGCACCTGCACCACGGCCGGATCGTTCGGGCTCAGGGCAGCCGGTGCCTGCTGGGCGATGAGCGGGGCCGCACCCAGGGCAGTGGTGATCACCACCGTTGCGAGCGGCCCCAGGTGCAGGGTCTCGTCGCCGGTAGTGAACGGAACGATCACCGAGCCGGCCAGGATCTGCTGATCGGCCCGGCCGATCGGGGCGAGGATGCCGATCACCACGAACGGTGTGCCGGCGACGAAGACCGCCGGCTGGTTGTCGACCCGGGACAGCCCGAGTTGTTCGGCGGCCTGTGCGCCGAGTACGGCGACCCGGTCACGTCGCGCGATGTGCCCGGCGTCGAAGAACCGGCCGAGGGCGATGCCGGTGCGGGCGGCGTCGGGAAGGGTCGCGGTGGACCCGGCGACCGGTAGTGCCCGGTCGAGCACCCGTTCAGGATCTCGGACGGTGTTGGCGCGCACCGACGCCTCCGAGCCCGCCGCCGTTTTGGCGTAGGCGGCCACTGCGGTCACCCCGTTGAGGCGGGACAGATCGTCGAGTGCTTCCCAGCGCACCGCGGGCGGGGAGTCCGGTGAGGCAGGCACGGCGACGTCGACGGTGACCTCGGTTGCTGTGACCGCGTCGAAACGTCCCGCGATCTGGTTGCCCGCGGTGGCGGACACGCCGAGGGTGGTGACGAGGGTGCCGATGCCCAGCACCGTCGCCAGGACGGTCAGTGCTGTTCGCGCCGGCCGGACGCCGATGCCGGCCAGTGCTTCGCCGGCCAGGTCCCGGGCGTCGAGCCGGCTGATCGGTATGCCGCTCAGGCGGCGCCGGCCGATCACCGAGTACCGCCCAGCACCGGCAGCGGTACCGTCACTTCGGCGGCCACCGGGATCTCGGTCAGCCGGCCGTCAGCGATCCGGACCCGGCGTCCGGCCCGTCGGCTGACCGTCTCGTCGTGGGTGATCACGACGAGGGTGGTGCCCGCCGCCCGCAGGTCGTCGAACAGATCGAGCACCGCCGCGGTGTTCACGCTGTCGAGGTTGCCGGTCGGCTCGTCGCACAGCAGTAGCGCCGGTGTACCGATCAGAGCTCGCGCGATGGCGACCCGCTGCCGCTCACCTCCGGAGAGGTGCCCGGGCCGGAAATGGAGGCGGTGGCCCATGCCGACCCGGTCGAGCGCGGCGGTGGCGCGTTCGCGCCGGTCACGGCGGCGCCCACCGGTGTACAGGTCTCCCAGCATCACGTTCTCCATCACGTCGCGGTGCGCGAGCAGGTGGAACGACTGGAAGACGAACCCCAGACGAGCCCCGCGCAAGGCCGTACGAGTGACGTCGTCCAGCCTTGTCGTCTCTCTGCCCTCAAGGTGGTACGTGCCACTGTCCGGCAGATCAAGCAGGCCGAGGATGTTCAGCAGAGTCGACTTGCCGGAGCCGGAGGGGCCCACAATGCTCACGTAGTCGCCCGGCCTGACCCGCAGGTTCACGTCGGTGAGTGCGGCGACGGGCGGGTCGGAGGCGAACATCCGGCTCACACCGGCCAGGTTGATGATGTCGGTCATTGGGTGCCGACCACGACTCTGTCGCCGGCCACGACGGAACCCGCAGCCTCAGGAGTGATCTGCACGAAGCCGCCGGTGGACAGGCCCGCTCGGACCGGCACGTCGCGCACCGCACCGGACGCGTCCTGCACGCTCACGCGGGCCTGCCCGTCGGCTGAGGTGAAGACCGCGGCAACCGGCACACTCAGTACCGCCTGCCCGGTGCCACCCACCTTGATGACGACCTTGAACGCCTGACCGGTGAACGCGGCAACGCTGCCGGGTTTCGCCGGCGCCAGTTGGATCGGGATTCCGCTGACCGAGGGGGCAGCTGTCTCCTGCCCACCGGCTACCTGCCCGGTCGGTTGCTCAGGTGCCGGTGCTGCCGCAGCGCCCAGAGCGGTCAGCTTCGCAGGGAACTGGTCGCCGGCCGGATGCTGCAAGGTCGCCGCCATGCCGACCTTCAACAGGCCCGCGTCATCGGGGGTGACGGTGCCGTTGACGACCAGCGTCGGATCGGCGACGGTTCCGATCACCCCCGATGCCGGCGCGCCGGTCTTGGCGGTGACGGTGACCAGCCGTACGGGCAGTTTCGGCAGGAAGAGGATCTCGCCGCTGGCGATGCTCGTCCCGTACGTCTTGCGGTAGTCGGACAGGGCGGTGCGGGCGTCGGCAAGCGCGGTGCCGCCGGCGGCCCGTGCGGTTTCCGCGGCTTGTTCCAGCTGGCGCAGCTGGGTCCGCTGTGCGGGGGTCGGGCCGGCCGCCTGGTAACCGCGCTTGTCGTACCAGGCTTTGACCGCGTTGAGCACGTTGTCGTCGATGGCGCCGCTCGAGGAGATGTTGCGGTCGGGCAGCAGCAGCCGCAGGGCGGCCCGTAACTGCCGGACGTCGTCGCCCGCGCTTCCCCGGGTCAGGGTTCGGTACATCGGCACCTTGCCGGGCAGCACGAACACCGGCCGGCCGCTGACCTCCAGCAGCATGTCGCCTGCTCGCAGGGTCCGGTTCGCGGTGGGCGCCTTCGTGATCAGCGGTGCCGCCGCCGGGTCACCCTCGCCGACGGCCACTGAGCCGGTCAACGTGACCGGCTGCGGTGTCCCGTACTGCAGGGTGCCCTGAGCGTTAACCGTCGCGGTCAGGGCCCGTTGTTCGACAGCGACAGTGATCAGCGATGCCGGTGGCGGGCGGTGCCCCGCGGCGGCGTCAGCGGGTGAGCGCACCTGCGTGCCGACCAACCAGCCGATCGCTCCCGTGACCAGCGCGGCAGCGCTGATCACCGCCACGATGCGCGACGGACCCGACCGGGGAAGCGCGAGCTTCATCGTCAGCCGATCCCGTTGCCGGTCGTGATGACGCTGGCCCACTTGGTCCGTGCGAGGGTGGCGTAGTCGGTGCGGCACTCCAGGTCGTCCAGGGCGGCCTTGATCTCGGTGTCGAGTGCGGACTTCGCCGCGGCCGCGTCGATCTGGCCGGCTTGGGTGAAGGCATCGATCGCTGCGGTGAACTGGCTCTGCTCGATCATGCCCGGTTGCGCGGACGTCACCCGATAACCCTTGGCTTTGAGGCAGCTGGCGTACTTCTGCGCGGCGGCGATCATGGCCGCGTCGTTCTGGAACTTCGCGTACTCCCGGCCGGCAGACGCCTTCTTGTCATTGGACGGTCCACTGCCGTAGTACTTCGCCGCAGCCTCGCCCGCGCAGCCTTGATCGCCCTTGGCGGCACCCTGTTCGGTGCCTGCCTTCGCCTTCTTGGCGGAGCCCTCCAGTGCCACGTCGTAAGCGGCCTGCCGGCTCGGGTCCAAGCCGGCACGGATGGCATTGTTCGGGTTCTTGGCCGGATCCACCGCCGGAGCAGCCACCGCTGGATCGTTGGGATAGACCAGCCGGGAGTAGCCACCGAACCCGTACTTGGCCCGGAACGCCTTCACCTCGTCGGCCGGTTGCAACACTGAGGTCATACCGGCGTACTTGGCCTGCGGGCTGTTGTCACCGAAGTCCAGCGGGTGCGGCACGTACTGGAAGCCTTTCTTCTTCATGCAGTCCGCGATCATGTTCTCGGCCTTGACCTGAGCGGAATCCGGATCGGTGGTCGCGGCGGCCGGACCGGCCCCCGCAGCGGTGTCCGTCGTCGTGGCGTCGGAGGCGTCCGTGTCGCCGCACCCGGCCAGCAGCCCGAAGCTGAGCACGGTCAGGGACACCATCAGTCGTCGCATTGTTGTCCTTGTTGTCGCAGGGTCGTGAGAACGGGCCGGCCGGCCTGCGGAGCCCCGCCGGAGCGAAAGCTGCCCCCGGGATTCCGAACCCCTGACGACTGCGGCACCGGCGAGGTTGCATCGTCCGAAACTTTTTAGATTTGCCCGGACGTATGGCTCTGACCTGCGGAATTGCTGGGTGTCTTTGACCGAAGCGGCTGCCCTGGCATGCGTGGGCCGAGCCTATGACCTTTGCCACGATGATCGAATGCAACACTGGGATGCCAACGGAGCGTCTTGCTCGCATGGCATGTCGCAGGACCAGAGCAGTTCGCACTCGCGCATCGATTCGCCGCTTGATGACCGGCCTTCTCGGTATGTCCTTGGTGGGCCTGACCGCGTGCACCTCGCAGCCGGCTCCTGCGGACCCCGCCTGGGTGCAGTCCACGCCTGCCCTCGGCACCGGGCCCGCCACCAGCGAGGTCGAGGCGCGGCGCGTGGACCGCGTCCAGCCGAAGCTGACCTGGGACAAGTGCGGCACAGCCGAATGCGGCAGTGTCCGACTCCCGCTCGACTATGACGAGCCCGACGGCACGATGATTGAACTGTCGCTCACCCGGGTCAAAGTCAAAGATCGTAAGAATCGGATCGGCACCCTGTTCGTCAATCCGGGCGGCCCCGCGGTGCCCGCCACCGGCTTCGCCCTGCAGGCACCCGACTTCTTCAGCAAGCGGGTGCTGGCGCGCTACGACATCGTCGGCATCGAGCCGCGCGGTGTCGGCGGACGCAACGTTCTGCGGTGCTTCACGTCGCAGGACGGTTTGAGCCAGGCGATGCAAGGGTCGGTCAGCACGTTCCCGTACAGCGCCAGCGAGGAGACAGCAGCCGTGCGGACGGCGAAGGCCGTCGGGCGAGCATGCTCGACCACCGGTAAGGAACTGGCCGGAGCGATGTCCACCGCCGAGGTCGCCCGGGACATGGACGTGCTGCGCCGCGCGCTCGGTGACGAGAAGCTCAGCTTCTACGGCAAGAGTTACGGCAGCTTCCTCGGGCAGGTCTACGCCAACATGTTCCCGGACCGCATCCGATCGGTCGTTATCGACGGTGTGATCGACCCCCGGCGGTGGACCGGCGCAGCGGGCAGCCCGGATCTGGACCCCGGAGCCGCAGCAGAAGGCGCCTACCGGGCCCTGACCGAGATCTTCACCCGATGCGACAAAGCCGGCAGGGTGGCGTGCCCTATCGCCGGGAACGCGGCGCGGACATTCGACGAGCTGGCCCAGCGGCTACGGACGCGATCGGTGACGGTCGACGAGCCCGGCTACGGCAGGATCGCGGTCGGCTATGACGATCTGGTCGCGAACGTCCTCAACAGCCTCTACCTGCCGCAAGGCGCTGACGACATCGTCAGGACCGTGCAGCGGTACCGCGCCGCGGCGCGAACGTCGCCGGCCGCAGCCGAGCCGAACCCGCCGACGGCACAGGCGGGATCTGGTCCGGCGTCCGACTACCCCGGCGAGGGCAGATACGGCGTGACGTGCACCGACATGGACAGTCGCCCGACTGACGCCGCCGACTTCCCGGCTCTGGCCGCGCAGGCCGACCGGAAGACGCCATACTTCGGCCGGCTGTGGACGTGGACGTACTCGGTTTGCGCGAGCGCCACCTGGACTGTGCAGGATGAGGACGCCTACCGTGGCCCCTTCGACCGGCGGACCAGCGAGCCGGTGCTGGTGGTCGGTAACTACTGGGATCCGGCGACCAACTATTCCGGTGCCAAGGCGGTCGCCGGGCTGCTGCCAAACAGCAGGCTGCTCACCAGCGACAACTGGGGACACACGGCATATCGCTTCTCGCCCTGCGTCAAGAGCGCGGTGGACGCATACCTGATCCAGAAGGCGCTACCGGCTGACGGCACCGTCTGCAAGGAGAACCCGCAGCCCTTCGCGTGAAAGCCGTCGGGTCGCGCGGCGCAGATTAGGCGAGTCGCACGGATACCAAGACCCGGCCACGTCAGCAGAATCGGTTCGCGCGGTCATCGGCGCACGGACAACCATTCTAGGGAGAACAGTGCCCAGAGCAGTGCGATTCGAGCGGTACGGCGGCCCCGAAGTGCTGAAGGTCGTGGATGTTCCGCGGCCGGCGACACCGTCGGACCGGGTGCTTGTCGAGGTGGTCACCGCGGCGATGAATCCGGGCGAGATCGGTATCCGCGAGGGTGCCTTTGCCTCGATGTGGCCGGCGGCCTTCCCGGAAGGCCAGGGCAACGACTACTCCGGCGTCGTCGCCGAGGTCGGGCACGACGTCGTGGGTTTCCAGGTCGGCCAGCCGGTGCTCGGCTTCGCGCCGCGGGCCGCCCAGGCTGATTTCGTCGTGGCCGATCCCGCGGCGCTCGCCGCCAAGCCCGCCGGCCTCGGCTGGGACGAGGCGGCGACCATCGCCGGCGTTGGCGCCACCGCGTGGGCCGGCATCGAAGCAGTCGCCCCTCGGGAGGGCGAGACGGTAGTGGTGTCGGCCGCCGCGGGCGGCGTCGGCATCATCACCGCGCAGCTGGCGGTCCTGCGCGGCGCCCGGGTGATCGGTACCGCCGGGGAACGTAACTTCGACTATCTGGCCTCGCTGGGTGTGACGCCGGTCCGCTACGGTCCGGGATTGCTCGAACGTCTGCAAGAAGCCGCGCCCGGCGGCGTCGATGCTTATCTGGACACCTTCGGTGCCGGCAACGTCGATGTGGCGATCGCCCTGGGCGTGCATCCCTACCGGATCAACACGATTGCTGACGGGAACGGCATCCGGCGCTACGGCGTTCACTCCGCCGCGCAGGAACAGGCGGACACCCCGGAAGTTTGGCAGGAACTCGCCCGGCTCGTAGCGGCCGGCCGGATCGTCATCCCGATCGCGCGCGCCTACCCTCTGGACCAGGTCGAGGACGCCTACCGGGACCTGGCCACCCGCCACGTCCGCGGCAAACGGGTGCTGCACGTGATGCCGCCGGAACGACGGGCCGCACTACCTGCCACCTGACCTGCCATGGTCCCGGCGCGGTGCTCCGGCGCGGAGGCGTTCAGCGCCGGAGCACCACAAGCCGATCCGGGCTTATCAGGACGGGTTTTCGCCGACGACGACCTTCACCGTGGAGTGCTTGCGGCGCAGGTCCTTGAGCGGCTGGTATTCCGGGGAATCCCAGAACCGCTGCACGGTCTCCCGGTCCGGGAATTCGTGGATCACCAGGGTCGACGGCTTCCAGTCGCCCTCCAGGACCAGGGCGTTCTCGTCGGTGATGAGGTTGCGGCCACCGAACCGCTCGATCAGCGGCCCGGCACCCTCGACGTACTGCCGGAAGCCCTCGGGGCCGGCGATGTCGAGGTCGATGACAACGAAGGCGGACATGTTCGGTCTCCTTGCTCACTGAGCCGGCGTGGTTGCCGAGCTGTCTCCACGTTAAGGACTCAGCGTGGGCGTTCCTATGCTGCAAACGCCGTCATTCATATTCGGTCGTACCAGCGCGCAGTACTATCGATGGGTGGACGTTTTCAGTGAAGTGATCGCCTCCCTGCGGACCGGCCGGGCGAAGTTCGCCCGTACCCGTCATCTGGGCCGGTGGGGCAACCGGTTCGGGCCGGAGCCGGGGATGGGCTTCCACGTCGTGCTGGCCGGCAGTTGCTGGCTGATCACCGAGTCTGACCCGCCGGTGCAGCTGTCCGCCGGTGATGTCGTGTTGTTGCCGCGTGGAGCAGTGCACGGACTCGCTGGCAGCCCGGACCGCGGCATCAATGCCCTGCCACCGGACTCCGAGGGCCCCGACGGCGGTGACGGCGACGAGGACGCTGGCTGTGCCACTCTGCTGTGTGGCGCCTACCGGCTCGACCACACCCAGGTGCACCCGTTCCTGCGATCCCTGCCGGAGGTCATACACCTGCCGGCGCAACTGGGACATCACCCAGCGCTGCGATCGGCGGTCGACCTGCTCGCCGCCGACCTGTCGGACCCGCAGCCGGGCGCCGACGCAGCCCGGCCGGCGTTGCTCGACTTGCTCTTGGTCTACGTGCTGCGAGCCTGGCTGCGGGAGGAGGCGGCCCGGCAGCCCGGTGCGGGCTGGCAGGCCGCCCTCGACGATCCGGCGGTGGCGGCCGCCCTGCAGCAGATGCACGCCGCGCCGCAGCAGCCCTGGACCGTGCAGGAACTGGGCGCGCTGACCGGGTTGTCGCGCACCACGTTCGCCCGCCGGTTCACCGCCGTCATGGGCCTGCCACCGCTGGCCTATCTCACCTGGTGGCGGCTCAACTGTGCCGCCCGGCTGCTGATCCGCGACGACGCGGCATTGGCCACCGTGGCCCGACGCGTGGGCTACGCCTCGGAATTCGCCTTCGCCAACGCATTCAAACGGCAGTTCGGTGTGTCGCCGGGCCGATTCCGTCGCACTCGGCTGCAGGAACCGGTCCAGCACGACTACGACCTCGCCGGCGTCCCGGCCGGCTGACCCGGCCGGACATTCAGCGGCGCGCCCGCAACGAACCTCAGGGCGGCTACCGCACCACGTCACGAGCCGCACGAGCAGGCTGATCAGAGCTGTTCTCGGAGCCCGCGCTGCCCAGCAACGTCGACCAGCGAGCCTCCTCGAGATCGAGCCGCTCCTGGACCTGCCACATCACGGAGTCCTCCACCTCGTTGCGCGACGCCAAAGTCACCAGTTCACGTCGGAGATGTTCCAGCAGGCGCAGCCGTACCCGGGCGGTGTGCCGTTCGTGCTCGGAGAGCTCCCCGCCACGTCCCCGCTCGTCACGAAGGTCGGCAAGTATCCGCTCGATGATCTCCGGGGACGCGTCACCGCGCACCGTCGGCTGATCCAACGCGGTGACTGCCCGGTCGGCCAGCAGCTGATTGACCGACCGTATCGCCGGCTGCGGATCGTCGTGTTGCGTGCTGATGCGCGACCAGCGGATCACCAGCGGCAGCGTCGCACCCTGCACCAGCAGGGTCATCGCGACGACCATGAAGGTCAAGATCAGGATTTCCGGCCGGTCGGGGAAGACGGTGCCGGCCACCACGGGTGGCACCGTCAGAGCAGCCGCGATGGAGATCCCACCCCGCATGCCGGACCAGCCCAGCACGAGCATGGTCCGGGCCGGGGCGCGCAGCTCCCGCTGGACGGGCCTGCGGTCCACCAGCCGGATGACCCAGGCACAGACGAAGAGCCAAGCGACACGCACGGCGAGCACCACCATGGTGATCAACGCACCCCAAGCCGCCAGGCGCACCGCCGTCGCCTGGTCCACCGCGGTGAACAACCGGCGTACCTGCAAGCCACTCATCACGAACAGCGCACCACCCAGCAGGAAGGTGGTGATCTCCCAGAAGCCGTATGCCTGCAGCCGGGGTCGACCCGCGGTGACCTGCCGAGACCGGCGACTGACGGTAAGCGCACAGCTCACCACGGCGACGACACCGGAGCCGTGCACGGCCTCTGCGGGAACCGCCGCCGCGAACGGCAACGCGAGCGCGACAGCCCCCGTCACGACCGGATCCACTACCCGGCGCAACACCAGCAGGCCGAGCATGCCCGCCACGAGCCCGGCAGTCAGCCCAAAGGCGTACGAGCGGAACAGGTCGGCCCCGAACGACCAGCCGTCGGCGGCCTCCCCCTGGCTGACCGCGATCACAGCGGCCAGCACGACCAGCGCCGTGCCGTCATTGATCAGGCTTTCTGCTCGCAGCACCGTCATCCACCGGCCAGGCAACGCGCGCGCGTACGCCGCGACCGCACTGGCGTCGGTCGGCGCCACCGCCGCGCCCAGTGCCCATGCCGCGATCCACGGCAGCCCGGCCGCATGCGCGGCCACCGCCGCAGCGGCTGCGGTGATCACCACCAGCGGTACGCCGAGCAGCAGGACCGGCCGCCAGTAACGGCGCAGATGGTGGATGGATGTGGAGTACCCCTCCCAGAACAGCAGCACCGGCAGCACGATCAGCAGAACGGCCTCGGGTGGCAGTTCGACATGCGCGGCAGCCGGGACGGCCGACAGCAGGCACCCGGCCAGGAACAGGATGGTCGGCGCCGGCAACCGGATGAGTCGGGCCAAAGCCGGCGAGACGGCGATCAGGCACACCATCGTCACCAGCAGTAGCTGCACTTGCATCGAGGCCTCCTGCACCGAGTCGAGATCGACTCGATGATCCGCGACCCTGGGCTGCGTCGTATCGGTGATCGCCGCCTATTCCGCGCTGGCCACGCACGCCTGCGTGTACTTAGGCAGTGATCACCGATGCGGGGCCTGGCTTTCGGACCGCACGCTGAACACCCGATCGCTAGCCTGGGAAAGCTTGAGCGCTTACGGGCAGTGACGGTGGTCTCAGAAAGATCCGCCGTGGTCGTGCAACCTTGTCGGTCTGCGCCGGCGTCTTTCCTCCGCCGAAGGAGGTAGCTGAATTTGAACGCCGAGGAAGAGGACGAGTTCCGTCAGTTCGTCGCCGCTCAGCTCGGGCCACTGCGCACACAGGCGTATCTCACCTGCGGCAACTGGCACACGGCCGAGGACGCCGTGGCCAACGCCCTGGCCAAGCTGTACCCCCGCTGGGGCAGGGTCGACCGGCCCGACCTATACGCCAGAACCATGGTGTACCGCGCGGTGATCTCCGAAACCCGGCGACCGTGGCGGCGGGAACGCTCGGCAGGCGACGCGCTTCCTGACATCTCATCGGACGACCCCACCACGCTCACCGATGAGCAGCTGCGGGTGCAAGACGCACTCAAGCAGGTACCACGTAAACAGCGGGCCGCTCTGGTCATGCGCTTCTATCTCGGGCTGAGCCTGGAGGAGACGGCAACAGTGCTGGGCACCAGCGTCGGCACCGCGAAAAGCAACACCTCCCGGGGTCTCGCCCGGGTTCGTGAGTTGTTGGCAGCCGAGGCCATCGACCTGACGGTCGGCGAGCTGGAGGAGTGGGCAAATGCGGATGCATGACGTGCTCGAGCTGGCGGTGGCCAGCGAACCGCCGCATGGCAACACCGTGGAAGACATCGTCAACCGGGGGCGGCGGGTGCAGAGGGCCCGACGGGCCGCGGGGACCGGCGTGGGAGCCACGCTGGCAGTGGCTGCCGTCGCCGCCGCGGTCAGTGTGCCGAACCTTCTCCGAGGTGGCGCGCGACCCGTCGACGACAAGGCGGCCACGCCCGTGCCAGCATCGTCGTTCAGCGTTCCGGGCAATCCGTTCACCTTCACCTTTCAGGCGTTCGACGCCGGCCGATGGCACGTGCAGGACCCGGTCGTCGCCTCCACCGCCTACCAGATCGCCCCGGTCCACCTCGATGAGCGGATCACCAACGACGATGCCGTGCCGTCGGCGAACCTTCCCGATCCTTTGAATCAAGGAACCCGCGAGCATGAGCAGACCGTCTCTGCCTATCTCGTCTTGTACCGGCCGGGGGCGTTCGACCCGGCGAAGCTCGAGAACGCGAAGCAGCTCACCGTCGCAGGCCGGCCGGCCTGGCAGCTCACTGGCAAGGGCACCACCCTGGACATCACCCACCGGCTGCTGGCCTGGGAGTACACCCCCGGAGGCTGGGCCGTTCTCGAGTCGTACTCCAACAGCGCGGCTGACCCGTCGGACGCTGACCTGCAGGCAGTTGTCACACAGCTGAAGCCGGGCAAGGTAACCGCGGCCACGCTGCCGTTCCGGATGGTCTACGTGCCGGCCGGCTATCGGGCTGTGGAGCTGGGGTCACACACCATGCCGGGTCTCGACGGCATCGCCACGGCTCGGGACGGCGACTACGGCGGCGCCAAGTTTGCCAAGCCCGCACCCGCGACCACCGGCCTGACCGAGCCGTTCGGCAGCGTCACGGAAGCGAAACTGCCCGGTAGTTTCCTGGTCTTCGTCGGCCGGACCGCCAACTCGAACCAGGGGCCAGGGGACACGACGGTCACGTGCCAGAACGGCACCTGTACGACTCACCGCGTGGACGGCGAAGTCGTTGTCCAGGTGGCGAGCGAAGGCCGGCTCACCGACGCCGAGATGATCAAGGTTATTAAAGGCATCGAGCTGGTCGACGTCGGCCAAACAGCGACGTGGGTGGACGCTGCCACCGCGTTGCGCGCCGAGTTCTGATGGCGCGGCCCGGGCCTGTGGCGACTTCCCCCAGCGCCACGGGCCCGGGAGTAGGCGATCGCTACCGATTCGCTGACCGGCGTCGTCCGCGATCGTCGTACTGCCGCCCATGTCGGGCGGGGTGGAGCAGAGCCGCTGCGGGACAGCCGGTCGAAAGCCGCCACCCGTGACACAGGTGACAGGACAGAACATGCAATCAGACACGGTCATCGCCTTGGAAGGCGTCAGCCGAACCTATGGGGCCGGGCCTACCGCGGTACGCGCCGCCGACGGCATCGACATCAGCTTCCGCCGGGGCAGCTGGACGGCGGTGATGGGTCCGTCCGGCTCCGGCAAGTCCACCCTGCTGCACTGCGCCGCGGGCCTGGAACGTGTCGATGCCGGCCGGGTGATGCTCGGCGACACCGACATCACCACCCTCGACGACGACGAACTGTCGCAGCTGCGGCGTACCCGCATCGGTTTCGTCTTCCAGAGCTTCAACCTCGTAGGCGCACTCACCGCCGAACAGAACGTCGCGCTTCCGCTGCGGCTGGCCGGGCGCCGTCCACCGCGCGCCGAAGTACGCAACGCGCTGGCCGCTGTCGGGCTGGGCGAGCGGGCCGGTCACCGCCCCCGCGAGCTGTCCGGCGGCCAGCAACAGCGGGTAGCCATTGCCCGCGCCATGGTGACCCGCCCCGAGGTGCTGTTCGCCGACGAACCTACCGGTGCCCTCGACACCGGTGCGGCCCGTGACGTGCTGCGGCTACTGCGGGCATCTGCCGACAACGGGCAGACGATCGTGATGGTGACGCACGATCCTGCTGCCGCGGCCCGCGCCGACGCGGTCGTGTTCCTTCGCGACGGCCGGATCGTCGACCGGCTCGCCGGCGCCGACGTGCGTGCCGTCGCGGACCGCCTCGTCGCCCTGGAGGCCTGACATGCTCCGACTGAGCTGGGCAGGCTTTCGTGAACGCTGGACGCTGTTCGCCGGAGCGGTGCTGACGGTGTGCCTGGGTGTGGCGCTGGTGCAATCGTCGCTGTTGCTGCTGGTGTCGGCGTCCACCACGAGCGCACCGGCCGGCGCCGGCGCACTGGCACGCATGAGCTTCGACGCGAGTACCGAGGCGGCGGTGGCGTTGCTAGGGGTGACGCTGGGCTTCGCGGCCCTGCTCGCCGTTTTCATCATCAGTTCCACTTTCGCGTTCACCGTCGAGCAGCGCCGCCGGGAACTGGCGCTGCTGCGGCTCGTCGGCGGAGCCCGGCGCCAGATCCGGCGGCTGCTACTGGCCGAGGCGACACTGCTCGGCCTGGTCGGATCGGCGCTGGGCGTGCCGGTCGGGGTGGCACTCATGGGAGTGCAGACCTGGCTGCTGCACCGGCTGGGATTCGTGCCGGACGGGTTCTCGGGGCAATGGCGCCTCTGGATCGTCGCCGTGTCCGTGGGCACCGGCGTGGTTCTGGCCGTCGTCGGAGTGTCACTCGCCGCCCGCCGCGCCGCCCGGGTCCGGCCGCTCGACGCTCTACGGGACACCGGCGAGGCGACCCGAGTGATGACCACAGCACGACTGCTGACCGGCCTGCTGTTCCTGGCGGGTGCCGTCACTCTGATCGGTCTGTCTCCAGTGGGCGGGGCCGTTGGCGGGCAGGCGATGGCGATGAACGTGTCAGTCTGCGCGGCGATCGCGTTGACCCTGCTCGGGCCCTCGCTGGTACCGGCAGTGGCCCGCCTGATCCCCGCCCGGGCCGCAGGCGTGCTCGGCGGCCTCGCCACGGCGAACCTGCGCGACGACCGGCGCCGGACGGCGTCCACCGCGGCGCCGGTGATCGTCCTGGTGGGGCTGGTACTGGGTCAGGCCAGCGCCTCGTCGTCGTTCACCGCTGCGGGCCAGTTGGAGCAGCAGCGGCGGATCTCCGCCGACCTGGTGATCGACGCGCCCGGACCGACCGGCGACCGAGTCACCACGACACCCGGCGTCGCTAGCGCTTCCACCGAGGTGGAAGTACCGATTGCGTTGACCACTGGCAGCGGTGACCTTGCCTACACCCGTTCCGCCACGGCGCTTCTCGTCGACCCCGCCGGGTACGGGCGGACGCATCCTGGCGCCGGGGACCTGACCGCGTTACGGCAAGGCGCGGTGGTGGCAGGGCCGGGAGCCGACGGGTTCTCCCCGGGCGACACTGTAGGGGTACGCGTAGGCGACCAGGACTTGGGCTCGTTGCCCGTCGTCGCAGCGGTACCGCAGGCGATCGGTGGCGGAGCCACCGTGCTGTTGCCGGCCGGGGTGGTGCCGGCGGAACAGCTCGCCGACGTGCCGTCGCACACTTTCGTGCAGCTGCTTCCGGATGTGTCACGGCAGCAGGCAGTTTCGACCCTGACCGAGGTCGGGACGGTTTCCGACCTCGACAGCTGGCTGGAGCGCGACAGCGTCGCCCGCACCGCCACCAGCACCGGCGTACTGATCATGGTGATGGGCTTGGGTGGCTTGTACGCGCTGATCGGTGTCATCAATTCGGTCGTGGTCGCAGGAGCGACGCGGCCGCGAGAGTTCGCCGCTGTGCGCGTCACCGGATTCACCCGTGGGCAGGTGGTCAGGGCGGCGGTTCTTGAGTCGATCATGGTTGCGTTCGCTGGGTTGCTCCTCGGACTGCTGGCGGCCGCGGGAACCCTCATAGGGGTGATCGCCACGACTGCGGCCGTGGCAGGCACTGTCACGGTGGATGTGCCGTGGTTGCTGGTGGGAGCCGTGGTGGTCGGCACTGTGCTGGTCACGGCGGTGACCAGCGCGCTGACTACCCGGGCGGCCACCAGGCAACCTCCCGTTGCGCTGCTGGGTGCACGTCAGTAACACCGGCACGTGCGACGAGCCATCGCCGAGTCTTGGTGCTACGGCATCGAGGACAAGTAGTACCTGGCGGTGGTCACCGTCGGTGATGACGACGCCTGAGTAGTGGTGCGGGGCGGGCCTTACCCGGGCGCGCCCGGCACCACCGTCCGCACCTTGCCGGGACCGGATCGCCGGTCCGAGCGCGACAATCGACGACGGTCACTGACATCTCGGCGTTCCCACCTACGAGTGAACATCGCCCGGCGGTGGCCGCCGACCGAATGTCCGTCACAGCAGCGAGAAAGTAACAAGCCACCGATGTCTCAGCGGCTGGGTTTCCTCTGGATGAGGTGATCACCGATGCCGCCCCAATTTCCTGCTGAACCCGACTCGCCGGCCTGCGCGTTCGATGCCTGGCTGCAGGAGGCGCCAGCCTCAGGGCGGGAGCGGGGACGAGTCTGGCGCCTGGGTTCGGGCGGTCTCCGGTTCGCGTTCTACGGACGGATCTCGACGGAGGGCTACCAGGATCCGGTGTCGTCGCGGGCCTGGCAGCCGGAGGCGGCGAACCGGGTGATCGCCGGTCGAGGCCGGGTGGTGGTCGAGTTCTTCGACACCGGCACGTCGCGGAGCCTGCCGTGGCGTAAGCGCCCGCAGGCGGCGGCTTTGCTGGATGCGGCCGCAGACCCGGACCGTGAATTCGATGCGGTGGTGGTGGGGGAGTTCGAGCGGGCGTTCGCCGGTGGCACGGCTCTTACGGTTATCGAAATCCTACGAGGGCTCGGCGTACAGATGTGGCTGCCGGAAGCTAGAGGGCCGATCGATCTCGCCGAGCCGGATCATCGGGCTTTGCTGCTGATGCTGGGGCATCAGTCGGAGCGCGAGGTGCTGCGTAATCGTTCGCGGACCAGCGCGGCGATGGCGGCCCAGGTCCGTGAGCAGGGCCGTCATATCGGCGGCCGGCCGCCGTATGGCTACCAGCTCGTTGACGCGGGCCCGCATCCGAACAAGATCCACGCTTCTTGGGGACGGCGGCGGCACCGCCTCGACGTTGATCCGGTGACCGCTCCGCACGTTCGGTGGATCTTCGCGCAACGTCTGGACGGGTGGAGCGCGGCGGCGATCGCGCGGACGTTGAACGAGCGGCGGGTGCCGTCGCCGGGTGCCTACGACCGGGTGCGGAACCCTCATCGGCAGCATGCGGTGTGGACGTTGCGGACGGTCGCAGCAATCCTGGCGAATCCCCGATACGCGGGCCGGCAGGTGTGGAACCGGCAGTTCACCGATCTTCGGGAGGCGGTGCCGGGGGACAAGCGCTCCAGCGTCGGTCCGGTGCGGGTGTGGAATCCGCGCGCGCAGTGGGTGGTTTCCGCCGAGAGTACGCATCCGGCGTTGGTCAGTGACGAGGACTTCGCGGTGGTGCAGCAGATCACCGCTATCGGTGTGCCGCAGGACGGGCTGGCTCGCCGGTACGCGCTGACCGGTCTGTTGATCTGCGGCGTGTGCGGGCGACGGATGAGCGCACATTGGACGCACGGCAAACCCGGATATCGGTGCCGGCACGGGCACACCAGTGCTCATCCGATTGAGGGCGAGTCGCCGCGGTGGGTGTACTGGTCGCAGGCGGGTCTGGTCGGTCAACTACAGGCGACCGATGTCAGATTCTGTGACCTGCAGGATGCCGAGGAGCTGGCCAGTCACCTGAAGGCCCGGGATCTGGTGCTTGTGTGCGGGCCGGGCACGTTGACCGTGGAGGCCGCCGCGTTGGAGCCCACAGAAGATGCAGAAGCTTCCGTTACCCCTGCCGCCGCGACCGCACCTGCGCCCCGGCGGCGTAAACCGGAGCCTTTACAGCTGGCGTTGCCGTTCCCGGCGGACCGCCGTCGGCGGAGCCGATGGTTGCTGTCGCGGAAGACCCAGATGGTCAAGCAGACTGGGAAAACAGAAAACCCCACTGGGTCTCACGTGAGACGTGAATGAACCCGAGGGGTTTAACGTGTCCGGGTGCACCGATGATCTTGATCGGCGGTTGCTGGCTCACCTTGCGGGTAGGCGTCAAAGTCCGGCAGTGCGGCGGTCTCGGGAGCGGCTGGCTACATGCTCAACTGCCGAATAGAGTGCGTCTCCGATATCACCTCGCGTTCGGAGACTTCGCTCCTCGGGTGCGCCTGTGTCATTGACACACTTCCCCTACGCCTCCAGCGCATCGACATGCCGCTGACGGCTCGTGTCAATTTCTGTCGTACCCCTGCTGCATGATCGCGTCGTGACATGGACATCACTGATTCCCGAACCCGTGGGTGAGCCGACGGGCTTCGCGACACTTGACCGCGGACCGCTCGCACCGAGGGGCTGGGACGGAGGACTCCCGCCATCGGATCCGTCCGCCGCCGGCCCGGCGCAGGCCGCAACCTCCGCCTCGGCCGCGGTCTACTCCCGACTCCCGGGGGCTGAACGCATCGTCCGGGAATGGCCCGCGGACTTCCGGCGGCTCGCGGCCCTGCAGGTGCACCTCCACGCCGTCAGGCGCTGGCACTGTGACTGGGCTCCTGACGAGGCGCCAGCCCGCCTGATGCCGGTCCTAATTGACGATCGGATCCGATGGTCGCGCACCGACCTTGCCTGGGCCCTGCGGTCGGCCGACGGCTACGGGCTGTACGACGGTGCGGCCTTCTTGCTTCCCGGATTCATCGCGGCGGCGCTCAGCCCGGCCGAGTTGTCGGGATTCGAGCCGGCGCTGCAGGCCGTGTTCGCCGAGTTCATCAATGAGCGAGACACCCCGCGCCCAGTTCGGCGGCTGCTGGGCGAACGGTATGGCACGGCCCTCTGGCAAATCACCGGCCAGTTGCCGCCCGACCTGTTGCCCCGGCACGACCCGTTCGGTGAATTTGTCCGCGACTTCCTCGGCGAGAGACTCGACGAACCAGGAGCCGCCGAGCTCCTCCGGCACGCCGCCTCGCTGAACAAGCCGTCCCCCACCCGGGCGTGGTTGCGTGCCGGCAGCGCGTTTCCGGTCCGTTGGCCGGCGCCCGTCGTCCTCGACTGTTTCGCGGGCTATCGCGGCTACATCTCTTATGCCTGCGACGAGCTGCTTCGCGGCCTGGTGTGGATCCTGTCGCTGGATCCCTCCGACGAGGCCACCACACTGCTCGGACAGGTTGCCACCACGGCGGGCTCACCCAATGGGCGCAAGGCGGGCCGTTCGGTCGCGCCGCAGACGGCCGCCGCCACCGTTGAAGTGCTGGCCACCCGGTCCGGCCCGGTGCCCGCCCAGGCTTTGAGCGAGATGTCTCGGTCCGTGGCGAACAAGACCTTGCTCGGTCGAGTTCGCACCATGCTCCATCGATTGCCCACGCCGACCAACTGAGCGCCCTTACGCCTTCGTTAGCTCGACATATGGCGCTCACACCGAACATCCGGATCTGCCGCAATCCGTGCTCCCTTTGGCGCTTGGGCTTGCCGGTCGGCCGGACTGAGCCCTGCCGGCTACAGATGGAGCTCGCCGGCCTCGGTAATGTGGGCTACCAGGTAAGTTAGAGCGGCGTTGTGGCACCACCGTTCGACGTGTCGGCTCTCAGCGAGGAGTTCGTTGCCGACGACAGGTCGACCTTGTTCCCATGGCGCCGGTCAGCTTTCGAAAGCTCGCACCTCTACGAAGCCGCGGGCCTCCAGCGAGACGAGACCTGGTCCGCATACCTCGGCCACGTGACGCCGCGATGGCGCCTCCGGCCAGCCGAGTTCCCAGAGGGGCGCCGGGGACTCCTCAAGGCCTTCGAGCACGATGTGTTCTCCAGGGTTGAGTCCGCGGTCATCGCCCATAGCCTTATCCTGCCGGAACTGGTGGGAACCAGGAAGAAGCCGCATCACGCGGGGCCGGGACCCGATACGAGAACATCCGGATCTGCCGCGATGCACCCAGCCGGGGTGAGGATCGCAGATACGTCAGGAAGACTGGAAAGTAAACGCGGCCTGATCGAACCGGCCAGCAGCGAGGTCATCGGCTTGCATCAGCCAGTACAGGCATCCGCAATCGCCCCACTGCATTCTTGCGTCGTCATCGGAGTCGATCTGAACGAGCGAGATCCACTTCTGAGCTTCCTCATGCAGGGACGGATCCGGGTATTCAAAATTACCCTGGCGCTGCAGCGCCGCCTCCATCTCGACAGAGCCTTGGACCGGCTTGGCGTATCCGCCTAGGCGGTGGCGCGGGTGCTCGATCATCGTGCTCATTTCCATCCGGAACGGGTCGCTCTTGAAAGGGTCCGCCATGAATGCCTGATCAGCGTCGGACAGATCGGATACAGCCGTCGCCAGCGCGGGATGGTCCCAATCCGGGCCGGTCATGATCAGCTCTGCGGCCAACGGCACCGCGCGGTACGTCTCAGCGTCCTGCGGCGCTTCCTGCACTGCCGTCGTCGTTGCCGCGGTCACATATACAACGCGAGCCGCCTGTGCCTGAGCCGTCAGCAGGGAGCGCATCGACTGCCGTGCCGAGACGGTGAAGTCGTACTCCGGCTCGGAGCGAAACAACAGGAGGGTGCCGCTGTCCGGAAGTGCGATGTCCAGGCGACTCACCGGCAATCGCCCAAGGTCGAGTCCGGCCACGAAACTCAATGGGTGGCCAGCATCGGAAAGCGGCCATGCCGAGTCGCGCGGCAACGCCGGTAATCCGCCCAGTTGCCCGACCGGCTGCTCGCTCGGCCCCGCTCGGCGAAAGCGGATTGCCGGCCTCAGTAACGCGATCCACCTGTCGGCCACCGCTGGCGGAAGCGTCTCCCGCGCCGCCTCGATCAGCTCGGCCACCTGCGACGTTGAGTCCGAGATTTCCACCGGGCCATCCTGACACCATCTGTTGCGCCGACCACGGCAGAACGACATCACGACCTCGAGCGCTTCATCCTCCACCGGTCCGCGCCGCTTGCTCTTCTGCCGCCGCGAGCGTGATTGCCGTAAGAGAAGATCAAAGGCCGAGCAGCGGTCATCGCGGGGAGAGAACCGCACGAAGGTGCACCGCTGCCCGGCACTTCGACAGGGTAGGCGCCGCTTATCACGGTCTGCCCCGACGGTCAGGGTCGGCGCCGACCGGTCGAAGCGAGCGGTATGACTATCTCCGCTTCACTCCAGCCCAGTGTGGCCTCTTCGACCCACAGCTCTTGCCGGCCGCCGTCGCTGCGTACCTCGGCCGGTACCGCGGCCAATCGCGAATGCACACGGACTCCGACCTCAAGGTCTTCCTGCGCTGGTCGGCTGACCAACCCTTGGACCCGCTGCAAGCAGCACGGGTCGACATCGAGCATTATGTGCGCTGGCTGCAGGATGTTCGCTGCTACCAGCCGTCGACGGTGTCCCGCCGGCTGTCGGTGGTGATCGGCTTCTACCGCGTCTGCGTCATCGACCAGATCCTGCCGCTCTCGCCGGCCGACTATGTCCGCCGACCCCTCGTTCCGCCCGAGTCGCCCACGCTCGGGCTCAGCCATCTGCAGTTCGAGGCGATGATCACTGCCGCCCGGCTGTCGGCCAACATCAACGACTTCGCTCTGGTCGCCATGCTGGGCCTGCTCGGACTGCGGACTTCGAAGCCTGCGGCGCCAACATCGCCGACCTCGGCGAAGAACACGGACACCGCGTGCTCAAGGTTCGCGGCAAGGGCGGCAAGGTCGTTCTCGTACCGTTGCCTCCAGCCGTGGGCCGAGCGATCGACCGCTCAGTCGACGAGCGTGACGACGGCCCGATCCTGCGGAACTCGCGTGGCGGCCGGATGGACCGGCACGCGGCGACCCGGCGGCTCAGGCACCTGGCCGAAACCGCGGATCTGCGGATTCCGAAAATGCACCCGCACATGCTGCGGCATACCTTCGTCACCACCATGCTCGACGCCGGCGTCAGCCTCCGCGACGTCCAGATCGCCGCCCGCCATGCCGACCCGCGCACCACCATCCGCTACGACCGGGCCCGCAAGAACCTCGACCGACACCCGAACTACATCCTGGCCGCCTTCATGGCCTCCGGAACGTAGGCCCGATCAAACGCGCGACCATGCCGAGAAGAGTGCAAGTGCCTTCCGACCTGCGCCATCATCCGCTGAGATGATCCTCGTATGGATATGGCAGGGGGCGTGGAGAAGCTTGAGGGGCCCGAGTACGAACAAGTGTGGGATCGATTCGAGCAACGATTTGAGTTCCGGCCCGGCATGGAGTGCCCCACCTGGCCGGCGATCAAGGAGCCGGCCGATTCCATCACGTGGAGCCTCGACGCCTTGGATGACGATCCGGGCTACGTGAAGCTGGATGCCATGATTGACCTGCTCAACGGCGCGTTATGGGCCTGCACGCCGCCTGAGCGAACTCTCCTGATCCTTGACTGGCATCACGACTGCTATCGGATCAGACCTCATGCCATCACGGCCGAGCATGCGCCAAGGTGGCCGGCCAGCATGATGCCCGACGGTGACTACAACATTCACCTGGCCGAAGACTTCCGCTACGGCACGTTCGGGCATCCCTGGGAGCACACGATCTGCGTCATGGGCGCACCATTACTGCAGCGGGTTACAGAAGATCTCGACAGCATCCTGCTACAGAGAGTCCGCGAAGGGGGTGGACCCAGCGACCGGCGCAACATCCGAACGGAGCGGTAAGCGCTGGGCGGCTGCACGTCATCGTCCGGTCCGGCGGTACGTCGCAACGATGACCTCCCGGACGCTCTGGGCGTCGGTCGGTATCCGGATTTGCCGAGTTGAATGCGACGCGCCACATCCTCACGGGCTACAAAATCAGCCTCACGTCTGAGTTGGCAATTCATTAAAAATTGAGCCCTCGCCCCAATTTAAGATTTGCGTAACGACTTCTCAATCGCCCACCTCAATAACAACTGCCACCTTTGGGTGAGGTTCGTCGCCCGTGTGTTCCTGATTCCTTCGCTTAGCGTCCAGCCATGACGGCAACGCGTCATGAAGGCCGTCGCCTGCAGGAACACCTCCGTCTGGACTTAGGGCGGAGTCTTTGTCCAGTAGTGGATTCTCAACGGCTTGAGCCGCCTGCCAATACCAGTCACTCAAATATCGCGGGAGAAGTCTTACCAATTCACCCGGAGGGCGGTTTCTTACTGGCTCAAATAGATGAGACCATGGCTTGCTGTGCGGAAGGTGAGACTGAAGCGTTAGGCGTCCGCGCCGGGGATTGCCGAGAAAACGTCGAATCACGGCGACTGCGGGCGCTGCCGAGCACCCAAAGTGCCTGATGTCCATGTGGCTGCAGTTGCCACTGGTGGGTGGCCAGCGGCTACAGCCCCCTGGACACGCCCGAGTCGGCACGCCGGCTGGCCAGATATCCGGCCAGCCATTGTATAGGCAATACATCGGCCATACTCGATCACGACGCGCCTGACGGATTAGCAGATCATGTTGATAGACTCCGACGCGAACTTCATGGCGAAACTGCCTATATGAGCCATAGCTAAGTTTCTTAGCCTGAAACCGGAGGGCCGCCCATCGTCTCCTCGAGCTTCCGATCCACCACTCGAAGTCTGCCCCGTTCCACTTTTCTTCAGAGTGATTGAACTTATACATCTCAATTGGCCAAAAACTTCCGGTCAAGCTCAAATAGATTGTGATCAGTGATCGATTCTTCGCCAAAAGTAAGGCCCCGAGCGGGCGCAACTAGGATCTTGTTCCAGGTTTGCATCGCCAGATCGTCAAGAGTGTCAATAATCAGTTGAGAATCGGTGGCGGTTGCTAGGCTACTGGCCATAACCCAAGATTAACCGCAGCTGGGTGCAGGTGGGGGAATATCGGTATTCGCCGCTGGGTGGGGTGCACTCTCATGCCGCTGAGCGGGCGCGCCGGGCTACCGGACTCGAACCGGCTCATGCCTCCGCAGGCGACAGCCTGCATCTTGGGCAACATAATTGAATATGACGCACCCTTCCCATGTGCCTTTGCCCGGGGCGCGGAAGGACAGTAGCGCATGATGCGCTGGGAAAACGAGCCCATCTCAGCGGCGTCCTCTCATGCCGCTGTCATCGCATCACCGCGTGGCACGGCAGCTACCGGCTAGTGCCTCGTCTTTGAACGTTGGCCGTGTAATCCGTCGGTTCTGACGCTGCTTCGGGCAGGCTATCCCTCTCGCTATTGATGTGGGAGGTGATGCCGGGTGGGACGACGCCCGGAGGTGTTCGTGCGGGCGCTGTCGATGGCCGAAGGCCAGCGGCTGCAGAAGATCACGCGAACCGCGAAGAACCCGATCAAGCTGCGCCGGGCGATCGTGGTGCTGATGTCCGGCCAGGGCCAGCCGGCGCCGGACATCGCCTACCTGCTCAAGGCCACCGAGGACTACGTCCGTGACGTGATCCACGCGTTCAACGAGCGGGGGTTCGACGCGCTGGACCCAAAATGGAGAGGGGGCACACCGAACAAGATCAGTGAGCC
>NZ_BOMH01000083.1 GCF_016862095.1 Actinoplanes cyaneus
TCGAAGAAGGGCTTCGACCCGGTTCTGGGCGCCCGGCCGCTGCGCCGCACGATCCAGCGGGACCTGGAGGACACCCTCTCCGAGCAGATCCTCTTCAACGAGCTGCGCCCCGGCCAGCTGGTGGTCGTGGACTGCGAGGGCGACCCGGCGAACGTCGAGAAGGCGAAACTTGTCTTCCGCTCCGCCGATCGCGCACCCGAGGTGCCGGACACCGTCCCGGCCGGCATCGAGTAATCAGCACCGCATAGATCAATATCGGTCATGTGTGCGACCGCGCCCCGCGTGCGGTCGCGCACCTTTTCCGTCCCGGCACCCCTGAAGACCAACACCCCTGAGACCCGATTTGCCGTACGCCGTGAGCACCGGCCGCGGTCGTGCCTGCTTGCCGGGAGATCCCGGGGTGCACCTGATGTCCCGGCCGTAGAGCCGCCGTCCAGTTGCGGTGCTCATCGAGCCGGTGATCGCCGGTTCCGCGTGCGTCCGGCGGTGGTGGTCGCCTGTCAGCCGAGGTAGTCGCGCAGGGCGCCGGAGCGGGCCGGGTGGCGCAGCTTGGACATGGTCTTCATCTCGATCTGGCGGATGCGTTCCCGGGTCACGCCATACACCTGACCGATCTCGTCCAGGGTGCGGGGGACGCCGTCGCTGAGGCCGAACCGGAGCCGGACCACGCCGGCCTCCCGCTCGGTGAGCGTGGCCAGGATCGACTCCAACTGGTCGCGCAGCAGACCGAAACTGACCGCGTCGAGCGCCACGACGGCGTCGGTGTCCTCAATGAAGTCGCCGATCTGCGCGTCGCCCTCGGCGCCCACCTCCTGGTCCAGAGAGATGGGCTCACGTGCGTACTGCCGGATCTCCTGCACCCGGGCCGGCGGCAGATCCATCTCGACGCTCAGCTCGGCGGGGGTGGCCTCGCGGCCGAGCTGCAGCAGCAGATCGCGCTGGACCCGGACGAGTTTGTTGATCAGCTCGACCATGTGCACCGGGATGCGGATCGTGCGGCTCTGGTCGGCCATCGCGCGCGAAATCGCCTGCCGGATCCACCACGTGGCGTAGGTCGAGAATTTGAAGCCCTTGGTGTAATCGAATTTCTCGGCCGCGCGGATCAGTCCGACATTGCCCTCCTGGATCAGATCGAGGAACGGCATGCTGCGCCCGCTGTAGCGTTTCGCGATGCTGACGACCAGGCGCAGGTTCGCCTCCAGGAGGTGGCTTTTCGCGCGTTCCCCGTCCCGGGCGATGAACCGCAGGTCGCGCAGCCGGTCAGCGGTAACCGTCAGCTCGGCGTCGTCGTGGGCGCGGAGCAGCTCCGTCGCGTACAGCCCCGCCTCGATCCGCTTCGCGATCTGCACCTCCTGCTCGGCGGTGAGCAGGGGGACGCGGCCGATCTCGCGCAGGTACGCCTTGACGGTGTCGACATCCACATAACCCTGCGGAAGCCGGGCGGTGCCCCGCTCCTGCTCGTCCTCGTCGGTCGTCTCCGCCGTGCGGTTGCGGTCGATCGTCGTCGTCACGTAATCAACTCCGGATGGATACGGAGGCATCGCAGCCTGAGAAGAAGCGCTGCCGAGAGGCCCTCTGGCTCTTCGGGGGTGTGGCGCGAAGCGATTGCGATTATACCCGTCTGAGCTTGGTATTCCGTCTAGGCGAATACGCGTGGATCCGCGGGGGAAACGCCGCGCCGGAAACTCGCCCGCGGGAGATGGCGTCCGGGTGATCGCGTCGCCGTAGCGTCGCGCCGGATAGGGTGGGACGCGGTGTGCCGGGAAGTCTGGTCGGCGATGCAGCCACCCCTGCCCGGTTGGGAGCGTTTTGTGCCTGAAACACCTGAGTCTTCCGTGCCTGGAACGCCTGGGCAGACTGTGCCCGGAACGCCTGGTCCGACCCCTGCTGTCCTCGGTCGCGGCACCTGGGCCGAGGCGCGCCGCATCACCGAGGTGCTGCGCAAGGAGACGGTCGGCGGGGTCCTGCTGCTGGCCGGCACGCTGATCGCGCTCTGCTGGGCGAACTCGCCGTGGTCCGGCGGATACCGCGCGATGATCGGCTGGGCCGTGGGCCCGGCCGCGCTGCACCTGCGCCTGCCGCTGGCCACCTGGGCCGCCGACGGCCTGCTGGCGATCTTCTTCTTCGTCGCTGGCCTGGAGCTCAAACGCGAGTTCGTCGCCGGTGACCTGCGGGACCCGCGCCGGGCCGCGGTGCCGGTCGCCGCCGCGGTCGGTGGGGTGATCGTTCCGGCGCTCTGCTACCTGCTGGTCAATCTCGGCGGCGCGGTCCGCGGCTGGGCCGTGCCGACCGCCACCGACATCGCGTTCGCCCTGGCGGTGCTGGCCGTGATCGGGCGGTGCCTGCCGAGCTCGCTGCGCACGTTCCTGCTCACCCTGGCGGTCGTCGACGACCTGATGGCCATCGTGATCATCGCGGTGTTCTACACCGCGCACCTGTCGGTGCTGCCGCTGCTGGCCGCGCTGGTGCCGCTGGGCCTGTTCGCGGTGCTGGTCCAGCGGCGGGTGCGCTCGTGGTGGCTGCTGCTGCCGCTCGCGTTCGCGACGTGGGCGCTGATGCACGCGTCGGGGGTGCACGCCACCGTGGCCGGGGTGCTGCTCGGGTTCGCGGTGCCGGTGCTGGTGTCCGAGCGCTCGCCGCGGCCCGATCCGGGGCTGGCCGAGCACTTCGAGCACCGTTTCCGGCCGATCTCCGCCGGGGTCGCGGTGCCGGTCTTCGCGCTGATGTCGGCCGGGGTGACGATCGGCGGGGCGGCCGGGCTGCGGTCGGCGCTCACCGATCCGGTCGCGATCGGGGTCGTCGCCGGGCTGGTGCTGGGCAAGCCGGTCGGCATCCTGCTGGCGACCTGGCTGACTGCGAGGTTCACCCGGGCGCGGATGGACGACGGGCTGGCCTGGGTCGACGTGGCCGGTCTGGCGCTGCTCGGCGGCATCGGATTCACCGTGTCCCTGCTGATCGGGGAGCTGGCCTTCGGCGACGGCGAGCGCGCCGGCCACGTGAAGGTGGCCGTGCTGGTGGGTTCGCTGGCCGCGGCGCTGCTGGCCACGGTGGTGCTGCGGATCCGCAACCGGACCTACCGCCGGCTGTACGAGGCCGAGCGGGTGGACCGCGACAACGACGACGTCCCGGACGTGTACCAGCGCTGACGCCGCTCGTGTCGGGACCCGCTCGTGTCGGCGGCCGCTCGTGTCGTGCGATCCCGGCGTGGCCGCCGCAGGATCACGGTCCGGCGACGGCGACGTGGCCCGTCGCCCCGGAGTCGGCCGGGCGCTGCCTCGTGCGGTGTGGCCTGTCGTTTCACGGGCGGCCGAGCAGCGCCTCGTGCAGCGCGGCCGGGGTGAGCGTGGTGAGCGGGCGGGCGGCCAGCCACGCCGCGCCGGCGGCCGGGTCGCGGCCGGTGCTGGGCCGCCGGCCGCGGGCGTGCAACGTGGCCAGGACGCCGTCACGGACCGGGGTGTCGCACGCGAGAAGGCCGCCACCGAGCACGACGGGCCCGTCCGCGCCCAGGTCGTCGAGGGTCCGGACGAGGTGGCTGACGGCCTGCCCGACGATCGCCGAGGCGTGCGTGTCGCCGCCGCGGGCGGCCGCGCAGACCAGGGGCGCCAGGGCGCCGATCTGCTCCCACGGCAGCGCCTGAGCCCAGTAGACCAGGTCGTCGGCGCTGGTCACCCCGGCCCGCGCGGCGATCTGCGCGGCCAGCGGCGCCGACCAGTCGCGCACCGCGACCCGGACCGCCTGCAGGCCCAGCCACCGGCCGGAGCCCTCGTCGCCGAGCAGCCAGCCCAGGCCGTCGGCGGTGCGCACGACGGCGCCGGCGTGCACGGCAGCCGCGATCGCCCCGGTCCCGGCGATCAGCACGGCGCCCGAGGTGGCGGGGCTGCCGGCCGCGAACGCGGTGACCACGTCACCGACCACGGTGACCGGACCGGTCACGCCCAGCGCGGCGAGGGCCGGTGCGAACTGCGCGGCGGTGGCCGGCCCGGCGATGCCGAGCGTCGCGGCGCGGACCAGCGCGGGGGAGTGCTCGCCCAGCGCGGACTCCACCGCCGCGGCGACGGCTGCCGCCGCGTTGCCGGCGCCGGCGGTCAGCGGGTTGCCCGGGCCGGAACGTCCCCGGCCGACGACCGTGCCGCCGGTCGTCGCGACCACGGCGGTGGATGCGGTGCCGCCCGCGTCCACTCCCACCACCAGTTCCATGAACGAGATCGAAACATAGGCAAGACTTGTTGACTAGACCTCGTGACGGTCGTAATTTTCATCAGGAACAGCCAGCTATGAAAAGGATAACCACAGTGACGGGTGAGAGCGGTGGGCTGCTCGGGCGGCTCCGGATCGAGGGACCGGCGATGCCGGAGGCCCTGGCGAAAATCGCCGACACGATCCTGGACGACCCGGAGACCGCGGCCAACGCGAGCATCGTCGACCTGGCCGAGCGCTCCGGGACGTCGACCGCGACGGTGACCCGGTTCAGCCGGACGCTGGGCTTCAAGGGCTACGCGAACCTGCGCGTCGCGATCGCCACCGAGACCGGCCGAGCCACGCAGGCCCGGTGGGAGACCGACATCAGCGGCGACATCGCCCCCGACGACCCGCTCACCGACGTGCTCGGCGTGGTCACGGCGGCCGACACCCGCGCGATCCAGGACACCGCGGCCGGCCTCGACATGGCTTCCGTCGAGCGGGTGGCGGCAACCATCGCCGAGGCCAACCGGGTGGAAATCTTCGGGCTGGGCAGCAGCGGCACGTCGGCGCGGGAGATGGCGTTCCGGCTCGAACGGATCCGCGTCCCGGTCTGGCACCGGGTGGACTCGCACACCGCGCTGACCAACGCCGCCCTGCTGCTGCCCGGGGACGTGGCGATCGGCCTGTCGCACTCGGGGCGTACCCGGGAAGTGATCGAGACGCTTGCCGAGGCAGCCGATCACGGGGCGCTGACCGTGGCGCTCACCAGTTACAGCCGGTCACCACTGGCGGAGGTGGCGGACGTCGTCTTCACCACCGCCGTGCAAGAGACCACGTTCCGCCTGGCGGCGCTCTCCGCCCTGCACTCCCAGCTGCTGATCCTCGACATGATCTACGTCGCGGTCGCGCAGCGCACCTACGAGCGGACCGCCGAAGCACTGGAGCTGACGGTTCGCGCCGTGGACGCCCATCGCCTCCCGGAGAAGAACCCGACCCGTAACCGGAGCCGGAACAGATAATGTGAGGAGTCCCCTGTGCTCGGACGACGCCATGCCGCCGCGGCAGCCCTGTGTGCCGCGACCCTGTTGACAGTGACCGCCTGTGGTGGCGGCGGCTCGTCGGCCGCCGGTGACGACGGCTCGCCGAAGACCGTGCCGAACACCCGCGGTGAGGGCAAGACGCTCACCGTCTGGGTGATGGACGGCGACTACACCGACGCCACGATCAAGGCCGTCGACGACCAGTTCACGCAGGCCACCGGCGCGCAGGTGGACGTACAGATCCAGCAGTGGGAGAGCATCACCACGAAGATCAGCACCGCGCTCTCCACCACCGGAACTCCGGACGTGCTGGACCTGGGCAACACGCAGGTGCCGGGTTTCGCGGCCAACGGCGGTCTGCTGGACCTCACCTCGTACAAGGCGGACCTGCAGCAGGGGCGGACCTGGCTGGCCGGTCTCGAGGAGCCGGCGACGGTCGACAAGGCGCTCTACGCGGTGCCGGGTTTCGCCGGGGCGCGCGCGGTCATCTACAACAAGAAGACGTGGGCCGACGCCGGGGTGACGACCGCTCCCACGACGTACGCCGAAATGACCGCCGCTCTGGACAAGGTGAAGGCGAAGAACCCGGCGGCCGACTTCTCCCCGTTCTACCTGCCCGGGCAGTACTGGTACGCCGGCATGCAGTTCATCTGGGACGCCGGCGGTGACATCGCCACCAAGGACGGCAGCACCTGGAAGGGCGGCTTCGCCGACGCGGCCGGTCAGAAGGGGCTGAGCGACTTCAAGACGTTCCAGAACACGTATTCCACCAAGGCGTCGCAGGCCATCGACACCATCACCCCGGACCAGAACCAGGTCTTCGCCGACGGCAAGACCTCGGCCATCCTGTCGACCGCCGGCTCCATCGGTCTCATCCAGAAGGCCAACCCCCAGATCAAGGCCGGCGATCTCGGTACGTTTCCTCTCCCGGGACTCTCCGGCAAGGCCCAGCCCGTGATGCTGGGCGGCTCCGACTGGGGCATCGCCACCAAGAGCGACACGCCTGAGCTGGCCCTGCAGTGGGTGAAGATCGCCGCCGGCCCGGCCGTGCAGGACAAGTTCGTCTTCGGCAACGACGGCTGGATCCCGAACAGCACGCAGGGCATCGAGGCCGCCCAGGGCAGCCTCGACGAGCAGCAGAAAGGATTCTTCACCGCGGCGCTGACCTCGAAGGCAACCCCCGCCGCCGCCGAATGGCCGACCCTCGAGGGCGACAAGAGCATCAACCAGGTGTTCTCGAACGTCGTCTCCGGCGCCAAGTCGCCCGCCGACGCCGCCAAGGAGTTCGACTCGCACCTGGAGTCCACCCTCGCCGGCGGCAAGTGACCGTCGTGCCCGTGTCGACCGAACTCCGCGATGACGCGGCCGGCGCCGTGCCGGCCGCGCCACCGGAACCCACGCCGGGGACCCGCCGCCGCAGGCGGAACCTGGCGCCACTGTGGCTGCTCAGCCCGGCCGGTCTGGTGCTGGCCGTGGTCACGCTCGCGCCGATCGGGTTCCTGCTGTTCACCGCGTTCACCGACTACAACCAGCGGACGCTGTTCACCGGGCGGTACTCCTACGTCGGCTTCGACCAGTTCGCCGAACTGCTCGCGGACAGCGCGTTCTGGATGTCGCTGCTGCGGACGGTGCTTTTCACCGCCGCGATGGTGGCCGGCAGCGTGCTGATCGGGATGGGCGTGTCACACCTGCTCACCCGGCTCGGGCCAGGATGGCGGTACACGGTCACGGTCGTGCTGATCGTGGCCTGGGCGATGCCGAACGTGGCGTCGTCGCTGGTGTGGAACTGGCTGTTCCAGCCCGGATACGGAGTCGTCAACTGGGTCCTCGACCAGGTCGGCGTCTTCGGGGACACCACCGACCTCAACTGGGCGCAGGACCCGGCCCGGGCGTACGCCGCGATCTTGCTCCTGATCGTCTGGCAGGCGGTGCCGTTCATCGCGCTCACGCTCAACGCCGCCGAGACGCAGGTGCCGCCGGAGTACAAGGAGGCCGCGCGGCTCGACGGCGCGAGTGAGCTCGCCGTGTACCGCATCGTGACGCTCAACCATCTGCGGCCGATCCTGCTGCTGGTCACGATCCTGTCGGTGATCTGGGACTACAACGTCTTCAACCAGATCTGGCTGATCTCGCGCGGCGGCCCGGGTGACGCGACGTCCACGCTGGGCGTGTTCACCTACAAGACCGCGTTCGTCGGCTTCCATCTCGGGCAGGGAGCGGCGATCTCCGTCGTCACCACCCTGCTCCTGCTCGTGCTGACCGCCTTCTACATCCGGCGGCTGCTGCAATCGGGGGAGGACCTGTGAGGCACCGCAGTCGCTGGGCGGTCAACAGCATCGCGGCGATCTTCTGCCTGGTGTGGATCTTCCCGGTCTACTGGATGGTCAACACCGCGTTCAAGCCGCGGCCGGAGGTCATGACCGCCACGCCGCACTTCGTGCCGTCGCACCCGACACTGAGCAACTTCGTCACCGCGGTCTCGCAGGAAAACTTCCTCCTGAACCTGCGCAACAGCGTGATCGTGGTGGCGGCGACGGTGCTCGCGTCGATCGTGCTGGGATTCTTCGCCGCGGCCGCGCTGTCGCGGTTCCGGTTCCCCGGCCGGCGCGTGATCATGGTGGTGATCCTCGCCGTGCAGATGCTGCCGAGCACCGCGCTGCTGATCCCGATGTTCGTCATGTTCAACAGCCTCGACCTGCTCGGGACGTACGCGGCCCTGGTGCTCGCCTACGTCGCGACGGTGCTTCCCTTCTCGATCTGGGTGATGCGCGGATTCTTCGTCGCCGTCCCGGCCGAGCTCGAGGAGGCCGCGCAGCTCGACGGCGCGACCACCTGGGGCGTGCTCACCCGGGTGCTGTTCCCGCTGGTCGCACCGGGTGTCATCGCGACCGGCATCTTCGCGTTCATCGCGGCGTGGAACGACTATCTGTTCGCCTACACGTTCATGCAGGACCAGAGCCGCTACACGCTGCCGGTGTGGCTGGCCTCGTTCACCAACCCGCACACCGGCACCGACTTCGGCGGGCAGATGGCGGCGTCCGTCCTGTTCTCCGTCCCCGTCGTCGTGTTCTTCCTGATCATTCAGCGCAACCTCGTCGCCGGGATGTCCGCCGGCGCGGTGAAGGGCTAGGTTCCACCTTGTTCGACTCCCGTCGGCCCGTGCCTCCGCTGATCCCGCGCCCGCTTTCCCTGACCGCTGGGGAGGGGGAGCTCGTCCTGACCCGTGCCACCACCGTCGGCTGCCACCCGGCCGTCGTCACCGCCGATGACGGTCAGGCCGTCGTCAACGATCACGCCGGCGCCGCCACCACTACCGCCACCACCACTACCGCCACCGCCGCCACCACTACCGTCGGCGCCGCCACCGCCACCGACACCACCGGCGACGCCACCGCCACCGACACCACCAGCGCCGCCACCGACACCACCAGCGCCGCCACCGCCACCACCGGCGGCGGTGACCCCGTCGAGCAGCTGGGCGGCGTGCTCGCCTGGCTGCAGCAGGCGCTGCGACCGGCCACCGGGCTGCCTCTGCGGGAGTCCGGCCAGGCGACGATCACTCTCGGACTCGCCGGTAACCTGGGCCCCGAGGCGTACCGGCTCACCGTCACCCCGGTGGGCGCCGTCGTCCTCGGCGGGACCGCCGCCGGAGTGTTCTACGGCTGCCAGGCCCTGCTGCAACTGCTGCCGCCCGCTGTCCACCGCCGCTCCCCGGTCGCCGGGCAGCACTGGGCGATCCCGGCGGTGGAAATCTCCGACGAGCCGCGGTTCGCTTGGCGCGGGGCGATGCTCGACGTGGCCCGGCACTTCATGCCCAAGCACGACGTGCTGCGCTTCATCGACCTGATGGCGCTGCACCGGCTCAACACGCTGCACTGGCACCTGACCGACGACCAGGGCTGGCGCCTGGAGATCAGACGTTATCCGCGCCTCACCGAGGTGGGGGCGTGGCGCCGGGAGAGTCAGGTCGGGGCGACCCGGGACGCGCCCGGCGACGGCCGTCCGCACGGCGGCTTCTACACCCAGGACGACGTACGGGAGATCGTCGCCTACGCCGCGCAACGGTTCGTCACCATCGTGCCGGAGATCGAGTCGCCCGGCCACGTGCAGGCGGCGCTCGCCGCGTATCCGCAGCTCGGCGTGGGCAAGGAGCCGCTCGACGTCTACACCCGGTGGGGCATCAACCGCAACGTCCTCAACGCCGAGGAGTCGACGGTGATTTTCTTCCAGAACGTGCTCGACGAGGTGCTCGCGCTCTTCCCGTCGCGGTGGATCGGGGTGGGCGGCGACGAGTGCCCTCGCGACCAGTGGCGCGACGATCCCCGTACGCGGGAAAGGATGATCGAGCTCGGACTGACGGGCGAGGAGCAGATCCAGGCCTGGTTCATCCACCGGCTCGACGAGCACCTGACCGCCGCGGGGCGCCGCCTCTTCGGCTGGGACGAGATCCTCGAGGGCGACCTGGCGCCCGGCACCACGATCGCGTCCTGGCGTGGCATGACCGGGGCGGTGGCGGCTGCCCGGCGCGGCTACGACGTCGTAGCCTGCCCGGACGACCGGGTCTACCTCGATTACCGGCAGTCGGAGTCGCCGGACGAGCCGATCCCGGTCTCGATCCCGCTCACCGTCGCCGACGTGTACGCCTTCGACCCGGTGCCGGACGGGCTCACCCCGGACGAGGCGCGGCACATCCTCGGCGGGCAGGCGAACATCTGGACCGAGCATGCCGACTCGCCGCGCACCGTGGACTACCTGGCGTTCCCGCGGCTGTGTGCGGTCGCGGAGGCGCTGTGGAGCCCGGCCGGCGGCGACTACGAAGAATTCTTCCGCCGTCTCCGCCATCACTTGGCCCGCCTGGACGCGCTCGGGGTGGAGTACCGCCACGCCGGTGGGCCGCTGCCGTGGCAACGCCGGCCCGGGGTGCCCGGACGACCGGACACCCGGCAGCAGCGGGCCGCGCACATCGCCAGGCTGGTCGAGAACATCGCACCTCAGGAGGTGTCATGACGTTGGCCACCGGCACCGGCACCGGCACCGGCACCGGCACCGGCACCGGCACCGGCACCTGTTGAAGGCAGCAAGACGTCCGCTCCCGGCCCGGCCTCCGGCCTCGCTCCCGGCCCGGCCTCCGGCCTCGCTCCCGGCCCGGGCTCCAGCCTCGCGCCCGGCCCCGCCGGGGCGGCAGCGCTGATGACGCCCGGCAGGAGATCAGGAGGCGTGGAACGGGCCGCCCGCGCCGAACGCGTGCTCCGCGAAACGCTCGCCGATCAGCTGATGTGTCGCGGTGTCCGGGTGCAACGCGTCCGGCAGTGGATGCGCAGCCGCGTCCTTCTCGCCGTAAAGCACCGTCCCGTCCAGATAGTGCAGGTGCGGATCATCCGCGCGGCGCCCGGCCAGCGACGCCAGCGCCTCGCGGATCACCCGCAGCGACAGGCGCCCCAGTTCGCGGTCGCCGGGCCGCCCGGTGGCGATGAACCGGACCTGATCGGTGCCGAGCGTCGCCGGGTCCACCGCGCCCGGGCCGGGAGTGTCCTCGTGGATGCCGCAGAAGATCGGAGAGATCAGCACGATCGGCGTACGCGGATGGCCGTCCCGGATCGTGTCCAGGAACCCGTGGACCGCGGGAACGAACGTGCGCAGCCGCATCCCGTCCAGGTTCACCACGTTGATCCCCAGCTTCACGCTGATCAGGTCGGCCGGCGCGTCCCGGATCACCCGGGCCAGGAACGGGTCGACCAGCGCGCTGCCGCCCAGCCCGAGATTGCGCAGGTCCACCCCGGCACGGCGGGCCGCGACGGCGGGCCAGGTCCGGGCCGGGGAGGTGGCGTTCGAGCCGTGACTGATCGAGCTGCCGTGATGCAGCCACCGCCGCCGGCCCGTCGCGACCGGGTGGACCGGCTCGTGGGTGCGCAGCGCGATCAGCTCCACCGCCTCGTTGTGCGGCAGCCAGATCTCGACGACCTTGTCACCGGCCGGCAGGCCCGCGAAGACAGCGGTGTGCGGCTCGCCGGGTCGGAACCCACTCGCGCCGGTGCCCAGGTCGACCTCGATCAGGTCGCCGCCGCCGAGCCCGTCGCTCGCGACGATCTCGTCGCCGATCACCAGGTCGATGCTGCCCCGCGGCCGGTCGGCGCCCCGGTACCCGACCCGGCTGGGGTGACAGACCAGCTCGACCGTGCGCGCGGTGGTCCGGGCGACGATCCGGACCCCGGAGGGCTGACCCTCCACCATCGCCAGCTGCGGATCGGGGAACCGGGCCAGCACCGGGCCCGGTAGACGGTGCGGCCGGATGCCGCGCTCGGTCGTCTCCAGTTCGGCGGCGCCGTGGACGAGGGCGGCGGTGATCGGGGTGGTGATCATGAGGGGTCTCCGGGGTCGGCGGGCCAGGCGGTGAGCAGGACGTCGAGGGCCTGGACGGTCTTGCGCCAGGACACGTCGGGGGAGGGGTGGCTGTGGTCGAAGCCGCCGATGCGTTCCAGCGCCAGATAGCCGTTGATCGTGGCGCCGAGCAGGCGGACGGCGTGGACGTGCTGGTCCTCCGGGATGGGGTAACCGCGCAGCACGGCCTTGTTCAGCACGACGATCCGGCGTGCCGCGTCGGACCGCACGACGGTGTCGCCGGCACGCCGTTGCAGGGACTGCCATCGGCCGGGCGCCTCGCGGGCGAACTCGCGGTGCGCGGTGGCGAAGCCGTCCAGCGCGTCCCGGCCGGCTCGGCCCGCGATCGCGGTGGCGATGCGCTGGGACAGGTCGGCGAGAGCCAGGGCCGCGACGCCGTCGAGGAGGGCTTCGCGGTCTTTGACGTGCGAATACAGGCTGGGGGCCTGCACTTTGAGGCGGCGCGCGACAGCCGAGAGGGTGACGGCTTCGAAGCCGGCCTCGTCGGCCAGGCCGGCCGCGGCGGCGACGACAGCGGCAGAGGTGAGAGGGACACGTTCCACACTCCCAACCTATACCCATTAGGCATCTACCTACAACCAATAGGTACGTCCACGCCTGCTCCGCCCCGGTCTGTCGGCCGACCCGATACAGCCGTGAGCACCAGCCGAAGTGCTCGGGCTGGCGCTGAGGGTTGTATCGGGCGGGCGGTACGACCGTGAGTGCCAGCCGCGGTGCTCGGGCTGGTGCTGAGGGTTGAGTCGGGGCTTCAGGACAGCCGTGAGCACCAGCCGGGCCGCGGTGCCGTTCGGGCGGCGTACCGGCGAAGGACCGCAATCGCCACGGGCAGCAACTGGCGGCTGGGTCCGTGATCGGCGACGGGCGGCGCCTGGCAAGTATCGGATGACCCGCCGCCGTCGTGAGTGGCGGCCCGTCCGTGATCAGCGGCGGGCGGTCCTTGAAGGTTCATTCCGGACGACAGAGGTGAATATCACCGCCGCCGAACGTCTTTCGCGTTTGCCGGAATGTGTGGCAGATTGGTGCGGCGCGGTGAGTGAGAGCGGGGAGCGGGCTGTGAATCGGAGCAAACGGGGACGTCCACGATTCACCGGCGTCTTCGCCGGTTCGGTCGCGTTGACGTTCGTCGCCGGGACGGTGCTCATGCCGTCGCCGGCGCAGGCCCAGCCCGACGCCGCCACGTCTGTCACCCCGGCCAACTGCCGTCCCGGTGACGTGATCTCCGCGGACCGGGTGATCGCCGATCAGATCCGGCCCCTGATGAGCGGCCGCCGCCTCGGCTCCTACATCAACGGCAACCGCGTCGCCTGCGCGCGGATCATCGTCCGCACCGTGCAGGACCGCGGGCTCGGCCAGCGGGCCGCGGTGATCGCGGTGGCCACGGCGATCGCGGAGAGCACGCTCACCAACCACACCGTGGCGACCGACCACGACAGCCTGGGCCTGTTCCAGCAGCGGCCGTCGCAGGGCTGGGGCTCTCCCGGGCAGCTGGTCGACCCGACCTACGCGACGAACGCGTTCCTCGACGCGATGATCCGGAAGTACCCGAAGAACGCCTGGATGACCGGCGACATCGGCGCGATCTGCCAGCGGGTGCAGACGTCGGCCACCCCCTGGGCGTACGCGCCGGAGGTGCCGGACGCCGCGCTGATCGTCGGCGCGTTGTGGGCCCAGGTCACGGCCCCGCAGCCCGGCGCGGCGAAGACGACGACGCCGGCCGCCGCGGCGCCGACCGGCCCGTTCCAGCGCACGCTGCTCACCACCGGCGCCGAGCTCGGCCCGCTGGACGGCGCGCACGCCCTGACGCTCGCCGACTGGAACGCCGACGGCAAGCCCGACCTGGTGGTGGTGAAAGCGGCCGGCACCGTCACCGGCAAGACCGAGCTGCGCATCATGGACGGTTCGCGGAACTTCTCGTCCCTGCTGCTGAACACGGCCACCGGGCTCGGCCCGTCCGACGGCACCCAGACCTACACGGTCACCGACTGGAACGCCGACGGCAAACCCGACCTGGTCGTGGTGCAGCGCTCCGGCACCGCCAGTGGGCACGTCGAGATCCGGGTCGTCGACGGCGCGTCGTACTTCCAGAAGCTGCTGGTGGAAACCTCCACCGCGCTGCCCCCGGCCGACGAGCATGTCCAGTTCACCGTCGCCGACTGGAACGGCGACGGCAAGCCTGACCTGGTCGCCGCGCAGACGTCCGGCACCGCGAGCAAGAAGGTCGAGGTCCAGGTCCTCGACGGCGCCTCGAACTTCCAGCAGCCGCTCGGCGCGGCGAAAATCACCACCGCCGAGCCGGCCGCCGACGGTCTGCAGGTCGCGGTGACCGACTGGAACGCCGACAAGCGCGCCGACCTGGTGACGATCCGCAAGGCCGCCAAGTCCGAGGTGCACGTGCTGGACGGCGCGTCGTCGCTCACCGGCTACCTGTCGCAGACCAGCACCGGGCAGGCCGCCGACGATCGCTACGAGCTGCTGATCAACGACTTCAACGGCGACAAGCACCCGGATCTCGTCGTGGTCCAGAAGACCGGCACCGCGAGCGGCCGCGCCGAGGTCACCGTCCTCGGCGGCTGACCTCCGCCCGGAAGAAGATTTACACCCCTTTCCCGTACGGTCGTCAGTCGCCCGTCCCCGCACGCGACCGCCGCATCGGCGACGCGCTGCAGCCGATCGCGGTGTGGGGCGTTCCGGGGAGTGACAGCCAGACGCTCGGCTTCTGCCTGCCTTTCTCGCTCATCGCCCGCAGGCCTTTTCCGGATGGACGAAAGGCCCGCTCACCATGAGCGCGGAGGTCTCGGCCGGGGAATGCAACCCAGGTTCCTAGGATGCTCTACGGGGTGAGCGTGAGAGCACGCGGAACTGGACCACGCGGCGAGGCATGACCGGCGTTCGCAGCCGAACCCCTCTCCGGGCCGGCGCCGGCGCTGGCGTATGGCGGGCAGGACCGGGGAGGCGCTGGCGTGCGGCGGGCGGGACCGGGCCGGCGCTGGCGTGGGGCGGGCAGGATGGGAAGCGTCCGAGGAGTTCGTGCTCGCCGAGGAGGCGCTGTCGTGGACGAGTCACCAGCCACAGTCAAGGCGCGCCGGGTCTGGGATCGCACCGCCCCCGGTTACGACCGCCAGATCCAGTTCCTGGAACGGCACTGGTTCACCGGTGGCCGGGAGTGGCTGGGCGCCCGCGCCGAGGGCCGGATCCTCGACGTCGGCGTCGGCACCGGCCGGAACCTGCCGCACTACCCGCCCGCCGCCACCGTGACCGGGATCGATCTGAGCCCCGGCATGCTCGACCACGCCCGCCGCCGTGCTGCCGCTCTCGGCCGACCCGCTGACCTGCGCGAAGGCGATGCCGAGAACCTCGCGTTCGGCGATGCCCGCTTCGACACGGTGGTGTGCGCGCTGGTCCTCTGCACCGTCCCGGACCGGCGGGCGGCACTCGCCGAGATGTGGCGGGTGCTGGTCCCCGGTGGACGGCTGTTGCTGCTCGACCACATCGGCAGCACCTGGCCGCCGGTCCGCGCCGCGCAGTGGCTGCTCGAGCGGATCACCGTGCCGACCGCGGGGGAGCACTTCACCCGCCGCCAGCGCCCGCTGGTCGAGGCCGCCGGTTTCACGATCGTCGAGGCGGTCCGCCTCAAGGCCGGCAGCGTCGAGCGCGTGCACGCCCGCAAGCCGGTCATCACCTGAAGCGTCGAGCACCCCGCAAGCCGGTCACAGCCTGAAGCGTCGAGCGCGCTCGCAAGCCGGTCACCGCCCCACCCGGTTGGTTCGCTCAAGGCCTGGTGGACCTCTGAGCCGCGAAGCGTGCGCCTCTGCGGGTGGGACCTGCCGATCATGGGTATCGCCAGGCAATGTCCGATTCACGATTCCGCGAGCGCTGGGTGACGGTTGCCGGCGTACCCACGCACGATCTTCATGCCGGTGTATCCGCGCCTGATCTTCAGGTCGGCGTACCTGCGCATGGTCGTCATGCCGGTGATCCGGCCGGGCTGCCGATCGTGCTGGTCCACGGTCTCGCCGTGTCGCATCGTTACCTGATGCCGACCGCCCGCGTCCTTGCCGGCCGGCACCCGGTTCTGGTGCCTGACCTGCCGGGCTTCGGAAGATCCGGAAAACCGCGGCCGGCGTACGACGTGAGCCGCCACGCCGAGCACCTCGCCGCGTGGCTGGACGCTCTGGGCCTGCCGCGGGTGTGCGTGGCCGGGCACTCGTTCGGCGCCGAGGTGGTCGCGCGTCTCGCGGTGCTGCGCCCGGATCTGGTCGCGGCGATCGTGCTGGCGAGCCCGACCACCGATCCGGCCGCCCGTTCGCGCCGGGCGCTGATCGGGCGCTGGGCGCTGGATCTGCTGGTGGAGCAGCCATGGCAGGCGCCGGTGCTCGCCCGGGACGTGGCCGACGCGAAACCGTGGCGGGTGCTGGCGACGGTCGGTCATTCGGTGCGCAACGCGATCGAGAGCGACCTGCTGCGGCTGCCGGTCCCGCCGCTGGTGCTGGGCGGTTCGCTCGATCCGGTGGCGCCCGCACGGTGGCGCGCCGAGGTGGCGGCGATGACCGGTGGGGTGTCGGTGACGGTGCCGCAGGCCGCGCACAACGTCATGACGACGTCGGGCCGCCGGTCGGCCGCCGCCATCACGGCCTATCTGCGCGACCTCGTCGCTTCCGGCATGCCTGGTTGAGCACGAGGCCGGGTCCACGGCGCGCGCCCGGCATGGTTCTGCGCCGGGCCGGACCGGAGTGAAGTGCCCGGTGATGCCACCGGACGGCGGGTGGCGAACTGGTGTGCGCCGTCCGCGCGGGTTCCGGCGATCTCGCTGTCTTGTTGCCAGAAGTTTGCAATAGGGTGAGGTCCATGGTGGATGGTGACGCCGGCGTGCCTCGTGAGCTGCTGGACGCGTGGGTCGAGGCGTGGGCGATCTCGCGTGGCGCGCCGGCGCCCGTCGCGGTGCCGGGCGGCTGGTGGATCCAGGTGGGGCTGCCCGGCCATCGTCTGCGGTATGTCCTGCGGGAGCCCGATCACGAGCTGCTCGTCCACCTCGGTGAGGAGCAGGGTTCGCCCGGCGCCTGGATCAAGATGACCGGCGATCCGGCCCGTCTGCACGCCGCGCTCCCCGCGCCGTGGGAGCCTGCGGAGACCGGGCATCTCATGACGATCGAGCTCCGGTCGATGCCTGTCCCGCCGGCTCCGGCGTCCGTCACCTCGCCTGCGGTGCCGGCGGGCTACACGCTGCGACTTGGGGATTCTTCCGCCGAGGTTCTCGACGCCGGCGGACGGACGGCCGCCTCCGCGAAACTCGTCACCGTCGGCACCGTCGCGATGATCGATCAGGTCGAGACGGTGCCCGCGCACCGCAGGCGTGGGCTGGGCAGCGTCGTCATGCGCGCGCTCGCCGAGCATGCCCGGAGCCTCGGCGCGGAGACCGGTGTCCTGGTCGCCACCGATCAAGGCAGGCACCTTTACCGGAGCTTGGGCTGGACCGTCCGCGCACCGTTCCCGGCGGCCCGGGTGCCCGAACCCGCTGACGAGGGATCGGCATGACGGAATCGGCTACCCGATCGCGCAAGTCCGGAGATCGCCACGTCGTGGTCGGGCGGCATGACAAAGGCCCTCACCCGCTGATCGCGCGGTGGGGCCTTTGTCATTTCACGTCCGGGCACGGGGATCGCTGCCTCACGAACCCGGGCGGTGCTGTACTCCAAGTCTTTCCCAGGTGGTCCGGAATCCAATCCTGAGTGACTCGAATGAGTCGCCGATCGGCATGTCGTGCGGGAATGAGCCACGTGGACGGTTCGTGGGGAACGGCGGGCCGCGGGCGGACTTGGCGCTCGACGGTCAGGGAGAGTGCGGGCCGGGAGGGTCGCGGTGCTCGGGGGTGGGTGTGCCGGGGCGCCCGGCAGGGAGGCGGACCGTGACGACGGCGCCGCCCAGGGGTGGGCCGTTGCGCAGCTCGACGGTGCCGTCGTGGCCGGTGACGATCGCGCGGACGATGGACAGGCCCAGGCCGGCGCCGCCGGTTGCGGAGCGGGCCGCGTCGCCGCGGACGAAACGTTCGAAGGCCGAGTCGAGCAGGCCCGGCGGGAAGCCCGGGCCGTTGTCGGCCCATTCCAGCCGGGCCTGGTTCCGGTCGGTGGTGACGGTGACCCGGGCCGTGGTGGCGCCGGCTGCCGCGCTGTTGGCGGCGAGGTTGCCGAGGACCTGGCGCAGGCGGCCGGGGTCGGCGTCGACGGGCGCCGGATCGCCGTACGCCTCGATGGTCAAGCTTGTGATCCTGGAGAGGGTCGACGCCTCGGACTGGGCGAGATCGGTCAGGTCGACCGGGGTGCGTAGGACGACGAGGGTGCCGGCGCGCTCGCGGGCGAGCAGCAGCAGGTCCTCGGCGAGCCGGCCGAGGCGGACGACCTGTCCCTGCGCGGCGATCAGTGACTCGCGGACCTCGGCGGGGTCGTCGGCGGCGGCGAGGGCCAGGTCGATCTCGCCGCGCAGCACCGCGATGGGGGTGCGCAGTTCGTGGCTGGCGTCGTCGACGAACGCGCGTTCCCGCTGGAAGGCCACCGACAGCCGGGAGAGCATGCCGTTGAGTGTCGCGGCGAGCCGGGCGAATTCGTCGTCGCCGGGCACCTCGGGCAGCCGCCGGTCCGGGTCGAGGGTGGAGATCGCCGCGGCCTGCCGGGTCAGCTCGCCGACCGGGCGCAGGGCCGCCCGCAGCAGCTGCCGGCCGAGTGCCGCGAGCGCGATGATCAGCAGTGGGGTGGCGATCGCGAGGACGATCAGCTGACGGGAGCCGGCCCGATCGATCGCGGACAGGGGCAGTGCCACGGTCAGCACCTGGCCGGAGTCGCCGACGGGTCGCGACAGCAGCCGCAGCGGCATCGGCCCGCCGGTGTCGCGCGGTGGCAGTGTGCCGTCGCCGAAGGTGGTCCGGTGCACGGCGCGGACCTGGGTGGGGGTCAGCAGCACCCGGCCGCGGATCGCGGCGGCGGTCGCGATCGGGGTGCCGTCGGGGCCGTAGAGCTGGGCCATCGGGTCGCCGTGCACGGCGCCGAGGTCGTGGGTCCGCACGGCGGCGACCAGGTCGTCGCTGCGTGCTGCCAGGTCCTGGTCGACGGCGGCGTCGAGCTGGTGGTCGAGCACCAGGTAGAGCAGCGACAACGCGAGCAGCACCACCATCGAGGTGCCGACGCCGAAGACGAGCGCCAGCCGGGCACGCAGCGAGGCCGGGATCAGTCTGCGCACGTCACCTCCATGGTCCTCACCGTTGTCTCATCATGCCCGGCGCAGGATCGGGGGATGACCGGGAGTGATCGTGACGTGGCCCGCATCGGTGTTCCGGCGGGGGGTGCGGGCTTCGCGCGACCCTATGCTGGCGTGGTGAGGGTGCTGGTGGTCGAGGACGATCCGGCCATGGCCGCCATGGTGGGTCGTGGCCTGCGCCGGGCGGGGTATGCGGTGGATGTCGTCGCGACCGGCGCCGACGCGGTGTGGACGATCGTCGAGACCGATTTCGACGTCGTCATCCTGGATGCGATGATTCCCGCTCCGGACGGGTTCGAGGTGTGCCGGCAGGTGCGGGAGAGGGACCGCTGGGTGCCGGTGCTGATGCTCACCGCCCGTGACGGCGTCCACGACAAGGTGCGTGGTCTCGACGCCGGCGCCGACGACTACCTGACCAAGCCGTTCGCCTTCGACGAGTTGCTGGCGCGGGTGCGGGCGCTGACCCGCCGGGAGCCGGCGCAGCGTCCGGCGGTGTTGCGGGTCGGTGACCTCACCCTCGACCCGGCGAGTCGCTCGGTGCGGCGCGGCGCCACGCCGATCCCGCTGTCGGCGAAGGAGTTCGCGCTGCTGCAGGAGCTGATGCGGCGGGCCGGCGAGACCCTGACGCGGACGTATCTGATCGAGCACGTCTGGGATTTCGCGTACGACGGCGGGTCGAACGTGGTCGACGTCTATGTGCGGTATCTGCGGGACAAGGTGGATCGGCCGTTCGACCGGGACACGATCCGCACCATCCGCGGCGCCGGTTACCGGCTCGACCCGCAGGCCTGACACCGCCGGACGCCGCGACCGTGACTGTCCGTGAGCGCGCGGGGTGGTGTGGTTGTCGGTGGGCTGACGGCGTACGCGGGAGGTCATGGTCGTGGTCCTCAGACGCGCGGCGCGATGGCCAGCGACGAGGGTGACTGCGACTGATCAGCGGCGGCCGGGGGCGGGGTGGACGTGACCGGGCGGCCCAGCTGGGTCGAGAGCCAGTCGAACGCCGGCGCCTCCATGGCCTGCCAGGTCTGCACGTTGTGGCCGCCGCCGGCGATGTAGGACGTGGTCACCGACAGCGGAGCGTGAGCGGCGCGGGCCAGCGCGCGGGTGTCGCGCAGCGGCTGGCCGTCGGCGCGGGCCGCTGCCAGGTAGAGGGCGACCGCGGGAACCGGCAGGTGTTTGAGCCGCCAGAGGTCGTTGTACACGGTGTTCTCGGTGCCGTTGCCGACGGTGATGCCCGGTTCGGCGTAGCCGGACAGGCTGGCCCCGGCCGTGTACTGCCCGGGGTGACGCAGCGTGAGGTCGGTGGCGCAGTAGCCGCCCGCGGAGTAGCCGATCAGGCCCCACCCGGCGGCGTCGGCACGCACCGGGAACCGCGCCCGGATCGCTGCCGGGACGTCTCTGGTCAGGTAGGTCTCGGTCTGGGCGCCCCCGGTGAGGTTCGTGCATTCGGTGTCGAGCAGCGGGTCGGGCGTCTGGTAGGGGAACAGCACGATGGTCGGCGCCATCCGCCCGGCCTTGATCTCCTGGTCCAGGACCTTGAGGACGTGCAGGCCCTTGAGCCAGTGCGTCGGCGAGCCGGGATAGCCGTGCAGCGCCTCGACGACCGGGTATCGGATGCCGGCGTCGTCGCGGTATCCCGGCGGCAGGTAGACGTAGACCGGCAGGGTCAGACCGCTGGCCGGTCCGGCGACGCTGATCGTGATGATCTGCCCGTTCCTGCTGCCGCGGACCGGCGAGGCGGTCGTGACCGGCGTGTCGGCGTCCGCGTTCGCGCCGGTCAGGCTCGACCAGGTGGGGTAGACCTCGACCTGCCGGTTCACCCAGAGCAGACCCGACGCGGCGGCGCTGACCAGGCAGAGCACCGCGGTCGCGGTGCGGAAGGAAACCTTCCACCAGGTGCGGCCCCGGCCCCAGCCGGCGCTGAGCGCCACGGCGGAGAGCACCGCCACGGCGACCGCCGTGACTTCAGTGCCCAGGCTGTCCAGGGACATTCGTTCCTCCGGTACGGGGCGGGGCCGGCACCGGCGCGGAGGCGCCGGGCACGGGACGGTGGTGGTGTTTCGGCGGTGGGACGGGCAGGGAGGTGACGGATGGCGTCGACGCGGCCAGCGGCGGCGGGGTCTGCTGACAGGCCCAGAGCAGCGCGGCACCGAGATCGCCGCGGTGGGTGGCGAGAAGTTGCGGGCCTGCTGCGACGGCGGTGTAGCGGCCCGGTGCCGCGGCGGCGACCCGGCGGGCGAGTGCGGCGAGCGCCGGGCCCGGGATCAGCGCCCACCGTTGCCCGGTCACCCGCAGGTCGTGGGTGAGCGCCGCGGGCAGTGCGTGGGCCAGGTCGTTCACGCCGGTGGACGCGGTGGTGCGGGCGAACACGACGACCGCGCCGCCGTCGGCCGAGGCGTCGCGGGCCGCCGCGGTCTGCACCGCCGGCGTCCACCCCGTGGTGCCGTCGTCGACGACGACCAGCGCCGAGTACCGCCAGCCTGGATGATCCAGATAGCCGGCCGGCACCACGACGGTCGGCGCCGCGCCCAGATGCCAGCCGGTCCACCCGTCGGGCTGCCAGGTGAACGCCGGCCCGTGCGCCCGCAGCCATCCGTCGAGCCGGCCGGGCGTGATCGCGTACGTCGTCCCGCCGGTCTGCGCCGACGACGACAGCGCCGCCCAGCTCGGGTAGAACTGCTCCGACCGGTTGACGACCAGCCCCACGGTGAGCAGCAACAACGTCTCGGTCAGCAGGACGCCGCCGGAGCGCAGGACGATCCGCAGGCGTCCGCCGCGCCGCCAGGTCACGACGGTGAGGGCCGCGGTCGCCACGGTGACCAGGACCGCCACGACGATCAGCGGAATGCCGGTGAGGCTCATGGGAGCAGAGTGCCGCGGCGACGATGAGAGATCAGTGAGAGCGGTTCTCATCGTGTTCTCACGGGCGGCGGCCTAGCCTGCGCCCATGACCGCAGCCTGGAATTGCCGGCCGCCGCTGTCCCGGGCGGCGATCGCTCGCCTGGTGCAACTGACCGGCCTGTTCGACGTCGTGACGGCGCTGTTCCCGGAGCAGCGCGCGCGGATGGCGACACTGTCGCAGTTCATGCCGGCCGCCGGGATCCTCTCCGCGCACGCCGCCACCGCGGCCGCCGGGGTGCTGCTGGTCTACCTGGGCAACGGGCTGCGCCGCGGCAAGCACCGGGCCTGGCAGCTCGCGGTGGTGCTGGCCGGCGCGGCGGTGCTGCTGCACGTCCTCAAGGGGCTCGACTTCGCCGCGGCCGCGGTCTCCGCCGCGCTGCTGGTGATGCTCGTCGCGGTCCGCGGAAGGTTTCTTGCGGTGCCCGATCCGCGCAGCCGGTGGCGGGCGGTGACCGCGTTCACCGGTTTCGCCGCCACCGGGTTCGTGCTGGGCCTGGCCGAGATCGCGATCCGGGCCGATCACCTCGTCGGCGCGCCCGGCGTGACGCAGTGGGTGGAGCACGCCGCGCTCGGCCTGATCGGGGTGACCGGGCCGGTGCGCTTCGTCCGGCCGTGGGCGGCGGACACGGTCAGCCTCACCACCGGCACGTTCGGGCTGCTCGCGGTGATCGCGGCTGCGGTCCTGCTGCTGCAGACCGCCGAGCGGCGCCCGGCCCGCACCGAGGCCGACGACGAGCGGCTTCGCGACCTGCTGCGACGGTACGGCGGCAAGGACTCGCTGGGTTACTTCGCGTTGCGCGAGGACAAGGCGTTGCTGTGGGCGCCGTCCGGGAAGGCCGCCGTGGCGTACCGGGTGGTGCGCGGCGTGAGCCTGGCCGCCGGTGACCCGATCGGGGTGGAGGCGGCCTGGCCGGAGGCGATCGCGGTGTGGCTGGCCGACTGCGCGGCGCACGGCTGGACCCCGGCGGTGCTCGGCTGCGGGCGTGCCGGGGGGACCGCGTACCGGCGGCACGGCCTCGACGTGATCGAGCTCGGCGACGAGGCGGTCATCGACGTCGGCGCGTTCACCCTGGACGGGCGGCCGATGCGTACGGTGCGGCAGGCCGTGAACCGGATGCGCCGGGCCGGCTACACCTGCACGGTGGTGCGGCAGAGTGATCTGCCGCCGCAGGAGCTGGCGGCGGTGGTGCGCGCCGCCGAGCTGTTCCGTGACGGCAAGGTGGAGCGCGGGTTCTCGATGGCGCTGTCCCGGCTCGGTGACCCGCGTGACGGTGATTGTCTGCTGGTGCTCGCCCGTGACGGTGAGAAGAACCTTCGCGGGGTGCTGCAGTTCGTGCCGTGGGGCGCCGACGGGCTCTCCCTGGACCTGATGCGCGGTGACCGCAGCGCCGACAACGGCCTGACCGAGTTGATGGTGGTCACCGCGATCGAGGCGGGGCCGGGGCTGGGGGTACGCCGGGTGTCGCTGAACTTCGCGGTGCTGCGGTCGGTCTTCGCCCGTGCCGAGGAGCTCGGCGCCGGTCCGGTGCTGCGGGTGTGGCACCGGCTGTTGCGGCTGCTGTCCGGGCTGTGGCAGATCGAGTCGCTGTACCGGGCGAACGCCAAGTATCTGCCGACCTGGCAGCCGCGGTACCTGTGCTTCCCTACCGCGCGGGACCTGCCGCGGATCGCCGTCGCGGCGCTGACCGCCGAAGCTTTCCTGCCGGCGGGGCGGTCGTCGGCGCCGGTGCCGGCGGCCGGCCGGGTCACGGCCGTGGCTGTCTGAGGCGTGACGGTCGCACGGGTGGCCCGGGTCGTGGCGGTGGTGTGCCTGACCGGGCTGGTGACCCCGATGCCGTTCCCGTCGCCGGTGTCACCGGTGCCGACGGTGGTGACCCTGGGCGATTCGGTTCCGGCGGGCACCGCGTGCGGGTGCGAGCCGTTTCCGCGGCTGTACGCGCGGATGCTGTCACCGGAGGCGCGATCGGTGAACCTGGCGCAGCCCGGTTACACCGCTGTGGACGTACAGAATCAGGTTGCCGGTGGTGGTGAGGTCCGGGCCGACCTCGGTGCGGCTTCGGTGGTGATCGTGATGGCCGGTGCCAACGACATGGCGCAGGTCTTCGGCGACGGCGGGGCGTATCCGGCCGCCGCCGACCGGGTGCGTGCCGCGGTGACCGGGATCGTGACCGCGGTGCGGCGGGAACGTCGTACGCCGGTGAAGATTTTCGTCGTGGGCTACTGGAACGTGGTCAAGGACGGGGCGGCCGGGCGGGCCGCCTACGGTAGCGACGGGCTGCGCGCGGCGGAGGTCGCCACCGGGTACGGCAACGAGGCGCTGCGCGCGGCGGCCGGGCAGACCGGCGCGATCTATGTGCCCACCGAGCCGGTGTTCAAGGGCGCCGACCGGTCCCGGGATCCGACGGCGCTGCTCGCCGGGGACGGTGACCACCCGGACGCGGCCGGGCACGAGGCGATCGCGGCGGCGATCCGCGCCGCGGGCTGACGTGCGTGGCGGTGACTCGTTGCCGCCTGGTGTGCGGTGCGGGCCGATGCCCGCATCGCCTGGACGGGAAGGAGATCGTCTTCCGCGGTACGCAGGAAACCGCCGGTGCCGGTGCCGCCCGGCACCCGGGTCGCCCGTGCCGGTGCCGGGCGGAACCCGTGTCACCGGTGCCGGGCGGAGCTCGTGTCATCGGTGCCGGATGCGGGACGGGACCCGCGTCGCCGGGGGCGGGTGTGCGAGGGGATTCGGGCTGCCGGGTGACGTGCTAACTTCTATTTTCTTGTAGAAGTTGGTGCCGACCAGAGGGGCGGCGTGTCAGCGTGACCGCGACACTCGGCGACATCCTGCTGGTGTTCCTGGCGGACAGTCCCGGGAGTGCCTATGAGCTGCGCCAGCGCCACGCGCAGACGTTCGGGGCGGACCGGGCCGTGGACGTGCTGCGGGTGGTCGCGGCGCTGACCCGGCAGGAGCGGCTGGGTCACGTCCGCGCGGGCGGGCGGCGGCGCGGGCCGCGGACGTACGCGCTGACCGAGAATGGTCAGCGTCGGCAGCGGGCGTGGATGCTGGACGTGCCCGCCGACGCGGGCGGGCCGGATGTGCTCGATCGGGTCCTGCTGGCGATGGCGGCGACCGACCGGGCCACCTTCGACGCCGTCGTCGCGTCCTGCCTGGCCGTGCTGGAGTCGCAGCGGGCCCGGCCGGCGTCGCGGCGGCGGGAGGTGGTGTCCGCGCCGGACGCGCGGGCCGAGCTGGAGGCGATGATGGCGTCGTCGGCGATCAGGTGGGTCCGGCACCTGGCCGGGCGGCGCCGCGACCGGGACGCCGCGGCCTGATCCGGCATGGACCTCGCACCGGCCGTTGGACTTCGGCCCGGCCGCCGGACAGCGGGAGTCCCGCCGGTGGCGGCCGGCTGAGGCCCTCGGTCAGCGGCTGGCTTTGGCCTTTTCCCACATCAGGCGCACGGCGGGCAGCACCTCGGACACGGCCGGGATGCCAGGCCCCGGCTCGCGGACGCCGACGGCCAGGGCGGGCGCGGAGCGTTCCAGGGTGCCGGCCATCCGGTCGATGTCGGTGATGATCGAGCCGGTCAGCACCAGCACGCCGGTGTCGTCGATCTCGGTGCGGACGGTGCGCAGCGTCTGCCGGCGCGCGTCGCGCAGCGACTCCAGCAGTTCGTGCAGGGTGCCGGTCTCGGCCTGCGCGTGCGGGTCCGCGATCAGTGCCGCGTGCGCCGCGAACGCCTCCGCCGCGGTCGTCAGCACCGGGCCGATCTGTCCGGGCACGGCGGCCGCGCGCGGGGTGGCGGTGGCGTCGAACATCGACCGGGCGACCGAGTTGACCTGCTGCACGCCGTGGTCCAGGGCGCGCAGGGTCTGCTGCAGCGGCGTGACCCGGGTGACCGGTGTCCGCAGTGACCAGCGGGCCTGCCGGAGCAGGTCGTCGACCGCGGTGGCCGCGTCGTCGAGGTCGTCGGTGAGCTCGCGGGAACGGGCCAGCCAGCTCGCGGCCTGCTCCCGGTCGTAGCCGTCGCGGACCCCGGCGCCGAGCCGGTCGAGCAGGCGCGCGATGCCGGTGGACAGGCGTGCCAGCTCGAAGCGGGCCCGCTGGACCGGGGTCATGCCACCGACCAGCGGGGACAGGATCGCGCCGACGACGATGCCGAGCGCGGTCGCGGCGATCCGCTGCCAGACGACCGCCTCGGTGATCGGGCTGCCGGCGATCGCCTCGGTCGCGGCGCTGCCGGCGACCAGGATGCCCAGTGACGTCGCCGGCACCGACACCGCGCTGTCGCCGAGGCGCAGCAGCCGGCCGGTGACCAGCCCGCAGGCAGTGATGACCGCGATCGACCACGGGGTGAGGCCGAACGCGCCCCACACCACGACCGCGACGGCGATCCCGGCGAGCGTGCCGAGCAGGCGCTGCGCGCCCTCCCGCACCGAGGCGTGCGAGCTCATCTGCACCGACAGCGTCGCCGAGACCGCGGCGACGACCGGCCCGGCCAGGTGCAGGGTCCCGGCCGCGGACCAGGCGATCCCGGCGGCGGCCGCGGTCACCAGCGCGGAGCGGCCGGCCGCCGGGTCGCACCTGTCCCGGCAGGTGCGCGCCAGCAGTCGCAGCCGGTCCGGCAGGTGCGGCCGCAGCCGGGCCGAAAAGGCCCGGCAGGCGGCCTCGGCGGCGGGCCGGACCGTACGCGGCACCAGCACGGCGACCAGGGCGCACAGGCAGAGACTGACGGCGACGACGGTGAACGAGTGGGACAAGGAGAACAGCTTTCTGCGGTACGGGCGGTACGACAGAAAGGCTATGGCGGAAATCGCCCACTATTCACTATTCGGACGAATTGTGACGACCGTCGCGCCCGGACGGGGAGTCAGGGCCGCAGGTTCTCCAGGTCCTCGAGCAGGCTCGGGTGTACCGGCTTCCAGCCCAGCGCCTGCTGGGTGTGCGCGCTGGACGACGGCTGGTCGGTCGCGAAGATGGCGCCCAGCGGCCCGAACGACTCCTCGGGCAACTGCTCGACCGGCAGGCCCAGCCGGCGCCCGATGACCGTGGCGATGTCGCGGACCGTGTCACCCTCGTCGGCGACCGCGTGCCAGGCGGTGCCGGCCGGAGCCGTCTCGAGCGCGAGCCGGAACAGGACCGCCGCGTCCAGGGCGTGCACGGCCGGCCAGCGCTGGGTGCCGTCGCCCGGGTAGCCGGAGACGCCGGTGCCCCGCGCGATCTGCGTGAGCAGGCCGGCGAAGCCGCCGTCGCCGTTGTTGTGCACCGTGCGCGGCAGCCGGACGGAGCTGCTGCGCACGCCCTGCGACGCCAGCGCCAGAATCGCGTCGACGGTGCGGCCGCGGCCGCCGACCGGCCCGTCGGTCGGCAGCGGGTCGGCCTCGGTGGAGACGGCGCCCGGCACCCACGGCGTGCCGGAGACCGTCACCAGCGGGCGGTCGCTGCCGATCAGTTCCTCCCCCAGCGCGGTCAGGGCGGCCGTCTCCTCGGCCACCGACCGGGCCACCGCCTGCGCGCTGCTGAAGTCGTTGCTGAACGCCAGGTGGATCACGCCCTCGGCCCGGGCGGCGCCGGCGCGCACGACGTCCAGGTCGGTGAGACTGCCGCGCAGCGTGGTGGCACCGGCCGCCTCGGCGGCCTTCGCGGAGGCGGCGGAGCGGGCGAGTGCGAGGACGGTGTGGCCGTTGCCGAGCAGTTCGGCGACGACGGCGGTGCCGACCAGGCCGGTGCCGCCGGTGATGAAGACGTGCATGACACTCTCCCGAAGTGATGGGACTGTTGTCCCGTCACCGTAGCAGAGTGATGGGACAAAAGTCCCGTCGCCTATGATGGGCGTCATGGCTCGATGGGAACCCGGCGCTCGTGAACGCCTTGTCGTGGCCGCTGTCGACCTGTTCACCGAGCAGGGATACGACGCGACGACCGTGGCGCAGATCGCGGAACGCGCCGGGGTCACCAAGAGCACGTTCTTCCGGCACTTCCCGGACAAGCGCGAGTTGCTCGTCGCGGGGCAGGAGACGTTGAGCCGGCTGCTGGCCGAGGGGATCGCCGAGGCGCCCGCCGGGGCCAGCCCGCTGGAGGCGGTGGCCGCCGGCCTCGACCGCGCCTCGGGCGCCATCGGGCCGATGAGCAGGCAGATCGCGCCGCGGTTGAAGGCCGCCGTCGCGGCCAGCGCCGAGCTGCAGGAGCGGGACGCGCTCAAGAGCGTCAGCCTCGCGGCGGCGATGACCGCCGCGCTGGTCGCGCGGGGCGTGCCGGAGGCGGTCGCGGCGCTGGCGGGGGAGCTGGGGGTGCTCGCGTTCAAGCGCGGCTACGCGGCCTGGTCCGAGAGTGAGCGTGGCGAGCAGTTCGGGCCGTACGCGGTGGCGGCCCTGCAGGAGCTGCGCGCCGCGTCCGCGTCGTTGAGCTGACCCGCGCCCGGCAATCTGCCGGACGTGTCCGCTTCACAAAACCGAAACGATTCTGTTCAATGTGTGGGAGCGCTCCCAACGTTGAAGAGGTCGCCATGCGCCGTCTGCTCGTCCCCGTCGTGGCCCTGCTCGCCGTGCTCGCCGCGCTTCCCCTGATCGGCGGGCCCGCCGCCGCCGCGGGCGCCTACAACTACGGCGAGGCCCTGCAGAAGTCGATGTTCTTCTACCAGGCGCAGATCGCCGGCCCGAAACCGTCGTGGAGCCATGTGTCCTGGCGCGGCGACGCGGCGCTGGGCGACGGCGCCGACGTCGGACGGGACCTGACCGGCGGCTGGTTCGACGCGGGCGACCACGTCAAGTTCGGGTTCCCGATGGCGTTCACCACCACGATGCTGGCCTGGGGCGCCGTCGAGTACCGCGACGCGTACGCCTCCTCCGGCCAGCTGACCACGCTGCTGAACAACCTGCGGGTGCCCAACGACTACTTCATGAAGGCGCACCCGTCGGCGAACGTGCTCTACGGGCAGATCGGCAAGGGCGACGACGACCACAAGTGGTGGGGTCCCGCCGAGGTGATGCCGATGGCCCGGCCCGCCTACAAGATCGACGCCACCTGCGGCGGATCGGACCTGGCCGGGGAGACCGCCGCCGCGATGGCGGCCAGCTCCATCGTCTTCAGGCCCACCGATCCGGCGTACGCCGACAAACTGCTCGGCCACGCACGGCAGCTGTACACCTTCGCCGACACCGTGCGCAAGGCGTACAGCGACTGCATCACCGACGCGGCCGCGTACTACAAATCCTGGAGCGGCTACCAGGACGAGCTGGTCTGGGGCGCGATCTGGCTGTACCGGGCGACGGGCGAGGCCGCGTACCTGAGCAAGGCGGAGAGCGAGTACGACGCGCTCGGCACCGAACCGCAGACCTCGACCCACTCCTACAAGTGGACGATCGCCTGGGACAACAAGCAATTCGGCGCGTACGTGCTGCTGGCCAACCTGACCGGCAAGCAGAAGTACGTCGACGACGCGAACCGCTGGCTCGACTGGTGGACCGTCGGCGTCAACGGCGAGAAGGTGCGCTACTCCCCGGGCGGCGAGGCCGTCCTGGACAGCTGGGGCTCGCTGCGGTACGCCGCCAACACCGCGTTCGTGGCGCTGGTCTACAGCGACAAGACGGCCGACACCACGCGCCGGACCCGTTACCACGACTTCGCCGTCCGGCAGATCAACTACGCGCTGGGCGACAACCCGCGGCAGTCCAGCTACGTGATCGGGTTCGGCGCCGGCGCACCGAAGAACCCCCACCACCGTACGGCGCACGGCTCCTGGTGGGACAACATGACCGTGCCCGCCGAGACCCGCCACGTGCTGTACGGCGCCCTGGTCGGCGGGCCGTCCTCACCCGACGACGCGTACACCGACCAGCGCAGCGACTACGTCATGAACGAGGTCGCCACCGACTACAACGCCGGCTTCACCTCGGCGGTGGCCCGGCTCTACCAGGAGTACGGCGGCACCCCGCAGGCCGGCTTCCCGCAGGCCGAGAAGCCGGACCAGGACGAGATCACCGTGGAGACGACGGTGATGCAGAACGAGCCGCGCGCCACCGCGCTCAAGGTGATGGTCTACAACAAGTCGGCGTACCCGGCCAGGGCCCTGACCAGCGTGTCCTACCGGTACTACTTCCGCCGCGAGGGCACCACGGCCCTCCAGGTGACCCCGGGCTACACCCAGGGCTGCCCGTCGCCGTCGACGGCCACGCAGGTCTCCGGCGACCTGTGGTACGTCGAGGTCGACTGCGCCGGGCACACGATCGCGCCGGCCGGGCAGTCGGCGTACCGGATGGAGGTGCAGTTCAAGGTCGGCACCGCTGACGGCGGCACCTGGGACCCGTCCAACGATCCGTCCTACCTGGCGGGCACCGCGGTGAACCGCGCCGTCCCGCTGTACGAGGCCGGCCGGCTGATCTGGGGCAGCGAGCCGGGCTCGGTCTCCCCGTCCCCGTCGGTCTCCACGTCCTCCTCCACGCCGCCGTCACCGTCCACACCGCCGTCACCGTCCACACCGCCGTCGATCTCGCCGTCGCCGTCGACCAGTTCGGTGCCGGGCCCCGGGTGCCGGGTGACGTACACGACCAGCGACTGGGGCAGCGGCTTCACCGGAACGCTCACCGTCACCAACACCGGCACGGCGCCGTGGACCTCGTGGACGGCAGGCTTCACGTTCCCGGGCAACCAGAAGGTCAGCCAGGGCTGGTCGGCGACCTGGACCCAGACGGGCGCGCAGGTGACCGCGGTCAGCCAGGCGTGGAACGGTGCGGTGGCGCCCGGGGCGTCGGTCAGCGCCGGCTTCAACGGCACCTACACCGGCACCAACGCGCCGCCGACAGCCTTCACGGTCAACGGGACCGCGTGCGCCGTGGGGTGACCTGCGGTTCGGCGCCGGGGCCGCGGAGCGTCGAGAATGTCCACGCCGGTCGGCGCGTGGCGCGGTAGTCGCTATGGTGACCGCGTGACCGCATCGCCGCTGGGCAGGCGTCACCGTCCCCGGCGGACAGCCGGGGACGGTCCGGAGCCGGCGGCGGTTCCCACCCGGTCGCAGCCCACCGTGCGTACCCGGGCAGGCGTGCTTTTCCGGGGTGCCGGTGAGCGCCCTGGCGTGCTCGTCGAGCTGATCGCGCTGGTGCTCTGGTTCGTGCTGTTCGTGCGCCTGGACGCCGCGGTGGGCAGAGACGTCGTGGCCGCGACCGCCAACGCGCTGACCCTGCAGTCGGCGGAACATGCGATGCACCTGGACATCGAGCGCGAGGTCAACGGCTGGCTCGCGGGGAGTCCGGGGTGGAGTCGTGCGGCGGTCTGTCTGTACCGGCTGTACTACGTGGCGGTCGCCGGCGTACTGCTGTGGGTCTTGCTCCGGCATGCCGGCGTCTACCGCAAGGTGCGCCGGACAATGGTCGCGATGATGGCCCTCGTCCTGCCGGTCTACTGGTCGGTGCCGATGTCGCCACCACGTCTCGCCCTGCCGGGCGCGGCCGACCTCGTCGCCCGGTACGACATCCTGGGCGAGGCCTCGCGGGAGAGCTGGACGAACCCGAGCCACTTCACGGCCATGCCGAGCATGCACGTCGGATGGTCGCTGTGGTGCGGGTACGCCATGTGGTGCGCACTGCGCGGCGCCCACCCGCGCGCGGCGCTGCTGGTGTGGTTGTTCCCGCTGCTCATGGCCGCGGACGTGCTCGCCACCGGGAACCATTACCTCCTCGACGTCGCCGGCAGCGTCGCCCTGCTCGCCGTCTCCGTCGTCGCCGCGACGGCGTCGCGGTGGCTCACCGCCCGCCGCAGCATCGTGAAGATCATTCCAGTGTCGAGTGTCACGGACAGGTGTGACGGCGACTCCGTTGGGTAGTCTCTTGTGTACCGGCGGCGCGGGCTGAGCTTGGCGGCCAGATGCCGTTGCCGCCGGCCCTAACTCTTCCGCGATGGCGATGTCGGCCACCCGGCCTGCGGGGCGGTGACCAGGCCGGCGCCGACCGTTCGCGCCCGGGTCGCCCGGGGCCGTGCATGACAGCGGGATCCTCGTCGAGCGTCTTGTCGAAGCCGAAGACTCGAAGACTTGTTCTAGTTGCAATAGAACAAGTAGAGTCTGGGCATGCTCTGGAGGATCGACCCGGCCGGCGACGAACCGCTGTATGCGCAACTCGCCGCCCAGGCGCACATCGCCGCCGCCCGCAACGAGCTGCGGCCCGGCGACCGACTGCCGGCCGCCCGCGAACTCGCGGACTCGCTGGACCTCAACGTCCACACCGTGCTCAAGGCGTACCAGCAACTGCGCGACGAGGGCCTGATCGAGCTCCGCCGCGGCCGCGGCGCCGTCGTCACCGCACGGGCCGCCACCGACATGTCCCCGGTGCAGAAGGCGCTCGTGGCACTGGTCGACGCGGCGCGCTCGGCGAACATCTCCACCGAAACCCTGACCGTGCTGCTCAAGGAGGCCATGAGCCGATGACGACCCATTCCTGGCGGGCACCGGCCCGCAAGACAGCGCTGTGGTCCACCCTGGCGGCGCTCGGCGTGCTGGCGGTCACTTCCGCCATCGTCTGGACCTGGCGCAACGACCTGCCGGATCCACTCGCCACACACTGGGGCGGGCGCTCCTCCGTACCGGACGATTTCATGTCGTTGGATCTTCTGCTGTTCAGCACCGCGCTGATGGTGGTTCTTTTCTGCGGCCTGTTCGGCGCGATCGCCTGGTTCTGGGGTGCCACCGCGGCGACCCGGCGGATGGTGGCGGCGTCGACCGTCTGGACCGGTGGCCTCGGCGGGGCCCTGCTGCTGCTCACGGCCGGTTCCCAGCGCGGCCTGCAGGACGCCCATCAAGCGACGGTACGAGGATGGGCCGTCACCGCCGCGATCGTCGTGCCGCTGGTGCCCGCGATCGCCGCAGCCCTGCTGGTGCCCGGCGACCCGCACGAGCCGGCCGGTGGGCCGGTCGCCGCGGACGCCCCGCGCCTCGGCCTGACCGGCGACGAGCGTGCCGTGTGGATCCGCCGCGCCGACGGCGGCCCCGGACTGGTCGTGGGCGGCATCGCGGTCGTCGTCACCACTCTGCTCGCCGTGCTGCTGCGGCAATGGGCGCTGCTGGTCGTGCCGGTGCTGCTGGTGGTGCTGTTCACCACGATGTTCGCCTTCACGGTGCGGGTCGACGCCACCGGGCTGACCGTGCGTTCGCTGGTGGGCTGGCCGGGCACGCACGTCCCGGCCGACGAGGTGCAGCGTGCGTCGGTCACCGAGGTGAACGCGGTGCGCCAGTTCGGCGGCTGGGGCTGGCGCCTGGGCCGCGGCGGCCGGGTCGGTGTCGTGCTTCGCTCAGGTACCGGGCTGCTCGTCGAACGCAGCGGCGGCCGCTCCCTGGTGGTGACCGTCGACGACGCCGTCACCGGTGCGGCCCTGCTCAACACCCTGGCCGACCGGACCCGGAACTGAATTGTCACCGACCACACCGATCCGGCTCCGGATCCACCGGTCGCAGTACCCGCGGCCGGCGGTCCGGACGGTGGCCATAGGCGTGCGCCGCGACCGCCGTCCGGAACTCGCGCCGAGCCACCCATGTCGGCTCCGCGGACCCGGCCGAACGCTCATTGGTCACGGCTCGATCATCGGCGGGCCGTTCAGCAACGGCGTCAGCCCGGTGCGCACGTGGACGTACACAAGTCTGCGTAGCGCCGACCCGGGGGTCGCCGTGTCAGGGCGCGGTCAGGCTCGGCGTTCGTCGAGCTGGTTGCCGCCGTCGACGACGATCACCTGGCCGGTGATGTAGGCGGCCTTCGGCGAGGCGAGGAAGGCGACCGCGGCCGCCACCTCGTCCGGCCGGCCCGGGCGGCCCACCGGGGTCGCGGCACCGGCCCTCAGTTCCTCCGGGGTGCTGGACGCGGTCGCGATCCAGCCCGGCGCGACGCTGTTCACGGTCACGCCGTAGGGGCCTGCCTCCAGCGCCCACGTGCGGGTCAGTGCGTCCATGCCGGCCTTCGCCGCGGCGTACGCCGACTGGCCCGGAACGCTGACCAGGGGACCGGTCACCGAGGAGATGTTGACCACCCGCCCGTGTCCCCGTGCGACCATGTGCGGCAGCACCAGGCGGGTCACGTTGAAACAGGTGGTCAGGCTCACGGCGAGCTGCCGGTCGAACTCGGCGGGGTCGAGGTCGCCGAGCTCGGCGGAGCGGTCACCGTGCCCGGTCTGAGCCATGCCGGCGTTGTTGACCAGCACGACCGGGTCGCCGATCGTGGCGCGGACGTCAGCGACCAGGCGTTGTGCCTGCTCGCGGTCGCGCAGGTCGGCGACCAGGCCGACGGTGTCGTTGCCGAGCTCGGCGGCCCGGTCGTGGACGCGTCCGGTGGTGGCCGTGATCGCGACCCGGAAGCCGGCCGCGATCAGTTCCTGCGTGATCGCGAAGCCGATGCCCTGAGGGCTGCCGACGCCGGTCACCAGCGCTGCCCCGGCCCGATTGTCGAATGCTGTCATGATCACCCATCATCGGCGAGCCGTACCCGGGCGGTCAGGAGATCGTGCCTCTCTTCTCACCTGACCCGCGAGCCGGCGGTCAGCGCAGGCAACCGTCCGGAAGAAGGAACCAGCGGAGCTTCTCGAAACCCGCGGGCAGATCGAGGCGTACGCCATCGGCCGGCTCCGTGCGGGCCGCGAGCACCGCCCGGGCCTCGTCCAGGTAACCCGCGAGCGCGTCCTCGCCCACGGTGGCCGTGGGCACCGGTGGTGTCGTGACCGTGCCGTCGGCGGCCAGCCGCAGGTCGGCGAGCCGCACGGTCGGGGGAGTGTGCCGCACATGTGCCCACCGCCCCGTACGCGGATCGAACCGGTAGTCCGGCAGCAGGCGCGAACCGTGCCGGGCGATCAGCAGCACCGCCTCGATCAGGTAGTCCGCGACCGTGTCGGAGATGAAGTAGTTGAAGTTGAGCCGCGACCAGCCCGGCTTGATGCCCTCCCAGCCGTCGAGGATCTCGTCCCGGAACTCGCGGGAGTGCGCCTCGTCGATGCCGAGCAGCCGGTGCCCGTACGGCCCGGCACACGAGCAGCCGCTACGGGCCTGGATGCCGAACAGGTCGTTGAGCAGCGCGGCCACGTAGTTGTGGTGCAGGTACTTGTCACCGGCGCGGATCTGGAAGGAAACAATCGACAGGCGGTCGGCTTCGGCGTCACCGAGGATCTCGATGTGTGGCTCGGCGAGCCAGCGCTGCTTGGCACGCTGCCACAGAGCGTGCTCGCGAGCGGCGATCAGGTCGGTGCCGACGGCGTCCTTCACCGCGAACACCAGCCCGGCACGGATCGACTCGACGATCGCCGGGGTGCCGCCCTCCTCCCGGACGACCGGGTCCTCGAGGTAGCGGTGGCCGGTCGGATCGACGTACGCCACGGTGCCGCCGCCCGGGGTGACCGGCACCCGGTTGGTCATCAGCCGCCGGTCGACGACCAGGACACCCGGGGTCTGCGGGCCGCCGGCGAACTTGTGCGGCGACAGGAAGACGGCGTCCTTGCCGGCCATCGAGATCGGCACGTACGGTCCTGCCGCGGCGTAGTCCCACACCGACAGCGCGCCGTGCTCGCGCAGGACGGCGGAGACGGCCGCCGTGTCGGTCAGGATGCCGGTGACGTTCGACGCGGCGGAGAAGCTGCCGATCCGGACGGGGCGGTCCGCGTACGCGATCAGCGCCTCCCGCAGGGCGTCGAGGTCCACGTGCCCGGTGCCGTCCGACGCGATCTCGACGACATCGGCGATGGACTCACGCCAGGGCAACTCGTTGGAGTGGTGCTCGTAGGGCCCCACGAAGACCACGGGACGCTGGTCGCGGGGGATGTGCGCGGCCAGCCCGTACCGGTCGTCGAGGTTTTCTGGAATGCGCAGTCCGAGCAGCCCGGCCAGCTTGGCCACCGCGGCCGTCGCCCCGGAGCCGCAGAAGATCACCACGTGGTCCGGCCCGGCGCCGACGCTGCGGTGGATGATCGCCCGCGCCTCCTCACGCAGTGCCCCGGTCTGCGCTCCGGTCGCGGACGCCTCGGTGTGCGTGTTGGCATAGCGGGTCAGCACCTGATCGCGGAGGAAATCTTCGACGAAGTCGAGCGCCTGCCCGGATGCCGTGTAGTCCGCGTAGGTGATCCGCCGCGGACCGAACGGTCCGTCGAGGAGTTGCCCGGCGCCGAGGAGGCCGTCGCGGATCCGTGCCAGCATGCCGTTACCCGTGTCGCTCATGTCGTCCATTCAAGGCGTATACGTCGGTGCGGTTCAATCGGCCGAAGCTGCCGTCGTTCAACTCATCCGGCCCACCGTCTCCCGCAGCCGGCGCAGATCACGCCGCCGCTGCTCGAGCGTGGTGGCGACACCGACCAGGAGCATGCCGCCGATCGCGAGGGGCACCCAGCGCGGCACCAGGTCCCAGACCTGGGCGAGTTCGTGCAGGGCGGTCAGGCCCACCACGACCGCGCCGCAGACCGCCGGCGCCTGCAGCCGGGCGAGCGCTCCGGCGACGAGCACCGCCAGGCCGGCCAGTCCGAGCAGCAACCGGCGGGCGTATTGCGGCTCGTCCGGGCTGCTGGCCGAGATCACCGCCAGGGTGGGGAGGAACCCGGCGGCCAGCGCCGCGCCGTAGGCGGTCCAGGACGGCAGCTCGGGCCGGCTCCGGCGGGCCCGCCAGCCGGCCAGCAGAGCGAGCGCGGCGGCCGGCACGGTGTAGAGCTCCGCCGTGCCGGCCTGCCTGGCGGAGAGAAACAACCACCATCCGAGCAGCGCGCACCCGGCGGCGCCGAGCGCGTACCGGAAGCGGACCGGCAGCGACTCGTCCGGCCGCAACGCTCGGATCGCCAGGACGGCCGCCCACAGCGTGGCGATCAGTGCCGCCCGGCTGAGGGTGCCGGCGGTCAGCAGGGCGACCAGCGCCGACACCTGGGCCACCGCGCTGACCGCAAGAGCCTCGCGCGGGCGGTACGTGGCCAGGACCCAGGCGAGGACCATGAGGGCGGCCGCGGCGGCGAGGACGGTCAGCGCGACACCGCCGGGTTCCAGGCCGGCCAGGCCGTGTGCCCCGATGTGGGCCACCACGACCAGCGCCGCAGATCCGCCCGCCCAGCCGGTGACGCGGCTCGTCAGGTCGCGCCCCGCCAGGCCGGCGGACACTCCGGCCACGGCGACCAGAGCGAAGGCTGCCAGCAGGGCTCCCGGTCGCGATGCCGCACCGGCGACCCCGGCGGCGGCAAGCAGCCCGAAGGCGCTCAGGAGCACCGGTCGCCGCCCGTCCAGCATTGACACGCCCGCTCGCGACGGCCGGCTGCTCGTGCCGGACGCAACCCGTGGCTCGTCAGCGGGCGGGCCGCCGGTGACCGTCGACGCGCGGCTGCGGTGGGTCAAGGTGAGCGCCAGCACGCCGGCGAGACCGGCCACCACCTGCGACAGCGGGACCGTCGGCCACGGTGCCCGGGCTGCCGCCAGTGCGAGGGGGACGGCCGTGGCGAGCAGCGGGGCCGCGGTCCACGCCGAGAGGGCGAGCCAGGCCGCGGCCGCGGTCATCAGGATCGCGGCGACCGTTGCCCAGGACACCGGCGGCGTGCTCGGCCCGTCGAGAGCCAGCAGCGCCGCGAGGTCCTCCGCGGTGAAGGCCAGCAGACCGACTGCGAGCAGGGCCGCGGCGATCGGCGCGAGCGGGGCTGTCCGCAGGGTGGCGACCAGGATCAGGGCCGCGCCGGCGTAGAGCTGCGCCGGATCGTCGCCGGCGGCGCTCCACAGCGGAGTGCTGGTCACCAGCAGCAGGGCGACCCCGGTCGACCACGGTTCGTACCCGGGGATCCGGCGGGCGGCCAGACACATCAGCACGGTCACCGCGAAGAGGGCCCGGACCTGCACGGTGAAGGAAGTCTCCGCCGCGATCAGGCCGAGCCAGACCGTGGGTGCCACAGCGACGAGCCCGACGACCATGGCTGCCTCGCCGAGAAGGTTCTTTCCTTCGACAGGTCGGCGGCGGACGAACAGGGCGGTGCCGACGGCGATCACGGCGACAGCCGCGCACACGCCGGACCCGACTCCCGCATCGCCGAGGTCGGCGACCAGCGCGTGGGTGGCGGCAACCACGGTCACCGTGAGCCGCGCGGCCCGGGACGCCCGCGCTTCCCGGCCGGTGAGCGCCGCCCAGCCGGGCCCGGCAGAGATCACCGTTGCCAGCGCGGCGGAGGAAACAACCATGCCCAGAACGGCCGCGGTCCACCACGGCAGGCCGAACGCCGCGGGCACCAGGAAACCCGTCGTGGCCAGCGCGGCCAGAGCCAGGTCGGCGCGGAACCGGGCGGGCACCAGGACGGCGCAGGCGAGGACGACGGTGACCGCCGCGACCACCAAGTCCCATCGTGGCCCGGTAGCAGCGCTCGGATCCCAGCCCGGTGCGCCCACCGTTGCCGTCAGCTGTGCCCCGAGCATCGGCTGGGCCGCTGCGATGCTGTTCCCCGCGGCGACCACGACGTTCGCGGCCACTGCGAGAGCGGGCACCGCCGCCACCACGAGCGCCGAGATCCACGGCCCGTCCCGCACCGGCTCCGGCAGCCGGGACCGGAGGGCCCGCGCGGCCACCGCGACGACGAGGGCCACCACGGACAGGCGCAGGACCGCCGTACCGTCGTCGCCCAGCCGCAGTGACCACGCGCTCGCGGCGATGCCGGCAGCCAGCGTGAGCAACCCCGCGGCCCAGGCCTGAGCGACCCGGTGCCCGGCGAGCACCGCGCCCACCGTGACCACGATCGCGACCAGCACCAGCGCGCCACCCGCTGCCGCCGTCGCGCCCGCACCGCCGGCGACGCCGATCCCCAGGAGCGCGAGAGCCGCGGCCGCGAGAGCGGCGACGAAACCGCAGAGGTACGCCACCGGCCCCACCCCGGAAGTCGCGAACCGGACCCGGCGCAGGGCGGCGACATTCACCGCCGTGGTGCCGCTCAGTGCGAGCGACCATCCCGTCGCGTCCGCGTGGACAGCAGCCGCCAGCAGCGGAAACACCGGCTGCGCGATGACGAGGGCGGAGATCTTCGGCCCGGGGAGACCGACAAGCCGGCCGTATCCGAACCCGATCGCGGCGGTCACGGCGCTCACCACCGCCGCGAAGGTCGCGGGGCGCAGGGCGGTTGCCCCGAGCAGGTCGACCGACCAGGCCGCATACCCGTCGAGCAGGATCATCAGCAGCCCGACGGCGGCAAGGGTCTCCGCGGCGCCGGTCAGGCCACGACGTACGGCGAAAGGGGGAACCGCGAGCACGGCGGCGGTTGCGGCGGCCAGAATGGCGGCCCGGCCGGCCACTCCGACCTGCGCCCACGCGACAGCGGTGAAAACGGCCGCCGCGACGACGAGCAACAACCCGCCCAGCGCGAAGAGAATGTTCTGCGCGGTGAGGGTCGTCAGCCGCCGCTCGGTCGAGGGCGGCAACGGAAGAAAAGCACCTGCCTGCTCCGGGCCGGCACCGGCAACCGGCGCCTGAACAGCCGGAACCGGCGGTTCGGCAGCCAGGGAGGGAGACGGGTCGAGAGCTGCCCGGACCGCCGCGCGAACCCGGGACGCGAGCACATCCCGCCGTCCCCGGACCTCCCCGATCCGCGTCTCCACCGCCGTCACCTCGGCCCGGGCCGCCTCCAGCCGTGCGCCCAGGGCGACCAGCTCCGCATTGAGCCGGATGACGTCGATCGCGTCGGCGTCCGGCGCTCGCCCGCACCCCGGACATCCGCCCTCCACCGGGGCGACCACCCCGCAATAGGGGCAGGGAAAACTGTCGAGGTCACCGCTCATCGCGTCAGTCTCGCGGATGCCCGCAAGAATCATCCCGCCTGGATGAGGCGGGAATCCGGGCGGCTCAGCGGGACAGTCGGCACCCCGGGCGGGGACTACCATCTCGCAAGGTGAACATCGCTCACCTGTCGGACCTGCACTTCGGCGTCCACGACTCCGAGGCGGCGGCGTCCCTGGTGGCCGATGTGGCCGCGGCGGCGCCGCACCTGACCGTGGTCACCGGGGATCTGACGATGCGCGCCCGGCCCGCCGAGTTCCGGCTGGCCCGGGCGTTCCTCGACCGCCTGCCGTCCCCGGTCCTGGTGGTGACCGGCAACCATGACCTGCCGCTGGACAGCCCGGCACGCCTGTTCCGCCCCTACGACCGCTACCGCGCGGCGATCTCGGCCGAGCTCGACCCGGTGGTCCACGTCCCGGGGCTGACCGCCGTGGGCCTGCAGTCGATGCCGCGGTGGCGCTGGAAGGACGGCCGGGTCCGCCGCTCCCAGGTGACCCTGGTGGAGTCCACTTTCGCCGCCGCGCCCCCCGGCGACCTGCGCCTGGTCGCGCTGCACCACCCGCCGTTCGGGCGGATGCTGATGAACGGGCGCGCTCTGCTGGGCGCCGGCGCCGACCTGTTGCTGGCCGGGCACACCCACCATCCGGACGTACGGCCGATGAACGGCACCACAGTGGTGGTGGCCGGCACGTCGACAAGCCGCCGCACCCGCCTCACCCCGAGCTCCTGGAGCCGCATCGCGACCGGCGACGGCGTCATCACCGTGACCGAACGCCACTTCACCGGCGGCGGCTGGCAGACCGCCCGCCTGCTCACGGTTCCGGCGTAAGAAACCTACGACCGGACCGTGACGCGGATGCTGCTCAGCGGTGGGCGACGACCACCTCGGTGGCGGGGTCGTGGGTGAGGTGCGGGGGACCGGCGGCGATCACGGTGGCGCGGGACCAGGGCTGTTCGCGCAGCATGAACGGCAGTTCCTCGCGTAACCAGTTCGCCACGTGCTCCCGCTGCGAAGGCTGGTCGCCGTCGCGGGCTGCCAGCAGGCGTTCCTGCTCGTCGAGGTCGCCCTGCAGGTAGATCGAGGCGTCGAGCCACGGCGTTAGCTCCGCACGCAGGACGCCGGTGCCCTCCACCCAGACGAAGGTCGCACCGGCAGGGACGGTGATCGAGCCGGGCCGGCCGTGGGCGATCCAGGCTTCCGGGCGGCAGTCCACCGCCGTACCGCGATGCAAGGGTTGCAAGACCGTGGTGGCGAGGACGTCGCCCCAGTCGAAGAAGGCGTGATGCCACGCCACGTCGTCGGTGTGCACGACCGCCGAGCCGGGCACCAGCTCGCGAAGCCGCTCCGCGAGCGTCGTCTTCCCGGACCCGCCGCGCCCGTCGATCGCGATCACCCGCGGCCGCCCGGAGACGCCGGGGGACGCCGCGTGCAGCCGCCGGACCACCTCGGCGATGGGCACCACCCGCCAGCCGGAGGCCTCGGGCTCGCCCGGATGCAGTCGCATCGTCCGACTCCACCACATCCGGGCCGGCGGCGCCACTCCGCTCGGCCCGGCGATCGTCACCACGGCTCTGACCTGCCCGTGCTGACCAGTCCGGCGCCTAGGGCTGTGCGCGCCGGCCGGTCCCGTGCCGGTGGCCTGACCGCGACGAGGCGCGCACTTCCGGGTGATCCTTGCGGTGCGTCCTGGGCTTACGGCAGGCGGCCGGACATACTGGTGGTAGATGGACAAAACAACGGACCGCTACTTCACGATCCACGCGCACCCGATCGGGCCCGACGGTGACCGGCTGCCGACGTGCCGGATCGAACTCGCCGGCTCCTTCGACATCGGCGCCCGGGTGGAGTTGCGGGCGGCATTGCACACCGCGGCGGGGACCGGTGCGCCGATCCTGGTCGACCTGAGCCGGGTGCGGTTCATCGACTCGGAATCGCTCAGCGCGCTGATCTCCGGTTATCTCGCCGCCGAACGTGCCGGCCTGTCCTTCCGGCTGACCGGCGCGGTCGGCATCGTGCGGCGCGTGATCACCGTCATCGGCCTCGACCACCTGCTCGACCCGCCGCGGTGACTGCCGTGCCGCGGTGGTCGCGGGACCCGCGCCGGCGATCCTGATCGGATGGACCGCCGGGCACGGAACACCGCCGTCAGGCCTTGGGGGAGAGCACGATCGGCTCGCCGATCAGGTGGGCGTGCAACCTGTCCGCCGGCACCAGCCAGGACGAATGCGGATCGCCCGCCGGATTCGGCTGCCATTTCCGGGCCGCCCGCCGGATTCCCAGCGGATAGATGGTCAGCGTCCCGTCGGCGTCGATGTGCATGCGCAGGAACGACTTCGAGTCGATGATTCCCTGCGCCGAGAACAGCTCGTTCAGGTTGACGCCGAATCGCGCGCCGAACAGCAGATAGACGGCCACGAGCTCGGTTCCCGCGAATCCCGACACCACCCCGTAGACGACCAGCGTCGCGATCAGCGACCACGGCCATGGCCAGTCGTGCAGGGGCAATTCCCACCACGCCCAGGTGAGCAGCGCCGCCAGCCCCAGTTGCGCCACCCCGTGCAGGCTGCCGAGCACCTGCCGCCTGGTCCGGCCCAGTTCCGAGTCACTGAGATGCGCGAACGCATAGGCGCCGGCCATCACCGCGGCCACCAGAACGAAGAGCGGCACCAGCGCGAACTTCTGCAGGGGACTGCCGAAATCGCTGCTGATCACTCCACCGACGGCGAGAAGAATAGCGGTGTGCACGGCGCCCAGCATCGCGATGAAGCTCGGATTGTGCTTGGGCAGACGAGCGAAGATGCTTGCGGCGTACGCCTGAGAAAGTCTCTTGCCCGGAAAGCGCGAGGCGAGCGTGTACGTTTCCCGGGGCGACGTGGTCTGCAGAGGCGCGGGCGGCACCTGGATCGTCTCGGGCAGCTGATGTGTCGGATAAAGGTAGGCGCCGCCACCACCACACGTGATCAGCTCCCGATCCGGGCCGCTGTACCGCGCGTAGTGGTGCCAATCGCCGGAGAGCATCAGACGCACGGTGGCGCCGGTCGGCTCGATGACCGTGCGGAGGAAGTAATCCAACGACTCGTAGACGATCGCGTGGTCGACGCCCTGAACCCACGTCGGGCTCGCCGAGGCGACGATGACTTTCGTGTCCGGGCCGAAACCGGCCACCACCCGTTTGAAGTATTCCAACTGCGGGTCGTCGATGTAGGTGGACGCCTGGTCGTCGACGGCGAGCAGCCACCAGCCGCCGGGAAGCTCCACCGCGAAGTACGAGCGATTCTGCGGAAGATGCCAACCGCCGATCTCGGTACGGCGGGTGCCGGTGAACAACCGCAGGAACGCGGTCAGCCCGTCGTACCAGTCGTGGTTGCCGGGCAGCGCGTACATCCGAGGTGTCTCTTCGCCCGCGGGCACCGAGGGCAGTGCCGCGCGATACGGCCCGATCAGCCGGTCCTCGTAGCGCTCGGTGCTCGGGGTCGGGTAGACCTCGTCCCCACCGAGCACCAGCGCGCGCCCTCGCGGCAACACGTGGCCACCGACCGTGAGCTGCGGCTGCGCGAGCAGGTACGCGACCGAGTACGTCGCGTCGAACCCGTCCCCGAGGTCGGCCACGAAGTCGATCCAGGCGTCCCCGTCCGGCCCGATCTCACGGTCCACCTCGTCCGGAAATGATCCCTGCAGCTCGCGCTTGTCCAGGTAGCTGCCCTGGATGGAGGCGAGGGCCACCCGCAGCCCGGTTCCGGCCAGCTGCACCGGCGACAGCCAGGCGACCGGCTTGGCCGGAGTGAACCCGAGCTGCGCCGGCGTCATGTCGCGCGGCCGGTGCGGGGGTGTGGAAGCGTCGTTCTCGGACTCGTTGGCCATGGTCGTCCCTCCCGGAGGTGCCGCGAGGAGGTTAAGTCATCCGGCCCGGACACCCACGTCGCGGGCCGAGCCCGGCCCGCGGTAGGCCGGTTCGCCGGCGGCCGGACCCGGGTGCCGGCGGCTCCTCGTCCGGCCGACCGGCACCCGCGATGGCGTCCGAGTCCGTACCCACTCAGAACGGATACGTGGGCGCCTGTCCGCGAACGGTCACCCAGCGCGTCTCGGTGAACGCGTCCACGTTGGCGCCCGCACCGCCGAACCGGGACCCGGTGCCGGAGGCCGCCACGCCGCCGAACGGGGCATTCGCCTCGTCGTTGACGGTCTGGTCGTTGATGTGCACGATGCCGGTCGGCAACCGGTCGGCCAGAGCGAGCCCGCGCATCACGTCCTTGGTGACGATGCCCAGCGACAGGCCGTACTCGCTCTCGGCGGCGAGCCGGGCAGCGTCGTCGGCGGTGGCGAAACGTGCCACCGGTGCCACCGGGCCGAAGATTTCCTGCGCGAACGCCGGCGTCTCCGGTGTCGCATCGGCGAGCACCGTCGCGCCGTAGAAAAGCCCTTCGTAGGTGCCGCCGGCGGCGAGTCGCGCCCCGGCCGCGGTGCTCGCCTCGACCAGCGCGTGAATCTTGTCGCGCTGCCCGGCGTCGATCACCGGGCCGAGCGCGACCTGATCACGGGCCGGATCGCCGACGGGAAGTTTCGCCGCCTTCGCCGCGAGCCGCTCCACGAAGTCGTCGTAGACGCTCTCGTGCACCAGGTGCCGCCCGGTCGTCATGCAGATCTGCCCCTGGTGGAAGAAACCACCCCACGCGGCCAGGTTCACGGCCTCGTCGACGTCCGCGTCATCGAGCACGATCAGCGCCGAGTTGCCGCCGAGCTCCAGGTGAGCCCGCTTCAGGTGCTTGCCCGCCAGCTCACCGACGCGGCGTCCGGCCGAGGTCGAGCCGGTAAAAGAAATCACCCTGACCAGCGGATGGGTCACGATGGCCTCGCCGACGTCGGCGCCACCGGGCAGCACCTGCAGCAGCCCCGCCGGCAGACCCGCCTCCTCGAAGATACGGGCCATGGTGACGCCACCGGTCACCGCGGTGCGCGGGTCCGGTTTCAGGATCACCGCGTTGCCCAGCGCCAGCGCCGGCGCCACCGAGCGGATCCCGAGGATGATCGGCACGTTGAACGGCGAGATCACGCCCACGACCCCCACCGGCTCCCGCCGGGCCATCGACAGGCGCGGTTGCTCACTGGGAAGCAGCTCCCCGTACGGGCGGCCGGGCAGTCCGGCCGCCTCGTAGCATTCCTGCTCGGCCACGTGGACCGCGAAGCCGGCCATCCCGGGCACCGCGCCAACCTCGCGGATGTTCCACCAGGCAACCTCGTCGGCGTGCTGTGCCCACAGCGCTCCCGCCCGGCGCAGCACCGCGGCGCGCTCGGTGTGCGGCGTCGCCGCCCACGCGCGCTGCGCCTGCGCGGCGGTCTCGGCCGCCCGGGCGACGTCGTCCGGCCCGGCGATCCCGATGCTGCCCAGGGCCTGCCCCGTCGCCGGTTCGACGACGTCGCGCGCGCCCGCGGAGCCGGCCACCCACGAGCCGCCGGCGTAGATCCTGCCGTGCCAGTCTGACGAGTCGAGAAACACCGTGACGTCCTTCCACCCGGCCGTTGAGTACCGCCGACTGTAGGACTGTTGTTGCACGTACAACAACCAGATGTTGCAGAAAAATGAAGGTACGTGGTCCACGGATGACGGCGGAAATCTCCCCCGAACCGCGATCGGCGTAACCCGCGAACATGAACTCGCGCGGCGGCCGCACCGAATCCGGGCGAGCGTCAAAAACCTTCATGAGTAAGAAACACCGTCAGGTGGCGAACTTCCCGGCGAGCAGTCGCCCGGTGTGATCCCACAACTTGGCTTGCCGCTCGGGGTCGTCGCCGGGGGCAGCCGGCCGGATCCGCCGCGTCGTCCGCCGGCTGTAGTACCCACCGCTACCGGAACGCGGGCCAGTGCTCCGGCCTTCAGGCCGGGGGTGAAGGCCCGCGCTGGGAGGGCCGCCAGGCCCGAGCAGTGCCTTAACCCTGCGCCTGCTCGCTGCGCTCGGCCAAGGGGACCGGCACGATGGCGGCGATGCGGCGGCCGTTGCGGGTCACGTAGAAGGTCTTGCCCTGCACGGCGGTGTCGTTCAGGACGTCGGCTAGGTTCTTGCGCAGGTCCACCACGCTGATCTCGTTCGTGTCGGTCATGACGTCAACTGTACAGTGCTGTACACTCAATCTCATGCAGCTGCGGTACAACTTCCGCGTCTACCCGACGCCCCGCCAGCAGATCGAACTGGCCAGGGCGTTCGGGTGCGCGCGGGTGGTGTTCAACGATGGGCTGCGCCTGCGCCAGGCCGCGCGCCAGGCGGGCGAGAAGTACATCTGCGACGCAGAGTTGTCCCGCCGTCTTATCACCGAGGCGAAACTGACTCCCGAACGGACGTGGTTGGGCGAGGTGTCGGCGGTGGTGTTGCAGCAGGCCCTCGCGGACCTGAACACCGCCTACCGCAACTTCTTCACCTCGCTGTCCGGCAAACGCAAGGGCCGCAAGGTGGCCCCGCCCAGGTTCCGGTCCCGCAAGGACAATCGGCAGGCCATCCGCTTCACCAAGAACAGCAGGTTCAAGGTCCTGGACAACGGCCGCCTGCGGTTGCCGAAGATCGGCAACCTCGCCGTCCGCTGGTCGCGGACCTTGCCGTCGGACCCGTCGTCCGTGGCGATCATCAAGGACGCGGCCGGGCGGTACTTCGCCTCGTTCGTCGTGCAGAGCATCGACCAGGTGTTGCCGCCGGGCGAGTCCGAGGTGGGTATCGACCTCGGCTTGACGCACTTCGCCGTGCTGTCGGACGGTACGAAGGTGTCCGCGCCGAAGTTCCTGCGCCGCGCCGCGCGCAAGCTCAAGCGGCTGCAACAGGCGCTCTCTCGCAAGCAGAAGGGTTCGACAAACCGCAAGAAGGCCGTGACCAAGGTCGCCAGGGCGCACGCCCGGGTGGCCGACACCCGGCGGGACTGGCAGCACAAACTGTCCACGACGATCATCCGCGACAACCAAGCGGTGTACGTCGAGGACCTGTGCGTTGCCGGTCTCGGCCGGACCCGGCTGGCGAAGTCCGTGCACGATGCGGGCTGGGCCGCCTTTACCGGCATGCTGGAGTACAAGGCGCAGCGGTACGGGCGCACCTTCGGCCGGGTGGATCGGTTCTTCCCGTCCACCCGGATGTGCTCGGCGTGTGGCCGCATCAACGAGAAGATGGCGCTCAACGTCCGAGCGTGGGACTGCCCCTGCGGCGGCCACCACGATCGGGACGTGAACGCGGCGCTGAACGTGTTGGCCGCCGGACAGGCGGACAACTCAAACGACCGTGGAGCGTACGTAAGACCGGGACTCGTCCCGGCGGCGCGCAGAGAAGCGGTAACCCACCTGGACGTTGCGTGTTCCACGCGCAGCGTGGAGGGAATCCTCGTCCTTTAGGGCGAGGAGGATGTCAAGGCCCTCGAGCGCCGGATCCACGGCGAGCCCGGCAGCCCGGCTGCTGAAGCATCACCGGCCCGTGGTGATCGCAGACGCGGATGCCGGACCGTCCGCCTGCCGTGGCGGCCGTCCGGCGCAGGCACCTCCGCGCCCGGGAACTATGTGCCGCGTGTGCCGCGAACTGGGTGCCGCGCCAGTCGTGCCGCGCCAGTCGTGCCGCGCCGGTGGTGTCGCTGCAGCGGACGGTGAACAGCCCCGATCGGCCTGCGGTGACGACAGGCGGTGAAAGGTTTTAAGCAGCAAGATCAACTGACGGTAGTGACTGTTGACACTCCTGCCACAGGGACGTAACGTGAGCGCATTCACACCGTGAAACGTTTCATAACGCGGCACGACCCCCCTTTCTGACCACTTCATCCTCGAGGAATCCATGCGCGCCAATGTAAAGATCGCCGTCGCCATGGCGACCGCCGCGACTCTCGCTCTGACCGGTTGCACGAAGAAGAACGACACCGACACCTCGTCCGGC
>NZ_BOMH01000084.1 GCF_016862095.1 Actinoplanes cyaneus
GCCCGAACGTGTACGAGATGCGTCCGGACGCGATGCTGCCGCCGGTGCCGAGGAAGCCCTCCACCTCGGCCTCGGCCTGCTCCAGCACGGTCGCGTAGTCGCCGTACATGACGCCGACGAACACACCCGTCCGGGATCCGCGCAGCGACCGCGGATCCATCCCGGCGCCCTCGAACGCCTCCCACGACGTCTCGAGCAGCAGCCGGTGCTGCGGATCCATGGCGAGCGCCTCACGCGGTGAGACGCCGAACAGCGCCGGGTCGAAGCCACCCGCGTCGTCGAGGAAGCCACCGGCCCGCGCGTACGTGGTCCCGACGTGATCGGGGTCCGGGTGGAACAGGTTCTCCAGGTCCCAGCCGCGGTCGCGGGGGAACGGGCCGACCGCGTCGCGTCCGCCGGCGACGAGGTCCCACAGCTCGTCGGGGCCGGTCACCCCGCCGGGATAGCGGCAGGCCATGGCGACGATGGCGATCGGCTCGTCCACCCGGGTGGCGGTGACCGGCGCGGCCGTGCTCGGGACCGCGCCGTCGAGGTGCTCGGCGACGTGCTGGGCCAGAACGGTCGCGTTCGGGTAGTCGAAGACCAGCGTGGACGGCAGCCGCAGCCCGGTCGCGGTGGTGATCCGGTTGCGCAGCTCGACGGCGGTCAGCGAGTCGAAGCCGAGTTCGCTGAACGCCCGGGCCGGGTCGACGTCGTCCGCGCGGGCGTAGCCGAGCACGTCGGCCACCTGCGTGCGCACCAGGCCGAGGACCGCCGTGGCGCGCTGCTCGGCGGGCAGTCCGGCCAGGCTGCGGCCCAGCGTGGTGCCGGCCTGAGCGCGTACCGGGCCGCGGACCAGCCCGCGCAGCAGCGCCGGCGCCCCGGTCGCCGCACGCAGCGCCGCGGTGTCCACGGCGAGCGGCACGACCAGCGACGTACCGGCACCGAGTGCGGCGTCGAAGGCGGCCAGGCCCTGCTCGACGGTGAGCGGCAGGACACCGCCGCGCCGCATCCGCTCGCGGTCGGTTTCGGTCAGGGTCTCCCCCATGCCGGCATCCCACAGGCCCCAGGCGATCGAGGTCGCCGGGATGCCCTGGCCGCGTAACTGCGCCGCGTAGGCGTCGAGGAACGCGTTGGCCGCCGCGTAGTTCGCCTGGCCCGCGTTGCCGAACACGCCGGCCGCCGACGAGTAGAACACCACCGCGGCCAGGTCGCTCGTCGCCGCGACGAGGTTGCGGACCGCGTCCACCTTGGCCCGGAAGACCGTCGCCAGCCGCTCCGGCGTGAGCGAGGTGAGGGTCCCGTCGTCGAGCACCCCGGCCGCGTGCACGATCGCCGAGATGCGTTTCCCCGCCAGCGCCGACGCCACCGCTCCGGCATCGCCGAGATCGCAGGCGATCCCCAGCACCGAAGCGCCGTCGATCCGGGTCGGCGGAGCCGACCGCGACATCAGAATCAGCTCCCGTACGCCGTGAGCCCGAACCAGATGCTCCGCGACGAGCCTGCCGAGCGTGCCGGTCGCCCCGGTCACCACGACGGCACCGTCGCCGAGGTCCGGCGTGTCGCTCGCGGTGACCCGGGTCAGGCGCGGTGCGAGGACCTCGCCGTCCCGGATCAGCGCCTGCGGCACCGGATAGAACACGTCGTCCGGCCCGTCCAGCAGGTGGATCCGGTCCGGGTGCTCCGACTGCGCGCTGCGGACCAGGCCCCACAGCGCCCCGCCGTCCGGATCGGTCACGTCGTCACCGACCGCACCGGACGTCCGCACGACCAGCCGCGACTGCGCCCAGGCGGGGTCGGCCAGCCACGCCTGCAGCAGGCCGAGCAGCACGGCCGAGCGAGTGAGCGCGTCACCGGGCGCCGTCGCGTCGACCAGCAGGACCGGCGCGGGTCCCGGCAGCGGCGAGCCGAGCGTCAGCACGACCGGCGTCTCACCAGGGGTCACCTGCTGCGGGATCCACTCGACGCCGTACAGGTTCCGGTCCCGCGTGACCGCGGCCGGCCGTAGCCGGAGCGCGTCGACCTCGACCAGCGGCAGGCCCGCCGCGTCGGCCAGCAGCAGCCGCAACGCGTCGGCGCCGTCCGCGCGGGTGAGCCGGACCCGCAGCTCCCCCGCGGCCACGCCGCTGACCCGGACACCGGTGAAGGCGAACGGCAGGCGCACCTCGTCGCCGGGCAGCAGGTCACCGGCGCCGATGGCGTGCAGGGCGGCGTCGAACAGCGCCGGGTGCACCCCGAAGCCGTCGGTGGCCAGGTCGGCGGCGACGTCCGCGTAGACCGTGCCGCCGGCTCGCCACACCCGGCGCAGGCCGCGGAACACCCCGCCGTAGGCGAGCCCCGCTTCGGCGAGGCTCTCGTACAGCCCGTCGATCGGGATCTCGTCCGCGTCCGCCGGGGGCCAGGTGACCAGGCTCAGGTCGGGCGCCGCCGGCGTGGGCGATGCGAGGGTGCCGGCCGCGTGCGTGGTCCACTCCTCGTCGGCGTCCTCGGGCTGGCCGTAGACGGTCACCGTCCGCCGGTTCGCGTCGTCGGCCGCCCCCACGCGCACCTGGATCCGGACGCCGGTGTGCGGCGGGATGACCAGCGGCTCGCGCAGGATCAGCTCCTCGACCCCGTCGACGCCGGTCCGGCGGCCGGCCGCCAGGACCAGGTCGAGCAGCGCGGTGCCGGGGACGAGGACCGCGCCGTGCACCCGGTGGTCGGTGAGCCAGCCCGGCGATCCGGCGGCGAGGCGCCCGGTGAGCAGCGCGCCGTCGCCGTCGGCGAGCAGGGTGGCCGCGCCGAGCAGTGGGTGGTCGGTGGCGAGCAGGCCGGCGGTGGTGACGTCACCGGTGTCGGCCAGGGTGTCCAGCCAGTAACGCTGGTGGGCGAAGGGGTAGGTCGGCACGTCCGCCCGGCGGGCGCCGGTGCCCTCGAACAGCGCGGTCCACCGGACGTCCTGACCGCGCACGAACAGTTCCGCCACCGCGGTCAGCAGCGTCTCGACCTCGGACCGGTCGCGGCGCATCGCGGCTACGGCGACGATGTCCGCCTCACGAGCGAGCGTGGCCAGCACGGTGTCCGGCCCCAGCTCCAGCACCCGGTCGGCGTCCAGGGTCGCGATGGTGTCGCCGAACCGGACCGTGTCACGCACGTGGGCGACCCAGTACTCGGCGTTGGGGATGGTCGCGATGGCCGCCCGGAAGTCGTCGAGCATCGGGTCCATCAGCCGCGAGTGGAACGCGTGACTGGTCCGCAGCCGCCTCGTCTTCCACCCATGCGCCTCCACCGGCGCAACGTCGCCTTCCCGACCGGCAACCACCACCGAACGCGGACCGTTGACCGCCGCCAGATCCACATCCGGGAATGCGATCCGCACCTCGGCCTCGGACGCCTGCACCGCCAGCATCACCCCACCAGTGGGCAACGCCTGCATCAACCGCGCCCGCGCCGACACCAACGCCGCCGCCTCCACCAGCGACAGGTCACCCCTCGCGTAGGCCGCGGTGATCTCCCCGACGGAGTGACCGGCGAACACGTCAGCGGTGATCCCCCAGGACCGGACCAGCGCCAGCAGCGCCACCTCGAGGGCGAAGATCGACGGCTGCGCCCATCCCGTCTGATCCGCATCCAGATCCGGGATCTCCAGCAACGCCGACACCTCGTCGAACGCCTTCGCGAACACCGGGAAGGTCGCGTACAACTCGCGGCCCATGTCCGCGCGCTGCGAACCCTGACCGGTGAACACGATCGCGAGCCGGCCTTCGGAGGCGACACCGGTCACCTCGGTGTCGCCGAGCAGCACCGCACGCCGCTCCAGCACCGCACGGGAGGTCAGCGTCAGGCCGACGTCCAGCTTCGGGGCGGTCAACGCCCGTACGCGGGCAATGTGATCTTGAAGGGAAACGGCGGACTTGGCCGTGATGACCAGCGGGACCACCGGCAGGGTGGCCGGGGCCGGCGCGGGCGTCTGATCAGGAACGGCCGGGGGCTGCTCCAGGATGACGTGCGCGTTGGTGCCGCTGATGCCGAACGAGGAGACCGCCGCACGCCGCGGCCGGTCCGCCGAGGGCCAGTCACGGGCCGCGGTCAGCAGCTCGACGTTGCCGGCCGACCAGTCGACCTGCGGGGTCGGCGCGTCCACGTGCAGCGTCGCCGGGAGCACGCCGTGCCGCATGGCCTCGACCATCTTGATCACACCGGCGACACCGGCGGCCGCCTGGGTGTGACCGAGATTGGACTTCACCGAGCCGAGATAGAGCGGGGTCGTGCGCCCCTGGCCGTACGTGGCGAGCAGCGCCTGCGCCTCGATCGGGTCACCCAGGCGGGTGCCGGTGCCGTGCGCCTCGACCGCGTCCACGTCCGCCGGCGACAGTCCGCCGGCCGCCAGTGCCGCCCGGATCACCCGCTGCTGCGACGGCCCGTTCGGCGCGGTCAGGCCACTGGACGCGCCGTCCTGGTTGACCGCCGAGCTGCGCACCACCGCGAGGATCGGGTGCCCGTTGCGCTGCGCGTCGGAGAGGCGTTCGAGCAGCAGCATGCCGACGCCCTCACCCCAGCCGGTGCCGTCGGCGGCCGCCGCGAACGACTTGCACCGGCCGTCCCGGGCGAGCCCGCCCTGCCGGCTGAACTCGACGAACGTGGTCGGGGTGGCCATCACCGTCACGCCGCCGGCCAGCGCCAGGTCGCACTCGCCGTTGCGCAGCGCCTGCCCGGCCAGGTGGATGGCGACCAGCGACGACGAGCACGCCGTGTCGACGGTCACGGCCGGGCCCTCCAGCCCGAACGTGTAGGCGATGCGCCCGGACGCGACGCTGCCGGAGTTGCCGTTGCCGAGGTAGCCGGCCACCCCGTCGGGCAGGTCCAGCGGACGTGAGCCGTAGTCGTGGTACATCACGCCGGCGAAGACGCCGGTGCGCCGGAACGGCACCGCGCTCGGGTCGATGCCGGCCCGCTCGAACGCCTCCCACGTGGTCTCCAGCAGCAGCCGCTGCTGCGGGTCCATCGCGAGCGCCTCGCGCGGCGAGATGCCGAACAGGTCCGGGTCGAAGCCGGCCGCGTCCGGCAGGAAGCCACCTTCGAGGCGCGCGCCGCGGTCGACCTCGCCGGACTCGTGGTCGTAGAGTCCCTCGATCTCCCAGCCACGGTCGCCGGGCGGGTCACCGATGGCGTCGGCGCCCGCGGCGACCAGTCGCCACAGGTCCTCCGGGCCGGCGATCCCGCCGGGGTACCGGCAGCTCATCGCGATGATCGCCAGGGGTTCGCTGCTGCGCGACTCCAACTCGTCGATCCGGCGGCGGGCCGCCCGCAGGTCGGTGGTGGCCCGCTTGAGGTAGGCGAGGTACTTCTCCTCAGCGCCGGCGGCGTCAGGGGCGGAGGTCATGGCGGGACCGCTTTCGGTTCGTCGAGGGCTGACGAGAGAGTGCCGGGGACCGGCTCACGGGGTGCCGAGCTCGTCGAGGAGGTCGAAGATCTCGTCGGCGGTGGCCGACTGCAGGTCGTCCTCGCCGCCGGTGGCGGATGCGGGCGCGGCCCAGCTCGCGGCGAGCGCGCGCAGCCGCGAGCCGACCTCGGCCCGCTGCGCCTCGTCCAGCGCGGCGGCCCGCAGACGGTCCTCCAGGGCGGCCAGCTCGGCCAGGACGGCGTCGGCGGGCCGCTCCGGGCGCAGCAGCTCGGCCAGGTGCCGGGCCAGCGCGACCGGAGAGGGGTGGTCGAACAGCAGGGTTGCGGTCAGGCGCAGCCCGATCTCGGCGGTGAGCCGGTTGCGCAGCTCGACCGCGGTGAGCGAGTCGAAGCCGAGCTCCAGGAAGCCACGGGCCGGCTCGACGTCCTTGGGCGAGGCGTACCCGAGCACGCCGGCGGTCCGCGCCCGGATCAGTTCGCGCAGCGCCTTCTCCCGGTCGGCGTCGTCGAGCTGAGCCAGCTCCTCGGCCAGGCGCGGGGCGGCCGGTGCGGCCTCACCGGCCCGGCGCGGCGCGGGGACCAGCCCACGCAGCAGCTCGGGCACCTCGCCGCCGGCGCGGACCGCGGCCAGGTCCAGCACGATCGGCGCCACCAGCGAGCGTCCGGAGCGGATCGCCGCGTCGAAGCCGGCGAGGCCATCGGCGGCGCTCAGCGCGCCGAACCCGCCGCGGGCCAGTCGTGCCCGGTCGACGCCCTCACCCATGCCGGCCGCCCACAGGCCCCACGCGACGGAGGTCGCCGGGATGCCCTGGCCGCGCAGGTGGGCGGCGCAGGCGTCGAGGAACGTGTTGGCGGCGCTGTAGTTGGCCTGGCCGGCGTTGCCGAACAGTCCGGAGGCGGAGGAGAACAGGACCAGTGCCGACAGGCCGGAGGTGGCCGCGACCAGGTTGCGGACCGCGTCGACCTTGGCGGCGAACACCGTCGCCAGCCGCTCCGGCGTCATCGATTCCAGGGTGCCGTCGTCGAGCACCCCGGCCGCGTGCACCACCGCCGTGACCCGCTCGCCCGCCAGTGCCGCACGCACCGCAGCGGCGTCCGCGAGGTCACAGGCGACCGATCGGACCTCGGCACCCTCGATGGTCATCGGCTTCGCCGACCGGGAGATCAGAATCAGCCGGCGTACGCCGTGAGCCCGCACCAGGTGCTCGGCCACGAGCCCGCCGAGCGTGCCGGTGGCGCCGGTGACGACCACGGCACCGTCCCCGAAGTCGACGGGACGGTCCTGCTCCCGCACCCGGGCCAGCCTCGGCACCCGCACCACCCCGTCGCGCACGAGCGCCTGGGGCACCGGGAGGAACGTGTCGTCCGGGCCGTCGACGAGGTGGATCCGGCCGGGGTTCTCCGACTGCGCCGTGCGCACGAGGCCCCACAGCGCCCCGCCGTCGGGGTCGGTCACGTCGTCGCCGGCGGCGCCGGAGGTCCGGACGACCAACCGGGACTGCGCCCAGGCCGGGTCGGCGAGCCACTCCTGCAACGTCGTCAGCAGCCGCGCGGCCCGCTCCAGCGCGTCGCCGGGCTTACCCGCGTCGATCAGCAGCACCGGCGCGGGCGCCGGCAGCGGCTCGCCGAGCGGGATCACCACCGGTTTCTCGCCCGGCGTGACCGGCTGCGGCACCCAGTCCACCCCGTACAACGACCGGAAGCCGGAACCCGCCTGCACCTGGTCCTCGGTCACCGGCCGGAACGCCAGCTCGTCGATGGTCAGCACCGGCGCGCCCGTGGTGTCCAGGGCGATCACCCGGACCGAGCTGTCCCCGGTCCGGGTCAGGTGCACCCGCAGCGCGGTCGCGCCGACGGCGTGCAGGCGGGCGCCGTTGACGGCGAACGGCAGTCGCACGGTCCCGTCGAACAGGCCGGCCGCGCCGATGGCGTGCAGGGCCGCGTCGAGCAGGGCCGGGTGCAACCCGTAACCGCCGGTGTCGAGGTCGTCCCGGCGGACGTCGGCGACCACCGAGGAGCCGTCGCTCACCACGCCGGTGAGGCCCTGGAAGGCCGGTCCGTAGCGCAGCCCCGCGTCGGCGAGCCGCGGGTAGAGCCCGTCCAGCTCGATCGGCGCGCCGGTGACCTCCGGGACCACGACCGGTTCCGGTGCTGTGTAGGACAGGGTGCCGGTCGCGTGGGTCGTCCAGCCGTCACCCTCGTCGGGTTGCGAGTAGATGGTCACCGCGCGCCGCCCGTCGGCGCCCGGCTCGCCGACCGTCACCCGGACGGTGGCCGGCACGACCAGCGGCGCCTGCAGCAGCAGCTCGTCGAGGACCGGCGTGCCCGCGCGTTCCCCGGCGGCCAGCGCGATGTCGGCCAGCGCGGCGCCCGGCACGATCACGGTGCCGAAGACGGTGTGGTCGGCCAGCCAGCCCGGTGTTCCGGCGGTGAGCCGGCCGGTGAACAGGCGGGTGTCACCGGCCGGAAGGGTGATCTCCGCGCCGAGCAGCGGGTGGCCGGCCTCGCGCAGTCCGGCGCCGCTGAGGTCACCGGCGGTGTCGATGACGTCGATCCAGAGCCGCTGCCGCTGGAACGGGTAGGTCGGCAGGTCCAGCACGGGCGCGGGACCGGTGCCGAAGGTGGCCGCCCAGTCCACGTCCTGCCCGGCGGCGAAGAGTTGCGCCACCGCGGTGAGCAGCGTCGTCACCTCGCCACGGCCGCGGCGCAGGGTGGCCGCGGCGGTCAGCTCGGGGCGGGCGTCCTGGATCATGGCGGTGAGCACGGCGTCCGGGCCGATCTCCAGGACCCGTGCCGTGTCGAGGCCGGCGACCGTGTCGGCGAAGCGGACGGTGTCGCGCACGTGCGTCACCCAGTACTCCGGGTCGGCCCACTGGGCGTTTCCGGTCAGCCTGGGCGCCCGGAAGCTCAGCGTGCGCACCACCGCCCGGAACTCGTCGAGCATCGGGTCCATGAGCCGGGAGTGGAACGCGTGACTGGTCCGCAGCCGCGTCGTCGTCCAGCCGTGACGCTCGACCGGTGCGATGCCGGCCTCGAGACCCGCGACCACCACCGCGGCCGGGCCGTTGACCGCCGCGAGATCCACGTCGGGGAACGCCGCGCGCACGTCCTTCTCGGAGGCCTGCACCGCCAGCATCACGCCGCCGGCCGGCAGCGCCTGCATCAGCCGCGCCCGGGCCGAGACCAGCGTCGCGGCGTCCTCGAGGGAGAAGACGCCGGCCGCGTACGCCGCCACGATCTCCCCGATGGAGTGCCCGGCCACGACGTCGGGCGTGATCCGCCACGACCGCAGCAGCGCGAGCAGCGCCACCTCGACCGCGAAGATCGCCGGTTGTGCCCAGCCGGTCTGCTCGGGTGCCAGGTCCGGGATCTCCAGCAGCGCCGTGACCTGGTCGAACGCCCGCGCGTAGACCGGGAACGCCGCGTACAGCTCCCGTCCCATGCCGGCGCGCTGCGCGCCCTGCCCGGTGAACACCATCGCCAGGCGGCCCTCGGCGGCGCGGCCCGTTGCGACCGGCTCGTGGTCGCCGCTGAGCAGCACCGCGCGGTGCGGCAGCACGGCCCGGCTGGTCAGCGCGTGCCCGACCGCGGCCGGATCTCCGTGCGCGCCGCGCACCCGGGCCAGCTGGGCGGCCAGCGCGGCCGGGTCGTTGGCGGTCACCACCAGCGGCACCACCCGGTCGACCGGCGGGACCGGGGCGGCCGGCGCCGGCGGCTCCTCGAGGATCACGTGCGCGTTGGTGCCGCTGATCCCGAACGAGGAGACGCCGGCTCGCCGCGGCCTCGGGCCGGCCGGCCAGGGCTGTGCGCCGGTGAGCAGCTCGACGTTGCCGGCCGCCCAGTCGACCTGCGGGGTGGGCTCCTCCACGTGCAGGGTGGGCGGCAGAACGCCGTACCGCATGGCCTGGATCATCTTGATGATGCCGGCGGCGCCGGCCGCGGCCTGGGTGTGGCCGATGTTCGACTTGATCGAGCCGAGCCACAGCGGCTGCTCGCGATCCTGCCCGTACGTAGCGAGCAACGCCTGCGCCTCGATCGGGTCACCGAGGGTGGTGCCGGTGCCGTGCGCCTCGACGGCGTCGACGTCACCGGGCGCGAGGCCGGCGTTGGCCAGCGCCTGCCGGATCACGCGCTGCTGGGCGGGCCCGTTCGGGGCGGTGAGCCCGTTGGAGGCGCCGTCCTGGTTGACCGCGGTGCCGCGCACGATCGCGAGCACGCGGTGCCCGTGGCGTTCGGCGTCGGACAGGCGCTCCACCAGCAGCATGCCCACGCCCTCACCCCAGCCGGTGCCGTCGGCGGCGGCCGCGAACGACTTGCACCGGCCGTCGGCGGCCAGCCCGCGCTGCCGGCTGAACCCGGTGAACGTGTCCGGGGTGGCCATCACCGTGACGCCGCCGGCCAGCGCCAGGTCGCACTCGCCCGAGCGCAGCGCCTGCACCGCCAGGTGCAGCGAGACCAGCGACGACGAGCACGCCGTGTCGACGGTGACGGCCGGGCCCTCCAGACCGAACGTGTAGGCGATGCGCCCGGACGCGACGCTGCCCGAGTTGCCGGTGCCGAGGAAGCCCTCGACCTCCTCCGGCACGGCGGTGAGCCGGCCCAGGTAGTCGTGGTACATCAGGCCGACGAACACGCCGGTGCGCGAGCCGCGCAGCCCGAGCGGGTCGACGCCGGCGCGCTCCAGGGTCTCCCACGCGCTCTCCAGCAGCAGCCGCTGCTGCGGGTCCATGGCCATGCCCTCGCGCGGCGAGATCCCGAACAAGCCAGGGTCGAAGTCGGCCGCGTCGTAGAGGAAGCCGCCCTCCCGCGCGTACGAGGTCCCGGGATTGTCGGGATCCGGGTGATAGAGGTTCTCGACGTCCCATCCGCGGTCGCCGGGGAACGGCCCGATGCCGTCGCGGCCCTGGGCGACCAGCTCCCACAGCTCGTCCGGGCTGGTCACGCCACCGGGATAACGGCAGGCCATGCCGACGATGACGATCGGGTCGCCGGTGACCGCGGCGGTCACCGGGATGACCTCGGCCGGGGTGACCGCGGTGTCCGGGGCCAGCGCCGCCACGAGGTGCTCGGCGAGCGCGGTGGCGTTCGGGTAGTCGAAGATCAGCGTCGCCGGCAGCCGCAGCCCGGTCTCGCTCGCGAGCCGATTGCGCAGCTCGACCGCGGTCAGCGAGTCGAAGCCGAGTTCCCGGAACGCCCGCGCGGCCGGGATCGCGTCGGCCGACGGGTAGCCCAGGACGGCGGCGGCCGCGGCGCGCACGGTGGCGAGCGTGGCCGCGAGCCGTTCGGCCTCCTCCAAGCCGGCCAGGTCCAGGGTGAGGGAGGCAGCGGTGCCGCGCGGGGAGGCCGCCGCGCGCCGCCGCGTCACGGCCGGGACCAGGCCGGTCAGCAGCGGGTGCGGCTCGCCCGCGCGGCGCACCGCCGCCAGGTCCAGGCGCATCGGCACGGCGAGCGGATGCCCGGCGGCGACGGCCGCGTCGAACAGCGCCAGGCCGGCCTCGGCGTCCAGGGCCCCGAAACCGGCGGCAGCCATCCGCCGCCGATCCGTTTCGGTCAGGGTCGCGCCGAGGCCGGCGTCCCACAGACCCCAGGCGATCGAGGTCGCCGGGATGCCCTGCCCGCGCAGCCGCGCCGCGTAGGCGTCGAGGAACGCGTTCGCCGCCGCGTAGTTGCCCTGCCCGGCGTTGCCGAAGATCCCGGCCGCCGACGAGAACAGCACGAGCTGCTTCAAGCCGGCCGTTGCGGCGACCAGGTTGCGCACCGCGTCGACCTTGGCCCGGAACACCGTCGCCAGTCGTTCCGGGGTCAGCGATTCCAGGACGCCGTCGTCGATCACCCCGGCCGCGTGCACGACCGCGGAGACCTGCTCGCCCCGCAGCGCCTCGGCCACCGCCGCGGCATCACCGAGATCACAGGCGACCGCACGCACCTCAGCGCCCTCGATCGGCATCGGCTTCGCCGACCGGGAGATCAGGATCAGCCGGCGTACGCCGTGAGCCCGCACCAGATGCTCGGCCACCAGCCCGCCGAGCGTCCCGGTCGCCCCGGTCACCACCACGGCACCGTCACCGAAGTCCGCCGTCCCGCCGGACGTCATCCGGGCCAGCCGCGGCACCTCCACAGCACCGTCGCGCACCCGGGCCTGCGGCACCGGACAGAACACGTCGTCCGGCCCGTCCAGCAGGTGGATCCGGTCCGGGTGCTCCGACTGCGCGCTGCGCACGAGCCCCCACAGCGCGGCCGCGTCCGGGTCGTCGCCGAAGGTGCGCACCACCAGCCGTGACCGTGCCCAGGCCGGGTCGGCCAGCCACGCCTGCAGCAGGCCCAGCAGCGCGCCGGTGCGCTCGATCGCGGGTCCGGGGGCGCTCGCGTCGACCAGCAACACCGGCGCCACGGACGGCAGGTGCTCGCCGAGCCGGATGACGACCGGGGCGTCCGCCGCGGCGGCCACGTCCTGCGCGGTCCACGTGACCGTGAACAGGGAGCGGTCGACCTCGCCGGCTGCGCTGTCCTCCGCGGTGACCGCCCGGAACACCAGGCCCTGCACCGTCGCGACCGGCTCACCGGCGGCGTCGATCGCGTCGACCCGCACGCTCTCCCCGCTCACCCGCAGCCGGGCGCGCAGCAGTGTGGCGCCGTCGGCGTGCACGGTGACCCCGGTGAACGCGAACGGCAGCCGGGTCGCGCCCGGCCCGTCGTCCGCCACCGCGCTCAGGCCGTGCAGCACCGCGTCGAGCAGGGCCGGGTGGACCGCGAAACCGTCCGGGTCGGCGTCCAGCTCGGCCGCCACGTACAGGTCGTCGCCGTCCCGCCACGCCTCGCGCAGGCCCCGGAACGCGGGACCGTAGTCGTAACCGGAGGCGGCGAGCCGGTCGTACAGGTCCGCGGTGTCGATCCGCGACGCCCCGGCCGGTGGCCAGGCGAACGTCTCGGCCTGCGCGGCGGAGGTGCCGGCGACGCCGGTCGCGTGCACGGTCCACTGGTCACCGGCGCGGGAGTGCACGCCGATCGCCCGGCGGCCGTCCGCGTCCGGCTCACCGACGCTGACCTGCACGTCCACGTCGTCGCCGGTGAGCCGCAGCGGCTGCTGCAGCACCAGCTCCTCCACCGCCGGCGCGCCCGCCGACGCGGCGGCGGCCAGTGCCAGGTCGAGCAGGGCCGTGCCGGGCACCAGCACCGTGCCGAGGATCGTGTGATCGGCCAGCCACGGCTGCGTGCGCGCGCTGACCCGCCCGGTCAGCACCGAGCCTCCGGTGCCGGCCAGCGATACGGTCGCGGCCAGCAGCGGGTGGCCGGCGAGGCCAAGGCCCAGGCCGGCCGGGTCGAACTCGGCGCCCGTGCCGGGCCGCGGCCAGTAGCGCTCCCGCTGGAACGCGTAGGTGGGCAGGTCGGCGATCGGGGTGCCGGCGCCGCCGAGCACGGCGGGCCAGTCCACGTCGGTGCCGCGGGCGTGCAGCGCCGCGACGCCGGTGAGCAGCGTGGTCACCTCGTCGCGGTCGCGCCGCAGCGACGGCACCACCAGGGCGTCCGGGACGAGGGCGGCGGTCAGCGCGGTGAGCACGCCGTCCGGGCCGACCTCGAGGAACCGGTCGGCGCCCTGGGTGGTCAGCCCGGCGATCGTGTCGGTGAACCGCACGGTGTCGCGCACGTGCCCGACCCAGTACTCCGGGTCGGCCCACCGCGCGTCGGCGGTCAGCACCGGCGGGTGGAAGGTCAGCGTCCGCACCACCGCGCGGAACTCGTCGAGCATCGGATCCATCAGCCGGGAGTGGAACGCGTGACTGGTCCGCAGCCGGGTGGTCTTCCACCCGTGCGCCGCGACGGGAGCGATCTGCGCCTCGGGGCCGGAGACCACCACCGCGGACGGCCCGTTGACCGCGGCGATGTCGACCTCGGGGAAGGCCGCGCGCACGTCGCCGGGGGAAGCCTGCACCGCGAGCATCACGCCGCCGGCCGGCAGCGCCTGCATCAGCCGCGCCCGGGCGGTGACCAGCGTGACCGCGTCCTCCAGCGAGAGGACGCCGGCCGCGTACGCCGCGGCGATCTCCCCGATCGAGTGACCGGCCACCATGTCGGGCTCGAGGCCCCAGTGCCGCAGTAGCGCGAGCAGCGCCACCTCGATCGCGAAGATCGCCGGCTGGGCGTAACCGGTGGTGTCCAGCGCGTCCGGGTCGGCGAACACCACCAGGCGCAGCGGCTGGCCCAGCTGCGGATCGGCCAGCGCGCACACCTCGTCGAAGGCGCGGGCGAACACCGGGAACGCGGCGTACAGCTGCTCACCCATGGTGACCCGCTGGGCGCCCTGACCGGTGAACAGCAACGCGAGGCGTCCCTCGGCGACCTCGCCCCGGGCCGCGGTGTCCGCCCGCTTGAGCGCGCGCATCAGCGGGGCGCGGCCGGGCGCCAGGTAGACGGCGCGGTGGGTGAGCGCGGCCCGGCCGGCGAGGGTGCGGGCCACGTCGAGCGGGTTCGCGTCGGTGTGGGTGTCCAGCCAGTCGCGCAGCCGGGCGGTCTGGGCGCTCAGGCCGTCATCGGTGGCAGCCGACACCACGTACGGAAGGATCGGCAGGGTGGTCGGCGCCGCGGGCGTCTGCTCGGATGCCGGCGGCTCTTCCAGAATGACGTGCGCGTTGGTGCCGCTGACGCCGAAGGCCGAGATGCCGGCGCGGCGCCGGCGCTGTCCCGCGGGCCAGGCACGCGCCTGCGTGAGCAGCTCGACGCGGCCGACCGACCAGTCGACGTTGGGTGTGGGCGCGTCCACGTGCAGCGTGCGCGGCAGCAGGCCGTGCCGCATGGCGAGGATCATCTTGATGATCCCGGCCGCGCCGGCCGCGGACTGGGTGTGCCCGATGTTCGACTTGATCGAGCCCAGCCACAGCGGATCGGGCCGGTCCTGACCGTAGGTGGCCAGCAGCGCCTGTGCCTCGATGGGGTCGCCCAGCGTGGTGCCGGTGCCGTGCGCCTCGACCGCGTCCACGTCGGCGGCGCTCAGCCCCGCACCGGCGAGGGCGGCCCGGATGACCCGCTGCTGGGACGGCCCGTTCGGTGCGGTGAGCCCGTTGGAGGCGCCGTCGGAGTTGACCGCCGAGCCGGTGACCACGGCGAGCACCGGCCGCCCGGCGGCCCGGGCGGTGGAGAGCCGCTCGACCAGCAGCATGCCGGCGCCCTCGGCCCAGCCGGTGCCGTCGGCGGCCGCCGCGAACGCCTTGCAGCGCCCGTCGCCGGCCAGGCCCTTCTGCTTGGAGAACTCGGTGAACGTGCCGGGGGTGGCCATCACGGTGACCCCGCCGGCGAGCGCGAGCACGCACTCGCCGCGGCGCAGCGCCCCGGCCGCCAGGTGCAGCGCGACTAGCGCCGACGAGCAGGCGGTGTCGACGGTGACGGCCGGTCCCTCCAGGCCGAACGTGTAGGCGATGCGGCCGGAGGCGACGCTGCCGGCGCTGCCGATGCCCAGGTAGCCGCTGAGGTCGTCCGCGCTGTTCTCCAGCAGCGACGGGTAGCCCTGATAGGTGGTGCCGACGAAGACGCCGATCTGGTGGCCGCCGAGCTTGAGCGGGTCGAGACCGGCCCGCTCGAAGGTCTCCCACGCGATCTCCAGCAACAGCCGCTGCTGCGGGTCCATCGCGAGCGCCTCACGCGGGGAGATGCCGAACAGGGCCGGGTCGAAGCGGTCGGCGCCGTCGACGAAACCTCCGTTGAGCACGTACGACGTACCGGACTTCCCGTCGGCGTCGAACAGCCCGTCGAGGTCCCAGCCGCGGTCCTGCGGGAACGGCCCGACCGCGTCCACCTCACCGGCCACCAGGTCCCACAGCTGCTCGGGGGTGCTGACGCCGCCAGGGAACCGGCAGGCCATCGCGGTGAGCACGATCGGGTCGTCGTCGGTGGCCGCCGGCACGGTGACGACCTCGGCCGGGGCGTCCGCGCCGAAGACCCGCTCCTGCAGGTGGCGGGCGAGCTCCAGCGGTGTCGGGTAGTCGAAGGCGAGCGTCGGCGACAGGCGCAGGCCGGTCTCCGCGGCGAGGGCGTTGCGCAGGTCCACGGCGGTGAGCGAGTCGAAGCCGAGCTCGCGGAACGGCCGCTTGAGCGCTACCGCGTCGGCTGACGGGTACCCGAGCACCTTCGCGGCGTGGCCGCGGACCAGGTCGGCCAGGGCGCTCTCGCGCTGCCCGGCGGGCAGCGCGGCCAGCCGGGAACGCCAGCCGGTCTCGGCGACCGGCTCGTCGACGGCCAGGGCGGCGACCTCGGGCAGGTCCTCCAGCAGCGGGCGCCGGCGCGCCGCGGCGAACGTCTCGACGAACGACGGCCAGTCCACGTCGGCGACCGTGAGCACCGCGTCGGGGCCGGTCACGGCGTGCCGCAGCACCTCGACGGCCAACTCCGGGTCCAGCGCGGTGATGCCGCGGCGGCTCAGCCCGGCGCCGGTGTCGCCGGCGGCCATGCCCGCCCCGGCCCACGGCCCCCAGGCCAGCGCGGTGGCGGCCAGGCCGCGGGACCGGCGGTCGCGGGCCAGCGCGTCCAGTGCGGCGTTCGCGGCCGCGTAGGCCCCGCCCCAGCCGCTGCCCCAGGTGGCGGCGATCGACGAGAACAGCACGAACGCGTCCAGCGGGGTGTCGCCGAGCAGCTCGTCCAGGTGCCGGGCGCCGGCCGCCTTCCCGGCCAGCACGGCGTCCAGTGTGGCCGGGTCGAGGTCGGTCAGGGATGCGCTGTGCGCGATGCCGGCCGCGTGCACGACCGCGGTGAGCTCGCCGGGCACGGCCGCCAGAAGCGCGGCGACCTGGTCACGGTCGGCGAGATCGGCGGCGATGACGGTGACTTCGGCGCCGGCCGCACGGATCCGCTCGGTCAGCTCGGCGACGCCGGGCGCGTCCGGGCCGCGACGGCTGGTGAGCACCAGGTGGGTGGCGCCGTTGGCGGCGGCCCACCACGCAACCCGGCTGCCGAGGGCGCCGGTGCCGCCGGTGACCAGGACGGTGCCGCGCGGTTGCCAGCCGCCGCCGGTGGCGGGCGGGGCGTGTTCGAGGCGGCGCACGTGGATGCCGGACGGGCGCAGGGCGATCTGGTCCTCGGCGTCCAGGCCACCGGCGAGGATCGTGACGAGCCGATCGCCGGTGCGCTCGTCGAGCGTCGCCGGGAGCTCGATCAGGCCGCCCCAGCGGTCCGGGAACTCCAGGCCGGCCACGCGGCCCAGTCCCCAGATCTCGTCGCCGCTGCCGTGGGTGAGGATCCACAGCGGGCCGATGCCGGCCTGCGCGACGGCGAGGGTCTCGGCCGGCGAGCCGGGCAGCGCCAGCACCCCGGCGACGTCACCGTGCCCCTCGAGGTCCGCGGCCGAGCCGGCCGTGACCACGGTGGCGCCGGCGCGGATCAGCGGCTCGGCGACGGTGGCGGTGGTGTCCCCGATCAGCAGCCAGGTGCCGGTGAGCGCTCGGGTGGTCGGGTCGGGTACCGGCTTCCACGTCTCGCGGTAGCGCCAGCCGTCGACACCTTTGCGGCGCCGCCACGAGGCGAGGGCCGGGACCAGCGCGCCCAGCGTCTCCCGGTACGCCTCGGCGTCGATCCGCAGCTCGCGCGCGACCAGGCTGAGGTCGGCGGAGTCGATCGCGGCCCAGAACTCGGTGTCCTCGGCAGCGGTCGCCTCGCGCGGGCCGGGGCGCAGCCAGTAGCGCCGGCGGTCGAAGGGGTAGGTGGGCAGCTCGGCGGGGTCCCCCACCGGCTCGCCGAGCAGCTCCGGCCAGCGCACGTCCTGGCCGTGCGCGAACAGCTCGGCGACGGCGGTGAGCAGGGTCTCCACCTCGGACCGGCCGCGGCGCATGGCGGCCACGGCGAAGACGTCGGCCTCGCGGGCCAGGGTCGCCAGCACGGTGTCCGGGCCCAGCTCCAGCACCCGGTCCGCGTCGAGCGCAGCGATCGTGTCGCCGAACCGGACCGTGTCACGCACGTGGGCGACCCAGTACTCGGCGTTGGGGATCGTCGCGATGGCGGCGCGGAACTCGTCGAGCATCGGGTCCATCAACCGGGAGTGGAAGGCGTGACTGGTCCGCAGCCGCGTCGTCTTCCAGCCATGCGCCTCGACCGGCGAGATCTCCGCTTCCGGTCCGGCGACGACCACCGAGCGCGGGCCGTTGACCGCCGCCAGGTCGACATCCGGGAACGCGGCACGCACCTCGGCCTCGGAGGCCTGCACCGCCACCATCACGCCACCGGCCGGCAGCGCCTGCATCAACCGCGCCCGCGCCGAGATCAGCGTCGCCGCCTCCGGCAGCGACAGGTCACCCCGGGCGTAGGCCGCGGTGATCTCCCCGATCGAGTGGCCGGCGAAGACGTCCGCACTGATCCCCCACGACCGGACCAGCGCGAGCAGCGCCACCTCGAGGGCGAAGATCGACGGCTGCGCCCAGCCGGTCTGATCCGGGTCGAGGCCGGGAATCTCCAGCAGCGCCGCGACCTCGTCGAAGGCCCTCGCGAACACCGGGAACGCCTGGTACAGCTCGCGGCCCATCTCCGCGCGCTGCGAACCCTGACCGGTGAAGACGATCGCCAGGCGGCCGTCGGTGGCGGTGCCGCGGACGGTCGTGTCGCCCAGCAGGACGGCGCGATGCTCGTGCACGGGCCGGGCGGCCAGGGTCGCGGCGGCGGGCGCGGGCAGACGCCGTACCGCGGTGATGTGGGCTTCCAGCGATGCGGCGGACTTCGCCGTGACGACGATCGGGACCACCGGAAGGCCTGCGACCGGGACCGATTCTGATCGCTCCGCCGGCTCCGGGGCCTGCTCCAGGATCACGTGCGCGTTGGTGCCACTGATGCCGAACGAGGAGACCGCCGCCCGCCGCGGCCGGTCCACCGGCGGCCAGTCCCGCGCCGACGTGAGCAGCTCCACCGCTCCGGAAGCCCAGTCCACCTGTGGGGTCGGCTCGTCGACGTGCAGCGTCTTGGGTAGGTGGGCGTGCCGCAGCGCGAGGATCGTCTTGATGACGCCGCCGACGCCGGCCGCGGCCTGGGCGTGCCCGACGTTGGACTTGAACGATCCGAGCAGCAGCGGCTGCGACCGGTCCTGCCCATAGGTGGCCAGCAGCGCCTGTGCCTCGATCGGGTCACCCAGCCGGGTGCCGGTGCCGTGTGCCTCGACCGCGTCCACGTCGGCCGGCGACAGGCCGGCGGCAGCGAGCGCCTGCAGGATGACCCGCTGCTGGGCGCCGCCGTTGGGCGCGGTCAGCCCGTTGGACGCGCCGTCGGAGTTGACCGCCGAGCCGCGCAGCACTGCCAGGATCGGGTGGCCGAGCCGCTGCGCGTCGGAGAGCCGCTCCACCAGCAGCAGGCCGACGCCCTCGGACCAGCCGGTGCCGTCCGCCGCGGCCGCGAACGACTTGCACCGGCCGTCCGGGGCCAGGCCGCCCTGCTTGGTGAACTCGCCGAACGAGTCGGGCGTGGACATCACCGCGACGCCGCCGGTGAGCGCGATCGAGCACTCCCGGTTGCGCAGGGCGCGGGCCGCCAGGTGCAGCGCGACCAGCGACGACGAGCAGGCCGTGTCGACGGTGACGGCCGGGCCCTCCAGGCCGAACGTGTAGGCCAGGCGGCCGGAGAGGACCGCCGGGGCGGTTCCGGTGAGCAGGTGCCCGAGGACCCCGTCGGGAAGGTCTTCGACGTAGGAGCTGTAGCCCATGTAGCTGCCGCCGACGAACACGCCGGCCTGGGTGCCGCGCAGGCCGGCCGGGTCGATGCCGCCGCGTTCGAAGGCCTCCCACGCGACCTCGAGCAGCACGCGTTGCTGCGGGTCCATGGCCAGCGCCTCGCGCGGGCTGATCCCGAAGAACGCCGGGTCGAAGTCACCGGCGTCGTGCAGGAAGCCGCCGCGCCCGTCGAGCTCCGGCGCCCCCGGCTCCCACCAGGTGTCCCAGCCCCGGTCGGCGGGGAACGCCGAGATGGCGTCACCGCCCTCGGTCACCAGCCGCCACAGGTCCTCGGGGGACGCCACCCCGCCGGGGAACCGGCAGGCCATCGCGACGATCGCGATCGGTTCCTGCTCCGCGGATTCCAGGTCGGCGAGCCGCTGGCGGGTCTGGGCCAAATCCGCGGTCACCCATTTGAGGTAGTCGCGGAGGGTTTCCTCGGTCGCCATTCAGTTCCACCTCTACGGATGCGCGGGGACATCAGCCCAGAGGGAGGCTAGGAGTGCCGGATCGGCGCCCGTACCCCTAGCGCTCCCCTACCTGATCAGGCCCGGCCCAGCTGACTGTCGATGAATCTCAGCAGCTCATCGTCGTTGTCACCGGGCGCCGCGACGGCTGCCGGGGACGGCGTCGCGAGCCCGTCGAGCGAGGTGAGCAGCGACCGCAGCCGGATGCGCAGCTTCGTCTCGGTGATGGTGTCGGTGACCGCGGCGGCGAGCCGCCTCTCGATGTCGTCGAGCTGGTCGAAGACGGACAGCTCGACGTCCGGGACGATCTGCTTGCGCAGGTACGTGGCGAGCGCCGCCGGCGTCGGGTGGTCGAAGACCAGGGTGGCCGGGCAGCGCAGGCCCGTGGACGCGTTGACCCGGTTACGCAGCTCGACGGCGGTGACCGAGTCGAAGCCGATCTCGCGGAAGGCCCGGGCCGGCGGGATCCGGTCGGTGTCCTGGAAGCCGAGGACCGCCGCGATGTGCCCGCGCAGCATGTCGACCAGTTCCCGGTCGGCCTCCTCCGCCGGCAGGGCGCTCAGCCGCTCGCGCAGCGCGTCGTCCTGAACCAGCGCCTCCTCGGGCGTGGCCACCTCCAGCTCGGCGAAGAATCGGTTCGGGCGGGCCAGGCTGAACGCCGGCACGAACCGTCCCCAGTCCACGTCCGCGATCACCGGGGCCGGGCCGGCCAGCTGGGCCGCGGCGCGCCCGGGATCGAGCGGCCGGATACCCAGGCGCAGCAGCGACCCGTCGGCGGCCGCGGCGGCCGCGATGCCCCCGCCGGCCCACGGCGACCAGGCGATCGAGATCGCTCCGGGGCGCTGCGACGCGTACGCCTCCAGGTAGGCGTCGGCCGCCGCGGTGGCCGGGTGCCGGACGGTGCCCCAGACACCGGCCGCCGAGGTGAAGATCACGAACGTCGCCGCGCCGGTCAGCTCGGCGAGCAGGCGCGCGCCGGTGATCCGGACCTCGGCGATCCCGGCGATGCGGTCCGGGGTCAGATCGGCGATCGCGGTGTCCTCGCCGACGCCGGCCGCGTGGACGACCGCGTCGACCGGCCCGACCTCGGCGAGCAGCGCCGCGACCGCGTCCCGGTCGGCGAGATCGCACGCGTGGACCTGCGCATTCGGCAGGTCGGTCGAGCCGCCGCGGCGCGACACCAGGATGAGCCGGTCGGCACCGTTGGCCGCGGCCCAGCGGGCGGCATGACCGCCGAGCGCGCCGGTGCCGCCGGCGATCAGAACGGTGCCGCCGGGTTTCCAGCCACCGGTCGCGATGGTGGTGGGGCGCAGACGGCGAACCCAGGCGCGGCCGTCGCGCAGCGCGATCTGGTCCTCGCCCCGGCCGTTGGTGACGGCGGCCGCCAGCCCGGCGGCGCCGGACTCCGGCAGGTCGACCAGGCCACCCCAGCGCTGCGGGTGCTCGAGGGCGGCGACGCGGCCGAGCCCCCAGATCTGCGCCTGAGCCGGGTCGCGAGCCGGCTCCGGGCCGGCGGCGCCGCGGGTGACCACCCAGAGCGGGGCGTCGACACCTTCCAGGCTCTGGATGACGGCGACGGTCGCGGCGAAGTCCATCGCCGACACGACGCCGGCGAAGTCGCCCGCGATGACGGCCGGGGACAGCACCACGTCGGCGCCGGCGGCGGTCAGCTCGGCCGTCACCTCGTCGGCGAGGTCGCCTGCCGGGGCGACGACGAGCCAGCGACCGGTCAGGCGGGCGCCCGGATCGAGGTCCAGCGGCGCCCAGCCGATCGTGTAGCGGGTGGTCTGCTCGGGGGCCTGCTCGCCGGCGTCACTGGGCGAGAGCCAGTAGCGGCGGTGCTGGAAGGGGTAGGTGGGCGCGTCCGGGAGACGACGGCCGTGGGCGACCCACGGGGTCCAGTCGACGTCGGCGCCGCGCACCCAGCCCTCGCCCAGCGCCCGGATCCGGCCGGCCGGGCCGTCGTCGCCCCGGCGCAGGGTGCCCCACACACCGGCGTCCGGAGCGCACTGCTCCAGGGCCAGGGTCAGCACCGGGTGGCCGGAGACCTCGGCGAACAGGCGGAAGCCGTCCTGGGCGAGCCGGGTGACGACGGGAGCGAACCTCACCGGCTGACGCAGGTTGTCCCACCAGTACCGCGCGTCGACCGGCTCGGTGACCCGCTCGCCGGTGACCGTCGAATACCAGGGGATGACCGGGGTCGTGCCGGAGGTGCCCTTGATCGCGGTGAGCATGTCGTCGCGGACCGGCTCCACGTGCGCCGAGTGCGAGGCGTATCCGACCTCGATCTGCCGGGCACGCACACCCTGCTCTTCGCACCACGGCACGAACGCTGCGATCGCCGCGCGCTCACCGGCCACCACGACCTGGGTGGGCGAGTTGACCGCGGCGATCGTGATGCCGTCGCGCAGCCATCCGGTGACGGTATCGGCGCTCGCGCCGATAGACGCCATCCCGCCCGTGCCGTCCAGATCGACCAGCGCCTGCGACCGGGCGGCGACGACCCGGGCGCCGTCCTGCACGGACAGCGCGCCGGCCACCACTGCGGCGACCACCTCACCCTGCGAGTGGCCGACGACCGCGGCCGGGGTCACCCCGTGCGACTGCCACCACGCGGTCAACGCGACACCGACGGCCCACAGCACCGGCTGAACGATCTCGACCTTCGTCAGCCAGGACTCGTCATCACGCAGGATCTGCTCGACCGAGAAGCCCACCAACGGCCGCAACGCGGCGTCACACTCGCGCAACCGGGCCGCGAAGGACTCCTCCTCCAGCAGACCGACGGCCATGTGCAGCCACTGACCGCCCTGGCCCGGGTAGACGAAGACCGGGCTGTCGCCCAGGACGACGCCGGTCACCGCGGGCAGGCAGTCCGGGTCCCAGGCGACGGCGCGCTCGTTCAGACGGGCCCGGCCCGCCAGCGTGGCCGCCACGTCCACCAGCGCGGCGCCGTCGGCGACGAACTTCCGCACGACCTCGGTCTGTGCGCGCAGCCCGGCGGTATCGGCCGCCGACAGCAGCAGCGGCACCAGGCCCGCGGACGTGCTGGGCTCCACCGGGGCCGCGTCGGGCGCCTGCTCGATGATCACGTGCGAGTTGGTGCCGCTGACGCCGAACGCGGAGATGCCCGCGCGCCGCGGACGGCCGGTCTCCGGCCAGGGGCGCGCCTCGGTGAGCAGCTCGACACCGCCGAGCGCCCAGTCCACGTGCGGCGACGGCTCGTCGACGTGCAGCGTCCTGGGCAGGGCGCCGTGCCGGATGGCCTGCACCATCTTCATCAACCCGGCCATGCCGGCCGCGGCCTGCGTGTGGCCGAGGTTCGACTTGACCGAGCCGAGCCAGACCGGCTCCCCGGTGCGGCCCACGCCGTACGTCGCCAGCAGCGCGTTCGCCTCGATCGGGTCACCCAGGGTGGTTCCGGTGCCGTGCGCCTCGACCGCGTCGACGTCCCCCGGGCGCAGGCGGGCGTTGGCCAGCGCCTGCATGATCACCTTTTGCTGGGACGGGCCGCTGGGCGCGGTGAGGCCGTTCGACGCGCCGTCCTGGTTGACCGCGCTGCCGCGGACCACCGCCAGCACCGGCCGACCGGCCCTCTCGGCGTCGGAGAGCCGCTCGACGACCAGCACACCCACCCCCTCGGACCAGCCGGTTCCGTCGGCGGCCGCCGCGAACGACTTGCACCGCCCGTCGGCGGCCAGCCCGCCCTTGCGGCTGAACTCGACGAATGGCCCGGGCGTCGACATCACCGTGACACCGCCGACCAGCGCCAGCTCGCACTCGCCCTGCCGCAGCGCCTGCACGGCCAGGTGCAGCGCCACCAGCGACGACGAGCACCCGGTGTCCACCGTCATGGCCGGGCCCTCCAGGCCGAACGTGTACGAGATCCGCCCGGACAGCACGCTGGCCGCGTTGCCGGTGCCCAGATGCCCTTCCAGCGCGCTCGGGAACACGCCCATCGACCACAGGTAGTCGGAGCCGTTGGTGCCGGCGAAGACGCCGGTGCGGGTGCCGCGCAGCCCTGTCGGGTCGAGCCCGGCGCGTTCCAGCGCCTCCCACGAGCACTCCAGCAGCAGCCGCTGCTGCGGGTCCATGGCCACGGCCTCGCGCGGGGTGATGCCGAACAGCCGCGCGTCGAACCCGGCGACGTCGTCGAGGAAACCGCCCTCGCTGGTGTACGTGGTGCCCCGCACCGACGGGTCCGCGTTGACCAGGTCGCCGAGATACCAGCCCCGGTCGGTGGGGAACGGCGACATCGCGTCCACCCCGTCGGCCACCAGCCGCCACAGGTCGTCGGCGGAGGCCACGCCACCGGGGAATCGGCAGCTCATCGCGGTGATGGCGATCGGCTCGTCGAGGGTGGCGACGCTGCCCGTGACGGTCACGGTGGCCTCCGGCGCCGCGGTCGCGCCGACCTTGGCGAGCAGGTGCGCGGCCAGCGCGGCGGCGTTCGGGTGGTCGAAGACGACCGTGGCGGGCAAACCGATGCCGGTCTCGGCGCGCAGCCGGTTGCGCAGCTCGACCGCGGTCAGCGAGTCGAAGCCGAGCTCGCGGAACGGCCGTCGCGGCGGGATCTCGTCGCTGCCCGGGTGACCGAGCACGGCGGCCGCCGCGGAGCGGACGAACTCGAGCACGACCCGGTCCCGCTCGGCGGCGCCCAGCCCGGCCAGGCGGGTGGCCAGAGCGCTGCCGCCGGTGCCCGGATCGGTGGCGGCGGCCCGGTCGAGCACCTCCCGTACAGCCGGGATGTCGCCGATCAGGGGCCGGGGCCGTTCGGCGGTGAACAGCTCGGTGAAGCGCGGCCAGTCCACGTCGACCACGCAGACGTTGGTGTCGTCCTGGCCGACCGCGCGGCGCATCGCCTCGATCGCCTGCTCCGGCGCCAGCGCGACGATGCCGCGGCGGCGCAGGTCGGCGCCGACCTCGGCGGAAGCCATACCCGACTCGGCCCAGGAACCCCAGGCGATGGTCGTCATCCGCAGGCCGCGGGCGCGGCGCCGCTGGGCCAGGGCGTCCAGGGCGGCGTTGGCGGCGGCGTAGGCGGCGTGCGAGTGGCTGCCCCAGACGCCGGACAGCGACGAGAACGCGATGAACGCGTCGACCTCGCCGACCAGCTCGTCGAGGTGGACTGCGCCGGCCACCTTGCCGGCCAGCAGCGTGTCCAGCAGGCTCGCGTCGGTCTGTTCGAACGGCACGTTGGCGCCGACACCGGCCGCGTGCACGACAGCGTCGACCGGCCCGACGCCCGCCAGCAGCGCCTCGACCGCGGCCCGGTCGGCCAGGTCGCAGGCGTGCACCTCGGCGTTGGGCAGGTCGGTCGTACCGCCACGGCGCGACACCAGGATCAGCCGGTCGGCGCCGTTCCCGGCGGCCCAGCGGGCGATCCGGCCGCCCAGGGCGCCCGTGCCACCGGTGATCAGCACCGTGCCGCGAGGCTGCCAGGCCGCGGCGCCCTTGCGGGCCGGGGCGGGCACGACGCGCCGGGCCTGCACGCCGCCGGCGCGCAGCGCGAGCTGGTCCTCGGGCCCGAACGCGCCGGCCACGACGGTGCCGACCAGAGCGGGATCGGGGTCGGCCGGGATCTCCAGCAGGCCACCCCAGCGGTGCGCCATCTCCAGCCCGGCGATCCGGCCGAGACCGGCGACCTGCGCCTGGGCGAGGCTGCCGGTGTCGGCGGTGAGCACCCAGACGCGGGTGTCGTCGCCGGCCGCCTGGATCAGCGCCAGGGTGCCGGCCAGGCCGCGGGGCACGTGCGGGTGCCCGGTCATCGGGCGTTCGTCGAAGGAGAGCAGGGAGACGATTCCCGCGTACGGGCCCTCGGGCAGCGTGACCGCCGCGGCGTCCACCGTGATGGTCTCCGCGTCCGGCAGCACGTCCGGCACCTCGACGCCCTCGGGACGCACGACCAGCCAGCGCCCCTGCGGTCGTACGGGAGCGGGGGTCGCCAGCTTCTTCCAGGTCACCGCGTAACGCCAGCCGTCGATGGCGGCGGCGAGCCGGCGGCGGCCGTGCCAGGCGGCCAGGCCGTCCACGACCGGCTCGACGGCGGCCGTCTCCAGGCCCAGCTCGTCGGCCAGTGAGGCGGCGCCGGCCTCGACCGCGGCCCAGAACTCGGGGTCGCCGCCCCGATCGCGCCGCTGCTCCTCGGGGGTCAGCCAGTACCGGCGCCGCTGGAACGGGTAGGTGGGGAAGTCGGCGTCGCGCGCGATGCCGGCGAACCAGGACGACCAGTCGACGCGCACGCCGCGGACCCAGGCGTCACCGAGCGCGCGGATGCGTGCCTGCGGGCCGTCCTCGCCGCGGCGCAGCGTGCCCCAGACGGCGGCGTCCGGCGCGCACTGCTCCAGCGCGACGGTGACCACCGGGTGCCCGGAGACCTCGGCGAACAGGCCGAAGCCGGCCTCGGCGAGCTGCTGGATCACCGGGGCGAAGCGGACCTGCTGCCGCAGGTTCGTCCACCAGTAGTCGGCGCCGACCGGCTCGGTGACCCGCTCGCCGGTGACGGTGGAGTACCAGGGGATCGCCGGGGTGGCGCCGCGCACGTCGCCCAGGCCGTCCAGGATGGCCTCGCGCACCGGCTCGACCTGCGGCGAGTGCGAGGCGTAGCGGACCTCGACGAGCCGGGCGCGGACGCCCTGGGCCTCGCAGAACGGGATGAGCTCCCGCAGGCGGGGCCGGTCGCCGGCCACCACGACCTGGGCCGGCCCGTTGACCGCGGCGATGTTCAGGCCCGGCCGGTCGGCCAGCCACCGCTCGACCTGCTCGGCGGGGGCGCCGACCGACAGCATGCCGCCGTCGCCGGTGAGCCCGGCCAGCGGGGCGGACCGGGCGGTGACGACCCGGGCGCCGTCCTCGACCGAGAGCGCGCCGGCGACCACGGCCGCGACGACCTCGCCCTGCGAGTGGCCGACCACCGCGGCCGGGTGCACCCCGTAGGACTGCCACCACGCGGTCAGCGCGACGCCGACCGCCCAGAGCACCGGCTGGACCACTTCGACCCGGGTCAGCCAGTCGTCGGAGCCGCGCAGCACCTCCTCGACCGACCACCCGGTGTACGGGCGCAGGGCGGCGTCACACTCGCGCAGCCGGTCGGCGAAGGCGGCCTCCGCCAGCAGGCCGACGGCCATGTTCAGCCACTGGCCGCCCTGCCCGGGGTAGACGAAGACGATGTCCGAGCTCTCCGCCGCGGTGCCGATGACCTGCGGCGACTCCAGGGAGGCGCGGTCACAGGCGACGGCCCGCTCGGCGAGCGCGGCCCGCCCGGCCAGAGTGGCGGCGATGCCGGCCAGCGGCGCCTCGCGCCCGGCGACCGCGGCGATCTGCGCGCGCAGCGCGGCCGGGGTCGCGCCGGAGAGCAGGATCGGCACGGGCCGGTCGTCGTCCGGCTGAACCGCGGAGACCGGGTCGTCGCCCTGCTCCAGGATGACGTGGGCGTTCGTGCCGCTCATCCCGAACGAGGAGACCGCCGAGCGCCGTGCCCGCCCGCTCTCCGGCCACGGCCGGGCCTCGGTGAGCAGCGCGACCGCGCCGGACGACCAGTCCACCTTGGGCGTCGGCTCGTCCACGTGCAGGGTCTTCGGCAGGACACCGTGCCGCATCGCCTCGATCATCTTGATGATGCCGCCGACCCCGGCGGCCGCCTGCGTGTGCCCGATGTTCGATTTCAGCGATCCGAGCCAGAGGGGAAGATCCCGATCCTTGCCGTACGTCGCCAGCAGCGCCTGTGCCTCGATCGGATCACCCAGGGTGGTGCCGGTGCCGTGTGCCTCGACCGCGTCGACCTCCTGCGCCGTCAGCCCGGCGTCGGCCAGCGCGGCCCGGATCACCCGGCGCTGGGCCGGCCCGTTCGGTGCGGTCAGCCCGTTGGACGCGCCGTCCTGGTTGATCGCCGTCCCGCGGACCACCGCGAGCACCGTGCGCCCGGCCGCACGGGCCGACGACAGCCGCTCGACGAGCAGCACGCCCGCGCCCTCGCCCCAGCCGGTCCCGTCGGCGCCGGCGGCGAACGACTTGCACCGCCCGTCGGCGGCGAGCCCGCGCTGCCGGGAGAACTCCAGGAAGGTGCCCGGTGTCGACATCACCAGCACACCCGCGACCAGCGCCTGGTCGACCTCGCCGCGACGCAGCGCCTGCACGGCCAGGTGCAGCGCGACCAGCGACGACGAGCAGGCGGTGTCCACGGTGACGGCCGGCCCCTCCAGACCGAACGTGTACGCCAGCCGACCGGACAGCACGCTGGCAGCGTTCCCGGTGCCCAGGTGTCCCTCGAGTTCGCCCGGGTGGTCGCCGAGCAGCCCCAGGTAGTCCTGGTCGTTGCTGCCGGTCCAGACGCCCGTGCGCGCCCCGCGCTGCCCGAGCGGGTCCAGACCGGCCCGTTCGAAGGCCTCCCAGGCGCACTCCAGCAGCAGCCGCTGCTGCGGGTCCATCGCGCGCGCCTCGCGGGGGCTGATCCCGAACAGCGACGCGTCGAAGTCACCGGCGTCGTACAGGAAGCCGCCACCTCGGGCGAACGACGTACCGGCCGCGTCCGGGTCGTCGCTGAACAGCCCGGTGAGGTCCCAGCCGCGGTCGGCCGGGAACTCGCCGATGGCGTCGCGGCCGTCGGCGACCAGCCGCCACAGGTCCTCCGGTCCCCGCACCCCACCGGGATAGCGGCAGGCGGTGCCGACGACGGCGATCGGCTCGGTCGCCCGGGCGGTGGCCTCCTGCTGCTGACGGCGCAGCCGGTCGGTCTCCTTGAGGGCGCTGCGCAGCGCCTCGACGATCTTGTGATCCGGCTGGGTCATCTGTCACTCCGTGTCGGTCGGGGTGTCGCCGAGGGCGAGTTTCACGAGGTCGTCGACGTTCATGTCGTCGAAGTCGCTCTCCGGCTCGGGTGCGGCGCCGACGACGGCCGGGGCCAGGCGCACCAGGCGGGACAGCAGCCCTGACTCGCGCAGCCACTCGACCGGGATCGCGGCCAGGGCGGCGCGGACCTCGGCGTCGGACAGATCGGGCTGCGCGTCGGCCGGGGCGAACAGCTCACCGAGGTACCCGGCGAGCGCGTCGGCGTTCGGGTAGTCGAAGACCAGCGTCGGCGACAGCGGCAGCCCGGTCGCGGACAGGAGCCGGTCGCGCAGCTGCACCGCGGTCAGCGAGTCGAAGCCGAGCTCGGTGAACGCCCGCCCGGCCGGCACCGCGTTGCCGGAGGTGTGCCCGAGCACGGCGGCCACCTCGTCACGCACCAGGCGCAGCAGCCGCCGGGCGCGCTCGGGCGGGTCCAGCTCGCCGAGGTCGTTCGCGGCCGGCACCGGCAGCTCCGGCGCCGGGGCGAGCTCGGCGAACAGCGGGCGGTGCCGAGCGGCCGAGAACACCGGCACGAACCGTTTCCAGTCCACGTCGGCGACCGTGACGCAGACGTCGCCCGCCCCGACCGCGACGCTCATCGCCTCCAGTGCGCGCTCGGGCGCCATCGGGGTCAGCCCACGCCGGCGCAGCAGGTCGGCGACCTGCTCGTCGGCGGCCATGCCGATCCGCGCCCACGGGCCCCACGCGATCGCCGTGCCCGGCCGGCCCTCGGCCCGGCGGCGGACGACGAGCGCGTCGAGGGCCGCGTTGGCGGCGGCGTAGGCGCCCTGCTCACCGCTGCCCCAGATCCCGGCGATCGAGGAGAAGACGATCAGCGGCACCTCGGGCAGCAGCTCGTCGAGGTGGGCGGCGCCCATGACCTTTCCGGCCGCGACCCGGAGCAGGTTCTCCGCGTTCTCGGCGGAGAGGGGAACATCGTCGCTGACGCCGGCCGCGTGGATCACCGCGTCGACCGGGCCGATCTGCGCGAGCAGGGCCGCCACGGCGGCGCGGTCGGACAGGTCGCAGGCGTGGACTTCGGCGCCGGGCAGGTCCGAGACGCCGCCCCGGCGGGACACCAGGACGAGCCGCTCGGCGCCGTTCGCCGCGGCCCACCGGGCGACCTCGGTGCCCAGTCCGCCGGTGCCACCGGTGATCAGCACGGTGCCGGCCGGCTTCCACGCGGCGGCGCCGGGCGGCACGGGCGCCGGGACCAGCCGCCGCGCGCGCAGACCGTCCGGTCCGTTGGCGAGCTGGTCCTCGTCGCCGCCGAGGACACCGGGCTCGAAGTCCCCGGACACGATGCCGCCCCAGCGCGACGGGTGTTCCAGCGCGAACACGCGGGCCAGACCCCAGGTGGCCGGGTCGTCGCTGACGATCCAGTGCGGGACGTCCAGGTCACGGTGGACGAGGGCGAGCAGCTCGGCCGGGCTGCCGGCCACGGCGACGACGCCGTCGAGCTCGCCGGTGGCCTCCCGGGTGACCTGAGCGCCGGCCGCGCGCATCGCCGCGACGAGGGTGTCGTCCCCGAGCACGAGCCAGGTCCCGGTCACCGCCGTGGCCGGCCGCGGGACCGGCTGCCAGGTGATCCGGTACCGCCACGACTCGGTGCCCGGCCGCGCCGCGTCGAGCCAGAACCGGCGGCGGTGGAAGGCGTACGTGGGCAGGTCCACCCGGCGCCCACCGGGGATGACAGCGGACCAGTCGACCGGTGTGCCGGTCACGAACAGTGTCGCCAGGGCGGTCAGCGCGGTCTCGGCCTCGTCCCGGTCGCGGCGCAGCAGTGGGACGGCGTCCGGTACCAGCGCCGAGAGCACGGCGTCCGGTCCCAGCTCGACGAACCGGTACCCGGCCAGCGGCGCCACCGCGTCGGCGAAGCGCACGGTCTCGCGCACGTGCGCCTCCCAGTACTCCGGGTCCGACCAGCGGTCGTGGCCAGGCGCGAACGTGAGGTCGGCGACCACCGCGCGGAACTCCTCGAGCATCGGTTCCATGAGCCGTGAGTGGAACGCGTGCGAGGTCCGCAGCGGGGTCGTCTTCCAGCCGTGCTCCTCGACCGGCGCGATCTCCGCCCGCGTCCCGGAGACCACGACAGCCGCCGGCCCGTTCACCGCGGCGATGTCCACGCCCGGGAACGCCGCCCGGACCTGCTCCTCGGACGCCCGGACGGCGAGCATCACGCCGCCGGCCGGGAGTGCCTGCATGAGCCGGCCGCGCGCGGTGACCAGCCGGGCCGCGTCCGCCAGCGACAGCACACCGGCCACGTGCGCTGCGGCGATCTCGCCGATCGAGTGCCCGACCAGCGCGTCCGCGGTGACGCCCCAGGACGTGACCAGCGCGTGCAGGGCCACCTCGACCGCGAAGATCGCCGGCTGGGCGAACTCGGTCATGTCCAGCAGCGCCGGGTCCTGCATCACCGCGGCCAGCGGCTTTGTCAGATGCGCGTCCAGCGCCGCTGCCACCTCGGCGAACGCGCCCGCGTAGACCGGGAACGCGGCGGCCAGCCCGGTACCCATGCCGGCCCGTTGCGCGCCCTGTCCGGTGAACAGGAAAGCGCGCTTGCCGCGGGCCGCGACGCCGCGAATCGGCTCGGCTGTACGGCTCAGGTACACCGCCCGGTGCGGCAGCGCGGCCCGCCGGGTGCTGGTCCACGCGGCGTCGGCCGGGTCCAGCTCCGGGTGGGCGGCGAGGTGGCGCAGCAGCTGCTCACCCTGGCGGCGCACGGCGTCCTCGTCCGGACCGCTGACCACCAGCGGCGCCGGCCTCCCCGGGACCGGATCGGTCTCGGTCACGGCCGGGGCCTCTTCGATGATCACGTGCGCGTTCGTGCCGCTGATCCCGAACGAGGAGATCCCGGCCCGGCGTGGTTTCTCGCCCGCGGGCCAGGGCCGGGCGGTGGTCAGCAGCTCGACCTTCCCGGCGCTCCAGTCCACCGCCGGGGCCGGCCGGTCCACGTGCAGTGTCGGCGGCAGCAGCTCGTGCCGCAGCGCCTGGACCATCTTGATGATCCCGGCCGCGCCGGCCGCCGATTGCGTGTGCCCGATGTTCGACTTGATCGAGCCGAGCCGCAACGGAACATCACGATTCTGCCCGTACGTCGCGAGCAGCGCCTGCGCCTCGATCGGGTCACCGAGGGTGGTGCCGGTGCCGTGCGCCTCGACCGCGTCCACGTCACCGGTGCCGAGTCCGGCGTCGGCGAGTGCCTGCCGGATCACCCGCTGCTGGGCGGGGCCGTTGGGGGCGGTCAAGCCACTGGACGCGCCGTCCTGGTTGACGGCGGTGCCGCGTACCAGGGCAAGGATGTGATGCTTGTTGCGCAGCGCGTCGGAGAGCCGCTCGACCAGCAGCAGACCGGCGCCCTCGCCCCAGCCGGTGCCGTCGGCGGCCGCCGCGAACGACTTGCAGCGTCCGTCGGCGGCGAGCCCGCGCTGGCGGGAGAAGCCGATGAAGGTCTCCGGCGTCGCCATCACCGCCACGCCGCCGGCGAGCGCGAGGTCGCACTCGCCCGAGCGCAGCGCGCGGACCGCCAGGTGCAGCGCCACCAGCGACGACGAGCACGCGGTGTCGATGGTCAGCGCCGGTCCTTCCAGGCCCAGCGTGTAGGCGATGCGCCCGGAGGCGACGCTGCCGGAGTTGCCGGTGCCCAGGTACGCCTCGGCCTCGTCGGGCACGTCGAGGCCCGGCCGCGCGGCGTAGTCGTGGTACATCATGCCGGTGTAGACGCCGGTGCGGCTGCCGCGCAGGCCGAGCGGGTCCACCCCGGCACGCTCCAGGGCCTCCCAGGCAATCTCCAGCAGCAGGCGCTGCTGCGGGTCCATGGCCAGCGCCTCGCGCGGCGAGATGCCGAACAGCTCCGGATCGAAGTCGGCCGCGTCGTAGAGGAAGCCGCCCTCCCGCGCGTACGACGTTCCGGGGTGGTCGGGGTCCGGGTGGTAGAGGTTCTCCACGTCCCAGCCCCGGTCGGCGGGGAAGAGACCGATGCCGTCACGGCCCTGCGCGACCAGGTCCCACAGGTCGTCCGGCGTGGTCACGCCACCCGGGTACCGGCAGCCCATGCCGATGATCGCGATCGGTTCCGGGGTGCCGGACTCGACCTCGGCGAGCCGCTTGCGGGTCTGGTGGAGGTCGGCGGTCACCCGCTTCAGGTAGTCCCGGAGCTTCTGCTCACTCGACGACACGCGTCACCTCACTGCGGGGTTGCCGGAGCGCGCCGCACACACCGGCGGCACCGTCCGGCACGGTAGGAGCGGGCCCGAACCCCCCTCAACCCCTACCGCTCCCTTACGGATCGCCGGCCAAGGTTTGGTAGCCGTGCGGAACGCACCAGGACGACCGGCGTCGACCTGTGCCGGCGCCGTAGCGGCGGGCCACCGCCGAGGCAACAGCCGTCACGGTCGGAGCGCGGCGGGTGCGACGGCGGCGTCCACCCGCCCGGGCCGTGGCGGGTCCGCATGACGGCGCCGACCCCGGTCGAGTCGCAGAAGGCCTACAGGCCCAGCTCCTTGTCGATGAAGGCGAACATCTCCTCGTCGCTGGCGTCGTCGAGGCGCTCGGTGACCTCGTCGTCCCCGGTCGGCTGCAGTCCGGCGAGCAGCTTGCGGAGACGGTCGGCGATCTTCTCCCGTACGGCCTGGTCCAGACCGTCCGCGGACACCGCCGCCTCGAAGCGGTCGAGCTCCTCCAGCGCCGGCAGCACCGGCGCGGCCGGGGTGAGCGCGTCACGCAGGTGCGCGGCCAGATCCTGCGGCGTCGGGTAGTCGAAGATGACCGTGGCCGGCAGGCGCAGGCCGGTGGCGGTGCTCAGGCCGTTGCGCAGCTCGACCGCGGTCAGCGAGTCGAAGCCCAGATCCAGGAATCCGCGTGTCGGCTCGATCGGCTGCCCGTCGGCGTAGCCGAGCACCGCGGCCACGTGCCGGTGCACCAGGTCGAGCAGGAACTCCTGACGGGCCTCGGGAGTCAGGCCGGCGAGCCGCTGCCCGACCGGTTCGGCCGGTGCGACGGTGCCGGCGCGGGCGGCCGCGGGCCGGACCAGGCCGCGCAGCAGGTGCGGGATCTCGCCCGAGGCCCGCACGGCGGCCAGGTCGAGCCGGATCGGCAGCACCGCCGCCTCGGTCGCGCCGACCGCGGCGTCGAAGGCGGCGAGCCCACGTGGCACGTCGAACGTGAGCGTCCCGGACCGGGCCATCCGCTGGCGGGCGCTCTCGTCGAGCGCGCCGGCCATGCCGCCCTCGGCCCAGGGACCCCAGGCCAGGGCGTGTCCGGGCAGCCCGAGGTCACGCCGGTGCTGGGCGAGGGCTTCCAGGAACGCGTTGGCGGCGGCGTAGTTGGCCTGCCCGGGCGTGCCGAAGGTGGCCGAGGCCGAGGAGAACAGCACGAACGCCGACAGGTTCTTGTCCCGGGTCAGCTCGTGCAGGTGCAGCGCACCCTCGACCTTGGGCGTGAGCACCCGGTCCAGCCGGTCGGGGGTCAGCTGCTCGACGATGCCGTCGTCGAGCACACCGGCGGTGTGCACCACCGCGGTGACCGGGTGCTCGGCCAGCACGCGGGCGAGCGCGTCCCGGTCGGCGACGTCCGCGGCGACCAGGGTCACCTCGGCGTCGAGCTCCTCGGCCAGGTGAGCCCCGCCGCCGCTGCGGCTGAGCAGGACCAGGCTCCGCACCCCGTGGTGGGCGACCAGGTGCCGGGCGACGTGCCCGGCCAGGGTGCCGGAGGCGCCGGTGATCAGGACCGGTCCGGCGCCGAACGACGCCGGCCGGCCGGTGGTGGTCCGAGCCAGGCGCGGCGCGAGCAGCTCACCGCCACGGAGGCTGACTTCGGGCTCATCGGCGGCGAGCGCGGCCGGTACGGCGGCCCACGACTTCTCGTCCACGCCGACGATCCGGACGCGGCCCGGGTTCTCCTGCTGGGCCGAGCGGAGCAGTCCCCGCACGGCCGTGCCGGCCAGGGTGTCCGCGGTGAGCACCACCAGGGTGGCCGTGGTCGCCAGGGTGCGCTGCACGACCTCCAGGACCCGGCGCAGCTCGGCGGCGGTCCGATCGGCCGGGACGTCACCGGCGTACAGCAGGATCGTCCGGTCGTCGGCGGGCACCACCGGCAGCTGCGGCACCGAGGTCCCGATCACCGTCCAGCCGATCGCCCGCCCGGCCTCCGGCGTGGGCACCGGGACCCAGTCGACGGCGTACAGGTCGCTGACGCCGGGCTGGGCCGACGGGGCCGGCCGCATGACCAGCGAACCGGCGGTCAGCACCGGTGCGCCGGTCGCGGTGAACGCCTCCAGGCGCAGGGTGTCGGTGATCCGTACCCGCAACCGGTCGGCGCCGGTGGCGTACACGGTCACGTCCGTCCAGCTGAACGGGATGCGAGCTACCGCCTCGTCGTCTCCGTCCGCGACGGCGAGCGCGTGCAGGGAGGCGTCGAGCAGGGCGGGATGCACCCCGAACCGAGGTGCTGTGCGCTGCTGCTCGTCGTTGAGGGCGACCTCGGCGTACAGGTCGCCGCCGCGCTTCCAGACGGCCTGCAGGCCCCGGAAGGCGGGACCGTAGTCGAGGCCGAGGTCCGACAGGCTCGGGTAGAGGTCGTCGATCGGCACCGAGGTGGCGCCGGCCGGCGGCCAGACCGCCAGGTTCGCCGGGACCGGGGCACTCGCGGCGCCCAGGGTTCCGGTCGCGTGGTGCAGCCACTCCCCCTGGTCGGTGCGCGAGTGGATACGCAGGTCTCGACCGTTGACGGTGATCTGCAGCTGGACCGTGCCCTGCTCCGGGACGACCAGCGGGGCATGCAAGGTCAGCTCCTCCACCGTGCCGGTGCCGGCTCGTAGCGCCAGGTCGAGCAGTGCGGTGCCGGGCAGCAGCGCGACGCCGGAGACGACGTGGTCGGCCAGCCAGGGGTGCGTACGCAGCGACAGGCTGCCGGTGAGCACGGCCCCGTCCCCGCCGGCCAGCGGCACCACCGCTCCGAGCAACGGATGGTCGGTGGTGTCGAGACCGGCCGCCCGCAGGTCGCCGGCGCCGCGCGACGGCGTGATCCAGTAGCGGCTGCGCTGGAAGGCGTAGGTCGGTAGCGCGGCCGGTCGCACCCCCTCGTGCAGGGCCGTCCACTCCACGGCGGTGCCCCCGGCGAAGAGTGTCGCGAGGGCGGTCAGGGCGGTGGTGACCTCGTCGCGGCCGCGTCGCAGCAGCGGCACCGCGTCGTCGACCATGGCCGACAGCACCGCGTCCGGGCCGAGTTCGACGAACCGGACGTCGTCGCCGGCCTGCGCGACCGCGTCGGCGAACCGCACGGTGTCCCGCACGTGCGCCACCCAGTAGGCCGGATCCGACCAACGCCCGTGACCGGGCGCGAACGTCAACCCGGCGACCACTGTCCGGAACTCGTCGAGCATCGGCTCCATCAACCGCGAGTGGAACGCGTGCGAGGTCCGCAACCGTCGCGTCTTCCAAGCGCTCTGCTCGACCGCGGCGACGTCCTGCTCATGACCGGAAACCACCACCGCGGTCGGACCGTTGACCGCCGCGATGTCGACATCCGGGAACGCCGCCCGGACCTCGGCCTCGGGCGCCTGCACGGCCAGCATCACGCCACCATCCGGCAGTGCCTGCATCAGCCGGCCGCGGGCGGTGACCAGGGTTGCCGCGTCGGCCAGCGACAGCACGCCGGACACGTGCGCGGCCGCGATCTCGCCGATCGAGTGACCGACCAGCACGTCCGGGCGCACACCCCAACTGTCCAGCAGCGCGTGCAACGCCACCTCGACCGCGAAGATCGCCGGCTGGGCGTAACCGGTCCGATGAATCAACTCCTCATCGGCCAGCACCACGCTCAACGGCCGGTCCAAGTGCTGATCGACGTGCAGAGCCACCCGATCGAAGGCCTCGGCGAACACCGGGAACACCTCGTAGAGGCCCTGGCCCATACCGGCACGCTGCGAACCCTGGCCGGTGAACAGGAAACCGAGCCGGGCGGGGGACGACACCCCACGGACGACGGCGTCGCCCAGCAGCACCGCGCGGTACGGCAGCGCGGCCCGGGTTGCGGCCGCCGCGCCGATCCGCCGCGGGTCGCCGGTCACCTGCCGCACCCGGTCGAGCTGAGCTTGCAGCGCGGCGTCGCTGTGGCCGGACACGGGCACCGGCACCACCGGAAGATCGGTGACCGCGGGCTCGGGGTCCGCGGCCGGGGCCTCTTCGAGCACCACGTGCGCGTTGGTCCCGCTCACCCCGAACGCGGAGACACCCGCGCGGCGCACCCGTTCGCCCCGTTCCCAGGGCCGGGCCTCGGTGAGCAGCTCGATCTCGCCCGCCGACCAGTCCACGTGCGGCGACTTCTCGCTCGCGTGCAGCGTCGCGGGCAGCACCTCGTTACGCAGCGCGAGGACCATCTTCGCGATGCCCGCCACGCCGGCCGCGGCTTGGGTGTGGCCGATGTTGGACTTGACCGAGCCGAGCCACAGCGGCTGCGACCGGTCCTGACCATAGGTGGCCAGCAGCGCCTGCGCCTCGATCGGGTCACCCAGCGTGGTACCGGTGCCATGCGCCTCGACCGCGTCCACGTCCGACGTGCTCAGGCCCGCGGCGGCCAGGGCGGCCCGGATCACCCGCTGCTGGGCGGGGCCGTTCGGGGCGGTCAGCCCGTTCGACGCGCCGTCCTGGTTGACCGCCGTGCCGCGGACCACCGCCAGGATCTCGTGCCCGTTGCGGCGCGCGTCCGAGAGCCGCTCGACCAGCAGCATCCCGGCGCCCTCGGACCAGCCGGTGCCGTCGGCGGCCGCGCCGAACGACTTGCACCGCCCGTCCGGCGACAGGCCGCGCTGCCGGGAGAACTCGACGAACACATCCGCGTTGGGCATCACCGTGACACCGCCGACCAGCGCCATCGAGCATTCGCCCGAGCGCAGCGCCTGCCCGGCCAGGTGCAGGGCGACCAGCGACGACGAACACGCCGTGTCGACGGTGACCGCCGGGCCCTCCAGCCCGAACGTGTAGGCGACCCGGCCGGACATGACCGAGGAGGCCGTGCCGGTGAGCATGTGCCCCTCCAGGCCGTCGACCGACTCGCCCGGGCCGTTGCCGTACCCCATGAACGAGGCGCCGACGAACACGCCCACCGCTTCGCCGCGCAGGCCGAGCGGGTTGACCCCGGCGCTTTCGAACGCCTCCCACGAGGTCTCCAGCAGCAGCCGCTGCTGCGGGTCCATCGCGGTCGCCTCGCGCGGCGAGATGCCGAACAGCCCCGCGTCGAACTCGGCCGCCTGGTAGAGGAAGCCGCCCTCGCGGGCGTACGTGGTGCCCGGGTGGTCCGGGTCCGGGTGATAGAGGCGGTCGATGTCCCAGCCACGGTCGGCCGGGAACTGCCCGATGCCGTCCCGGCCCGCCGCGACGAGCTCCCAGTACTGCTCCGGGGTCTCCACCCCGCCGGGCAGCCGCAGTCCCATGCCGACGATCACGATCGGATCGTCGCCGGTCACCGCGGCGGCCTCGGCTCGCGGTTGCGGCGCGGCCTCACCGACGAGCTTTTCCCGTACGTACGAGGCGAGCCGCGCCGAGTCCGGGTGGTCGAACGCGAGCGTAGCGGGGAGCGCGAGCCCGGTCGACGACCGGAGCCGGTTACGCAGCTCGACCGCGGTGAGCGAGTCGAAGCCCAGCTCCTTGAAGGCACGACCGGGCTCGATCGCGGCGGCCGAGGTGTGCCCGAGGGCGGCCGCGACCTCGGTGCGCACCACGTCGAGTACGGTCCGCTGCCGTTCGGCCTCGGTCATCCCGGTCAGGCGCTCGGCCAGCTCGCTCTGCGAGGCGGGCGCGGCGGTGACCGCGGCCGCCTCGGGCAGCCGGTCGAAGAACGGGCGGGCCCGGGTGGCGGTGAACAGCGGCAGGAAGTCGCTCCACCGTACGTCCGCGATCGTCACCGTCCCCTCACCGACCCCAACCGCGTGGGCGAGAGCGGTCAGCGCGAGCTGCGGAGCCATCGGGTCGAGGCCCCGGCGGCGCAGTTGCGCGGCGACCTCCGTACCGGCGGCCATGCCGACCTGTGCCCACGGGCCCCAGGAGATCGCGGTGCCCGGCCGCCCGGCCGCGCGGCGGCGGGTGACCAGGGCGTCCAGGGCCGCGTTGGCCGCGCCGTAGGCGGCCTGGCCCACGCTGCCCCAGATGCCGGAGATCGAGGAGAACACCACGAACGCGTCCACGTCGCCGGCCAGTTCGTCCAGATGCCGCGCGCCGTCGACCTTGCCGCGGATGACCCGGTCGAGGTGGTCCGGGCCGGCGTCCACGATGGTGACGTCCTCGCTCACCCCGGCCGCGTGGATCACCGCGTCCACCGGGCCGACCTCGGCGAGCAGGGCCGCGACCGCGTCCCGGTCGGCCAGGTCGCACGCGTGCACCTCGGCGTTCGGCACGTCGGTGGCGCCGCCGCGGCGGGAGACCAGGATCAGCCGCTCGGCGCCGTTCGCCGCGGCCCACCGCGCGACCTGTGAGCCCAGGCCACCGGTGCCGCCGGCGACCAGCACCGTGCCGCGGGGCTGCCAAGCGGCGCCGAGCGGGGCCGGCGCGTGCTCGATGCGGCGCACGAGGATCCCGCCGCCGCGCACCGCGGCCTGGTCCTCGGCGCCCAGCGCGCCGGAGAGCACCGCGGCGACGCGGCCCTCCGCCCGGCGGTCGAGGTCGGCCGGCAGGTCGAGCAGGCCGCCCCAGAACTCGGGGTGCTCCAGCGCGGCGGCCCGTCCGAGGCCCCACAGCTGCGCCTGGTCCACGTCGGCCGCGCCGTCGGCCCGGCCGGTCGCCACCGCACCACGGGTGACCAGCCACAACGGCGCGGTGACGGCGGCCGTCGCCAGCGATCGGATCAGCTCCGCGGCCTCCTGCGGGCCGGCCGGTGCGGCGAGGATCCCGCCGGCCTCGCGCACGTCGGTGACCACGGTGGCGCCGAGCCGCTCCAGCATTGCCGCCAGCGTGTCGTCGCCGATCACGGCCCAGGAGCCGGACAGTCGCACCGGGCCCGGGTCGGTGACCGGTTCCCAGGTGACCCGGTACCGCCAGCCGTCCACGGTGGCCCGCTCGCGGCCCTGCGCGCGCCAGCCGGCCAGCGCCGGGAGCACGCCGTCCAGGGCGGATTCGGTCACGCCGAGCTGAGCGGCGAGGCCGGACAGGTCACCCTCCTCGACCCGGCTCCAGAAGCCCGCCTCGACCGGGTCCGCGGCGGCAGCGCGGAACTCCAGCCAGTACCGCTGCCGCTGGAAGGAGTAGGTGGGCAGCTCGGCGGGCTCGACGCCGACGAACAGCGCGTTCCAGTCCACCGGTACGCCGTTGACCCACAGCCGAGCCAGTCCGCTCAGCGCCGTGGTCACCTCGTCGCGGTCCCGCCGCAGCAGCGGCACCGCGTCCTCCACCATCGCCGACAGCACCGCGTCCGGACCGAGCTCGACGAAACGGACGTCGTCGTGTGCCGCGACGGCGTCGGCGAACCGCACGGTGTCCCGCACGTGCGCCACCCAGTAGGCCGGATCCGACCAGCGCTCGTGGCCTGGCTGGAACGTCAACCCGGCGACCACCGCGCGGAACTCGGCCAGCATCGGCTCCATCAACCGCGAATGGAACGCATGACTGGTCCGCAACCGTCGCGTCTTCCAAGCGCCCTGCTCGACCGCCGCAACATCTGCCTCGTGACCAGAAACGACCACCGCGGTCGGACCGTTGACCGCCGCGATGTCGACATCCGGGAACGCCGTGCGGACGTCGGCCTCCGACGCCTGCACGGCCAGCATCACGCCACCGGCCGGCAGCGCCTGCATCAACCGGCCGCGGACGGTCACCAGCGTCA
>NZ_BOMH01000085.1 GCF_016862095.1 Actinoplanes cyaneus
CCCTGCCATCGGACCAGGTCTGCCACGCGTGGACCAACTCGTTCTTATGGCCGGCCGCAGCTAGATTTACCATCACGACAGCCACCAACGTTGCAACGAGAATTAAGGGGACCAGGTATCGACTTCGGACCTCAACATCCGCTATCGGGCCAGAGCGGTGCTGTCTCTGTGTGGCGCCTTCGGTCATTTGCGGGGGTTGGCGTTCCGTCGCCTCTCGTTCGTGGCCGACTTGTGCTTGTCGGCGTCGCGCGCGACCTCTCTTGGGCATGTCAACGCTCTCCAACTGAGATCAGTTTGCGTAGCACCTTGCCTGCTCTGTACTGCAGCGCCTGGCATTGTAATTAACGGCTCAAACATACTACTGAGTCGGCTTCGGGCCACGGGCCAGCCGAGACCTAGCCGCCGGTCCGTAACATATAGTCTGTTTCGGATCCCAACGCTGCGCGCTCGCTGCCATTTCCGCCTGGACCCAGGCAGCGAAGGCCGTTCACTCTCATCGGCACGAGAGTGTACGAAGCGAGCCCGGTCTGCGCCGGGTAGCCGAGGACTTGACACCCTCGGCCACCCGGCTGGCCGGGAGCATCGTTCACGTCCGGCCGCGTGACGCGAGATCAGCCGACGTTCAGGGCGATGGCTCGAACGAAGCCGTTGCCCCGGTCGATCTGCAACTCGTAGGCACGCGGGGCGAGCCGTCGCCGGCCAGTGATGGCCCGACCCCGCCGAACCGGCACTTGGGCAGGATCGTGACCAGCGCGGACTCCGACGTCTGCACGCCGGCGCTGGTTGCTGTGACGGTGACCCGTACGTGCCCGGTCCTGGCCGCGGTCAGGACTCCCGCCGAGGTGACGCTCGCTCCGGCGGTGTTGGTGTCCATCGGGGCGATCTGGTAGCTGTACGTCGTTGCCGGGTTGGCGGGAAACACGCTCGCGGACAGCTTTGTCCCCAAGGATGCCTGGTGGAGCGTAACTTTCCGGTCACCGAAGTCGACCCGCGACGTGTACGCGTTCGGCAACGCCGAGCCGGTGGCGTCCGGTGCGCCGGAGGTCACCACGACCGGGAACGTGGTCGACTTGCTCTCCCCGTTGGCGGTGGCCTTGGCCGTGATCAGGGCGGCGCCGGTGGACACGGGCTTGACCGAGCCGCTGGCGTCGACCGTCGCGACCGCCGGGTTGGAGGAGGTGTACTTCACCTTGAGCGCCCGATCGGAAAGATCCCAGAACGTCATGTCGTGCTTGGTGACCGACAGTTGGGCGTTGATCCGGTTGCCGGGGGTGTCCAGGCTCAACTCGGTGGCGTCCGGCTGGGCCGAGACCACCTCGACGCCGGCCGTGCGGTGCCCGGTCACCCGCAGTCGCACCGACTTCAGGTCCGCGTCGGCCGAGCTCGGGCCGGCCAGGATGGTCCAGTCGCCCGTGGGGAACACCTTCTTGTGCTTCACGTCGTCCCAGAACCACAGGTCACCGGCGCCAATGGTGACCTTCACCGTCTTGGAAGTCCCAGCGATCAGGCCGCTCTTGACCAAACCCTTCAGCTGCTTGAGCGGGCGCTGGTTCCCATCGGCTCCCTTCGGCGCTCTCGCGTAGACCTCCACGACAGCCTTGCCCGGTTTGCTGGCGCCCCGGTTGGCCACGGGCACCGAGACCGTCACCGCATCGTCGGGAGTGATCTTCGAGGAGGACAGTCTCGGGGTGCCGTAGACGAACGGCGAGTACGACAGACCTTGACCGAACACATAGTGGGGAGCCGCGCAGTCAGGACCGACCTGGTAGTAGAGGTACGTCCGGCCGCACTTGGCGCCTTCGGCCTTGGTCATCCGGTAGTCCTCGATCGCGCGGTCCGGAGCAGCCGCCGGCCCGAGTTGTGCGTCAACGTCGGAGTACCAGGTCAGCGGCAGTTTGCCCGAGAAGTTGGCCACCGCGGTACGCCCGTCCTCGAGCCTCACCGCGTCGTTGAACAGCAACTCGGCCATCGCCTTGCCCTGGTACATGCCGTTGAAGGACGACCAGACGATCGCTCCTACGCTCGGCAGGTCCTTGAACGCGCTGACATCGACCATGGTCTTGGCCTGGATCCACACCACGATCTTCTTGCCGTACTTCTGGGCGAGCGGGGCGATCGAGTCCCGGATCAGCTCGGCCTGCATGCGCGGCATGACGACAGTGGAGCGGTCCGCGCCCTCACCGCCGTCGTTGTTCCTGTGACCGACGACCACCATGACATTGTCAGCCTGCGAGATCTGGTATTCGGCCGTCGCCGCGTCCGCTACGGAATCGCAGGGGCTGCTGGCGCACACCGAGGTGGTGATCGCGGTGCCGTTGGTGTCGAGGACGTTGGGGAACACCGCAAGGTGGCTGGACAGGAACGGCGTGCTGGAGCCTTCGGTCACGGCCGAGGCGGATGACCCCGTCCGCTCGGCCAACGCCTGGGCGAAGGTGGTGTTGACGGCTGTGGGCCCGGAGTAGGAGCCCGACTGGAACCCGTTGAGGGAGTCCACGTGCCCCAGGGCGACTGTCTTGCCCGTCGCCGCGCCCGCGAACGGGAGTGTTCTGCCGGCGTTCTTCAGCAGCACAGGCGCCTCGATGGCGGATTCGTGCGCGACCGCACGGTGCGCCGGTGAAGCCAGCTTGACATCAGGATCGCCGGCCGCCGACAGGGAGTAGGACTCACTGTTCCACGGGACCGAGGGGACGGGATCGAATTCGCCCAGCTGGAACCGCGCGGTGAAGGCACGGACGAGCGCGATGTCGACGTCGGCCTCGCTGATGAAGCCTTGGCTCTGAGCCGCCGGGAGTCCGGTCGCAGTGGGGTAGTCACCGCCCGAGCAGTCAAGATCGGTACCGGCCTTCAGCGCCCAGGCGTTGCCGAGGGTCTTGTTGATCTGCGTCTGACCGCCAAGTTGCACGGGGTGCCAGGAGTGTCCTGACGTCCCGGTTCCGTGCACGCGGGTGATCGCATCGCAGTCGGAGACGACGTAACCGTCGAAGCCGTACGACCGGCGCAGCATGGTTTCGAGGGAGTACCGGCTCGCGGCGGCCGGCGTCCCGGGGGTACCGCCGGGGGTGGCATTGTCGCGCGGGCTCCACAGGGTGGGGTAGCTCGAGGGGGACGGGTAGTCCTTCGTGTAGTCCTCCACCACGGAGAGAGCGTTGTAGGCGGCCATCAGCGACCGCGCGCCCGCCTTGCCGGCCGAGGCCCCGAAGGGCGGCAGGAAGTACTCGTGCATCGAACGCTCGGTGAAGTTCGACGTGCCGAAGTCGCGGTTCGCCTCGGAGTTGTTCGCCAGGTAATGCTTCGGCGTGGCAACCGCCTGAACGTAGTCGTGCGCCCGGGTGGGAATCGTGTCGGGACGCGACGAGGTGTTGCCCTGCAAACCTGTCACGAAGGCGCCGGCCACCTGGCCCGCCAGGAAGGGATCCTCGGTATAGGACTCGTCCGCCCGCCCCCACCGCGGATCACGGTTGAGATTCTGGTTCGGCGACCAATAGGTCAAGCCATGACAGGCGCCACCGACGGGGCTGGGGTTCGCCACACCCGGCGGGCAGGACGTGTTGTAGGTGACGCGGGCCTCGTCAGCGATACCGCCGGCGATCTCCCGGGTGATGGCCGGATTCCACGTCGACGCGATCGAGGTGCTCTGCGGATACTGCGTGTAGTTGCCGTTGCCGGGGATCGTCGGGAAGTAGATCCCGTGGTTGGCCTCTCCCCAGTATCCGTACGACTTCACGCCGAGCCGGTCGATCGCCTTCGGCTTCGGACGCCAGGTCGCATGCGGCTGCATCGCTATGAGCTGGTCGTACTTCTCCTCCAGCGTCATCCGCGAGACCAAGTCCGCCGCACGGACACTGAAGGGCAGCGAGGTGTTCTTGTACGCCGGCGTGTCGTCGGCGGACGCCGGAGTCGGCCGTGCGAACGCGCCGAGCGAGCCCACCGCTACAGCCCACGCCAGCCCGAGCGCCAAGAACCCGCGCCCTGGACTCCTGGAGCCTCTGCCGCGTCTCCTCCTTCGCGAGGGCGCAGAACTGGTCTTCACCATGTGAAGGTCTCCCCTGTCCAAGGTGACGAACTCCGATCTCTCGATGGATCTGAACTGCTGTCCCGCTGCCGCACGGCCCCGGTTAGCCGCCGCGTGGTCATCACCTCCGTCATCTTCGGGGAGAGCTGTAGCTGAACCGGTCCATAAAGATGGGAGAACTGCTGAGCTGGCCAGGTTCATGATAGACCAGCGTCAATTGGTTAGCAGGACTATATCGGTTATGCAAACGGTTGGGCAGGAGGTCATCAGCGCAGCGTCGACTGCCTCCGGACAAGTTTCTGGGGCGCCGGCCACTCCCCTCTTGCAGTTCACCGTGGCGTCATCGGTAGCGGATGGCAGGGGCGCCGGGGTCCTGGTAGACAGAAGATCACCGATCTATGGAGGATCTTTTGCGTAGCTACACCTGGGGGCGCCGAGGCGCCACCCTGCTCGCTACCGGTGCCGCCTTCCTCGCCGTGACCGGTGTGGCGGCGCACGCGGACGTGGCCGGCGAGCTCGAGGACGGCACCATCTCCCCGGCGGCCAACGCCCAGAAGGCGAGCGAATCGGCCGCCGGCGGAGGGGCGGCCGTCGAGATGTGGGACACCAGCAGCGTCGAGATCCAGCTCACGAACACCACCGCGACCAGTGCGTACCGGATCCGGGCACGCCAGGAGATCTGTGGCGGTGCGGCGGCGCAGATGACGGTCAAGGTGGACGGGGTGGCAGCCGGAGGCACGATCACCGTCGCCGCGACCACCTACACCGACTACACGGTCCCCGGCAGCTGGGCGGCCGGGGCGCACACCGTGCGCGTCGACTTCGTGAACCCGTACTTCCAGACCGACTGCGTGGCCCGGGAGCTGTGGCTGGACAGGGTCACCGCGGTGTCGGCGGCGACCGGCAAGACGTACTACGTGGACCGGACCGCCCCGGCCGGCGGCAACGGGCTGTCGACGTCGGCGGCGTGGGACAGCATCGCCGACGTGAACGCGGCCGCGCTCAAGCCGGGTGACACGGTGCTGTTCAGGAGCGGGCAGACGTGGACGGGGGCCAACCTGACGATCACCGCGGCCGGCACGTCGTCGGCGCGAATCACTGTTGGATCGTACGGCGGAAGCGTTCTTCCGATCTTCGACGGTGGCGGCGGGACGACCGGCACCGCTGGCAGCCACCCGATCACCGTCGCCGGGGCCTTCGTGACCGTGCAGGATGTGCTGGTGCGCAACGGCGGCACCAGCGACAAGACGGGCCTGGCGGTCACCGGCGACGACGTGCTGGTGCAGCGTGTCACCGCGAGCGGAAACGCGATCGGCGTGCAGGCCTACGACGGCGCGGACCGGCTGCGGGTGACCGGCAGCACGCTGAGCAACAACAAGACGGTCATCGCGCCCAGCGGCGGTGACGACGACTACGGCGCGAGCGGTGTGGTGGTGCTGTCGGCGGCCGGTGTCGAGGTGGACCACAACACGATCAGCGGCAACGTCGGCACGTCACCGGACTTCGGCTTCGACGGCTCCGCTGTCGAGGTGTTCGGCGCGGTCGATCTGACCGTGCACCACAACACCGCGACCGACAACCAGACGTTCTCCGAGCTGGGTAACGACGCGGCGACCAGCCACCTCACCCGTGGCACCTGGTTCTACGACAACGTGATCAGCACGTCGGCGTCGTTCAGTGCGGGCCAGGTGCTCGGCGTCAACGTGCAGGGCACCGAGGGCCGGTTCGGCGGGGCGTCCGGGACGAAGGTCACCAACAACACGTTCGTGCTGCGCAACTCCGGCGCGGGCGCGCTGATCGCCGGGATCGGCGCCGACGTCGTCTTCCACAACAACATCGTGCAGGCCGACCAGGCGGGCTACACGTATGAGCGGAAGATCGACGAAGGGCACAACCTGTACTGGGGCTGGAGCTACATCGAGGGCATCAAGTCGACGGCGAACACCAGCAGCGCCGGCGGCATCGCGCCGAGCTCGGCGACGGCAAACCCGCTGTTCGTCTCCGGCACCGACCTGCACCTGCAGACCGGGTCACCGGCGAAGAACTTCGGATCTTCGGCGTACGGCGTGACCACCGACCGCGACGACCGTCAGCGGGTCGTCGGCACCGGTGTCGACGCCGGGGCGTACGAGCTGCAGGTCCCCTGATCGTCTGATCGACATTCCGCCGGGCCGGGGAGGCTGCCGCCGAGCAGCCTTTCCGGCCGCGCGCGGTCCCGGACACGACGATGACCGGGAACGAGCACGAGGGAGCTCCTGGCCTGATCCCGCTGGCGCCGGCTCCGCTCGATCCGGGGTCCGATTGCTTTCTCGTACGCCCGTGAGCCGGGTTCCCGTGGCACTCCCGCGCGAGGCCCGGCCCCGCTCCGGGCCGCCCCGCGCCCCGCCTGGCCGTGCGACCACGCTGTCTGCGGTCCTGCAGTAATCGCCGGATATGCACCATCAGAAAGCGCCGCCAGCGTATTTTGATCACGGTCGGGGCCGGCAGGCTGCCGCAGTGAACGGACGGGTTCGGTGGGCAGGATTCTGGTGGTCGATGATGAGCCGGACCTGCGCTTCATGCTCCGGCGGATCTTCGCGCGTGCCGGTCATGAGGTCACCGAGGCCGGTAACGGAGCCGCGGCGCTCGCCTCGGTGCGTACGTCGGCACCGGATCTGGTGGTGACCGACATGATGATGCCGGTTCTCGGTGGTGTCGATCTCATCCGGGCGCTTCGGGCCGACCCGGCGACCGCCGCGATTCCGGTCCTGGCGGTCAGCGGGGACGCACACCTGGCGGTCGACGCCGACGCCGCACTCGCCAAGCCGTGCCAGAGTGCCGAGTTGCTCGAGGTGGCTGAAGGCCTACTGCGGGAAGGGCGTGGCACGAAGTGAAGCGGCTCTCGACCGGCCTGGCCGACCTGGATCTGATCCTCGGTGGTGGCCTGCAACCGGGCTCGGTGGTGGTCGTGGCCGGGCCGCCTGGGTCGGGTAAGACGATCCTGGCCCAGCAGATCTGCTTCGCCAACGCCACGGTCGAGCACAAGGCCGTCTACTACACGACCCTCTCGGAGCCGCACTCCAAGCTCGTCGAGCACCTGAGCGTGTTCCCGTTCTTCGACCCCGCCGCTGTCGGACCGAAGGTCGAGTACGTGCACCTGGGTGACATGCTGCGCGACACCGGCGAGGAGTACCTCGAAGCGTTGATCGACGAGGTGGTCCGCAAGGCGATCGACGATCAGCCGGTGGTGGTGGTGATCGACAGCACCAAGATGCTGCGGGACTTCGTCAGCGACCATGCCCTGCGCATGTCGCTGTACGACCTGAACAGCCGCGTCGCGCACAGCGGAACGGTGCTGCTGCTGCTCGGCGAGTACACCGCCGCGGACATGCAGACTGGATTGGAGTTCGCCCTGGCGGACGGCATCATCCACCTGACGCACGAGTCCCGCGAACCGGTCGATCGGCGAGGCCTGCGCGTCGTGAAGCTGCGCGCCGCCACCCACCTCAGCGGCACGCACGCGGTGCACATCACCGCCGAGGGTTTCCAGGTGTACCCCCGCGTCGAGTCGTTCCAGCCCGAGACGGTCACGCCCAGCAGCGGGCGTATCCCCTCCGGGATTCCCGGGCTGGACTCGCTGATGGGCGGTGGGATACCCGAGGGTGACGCCACCCTCGTACTCGGAGCCTGCGGGGTGGGCAAGACCATCAGCTCGCTGCGCTTCGTCGCCGAAGGCCTGGCCCGGGGCGAGCGGAGCCTCCACATCACCTTCCAGGACACCGTCGACCAGCTGATCCACATGGCCGGCACGTTCGGCTGGGACTACGAAGCCGCCCGCGCCGCCGACCAGCTGGTCATCTCCCACGTGCCGATGGGCAGCCTCGACCTCGATGTGCTGGCGTCCGTGATCCGCCACCGCATCGCGGACGGCGCGACCACCCGGATCGTGATCGACAGCCTGGACGCCATGACCGACGCCGCCCGCGAGGCCCACCGGTTCCCCGCCTACCTGCGCAGTCTGCTCGGCGTCGTCCGCGACGCCGGCGCTTCCCTCTGGGTCACCAGCGAGACGACGACGTTCGGGCCGATGGAAGACCCCCTCGCCGGCCTCATGTATCTGTTCGACAACGTGATCCAGCTCCGCTACCTCGAACACTTCACCGAGATCGGCCGGGCCCTCAACGTCCTGAAGATGCGCAGCAGCCGCCACGAGCACGGCATGTACAACTGCCACATCACCGACGACGGCTTCATCGTGGGCGGCAGACTCGGACAAGTCACCGGGATGCTCGGCTGGAGTGTCCTCCGCGACTGTTCCGCCATGCCCGCCGACGACCGCATCACGTGATCGACCGGTCGTGCCTTTGCACCGTCTCCCGGGGCGGCGGCGGGTGATCCGGGAGGATGGGACGGTGAGCGTCGAGTCGTTTCTGGTGTTCGTCCTCGCCGCGGTCGCGGTGGTCGTGGTGGTGCGATGGATCGCCAATCGGACCGGGTTGCCCGCTGCGGCGCTGCTGCCCATCATCGGGGTCGGCTACGCGTTGCTGCCGGGACCCAACGTGTCGCTGGACCCGGACATCATCCTGACCCTCGTGTTGCCACCGTTGCTGTACAGCGCGGCCCTGGACTCGTCTCTGCACGGGATCCGCCGCAACCTGCGTACGGTGGTGAGCCTGTCGGTGGTCCTGGTTCTGCTGACGGCGCTGGCGATCGGGTTCTGCTTCGCCTGGTTCGTCACCGGCGCGACCCTGGCCGCCGGTATCGCAATCGGCGCGGCGGTGGCGCCGCCTGACCCGGTGGCCGCGCTGGCGGTCGGGCGACGGGTGGGCCTGCCCCCGAAGATCGTCATGTTGATCCAGGGTGAGGGGCTGCTCAACGACGCGACCGCCCTCACCATTCTGAGCGTCGCTGTCGCCGCGGCCACGGGTGACGACTTCTCGGCGCCGTCGGCGCTGGGCCGGTTCGTTGTCGCGGCGGCCGGCGGGGTGGCCGTCGGCGTGCTGGTCGCCTTCGCGGTCCGGCTGCTGTCACGGCCGCTGAGCAGCGATCCGATGATGGCCAACGCGGTCTCGCTGGCCACCCCGTTCGTCGCCTATCTGCTCGGGGAGAACGTTCACGTTTCCGGCGTGCTGGCGGTGGTGGTCGCCGGGCTCGTCGTCGGGCACCACTCGCCGCGGTCGGCCTCGGGTGCGGGCCGGCTGCAGACGAGCGCGGTGTGGCGGCTGGTCGACTTCCTGCTCGAAGGCTGCGTGTTCCTGCTGATCGGTCAACAGCTGCCCGCCGTCGTGCAGGGGCTGGCGCAGTACGACACCGCCACCGTCGTCATCGCCGTCTCGATCAGCGTCGGTGTCGTCCTGGTGCTGCGACCGGTGTGGCTGGTGCTGACGCAGTCGATGCCGCGCTCGCTGCACACCTGGCTGGGCGGTGACCGGCTGGACCGGGACACCGGTGACGACGCGGACGGTGCGACGCCGTCGCCGGCGAACCGGCGGCGCGATCAGCGGCTGACGGGCCGCGAGGTCGTCGCTCTGAGCTGGTCGGGCACCCGCGGGGTGATCAGCCTCGCGGCGATCTCCACCATCCCGTTGGTCACCGGCAGCGGCGCGCCGTTCCCGGATCGGGACCTTCTGCTGTTCTGCACGTTCGTCGTCGTACTCGTCACCCTGGTCGGCCAGGGACTCACCTTCGCGCCGATCGTCCGGGCGCTCGGGCTCCACGCTGACGAGAAGGACCAGGCCCGCCTGCGCAACGAGGCGCGCTCGGCCTCCGTGCAGGCCGCTCTCGCCGCGCTCGACGAGCTGGAGGCGCAGGAACACGACGACATCCACGGCCACGTGATCGAGACGATGCGCCGGCAGCTCGGCACCCGGCTGAGCCGTTACCAGGGCCGGCTCACCCTGCTGCGCGAAAGCGACTCGATGAACCTGCCGGTGTCGCCCGGGTACGAGGCGGCCCTGCACGTCCGCCGGGTGGCGATCGACGCTCAGCGGGAGGAGCTGCTGCGGTGGCGCGACGCCGGCCAGCTGCCCGATGTGGGTCTTCGGGTGCTGGAACGCGAACTCGACCACGAGGAAGGGCTCCTGCCCGACCGGCCGGTACGCCGGCGAGAACCTACCTGATCCAGCACCGTAGCGGCTCCTCGCGATACCGGCCGCGGTGCCCGGCTAGCTAGGCGGCGGGCGCGGCTGCTCGGCCGATCGTGTCCAGGTGCCGGAGCGCCTGGGCGTACGAAGAGATCAGACCGGTTTCGAGATAGGACACCTGCTGGTCGGCGCAGAACTGCTTGACCAGTCGCTGAGCCCGGCGCAGGTTGCCTCGCGGCATCGACGGGAACAGGTGGTGCTCGATCTGGTAATTGAGGCCGCCGAGAGCGAAGTCGGTGAGCCAATGTCCGCGCACGTTGCGCGAGGTGAGAACCTGCCGGCGCAGGTAGTCGGCGTTGTCCGCGTCGCTCAGCGGCGGCATACCCTTGTGGTTGGGGGCGAACGAGCAGCCCAGATACAGGCCGAACAGCGCCTGATGAACCCCCACGAAGGCCAGCGCCTTGCCGGGCGGGAGCACCACGAAGACGACCGCCAGGTACGCCACGACGTGCAGACCGATCAGCGCGATCTCGCGGATCCGGGAGCGGTCCCGATCGGCGAGCAGGTACCGCACACTGGACACCCGCAGGTTGATCGCTTCCAGCATGAGCAGCGGGAAGAACGTCCACGCCTGCCAGCGGTAGAAGACCCGGCCGATACGCCCGCTGGCGCGGGCCTGCCGGGTGGTGAAGACCAGCGCCCCCGCGCCGATGTCCGGGTCCTTGTCCTCGTCGTTCGGGTGCGCGTGGTGACGGTTGTGCTTGTCGACCCACCACCCGTAGCTGAAACCGACACCGAGATTGGCCAGGACGACACCGAAACAGAAGTTGCCGCGCGCGGACCGGAAGATCTGCCGATGCCCCGCGTCGTGGCCGAGGAAGCCGAGCTGGGTGGAGAGCACCGCGAAGTACGCGGCCACGAGCAGCTGCCACCAGGAGTCGCCGATCATCACCAGCGCGGTGACGCCCACGGTCACCAGGAGAAGCAGGAGAGCGGTCTGCGCGGTGTAATAGCCGGGCCGCCGGTCGAGAAGGCCGGCCTGCTTGATCTGCCGGGACAGCGACGCGTAAGCGCTACCCCGGGGTACCGTCGTCACGGCATCAGCCGGATGTCCCTGCTTACCGGTCGGTGTGTCGGTGGCCGTCATGCTCCCACTCCCTCGGCGACGCTGACAATGTCGGGCAAACGCCGGGGTCCAGGGCAATATCCGGCCGAATACCCGCGCCCCGGTGACTCCAAACCTCCGCCCTGCGCCCGGCGTCGCTGCCGAGCAGCTCCCCACGTCATCAAGGGCAACTACGGTGGTTGCTGGCGAACGAGTCCGGGCAGGCGGCGCCGATCGCCGAGCGCGCGTCATCTGCGGCAGTCGAGTGAATTGATCTTGGCCATGGCGACTCGAGTTCGGTCACACGGCGATCCACCTGGCAACACCTGTTACGAATCCGGGCGACCTGATTCCGGCCCGCTGGGCCACTCGCTCTGAAGCGTCGTTCACCCGGGAGGTTAGCGACCTGCTTGACGTCACCGGCGATGACCGCAGGAAATGGATCTTGTATGCGACTTCGTCTATCGCGCGTGTATGGAAACCGCTTACGCCACCGCAACAATCGCCCTGCTTCGATGGAGGCATGAACCAGAGCACACTGCTTTCAGCGCCAGGGATGTCAACGGGGAAGGGGCGGTGATCAAGGTGTCGAATTCGCGATCAGGTATCGACCGGCGGCGGTTGTTCCGATGGGGCGGGGCGGCGACCGCCGGTGTGGTGGCGGGCGCGCCGCTGGTGAGCGCCGGGACCGGTCGCGCCGAGGCAGCCCCATCCGGTTCGGTCCGGCATGACCGGATTCCTCCGGACACCTTGCCTGGCGGGGCCTTCGACCGGTACCTGGCGCAGTTGGCCGCCGAGGGCAGGTTCTCCGGTGTGGTGCTGCTGTCGCACCGCGGCAGGACAGTACTGTCGCGCAGCTACGGCATGGCTGACCAGGAGCGGGGAATCCGCAATCACGAGGGCGTCGCGTTCAACCTCTCCTCGGGGAGCCAGCCGTTCTTGTCGGTGGCCGTCCTGCAGTTGGCGCAGCAGGGCAGGCTGGCACTGTCGGACACGGTGGGCACCTATCTACCGGGTTTGACCGGGGATATCGCCGACAAGGTGACTGTCCACCACCTGCTCGTCGGCACCGCCGGCCTGGACGCCCCCATGCCGGACTGGCAACGCATCTTCCACAGCCGGGAGGAGGTGCACGACTATCAGGCGCAGTGGGTCCGGCAGGCGACGCCGGTAGCGGTACCCGGAGCGGGGTCCAGTGGCCATCTTCCCGGCGGCGGTGTCGGCTTCGCCATGGCCGCGCAGATCGTGGAGGCCGTGTCCGGCATGACGTTCTGGGGCTACGTGCACACGCACGTCTTCGGGCGCTGCAACATGAGCGGCTCGGCTTATTACACCAGGCAGCAGTGGCTCACCGACAGCCATATCGCGCACCCGTACATGCTGCAAGCCGATGGCAGCCTGGTGGACGCCGTCCGTAACCTGGACAAGGGCAGCCTGGACCCGAACATACAAGGCAGGAATCCGGGCCGCGGCTTCATCGGTTACGCCTCGGGTGACGGATTCGCCACCGCGCCGGACCTGGTCCGGTTCGCAGAAGCGCTGCGCGACGGTACGCTGCTGGACCGGCCCTACGCCGATTTGTTCGCCGGGGCCAAGCTTCCCGGCCCGGAGCCCACATCGTTCGACGGCTACACGATGCCGGTGAATATCGTCAATGGCCAGTGGGTCTTCGGGCGTGGCGGCGGAGGTGGTGGCATCGGTGCCGACTGGAGCATCTACCCGGACACCGGGTGGGTCGGCGTGGTCCTCAGCAACTGCGACGGCGTGCCGTTACTCGACATCCTTCTACGGGAGGCCGCAGCCATCACCGGCGCGCCGGTCGACCCACCTGGCGGCGGCTGACGTACGGACACCGGCGGGCCGGCGACCACAGTCAGGGCAGTCACGGCCTGATAATCCCATTCATGCCTCCTGCGATCAGGCCCTGAGAGTACGACCATGCCGCACCCCCGTAGAGCAATCATCGGCAGCGCCGAACGGCGGCATCAACGTGGAGGTCGGTCGGAGCACGGACAGCGGCAGACGAGGGCACCAGCAGGGCCGAACCGACCGCGATCGGGCTGGCCAGCCGGGGCTCCAGCGGACTCGGGCCAGGTTGACGACGGTGAACAGCACGACGATCGTGACCGTCGGCACCGGCATCGGCAGAGGACCTCATGGATATAGTCGGCCGATGCCATCCAAAAGGCTGACATTGGCCGATGTCGCCGCCGCGGCGCATGTCTCGACGGCAGCGGTGTCCCGGGTCGTCAACGGCGTGGCCGGGGTGTCGCCGGAAACCCGTGAGCACGTCCGGCGGGTGATCGACGAGCTCGGATACCGGCCCGACCCGGCTGCTCGGGCGTTGGCCTGCGGCCACGGCAGCGTGGTGGAGCTGGTGGTGATCGACGACGCGGTGACGTTCGGCAACAGCCCGTACTACGGCCGGGTCACCGCCGGGATCCTGCGGGAGCTTGCCGGTGGAGACGCTCAGTTGCGGGTGCATGTGGTGGAGAAGCCCGATGCGGCCGCTCTGCTCGCGAAGATCGCTGACACGGTCAGCGTGGGAGTCGTTCTGATCAACGTGGCGCCGGCGATGGCGGCGGAGTTCTACGCGCGGTGCGATCGCGTGGTGTCGATGGGTCCCTGCGCTCCGGGTGTCCCGTTCGTCGATGCGGACAACGCCGAGGGCGCGTACGCGGCGGTCGTGCATCTGCGGGAAACCGGCCGGCGGCGGATCGCCGCGTTGCACGGCCAGGAGGGCAATCCCTGCGCCGACGCGAGGCGCGAGGGATACCGGCGAGCGATCCGCGACCTCGGATTGCCCGAGGTCTCCCTGATCGGCAAGCTGCGCCGTGCGGCCGGGTACGAGTTGACCGTGCGCCTGCTGGCCCAGGAGCCGGACGTGGACGCGCTCTTCGTCGGTAATGATCTGATGGCGACCGGCGCGATGCAGGCGTTGGCCGATGCGGGCCGGCGGGTGCCGCAGGACGTCGCGGTGGTGGGATTCGACGACAGTGTGATCGCCGGCTGTATGACCCCGCCCTTGTCATCGGTGCACCAGCCGGTCGAGGCGATGGCGGCCGCTGCCACGCGAGCTCTGGTGGAGGAGCAGGTGACTCCGCACTGGCGATGCGTGTTCCCCGCTGTCCTGCAGGTCCGCCGGAGTTCCGCCGGCCCAGGCCAACCTGATGGGTCTACGGGCGGCGGCGCGGTGATTTCGCCAGGTAGCCGTGCGGATACGGCAGTGGCCGATCGCCGGCGGCGGTAAGGGTCTCCATCTGTGGGCCGGTGAGCGACCATCCGGACGCGCCCAGGTTGTCGGCGAGCTGATCGACCGTACGGGCTCCGATGATGGGCGCGGTGACACCCGGCCGCTGCAGCAACCATCGCAAGGCCACCTGCGCCGGGTTGCGCTCCACCTCGCCGGCCACGCTGAGCAGCGCGTCGGTGATCCTCCAGGTGCGCTCGTCGACGCTGGTCTCCCAATCGCCGAGCCACGGCTGCTTACCCGGCTCCCACCGGGTGTCCGCCGGCGCCGACGTCATGCCGCGCCGGTACTTGCCGGTGAGCCATCCGCCACGCAGGGGCGCCCACGGGACGATGCCCACCCCCTCGTTGCGGCAGACCGGTACGTGTTCGTGCTCGATGTCGCGATCGATCAGGTTGTACAGCGGTTGCGACGCCACGAACGGCTCCCAGCCGCGGTGCCGTGCCACGTCCACCGACTTCTGCAGCTGCCAGCTCGCGAAGTTGCTGACGCCGAGGTGACGGACAGTTCCGGCGCGCACCAGCGTGTCCAGGGTCGACAGGGTCTCCTCCAGTGGGGTGGACTCGTCGAACGCGTGCACCTGGTACAGGTCGACGTAGTCGGTGCCGAGCCGGCGCAGACTCGCGTGCAGGGCGCTGATGATGTGCTTGCGCCCCGCGCCGTGATCGTTCGGGCCGCCACCGGTCGGCCAGAAGAACTTCGTGGCGATGACCAGAGTGTCACGGTCCCGGCCGGCCAGCCATCGTCCGATGATCTCCTCGGACGCCCCGTCGCCGTACACATCGGCGCTGTCGATGAAGTTGCCACCGGCCTCGGCGTACCGGTCGAGCAGCTTGCGGGACGTCGGTTCGTCGGCCTCGCCGCCGAACGTCATCGAGCCCAGACACAACTCGCTGACCAGCAGTCCACTCGCACCCAGGTATCTGTGATCCATGCCGCCAGTGTGGTGGGCCCCGGAACTCGCGTCGACGCGTAAGCGCTTGCGACTTCGTCGGGCGGGAACGGGCCGGGGCAGCGGGATGCTGCGGGGTGCCGCTGCCGAGGACGACGTCGTCGGGTGTGACTCCCGGCTGTCACGTAACCGGCGCTGGACAGCGGTCCCCGTTACAGCAGAGCGCCGGCTGGGTAGATCAACTTCGGGTTTTCCGGAGGTAGCGGCATTGTCACGGAGGTCAGGCTGTTGAGCAAGCGGCAGGTCGATGCTCGATTGCGGGAGTGGATGCGATCGGCGGTGGCCCGGCTCCGGCAGTCAGCCGTCCCGGCGGGTGAGGCGGTACTGGCAGCGTCGCTGGCCTGGTTCGTCGCGACCACGATCGCCGGTCACCCGGACCCGGTGTTCGCGCCGTCCGCCGCGCTGGTCGTGCTTGCCGAGTCCCGAGGGCGTCGCCTGCGGCAGAGTGTGGAGATCGTCCTGGGGGTGTCCGCCGGTGTGCTGGTCGCCGATGTCGTCGTGGAGGCCCTCGGGTCCGGTTCGGTGGCCATCGCGGTGGTCCTGCTGCTGACCGTCGGCCCGATGATCGCCCTCGGGGCGAGCAGCACCTTGCTCGTGCAGGCCGCCATCTCCGCGATCTACCTGGTCGCGGTGCCGGCACCCAAGACGAGTCTCATGCAGCTGCGTTTCGTCGATGCCCTGGTCGGCGGAGCGATCGCGCTGGTCATCAGCCAGGTGGCGGTTGCCCGCAGCCCGCTCGGCCGGCTGGTCGCCGAGGCCCGTCAGACGTTCGCCGATCTTGCGGGCCTGCTCGACGCCATCGATCGGGCTGTCGTCGACGGTGACGAGCAGAGTGCGCACACCGTGCTGCGCCGCGCTCGGGAACTCAACGGCTGCGTAGAGAAACTGCAGGCCGAGGTGTCGGCTGCCGGCGAGACGCTGCGTCTGCGGGTGCGCCGCCGGGAACTCGGTCAGCTCGCCGAGGTGCAGGCGACAGCGGTGCACCTGGATCACGTGGTCGACAACATCTGGGTGTTGGCGCGTAATGCCGTGACGGTGACCCGGCTTCGGGTGGCGACGCCACCGGAGGTCAGCGATGCGCTGAGGGAGTTGGCCGAGGCGGTGCGCGAGGCCGGCGAAGCTCTGGCCACCGACCTCGTCGGTCCCGGCGACCCTGACCGGCATGCCGCCCGTGCCGACCACGCCGCGCTGCAGGCGGTCCGGATCGCCGCGAAGCTGCTGGAGGACGAGCCTCAGCTGCCACTTGTCATGATCATCGGGCAGATCCGGGTGACCGCCGTCGATCTGCTGCGCGGTGTCGGCCAGGACGACCAGGAGGTCTTGGAGCGCGTGGACGAGGCCTTGGGCCTGCACGCGGCGTGACCGGTCTCCCCCGGCGGCACCATCGCGGGCCGCTCGGCCGCGCTGCCGGCCGTCACGGCGGCGCCCACTACGATTCGATCATGATGCTCGGTACGACGGTGGCGGCGCAGCCTCCGCCCCGGTTGCGCGCCGCATGGTGCTGAGTCGTCGCCCGCTGCCGTGGTCTGTCCCGGAGCGGCTGTCCCGTGGACTCGTGCAGGCCGGCCCGGTCCTGGTCGTGATCGTCGTCGCGGCCGCGGTGGCCGGGGCGGCGGCCTGGGCACACGTACCGGCGAAGCTGGGTTTCCATGGCGGGTTCGTCGACCTTTCCGCCTATCGGTACGGCGGCCGGTTGGTTCTCGACGGGCTGCCGCTCTACGGCTCCCGTGACCCGGCCACCAACCTGGGATTCACCTACCCGCCGTTCGCGGCGGTGGCGATGGCGCTGCTCGCGGTGCTGCCGGTCTGGCTGGCCGCGGCCCTGTGGACCGCGGCGTCGGTGGCTGCGCTGGCCGGGGTCATCGCGGTGGCCGCCCGGGCGATGCACCGCCTTGTTCCGGGCCGGATCGTCGCCCTGCTGACCGTCGGTGCGTTCGCGCTGGAACCGGTGTGGCAGAACCTCACGTTCGGGCAGATCAACCTGTTGCTGATGTTCGCCGTGTTCATCGACCTGGTGCGCCCGGCCGGGCGCTGGTCCGGCGTGCTGGTGGGTGTCGCGGCGGGGGTGAAGCTGACTCCGCTCGTGTTCGTCGTGCTGCTGGTGCTGGTCGGTCGTCACCGGACGGCGATACGGGCGCTGGCGGCCTTCGCCGGCACCGTCGTGATCGGCTTAGTGACGGTGCCCGCGGCGGCGCAGGCGTACTGGACCGACAACCTGATCAAGGCCGGCCGGGTCGGTCCGCCGGAGCTGGCCCACAACCAGTCGGTGTTCGGGGCGCTCACCCGGATGCTCGACAGTCCGGCACCGACGCTGCTGTGGCTCGCGGTCGCCGGGCCGCTCGCTCTGGCCGTCGTGGGCGTCGGCGCCGTCTGCTGGCGTCGCGGCGACCGGGTGCTCGGCACCGGGCTGGCCGCGCTGGCCATGCTGCTCGCCTCGCCGGTCTCCTGGTCGCACCACTGGGTGTGGGCCGTGCCGGTCGGGCTGGCGCTGTGGGAACGCAGCCGGTGGATGAGCGCGCTGTGGACCGCGGTGTTCGTGGTCCGTCCGTTCGCGTGGCTGCCCGCGGGGGACGGTCGCGAGTACCGGTGGCATTCGATCGAGCACGTCCCGGGCGACGTCTACCTGCTCACCGCGCTCGCGCTCACTGCCTGGGTGGCGATGCGGCTCCACCGCCCGGCGCGGCACGCCGGCTCCGGCCGACCGGAGGCCGCGAATGCTGCCGGCCCGCCGGGCGTGAGCTCGTCGAGGCCCGAGAGCCGCGACCAGTGGTGCGACAACGGCGACGCGACGTCCGCGTCGCGGGAAGGCTCGGAGCCGGTCATCGGTCCATCGCGGCCGGTCTGAGCAGCGCCAGGACGGATGAGCCTCGCCCCACACGAGCATGGCGTGCAGGACGACGCTGAGGCTGCATCCCTGGTCGGTCAACGCATACACCACACCGAGTTTCGGACCCGCGCTGACCGTGGCTGCCTTGCCTTGGTAGCCGCCCGGCACCCGTGCGTGCGGAGCGCCGGGCGGCCTGTCCTACCCGAGTTGATCTACCACTGGCTGCCGTCGGGGCGGACCAGGATTTCACTCATGACCACCCGGGCGGGTCGGGTGACGACGTAGGTGATGGTGTCGGCGATGTCCTCGGCGTGCAGCAGGGTCGCGTTGGCGAAGGCTTCCTGGCTGGCTTCGAGGATTTCGGGGCGGATGTGGGTGAACAGTTCAGTGGCGACCGGGCCGGGTTCGATCAGCGACACCCGTACGTGCCGGCCGGCGACCTCTTGGCGCAGGGCCTCGGTGAAGGCGTTGATGCCGGTCTTGGTGAGGCTGTAGACGGCGGAGCCGGCGATGGGGACGCGGCCGGCAAGGGAGCTGACGTTGATGATGTCGGCGGTGCCGCGTTCGCCGTCGGCGGCGGCGAGCAGGTGTGGCAGCGCAGCATGGGTGATGTAGAGCAGGCCTTGCACGTTGATGGCAAGCATCCGGTCCCATTCCTCGACCGGTGCACTTTCGGCCGGCCCGAGCAGCATGATGCCGGCGTTGTTGACCACGATGTCGAGGCTGCCGAAGGTCTGCACGGTTTGCTCGACCGCAGCGGCGGCTTGCGTCTGGTCGGTGATGTCGGCCGCGATGACCAGGGCAGTTCCGCCGATGGCGCGGATCTGCTCGGCGATGTCGTCGAGGCGGTCTTTACGCCGGGCGACCAGGCCGATACTGGCGCCTTGGGCTGCCAGAGACAGGGCGGTGGCGGCGCCGATGCCGCCGCTGGCGCCGGTGACCAGGGCGGTGGTGCCGGTCAGCGAGGTGTTCATGGGTGTTCCTCCGTTGAGTCGTCGTTGCCCACCGACCATGACACCACCGTAGGCTCTATGGCAATGTCATGTGACGTCACCTACTTCACTACGGTGGTGTCCTCGGAAGGAGTACGCTCACCGACGTGGACCATGACGACACCGCAGCGAGCACCAGACGTCTGCTGCTGGCGGCCGCACCCGGAGGGCTGTGCGTCGTGCAGGACCTGCTGAACTCGGCGAGCATGCCCGTCGCGTCGGTGCCCGATCTGCTCGCCGACCAGGCGACCGCGCAGGCCTGGCTGGACACGTCGTTGCAAACCTGGAGCCAGCAGGCCGGCCGCACCCCGCCCCGGATCACACTGTCCGACGATGATCTCGTCGCGCTTCGTGAGCTGCGCAGCCGGATCCGTGGCTGGCTCACGGACGAAGGTCAAGATCGCTCGGCGCTCACCTTCGAGGCCGGCGTTGCCTTGTATGACGGCCGTCTGGCCTTTGAACTCCGGGGTAGCGGTGCTGCCGTGGTTATCTCGCTGGTTCTGCTGGAGTCGCTGCTGGCCTCGCACACCGGCGCCCTGAGCCGATTGAAGACCTGCATGAACCCGGCCTGCGGCGCGGCGTTCTACGACCTGTCACGAAACAGCACCCGCGTCTGGCACGACATGAAAACGTGCGGCAACCCCATCAACCTCCGCGCTTCCCGGGCCCGTCGGCGCACGCCCCCCGAAGCCCGGCGAGCACCAAAGATCGCCTCGGGAGAACGCGAGTCGACGCCGTCGATCGAGTGAAGCCCCGTTGCTGAGCTGCCGGATCGGTCGCTCCTCCTTCTACGCGACCGGTACCTCACCGGCCGGCAGTCTGGCCTATCGACATACTCCCGCCAATCCCGCCGCCGTCTGCAAAGCGGGACCCAAGTCCGCACCGGCCCCGCCGGCGTACCCGGCAATGTCTCCGGACGTTGACCGACACGCCGGTGGTGGGACGCCTGGTGCAGCGCCACTGGCGCACAGGCTGCTGCTGCGGGTCAGGACGGAGCGGTGCGGATGAGCAGCAGTGAGGCGTCGTCTTCCCTGCTGGCGGGGTTCGTGTCGGTCATCAGGAGATCTGCCAGCTCGCTCAGCGGGGCCTTGCGGTGAGCCGCGAGCAGCTGGTGCAGGCGAGTGATGCCGTCATCGATCGGGCGGGTCCTGGTTTCGATCAGGCCATCGGTGTGCAGCACCAGCAGGGAGCCGGGCGGCAGGTGCCGGGTGTGGGTGCGCCGGGTGATGTTGCGCAGGCCGCCGAGCAACGGCCCGCCGCGGGCGAGCAGGCTGATCTCACCGTCGGGCAGGACCAGGCTGGGCGGTAGGTGGCCGGCATTGGTCCAGGTCAGGGTGTGCCCGCCGCCCGGGTCGTGGGTCAGGTAGGCGACCATGGCGGTGGCGATGGCCGTGATGCCGAGGGCTCTGGTGGTGCGTTCGAGGCGGTGCAGCAGAGCGGACGGGTAGTCGTAGCGGTCGACGAGCAGGGTGCGCAGCATCGTGCGGTACTGGCTCATGGTCGCCGCCGCGGTGATGCCGTGCCCGGCGACGTCACCGATCACCAGGGCCAGCCGCTGGTCGTCGATTTTGATCACGTCGTACCAGTCCCCGCCGACCAGGTCGTTCTGCTGGGCCGGCACGTACTGGGCGGCCATGCCGACGTGACCCACCTCGGGCAGAGGGGTGAGCAGCGCTTGCTGCATGGTGGTGGCGGCGGTGCGCTGCTCGTCGTAGGCGGCGGTCCGGCTCAGTGCCGAAGCCACGAACCCGGCCAGGGCGGTGAGCACGACCTGCTCCCCGCCGGTAAGGGTGTGCGGTTGTGCCCAGATGACGGTCAGCGCGCCGATCGGGCCGTGCTCGCCGGGAAGTGGCACGCTGGCCGCCGACTGCCAGCCCAGCGCCTCGAACGTCTCCAGGGCATCGGGGGCCTGCTCGGCGATCGCGGTCAGATCCGGGAACGACATGAGTCGTCCGGTGCGGGCCGCCAGCCCGGACGGCGTTCGCTGGTCGGCACCGTAACGCAGCCACCGCCGGGCGAACCGGGCGGGCAGCAGCCGACCGGAAGCAAGATCCACGAATCCGTCGGCATCCAGGGTGGAGATGCCCACGTAGACCGGGTCGGGATCGCCGATGACCAGGGTGCGAACCGTGTCGACCAGCTCGTCGGACGTCGCGGCCGCTCCCAGCGCGGCGCTGGCACGCAGCAGCAATTGGCTGCGTACGGCCGCCGCCTGAGACTGTCGTTCGCGTTCCATGGCGGCTCGGTGCTGCACCTCGGCCTGGTCCGAGGCGATCCGCATGCGCAGCGCCTGTGCGCAGCCGTCGGCCAGCTCGGCCAGTAGCCGGAGCTCCTGATCGCTCCACCGGCGGGGTTGATGATCGATGGCGCACAGCGAGCCGAGCACGTGCCCGTCGTCGTCGGTCAACGGCATGCCGGCGTACGCGACGACACCGAGCTCGTCCACGGCGAGATTGTCACGCACCCGCGCGTCACTGCGGGCGTCGGTGACGATCAGCGGCTCCCCCGCGGCCACGACATGCTGGCAGAAGGAGTGACTCAGCGGGGTCTGCCGCTGTGCTGCCCACGGCTGGCCCAGCCCTCGCGCTCCGGGGAAGAACTGCCGGTCGCTGCCGACCAGCGACACCAGCGCCACCGGCACGCCGACGGCCCGGCGCACCATGTCGGCGAACCAGTCGAACAGCGGATCGGCCACCGCATCCAGGCCGGCCCGCCGCACCGCGGCCAGCCGGCCCTGCTCATCGGGGTTCCCGTCGAAGTCGGCGGTCATGAGGCCGGCTCGGCGGCGCGCTGCAGGGAAGAACGCGGCCGGACGCCGATCAACGGCTCATCCGGAGGGATCCGCGAGAACGGCATCTGCCGCCCCGAAGGATACGAATCCGGTCCGCCCTGTCGCCGGGAGCAGCAGCACACCGGGCGTAGCCGACGATCGACGACATGATCACGCCAGGCAGCGTAAACGAGAAGGAACCTGCGGTAGCACCTGCCACCACGGCTCCGCGCGCGGACGCCCCGCCAAAGATCCGACGCACCGGTTCCTGCCCGCCTGCCTCAGGTGAACGATCCGGCAAGAAGGCACGGTCAGGACTCAGGACGATTCGCCGCGGCGGATCAAGCCGGCCTCCCACCGGTTGGCGGCGCCGAGCTTGGCCAGCACGTTCGACACGTGCACGCTGACTGTCTTCTCCGAGATGGTGAGACTGCGGGCGATCCGGCCGTTGGTGTAGCCGAGCGCGATCAGGTCCAGCACCTGCGTCTCCCGTGGGGTCAGGCCCCACCCGGCAGCCGACGGCGCAGCGGCGGCCGGCGCGGGCTCCTCCTCGAGGGCGACCCCGGCAAGGACCGCCAGCCGGCTCAGCTCACCGGTCAGCCGCCGTGCCCGCAGTGCGGTCGCCAGCCGCGCCGCCACGGTGATCTCCCGGTGCACCGCCGACGTGGCGCCGCGCCGCAGCAGGCAGTCGGCGAGCCGCAACCGGGCCTGCGCCTCCGGGTACGGATGTCCGAGCGACGCCCAGGTCTCCGCCACCGCCACCCACGCCGCTTCCTGCGGTTCCCCTCGCACGCGCAGCAGTTCCGCCGCGGCCACCTGACTCAGCGCCTCGGCGACCGGCAACGCCTGACCGCCCCCGGCGCGCCGCAGCTCCTCCATCGCGGACTCCACCCGGGCCGACAGCATGTCCGCCCAGCTCAGCCACGTCTGCGGGGCCGCATGCCGGGCGAACGCCTCCCCCGCCGCCTGCAACCCGCACACCGCGAGCCGCAGCGCCGGGAACGCTCCTTCCCCGTCCCCGAGCTTGTCCAGCCCCTCGTCCACGGCACGGCGGGCGGCCCGCCAGTTCCCGTCGGCGATCTCCAGGGCGGCGAGCGCCGTGTAGGTGTGCCCCACGAAGTCCTGGTCGGTCTTCCCGGCCGAGCGGCTCATCACCAGGTCGAGCAGGTCGCGGGCCGCGTCGCGCTCGTCGCGGGCGACGCGCACCTCCGCCCGTACGTACTGCAGGTAGAGCGGCAGGTCGTCGGCCGCCTCGTCGGGCAGGACCTCGTCGATGAGCTGCTCGATCTCGTCCCACCGGCCCAGGTCGAGCAGGATGTCGGCGGCGTTGCCGACGAGCACCATGCCGGTCGTCATCCGCAGCCCGAACCCGGCCGCGAGCTCACATCCGCGCCGGGCCAGTTCGAGCCCTTCCTCGAGCTGGTTGAGCATCTGCAGGCAGTAGGTCAGATTGGTGTACGCCCGGAGAATGTTCTCCTTGCTGTCGGTGCTCTCGGCGAGCGCCAGCCCGTCGCGCAACTGGGCGACCCCGCCGTCGCGCTCCCCCAGCAGGAACCGCAGGGTCCCGAGCGTGACCAGCAGATATCCGCGCTCCACCGGTGACTCCGCGACGGTGAGAGCGGCCTGCGCCTCCTGCAGCGCCTGCCGGTAGTGCCCGCTGAGCATCAGCACCCGCGCGTAGACCTCCCCGGCCCGCGCCTGCAGCGCCGGATCGGACAGCCCGTCGAGCAGCGCGATCGCCTCCCGCGCCGCCGCCAGGGCCCCGGGTGTGTCGCTGGCCCGCCACCGCAGCCGGGCGAGGTGCTCGTGCAGGGCGGCAAGAACCTTCGGGTCCCCGCCTGCGCCGACGACCTGGATCGCCTCGCCGGTGAGCTGCACCGCCCGTTGCGGGTCCCCGCCGTAGTCGAGAACCTCCGCCGCTTCGTCGAGCAGCCGGGGGTACGTCGTCTCGCAGATCTCGGCGGCGGCCGGCACCCGCCGCCACAGGTCCAGCACCCGCCCGTACTGCCGGCGCGCCTCCGCGTACGCGTGCACGATCGCCGCGGACCGGGCCGCTCGCAGGGTCCAGAACAGCGCGTCGTCGTCCTTGCGCCCGTGGAACCAGTGGTGGGCCAGTTCGGCCTGCACGATCGGCGACGCGTCGGGGCCGGCGGAGGCGGTGAGCGCGGTGGCGACCGCCCGGTGCAGTCCGGCGCGTTCGCCCGGCAGCAGGTCCTGGTAAAACGTTTCTGCGGTGAGCGAGTGCCGCAGTTGGTAACTTTCCTCCGGCGTACGCACCAGCACCTGCCGGGTCACCGCGTCGCGCACCCCGGAGCGCAGCGCCGGCCCGGCCAGGCCGCTCGCCGCCTCCAGCAGCGCCCCGGAGACCGGCCGGCCGGCGGCGGCGACCACCCCGACGACCTGCTGACCTTCCTCGGACAGCCCGTCGACCCGCATCATCAGCAGGTCACGCAGGTGATCGGGCACCGGCCCGCCGGGATTGCGCTGCTCGGCGGCGAAGATCTCCTGCGCGAGGAAGGCGTTGCCGCCGGACCGCTCGTGCACCTTGGTGATGACCTCCGTCGACAGCCCGCCCCCGAGCATCGCCCCGAGATCGTCGCGGCCGAAGCGGGACAGCTCCAGATAGGTGGAGGTCCGCCCGCGGATCAGCTCACCGAAGACCACCCGGTGCCGGGAGTCCTCGTTGAGCTCGTCGGTGCGCAACGTCCCGGCCAGCAGCACCGGCACCCGCCGCAGGTTCCGGCTCAGGAACAACAGCAGGTCCAGCGACGACGTGTCCGCCCAGTGCAGGTCCTCGAGGAGCAGCACCAGCGGCCGTTTCGCCGCGAGGCGCCCCAGCAGCTCCAGGAACAGCGAGAACAGGTGCGCCCGGGCCAGCTGACCGCCCTCGGTGGACCGGCCCGCATCGGACAACGCCGGGATCAGCGCGGACAGGGCCGCCTGTTCCCCGCGGGCGCCTTCGACCAGGGCCGGCGCGCCGACGGAGATCTCCACCGCGTGCATGGCGGCCAGCCACGGGCTGTACGGCAACTCCCCCGCGCCCACCGACACGCACGCCCCGCGCGCGAGCAGCAGGTCACGCCCGTCGCAGCGCTCCTCGAACTCCTCCAGCAGGCAGGTCTTGCCGACACCGGCCTCCCCGGCGATCAGGACGGTCCGGGGTTCGCCGCCGGTCGCGTCGTCGAGCGCCGCGGCCAGGGCCGCCAGTTCGGCCGTACGGCCCACGAAGCCCCTCGACGCTGACATGCGTCATTTCTATCGAAATTTCTATGCGTGGGATAGGACCGGGAAGACGTGCGCGAGCTGCGCCCGGTTCGTCACGCCGAGCTTGCGGAAGACCTTCGACAGGTGGAACTCGACGGTCTTCGGGCTCAGGAACAGCTGCGCGGCGGCCTCGCGGGTGGACACTCCGGTCGCGACGACCCGCGCCACCTCGAACTCCGCCGGGGTGAGCCCGGACCGGGAGAGAGTTTCTGCCGTGCCGCTGAGCTCCCGCTCGGCGCGCAGCGCCCACGGCGTCGCGGCGAGATCCTGGAACCCGTCGCGGGCGATCCGCAGCTGGTTGCGCGCCGCTCGCCGGTCACCGTCACGGCGGAGCCTTTCGCCGTACGAAAGGTGCACGCGCGCATTGTCGAAGGGCAGGTCCATCGTGGCGTGCAGCCGGGTCGCCCGGTCGAAACAGTTCTGCGCGCCGGTCAGGCCGAGCACCCGCCACGCGTTCGCCGCGATCGGTGCCGCCGCCGACCGGGTCATCCCGTGCAGCGTGTTGAGATCCTTCGTGCTCAGCGCCCGATTCCGGATCAGCCGGCATTCCAGCAGGTCGGGCACGAACTCCGGCGCCGGGGCGGCGACCGCGCGATCCTCGGGCCGCTGCTGGGCGAGGCCCGCCAGCAGCGCCAGGCCGACCCCGACCGGGTCCGACGGCGACAGTACGTCGTCCGCCCCGGAGCCCCCGCGCAGCACGTCCAGCAGCGCCCGGGTGTGCCGGGCGCGCGACACCGCCTGATCGTCGCCGGTCAGCGGGGCGAGGGCGAGCGCCTGCCCGGCATCCGCGGCCGCCCCGGCGAGATCCCCGGCACGTGCCAGGGCCCAGCCGCGCATCGACAGCACGCCCGGCAGCGGCCGGATCGCCCCGGTCTCCCACAGCCGGCGCACGATCGCCGCGAGCCCCCGCTCCGCGGCCCGGAACCGTCCGCAGGCCATCTCGCGCCGCGCGTCCGCGACCGCGTCGGCGATCAGCGGCGCGCACAGTTGCTCCCCGGTCGCATCCGCGCGGCGCAGCAGCTCGGCGGCGCGGCCCGGCTCCCCGGCCAGTTGCGCGTCGGCGGCCGCCAGGGTCAGCAACCGGCGGCGACCGTCCCGGACGACCTCGGCGGCCAATTCCAGGGCGGCCGCCGCGGCGGCGTGACCGGTGGCGCCGCGGGCCACCGTGGACAGGTGCTCCAGGATCTCCGCGGTGGGCCGGCCGGCGAGGGTCGTCATCGCGCGCCACCGAAAGCGGTGGCGATGACCCGGCGTGCCCACTTCATCCGGCGTACCGCGTATTCCGGAACCTCGCCGTAGCAGGCCGCCACCTCGGCCGCGCACCCCCGTGATCCCCGATGACGGCGGACCTCGGCGCGGACGGTGGCATCGATTTGGTCCCTGCCGGGACGAGAACCCGTGGGCAACGCACTGACGAACACCGCATCGGTGCGCGCCACGGCCAGCATCGTCGCGGACATCGCTAGCTCCCCTCGCCGGTCTTCCGGCCACTGCGGAAAGCTTCCGGCGGGCGGCCGCCCGTACGTTAGGAAGGTCTTCCTACGCCGCGCCGGGACACCTCCCTACTCCGCCCGGTGCACCTCCCTAGGTGTGATGTCCGGTCTCGGCCAGAAGGGTGAAGCCGTGCCGGTCGACGGCGGCCGACGTAGCGGTCAGGATCACCACTCCGGCGCCCGCGGCCCGGTCCAGGCCCAGCCATGACCGGAATCCACCGGTGCCACCGTTGTGCCAGGTCACCGTACGGCCGTTGTGCTCGAGCGTGATCCAGGCGGCACCGATGCCCACGGCGGGTCCAGCGAACCGGGTGACCGGATCCAGGGCGCTGAGACCAGGAGCCGAACCGTCCAGCAACGCGGCGGTCAGGCGGGCCATCGCCTCGATGGAGGCGCGGATTCCGCCAGCAGGAGCCACGGCCTCGCCGGTCCAGGGCTGCCGAGCACGTCCGAGCCTGTTCCTGCCGGTCAGCGCGCCGGGTCTCAGCTCTACCGGAGTCGTCGGAGCATAGAAGGCATCGAGACCGAGAGGGCCGGCGATGCGTTCGCCTACGAGTTGCCGGTAGCTCACTCCGGCAGCGGTCGCAATGGCGTGACCGAGCAGTTGGAATCCCAGGTTGGAGTAGCGCGCCCGGGGTTTGCCTACCGGGACCGACCGCGCCTGAGCGATCAGCTGGTCCAGGCTGTCACCGTACGGATTGGTCCCGCGGAACCACAGTGCCGCACTGCGCCGCAATGGCGCGCTCGATGCGGCGAGGCGAGGCAAGCCGGAGTGGTGAGTGCTGAGCGACGTCAGGGTCACCCGGGCGGCGGGGCAGTCGCCCAGCGGCAACAGGTCCCCCAGCGTCGTCGACCGATCGACCTCACCGCGGGCGAGCGCGTCGGCGTACAGCAAGCCTGTCACGCCTTTCGAGATGGAGCCGATCTCGAAGTCCGCCGCACGATCGGCGCCGAGTCCCGCCACCTGCTGCCCTTGGCGCGAGATGGTGGCGGCCGCGGCCACCGGGTGCCGACTTCCCAGAAGGGTCCGTAGTCGTATGGCGAGTGACTCGTCGCCGTATTGGATCGGCACCCGTTCAGATCCGGACAATCGCTTCATGCGTCAACCATAGTTGACACGGATTCCATTCGTCAACGCGAGTTGACACGGGCCATGCCGAGGTCTCGGTGCGTGGCGCAACGGCAACGCGCGCCGCCTGCGCTCTCGAGCCACCCAGCAGCAGCGCGCGGGCTTCACGACGTACCTGATCGGGGATTGACCTGCCTTTTTCTGCGGGGTCTCAGCGTCGTTTCAGGGCTGTTTCCGCGGTCGTGGGCAGGATTCGGGCTGTTCCCACCAGCCCTTGCCCAGCGACAGGACGCGATCATGGAGCAGCATCTCGAGTGGATCCACTGTCTCGCCGACCACGAGTTCTACGACGCGCCGGATCGGATGCGGGACCACGGCAGCCGGTTCGAGCCGGCCGACCGGCCCGCGCCGCAGGGCTGGCAGCGCGGCGAGTCGAACCTGTGGGTGGGTCTGGAGCCGGAGGCCGGTGGCGCGCCCCGGCAGGGCTGGAAGATCCACGTCTCGGTCACGCTGGACGACGCGCCCGGCTGCCTGAACCTGGTCTGGGACTACTGCGTGGCCAACGGGCTCGGCTTCAAGTTCCTGCGCAGCGCCGACGCGGTGGTGGTGCTCAACTCCAAGTACGCGGGGCGCGGGTCGAGCGGCAAGCTCGTCACCCTCTACCCCCGTGACGACGCCACGTTCGAGAAGACGATCACCGATCTGTCCGCGCTGCTCGCCGGCATGCCCGGCCCGTACGTGCTGGGTGACCTGCGGATCGGCGACGGCCCGCTGTACGTGCGGTACGGCGCGTTCGCCACCATGTGGTGCCGCGGCGAGAACGACGAGCCGGTGCTCGCCATCGAGGACGCCGACGGCGAACTGGTGCCCGATCGGCGCGGACCGGTCTTCCGGGTGCCGCCCTGGGTGCAGGTCCCGCAGTTCCTGGAGCCGCACCTGGCGGCACGGCAGGGCAGCGCGCCGATCGACTTCCCGTACCGCGTCGAGGAAGCCCTGCACTTCTCCAACGCCGGCGGTGTCTACCTGGCCCGCAACGCGGCCGGGGAGCAGGTGGTGCTGCGCGAGGCACGGCCGTACGCGGGTCTGGACCGCAACCACGAGGACGCGGTCGCCCGCCTGCGCCGCGAGCACCGGACGTTGACCCGGCTCGCCGGGCTCGACTGCGTCCCGGCCGTCTACGACTACCGGATCGTGCAGGGCCATCACTTCCTCGTCCAGGAGTACATCGAGGGCCCGACCCTGCTGCGCGCCGTGCAGACCCGCGGGCCGGCCCTGTTCCCCGGCACCGCGCCCGAGACGATCGAGGCCGACCTGACCGAGTTCCGGGGATGGGTGGTCGACGCGCTCGACCAGGTCGCCGCCGCGCTCGACGCCATCCACGCGCGCGGCATCCGGTTCGGTGACCTGCACCCGTCCAACGTGCTGCTGGGTCCCGGCGGCCGGGTGGTGCTGATCGACTTCGAGTTCGCCGCCGAGCTCGGTGACGATCGTCCGCCCGGGCTCGGCGCGCCCGGTTTCGCCGCCCCCGCGGGGCTGACCGGCGCGGCGATCGACGAGTTCGCCCTGGACTGCCTGCGGGTGTTCCCGTTCATGATGCTGACCCCGCTGCTGGACCGGGCGACGGCCAAGGCCGGGACGCTCGTCGCGGAGGCGGTCACGATGGGGATGCCGCCGGAGTTCGGCGCCGCGCTGCTGCGCCGGCACGCCGTGCCCGAGGGCCTGGACGAGGCCGCGCGCCGGTTCGCCGGGCCCGACCCGTCCTGGCCCCGCATCCGGGACTCGATCGTCGCCGGGATCCACGCCGCCGCCACCCCGGAGCGCGACGACCGGCTGTTCCCGGGCAGTCCGGCGCAGCTCGGCAGCGGGGGCTTCGATCTCTCGTACGGCGCGGCCGGCGTCCTGTTCGCCCTGCACCGGGTGGGGGCGCCGATCCCGCCGGAGTACGTGCGGTGGACGTCACGCGCGGTCGAACGCACCCAGCCGCGGCCGTCGCTGGGCCTGTACAACGGCCCGCACGGCGTAGCCGCGGTGCTCGAGACGATCGGCCGTCACGAGGAAGCGCTCGCCGCGCTGGAGGTGGCCCGCCGCTTCGACCGGCTGCCCACCTCGGACACGCTCGCCGCCGGGCGGGCCGGGCGCGCACTGAACCTGTTGCACTTCGCCCGGGTCACCGGCGACGACACCCTGCTCGGCGAGGGCCTGCGGATCGCCGCGGACCTCGGGCGGCTAGTGGCCACGGGTGCGGCCGTGCTGCCGGGGCACGGGCTGCTCCGCGGGCCGTCCGGCGCCGCGCTGCTGTTCATCAGGGCCTACGAGCAGACCGGCGAGGACCGGTACCTGGACTGGGCCCGCCAGGCGATCGAGCAGGACCTCGACATCGGGCAGACCCGCGACGACGGATCCTTCCAGCTCGCGGACGGGAGCAGGCACCTGCCGTACCTGGACGGCGGCAGCGGCGGGGTCGCGCTGATCCTGCACGAGTATCAGCGCCACCGCGACGATACCGACGTGTGGCACCTGCTCCCCAGGATCCGGCTGGCCTGCTCGACGCCGATGGTCTACCAGAGCGGACTGTTCACCGGACGGGCCGGATTCATCGCGGTGCTGGCCCGGCTCGGCTGCGACGAGGACCGCGACGCGATCACACAGCACGTCCGGCGGCTCGGCTGGCACGCGCTGCTGCGCGGCGGTGACCTGGTGTTCCCCGGGGACCAGCTGCTGCGGCTCTCCCTGGACCTGGCGACCGGATCGGCGGGCGTCCTGCTCGCTCTGCGGGCGGCGTTCGAAGGGGCCACCGGCTTCCTGCCGTACCTCGAAAGGGGGTGAATCTCATGACTGACGTCCTGGACCTGCAGGGCCTGCCGATCGAACGTGCCGGCCCGCACTGCCCGAGCGTCAACTCGGTCGTGCTCGTGATGACCACATTCCACCTGGCGTGACACCGCGCCCAGGGCTGTCCGTGACGACAGGGAAAGGGGGTGAGACCAATGGTGAACGTACTGGATCTGCAGGCCTTGCAGGTTGAGGGCTTCGCTCCGTACTGCCCGAGCCAGAAGTCGGTGATCGTCGTCGTGACCACGTTCCACGTGGCGTGACCGCGGATCACCGACCGAACCGGATGACGGAGGGAGGTGAACAACCATGGTGAACGTCCTGGACCTGCAGGCGCTGTCGACTCCCAGCTTCGAGCCCAGCTGCCCGAGCAGCCACTCGGTGATCGTCATCGTCACGAACTTCGGCGCGTGACGGTGATGACCATGATCCACGTGCTCGACCTACAGGCGCTGCCGCTCACCGCGCGCAGCGACGACGAGATCAAGTGTCCCAGCCACAGATCCATCATCGTGGCGTGACGCAGGGGCCGCCGGTGCGATCACCGCGCCGGCGGCCCCCGCCGTCCCGGATCGGAGGTGACCCGAGATGCTCGAAACACCCACTCCCCCGCCGCTGCGCCGCAACCGCGAGTTCCGGTTGATCTGGCTCGGCGGCGCCCTGGCCGGTCTCGGCTCGATGATCGGCGCCCTGGCCATGCCCCTGCTGGTGCTCCGGGAGACCGGCTCACCGGCGAAGGCCGGGCTGCTCGGCACGGTGTCGGCGGTGACGGTGCTGATCGTCATCATCCCGGCCGGCTCCATCGTCGACGCCGGCGAACGACGCCGGCTCATGATCGGCTGCCAGGTCACCGGGTCGCTGATCGCCGCGCTGATCGCCGGGTTCGTCCTCGCCGGGCGCCCGGTTCTGCTGCTCCTGCTGATCAGCACCGCCCTCGTGAGTGTCCTGGGCAGTCTCTACACGCCGGCGGCCACCGTTCTGCTGCGGGCCGCGGTGCCCGCCGACCAGCTCGGGCTGGCAGTCTCCCGGCTCCAGGCCAGAACCGCCGCACTGCAACTCGCCGGTCCCCTGATCGGCGGGGCGCTCTTCGCTCTCGCGCCGGCACTGCCCTTCGCCGTACGGGCGGTCGCCCTGCTCAGCTCGGTGCTCTGCCTGCTGTGCCTGCGGACACGGTCGGCGCCCGGCCCGTCCGGCGACAGCCCGATGACACTGGGCAGCCTCACCGCGGGATTCCGGTTCGTCTGGGGAGAGCGCTACCTGCGCGTCGTCCTGTTCGTCTACGGCGCCGGGCTCACCGCCGTCTACAGCGCCGTCATGCTCGTGGCGATCAGCGCCACCGCCAAGGCGGACCCGAGTGGACGCTCCAGCGGCCTGATGGTCGCGGTGACAGCGGCCGGCTCGCTCGGCGGGGCGCTGCTCGCGCCGCGGCTGGGCACCCCGCGACATCCACGGCTGCTGACCGTCCTCAGCTGCTGGGCGTTCGCCGCGGCGATCCCGCTGCTGGCACTGTTCCGATCGCCGGCGGCCATGGGCGCCGTGCTCGGTGTCGCGATGTTCCTGGCCGCGATCGGCAACGTCGCCTTCGAGACGGAGATGGTCCGGCTCACGCCGTCCGACCTGATGGGCAGGGCCGAGGCGGGTGCGATCTTCATTTCGCTGCTGGCCCAGCCGCTCGGGCCGCTCGGGGGCGGACTGCTCGCCGGGAGCGTCGGCCCGGGCGCCACCTTTCTGGTGCTCGGTGTCCTGGTCGCCGGGCTGGCCACCCTCCTGACGGTGTTCCTGGGTGGCAGTCTCCCCACCCGTATTCGCAGCTAGTGCCTCGTCTTTGAACCTTGGCGGTGTAATCCGTCGGTTCTGAGGCTGCTTCGAGCTGGCTGTTCCTCTGTCGGCGGGTTCGCGAGCGGTGGACTCAAGGGCGCGAGAGAGGCGGCCTCCATGCTGGGGTGCGTGGGTTGTTCTCCACCAAGTTCATCGACGCGACTTGGCGTGGTGACGCCGCGGCGATGGGCGGAGGTGCACGGGGGCATGTCCGGGTCATGGCCGATACGGTGCGCCTGGCCGGCATGGGCGTAGTCTGCCGGGACGGCGCGCTTGGCGCGACTTGGGTTCGGTGTGGCCGGGCACCTATGACGAGGCCAAGGACGTGCTCAAGAAGCCGCCCTCATTCGATTTGGTCAAGACGCCAGTCCAGATGATCGGCGGAGCATGGGGAGGAGCACTGCCCTGACCGACAGACCCCTCGAAAACGACTACACCCAGCAGGTTCGCCGACGGGAGGAGGCGGCGTGGCAGCGTTATGGGCCGGTGGCGTACCGGCTCGTGAAACTGCTTCGCCTCGTCATCCTGCTCGCCGCGACCGGCATGGCGATCATTGTCGTCAACACCCTGGCGGCTCTTTACCAGGGCACCGGTTCGGTTGGGGCAACGGGACCGGACGAGCGTCTGGTTCAGGTCCGAGTCGACAGTTGTGATCGGCGCGGTCCCCTGCACGATTGGCGGCTCGGCTTCTGGTGGACTTGTCAGGTCAGCGTGTTGGGTGGTGGTCAGGCTGCAGTCGACCGGTCGATCGTCACCGATGAGGACGTCGGTCGTACCATCGAGCTCCTTCAGGCTTGCTACAACCCACCAGGCACCCATTGCACCCTGGGTAAACCCGCCAGCGCCCTCGGACAGGTCTATGCCGGTGGGCTGCGCTGGCTGGAACGGCTCGGCCTGATTGTCGTGGCGGGGTGGGCGTTCAGCTATCTACTGGCTGCGTTGATCGGAGCACGTGGCTTCATCGGCTTCATTGCGTGGTGGCGGCGCCTGAGATGAGACAGTCGCTGAACGCGTCGGCCTTCTCAATTGCGCGCGAACGGTGCCCCATACCGCCTTCCGAGCGCATCGTCGAGCAGCCCGGCCAGCCACCCAGCCAGGCCACCGGCGAGATTGTCAGCTGGCCACGGCGCCGGCGCGGTGAGCAGGCCAAAGCTCCGAGCCAGTCAGTTAGTCCCCTGTACGCGGTCCCACCTGCATCCGCATCTGCCGAGTTGAGCGCGCTGTCGGCTACCGGCGGGTGGGACAAGAAACGGCGTTGCGACTCTCAGCCGTGACGGGAATTCTGGGCTTCATGCCTTTCGCAGGTGAGCCCGCCGCCGACCGCACCGATGCCTTCGGTTTGGCCGTTGACTACTTCAGTTGGTTCGGCAGTGTCTTGCTGCGCCGCCTGGAGGGTCTGACCTTCGAACAACAAACAGCATCGGTCGTTCCTACCGGATGGTCTGCTCTCGGGCTGCTGAAGCACTCCGCCGCCACCCGCCGCTTCTGGATTCGGCACGTGTTCGCGGGCGGCGACGTGGACTTCACCTGGCCAGGCTCTCCCGAGCTCGAATGGGAGGTGTCGAGCGATGACACCGCTGAGCGAATCGTCGGCTTCTTCCGCTTCGAGCATGCCCATGCTGTCGAGGTACTGCGTGGCGGCGACCCCGAGGACGTTGCCGTGCGCGACTACGGCTCCGGAGTTCGTCCGACGCTGGCGTGGATTCTGTTACATCTCCTGCAAGACTCGGCACGGCATGCGGGACATCTTGACATCAGTCGGGAACTCACTGATGGCAGCACTCACCTGGATTGAGAAAAACACCCGATTCGCGTGACCCCGGATCTGGATCCGGTTGGAGGGGCATGAGGTCCCTTCGGCACGCCACCGCCCTGCTCAGATCCAGTTCACTCACATGCCGCGATCCGCTCGCCATCGAGCGTAACGGCTGCCAGGCGCCGGCCGGTGCTCGCTCGCACTGAAGAGCGGGGTTGCGCGTCCAAGATCAACCGAACAGCGGAGCAGGAAGGAACGATCCTCGCTCTAGGCTTCGATCTTGTTTGCTAGCACCGCTGTGTTGCAGGTGCGGCAAGCCAATGAGGATCGCGACACCTGATCCCGTCCAGGATTCGGCCGTGGAGGTCAGGCATGTCGGGAGAGCGGAAGCGGGGCCCTTGCCGGTGAGAGCCGACACGCGTGACGCCCGGCGAACGACGCTGGTGGTGACCATGATTGCAACGGTAATCTTCGCTTTAGCCGGGTCCACGGAGTCCGCCCCGGCCC
>NZ_BOMH01000086.1 GCF_016862095.1 Actinoplanes cyaneus
ATCACGCTTTTCTGGCGCAGCCGTCATTGCTGCCGGCGGCTGTCTCCGGGCACTCCGATCGGTCGCGGGGGTCATGCGCCGCCGTTGACGGCGCCGGTGTGCAGGGCGCCTTCGGTGACCTTCCACGTGGTGAGCAGGGCGTCGTAGGTGCCGTCGTCGACCAGGGAATACAAGGCGGTCTGGATCGCGGTGGTCAGAGCGGGCTGGTCCTTGGCGACCCCGATGCCGTACGGGATGGCTTCGATCTGCGGTCCGGACAGTTCCAGGCCGGTGTTGCGTTGCACGTCGAGTGCGGCGATCGGGAAGTCGTTGAGCGCGGCGTCCGCGGTCTTGGCCGCGACAGCCGCGGACGGCGCGGCAGTCTGCACGGTGCGCAGCTTCTTCGTGCACTTGGCGGCCTGGGCGGCGACCATGTCGACGTAGACGGTGTCGGGTTGCACGGCGACGCGGCGGCCGCAGAGGCCCGGCATGCCGCCGATGTCCCCGGCGCCTTTGGCGACGACGATCGACGTGCCGGCGTTGAGGTAGTCGACGAAGTCGGCCTTCTTCTGGCGTTCGGCGCGGTCGAACATCGAGGAGACCGACAGGCTGATCCGGTGCTGTTGAACCTGATCGAGCAGATCGCCGAAGCTCACGGTCTGCCACTGGACGCGGAGCTGGAGTTTGGTGGCGATCGCTTCGACCAGTTGGACGTCCAGGCCGGTGTAGGTGCCGTCCCGCTTGAAGGTCATCGGCTCGAAGGTGGGGTCGGTGCCGGCGATCAGCACACCCGCCTGCTTGATGGAGTCCGGTAACGCGGCGCGAACTTCGGCGAGACGGTCCACCGGTGGTGTGACGGTGGCTGCGTCGCTGCCGCACCCGGCGGCGACGCTCAGCGCAAGCCCGGTGACAACGGTGAGCAGGCATCGCCCCATACCCTGCTGTTCGACCACGAGCCTGCCCCGCTGAGGCGAATCACCACGAAAGTCGGCGATCTTCCCTAACCTGACGGAGAAGTCGCCAAGCTGGGCGGTGGGAGGCCATCGTGACGTTCACCATCAGGCGCCAGATCGCCGCGCTGGCGGTCGCAGGCTTCCTGCTGGTCGCGGTGGCCGGCGCTATCGGGTACTACGGCACCTCCGCGGTGGCCGAGCAGCAGGTGACGACCCGCAACGCCGCCGCCGCGTTGCAGGCAGCACAGTCAGCCGACATCGCCCGCGCGTTGTTCCGCGGCAACGTCCTGGCCGCACTGGTCACCAACGACGCGACCGAACGGCAAGAAGTCCTCGACCAGCTCGGTGACAACATTCGCCAGGTACGGACCGGTGTCGACGACGTCATCCGCTACGTTCCGCAGGTGCGATCGCAGGCCGACGCCGTCCTGTCCGTGCTCAACGAGCTGGTCGCCTCGGGCCAGCGCATCGTCACCCTGGCCAGCCGGGTCGCCTCGGACCCGAAACGGACAGCTGCTCTGGCCGCGCGACCCGCCTACGACACGGTCGACGCCAAGGCGGCGCAGGTCATCGCCGCCCTGCAAGCCGCGATCAATGAACGCGTCACGGCGGCCTACCGCAACGCCGACTCCGCGGCCACCCGCTCCAAACGGCTGACGGTGGTCGTCGGCCTGCTCGCCGCGCTGCTCCTGGGCGGCGGGGCGCTGCTGCAGGCACGCCGGATCGCCCGGCGGGTCAACCACTGTCTGTCGGCCGCTCAGTCGATCGCCGACTACGACCTGACCGTCGACGCCCGGCTCGGCGGCAACGACGAACTGGCCCAGCTCGGCAGCAGCCTCAACAGCATCGTTGCGGCTCTGCGCGCAGCCGTCGGGGAGATCAGCGGCAATGCCGGCTCGGTGGCGGCCGCCTCCGAGGAACTGTCGGCCACCAGCCGGCATCTGTCCGAGGGGGCGGGTACAGCCTCAGCGGAAGCGACCGGAGCGAACCAGGACATCGGACAGGTGACCGCCAGCGTGAACGAGTCCACCCGCGCTGCCCGGGGCATGGACTCCTCGATCCAGGCCATCACCACCGCGGTCGGGGAGGCCGACACCGTGGCCCGGGAAGCAGTGAGCCTGGCCTCGGACGCCAACCGGATGATCGAGCGGTTGCGCAGTTCGAGCGACGAGGTCTCCGCAGTCGTCAGCATCATCACCTCGATCGCCGAGCAGACCAACCTGCTGGCCCTGAACGCCACCATCGAGGCCGCCCGGGCCGGTGAGCAGGGCAAGGGCTTCGCGGTGGTCGCCGGCGAGGTGAAGGACCTTTCCCGGGAGACCGCCGAGGCGACCGGTGACATCACCGCCAAGGTGACGGCCATGCAGGCCGACACGAGCGGCGCGTTCGAGGCCATCCAGCGTATCGGTCAAGTGATCTCACGGATCGACGAACTGCAGCAGTCGATCTCCGCGGCAGTCGAGGCGCAGACCACCGCCACCAACTCGATCGTCGCGCACATCGGCGTGGCCGAACGGTCCGCGGGCGCGGTCGCGGGCTCCATCCGCCGGGTCACCGACACCACCACCCTCACCCACGAGGCCGCGAATCAGACCGAGGCGGCCGCTGTCGAACTGGCTCACCTGTCACACCAGCTGAGACTGGTCTCCGACCGTTTCCATCTGTGACCCGGACCGGCCGGGCATGACCGGCGGCCGAGAGACCGTGCGGGGCGGCGTCGATCTGCCGTGGGTGTCGAAACCGCAGGGGATCTGGTGGTGAGAAGAGTGCCCGCCGCTCGTGGAAGGCTCAACGCGGCCGGCCGGTTTCGCTGAGCGGCACCTTCACCTGAACGGCGCGGGAGGTCAGGCGGTGGTGCCGCCGTCGGCGAGCAGGGTGCTGCCCGTCATGAACGCGGACAGGTCGGAGGCGCAGAACAGCGCCACCCGGGCGATGTCATCGGGAATGCCGGGGCGCCCGATCGGGCCGGTCATCATCAGCGCCATCGCCGACAGCTGTTCGGCCGGGACCCCGGCGGCGGTTGCCGCGGCGATGTTTCCTTCCGTGGGGACGTGGCTCGGCGCCACCCCCAGCACCCGGATGCCGTGCGGCGCCAGCTCCAGGGCCAGTTCCCGGGTGAGGCCCCGCACCGCGTGCTTGGACGACACGTACGCGGCCAGGCCCGGCGCGCTGCCCCGGAAGCCCGCCGTGGAGATGACGTTCACGATGACACCGCCGGTGCCGGCGTCCGTCATCCGCCGGGCGGCCTCCCGGGCGCCGACGAAACTGCCGCGGGCGTTGACGTCGAGGACCTTGGCCCAGGTCTCGTCGCTCATCTCGAGCAACGGCACGCTGGGGAAGATGCCGGCGTTGTTGACCCAGATCTCCAGCCCGCCCAGCTCGGCGACGGCCCGGTCCGCGACCGCCCGTACCGATGAGGTGTCCGTGACGTCCATGGCGCAGCCGACGGCGCGTACCCCGTGGCGCCGGGTGATGTCCTCGGCTGCCTTCGCGGCCAGGCTCTCGTCGAGGTCGCCGATGATCAGGTCGGCTCCCGCCTCGGCCAGGCGCAGGGCGATCGCCTTCCCCAGGCCCTGCGCCGCGCCGGTCACTACGGCCCTGCGGCCGGCCAGCGAGATGAGCTCGGTCACGGATTTGCTGCACGGCATCCACCGTGTCGACGGCAACAAGAAGGGCGTCTTCACCCGCGACCGCCGGCCCAAGGCCGCCGCCCACGAACTGCGCCGCCGCTGGCGCAAACCGGCCTGATCGGCGACCGGCGGCACGGGACCTTCTCACTCGTGCCGCCGGGCCAGCTTGATCAAGGAGTACGCAGGCGGGCACCGGCGGCGTAACCGGCGGCCGAGGCCGCCGCGGCGGCTTCCTGCAGCACCACCCGTTCCGGCAGACTCAGCCGGCGCGCCAGGGCGGCGACGTCGTCGAACTCGGGCATGGCCTGCACGATGACGCCGTTGCGGTGGCCGACTTTCACGGGGATCGCAGTGTCGCGGACCCGGACCGTCACGAAAAGACGGTCCAGTGGCGTCTTGCGCCGGGCGGATTCGCGGACGCCGAGCGTGCTGGTGTGCTCGAAGACGTAGGCACGCAGGCGCTCGGCGTGGTCCGGTGAGCAGAGCACGCTGAGGGTGTGCGCGGGGCGGCCCTTCTTCATCACGATCGGGGTCAGCCACGCATCCCCGGCGCCCCGTTCCAGGAGTCCGGCCAGAACCCCCGGCCACAGGCGCGGATCGAGGTCGTCGACGTTCGCCTCCAACTGCACGGCCTCCTCCGTACCGGACGCATTGCCTGCGGCCAGCAGCACCCGGACGACGTTGGCCCGGTCGGGGCGGTCCCGGTGACCGGCGCCCACGCCGACGGCATCGAGCGTCATCGCCGGCAGGTCCTCACACACCTCCGCGAGGGTGCGGACCAGCGCCATCCCGGTCGGGGTGGCCAGTTCCCCCGGGCCGCCAGCGACCACGCGCCACCCGCGCGACAGTTCGGCGACCGCCGGCACCGGCACCGGCAACCGGCCGTGAGCGCCCCGGACGTGACCGGATCCGAGCGCGACCGGGCCGCAGGAGACGGAGGTGACGCCGAGATCGTGCAGCGCCGCGCAGACCCCGACCACATCAGCGATCGCGTCGAGCGCGCCGACCTCGTGGAAGTGCACGTCGCCGGCCTCGACACCGTGGACCCGTGCCTCGGCCCCGGCGAGCCGGGCGAAGACCGCGGTGGCCCGCTCGCGGACCGGTGCGGGCAGGGCGGCGCCGGCCAGCAGGGCCCGGATCGACGTCCACGTGCGGTGCGGCGGGCTGTCGGTGACAGCCTCGACGTGGGCCTTGCCGGCGCGCAACCCGGCCCGGGTGACCTCGGTGGTGCTGACCCGGATCGAGCCCGGCACCACCGCGTCGATCGCCGCCTGCACCGCTTCGAGGCGGGCGCCCGCATCGAGCAGCGCGCCGAGCAGCATGTCCCCGGCCACCCCGGCGGACGCGTCGATCCAGGCATGCCGGTCGCTCATGCCGCCGGGTCCGCGGCGATCTGCGCGGCCAGGTGTCCGGCGCCGTAACCGTTGTCGATGTTGACCACGGCGACCCCCGGCGCGCAGGCGTTGAGCATGGTCAGCAGCGGGGCGAGGCCGCCGAACGCCGCACCGTAGCCGACCGAGGTGGGCAGGCCCACCACCGGCGCCGCGATCAGACCGGCGACGACGCTGGGCAGGGCACCGTCCATGCCCGCGGCGACCACCACGGCCCGGGCCCGGCGCAGCAGGTCGACGCGCGCGAGGATCCGGTGCAGCCCGGCGACCCCGACATCGACCACCAGTTCGGTGGGCCGGCCCAGATAGCGGGCGGTCAGTTCGGCCTCGCGGGCGGCGCGCAGATCCGAGGTGCCGGCGGCGACCACGACGACCAAGCCACCGGTGGCCGGTGGGGGAGTGGCCGGCCAGGCCAGCAGACCGGCGTCGGTGTCGTGGCGGGCGTCCGGCAGTTCGGCCAGGATCGCAGCGGCGTGGCCGGGTTCGGCCCGGGTGAACAGGGTGACCACGTCGGGACGCTCGCGCACCGCGGCGGCGATGCCGGCGACCTGTGCCGGGGTCTTGCCCGCGCAGTAGACGGCCTCCGGATAGCCGCGCCGGGCGGTCCGGTCCAGATCGAGGTCGGCGAAGCCGAGGTGGTCAGACACCGGCGGCACGCACCAGCGGCAGGGTGAACGCGCCGGACTGGATCCCGGCGACGTCGACGGCGGCGAATCGGAAACCCGCATCCCGTACGGCGGCGTGCACGGCCTCGCGCACCGGATCACTGACCGCCCGCGCAAGGTCGTCCGGGGGCAGTTCGATGCGGGCGACATCGCCGTGGTGGCGTACCCGCAGATCGGTGAAGCCCAGCCGGCGCAGCCCGACCTCGGCCCGCTCGATTTGGGCGAGTTTCTCCGGGGTGACGTCACTGAAGTGCGGGATCCGCGACGCCAGGCACGGTGCCGCGGGTTTGCCGGCCGTGGGCAGGCCGACGGCGGCCGCGAGCCGGCGTACGTCGGCCTTGGACAGTCCGAGGTCGGCCAGCGGCCGCAGCACCCGGTGCCCGGCCGCGGCCCGTGCACCCGGCCGGTCGGGACGCAGCGCGTCGTCAGCGTTCTCCCCGTAGGCGACCGCGTCCACCCGGTGCTCGGCCAGCACCTCGTCGCCGATGCGGGTGAACAATTCGTCCTTGCAGTGGAAACACCGGTCGGGGCCGTTACGCCGATACGCCGCCCGGTCGCCCTCGCGGGTCGTCACCTCGACCACCGGAACTCCGACGTGCCGGGCGACGTCGTGCGCGGCAACCCGTTCGTGTTCCGGCAGGCTCGGTGAGACCCCGAGCACGGCGAGCACCCGGTCGCGGCCCAGCGCCCGAGCCGCGAGATCCAGCAGCAGCGACGAGTCGACACCGCCGGAGAAGGCCACCGCAAGCCGATCGACGCCGGTCAGCATCCCGCCGAGCCGATCGACCACGACGTCGACCTCCGTGCCATCCATCTGGATCTCCTTTCGTCGCCGAACCCCAGCTCATAGCAGTCCACACCGTCCGGCAAGCGGTTGCCAAATGTTGCGGTGCCCGATAGCGTCGCCCTCCCGGAAACAGAGGGGAAACACATGACGGGGCAGGCGGCCAAGTCACTGACCATCTACGACGTGGCCCGCGCCGCCGGCGTCGCCTCCTCAACGGTCTCCCGTGCGTTCGCCCGGCCGGGCCGGGTCAACGCCGAGACCGCCGAGCGCATCCGCCAGGTCGCCGTCGAGCTCGGCTACCGGACGAACCCCCTCGCGCGGGCACTGCCGACCGGCCGTACCTCCATGATCAGCCTGGTCATCTCGGACGTGACGAACCCGTTCTACAACGAGATCATCCGGGGCGCCGGTTCGGCCGCCGCCGGCCCCTCATGCTCGCCGCAGGCGTCCTCGGTCTCGCCGCGCTGCTCGGGATCGCGGTCGCACCGACCCTGCTGCTCGTCGGCGCCGGCTGGATCCTGGCGATGCTCGGCTGGGCGACAGTCTCGCAACTCATCCTCAGCATCCAGGCCGACCGCATCCCCGAGGAACAGCGCGGCAAGATCTCCGGCTTCACCGGCCTGAGCGGCCAGATCGGCGGCGGCTGTTCGCCCTCGTCGGAGCGATGTTCTTCGTCGTCGGTGCAGTCGTCGAAGCTCTCGCCTACTCGTTCCCCATGCTGCTCGTCGGCTCGGTGCTGATGCAACTGGCCATCGCGTTCTTCGGCGCCGTCGACCAGGCCATCGTGCTGGCCGTGCTGCCCAGCCGTGAAGAAGCCGGCCGCTACATCGCCGTGGTGCAGTTCGCCCACAAACTGCCCAGCGCGCTCGCCCCACTGATCGCGCCGTTCATCATCGCGATCGGCGCGAGTGGCGGCGACAAGAACTACACCCTGCTGTACCTGACCGGAGCGGTACTCGCCCTCACCGGCGGCCTGATCGTCTTCACCCGGATCAAATCCGTCCGCTAACGAGGTGAGGTGTCCTATCGGTTGATCTACGTCGTAGCAGGTCAGAGGGTTATTGATCTACGCTCCCCGGGTGTCCCCTCGAATCGCCCGTCTGCTGGCTCTGCCCTGCGCCCTGCTCGCCCTCGTCCTGCATCTTGCCCAAGAGGTGTGGATCAGCCCTCGGGCCTGGCACTTGAGCGCCGACTGGGGTTTGCTCATCTACGCTGCGGCGATCATCGTGGAACTAGGCGTTCCGTCCGCGATCTATGCGCTGATCGTCCGGCGGGCAGGGAAGCGGCCGGCCGCATGGAGTTCCGCGTTTCTGGCGGAGCCGTCGCCCAGCTGGAGCGGCTACTGGGTGATCTTCTTGGCCTGGTGGACTGTCAGCGGGCTGGTATTCGAACGGGCGCGAGGTGAGGACCACGCCCACCTCGCCCCGTTGGATCCGGTCACCGGCCTGGTCCTGGTGTTGTCCGTAGCCGCAGTGATACTCGCGCTGGTGCTCTCGATCGGTAACCGCCCGAGGTTGCAGCTGCACCCGGACGGGATCACCGTTCACGGACTGGTCGGCCGTCGGCGGGCCGGCTGGGACGGACTGATCAAGATCCACCCCGAGCGGTTGCACATCGACAGGGAGTTCCTGAACTTCACGCTGTGGTACTACCGCGCCTTCCCGGCCTACCGAGCCGCGATCGGGACCGACGCCGGCGCTCGCGCCGTCGAGGACGCCTACCGTCAGCGCTGATCGGCACGGCGTCGACGAGCCACCACTCGAGCGTCGTCGGCGACTCGGCTGCCGCGCCCGGCGGGTGTGTCGCGCAGGGCAGGGCAGAACCTGCTCGTCACCCCGAGTTCACTCATGGGCGTGGTGGCGTGGCTACGGTGAGCATTGTGACCGGTGTTCTGGGGCCCGTCGGCGACGTCCATCGTGCTCGTGATCTCGCGCAGATCCTGCTGGCTGACCTGCCCGAGCGGTGGCGGCACACGATCGGGGTGGCACGGCGCGCCGAGCATCTGCGAGGAACCGTCCCCTCACGCGCCGACGGTGAGATTCTGCTGGTCGCGGCATGGTTGCACGACATCGGGTACGCCGCCGGGCTGCACCGGACCGGCTTCCACCCCCTCGACGGCGCCCGTCACCTCGCCGCGACGGGCTGGCCGGCACGTGTCGCCGGGCTGGTTGCCCACCACTCAGCGGCCCGATACGTGGCGCAGACCCGCGGGCTGACCGAGGACCTGCAGGCGTTCGCGGACGAACAGTCCGCGGTCTCCGATGCTCTGCTCTACGCCGACCAGACCGTCGGGCCGAACGGGGTGAGCATGCACCTTGAGCAGCGCCTCGCGGACATGCTGGACCGGCACGGACCCGACTCTCCGAATGCGAGAGCACATGCCTGGAGGGCTCCGGTCGTGCGGGCTGCCGTGCAGCGGGTGCAAGAGCGTCTGGACGCGATGCAGTTCCCGTCCTCGGCGGCATGACCGCGCTCACGCGCCCATGATCGAGCGCGGCTCACCGATACCGGCAGACCACGCTCGGATCCCTACGTCCCATCCATCGGGAAATCTACCGGCGTACAGATGCTCCCCGGCTCCGATAGGGGCCGGGTAGGGGATAACGCCCTGATCCATCGGTGGCAACTTCCCGCGGTGGCCGTGGAAGGTGGGGCCGGCCTTGCGGCACCTGGCGTCCCGGCCCGTCAGCGGAAGGGGCGTCTTCGATGGACGTCAACGAGTTCTTCGAGGCTCTGCCGGCGCGCTACAACCGCAGCGCCGCGGCCGGGATGACCAAGACCATTCAGTGGCACATCACCGACGCCGAGCCGGGCGTGTGGGCGTTCGAGATCACCGACGGCGAGGGCCGCTTGATCCCCGGAGGTGTGGACAGCCCCGACACCACGTTCACCACCGACGCCGCGACCTGGATCGGCGTCGCGGAAGGCCGGCAGGACGCCATGCGCGCGTTCATGACCGGCCGTCTCAAGGTCACCGGCGACACCGTGCTCGCCACCCGGTCCGCGGAACTCTTCGGCTCTCAGCCGGCCTGATCGAGCAGGGAGAAGACCATGTCAGAGCTGATCGAACGATACGACGTGGCGGTCCTGGGCGGCGGCGCAGCCGGCCTGACGCTGGCCCTGCAGATCAAGCAGGCCCGCCCGGAAACCAGCATTCTGGTGATCGAGCGGCAGCAGCACCCGGTGCCCGAGGCGGCCCACAAGGTGGGCGAGTCGACTGTCGAGATCGGCGGCCGGTACCTGCGCGACGTGCTGGGCCTGCGTGAGCACCTGGACAACGACCAGCTGGACAAGTTCGGCATCCGGATGTTCTTCAGCGCCGGCGGCAACGAGGACATCGCGGTGCGGTCCGAGGTGGGGCACGCGGTCCTGCCGCCGTACGCGGTCAGCAGTTTTCAGCTGGACCGCGGCCGGCTGGAGAACTTCCTGGCCAAGGACCTGGCCGGTCGGGGTGTGCAGTTCGTCTACGGCAAGGTCGACGACGTCGAGCTCAATCCCGGCGGCCGGCACCTGGTGACGTTCACCCCCAATGACGACGACCGCGCGCGGCAGGTCGAGGTGCGCTGGGCGCTCGACGCGACCGGCCGGTACTCGCTGCTCAAGCGGAAGCTGGGCCTGGCCAAGGAGTCCGAGCACAAGGCCGGCTCGGTGTGGTTCCGGATCGGGCACCCCATCGACATCAACGATTGGTCGGACGACCCGCAGTGGCAGGGCCGCATCCGGTCGGGCCGACGCGAGCTGTCCACCAACCACCTGATGGGCCCCGGGTACTGGGTGTGGCTGATCCGGCTGGCCTCCGACGCGATCAGCATCGGTATCGTCGCCGACCCGCGCCTGCACCCGTTCGACACGATGAACCGCTTCGAGCGGGCCATGGAGTGGCTGCGCGAGCACGAGCCGCAGTGCGCCCGGGTCGTCGAGCAGCACCAGGACAAGCTGCAGGACTTCCGGGTGCTGCGCAACTACCCGTACGCCGTGCAGCAGGTCTATTCGGCCGACCGCTGGGCGCTGACCGGCGAGGCCGGGATGTTCCTGGACCCGTTCTACTCGCCCGGCTTCGACATGATCTCGATCAGCAACGGTCTCATCACCGACCTGGTCACCCGGGACCTGGCGGGTGAGGACATCACCGAGCTGGCGGCGATCCACAACCAGATGTACCTGACCATCGGCGAGGGCTGGTTCAAGATCTACACCAACCAGTACCCGCTGATGGGCAACGCCCGGGTGATGCAGGCCAAGGTGGTCTGGGACACCGCGGTCTACTGGGCGGTGCCGTCGCTGCTCTACTTCCACGACAAGATCCGGCAGCTGGTCGACCACCCGCAGCTGGTCTGGGGCCTGGCCCGCTTCCAGGGCGCGATGGACCACGTGCAGCGCTTCTTCCGGGAGTGGGACGCGGTCGACACCTCGGCCAACACCCGCACGTTCGCCAGCTTCTACGACTACGGCTTCATGAAGCGCTGCCACGTCGGCCTGGTGGCGGACCTGACCATCGAGGAGTTCGACGCGCAGTTCGCCGAGAACGTCCGCCTGGTCGAGCGGATCTCCGGCCAGCTGATCGCGACCGTGATGGCCGACGACACCACCGACCCGGCGTTCCTGGCCCAGGTCGAGAAGTGGCGTGCCGACGGTGAGCTGATGCGCCTGGCCGGCATCTACGAGCAGGACCTCGAGGCCGGCATCGTCGAGGACGCATGGGTGCCGTCGCGGTGAGCGACCCCAAGGTCGCCACCCTGCTGGCCCTGGCCGTCATCGTCCTGACCGTCCGGGTGTTCGGCCGGCTGCTCGGGCGCATCGGCCAGCCGCCGGTGATCGGCGAGATCGTTGCCGGCATCGTGCTCGGCCCGAGCCTGCTCGGGTTGCTCACCCCGGAGGCGAGCCGCTGGCTGTTCCCGGCTCCGGTGGTCAGTGCGCTGGGCATCCTGGCCCAGGTCGGTCTGGTGCTGTTCATGTTCATGATCGGCATGGAACTCGACCTGGGCCGGCTGCGTGGTCACGGCACCCGGGTCGTGACCACGGCCGTCGCGTCGATCGTGGTGCCGCTCGGGTTCGCCCTCGTGCTCGCCGTGGCGCTCTACCCGGCCTATGGCGGCTCGGTGAACAAGCTGGTCTTCTGCCTGTACATCGCGGCCGCAATGGCGATCACCGCGTTCCCGGTGCTCGCGCGCATCCTCAAGGACACCGGCCTGGCCGGCACCCGGGTCGGCATGATCAGCCTGGTGTCGGCGGCGATCAACGACGCGTTCGCGTGGTGCCTGCTCGCGTTCGTGCTGGCGCTGAGCCGGGCCGACGGGCCAGGCGGCGGCATCCGGACGATTGTCCTGTCGGTGATGTTCGTGGCGGTCATGATCGTCGTGGTGCGACCGCTGCTGGCCCGTCTCGCCGACGTGCCGATCTGGCTGGCGCTGCTCGTCATGCTGCTCGCGGCGTGGTGCGCCGACCAGGCCGGTATCCACGTCATCTTCGGCGGGTTCCTGGCCGGCGCGATCATGCCGCGCCGCGAGGACTGGCTGCGGTCGGTGCACGAACGGCTGGACGTGGTCGTGTCGTACCTGCTGCTGCCGGTCTTCTTCGTGATGAGCGGCCTCTCGACGCACGTCGAGGGTCTGCGCACGGCTGCGGTGTGGGGTGTGGTGGCCCTGGTCATCGTGGTGGCGACGCTGGGCAAGCTGGGCGGCACGGCGGTGGCCGCGCGCCTGGCCGGGGAGAGCAGGACCGATGCGGTGACGCTGGGCGTGCTGATGAACACCCGTGGTCTCACCGAACTGGTGGTGCTCTCCATCGGCTTGCAGGCCGGCATCATCAGCTCCACCGTCTACACCGTGATGGTGCTGATGGCGCTGGTCACGACGCTGTTGGCGCCGCCGCTGCTGCGGCTGATCGAGGCGCGGCGCCGGGCGGTCACAGCCGGGCCCGAGCTGGTCACGATCAGCTGAGAATTCCGGCCTGCACCGCCGCCATCACGGCGGCGGTGCGGTCGGAGACCCCCAACTTCGAGAAGATCCTCACGACGTACGTCTTCACGGTCGCCTCCGTGATGAACAGATCCTTGCCGATGTCCGCGTTGGTGCGTCCGAGCGCGACCAGGTGCAGCACCTGCACCTCCCGCTTCGACAGCGTCTCCGGCTTCGGCCTGCGCACCCGGTCGAGCAGCCGTGCGGCGACCGCCGGGGACAGCACGGTCTCGCCGCGTGCCGCGGCCCGCACGGCCTGGGCCAGCTCTGCCGGTGAGGTGTCCTTGAGCAGGTATCCCGCCGCGCCCGCCTCCACAGCCCGCAGGATGTCACCGTCGGTCTCGTAGGTGGTCAGGATGACCACCCGGGTGCGCGGCAGCCCGGCGCGGATCGTCGCGGTGGCGGTCACCCCGTCGCCGTCGGGCAGCCGCAGGTCCATCAGCACGACGTCCGGCGTCAGGGCCCGGGCGGCGCGTACGGCCTCCGCGCCGGTGGCCGCCTCACCGACGATCACCAGGTCGTCCTCGTCGTGCAGCAGCGCCCGGATACCGGCCCGGATCACCGTGTGGTCGTCCACCAGCAGCACGCTGATCGTCATGCCGGCACCTCGATCCGGAGCCGCGTTCCCTCGCCCGGCGCCGAGTCGATCACCAGCGAACCGGACGCCTCGTGCAGCCGGCGGCGCATCAGCGGCAGTCCGTGCCCGTCCGGGGTCCGCGCCGCGCAGAAGCCGCGGCCGTCGTCGATGATCTCCAGGCGGACCCGTCCGTCCTTCTCGGTGACCAGGATCGTGACCCGGCTCGCCCCGGCGTGTTTGCGCACGTTGCTCAATGCCTCCTGAGCCAGCCGCAGCAGCTCCACGTCGAGGGCGGTGGTGAAGACGCCGGCCACCTCCAGGGTGACCTCGATCCCGGTCAGGGCGCGCAGTTTCTCGGCCTCCCGCCGCAGCGCCTCGGCGAGCGACCCGCCGGTCGCCTCGGGCAGCGGCCGGGCGGTGATCAGCGCCCGTGCGTCGGCCAGGTTGTCCCGGGTCGTGCTCTCGGCCAGGTCCAGGTGCCGGGCCGCCCGGTCCGGGTCGGTGGCCAGGGCGGCCCGGGCCGCCTGCAGCAGCATGATGGTGCTGGACAGCCCCTGGGCCAGGGTGTCGTGCACGGCGTCGGCGACCTGCTCGCGCTCGGCGGCCCGCCCGGCCTCGTACGACACCCGCTCCAGCTCGGCGCGGGTCTTCTCCAGCTCCCGGATCAGCGCACCCCGTTCCGTGCTCTGCTTGATGATCTTGCTGGCCCAGATGCCGAGCAGAATGCTCAGCATGGCCGCGGCCAGGCCGGGCGCGCTGAACGGGGAGGATCGGATCCACACCAGGTTCAGGACCACGACGACCAGGGCGCCGATGAACGGCCCGGTGGTCATGAACGCCGGGGCGCAGAGCGCGAACAGCAGGAAAGCGCTCCGGGTGACCAGCCCCACCGCGACCGCGAACACCGCGACCACCGCGAGCTGGTAGATCACCGCGGCGTGGCCGGCCCGGATCAGGCGCCGACCGGCGGTCAGGTGGGCCGCGGCCAGCAGGGCGATCAGAGCGATGGCGGCCGCCCGGCGGGGCAGCGGCTCGCCGGCGAGGGCCACCGCGACGGCCGTGGCCGCCGCGACCAGCACGAAGTAGGCGTCCCAGAGAGGCAGCCAGCGCAGCCACTCGTCCGGACCGCGGCTCAACCGTCCTTCCGGCCCTGCCAGCGGAACGTCGTCAGGCACAGGATCAGACCTCCGAGGCACCATACCGCCAGCACGACCGCGATCCGCCCGTGTTCCCAGGTCCCGGCCGGCTCGGTGGCGGCGGCCGCGTCCGGCAGAAACACCGAACGGAAGCCCTGTGCCATCCACTTCAGCGGGAACAGCGCGCCGATCTGCTGCAACGGCTCGGGCAGATTGGTGATCGGCACGATGAAGATACCGGAGACGAACTGCAGGACGAGGAACGGAAGGTTGACGATCGGTGCCGCTCCGCGCACCGATCGGGGCACGCTGCTCATCGCCGCGCCCAGCAGCGCACACCCGGTCACGCCGAGCAGGAAGACCCAGCCGAAGGTCAGCCAGCGCCGCGGGTCGTCGGGCAGCGGCAGGTCGAAGAAGGTCGCCCCGACGGCCAGAACCAGGATCACCTCGGCGACGGCGGTCACCAGCACGAGCACGATCTTTCCGATGAAGTACGCGATGGGGGGCATCGGCACCCCGCGCAGTCGCTTGAGCGTGCCGTCCTCGCGGTCGCTGACGATGCTGGTGGCCAGGTTGACGAAGCAGGTCGAGCCGATCCCGCCGGCGATCATGCCGGCCGCCAGCAACTGACTGGACGGGATGCCGGCCACGGCGACCTGTTTGTCGAAGATCGAGCCGAGCAGGGTCAGCAGCACCACCGGCAACGCGAACGTGAAGATCATCGCGGTGCGCTCGCGGAAGAACTGGCGCAGTTCGACCCCGGCGCGCGCGGCGGAGAGTCCCACGGGAGAGACGGTCATCGTGAACTTCCGATCAGATCGAGGTAGGTGTCCTCCAGGGACGGGCGGGTGACCAGCAGACCGGGAATCTCGTCGCCGAGCCGGTCGGCCAGCTCGGACACCACGCCGGTCGGCTTGGCCGTCGTGGTGCTCCGGTGCTCGCCGTCCTCGATCCAGCTGACCGTGGCCTCGGCCGTGTCGCGCCCGCCGAGGTCACGAGGGGTGCCGGTGGCGCGGATACGCCCGCCGGACAGGACCGCCACGCGGTGCGCGAGTGCCTCGACCTCGTCCAGGTAGTGGGTGGTGAGCAGGATGGTGGTGCCGTCCTGGGCCGACAGCGTGCGGGTCAGCGCCCAGAACTGCCGGCGCGCCTCCGGGTCGAAGCCGGTGGTCGGCTCGTCCAGGAACAACAGGCGTGGACGTCCGATCACGCCGATGGCGACGTCGACGCGGCGCCGCTGGCCGCCGGAGAGCGTGCGCACCTTGCGGCCGGCCTTCTCCGTCAGCCCGACCAGGTCGATGACCTCGTCGACCGGCCGTGGGTCCGGGTAGTACCGCGCGAAGTGGCGCACTGTCTCGGCCACCGTCATGTCGGCCATGTCGGAGGCGTTCTGCAGCACCAGGCCGATGCCGTAACGCCAGCTGCGGGGGGCGCGCTGCGGGTCGGCGCCCAGCACGGACACCTCGCCGCCGTCACGCTTGCGGAACCCTTCGAGGATCTCCACCGTGGTCGTCTTGCCGGCGCCGTTCGGGCCCAGCAGTGCGAAGATCTCACCGTCGGCGATGTCCAGGTCGACGCCGTCGACCGCCGGTCGCCCGTGATAGATCTTGCGCAGGCCGCGTACTCGTACCGCATCTGTCACCGGGCCAGCCTGGCCGCCGGCGGGCACCCGGCGCGACGGCCGGTGGACGGACAGCTGTCCATCGACCGATGGACAGCCGGGGTCCGGTAGGGGTGCGCGGCGCTGGACGCGGTGTCTAGCCTGGCCCGGTGCCGACTCTGTTCGCGATCAGCGATCTACATGTGGCGTACCGGGAGAATCGCGACGTCCTCGAAGGGATCCAGCCGTCGGACGACGGGGACTGGTTGATCGTGGCCGGTGACGTGGGCGAGATCTTCGGCGACGTGGTGAGCTCGCTGCGCCTGCTGGCCGGTCGCTTCGCCAAGGTGATCTGGTCGCCGGGCAACCACGAGTTGTGGACGCCGCGCGAGGATCCGGAGCAGTCGCGGGGCGTGGCCCGCTACGAGCGGCTGGTGGCGGCGTGCCGCGAGCTGGGCGTGTCCACCCCGGAGGACGAGTACCCGGTGTGGGAGGGAGCCGGCGGCCGGACGGTGGTGGCGCCGCTGTTCCTGCTCTACGACTACTCGTTCCGGCTGCCGGGGCAGAGATCCAAGGCGGAGTCGCTGGCGTACGCGCACGAGACCGGTGTGGTCTGCACCGATGAGATACTGCTGCATCCCGAGCCGTACGCCAGTCGCGAACAGTGGTGCTGGGCGCGCGTGGAGGCGACCGAGAAGCGGCTGGCGGCGATCGAGCCCGACCTGCCGACGGTGCTGGTCAACCACTGGCCGATGGTGCGCGAGCCGACCCGGATCCTGCGCTTCCCGGAGTTCGCCCAGTGGTGCGGAACTGAGCTCACGGCCGACTGGCACGTACGGTTCCGCACCACCGTCTCGGTCTACGGGCACCTGCACATCCCGCGGACCACGACGTACGACGGGGTCCGCTTCGAGGAGGTGTCGCTCGGTTACCCGAGGGAGTGGCGCCGGCGCGGCACCCCGCCCGGGACGCTGCGCCGGATCCTCGGCTAGGCGATGTCGCCGATCAGCGGACCGAACTTGACCAGCAGGTCCGCGCGGCGGGTGACGTTGAGCTTGCGGTACACCTTGGTCAGGTGCTGCTCGACGGTGCTGACAGTGACGTACAGCTTGGTGGCGATCTGACGGTTGGTGCTGCCCTGCGCGGCCAGCGCCGCGACCCGTCGCTCGGCGTCACTGAGCGTGTGGAAGGCCTCGGTGCCGCTCGCGTCGGCGTTCTCCAGCGCATCGTTGTCGACGTCCGGCAGCAGCACCTTGCGTAGTGCGTCGGCCCGGCAGCTGCCGGCGACGTCGTAGGCGCGCCGGACGGTCAGCCGGGCCCGCTGGAAGTCGCCGAGCGCTCGCTGCGCCCGGCTCAGGTCGGCCAGCGCGTAGGCCAGCCCGAGCCGGTCGCCGCAGCCGCGGAACATCTCGGTGGCGTCGCGCAGCAGGGCCGGGCGCTGGGCCGGCGGCACTGTTGCGGCGAGCACCCGCAGCGCCGCCGCCTTGGTCCGGCTCGGCTCCGCGCCGAGCTGGGTGAGCTGGGACTCGGCCAGTGTGCGGGCGCGATCCGGCTGCTTGAGCGCGAGGTACGCCTCGGCCGCCCACACCCGCCAGCCGACAATGGTGGGCAGGTCGACGGACCAGCGGGCCATCAGGTCGCCGCAGGTGGTGAAGTCGTCCAAAGCGGCCTCGGCCCGCCCGGTGGCCAAGTAGTAGTGGCCTCGGGCGTGCAGATAGGACAGCCCCCAGACGGTCTGGAACATCTCGTCGGGCACCGGCTGGTCCAGGTGGCGCGTCGCCGTCTCCAGATCACCCAGCCCCAGGCAGGCCATGATCAGCGTGCTCAGCGGCACCCCGATGGCGGTGGCCCAGCTCGGCGCGGACATGTGGGCCAGCGCCGCCTCGGCGTAGCGTCGTGCGTCGGCCAGGTGCCCGGCCCGCAGCGCGATGTCGCCGCGGATGCCGTAGAGCATTGCCTGCCAGCTGGGCGCCCCGCGCTCAGCGGCCTGGGTGAGCAGCCGGTCGGTCCAGAGCGTTGCCGTCTCCACGTGGTCGGAGTAGACCAGGATGGCCAGGGCCGCGGTTATCGCGGCCGGGGTCCCGGGGCCCAGCGAGAAGCGCGGCAGGAACTGCTCGGCGGTGACGACCGCGGCGCTGTTCGGTCCCTTGGCCAGCACGGTCTCCAGGGCGTGGGCGAGCGCGTCGCGGCTGTTGACCATGCACTCGGCGCCGCGACGCCGGGCCGCCCGCGGCTCGGCCGGCTCGTCGGTGAACAACCCGGGGTAGGTGTAGCGGGCCCACACGGTCAGGAACCGGATGTCGGCGGCCTGCTCCGGCGTGGTGTCCAGCGCGGTGAGCCCGTCGATGACCTGTACGGCCTCGGCGGTGTGACCCAGGTACAGCAGGCAGTGCGCGGTGGTGACCTGAGCCTCCACCCCCAGTTCGCCGGCGTGCGCCGCCGCGGCGAGCCGGCCGAGCCGGTGACCGGCGGTGGCCGGGTCGATGCGCCACTCGGCCTGCATCAGGGCGACCTTGAGCGCGGCCCGCTCGCGCGTGCCGGTGGCGCCGTCGTGGGCCAGGCGCAGCACGGCCAGGCCGCGGTCGACCTGACCGCCGGTGAGCAGGCTGTCGGCCGCCTCGACCAGCACCGGGCCGGACCAGTCCGGGGCCTGCCCGGCGGCGAGCAGGTGGTGGGCGATCGGCAGGGGTGCCGCTCCCTCCTCGTGCAGCAGCAGTGCGGCGCGCAGGTGCAGGCCGGTCAGCGTCTCCGGGGGCAGTTGGTCGAGCACCGCCTGGCGGGCCACCGGGTGCGGCAGGCGCCC
>NZ_BOMH01000087.1 GCF_016862095.1 Actinoplanes cyaneus
GGCAGGCGCCCGCCGGTGAGCAGGCCGGCGCGCTCGAGGCCGCGCAGGGCGCGTTCAGCGGCCGCGGTGTCGACCTCGGCCAGTCGTGCCAGCGCCAGCGCGGCGGCGTGCGGGTAGTCGTCGAGGACCGCGGCCGCGGCCAGCACCTGGCGGATCCGCGGTTCACAACGCTCGACGTAGCGGCGGATGGCCGAGAGGTACGAGCGGCCGGGGGAGATCTGCCCGGCCTGGTCGAGCGTCTCCAGCACCTTCAGGTCGGCGATCAGCGTCCGGGCCAGCAGCGGGTTCCCGCCGGAGGCACCGGCGCACGCGTCCACCAGGGCGGCGGTCGGCGTGGTGCCCAACGCCTGGGTCAGCAGCTCGCCGATCCCGGCCCGGGTCAGCGCGGGCAGCACGACCTGGTGGTCGGCCGCCAGCTCCAGCAGCTCGGCGTGCAGGTGCGTCTCGGTCGGCTCGACCAGCTCACCGGTGGAGATCACCAGCAGGATCCGGGAGCTGCGGATGCGCCGGGCCAGATAGACCAGGCAGTGCAGCGACAGCGGGTCGACGTGGTGCAGGTCGTCGACGGTGATCAGCACGGGCAGGTGCCGGCTGGTGGCCTGCAGCGCCGAGCACACGTTGTGCAGCATGGTCGGCAGGCTCTGGCCGGGCACCAGGGTGCCACGGGAATGACGGACCGCGATGCGGTGCGCCTCGCGGATCAACAGAGTTCGATCCGATTCGGGAACCGGCAGTTCGTGGCACAGCTGGTTGATGACACTCAGCGGAAGCGCTCGCTCGGCGCGAGCGCCGGTGGCTTGCATGGTGACGAAGCCCGCCGCCGCGGCGCGCTGGACGAACTCGCCCAGCAGGGACGTCTTGCCACTGGCCATCGGGCCGGTGACGGCCAGCAGCCGGCCGTGGCCCTCCTCGCAGGCCGCCAGCGCGGTCGCAAAACCGGCAAGTTGATCGTGCCGTTCGACAAACACCATGCGTGGCTTCTCCCCGAAGTCACTGCCCGTTTTCCCGGGCACTATAGTTCGCTGAACCGGTTAGGGTGAAAAGCATCATGCGGGCACAGCATTGTGCTTCCGACGTTTGAAGAATTGCGGCTACGGAATGCCGTGGCGCGCCGTGATCGACGGCAGCAGTATGTCACTCGTCCGAGGACGAGGGCAACGAAGTGGGTGCGCTCCCGGCCAACGCATACCCGGCAGTCCGGGCATAAGGTGCACTGCATAAATCGTACACATCAGGATAAAGGTGCGGTCGCTGGTGAGCGCGCATGCACTCTGGCCAGCGCGTTTTTTGTTTGAGTGAGTATTTCTTCACTTCTGTTGCGTGTGTTTCCGTTCGTGAGGATCTCTCTCTTAATCACAGTTTTCCACTCGGCTACGTAAATGTGTACGTGACCTGAAACAGGGCATGTGGCGCCCGCCTCGAATCGCCTATAAGTCTGGTCGGATATGAGGCGCTCGGGTGGGGTAGGGGGAGCGCTGGGGTAGGCCCTTAATCGATGGCTGCGTAGCGTGCCCCTGGCTTCGGAACAATGAACGTCAAGCGACTGAACGGTGAGGAAGAGGACGTGACGGAGAACGGCGCGGACGAACCCTGGCGCATCCCGATCGACAGGTCGCAGGCGCCGTCGCGCGAGCCCGGCCCGATCGACCTGCGCCGCACCTTCCTGCAGGCCGCCTACACCGGAATCCCCACCTTCATGGGCACGCCGATCTGCCTGGAACCGGAGGACCTGCGCGCCGGCGGGGTGGACGTGGCGGTCTTCGGCGTCCCACTGGACTCCTCCTCCGGGCATCGCGGCGCCGCCTACGGACCCCGGGCCATGCGCTCCGACGAGCGCTACCTGTTCAACACTCCGGAGCTGATGGTCAGCGCGAGCACCCGGGTGAGCCCGTTCACCAGCCTCAAGGTGGTCGACTACGGCGACGCCCCGATCGACATCTTCAGCGTCGAGAAGTCGCTGCCCTCGATCGCCTCGACCGTCCGCGAGGTCGCCGGCGCCGGCGCGATCCCGGTCATCCTCGGCGGCGACCACTCGCTGATGATCGCCAGTGTCGGCGCCCTGGCCGAGATGTACGGCCCGGACAAGGTCGGCGTCGTCCACTTCGACGCCCACCCCGACTGCCACGAGCACATCTTCGGCCACCGGATCACCCACGGCACCCCGATCTGGCGGCTCATCGAGGAGAGCCGGATCCCCGGCAAGAACTTCGTCCAGGTCGGCCTGCGCACCCCGACCGGCCCCGACGACCAGCTGTTCAACTGGATGCGCCGCCAGGGGCTGCGCACCCACTTCATGGTCGAGATCGAGCGCCGCGGCTTCACGGCCGTCCTCGACCAGGTCATCGAGGAGATCCTCGACGGCCCCGAGTTCGTCTACCTCTCCCTCGACATCGACGTGCTCGATCCGGCGTACGCCCCCGGCACCGGCACCCCCGAGCCGGGCGGTCTCACCCCACGGGAGTTGTTCCCGGCGTTCCGGCGTATCTGCGCGGAGACCAACGTCATCGGCATCGACGTCGTCGAGGTCGCCCCGCACCTGGACCCGGGTTACACCACCACCATGAACGCGCGCCGGGCCATCTTCGAGGGCCTGACCGGCCTGGCCATGAGGAAGGCCGGGATGACCAGCGCCGACTACGTCAACCCGATCGCCTCGGGTCAGCTGAAGTTCCCCCTGACCTGACTCGTCCTAAGGACGGCAGATGACCGCCACTGTCTTCGCGCCCGACTCCGCACAGACCCTCGTGGACCTCGAGTGCTCGGCCGCCCGGGTCGCCGCGGTCCTGGCCGCCCGCGGTGTCCGGCCCGGCAGCCGGGTGCTGTTCAAAGCGGACAACTCGGCCGCCTGGGTCACCGTGTTCCTCGGCCTGGCCCACGCCGGCGCGTCCATCGTCCTGGTCGACCACCAGGACAAAGCCGATGAGACCACCCGCATCCAGCAACTGACCCGAGCCGCGCTGAGCATCGTCGACGACGACTCCGTGCCGCCCCGTGACGGCGAGATCGTCTACCTGTACGAGCTGCTGGCCGCGGCCGCCGCCCGGCCCGCCCCGGATCTGCGCGGACCGCTGGACCTGGACACCTGGCGCGCACGGCCGGACGGACTGATCATGTGGTCGTCCGGTTCCACCGGCGTGCCCAAGGGCGTGGTCAAGACCGGCGCCCGCTTCCTGGAGAACCTCGAGCGCAACGCCGAGCAGATCGGCCATCGCCCCGACGACGTGCTGCTGCCTCTGCTGCCGTTCTCCCACCAGTACGGCCTGTCCATGGTCATGATCGCGTGGCTGGTGCGGTGCTCGCTGGTCATCGCCCCGTACCGGCGGGCCGACCGGGCGCTGCGCATGGCCGCGCAGACGGGCGCGACAGTGCTGGACGCCACTCCCTCGACGTACCGCAGCATCGTCAACATCGTCAATCGGCGGCCGGACCCGATGGCCGATCTCCGCACCGTCCGGTTGTTCTGCAGCGGCGCCGCGCCGCTGGATGCCGCCCTGGTCGACAGGTACGTCGGGATGTGCGGCAAACCCCTGCTGGACAGCTACGGCAGCACCGAGCTGGGCAACGTCGCGTTCGCCACCGAGGACAACCCGGTGGCGACCGGCCGGCCGGTACGGGGTATGGGCGTGCGCATCGTCGATGACGAAGGCGTGGTGCTCAGCGCGGACGAGATCGGCGAGATCGAGGTCGACTCGCCGGACCTCATGGAAGGTTACCTCGACGCCGACGGTGAGATCGTTCCGGCCGCCCGCGGCTGGCGGCGCACCGGTGACTTCGGCAAGCTGGACAAGGACGGCAACCTGTTCGTCATCGGCCGCAAGCTCGCGGTGCACCGCAACGGCTACACGCTCTATCCGGAGCTGATCGAGGCACGTGTCGCCGGCCAGGCCGCCTGCTCCACCAAGGTCATCGCGGTGCCGGACGATCGGCGCGGCAGCTCGCTGGTCTTCTTCGTGGAGGACGAGAGCGGCGCCGATGCGGCCCACTGGCGCGAACGGATCTGTGCGGTCCTGCCCGCGTACGAGCAGCCCAACCGTGTCGTCGTGCTGGAGCGCCTGCCGCTCAACCGCAACGGCAAACCCGACCGCAAGGCCCTGGAGAAACTCGCGGTGACCGCGTGAGCTCGGCGATCGTCTTCCCTGCCCTGTCACCGATCCGGCGGCGGGACCTGGGAACCTTCCTGATGATCCACCCGTACGCCCGGCGCCGTCTCGCCGAGGCGAACGAAACCCTGGGATACCACCTGGCCGACGCGCTCGCCGACGCCCCGGCCGACGACGACTACGCCGAGCCGGTGCAGGTGGCGGTGTTCGTGGCGTGTCTGGCGCTTGCCGAGTGGGCCACCGAGCACCTGGGCGCCGCGCCGTCGTTCTGCGTGGGCCCCAGCTTCGGCGAACGGTCGGTGCTGGCCTACACCGGCGCGTTGTCGTTCCCGGACACCGTGCGCCTGGTCGACGAGATCGCCCGGACCGAGCGGGCCCACTTCGCGACGGCGCATCAGGACGTCGTCACCCACTCGTTCACCCGGATCCCGCCGGACCTGCTGCCCACCCTGCTGGGCTCGCTGAGCTGGCACGACATCTCCGGCCGGCTCGACGCGGACTTCCACATGGTGTCGCTGCGCGCCGCCGAGCTGGATCCGTTCAAGGCCGCGATCGGCGAGGCCGGCGGGTACTCGCTCTACACGATGAGCCCGCCCGCGCACTCGTCGCTCTTCACCGACGTCCGCGCGGCGATGGCGACGGTGTACGAGCGGTACCCGATCGCGGCGCCCCGGCTGCCGATCGTGTCGTACCTCGACGGCTCGCTGATCACCGACGTGCCGGCGCTGCGGGAGAGTCTGCTCAACGGCTTCGTTCAGCCGATCCGCTGGCCGGAGACCGTTGCCGCGTTGCGTGAGCACGGCGTCGGCAAGCTCTGGATCGCCGGCCCGGACGCGATGTTCTCCCGGCTGCGCACGACCGCCGACAACTTCGACGTCGAGATGTGTGACCTGCGGCGCGCTCTGGTCAAGCCCCGCCGCTGAGCCGGGAGACGTGGCGGCGTGATGATCGGGGAGAGCGGGAGTGGCTGGTGTAGATCAGGTCCACGAGCCGTTCTGTGTTTCGGGCGATCTCCAGAGCGACATCCAGGCGTTCGCCTGGTTCGATCGTGCGGGCATCGGTGAGTCGCCGTCGCAGTCTGTGCACCTCAGCCAGATGGATGTCGATGGCATCAACGATCTCCCCATGCATTCCGCCTCCTGGCCCTCTGACTGTTGACCGACGCTGGTCGCGCCGGAGACCCCGTCACGACAGGCCTCACCAAAGTAAGTGCAGAGGAGCGGTACGGGGCGGGGTTCACCAAGATCGCACCTCGGTCACCGACCCATCGCCCCTCCTGCGGGCCGCCGGGCAGCGGGTGCGGCAGCGCCTGGCCACCATGCGGCACCCCCCTCCACGGTGCGAAACGCTGAGCGTGGTCGCTAATACGGCAGGTCGATCGGCGCCAGCTCGGCGAAGGCGTCACCCGGGCCGGGGTTGTCAGGATGCGTACGCCCACCCAGGTGGTGCAACACCCCCCAGACCGCATTGAGCGCGGTCGTGACCGCTCCCTCGGCGAACCCGCCGGTCCACGAGACGTCGTCGCCGGCCAGGAACACGCCCCGCCGGCCACGGGGAAGATCGTCCTGCATGAAGTGGGTGAACAACCGGCGCTGGTAGCGGTAGTGCCCCGGCAGGTTCGCCTTGAACGCGCCCAGGAAGTGCGGCTCGTTCTCCCACGTCACGGCGATCGGGGCGGCGATGATGCGGCCGGCGATGTCCACGCCGGGATAGATGCGGCGCAGGTGACGCAACATCACCTCCAGACGCTCGGCCGGCGGTAATGTCGACACCTTCAACGAGTCGTCGTTCCACGTGTACGACAGGCACATCACGCCCGGGCGCGACGGGCCGTCGTCGAACAGATAAACGCCGCGCGGCGTACGGTCGGTCAGCGTCATGCCCATCGCCGGGCGACCGGTCGCCGCGTCGAGGTCGTGCCAGAACGGCCGGTCGACCAGGGCGAACAGCTTCGATCCGCCCATGTAGTGGGTACGCTCGATCGCCGTCCACACCTCGGTCGGGAACAGGCTCTCGTCGGTGTCGATCCGGGAGGTCAGCAACCGCACCTGCGGCGTCAGCACCGCGGCGGTGAACTCACCGGCCTCGCCGGCTGTCTCCACCCGGATCCAGCCGCGGGCCCGTGACAACCGGGTGACCGCCGGGCGCGGGCCGTCCGGGTGCAGCGTGGCCAGCGACGTGCCACGCGGCCAGTGCGCCATCGCGGCGGGGGAGTGCTCCCACAGCCCCAGCGGCAGCCGCTGGGCGCCACCGGCCAGCGCATGGTGATCGGCGTCCGCCCCGGTGTAGACGACCCGCAGGATCTCCAGCACCGAGTTCGGGAAATCGGTGTCCCAGCCGCCGGACCCGAAGCCGACCTGCCCGAACAACTCCCGGTGCCGGAACGAGGCGAACGACGGCGACGACGCCAGGAACCCGTAGAACGACTGGTCGTCGAGGATCGGGACCAGCCGGTTCCACAGCGCCTTGATGGTTGCGACGTCCCGGTGCCGGATCGCGGCGTCCATCGCGGCCAGGTCCGCGCTCTCCTCCAGGGTCTTCTGCCAGGCCTCGCTGACCTCGTGGTAGACCGAGGGAAGATCGTCACCGGTACGCGTGAAATGACGCGACCCGTTGACGTCCACCACGGTGTGCGGCGTCGCCCGCGCCAGCGGATTGGGGAACGGCCGCGTCCGCAGCCCGAGCAGCTCGACGTAGTGCAGCAGCGCGGCCGACGACGCGGGGAACCGCATCGCGCCCAGTTCGGCCACGGTGTCCGGATGACCGGGGAAACGGGCCGTGCGCATCCGCCCGCCGAGCTGCTCGGCCTCGAACACCACCGGCCGCAGGCCCAGGCGCATCAGCTCGTACGCGGCGACCAGCCCGGAGATCCCGCCACCGACCACCGCCACCGGGGTGCCGTGCATGTCCGGCGGCACCTGCCCCAGCCCGGCGGGGTGGGTGAGCCAGCGGTCGTAGCCGAACGGGAAGTCCGGCCCGAGCATGGTGACCGGCGGTGCGTCGTACAGGGTGGTCACCGAACACCGCCGTAGAGCTCGGGACGGCGGTCGGCCAGGTAGGGGGTGGCCCGCCGGGCGGCGGCGAGCGCGTCCCGGTCGAGGTCGGCGACCAGCAGTGGGCCGCTCGGCCGGGACCAGGACCGGCCGTCCGGCCCGGCCACCGTGCTCAGCCCGCAGTACCCGTCGGCGCTGGGGCTGTGCCAGTTGACGTAGGCCAGGAACAGCTGACTCTCGAACGCCCGCGCCGGCACGATCGTGCGGGCCACGAACTCCCACGGCCGGACCAGGGCGGTCGGCACCACGAGCAGATCGGTGCCGGCCAGCGCGTGAGCCCGCACGGTCTCGGGAAACTCGACGTCGTAACAGACGATCAGGCCGACCGTGAAAGGACCGACCTTCGCCTGCACCAGCAGGTCGTCACCAGGCGCGAACGACGAGCGGTCGAACTCGCCGTACAGATGCGTCTTGCGGTACCGGGCCGCGACCGCGCCGTCCGCGCCGACCAGCTGGACGCTGTTGTAGACGGACTTCTCGTCACGTTCCGGCCAGCCGTAGACGATCGCCAGCCGGTGCCGGGCCGCGATCCGCGCGACCGCCGCGGTCAGCGGGCCGTCGGCGGGCTCGGCCAGCTGCGCCATCTGGCCCCGGGTCAGGTGATACCCGGTCGCCGACATCTCCGGCGTCACGAGCAGGCTCGCGCCGCCTCCCGCCGCGGCCGCCGCGAGCTGTTCCAGCTGTCCCAGGAATTCGTCGTGGTGCGAAAGGCCGGCGACCCATTCGGGCTGCCAGCACGCGATTCGCATTGTTTCCGAAGCATTCACCGACGGTTCGCCTCTCGCGAATTCGAGCAACCGGCTCGGGGAATTGCTACCGGGCTCCCGAAATGGCGACAACCCCTAGAAGACTCGGATACCCCAGTTCATGGGAAGCCCTTATGCTCGCTGGCGTGAAAGCCCCCCGGAACCGGCTCGACCGCCGTGCGGTGCGCTGGTGGATCGTGCAGGCCCTGGTGGTGGCGACACCCCCGGTCGCCGTTTTGGCGCTGCTGACCGCGCTGATCGCGCCGGCACGCACCTGGCTGGGGCTGAGCCTGGCGATCACCGGCGCGCTGGCTGTCGCGTACGTCGTGGTGATGCCGTGGTGGCGCTACCGCGTGCACCGCTGGGAGGTCACCGACGACGCCGTGTACGCACTGTCGGGCTGGTGGTGGCAGCGCCGGCGGATCACGCCGATGGCACGCATCCAGACCGTCGACACAGCCAGCGGGCCGATCCAGCGCCTGTTCGGGCTGGCCGGCCTCGTCGTGACCACCGCGTCCGCGGCCGGGCCGGTCCACATCCAGGGCCTCGACCGCTCGCTGGCCGCCGAGCTCGCGCAGACTCTCGCGACCCGCGCCCAGGCCATTCCCGGGGACGGCCAGTGACCTGGGAGCGCCTCGAGCCGCGGATGGTCGCGGTCAGCCTCACCTGGCTGCTCCCGCCGCTGGGCTCCACCCTGCTCACGCTGCTGCTCACCGGCGGTGACCTGAACCTGGCCGCCGTCATCACGCTGGGCGCGATCGTCCTCACCTTCGTCGTCATCGCCGCCGTGTTCGCCGTCCGGCTGGCCACCACCCGGTTCCGGCTCGACGGCGACCGTGTCGAGCTGCGCTCCGGCCTGCTGCTGCGCCGCCACCGCACGGTGCCGCGCGACCGGATCCGCAGTGTCGACGTCACCGCCACCCCGATCCACCAGCTGCTCGGCCTGCGCGTCGTCCGGATCAACCCGGGCGTGCAGGCCGGGGCCGGCCGCCGCGAGGTCGTCCTCGACGGCGTCGGCGTCGCGCGGGCCGAGTCGTTGCGGCGCCTGCTCGATCCCGGCGACGCGGCGCCCGACACCGCGCTGGCCGTGCTGACGTGGCGCTGGCTGCGCTACGCCCCGCTCAGCGTCTGGGGCGTGGCCGGCGTCGGCGTGGTCGTGGGCGGCTTCTTCCGGCTCCTCGACTCACTCCGGATCAACCCGGCCGACGTGGGATTCCTGCGGGACATCTGGTCCGGCCTGACCGGGATGCCGCTGTGGGCGGCGATCGTGCTGCCCGTGCTGATCGTTCTCGGGCTCGGCGCGCTCACCTCACTGAGCACCTTCGTCGAGGGCTGGTGGGGGTACCGCCTGGAGGTGACCGGCGACGCGATCGACGTGCGCCGCGGTCTGTTCAGCACCCGGTCGGTCTGGCTCGACCGGGCGCGGCTGCGCGGAGTGCAGATCAGCGAGCCGCACCCGCTGCGATGGGCCCGCGGCGCCCGGCTCAACGCGATCGCCATCGGACTCGGCACGTCCGAGGACAGATCCACCTCGAACCGCAGCGCGCTGCTGCCACCGGCGCCGAGATCCGAGGCCTTCAGGGTCACCGCGGGCATCTTGCAAGAGGAACCCGATCTGCTGTACGGCCTGAAGCTCACCGGGGCACCCCGGGCAGCCCTGCGCCGGCGGCTGTCCTGGGGCCTCGGTGGCGTGCTGCTGCTCGAAGCGCCGCTCGTGCTGCTCGGCGCGCTGCTCACCGACGTGCTGCTGCACATCGCCTGGATCTCGGCCGCCGTCCTGGTGCCGCTGGCCATCGCCGGGGCGGTCGACGCGTACCGGAACCTGGGGTCCGGGCTGCACGGAAACTACCTGGTCACCCGGTACGGAACCTACAACCGCCGCACCGTGTTGCTCGACCGGGCGGGCATCCTCGGCTGGAGCATCGACCAGTCGGTCTTCCAGCGGCGCGCCGGCATCGCCACGTTCGTCGCCATGGTCGGCGCCGGCCGGGGCGGCTACAAGATCCGTGACGTCGCGGTCGCCGACGGCCTTGCCCTGGCGAGCGCCGCCACCCCCGGAATGCTCGACGAATTGCTAGGGGTCCCTTAGGGGATTGGCGCGCACCGGAACGGCCCTAGCCTGCCGAAATAGTTTGGGCTATTGCTGTTCTTTCGCCGAATGGTGGACGCGTGATGATGAGTTCGTCCGAGGAATCCGGGACGGCCGGAACCGGCCTGCGGGAACGCCTGGCCGGCATGCGGACGCCGGAAGCGCACCGGTTCCTCACCGAATTGGTCACCGGGCTCGCGGCGGCCGCCCTGCGCCGCCCGGCCGGCGAACCGGTCGCCGCCCAGGACACCTTCTTCGAGGCCGGCTTCGACTCGCTGACCGCTGTCGAACTGCACAGCCGCCTGACCGCGGCGACCGGTCTGGCCCTGCCGGTCACCCTGGCCTTCGACTACCCGACGCCGGCCGCCCTCGCCCGCCACCTGCACGCCGAACTGCTCGGCCTGGCCCCCGAACCGGCCGCCGCGTTCACACCGGGCCAGTTCGACGAGCCGATCGCGATCGTCGGCATGGCTTGCCGGTTCCCTGGCGGCGCCGACACCCCCGAGGGCCTGTGGCGCCTGGTCGCCGACGGCACCGACGCCATCGGTGAGTTCCCGGCCGACCGCGGCTGGAACCTCGACACGCTCTACTCGACCGACCCGGATCAGCCCGGCACCAGCTACACCCGCGAGGGCGGCTTCCTCTACGACGCCGGCCGCTTCGACGCGGACTTCTTCGGCATCAACCCGCGCGAGGCGCTCGCCATGGACGCCCAGCAGCGGCTCGTGCTGGAGACCTCGTGGGAGGCCCTCGAACGGGCCGGCATCGTCCCCTCGACGCTGCGGGAACAGCGGGTGGGTGTCTTCGTCGGCGCCGAGAACCAGGAGTACGGCCCGCGCCTGCAGGACGCCACCGACGGCCTCGAGGGATACCTGCTCACCGGCAACGCCGCCAGCGTCGCCTCCGGCCGGGTGTCCTATGCACTCGGCCTGCAAGGACCCGCGCTGACCGTCGACACCGCCTGCTCGTCGTCGCTGGTCGCGCTGCACCTGGCCGCGCAGGCGCTGCGCCAGGGCGAGTGCACGATGGCGCTCGCCGGCGGCGTCGCCGTGATGGCCAGCCCGGCCTCCTTCCTGGCCTTCTCCCGGCAGCGCGGCCTCGCCCCGGACGGACGCTGCAAACCGTTCGCGGCAGCGGCCGACGGCACCGCGTGGGCCGAGGGCGTCGGCATGCTGCTCGTGGAGCGGCTCTCTACCGCGCAGGCCGCCGGGCGCACGATCTTCGCGGTCATCCGCGGATCCGCGGTCAACCAGGACGGCGCCTCCAACGGGCTCACCGCCCCGAACGGCCCCGCCCAGCAGCGGGTCATCCGGCAGGCGCTGGCCAACGCCGGCCTGAACACCGCGGACGTGGACGCCGTGGAGGCGCACGGCACCGGCACCACGCTCGGTGACCCGATCGAGGCGCAGGCGCTGCTGGCCACGTACGGGCAGGACCGCTCGCAGCCGCTGTGGCTCGGCTCGCTCAAGTCCAACATCGGGCACGCGCAGGCGGCCGCGGGTGTCGGCGGCGTCATCAAGATGATCTTCGCGCTGCGCGAGGGCGTGCTCCCGCGCACCCTGCACGTCGACGCGCCGTCCCCGCACGTGGACTGGGACTCCGGCGCGGTGTCGCTGCTCACCGCGGAGCAGACATGGCCGGAGACCGGGCGCCCCCGCCGCGCCGCCGTGTCCTCGTTCGGGATGAGCGGCACGAACGCCCACCTGATCCTGGAGCAGGCCCCCGCCGCCGCCCCGATCCCGGCGGCACCGGCACAGCCCGGCATCACCCTGCTGCCGATCTCCGCCCGCACCCCGGAGGGCTTGCGCGCCCAGGCCACCAAGCTGCTCGACCACCTCGACGCGGACCTGCCCGACCTCGGCTTCTCACTGGCCACCACCCGCACGCACTTCACCCACCGTGCGGTGGTCCTGGCCACCGACCGGGCATCGGCCGAGCAGGGACTGCGGAACCTTGCCCTCACCGGCACCGCCGGCCCCGGTGCGGTGGCATTCCTGTTCACCGGCCAGGGCTCTCAGCGCGTCGACATGAGCCGCACGCTGTACGCGACCGAACCTGTCTACGCGCGCGCCTTCGACGAGGCCGCCTGGTACCTCAACATCCAGCTGGACACCCCGCTCGCCGACGCCCTGGCCGACCCCGAGCTGCTCGCCCGCACCGAGTACGCCCAGCCGGCCGTCTTCGCGATCGAGGTGGCGCTGCTCGCGCTGCTGGACAGCTGGGGCGTACGCCCGGACGTGCTCGTCGGGCACTCCATCGGCGAGATCGCCGCCGCGTACGCCGCCGGAGTCCTGTCCCTGCCCGACGCCGCCGCCCTGGTCGGCGCTCGCGGCCGGCTGATGCAGCAATTGCCCGCCGGCGGCGTCATGCTCGCGGTCCAGGCGTCCGAGGCCGACGTGCGGGCGGTCTTCCCGTCCGTCGACCTGGCGGCGGTCAACGGACCGGCCGCGGTGGTCGTGGCCGGCACCGAGGAGGAGATCGCCCTCGTCGAACAGGGCGCGTGGAAGACGACGCGGCTGCGGACCTCGCACGCCTTCCACTCGCGGCTGATGGAGCCGATGCTCCCCGAGTTCCGCCGGCTGCTGCGCTTCCTCACCTTCCGCGAACCGAAGATCCCGGTCATCTCGACCGTCACCGGGCAGCCGGTCGAGCCCGGCCAGTGGACGAACCCGGACTACTGGGTGAACCACATCCGCGCCACCGTCCGATTCGCCGACGCGGCGGCCCGGCTCGACGGCGCGCACTGCGTCGAGCTGGGACCCGATGCCGTGCTGTCGGCGATGGTCCCCGGCGCCGTCCCGCTGATGCGCCGCGGCCGCGCCGAGCAGCTGACCGTCAAGCAGGCGCTCGCCACCCTGCACACCCGCGGCGTCGAACTGGACTGGCCGGCGCTGTTCCCGCAGGCCCGGGCCGTCGACCTGCCCACCTACGCGTTCCAGCGCGAGCACTTCTGGCTCACACCGGCGCCCGCGGTGGCCGACGGCGAGTTCTGGGACGCCGTCGACCGCGCCGACCTGCCGGCCCTCGCCGCCGAGCTGGGCGTCGAACCGGCCGCCGTCGAGGGCATCCTGCCCGCCCTGACCGGCTGGCGCACCCGCGGCCGGGAGCGCTGGCGTTACCGGATCACCTGGCAGCCGGTGGAGAGCCCGGCCCCGGCGACGCTCACCGGCACCTGGGCCGGAGACGAGCAGTTGCTCACCCGCCTGGGCGCCACGGTCGTCCCGCTCGACCGGGCCACCGACGGCGTCCTGGTCTCACCGTCCTCGCTGTCCGAGGCTCTGCACCTGGTGAAATCCCTGATCGGACGGCAGATTCCGGTCTGGTTCGCCACCGGTGGCGACACCGCCGCGCTGGACGGCTTCGCCCGGGTCGTCGGTCTCGAACACCCCGAACTCTGGGGCGGCCTGCTGCACCTGCCCGAGACCATCGACGACCGCACGGCCGGGCGCCTCGCGGCGGTGCTCAACGGGGCGCTCGGCACGGAGGACCAGGTCGCCGTACGCCCCACCGGAGTCCTGGTCCGGCGCCTGGTCGCCGCGCCGGCCGCCATCGGACCGGCCTGGCAGCCCCGCGGCACCGTGCTGATCACCGGCGGCACCGGCGGGCTCGGCCGCGAGGTCGCCCGCTGGGCCGCGGACAACGGCGCCGGCCGCATAGTCCTGGTCTCCCGCCGCGGCGGGACGACCGACCTGCCCAACGCCGAGGTGCACGCCTGCGACCTGGCCGACCGGGCCGCGGTCGAGGCCCTGCTCGCCGCGATCGGCCCGGTCGACGCGGTCGTGCACGCGGCCGGCGTCGGCGAGGACGCCACCCTGGCCGACGCCGACGAGCACCACTTCCGGCGGGTGTACGACGGCAAGGTCCACGGCGCCGCCCACCTCGACGAGCTGGTCGGCGACGTGGACGCGTTCGTCGTGTTCTCCTCGATCTCCGGTATCTGGGGCAGCCGCGGCCAGGCCGCGTACGCCGCCGCCAACGCCGCCCTGGACGGGCTGATCGAGCGCCGCCGCGCGGCCGGCAAGCCCGGCACGGCGATCGCCTGGGGCCCGTGGGCCGGCGTCGGCATGGTCGCCGACCGGGACGAGACCGCGATGCTGCGCCGGCAGGGCCTGATCCCGCTCCCGCCGGCCCGGGCGATCGCCGCGATGGCCGCGGCCGTCGGCGCCGGCGACGTCACGGTCACCGTTGCCGACGTGCGGTGGGACGAGTTCGTGCCGCTGTTCGCCGCCGCCCGCGAACGGCCCCTGTTCACCGGACTGCACACGCCGCCCGCGACGACCGGTACGGTTTTCTCCACGTTCGGGCAGCGGCTGCTGGAACTGCCCGCGCCCGAGCGCGAACGCCTGGTCGCCGACGTCGTCCGCACCCACGTCGCCGCCGTCCTCGGGCACTCCACCGGCGACGGGATCGCACCGGGCCGGGCGTTCAAGGAGCTCGGCTTCGACTCGCTGACCGCGGTCGAGCTGCGCAACCGCCTGCAGACGGCGACCGGCCTGACCCTGCCGGCCACCCTCGTCTTCGACCACCCGAGCGTCGAGCGGCTCGCCGCGTTCGTCCACGCCCAGCTCGCCGGATCGCTGCCCGCCACCACCGTCACCACGATCGGCGAGGCCACCGACGATCCGATCGTCATCGTGGGTATGGGCTTCCGCTTCCCCGGCGGCGCCGACACCCCGGACGCCCTGTGGGACCTGCTCGCCAACGGCACCGACGCCATCGGGGACTTCCCTGCCGACCGAGGCTGGGACGTCGAGAACCTCTACCATCCCGACCCCGACCACGCCGGCACCTCGTACGCCCGCGAAGGCGGATTCCTGCACGAGGCCGGCTGGTTCGACGCCGGCCTGTTCGGCATCTCGCCGCGCGAGGCCCTGGCCATGGACCCACAGCAACGACTCCTGCTGGAGACCGCATGGGAGGCCTTCGAACGCGGCGGCCTGAACCCGCTCGGCCAGCGCGGCCGGCGGATCGGTGTCTTCGCCGGCTCCAACGGGCAGGACTACGCCACCCAGCGTGACGGCATCCCGGCCGATCTCGAGGGTTACCTGGGCACCGGCACCGCCGGCAGCGTCGTCTCCGGCCGCGTCGCCTACACCTTCGGTCTCGAGGGGCCGGCGGTCACCGTCGACACCGCGTGCTCGTCGTCGCTTGTCGCGCTGCACCTCGCGGTGCAGGCGCTGCGCACCGGCGAGTGCGAGATGGCGCTGGTCGGCGGCGTCACCGTGATGTCCACGCCGGACGCGTTCCTGGACTTCAGCCGCCAGCGCGGTCTCGCCGCCGACGGGCGGGTCAAGGCGTTCGCCGCGGCCGCCGACGGCACCGCCTGGGGCGAGGGCGCGGGGATGCTGCTGGTCGAGCGGCTCTCCGCGGCTCAGGCCGCGGGCCGGAAGATCCTTGCCGTCGTACGAGGTACCGCCGTCAACTCCGACGGCGCGTCGAACGGGCTCACCGCCCCGAACGGCCCGTCGCAGCAGCGGGTGATCCGGCAGGCCCTCGCGGTCGCCGGTCTGCGGCCGTCCGAGGTCGACGCGGTGGAGGCGCACGGCACGGGCACCGCGCTGGGTGATCCGATCGAGGCGCAGGCGCTGCTGGCCACCTATGGTCAGGATCGGTCAGCGTCGCTGTGGCTCGGCTCGGTCAAGTCCAACATCGGGCACACCCAGGCGGCCGCGGGCATCGCGGGCATCGCCAAGGTCATCCTCGCCCTGCAGCACGCCGTCCTGCCGGCCACCCTGCACGTGGACGCCCCGTCGCCGCACGTGGACTGGTCGGCCGGCGACATCTCGCTGCTCACCACCGCGCAGCCGTGGCCGGCCGGGGAGAAGCCGCGCCGAGCCGGTATCTCGTCCTTCGGGGTCTCCGGCACCAACGCGCACGTGATCATCGAGGAGCCGCCCGCCGCTGACATCGGAGTAGCCCCGGCGGCGCTGCCAGTGGTCCCGGTGGTTCTGTCCGGTGCCAGTGAGACCGCGCTGGAGGCCCAGAGTCTGCGGGTCGCCGCGCTGGAGACCGCCGATCTGATGGCGGTGGGTGCCGCCGCGGCGCGTCGGGCGGCGCTGTCGCATCGTGCGGTGCTGCTCGGTGATCAGACCGTGCGCGGTATAGCCGCACCCGCCCAGCTCGGC
>NZ_BOMH01000088.1 GCF_016862095.1 Actinoplanes cyaneus
ACTTGTCTTCGCCGCCCTGCTCAACGGCCTGACGAACCGGAGATACGGCGCCCGCTAGCCGCTGATCGATCAGGAGCGAGCTGCTCCTGCGGGTCAGCTCCGTGACGGCGTGGGTCTGTCGCTACGCGGAAGCGGGCGACGGCCCGCGCGGCGACGGCCCGCGCGGCGACGGCCCGCGCGGCGACGGCCTGGCTCTGTCGCTACGCGGAAGCGGGGGAGCCATGGGCCCGGTGACGGACCGGCGCCGGCCGTTATGCGAAGGGGGCGAGCTGCTTCTGTCATTCGGCAGCTCGCTCCGGTAGCGGCGCGCGTCCGCGGCGGAGAATTCCGCCGCCTGCTCGGCGCAGCAGCGGGAACGCTCCAGATTGACGAGGATCCGGAACAGGTCCCGCGCCGCGCGGTCGTCGCCCTCGTACTCCGTGGCCGGGAGGGGCGAAGTCGGCGTTCCGGGCGGATCCGCTGACGGATCCAGGACAGTCCGGGCGTTCCGGCGGCCCGTGAATCCTGCGGCCGAACACACGGGATCACCCGGGAACGGATGCCCCGGTGAACGGTGCTTCGGGCGCGGTCACGTCGCCTGGCCGGTGCGGGGCAGACCGTCGATCATCAGGTTGATCGTGAAGTGGAAGCGGTCGGCGGTCGTGCCGGCGGTGAGCTGTGCCGCGTACCGCCTGGTGTGGGGAAAGGTTTCTGGCAGTGCGGCGAAGCGGCGGAGCATGTCGTCGCGGCTGACCACCCAGCCGTCATCGGCGCGGCGGAGCCGGCTGTTGGCCACCGACACCTCGAGGGTGTGTGCGTTGACGTACAGCGTCAGCGAGTCCACCGCCCACGCCGCGACCTGCGGCTCGACGCCGCCGGCGAGCACGATGGCAAGGAGGCCCTCGCTGACCCGCAGCGTGTCGAGGTTCGACGGGGCAGCGGCGAGCGCGGCCCGGGAGATGCCCGGATAGCGCAGATACTGATCGCGCAGCCGGGTGCAGACGCCCACGAGCTGCTCACGCCACCGCGACGGGTCGGGCTCGGGCAGCTCGATCTCCGCGCAGAGGCGGCCGATGAGCAGCTCGTCCAGATCTTCCTTGTTGACCACGTGCGCGTAGAGCGACGACGGGCCGGTCTCCAGCGCCACGGCGAGGCGCCGCATGGTCAGCGCTTCGTACCCCTCCGCCTCGATGATCGCGAACGCGGTGCTGACGATCGCGTCGACGGTGATCGGCTTCTTGCGGCCGCCGGACGGGCCGCGCCGGACCGCGGGCTTGTCCGGGCCGGCCTGGTGGCGGGCGGCACGCCGCTCCTGCGGAGTCGGTGACATGCGAGCAGCTTAGCCGATCTGGCGAACAGTGTTCTAGTTCATAGCGAACGCCGTTCGTATTGCTGCGAACGTCGTACGGGAGTAGAACGGTGTTCGTTTCTGCTGACCTCGTGCAAGGAGCGCCGATGAGCGCCACGTCTTTGCGGGCCGCCTGGGTGGCCCTGGCCGGACTCTCGGCTGTCTTCCTCTTCGAGATGCTCGACAACTCGATCCTCAACGTCGCGCTGCCCACCATCGGCCGCGACCTGCACGCCTCGACCGTCGCCCTGCAGTGGGTGACCGGGGCCTACTCGGTCGTCTTCGGCGGCCTGATGCTGGTCTTCGGCGCGATCGCCGACCGCTACGGCCGCCGCCGGATCATGCTGGCCGGGCTGACGCTACTGGCCCTGGCCGGCCTGGCGACCGCCTTCGTCACCACCGCCGGGCAACTCATCGCCGTCCGCGCGTTGATGGGCGTCGCCGCCGCGATGACCACACCGGGCTCGGCGGCCCTCGCCTTCCGGCTCTTCGACGACGACGGCCTGCGGGTGCGGGCGATGACGTTCATCTCGACGATCGGCCTCGTCGGGCTGGCGGTCGGCCCGACGACGGGCGGGCTGGTCCTGGCGATCGCGCCGTGGCAGGTCCTGCTGCTGGTGAATGTTCCCGTCGCCGTGCTGGCGATCATCTGCATCCGGTCCGGCATCGAGGAGGACGCCGCGGACGGCCTGCACCGTGACCCCGTCGACGTGCTCGGTGCTGTCCTCGGAACCGCGGCGATCGTGCTCGCACTGATCGCCCCGACACTGTTCCTGAACGAGGGCATCCGCTCCTGGCTGCCGTGGACAACCGCCGCGGCGGCGGTGGCGGCGGCGATTTTCTTCGTCATGCGGCAACGCATCGCCGAGTACCCGCTGCTCGACCTGCGACTGGTCGCCCGTCCCCTCGTCGCCGCCGGCCTGGCGTACAAGGCCGCCGCGGGCCTGGCCATCTCCGGTCTCGGCTACCTGGTGACCTTGCAGCTGCAGCTCGACTGGGGCTGGTCGCCGGCCCGCGCCGCCGTCGGACTGTTGCCGCAGGTCGTCGTGCTGATCGCCGGTGGCGCGTTCGTGAGTCCGTTCGTGCGGCGGGCCGGCCTCGACCGAGCCGCCTGGCTCAGCGCGGCAGCGGTCGTCACCGGCCTCGCCGTCTACGGCACACTGAGCCGCTTCGGTTACGTGTGGGTCGCACTCGCGCTGGTGCTCGTCGCTGCCGGGATGCGCGTGGTCGGTGCTGTCGCCGCCGTGAACGTGTTGCGCGGCCTTCCGGGCAACCGCACCACCATCGGCGCCGCGCTGGTCGACACGTCGTCGGAAGTCACCTCCGGCGCCGGGATCGCGGTGACCGGCACCATCCTGGCGGCGACGTTCACCGGCGCCATCGCGTCACCGTCCTGGACCGCGCACCAGTCGGCGCAGTTCGAGCAGGCGGTCACGATCGCCGGCCTGGTCCTGACCGCGATGGCCGCCACCCTGGTGATCTGGGCCCTGATGCGTACCCGCGCGGTGCGGGAAAGTGTCGCCGTCTAGGTATGCCTAGGACCTTCCACGGCGTATCTAGGCATGGTCTGAGCAGCGAAGATAAGCAACAGCGTCCGATGTGACCCGCGCCCGGCCGATCGAGGATGGATACATCACCGAGCGACGAGGAGACAAGAGATGCTGATGCACCCCGACATGATGCTGACCCTGGCCCATGAACGCCACCAGGAGCTGATCGCGGAGGCGCAGCGGGAGCGGCTGCTGGCCGGCGCCCGGCGTGCCCGGCAGGCCCGCCGCGGACGGAAAGGGGAGGCGGTGCGCGGACAGCCCACCGGTACCCTGGCGACGTGCGAACCGTCCGCGGCAGTGCCAGTCCGGTGATGATCGGGCGGGACGGCGAGTTGCGCCGGCTGGCGCGGCTCGCCGCCTCGCGGGAACCGGCGGTGGCGATCATCGCGGGGGAGCCCGGCATCGGCAAGACCCGGCTGGTGCACGAGCTGGTGGCGAAACTTTCCGCCGGCACGGTGGTGCTGGTCGGTCAGGCTGAGCCGGGGTCGCTGTCCCGGCCGTACGAGGTGCTCCTGGACGCCATCGACAACCGTCCCGGCGTCGACGAGCAACAGCTGGCCGCCCTGGCGGATCCCCGGCGCAGCCCGGTCGAACGGCTGCACACCGGCCTGACCATCGTGAACGAACTGATCGGCGAGGCGCCGGCGGTCATTGTCTTCGAGGACCTGCACTGGGCCGACTCGGAGAGCGCCGCCCTGTTCGAACGCATCGCCGATCAGCACGGTCCACGCCTGCTGATCGGGACGTACCGGCCGGACGAGGTCACCCGGCGCCGGCCCGTCGCCGGGCTGCTGGCGCAGCTCGAACGGCGGCACGCGGTCACGCACGTACGGCTGAATCGTCTGTCCCCGGCGCAGACCGCGGCCCTGCTCGCGGCCGCGACCGGGACCCCGGCTCCGTTGCGGGCCGCGACCGCCCTGCACCATCGCACCGGCGGCAATCCGTTCTTCCTCGAGGAGTTGCTGCGCGCGCTGCCCGGTTTCGATCTGGAGGAACTGGTCGATCAGCCGCTGCCGTGGAGCCTCGCCGACGTGCTGCGCCGCCAGGTCGACGACCTCGACCCGGTCAGCCACCGGATCGTGGAGGCGGCCACGGTGCTCGGGCACCGCATCCCGTTCGACCTGCTCGCCGAGGTGACCGGCGCCGGCGAGGACGAGCTGATCGCGGTGCTGCGCGACCTGGTCACGCGCGGGGTGCTGGTCGAGTCCGGTGACGACGAGTTCGCCTTCCGGCACGCGCTGGTGCGCGAGGCGATCGCCGCGCAGATGCTCGGCCGGCAGCGCCGCCGTCTGCACGAGGCGGCGCTCGACGTGCTGCTCGACGGCGGCGCGTCCGATCCGGCGATGGTGGCGCACCACGCGCGCGGCGCCGGGCGCTACGACGACCTGATCGCCGCGGCCCGCAGCGGCGCCGCGCTCTACCTGTCGATCGGCTCCGCCTACCAGGCGTTGCAGCTGGCCGAGATGGGTCTGGAGGAGGCGCCCGACGACACCGGCCTGCTCGGCGCCGGCGCCCGGGCGGCCTGGCTCGCGGGGCTGCTCGACGACGCCCTGCGGTACGGGCGCCGCTGGCGTGACCTGGCGGTCGACGCGACCGATCGGGCCGAGTCGCTGTATCTGCTGGTCCGCTGCGCGTGGGAATCCCGCGAGACCGGCGAGATGAGCGCGCTGACGCACGAGATCGAGACCCTCATCGAGCAGTTGCCGCCGGGCGCCGGCCAGGCCCGGGCGATGACCGCGATCGCCCAGTCGGGATACCTGCGCGACGACTTCGACACCGCGCTGGTCTGGGCCGACCGGGCGCTGGCACTGGCGCAAGAGATCGACATGCCTGCGGTACGCCTCGCCGCGCTCCTGGAGAAAGGTTGCATCCTCAGCGAGCGCCCCACCACCGCCGCCGAAGGGCAGAAACTTCTCTCCGACCTGGTGGATGAGGCCGAGGCGGCCGAGGAGTGGGTGCTGGCGGCGCGGGCCCTCAACCGGCTGGTGAACGGGGTGCCACCCACCTCGCCGGCCGAATACGCCGAGACCCTGGAGCGGATGCGGGTCGACGCGGAGCGGGCCGGGTTCGAGTCACTGGCGGTGGCCTCGTACTTCCAGGGCCGCGCCCGGCTCGCCCTGCGGGCCGGTGAGCTGCAGGCCGCGATCGCCGCCCTGGAGGAGGGGCGCGAGCAGGATCGTGGCTACCGGCGGCGGGGACGCTGGGCCGACTACCACGGGGTGTTCCTCGCCGGGTTGTGCCTGGAGGCCGGCGAGCTGGACCGGGTCGACGAGATCATCGCGGACCTGGCGACCGTGCCGGACAACCCGCCGACGGTGATTCCCGGCCTCGCGTTCCACCTCGCGTGCCGCCAAGGCAACCTGGCCCGCGCCGAGAAGACCCTGAACGAGCTGGTCACGGCGCTGGCCTTCCAGCCGTGGCGCAGCGGTCAGCAGGCCCATGACCTGATCTCCGCCGCGCTGGAGATCGGGCTGCCGGGGCCGCGGCTCGACGCGCTGGCCGCGGAGCTGCTCAACGAGGACGACGTCTGGGACGCCTACCGGACACTCGTCGACGCGCAACTCGCGGAGGCCCACGGGCGCCATGCCGCGGCGCTCACCGCGTACCTGTCCATCGTCGACTCGCACATCCTCTGGCCGGCGATCCGCGGCACCGTGCGGGTCGGTGCGGCCCGCTGCCTGCTCGCCGCGGACCGGCGAGCGGAGGCGACCGTGCAGGTGGAGCTGGCCGCGTCCCTGCTCGGCGAGTGGGGCGGCTGGCGGGTCGCCGAGCTCGACCGGATCCGGGCGCGGCTCGGCATGGCTCCGGCCGACGCGGCGCCGGCGGTCACCGGGCCGGCCGCACTCACGCCCCGCGAGCGCGAGGTGGCGGTGCTGATCAGCGACGGGTTGACCAACACCGAGCTGGCGCGGCGGCTCTACATCTCGCCGAAGACGGCCGCGGTGCATGTTTCCAACATCCTGCGCAAGCTCGGTGTTTCCTCCCGTACCGAGGTGGGTGAGCTGGTCGGACGGTCGTAGGTTTGTTTCCTTCGCGGACCGCGGGATTCGTTCCGGCCGGTGCCGGCGGTGTCGGCGGTGCAGCGGTTCCGCCGGTGCGACCGGTGCCGGCGGCCGTTCTTACTCCAGGCCCAGGCCGCGGCGACCGATGTCGTTCAGGTCCTCGGGGCGGAACCGATTCGGCCAGTCCCGCTCGTAGTGCTCCGCCGGGAAGTCACTCGGGCTCTCCCCGGACAGGAACGCTTTCCGCACGGAGTCCGCGTACCGCTCGTTGCGCGGGCACCAGGGCGCCGCCGGGATGTACATGACGTTTCCCCAGCCCTTCTGCGCCTCGACCGGCGCCACGCTGTGGATCATGTCGCAGTGCCACCAGACGGAGTCGCCGGCCTTGACGTCGGGGATGCCGGAGAGCGCCTCCATCAGCGGGGCGTGCCACTTGTGACCGGCGGGAAAGACCTGGTTCACGGTCACCCCGCACATGTCGTCGTCCGGCACGTCGGGCAGCAGCGGGCGCAGCATCAGGTACGCCATCGCCTCCGGGACAGGCACGGTATGCAGCACACCCTGGTCGTGATCCATGTCGGACAGCGCGGTCCAGCCCTGGAAGGTGCGGAACGCCGAGCACATGGTTGATCCCGGGTACTGCGGGCCGGCCGTGCGGTGAGCGGCGTCCCACGGGTCGTACTGCTCGGGGCTGCCGTCGAAGAGGTGGCGGAACGCCTGCTGGTACGACCTGGTCATCCACAGGTCGAGGGTGCCCGGATCGAGGTGCGTGCCCAGGCCCGCCGAGTCGGCGCCCTCCGGCCGGCGGCGGATCCGGTCCGGGTAGAGGGAGTCCCGGTTCGGATCGAACCACTGAACACCTTCGGACTCGTGCTTCCACTGCGAGTTGAGGAAGGCCTGCACGGCCGCCATGCGTTCGCTCTGCCGGGCCTGCATCTGCGGCGGCGACCAGTAGATCGGGTAGATCTCCGGTTTGGAGCCGACGCTGCCGAAGAAGTCGTCGCCGGGGCCGCGGTAGTTCTCGAAGAACCGGTTGCTCTCCACGTAGTCGACGATGCCGGCGTCCCATTGCAGCGCCTGCTCGCGCTCGAAGTGACCGCGAACGATCAGGCAGCCACGGCGTCGCAGCAGGGCCCGCTGCTCGGCGGAGACCTTCCCGGCCGCGATGTCGGCATAGTCGATCACCGGCCAGATCGCCTCGCCCCGGCGGCGGGCCGCGACGATGTCGTCGACCGCGGACTGCACACGCTGCTCGACGACGGCGAAAACCTCCTCCACGGTACGGCCGGAGGCGGCGATCCTGGCCCGGAGCGCGGCCTTGACCTCGCGGGTGGCGGCTCGCAGATCGGCGGGCGTCTCTTCCCAGTGCGGGAGCTCCATGGCGGTCCTTTCAAGTCAAACGCCTTTACTTGTACGACGATAGGGTCGCGGCCGTTTCCAAGGCAAGGGCCCTGACTAGAATCGGCACGTGAACTTCGAGCGGTCGCAGCCCGCCCCGGTCAGCCCGACCCCGGGCGATCCCGCGGTCCCGTCGTCACCGGATCCAGCCGGTGCGGCGTCACCCGACTCGGCGCGGGCGCCGTCGCAGGACCTGGTCCGTGCGCTCACCGACGAGCGGGTGATTCGCGCGCTGATCGACCATCGGCGCCTGACCAGGGCGGAACTGGCCGCGGAGATCGGCATCTCGAAACCCACAGCGGGGGAGAGCGTGCGCCGGCTGACCGAGCGCGGCCTGGTGGCCGACACCGGTGAACGCACCCCGGGCGGGCGCGGCCGCGGACGGGTCGGGTCCTACTACGCGCTCGCGCCGGCGATCGGTGGCGCGCTCGCCGTCACCATCGGCCCGGAAGGCATCGTCGCGGAATGCCTCGACGTGTACGGCGACGGCATCGCGTCCGCCACCCGGCACCCCGAGCCGAGCCGGGTCGGCGCCGCGCTCGCGGAGGCGGTGAGCGAGGTGCGCGACCTGACGCCGCAGCCGATCCGCCTGGCGGTGGTCAGCGCCGCCGACCCGGTCGACCGGGTGACCGGCCGGCTCGTCCAGCTGCCGGACTCGCCGTTCCTGGTCGGCGAGCTGGACCCGGTGGCGATCATCTGCGCGTACGTCGACGGGCCGGTCATCGTCGACAACGACGTGAACTGGGCGGCCGCGGCCCAGGGGCGACGCGACTTCGCGTACCTGTACCTGGGGGAGGGGCTCGGCGCGGCCATCGTCGACGACGGCGGGATCCGGCGCGGCTCCAGCGGGCTGACCGGGGAGATCTCGCACCTGCTCACCGTGGGGCCGCAGGGCCGCGCCATCGCGTTCATCGATCTCTTCGGCGAACTCGGACTGCGCAAACCCGGCACGACCGCCATCGACGTCCCCCGTCTGAAGGAAAGCTCCACCGCCGTACGGGAGACGATCGCCACCGCGGTCGGCGGGGTGATCGCCGCCGTGATCGCTCTGGCGGATCCGGAGGACATCGTCGTCGGCGGCTCCTGGGGCCCCTTCCTGATCGGCGAGATCCGGGCGGCGGCGGCGCGTCTGCCGCGGCAGGTGCCGCTGCGTGCCGCCGCCCCGACCGGCTCACCGGCGTCGGTCGGCGTGCGCGCCGAGGCGATCAGCCGGCTGCGCGCGTCGATCACGGCGGATCTGTGATCGCTCTTCCGGGCGGTCGGTGGTCCGTCAGGAGGTGACCGCGGCCGGCTGGGGTCAGTGATCACACGTCGGCAGCAGTCGGTTGACGGACTCTGCCGGGCGGCGCGGCCGACAGCATGGGCTGCGGACGTTTCGACCGGCGAGAGAAGCTGACCATGAGTTACCCCGAACCGGTGCGGGAACCGGCTGCGGCGCAGTTCGCGAAGGACACCGCCACCCCGCCCTGCCTGTCCGGCCCGAGTATCGAGCACGGACACAGGATCGCCGGCGACGCGCCGCTGTCGGCCGCCACAGTCGAAGGGCTCGACGTCTCCGGCGGGGTGCCGATCCGGAGGGTGGTGCGCGGGCGGTCACGGCCGCCCGCGCACCCTCGTCACTTCGTGAGCCGCAGGAGATAGCGGTGCTCGCCGGACAGCACCAGCTCGCCGCGCTGGTTGTGAACTGTCGCGCGGGTGGTGACGACGCCCGTCTCCTCGCCCGGCTCCAGGCCGATGATCGTCAGGCTCGGATACAGCGTGTCGCCGGCGTGGACCTCCTGATGGAACTCTGCCATCAGCCCGGAGAACGCCACGAAGACGTCCCCGATGTACTGCGGGAACAGGGTCGCCCCCGGTGCGGTGAACGCGAGCACCTGCAGACCGTGCACCACCGGCGCGGGGTGGCCGTGCGCTCGCGCATAGACGGTGTCGTAGTGGATCGGATGGTTGTCGGCCGACACCGTCTGGAACGCCGCGGCGTGCGCGTCAGTCACGGTCCGGCTCGGCGCGTTGAACACCTCGCCGAGGCTCAGGTCCTCGAACGTGCGGGCGGGGACGACGGTGTGCGCCCCGGGATCGAAAGTCGCCATGGCCGCAGCCTGCTCGCGCGCCGCCGGTCCGTCGTCCGTCAGATGACTGCCGCGGGCCTACCGCCCGCCGACCGAAAGGGATCACCATGCCCTCACTGAGCGCGACCGGGCCGGCCCCGGAGGCCGGCCTGGCGCACGACGCATCGTCGACGCGTCCGCAGGTCGTGGCGGCGCACCGCGGCACGTTCCGGGCGCTGCGCTCGCGGCCCTTCCGGCTCTACTTCGCGGGGCAGGTGGCCTCGGCCAGCGGGACGTTCCTGCAGCAGACCGCGATCGGCTGGCTCGTGCTGCAACTGACCCATTCGGCCGGCTCGCTGGGCCTGGTCCTGGCGGTCGGCGGCATCCCGTCGCTGCTGTTCGGGCCGTGGGGAGGCGCGATCGCCGACCGGATGGATCTGCGCCGGCTGCTGCTGATCACCCAGACGCTGTCCGCCGCGCTGGCCGGTCTGCTGTGGGCGCTGGCGGCGGCCGGCCACGCGTCGGTGCCCGCGATCATGGCGATCAACGTCGCCGCCGGCGTGGTGTCGATCGCCGACTCGCCGGCCCGGCAGGCCTTCGTCAGCGCGCTGGTCCCGCCGGACGACCTGGCCAGCGCCATCAGCCTCAACGGCGTCGTCATGAACGGCGCCCGGGTGGTCGGGCCGGCGCTGGCGGGCGCGCTGATCGTCACGGCTGGGACCACTCCGTGCTTCGCCGTGAACGCCGTCTCCTACCTGGCGGTGATCGTGGCGCTGATCTTCGTGCGCCCGATCAGCTCCGGGCGCCGCCCGGCCGCCGCCTCCGGCGTGGTGGCCGCGCTGCAGTACGCCCGCGGGCGCCAGCAACTCTGGCTGCCGCTGACCATGATGGCCCTGGTCGGGCTCCTGGCGTTCAACTTCTCGGTCCTGCTGCCGGTGCTGGCGAGCGATACGTTGCACGGTGGCGGCGGCACGTACAGCCTGTTGTCGACCATGCTCAGCATCGGCTCAGTGGCGGGGTCGCTGGCGGTCGGGCTGATCCGCCACCCGCGCCGGCCGTACCTCGCTGCGGCGGCCGCCGCCTTCGGTGCCGGCCTGGCCCTGACCGCTCTGGCGCCGGGTGTCGCCACGGCCGCGGCGGCGCTGCTGGTCACCGGGGTCGCCGCGTTCTGCTTCGTGACGTTGTGCTCGACCACGCTGCAACTGCACGCGTCGCCCGCGTTCCGGGGCCGCATCGTGGCCATCTGGGTGCTGGTCTACATCGGTACCACCCCGATCGGCAGCATTCTGACCGGCTGGATCGTCGCGGCCGGCGGCCCGCGGGCGGCGCTGTGGGTGGGCGCCGCGTCGTGCCTGGTCGCCGCGGCGATCGCGCTGCGCGTGCACACGCCGCCGCACCCGGACGCCGCCCTGACCGACCTCGCTTAGGCGGTGTTTCGTGGCCGCTGACAGCCACAATCTGGACCTCGCCTCGGCCGCCTTGCGAAACACCACCTCCCGGCCGCCACGTACCGGCCGGGAGGTACGACAACCGCGAACCTCCCTCGATCCGAAACACCCTAGGCGGCTTCCGTCTCCAGGAGCCGGGCCAGCCATCCCGTACGGGTGGCTCGTGCGGCGACCGAGAGGGCGGCTGCCGGGAACAGGGCGTCGAAGCCGTGGAAACCGCCCGCCCACAGGTGCAGGTCGGCGCGGCCGCCGGCGGCCCAGATGCGGGTGGCGTAGTCGACGTCCTCGTCGCGGAAGACCTCTTCCGAGCCGGCGTCGATGTAGGTCGGCGGCAGTGCGGACAGGTCGGGTGCGAGCGCCGGGGACACGTACGGGGAGACCTCGCCGTCGAGGTCGCTCAGCAGGCACCGCCAGGCGAACGCGTTCATCTCGCGGGTCCACACGCCCTGGCCGGTGAACTGGCGGCTCGACGTGGTGCTGTTGCGATGGTCGAGCATCGCGCCGATCAGCACCTGGGCCGCGATCGGGACCGTGCCGCGGTCGCGGGCCATCAGGGTGACGCCGGCAGCCAGGCCGCCGCCCGCGCTGGCGCCGGCGACGATGATCCTGGCCGGGTCGATCCCGAGCTCGGTGGCGTGCTCGGCGATCCACAGCAGGGCGGTGTAGCAGTCGTCGACCGCTGTGGTGCCCCGGGCCTCAGGAGCGAGCCGGTAGTCGACCGAGACCACGACCGCGCCGAAGCGGTCGCGCCATTCGAGGGGGATGTCGATCTGCGAGTACCGGTTGCCCATGGTCATGCCACCGCCGTGGATCCAGTAGACGCACGGGGCCTGCGCCGGGCGGACGCCTTCGGGTCGCAGGACGGTCAACGGGATCGAACCGCCGACGATGAGTTCCTCGCGGTTGCCCTCCGGCGCGGGTGCGACGGCGTACGGGCGGATCAGGCCGAGGGTTTCGGTGGTCAGCGGGGGCATGGCCGGCATACCGGCGAGCAGGGCGCTCAGTTCGGGGTCGAGGTTCATCGCACGAACGCCTTTCCGCCGACGGGGACCTCGTCGGTGTACTGCGAGTCGCCGGTGATCAGCTTCTGCAGCTCGGCGACCAGGGTCTGGGCGGGTTCGGTGGCGAAGAACGCGGAGTGGGCCTCGGCGGTCGTCCAGCCTTCGGTGACGTGGATGACGTCGGGGTCGCCGGCCGAGCGGCCGACCAGGAACACGACGCAGTCGGGGTGGGGCAGCGAGGGCGCGCCGAGCAGCAGGGCGATCACCTCGTCGCCGCGGCCGGGCCGGGCGGTCATGGTGGCACGGAAGCCATGATGGACGCTCATGCGATTCTCCTGTCAGCTGACTCGCCGTTGTTCGGCGATGGACCAAGCATCGAGGCCTGAGCAGGCGAAACGTTATGGCGATCCTGTTCGCTTCTTGCCCGATTCTGCTTCTACGACGAGGATCGCTTGATGGAGGAGCTGCGAGCACTGCTCGTTCGTCATGCCCGGCCCGATCTGAACACCCCGATCGAGGACGTGCTGATCTCGCGGGTCGACCGCACCACGCCGCCGTCCCCGTCGATGTCGGGAGCCGTGCTGGCGGTCGTCGCGCAGGGCGCCAAGCGGATCGCCCTCGGCGACCGGGTCTACGAATACGGCGCCGGGCAGTACCTGATCGCGTCGGTCGATCTGCCGATCACGGGAGAGTTCACGCGGGCCAGCCGGGACGAGCCGGCGCTCGGCTTCGGGTTGCTGCTGCGCCCCGCGGCGATCGCCGAGCTGCTGATGCAGGCGGCGCCCGGCGATCTGCCGGCCGCGAGCGGGGCCGCGCCGTCCGGTCTGGCGGTCAGCGACGCGCCGGCCGAGCTGCTCGACGCGGTGGTGCGTTTGCTGCGGCTGATCGAGCGGCCGCGCGACGTCAGCGCGCTGGCGCCGCTGATCAAACGGGAGATCCTGTGGCGGGTGCTGACCGGTGAGCAGGGCTGCGCCGTACGTCAGCTGGGCCTGGCCGACAGCAGCCTCACGCGGGTGGCGCGGGCCGTGCAGTGGATCCGCGACCACTACGCCCAGGCGTTCCAGGTGGAGCATCTGGCCCGGCTGTGCGGGGTGAGCGTGTCGGCGTTCCATCGCAACTTCCAAGCGGTCACGGCGAGCAGCCCGATCCAGTTCCAGAAGCAGATCCGGCTGCAGCAGGCGCGGCTGATGCTGGCCACCCGGCCCGGCGACATCGGCGGGATCAGCCGCACGGTCGGTTACGACAGCCCGTCGCAGTTCAGCCGCGAGTACCGCCGCCGATTCGGGGTTTCCCCGAGCCAGGACGCCGGACGGTTGCGACCCGCCCCGGCCGGGTCCCTGATCGTGTGAAGCAGGCACGGCAGGTGGAAAGCTCCTGCGTAGGGTGGCAGTCATGAGCTCGTACGGCCCGGACACCTCAGCCCCTCGGAAATGCCGTGCGCGCGATCTGGCAGGACTGATCGGGCTTCTCGCTCTTCTCGAAGGCGAACTCATGACAGAAGGCGTTCCTCCGCATCTGTCGAGCCGCATTCGCGACCGGCTGGAGCGAGCAGGACTGCTGGAGCCGGCGGGTACCGAGCGAGAGCTGCGTCAGTCGATCTCGGACCTCAACCACCGGTTGCGGTACGCCCTGGGAGAGTACGAAGAACCGCCGGAGCCTTCGACCGTGCCATGACTCGTCCGCGCGCCCGGTGCCGGCCGCACTCGTCTGCCGCGGACAACGCGTGGCCGGGGCTCGCCGTCACCCGCATCGGCTCGATCACCGGCACGCCACCAGAGTCGCCCCGCACTGACGTCGAGGGCTGAGCCGTGGCGACGCCCGAACCACGGTGCCGGCCGAACGACAAGGTCAGGTGCCGCCGAGGGAGCTGAACTGCAGGCCGGCCAGCCGCCATCCCTCGGGCAGCCGCACCCAGGTCTGGCTGACCCGGGTCGTCAGGGCCATGTGCTGCCCTCGCCAGGTCGACCGGCTGTGCTGCACGCATCGGACGATGGCGGTGTGACCGTAGAAAGCGATCTCGACGTCGCTGCTCTCCAGGCTCGCGTAGGAGAACTCGGCGAACTTGCCGAGCCACTGCGTCTTGTCCAACACGTGACCCTGCTCCCCGATGGAGCGGAAGTCGTCGGCCAGCAGCTCGTCCAGTGAGCTGGTGTCACCGCTGGACTCGGCCTCCTCGAAAGCACGATGGAGCCGGGGGATGTCGACGGTCATGCGCGCATCATGCATGACCCCGTAGGAGCGCGGAAGTGTCGGAGGCGGCAGGCCGGCAGGTGGGCGGCCGGTGGTGGCGCGGACACCGCGGATCGCGTTAGCCGATCGGTCCGCCATGGTTGCTGGTGCCGGCCGGTGCCGCGCGTCCCGGCCGCCTGCCGTTGGCGGGTCGCGGTTCCGCTGCCGCGCGCGCCGGCAGGTCTGGCGTAACCTGAGGTTCCGATCATGAACGTGGGGACGTGACATGGCGCGCATCGCGGTGACCGGCGGCAGCGGCAAGCTCGGCCGTTTCGTCGTGAAGGACCTTTCCGACCACGGGTACGAGGTGGTGAACCTCGACCTGGTCGCGCCGCGTGAGCCGGAGTGCCCGTTCCTGCGGGTGGACCTGACCGATTATGGCCAGGTCGTGGAAGCGCTGACCGCGATCGACAGCCGTTACACCGGCATCGACGCCGTGGTGCATCTGGCCGCGATCCCCGGCCCGGGCGTCGTGCCGAACGCGGCGACCTTCGCCAACAACATCACCGCCAGCTACAACGTGTTCGCCGCGGCGCGGGCGGCCGGCATCGAGCGGGTGGTGTGGGCGTCGAGCGAGACGCTGCTCGGGCTGCCGTTCGACACGCCGCCGCCGTACCTGCCGGTCGACGAGGAGTATGCGGCGCGGCCGGAGACGTCGTACTCCCTCGCCAAGCACCTCGACGAGCAGATGGCCGCCCAGTTCTGCCGGTGGAATCCGTCGCTGACCATGGTCGGGTTGAGGTTCTCCAACGTGATGGAGCCGGCCGACTACGAGGCTTTCCCGTCCTTTGACGCCGATCCGCGCCAGCGGATCTGGAACCTGTGGGGCTACATCGACGGCCGTGACGGCGCGCAGGCGGTCCGGCTCGCCCTGGGCTACGACCGCCCGGGCGTCGAGATCTTCGTGATCGCCAACGCGGACACGGTGATGAGCCGTCGCACCGCCGATCTGGCCGCGGAGTACTTCCCGGACATTCCGGTCACCCGTGAGCTGGGCGAGCACGAGACCCTGCTGTCCATCGAGAAGGCGCGGCGCCTGCTGGGCTACCAGCCGCAGCACACCTGGCGCCGATAACCGTCACCGGCGGGCTGTCCGGGCTCCCGCCGTGGCGCCCGGGTCAGGGTGACCGGGGCGCTGGCCTCAAGCCGGCGGGCCACCCGGGCTCAAGGGTGGGTTCAGGGCCGTGGTCACCATGCTGACCAGTGCCTCCACGTCGGCGTCGACCATCGGCCGGCCGGTCATCCCCAGGCGGTGCAGGAGAGTGCCGACCACCACGTCGATGTAGAAGAGCACCCGCTGCTCGGGTTCGTTCAGAACTTCCTGCAGTGCCAGCCGATAGGGGTCCTGGAGCTGCGCCGACAGGATCTGGCGTAGCTCCGGATCGTTGACCGCGTCGGTGAAGACGCCGGCGAACGCGGCGCCGATGCCCGGCTCGCCGATCTTTGCGGCGATCCAGCGGATGCCGGCGGCCAGGATCTGCGAACGGTCCGTGCCGGTCAGCGGCGCCGGGCCGAACGCGTCGACCAGGCAGGCCGTGATCAGGGCGCCCTTGGTGGGCCAGCGCCGGTAGATCGTCGTCTTCGCGATGCCCGCCTCGGCGGCGATGCGATCCACCGTGGCACGCGCATAGCCGAGCGAGTTGACGGTGGCCAGGGTGGCGGCGAAAACCGTGTCGTCGATTCCGGAGCGGGGGCGGCCGGGCGTTCGGGGCATGGCCACACCCTACCCAGTTATGCTACTTGTAGTATCGATACTTGAAGTAGCGTAAATCGATCGGGGAGGGTCCATGAGCGTGCGACTGCTGCGAGCCCTGCGGAGCGAGCCTGACTGGTCGGCGATGTCCGATGCCGGGCTGAGCGCTTTCCAGCAGGCGGAGAACCGGCGCCGGTCCGCGCCGATGGCGCGGCTGATCAGCGGATTCCCGGCCCGCGGCGTCACGATCGGCTGGACGCAGGTCACACTGCCGGGGCGATCGGTGCCGGTCCGGATGTACCGGCCCGCGGCGGCGACCGGTGACCTTCCGCTCGTCGTGCACGTCCATGGTGGCGGCTTTGTCGGCACAGCCGTGCAGTGCGACTGGATCAGCAGCCACGTCGCCGCCCGGGTTCCCGCCGTCGTCGTGTCAGTCGAACACCGTCTGGTCGGCCCCGCGATGCCGCTGTCCGCCGCGGTCGACGACGGGTGGGAGGTGCTGCGCCGTACCGCGGAATGGGGAACCGACCCGGAACGGGTCGCGGTCTTCGGGGAGAGCGCCGGCGGGCTGATCGCCGCGATGGCCGCGATCCGGGCACGCGATGTCGGCTTACGATTGCGCGCGCAGGTGCTGGTCAACCCGTGCGTGGACCTCACGGAAACCGCCGTCGACTACCCGTCCATGAAGGAACATGCCGACAGCGCGATGCTCACCGTGCCGCAGATGATGTTTTTCCGGCGGATGGCGGTCGCCGACCAGAAGAAGATTTCGCCGCTGTACGTCGACGAGCTGGCCGGCCTCGCGCCGGCGCTCGTGGTAGTGCCCACCGCGGACCCGGTCGCCGATCAGGGACGCGCCTACGCCGAACGGCTTCGCGGGGCGGGCGTCGCGGTGACCGTCACCGAGCATCCCGGCGCCCCGCATGCCTTCCTCAGCCTGCCCCACCTCGTCCCGCGAGCCCGCACCGCGCGCACCGAGATCATCGACTTCCTGACCGAACGACTCCGGTGACGATGCCTGCCGGCAGAAAAGCACCGTCACCGGAGTGGTCGCCAACCGGCCGTTCACCAATTGGTCAGGACGAGATGGTTCACCAGCAGGGCGGTTCCGGCCTGCAACCACAGCCATCCCCGCCGGTCGGATGCGGGCAGCAGTGCCGCGGCGGCCGGCAACCAGATGGCGAACGGCAGCCAGATGCGTTCCACCTCGGCCTTGCTCAGGCCGGACAGGTCGGCCGCCACCGCCGCGGCGATCCCGCCCAGACAGAGCAGCACCGGCGCCGTGCGAGCCGCCCCGAACTGGACGGTGAGCCCGGGGGGAGCGGCCCGGAGCCGGACGGCGGCCTTGACCTGGACGACGGCCCGGCGAAGGACCGGGGCGGCGGCCGGCCCCGCGCTGACGGCGAGCGCCGCAAGATTGCCCCACACCCAGTAGCTGTAGGCCCGGGCGGTCGCCAACCCCTGGTAGTAACGCACCTTGACCAGCCGGTACCCCTCCCACCACTCGAACCCGAGCCAGGTGAAGGCGCCGGTCACCACACCGGCGCCCAGCACCGCCCACGCCAGCATCGACCACCGCCGCGCCCGCGCCGCCACGATCACCGCGCCGGCCGGCAAGACCAGCAGGACCAGGCCGTACGACAGGTAGGCGCACCCCGCCAGCCCCGCCCCGCCGAGAACGGCGCACCATCGGGACGGCCGGGTCAGACCGACCGCGAACAGCGCCAGCGCGGTCGCTGCGGCACCCATGAACATGCCGTCGGCGGAGACTCCCACCCAGACGGCGCCCGGGAACAGGACCAGGAACGGCACCGCTGCCCGGGCCGCCGCCTCATCGCCCAGCGCCCGCAACGTCACCGCGACCGCCGCCGTCGCGGCAGCGCCGACCAGGATGCAGAACACCCCGGCCCAGCCGCCGCCGCGCAACCCGAGCCGGTCGAGTCCGACGAAGACCAGCAGCACGCCCGGTGGGTGAGCCGAGACGTGCTCGGCCCAGTTGTCCGGCGAGAACAGCAGGATGTGATCGGTGAAGCCGCGCAGCATCGCGCGGGCGTCGGTCACCCGCGGCACCTCGCTGAGGTACTCGAACGGTGTGGTCAGCCGTCCCGCCACCCCCCGCTGCCAGCCGTCGACCAGGGCGAGCGCGAACGTCCACGCCACCGAGGCCACCCAGCCGGCGAGCAGCAGCCGCCGCCACGGCAGTCGTTCGGCCAGCGCGGGCCCCCAGTTGATCACCAGGATTGCGATCACCACGGCGAACGGCGTGCCGGGGCCGACATGCGGCATGACGTGCGCGAACAGGGGAGCGGCGGGCGCATGTACCGGATGGCCCGCCCAGCCCAGTGCCGCCCCGACCAGCACCGCGGCGGCGACCAGTGCGAGGGCCACCACCGCTGCCCACCGGTCCGGCTTCGACAGGATGCCGGTGCCCGGGCCGGTCGGCAGCCACGCGCGCAGACGCGTCCGCACTCCGTCGCCGCGGCCGGCATCCCCGCCGTCCGGCCGCCGGGCTGTCAGCGGCATGCGCATCCGAGCTCCTTCGTGGTCACCGTGGTCCGGTGATCCGGGCGTCATCCGCGCAGAGGTGCGCATGCGAACTCCTTCAACCCGTCGGCCGGCGTCACCGCGGCCCGGAATCCCAGCTCCGCGGCGGCCCGCGCCGGGGAGGCCACCACGTGCCGCACGTCGCCGAGCCGGAACCGCCCGGTGACCACCGGCCGTGGACCACCGGAGGTTTCGGCGAGGGCGCCGGCCACCTCCCCGATCGTGATCGGCTGCCCGGACGCGATGTTGTAGGCACGGAACCCGGGGCCGGCCGCGAGGGCCGAGACGTTGGCCGCGGCGACGTCCCGGACGTGCACGAAGTCGCGCCGCTGGCGGCCGTCCTCGAACACCTGCGGTGCCCGGCCACCGGCCAGCGACGACCGGAAGATCGCCGCCACCCCGCTGTACGGCGTGTCGCGCGGCATCCCCGGCCCGTACACGTTGTGGTAGCGCAGGGCCGCCACGCTCGCCCCGCACTCCCGCGCCCAGATCGCGGCCAGATGCTCCTGCGCCACTTTCGTCGCCGCGTACACGCTGCGCGGGTCGAACGGCGCGTCCTCGCCGACGAGTTCGTCCGTCAGGGGCCGCCCGCACCCGGGGCACGGCGGCTCGAAACGGCCCGCCTCCAGATCGCCGGGCGCACGCGGTGCCGGGCGGACCGGACCGTGCCGGTCACATCGATAGGCGCCCTCCCCGTAGACGACCATCGAACTGGCCAGGACCAGCCGCTTCACCCCGGCCTCGGCCATCGCGGCGAGCAGGACCGCCGTGCCCAGGTCGTTGCAGCCGACGTATTCGGGCAGGTCATCCGGTCCGGCGCCGAGGCCTACGAGCGCCGCCTGGTGCAGCACCGCGTCGACCCCGCGCAGCGCGGCACGGACCGCGTCGGCGTCGCGCACGTCGGCACGATGCAGGCGCACCCCGCCGGGAACCCGCACCGGCTCGGTGTGCGCCGCCGGATGCGCGCTGTCGAGCACGGACACGTCATGGTCGGCCGCCAGCAGTGCGGCGGTGATGTGCGAGCCGATGAACCCGGCCCCGCCGGTCACGAGAATGTGTGTCACGACGGCGACGGTAGGGCGGCCGGGGCACCGGCACAGCGGCTGACGCCGATCCGTCAGCGGTTCGTAAGAACCTTCCGCAGCGTCCGTACTTTGTAAGATCTGCCGTCTCTGACCAGGGCTAACTTGCCGTTCATGACAGATGTGGTGTTGCCCTGCCTGAACGAGGCCGCGGCGTTGCCGGCGTTGCTGGCCCGGCTGCCGCGGGGATACCGGGCGATCGTGGCCGACAACGGCTCGACGGACGGCTCGCCCGAGGTCGCCCGTGCGGGCGGCGCCCGGGTGGTCGAGGTGGCGCAGCGCGGCTACGGCGCGGCGGTGCACGCGGGGCTGCTCGCCGCGGATCCCGCCGACGGCGTGGTGTGCGTGATGGACGCCGACGGCTCGTTCGACCCGGCCCAGCTGCCGCGGCTCGCCGACCCGGTGCGCGCCGGTGACGCGGACCTCGCCTGTGGACGGCGCAGGCCGGCCACGGCAGGCGCTTGGCCGTTGCACGCGCGGCTCGGCAACGCGGTTCTGGCTCGCCGGATCCGCCGCGAGACCGGGGTCGACGTGCACGACATCGCGCCGATCCGGGCCGCCCGCCGGGACGCGCTGCTCGGGCTCGGCCTGCGCGACCGGCGCTTCGGTTACCCCCTGGAACTGCTGCTCTCCGCGGCCCGCGACGGCTGGCGGATCGTCGAACTGGATGTCGCCTACCATCCGCGGGCGGCCGGAACCCGGTCGAAGGTCACCGGCACGGTCCGCGGCACGCTGGGCGCGGTCGCCGACATGCGGGCGGTGCTGGCCCGATGATCCAGCTGCTGGTGATGGCGAAGGCGCCGGTCCCGGGCCGGGTGAAGACGCGGCTCTGCCCGCCGTGCACGCCCGCCGAGGCCGCGGCGATCGCGGCGGCCGCCCTGGCGGACACGCTCGATGCCGCGAAGAATCTCTCCGCCGTACGGCGGGTGCTGGTCCTCGACGGCGACCACCCGGCGCCGAGCGGGTGGGCGCGCGTCGCGCAACGTGGCGACGGCCTGGGGGAGCGGCTGGCGAAAGCGTTCGCCGACACGGCGCTGCCCGCAGTGCCGAGCCTGCTGATCGGCATGGACACCCCCCAGCTGACCGCCGAGCTGCTGGAGACGGCGGCGGCCGCGCTGTGCCGGGACGGGGCGGTGCTCGGGCCGGCCGACGACGGCGGCTGGTGGGCGCTGGGCCTGAGCGATCCGGCCGATGCCGCGGTGCTGCCCGGCGTGCCGATGTCGACGGCCCGGACCGGGGAGCGGACGGTTGCCGCGCTCGGCCGGCGCGGGGTGCGGCCGACGCTGCTGCCGCGGCTGCGGGACGTGGACACCGCCGCCGACGCGATCGCGGTCGCGTCGATATGCGGCGCCGGCAACCGTTTCCCGGCGATCGTCACGGAAACGGCCCGCCGGTTCCCGGCTGCGGTCGCGGAATCGATCGGCCCGCTGTCGCCGCGTGCTGGCGCGACTGCTGCTGGCGTGACTGTCGTCGGCGCGACGGCCGCCAGCTCCACTACCGCCCGGGCCGCTGCCGCCGGGGGCCGCGCATGAGCGCGCCCACGGTCATCTGCCCGCCGGACGAGCGGGCCGCCCTCGACACCTTCGACCGTGCCCTGCGCCGTGCCGCCGCCGGAGTCCCGAGCCTGCTGAGCCTGCGCGACGCCGACGGGAACGAGCACCGCGTCGACGCCGCGGACTGGTGCCGGGCGTACCGGCCCGGTGACGCCGGCCTGCTCGACCGGTGCACCGGCGCGACCCTCGACATCGGATGCGGCCCCGGCCGGTTGACCAGCGCGCTGCTCGGCCGCGGCCGCAAGGCGCTGGGCATCGACGTGAGCGCGGCAGCGGTCCGCCTGGCCCGCGCCCGTGGCGCGCTCGCGCTGCGCCGCGACGTGTTCGGCCCGCTGCCCGGGCACGGCCGCTGGGAGCACCTGCTGCTCGCCGACGGCAACCTCGGCATCGGCGGCGACCCGGCCGCCCTGCTGCGCCGCTGCCGCGACCTGCTGGCGCCGGACGGGCAGCTGCACGCCGAGCTGGAACCGCCCGGCACCGGAAGCTGGGCCGGCACCGCCACCCTGCACACCACGGACGGGCACGCGGCCGCGCCGCTGCGCTGGGCCCAGGTCGCGGCGGACGACCTCGCGCCGCTGGCCCGCGCCGCCGCCCTGACCGTCCTGAGCACCTGGACCGAGGAGGGGCGATGGTTCGCCACCCTGGCAGCCGGCTGAACCGGGCCCGCGACCATCGTGGCGCCCCGGACGACGCGCGCGTCTCCGGCAGCCGGCCCGGACGTGCGTGGACGTGGCTGACCGAGCCGCTTCCCGCGCCGCCGGAGGGCCTGCGCCGCGGGCCGCTGCGCGCGGACACCTTCGGCTCGCCGCTGCGGTCCACCCGGCTGACCAGCCAGCTCGGCATCGCGCTCGGCGCCGCCTTCGCCGTCTGCTTCCTCACCGGCCTCTACTCCCACGTGCTGCAACACCCGCCGGGGTGGCTGTGGCTGCCGACCCGGCCGGCCGGGCTGTACCGCGTCACGCAGGGCCTGCACGTGGCGACCGGCCTGGCCACGGTGCCGCTGCTCGGCGCGAAACTCTGGTCGGTCTACCCGCGCCTGTTCGCCTGGCCGCCGCTGCGCAGCGTGCTGCACGCCGCCGAGCGCCTGACGGTCGCGGCGCTGGTCGGCGCCGCGTTGTTCCAGGTGGTCAGCGGGGTGCTGAACATCGCCCACTGGTACGGCCCGATGCCGTTCTTCTTCACGAACGCGCACTACTGGGTCGCCTGGGTCGCGATCGGCGCCCTGATCAGTCACATCGGCGTGCAGTTGCCGGTGGTCCGTGACGCGCTGCGACGGCAGAGGTCTTCTCCCGCCCGCCGGGAGTTCCTGCTGGCCGTGGGCATCGCCGCCGGCGTGATCACGCTCGCCACGCTCGGGCAGACCGTCCGGTCGCTGTCGCCGATCGCGCTGCTCGCGCCCTGCCGTCCCGGCACGGGTCCGCAGGGGTTGCCGGTGAACGGCATCGCCTCCGCCGAGGTGCGCGACGCCGCCTTCGATCCGGACTACCGGCTGACGGTGACCGGTTTCGGTCGCAGTGTGCAGTTGAGTCTTGCCGACCTGGCGGCGCTCCCGCAGCACACCGCGGTCCTGCCGATCGCCTGCGTCGAGGGCTGGAGCTCGGTCGGGACCTGGACCGGCGTACGCCTGAAGGATCTTTTCGCCCTGATCGGGGCGGATCCGGGCGCGTGCGTCGCGGACGTCGAGTCCCTGCAAGCCGGCGGCCGGTACCGGTCATCGTCGGTCGAGAGCCCGGCCGACGACCGCACCCTGATCGCGCTGCGGCTCGGCGGGGAGCCGCTCGCCCTGGACCACGGGTTCCCGGCGCGGCTGATCGCCCCGAACCGTCCCGGGGTCCTGCAGACCAAGTGGGTCGCCCGGATCACCGTGCGGAGCGCGTCATGAGACGTCCGCTCATCGCCGCCGGGTTACTGACCATGCTGTACGGCATTCTCGGCGCGATGCTCGACGCCGAGGTGAACCTGCTCGGGGTCATCGTGTTCGGCGCCGCCCTGCTCGTGCTGCACGACGGCGTTTTTCTTCCGCTCGTCGCGGGAGCCGGTGCCCTGATGCGACGGCTCGTCCCGCCCGGCTGGCACGCGGCCGTCCGGCTGGCGGCGATCGTCGACCTGGCCGTCACCGTCGTGGCGCTGCCACTCGTGCTGGGCTTCGGGCGCGACGCCGGCAACCCCACGGTGCTGCCACGCCCGTACGGGAAAGGCCTGCTCCTGATCCTGATCGTGACGACGGTGGTGGTTGTCGCCGGCCGTAAGGGATCTGAAAGGTTCCGCCGGCGCGGACGCCGGTAACCTGCGGTGATGAACCATCGGGTGCTGGTCGTCGACGACGACCCGACCGTCAGTGACGTCGTGCGCCGCTACCTGGAACAGGACGGATGCCGGGTGCGGCTCGCCGCCGACGGCCTCAGCGCCCTCGCGGCCGTCGACGCCGAACGCCCCGACCTGGTCGTCCTGGACCTGATGCTCGGCGGCATCGACGGCATCGAGGTGTGCCGCCGGCTGCAGCGTGACCAGCCCGGACTGCCGGTCGTCATGCTGACCGCGCTCGGCGAGGAGAGCGATCGGGTGCTCGGGCTCGAGGTGGGCGCGGACGACTACGTGACCAAGCCGTTCAGCCCGCGCGAGCTGACCCTGCGCGTCCGATCGGTGCTGCGCCGCACCGCCCCGGCAGCCCCGCCCCGCCCGGCGCTGCTGCGCGACGGTGACCTGGTCGCCGACACCGGCCGCCGCACCGCGGAACTCGGTGGAAAACTCCTTGCGCTGACGGTGCGGGAATTCGACCTGCTGGAGTTCCTGATGCGGCACCCCGCGAAGGCGTTCTCCCGGGCCGAGCTGCTCGACAAGGTGTGGGGCTGGCGGTTCGGCGACCAGTCGACCGTCACCGTGCACGTGCGGCGCCTGCGGGAGAAGATCGAGGCCGACCCGGCGGCGCCGGTCCGGCTGGTCACCGTCTGGGGCGTCGGGTACCGCTGGGAGCCGGCCGGCGATGCGTGACATCCTGCTGATCGGGCTGTACTCGCTGACCGCCGGCACCGTCGTCGGGCTGGCCGGCGCCGGGGTGCTGCGGGCGCTGCGGGGCCGGTCGATCACGGTGCACGTGACGGTGCTGCTGGCGATCACGGTCACCGCGGTGGTCGCCGGGGTCGTCACGGTCGCCCGGGCGATGTTCCTGTCCAGCCACGACATGCAGGTGGTGCTGCTGACCGTCGCCGCCTCCGCCGTGGTCAGCCTGACGCTCGGCATCGTCTTCGGGCGCCGGCTCGCCGCCGCGGCGATGTGGGCGGCCGAGGCCCGCGACCGGGAGCGCCGCATGGAGGCCGGCCGCCGGGACCTGGTCGCCTGGGTGTCGCACGACCTGCGTACACCGCTGGCCGGGCTGCGCGCGATGACCGAGGCACTGCAGGACGGTGTCGTCACCGACCCGGTCACCGTCGGCGAATATCACCGCCGGATCGGCGCCGAGACCGACCGGATGAGCGGACTTGTCGACGACCTGTTCGAGCTGTCCCGCATCCACGCCGGGGCGCTGCGCCTGACACCGACCGTGTTACCGCTGGCCGACGTGGTCTCCGACGCGGTCGCGGCGGTCCGCCCGATCGCCGCCGACCGCGGCATCCGGGTCGTCGCTGTGGGGGACCGCTGGCCGATCGTGTCCGGGGGCGCCGCCGAGCTGAACCGGGTGGTCAGCAACCTGCTCACCAACTCGGTGCGGTACACGCCGATGAACGGCGTCATCCAGATCGAAGCCGGTCAGGACACCCGCGAGGTGTGGCTGGCCGTCTCCGACAGCTGCGGCGGGATCCCCGAGGAGGACCTGCCGCGACTGTTCGACGTGGCGTTCCGCGGCACCCGGGCCCGCACACCGGAAACCGCCGGTGGCGGTGGGCTGGGGCTGGCCATCGTGCGCGGGCTGGTCGAGGCGCACGGCGGCCGGGTCAACGCCGGCAACATCGCCGGCGGGTGCCGGTTCGAGGTGCGCCTGCCCGCGACGTGACAGGCCGCATGGCTCGCCGCCCCCGCGCGGCGGTTCCGGGCAGCGGCCGCGCCCTTCGGCGACATGCCGGCGGACCGCTCCCGGAAATGCCTCGCTGTGGACTTACTTCGTGGCGCGGCCGGTCAGCTTGTCACGCAGACGGTCGACCAGCCCGACGCCCGGGCCGACCAGCTTGTGGAACAGCTCGCTGTTCGGCGCGGCGGGGTGCGGGCGGGTCGGCGCGAGCTTCTTCGCCGTCTCGACCTTGCCGGCCAGCTCCACCAGCTCCTCGCGCGGGATGTGCCGGCGCAGCTCCGGGAACTGCTCCTGCTCCTCGTCCTGGATGTGATCGGCGAGCACGGTCTCCAGGGTGCGCAGCGCCTCCTCGAACTCGACGCTGGACACCTCGGCGCCCTCGAGGCGCTTCATGGTCTGCTCGAGCTCCTTGTGCTCCTCGATGTCGTGCTCGACCGCCTTGTCGCCGTCCGGCAGATACTTACGCATCGCCGGGTAGACGTACATCTCCTCGGCGACGGCGTGCCGGACCAGCTCGCTGATCGCGGTGTCGGTCAGGTCGCGCCGGATCATCGGGTCGGCGACCGTGTGGATCTCGCCGATCAGGGCGGTCACGTCACGGTGCTCGGCGGCCAGCACGTCGAGAACGTCGGCGGTGGGTGCGTCGGTCATTCTGGTCTCCTCCAGGGGTCCACGGTCCGGGCAACGGCGCCTCGGATACCCCGGAATCAGCCGGGTAGTCGTCAGCCGTCGATACGGCAGGAAACCTGGTATCGCCCGATGTGCCGGTGAATGGTGCGGCGACGCGGTCGTGCCCGGCTGTCGCCTGCTGCCAGGCGCCGAGCACGTCGCCCAACCGCCGCCTCAACCGCGTCTGACCGGACGGCTTCCGGTAGCCGGTACGGACAACTTGCTCCGACCCAGTAGCGATTGCGCCGGTCACTCACGAGGAGCGGTCGCTGTCCCGTCCGTCGATAGATGGCCAGGCCGATCGAAGTTGGCGATCGGCGTGGCCATGTCCGCTTGTAGGTGGCCAGTGACGTGGTTCCTGTTGGAGACCTGCGCATCCGGGGCATCGGCGGCAAAGCTTACGATCACGCGATCGGGAACGGGGGCCGACATGGACATCGACGGGTTCTGGGCGATCATTGAAGGCTCTGGACGGGATACCGATTCCGTCGAGCGGGGAGAGTGGATTGAGAGGGCGTTGGTCGGGCTGAGCGTGGAGGATCTGGTCGACTTCCAGGATCACCTCGACGAACAGATGAGCCGGGTCTGCGGCGACTTGATGGGCGAGGCCGCCATCCTGATCCTGTGCGGCTGCGGCGACGACAGTTTCAGTCGTTTCCAAGCGTGGCTTGTCGGTCTGGGGCGGGACACCCTGGACCGGGTGGCTGGCGACCCGGACCTGCTCGCTGACGAGCCTGAGGTGCGACGGTTGGCTGAGCGGCATCCGCGAGACTGGACGAATGAGGAGTATCCCTGGTTCGAGGAGCTCGAGTTCGTGGCCGTCCACGAGTACGAGCGGCGTGAACTGGATACGGACAGCATCTACGACGCGCTCAGGGCTCGCTACGACGCCGACACCACGCCACACCAGGACCGTGAGGCGGACGACCGCGACCCGGACGAGGCGCTGCCCCGGCTGACCGCCATGTTCGGGGGCCGGATGTGGGATTGACCCGGCTGTGATCGGTGCTCACTGACATCAACCAATCTGAGGCTCCGTATCGATCGAAGCCGGCCATCGGCGTGGTCGCATTCAGTGGAAGGTGACCGGCGGTACGGTGTCGGGATGTCGCGCGCGGTGCCAGGCTCCGGTGGTCCGCTGCGGTTTTGGGGGCTGGTCGATTAACGCGCCACCAGGTTCAGCGACCTCGTCAGCCGTGCCGATCCACGTCTTGTCACGGCGATCCGTGTGGAGTTGGACGCGCAGACGTATGCCTCGACCGGCACGCGGGGCCGGCTGATGCGCCGGGTCGTCGCCGCGCTGGCCGCCGAACACGGCGACGCGACGGTGCTGATTCCGGGCTGCAGCGCCTTCTACGAGTTGATCGCGGCGCTGTTGACGGGCCGGCACTCATTTGGCGTGGCCACTACCCGCCGTTTTGTTGGCGAACCGGCTGGATGTGCCCGGAAATCGTGTGGCTTGCTGAACTGTTCTGCGCACCGGACTGGCGTCTGCCGGCCCGCACGGAATCCAGCAGTTCCATGCCGCCGGCATCCCGGGATTTCACGGTCACACCGGCGAGCGCGACGCCATTGCGGCGGGAATCGCCGACGCGATCGGCTGCCCGGTCGATGCGATTCTGAGCAACAACGGTCACCTCATCGCGTTCTGGCTCGCCGGCGCCGGTTACGGCCCCTTCTACGAGCTGACAAGACGTTCCCCGGCATGCGAGCGCAGACCCTGGATGGCACCCCGTCGCCGGACCTGAAACAGCGCGAGGCCACCCACCTCCGACGGGCCGTTCGCGAGTTCGCCAAGAACGACCTGCTCGTCTCGGTCGGGAACCTTCCGCCGCTCAACGTTCGCGAGTTCCGCACACCGGACATCCCGCAGCCGCTCGCCGATGCCTTGGAGCTATCCCTGGTCACGCTTCTCGGGCTTTCGCTTCCGGCGTCCGATCAGATGTCATCGCCGGACACTGAATAAGATCGCTACGTGAGGATGAAGCTCGAATGCCATTGACGAATCCGTGGCTCTCGGACCCCATGCCGGCCGACCAGCTGCCGCAACAGCGACTTGATGAGCGCATTCTCAACCTGCTGTCCTCGCAGAACATGTGCGTGCTCGCCACAGCCGGGTCGGAGGGCCCGCTGGCCACACCGGTGCGCTACTACTCTCTCGACTTCGCGGTCATGTTTACTGCCGCGCCACGTTCACCGAAAATGCGCAACATCGCTGCAGACGCCCGAGTGTCCGTCGGCGTCTTCGCGCCGCTGGTGGGGCTGGCCAGCAGCCGCGGAGCACAGCTGTTCGGTGAAGCCCGCATGCTGCCTCCCGGGCATCCCGAACGGGACCACTACTGGGACGCATTCCGCTGGGAGAACGAACATGCCGAACGCGGCCGCTCACTCGCCGAGCCGCTAAGCGACACCCTCGTGGTGATCGAGCCGAACCGGATCGTCTACACCGAGCACTGGCTTCGGCGCGAAGGGTTCGCGGCACGGCAGTTCTGGCAGCGGCCTCCACTGAGCAAGCCCAGTGAGGAAACGGCCAACTGAAACCGGACGGACGAAAGAGAGCCGTCCGTGCCAGGTTGTCCCAGTCCTGGTTGCCCCCACGTCTGCTAGTGCCGTGACCACGAACGTTTGAGGTGCTGGGCTCAGGTGATTTGGCTCGCGACAAACGACACCGGAGTTTCGTGAGTCTTGACTCCGTTGATCGGTTCGGCTGGTGATCAATCTCCGCGAGTTTTGACCGCACTCTGATCCGCCGCCATGGGCTGGGCGGGGTCGCCAGCGGTTTGCAGGCGGGGCGCGGTGAGCGCGAGCATGTCGATCAGTCAGCCGGGGCCGTCGTTGATGTATCGGGATTGCAGGAGGGTGTGTGGACCGGGGTGAACTTCCTGGCCGCGCGGGTCTGTTCCAGCGCGGTGGGGCCGGGCAGCCGGATGGGCTGAATGCCGGTTCGTGCGGACGGTGACCTGGCTGAACCGGTCGAAGCGGGGTGCCAGCCAGATACGGTCTCGAGACGTGGTGGCCAGGTTGCCCTGACCGTCCCGGATGCAGAGCAGGGATGGGTGTCATTAGACAACCGCACCGGGCGCGATCCTTCTCACCAAATCTGTTATAGGTCGACCACTAACCTAATCGCTATGGTGGGTACATGACCGAGACGACCGAGAACCGCTCCCCGGCACAGCATGCGGTGGCCGACCACCTGCGGCTTCTGACCACCGGCAGGCTGGACGCCTGGGCTGAGCTGTACACCGCCGACGCCACGTTCACGTTTCCGTTTGCGCCAGCCGGGATGGCCTCCGAACTGCATGGGCGCGAAGCACTCATCACGCACATGCGGAACTTCGTAGCCACCTTCGACGTGCAGGCCGTGAATCTGCGCTACATCGCGACTACGAGCCCGCAGATCGCGGTGGCGTTGTGGACGCTGGACGGGACGGCGACGCCCACCGGGAAGCATTTTCACCAGGACTGCTTCGGGATCGTGCAGACCGACGCCGACGGGCTGATCACTCGATACGACGACTACTGGAACCCTCTGGCCGCCGTTGAAGCGCTGACAACCAGCGACCCCGAGGCAACCGGAACCGTGGGTGTAGCCGGCTCTTTCGGTAGCTGAACGGAGCGAACCGGCGGCCCAGGTGCCGTGGATAGGCTGACACCATGCCTGCCGCCGGGACGACCACGAAGAGCGATGAACGCCGTCAGCACGTTGTGGACGCGGCGGTGAGCTGTTTCGCGCGGAGAGGCTTTTACGGTACGACCACGAACGAGATCGCCGAGCGCGCCGGCATCTCGCAGCCCTACCTCTACCGGCTCTTCGCCAACAAGCAGGCGATCTTCGCTGCTGCCGTCACGCACGTCGGCGGCCTGCTGACCGAAACGCTCACCGCCGCCAAGACCGCCAACAACACGATGAGCCCGCCGCAAGCACTGCGAGCCGCGTACAGCACGCTCATCACCGACGGTGACGTCCTACGCTTCCTCATGCACGCCAACTGTGCCACCGACGAACCGGTCATTCGCGATGCGGTCCGCACGTGTTATGCCCAGCAGGTAACGATCGTCCGCGAGCTGTTGGACGGTGACGACGAGGCGGTCCGGCAGTGGTTTGCCGCCGGCATGCTCGACAACGTCATCACCATGCTTGGCCTCGCCGAGGTAGCCGAACCCTGGGCCGCCACGCTCATCGACGCCTAGCCATAGCGTCAGACCATCTTCAAACGGTGTCCGAAGGCCTGGAGATAATCAGTCAGGCCGCTCGAGCGGTGGATTGGCCCCATCGGCGTTGTTTTTCGCTGCGGATGCGGGCACGTTCGCGGCGTTGGGCGGCGAGGACGTCAGGATGGCGGGCGTTAGCGTTGCGCCAGCGCAGGTATCGGTACAGGTGACGGGTCAGCGCCGGATGGTCCGGGTGGTCCGAGCCGGCGATCACGAAGGTGCGTAGCGGCCCGAACTGGGCCTCGATCGGGTTGGCCCAGGACGCGTATGTCGGGGTGAAACACCAGCTCGACCTTGTTGCGGGTCGCGCACGCCCGGATCGCTTTGCCTTTATGAGCCGACAGGTTGTCCAGGATTACGTAGATCGGCGCACCGTCCGGCCTCGCTCGGCGGATCGACTTGAGCGCGGCGAGAGTGTTCACCGCGCTCTTGCGGCGGTGCACGACGCCCCAGAGTTGGTCGTCGAGACCGAATAGCAGCCGTGGAACTGCCGGACACCGTGCAGCTTGTGATAGTTCGCCGGCAGCTGCCGCGGGTGGTTCTTGGGTGCCCAGCCGGAGCCGGCCTGTGGGCGGATGGCCAGCGGCCCGAACTCATCGAACGCGAACACCCGCTGCGAAAAATGTGTGGTGACGTAGTCGATGCGGGCGAGTTTCGTGTCGCGGTGCGGGTCGTTGGATTCTTTCCAGGTCTTGGTTCGCTGGAAGCTGATCTATTCTTGATTAGCAGTTGACGCAGCCGTTCCCGCCCGATGGTGATCGGGCGGGCGGCCAGTGAGCGCAGGTAATCGGTGAGTTTGCGGATGCTCCACCGGGTGAATGGCCGCCCCAAAGCTTCGGGGCGGTGTTGGCCGTCGCGACGATGAAGGTTTCCTCGTCAGGACTGATCAGGCGGGAACGGCCACCCGCCCACCGAGGGTCCAGGCTGGCCATACCCATCTCGTTGAACCGGTGGATCACCTGCCGGATCGTTTCCTCGTCCGCCTGAACGAGGCGAGCGATCGCCGGCACGGTGTTCCCACCGGCCGACGCCAGCACAACCATCGCCCGCCGTAATCGGATCGGTGAGCCGGTACCACCTCTGCGAGTGACGCGCAGCAACTGCTGACCTTCCTGGTCGCTCAGCCGTCGCACACGTACGGGATCTGCCACCACCCAGCCTGACCGTCACGACCCCGTAAGCGCCGCAGGCCCGGCGTCGTGTCAGTCAACACCGTGAACGTTCATGGTCACGGCACTAGCCAGCTACCTGCGGACCGGACAGTCGCTGAGCAGTTGCGCGGTGACTGCGGCGATGGTGCAGGGTTCGGCCGTCCGGTCCATCGGTGTGGGAGCGGTGATCCGGCCGACCGTAACTGGGGGAGCTCTTCTCCGACCGGCAGGCGACAGCCGCTGAGACAACTGAGTTGCGTGTTTCGGGTCGGCGCTCCGGATCATGTTGCTGGTCTGTGTCGCGGCGGGTCTGTAGCAGTCGGCCGCTACTGGTAGCGCAGTCGCCAGCAGTGTTACCGGTAGCGGCATCCGCGGTCGGGCGCCATGACGGGCGTTGGTTTGCCAGGTCCGGACGGCGTTCGGATAGCGCGGTATCGCTGACCGCTACGGTAACGCCGCGGGATCGGGGTGCTGGAGCGTCCGTTCGGGACGACGAGCCGTTGGCGGGCTGGCGCCTGGTGCCTGGTTGTCTGCTTCGCCGCCGGGGGGTCAGTGGGTTGTGGCTGCGCTGTGAGCAGGGGGCCGCCGGGGGGATGAGCTGGTCTCGGTTGCGAGGTTGCGGGGTGGGGTGGCGGTGGCAGTCGCGCCAGCGTCAATGGGTATTGAGCAGCATCTTCGGTGTGGATATCGAGGGATTTTCTGCTGCTGCGGGTGATGTCCGTGGCCGGGATCGAAGGCATTTGTACCCGGGTCGGGTGCGGCGTTTGGCGCCGCGTTTCACTGACGATGAGCTTGGTGAGGTGAGGAACGCGGCCCGGGAGGTGGGGATGACTCCGACGGGGTTTCTTGCTGAGGCAGCGCTTGCCTACGCCCGGCGGGCCCGGCCGGCAGGGCTGGAACCGGTTCGGGAGCAGCTGCGTTTATTGCAGCTGGATTTGTTCGAGACGGCTGCTGCGACGGGGCGTATCAGCGCGGACCTGCATGACGGTGTGGCCGTGTTCGCGGTCAGCGGGGTTGTTCCGCAGGCGTTGGAGCGCGTGGTCCGGTTGTGTGAGCAGCGGTTGGATGTCCTTGATGACATTATCGATCGTATTGACGGGCGTTTGCGGTGATCCCGAAGGTAGCGGCTCGCGGAAGCGACGTTGCTGGTCTGCTGCGTTATCTGTACGGGCCGGGTAGACGTGAGGAGCACAGCAATCCGCATCTGATAGCGGCGTGGGATTCTGCGCGGCCGTTGGCCAAGCTGGAGCCGCTGATCGGTGGGCAGGGCCGGGTTGAGGTTCGTGCGCTGGCTCGTCTGCTGGAGCAGCCGGTGCACTGCGGCCAGTACCCGCCTGCCCAGCCGGTGTGGCACTGTTCGGTGCGCAACCACGCCGCTGATCGGATTCTGTCCGACGGTGAGTGGGCGCATGTTGCGCGGGAGATGGTCGCCGGTGCGGGGCTTGCTGCTCACGGTGACACGCGGGCGGTGCGTTGGGTGGCGGTGCGACATGCCGTTGACCACATTCATATTGTGGCCACGCTCGTGCGCCAGGACGGGGCAACGGTGTGGCTGCCCAAGGGTTTGTGGCGCCGATGTCAGCTGACTGCACGCAGGCTTGAGATTCAGTACGGGCTGCGCCGGGTTGGTCCTCCGGATTACACCGGGCATCGCTATCCGGACAGCGTTGAGATCAGCGAGGCGGTGCGGGCCGGGCGTAGCGGTACCTTACGCGAGGAGTTGCGTGGTCGGGTTCGGGTGGCTGCGGCGGCAGCCGGCACCGAGGACGAGTTCTTCGACGTGCTGGGCGGTAGTGGTGTGCTGGTGCGGTTGCGGACCAGCGATCATGCTGGGCAGGCGTGCGGGTATGCGGTCGCGTTACCGGGGGTGCGTACTGCTGCTGGCCAGCCGATCTACTTCGGTGGGGGCCGGCTTGCGGCTGACATGACACTGCCCAAACTGCGTATGCGATGGAGCGTCGCCTCGCAGGTGCCGCCCGGGTCACCTCGGCCAGCCGTCAACCGGCACGCTCGCGTGACCGCGTTGCGGCAGGCCGGGCAGGCCGCTCAGGACGCCGCGCGAGCCGTCGGGGACAGCGCCCGCAGTGATGGAAACGGAGTGCAGGCGACGATGGTCGCTGCCGCTGATCTGCTGGTTACCGTCGCGCGCGCCTACGAGAGAGACTGGTGTGGTCCGCTGCACCGGGCTGCGGACTACTTCGACCGGGCGGCCCGCGGCCGGTACGGGTGGGTGGCGGCACCGACGAGCCGCTCGCAGGAGTTGCGGGCGCATGCCCGGCTGATCTGGTTGATGGGCCGGGTCTCCGGTGATGACGACGCGTACGCTGCGCTGCGGCTTGTGCTGCAGTTAGGCCGGTTGGCTGACGCGATCGCGCAGCTGCGCGCGGCGCAGCTGCGTCTGCATCAGGCTCGGGATGCGCGGATCGCCGGGCTGGCGCTACGGCGTGTCGCTGCCGGCGGCCGGGCGACGGTAGCGGTGACGGCTACGTCGCGGCCTACTCCGGCGCGGACAGGCGGCGGCGGTCGGCGCACCCGGCACGGCGGTCATCTGTGAGGGTGACGCCATGGTGGGTGGCGGCACGTCATTGCACCCGTTGAATCCTGGTGGCCCGGTGCCGGGGCTGGACCGCGCAGGTGTACGACCACCCTGCTGTTCTGAGACGGCAGGACGAGTGGTGTCAGAGCGAGGGCACCCGAGGTAGGCCGAAGGGTGCCCTCGCTGCAGATCAAGGGGGGCTTACCCTGACCGCAGCGGGCTGCCTGACACCGGTGTTCACGACTCTGTCTTGATGGCCGCGATCACAGCAGCCGTTGCAGTTAGCAACCTCGGCGATCGTCACGAGGGTGGAGGGGCTCGGCCGCCGCCAGGGCTTGCGCGCGCTCCACGATTCCCGAACCGTGTGCCGGTTCGTAACCACCTTTTGATTGCGGCGATCCGCACGGTGGCCGGTGGCCTGCACCTGCGACGCTGCGAGGAGCCCGGTCAGCAGGCCATGCACGAGCAGGACCCCATGGCGGACGACATCACGACTCATGCGTGGGATGTCTGGCCGTGGTGTCCCGCCCCGGGTTTGATGGAGACATT
>NZ_BOMH01000089.1 GCF_016862095.1 Actinoplanes cyaneus
CAAATAGCCTACCCAGCGAGTACCCGCCGGGCGGAAGCTCAAAGTGAGGTCACACGTCGCTGGTCGGACGCGGCGACCTCCTCGGCGTTGCTGACGGCCCAGCGTTGCGTGCGGCTGTCGTAGAGGATGATGCTGCCGTCGTACAGCACGATCCGGTCGCGATAGCTGTCCGGGTCCGCGGCGGTGGTGGCCTCCTGATCGAGTTCCGCGAGCGCCGGGATGACCTCGGCCAGAAGAACGGCCATGGTCATGGACGGCTCGTCGAAGGCCCGATTGAGTTTTTCGGCGACCTCGTGCGCAGTGGCGGTCATCGTCAGTCCTTCGTCATGGCGCTGGTGGGTGCGGTCGTGGTGGCTGCTGGTAGCCGGGCGTTTGCCCGCGATGGCGCCGCTCATGCGCCGTACCCGCACGAGTCGTTCCGGATGTGTCAGATGCTGCCTTTCACGGCTTCCCGCGATGTTGCCATGTGCGGGCCCCGTTGCCGGTCCGCCGGGCCGCGACCGGGCCGCAGAGACAGGATGCGCTTGGCTTTCTGGGAGTCGGTGGCCACATCCGCCTGATCCGAGAGACGCGCGAACAGCGGTGAATCGGCCCGGAGCCGAGCCGGCAGTGGTCAGTCAGTCTGCGGACGGCGTTCGCGCGATGGCGACGGGGCAGTTCGCGTGGTGCAGCACCGTCTGGCTGACGGATCCGAGCAGCAGCCCGGTGAAGCCGCCACGCCCCCGCGAGCCGGTGACCACCAGCTGAGCGCTCTGCGATCGTTCGATCAGCGCCGCAGCCGGTCGTTCCCGCACGAGTTCCTGCTCGATGGCGACCTGCGGGTACCGCTGCGCCCAGCCTGCCAGCGACTCGCTCAGGACGCGGTGTTCCTCATCTTTGAGCGCGCCCGTCTCGTACACCAGCGGCAGTGTGTCCTTCTGATCGACGGCGTCGAAGGCACCCCAGGCAAGAACGGCGGTCAGGCCCGTGGTGCGCCGTGCCGCTTCGTCGATGGCGAATCCGATCGCGGACGCCGATCCCGCGGAGCCGTCGACGCCGACGACGACGGGTCCGCTGGTACGCACCTGGCCGCGGACGACCAGGACGGGGCAGGCAGCGTGGGTGGTGGTGTGCAGGGCGACGGAGCCCAGCAGCAGACTGCGGAATCCGTCCAGGCCCCGGTCGCCGATCACCAGCAGGACGGCGGTGCGCGATTCGCGCAGCAACACCGGAGCCGGAGCTCCCTCGACCAGCGCGGTGGTCGCGCGTACGCCGGGTGCGGTCTTCTCCGCTTCGAGGAGAGCTTCGGCCAGGATGCGTTCAGCGTCGGCTCGCATACCGATGCCCGGCGGTCCGTCGGCGGCGGGGCCGCCAGCCACATCCAGCGCCGCCCAGATGTACGCATGCACGATGCGCAGCGGCCGTTCCCGTCCGACAGCCTCGGATGCGGCCGCCCGGATCGCGGACAGGCTGCTCGCGGATCCGTCCGCGCCTACCACTACTGCGGCTCCAGCTTCGATGTTCATCGCCGACCTCTCGAAATGATCGTGGTTCGACTGCGGTGGGTGGACTCGGCCGGCCCGGATCTCGGCGGGCGGCCGCTCTCTCGAAGCGCGGGCGTCGGCGGTGAGGTCGCGAGCCGACGCGCCGGCCCGGGCACCGCTGGCCCGGGCCCATGGTGTGAGGGTGGTTGTCCGGTGGTGTGCAGCCGGCGGTCGAGGCGGATCGCGGCGTAGCCGAGGCCGCCGAGGGCGGTGACGATGAGCAGGTCGGTGATGGCCAGCGGCTCGGTGCCGAGCAGGGACTGCAGTGGCGGCAGGTAGATGCCGGCGAGTTGCAGGGCGAGTGCGGCGGCGACGGCGGCCGGCAGCATCGGGTTGGCGCGGGTGCCGGGCCGGGCGCGGGAGCCGAGCGCGACGGCGAGCTGGGTGACGCCGAGGGCGAGGAAGGTCAGGGTCTGCCACGGGCGGCCGGTGGCGTGCGCCCAGACGCCGACGCCGACGGTGACCGCGGCGATGACCGCGCCGACGCGCAGGATGCGCTGCCACAGCCCGGCGCCCAGGATCGTCTCGGACGGCGGCCGCGGTGGCCGGTCCATGACGTCCGGGTCGACGGGTTCGCTGCCCAGGGCGAGGCCCGGCAGGCCGTGGGTGATCAGGTTGATCCACAGGATCTGTGCGGGCAGCAGCGGCAGCGCGAGGCCGGCGATCGGTCCGGTGAGCATCACGGCGATCTCGGCGGCACCGCCGGACAGGGCGTAGAGCAGGAAGCGGCGGATGTTGGCGTAGACGCGGCGGCCTTCCTCGGCGGCGGCGACGACGGTGGCGAGTTCGTCGTCGGCCAGGACCAGGTCGGCGGCTTGCCGGGCGACTTCGGTGCCGCGTTTGCCCATGGCGACGCCGATGTCGGCGCGGTGCAGGGCAGGGCCGTCGTTGACGCCGTCGCCGGTCATCGCGACGACCTGCCCGGTAGCTTGCAGGGCGTCGATGATGGCGACCTTCTGCTGCGGGGTGGCCCGGGCGAAGACCCGCGCGCCCTGTCCGGCGCGTGCGCCGGGTTCGGCGGTGCGGCAGTCGACCACGTCGTCGCCGGCGCCGATGATGCCGAGTTCGACGGCGATCGCGGCGGCGGTGGCCGGGTGGTCGCCGGTGATCAGGACCGGGGTGATGCCCGCGCGCCGGCACGCGGCGATGGTGGCGCCGGCCGAGGCCCGGGGCGGGTCGAGGATCGCGACCAGGCCGAGCAGGGTCAGGCCCTGTTCGGGGGCGCCGGAACGGGCGGACGGCGGGCGGTCGGCCTGGGCGATCGCCAGGACTCGGTAGCCGTCGGCGGCGAGGGCGTCCGCGCGGGCGGCTGCTCGGTCGATGAGTTGGGTGGGGTCGGTGAGGACCGCCGGTTGCAGGACCGCTTCGGGTGCGCCCTTGCAGACGATCCGGGTCGCGCCATCGGGAAGTTGGTGGGTGGTCGACATGCGTTTGCGGACGCTGTCGAACGGGTCCTCGCCGATGCGGGGCAGCCGGGTGTGCAGGGTTTCACGGTCGATGCCGAGTTTCGCGGCGGCGGTGAGCAGGGCCACCTCGGTGGGGTCACCGACCGGCAGCCAGTCGGGGTCGTCGCCGTCCGGTGGGTGCAGGGAGCCGTCGTTGCACAACACAGCAGCCCGTAGCAGCTGGGACAGGTCGGGAGCATCGCCGTCGGCCACCACGGTGTCGTTGCGGCGGATGTCGCCGTGCGGTGCGTATCCGGATCCTTCGATCGTGGCTTCTCCGGCGGGGGTCCACAGGTGTCGCAGGACCATCTGACCTTCGGTGAGGGTGCCGGTCTTGTCGGTGGCCAGGACGGTGACCGAGCCGAGTGTCTCGACGGCGGGCAACCTTCGGATGACGGCGTTGCGGGCGGTCATCCGGCGGGCGCCGAGCGCGAGGCTGAGGGTGACGACTGCGGGCAGGGACTCGGGGACGGCCGCGACGACCAGGGTGATCGCGGTGACGATCATGAGTTGGACCGGCTGGCCGCGGAACACGCCGAGGGCCAGGACGACCGCGCACAACACCAGAGCGCCGGCGGCGAGGAGCCGGCCCACCCCGGCGAGGCGGCGCTGCAAGGGCGTCATGGCGGGGGCGGCGGTCATCATGACAGCGATGCGGCCCATGGCGCTGGCCGCGCCGGTCGCGGTGACGAGGGCCCGCCCGCGCCCGCGGACGACGACCGTTCCCGCGGACACGTCGGCTGCCGGCCCGTCGGAGCCGGCGGCCTTGTCGACCGGCGCGGACTCACCGGTCAGCGCTGCTTCGTCGACCAGCAGGGCGCTGGCCTCGACGACGTGCGCGTCGGCGGGCACGATGTCGCCTTCGGCCAGGATCAGGAGATCCCCGACGACCAGGTCCGCGGCCGGAATCTCGCGCTGAGCGCCGTCGCGTACCACCCGGGCGGCGGGTGCGGTCAACGCCGACAGCGCGGAGATCGCCCGTTCGGCTTTGACTTCCTGGATCACCCCGACCGTGGTGTTGACGACGATCACGAACAGGATGACCGACGCGTCGGTGAAGTCGGCAGTGGCCAGGGTGAAACCGGCGGCGGCGAGCAGGACCAGGACCAGCGGGTCACGCAGTTGGGACACGATCCGGCGCCATAACGGCGGCGGGCGCCGGGCCGGCAGCACGTTGCCGCCGTCGCGTGCCAGCCGGTCCGCCGCCTGCGCCGAGCGCAGACCGCCGGACACTCGCGTCGGCGCCCGGGTCACCGCCGCGGCGGCGTCGTCGGTCTCGGCGGAAGTCATCGTGAGTCTCCTCGTGCGGTGCTGAACGACGAGCCGGACGGTCACGCCGTGGGCCAGGTCCAGTCGCGGATCTCGGGCAGGTCTTCGCCGGTACGGCGTACGTGAGTGCGGTGTTCGGTCCTCTTGTCGGCCATCTGCTGGCGCAGTACAGCGGCTTTGCGGCCGAGGCCGGGGACCCGGTCGATGACGTCCATGACGAGGTGGAAGCGGTCCATGTCGTTGACGACGAGCATGTCGAACGGCGTGGTCGTGGTGCCTTCCTCCTTGTAGCCGCGCACGTGCAGGTTGTGGTGGTTGGCGCGGCGGTAGGTCAGGCGGTGGATCAGCCACGGATAGCCGTGATACGCCATGATGACCGGCCGGTCGGTGGTGAAGATCGCGTCGAACTCGGGGTCCGGCAGGCCGTGCGGGTGCTCGGAGTCCGGTTGCAGGCGCATCAGGTCGACGACGTTGACCACGCGGACCTTGAGGTCGGGCAGGTGCCGGCGCAGCAGGTCGGTCGCGGCGAGGATCTCCATGGTCGGTACGTCACCGGCGGCGGCCAGGACCACGTCGGGGTCGCCGTCGTCGTTGCTCGCCCAGTCCCAGATGCCCAGGCCACGAGCGCAGTGCAGGGCGGCGTCGTCCATGTCCAGCCAGGTCGGCGCGGGTTGTTTGCCGGCCACTATGACGTTGATGTAGTCGCGGCTGCGCAGGCAGTGGTCGGCCACCGACAGTAGGGTGTTGGCGTCCGGCGGCAGATACACCCGGACGACCTCGGCCTTCTTGTTGACGACATGGTCGATGAAACCGGGGTCCTGATGCGAGGTGCCGTTGTGGTCCTGACGCCAGACGTGCGAGGTCAGCAGGTAGTTCAGCGACGGGACCGGTTTGCGCCAGCCGAGGTGCCGGGTGGTCTTGAGCCACTTGGCGTGCTGGTTGACCATCGAATCGACGATGTGGACGAACGCCTCGTAGCAGGAGAACAGGCCGTGCCGGCCGGTCAGCAGGTATCCCTCCAGCCAGCCCTGGCAGGTGGTCTCGGACAGGATCTCCATGACCCGGCCGTGCCGGTCCAGGTGCTGGTCCACGTCGTCGACCCGGGCCTGCCACGCCTTGCCGGTGGTGTCCAGGACCGCGCCGAGCCGGTTCGACTCGGTCTCGTCCGGGCCGACCACCCGGAAGTTGCGGTAGGCGGCGTTCGCGGTCATCACGTCGCGCAGCCAGCCGCCCAGCACCCGGGTCGCCTCGGCGGTCTCACCGGCCTTGACCGCGTAGTCGCGGAAGGCGGGCAGTTCCAGGTCGCGCGGCAATCGGCCGCCGTTGGTGTGCGGGTTCGCCGACATCCGCAGGTCACCGCGGGGCAACCAGTCCACGACCCAGGACTGCGGGGTGCCGTCGGCGTCGAACAGTTCCTCCGGCCGGTAGGAGGCCATCCAGGCGTGCAGCGCGTCGAGATGCGCGGCGTCGTCGCGGGCCGCGGTCAGCGGAACCTGGTGGGCACGCCAGGTTCCCTCCACCGGCAGGCCGTCGACGACCTTCGGGCCGGTCCAGCCCTTCGGGGTACGCAGCACGATCATCGGCCAGCGCGGACGTTCGGTGACACCGTCCTCGCGGGCGGCCCGCTGGAGCTCGGTGATCTCGTCGAAGACCGTGTCGAGGGTCGCGGCGAGAAGCTGGTGGACGGTGGCCGGGTCGTCGCCGGCTACCAGGTACGGCTGGTGGCCGTACCCCTCGAGCAGGGAGCACAGTTCGCCGTCACCGATGCGTGCGAGCACCGTCGGGTTGGCGATCTTGTAGCCGTTGAGGTGCAGGATCGGCAGGACCGCCCCGTCCCCGACCGGGTCGAGGAACTTGTTCGAGTGCCACGACGCGGCCAGGGGTCCGGTCTCGGCCTCGCCATCGCCGATCACGCACGCGACGACCAGGTCCGGGTTGTCCAGGGCGGCTCCGTAGGCATGCGACAGCGAGTAGCCGAGTTCGCCGCCTTCGTGGATCGATCCGGGGGTTTCCGGGGCGACGTGCGACGGGATGCCGCCGGGGAACGAGAACTGCGTGAACAACCGTTCCATCCCGACGGTGTCCTGCGAGATGCGCGGATAGATCTCCGAGTAGGTGCCTTCCAGCCAGGTGTTCGCGACCAGTCCCGGGCCGCCGTGGCCCGGGCCGGTCACGTAGATGACCTCCCGGCCCCGCGCCGCGACGATCCGCGACAGGTGGGCGTAGAGCAGGTTCAGGCCCGGGGTGGTCCCCCAGTGCCCGAGCAGCCGCGGCTTGACCTGGGCCGGTTCGAGCGGCTCGCGCAGCAGCGGGTTACCCATCAGATAGATCTGCCCGACCGACAAGAAGTTCGCGGCCCGCCAGTACGCGTCGATGCGGTGCAGTTCCTCGGCGCCAAGTGGTTCGCCCGCTGCCACGGACAGAAAGCCGGTGTGGTCGTCCAGGGGTGCGGTGCGGGTTCCGATCATCAGGAGACCGCCGTCTCCAGCGGTGTGCCGTTGATGACTGGTGCGACGCCTCTGGCCGGGCCGGGCGGCGCGACAGCGGTCGCCGCGTTGTTCTCGCGGGCCAGGAACGTGCCGAGTTCGCCGATGGTGCTCATCAGCGGGGCGGGGAACACCACGGTGCTGTTCTTGTCGACCGCCACTTCGACGAGGGTCTGCAGGTTGCGTAGCTGCAGGGCGAGGGGGTGGGCCATCATGATGTCCGCGGCCGAGCCCAGCGCGTCGGCGGCAAGCGCTTCGCCCTCGGCGGCGATGATCTTCGCGCGCTTCTCCCGCTCGGCCTCGGCTTGCCGTGCCATGGCCCGTTTCATGCTCTCCGGCAGCTGGATGTCCTTGAGCTCGACCAGGGTGACGATCACGCCCCATTCGGCGGTGGCGACGTCGAGGATCTCCCGGATGCTCACGTTGATCCGGTCGGTTTCGGACAGTGTCTCGTCGAGGGTGTGCTGGCCGACAACCTTGCGCAGCGTGGTCTGGGCGATCTGGTTGATCGCCGCGCCGACGTTCTCGATCGCGACGACCGACTTCTCCGCGTCGACGATCCGGAAGTACGCGACGGCGGACACGTCGACGCTGACGTTGTCCCGGGTGATGATGCCCTGCGACTGGATCGGCATGGTGACGATCCGCAGGCTCACCCGGTCCAGCACGTCGACGAACGGGATGATCACGGTCAGTCCGGCCGGCCGGACGGCGATGACTTTGCCCAGCCGGAACAGCACTCCCTGCTCGTACTGCTTGACGACCTTCAAGGCGAGGGCGGCCAACGCCAGGAGCAACAGGATGATGAGGGCAACCCACAGGTACCACATGGTGCAGATCCTGACTTCGGCCGCAGCCGGATATGTCGTGCTCGAGAACAGTCCGCGTTGAGAACGCACCTGATCGTCGCGGAGACGAAGAAACGCCAAGAGGTCCGCGGCAGCCAACTACCAGTCGCCGAGGTCCGGGGCGATACCTCGACCCTACGCCTGTTCGAACCGGCCGGCCACGGACGCCGCCGCGCCGGCGCCGTGAAACAGGCGTACGGTCACGGGTGTCGCCCAGGACCCCGGTGGCCGCCGAGCCCACAGCCTCCGACATCTCCCACACCTCGTGGATCTTGCTGAAGCTCACGTGACTCGAACGGTCCTGGAGTTCGTCCAGGAGCACGGCTGCCGCCCTGAGTAGGTGGCGCCCTTCTCCGCACGATCCGTGGACGCGCAGGACGCGTCGCGGAACATGCGTCATGAACACCTGAAGGTATGTGAGTGCGATGGTCAACATCGCCAACGATCGCGGAACCTCCACCCCGGCCGTCCCCGTGGCCGCCGCTGAAAAGCCCGAGCTCGGTGCCAGGGGCCGGGCAGCCGTGCCGGACACCGTGTTCACGGTGACCGGGAGAACCGCCGTCGCGACCCGGTACCTGCTGGCCGGCATCCGTCTCGCCCTGGGCTGGGTCTTCCTGTGGGCCTTCCTCGACAAACTGTTCGGCCTCGGGCGCGGTACTCCCGCCGCCAACGCGTGGCTGGACGGCGGCAGCCCCACCGCGGGCTTCCTCGGCAAGGCCGCCACCGGCCCGTTCGCCGGCCTCTACCACTCGATCGCCGGCAACGCCGTCATCGACGTGCTGTTCATGGCGGCCCTGCTCGGCATCGGCGTCGCGCTGATCCTCGGCATCGGCATGCGCATCGCCGCGGCGGCCGGCGCGCTGCTGACCGTCCTGATGTGGACCGCGGTGCTCCCGCCGGACAGCAACCCGTTCATGGACGACCACCTCATCTACGCCGCCGTGCTGGTCCTGCTCGCTCTGCTGGGCGCCGGCACCACCTGGGGCCTCGGCCGCCGGTGGGCGGCAACCCCGCTCGTGCGGAGCAACACCTGGCTCACCTAAGCCCGCCCGGCGTGCGCCCCGGACAGCCGGAACGCACGCCCCCGGACGCCTCACAGCACGGCCCCGGCTCATCTCGCTGCGGGCTCTTCGCGATCAGGAGTTCATCATGTTCGATCAGGAACAGGATCATCGCATCGTTGTCGGCGTCGACAATTCCGACGGCTCCGCCGAAGCGTTGCGCTGGGCACTCGCCCACGCGCGGCTGACCGGCGCCACCGTCGAGGCCGTCACCGCGTGGCAGGTGCCGCCCATGTACACCTACGCCTACGGCTGGACGCCGACCGGCATCGATGACGCCGGCATCATCAGATATGCCGAGAAGACCCTGACCGAGACGGTGGCGCAGGCGCAGAGCGGGGATGATCAGCCGGTCGCCGTCACCACCTGGGTGGTGGAAGGGCCGGCCGCAGAGGTTCTGCTGGCCGCCGGCAAAGGGGCCGAACTGATGGTCCTCGGCAGCCGCGGTCACGGCGCTTTCGCCGGGATGCTGCTCGGTTCGGTCAGTCAGCACTGCGTCCAGCACGCCACCTGCCCCACGGTCGTCATTCCGAAATAGGCCGCGCCTGACCGCCGGCCGCCCTTTCACCAGACAGAAAGACAAAGCATCGTGCATCACCGGCATCCGAAGAGGTCCCGACGATGACCACCTTTGTCAAGACTCCCGCCACCGTCACCGCCGGCGGTGACGGTGGCGGGGTCAACCCGCGGGAACCGCTCGCGGAGCTGTATCGGGATCTCCGCACCTCTTCACGGGGGCTGGCCGGGCGCGAAGCTGCCCGCCGGATTGTCGTGTACGGGCACAACGAGCTGACCCGGCGCACCGGCCGGCGCTGGCCCGGCGAGTTGCTGTCGCAGTTCACCCAGCCGCTGGCGATCTTGCTGACGGTTGCCGCCGGTCTGGCCTGGGCCGGCGGCACCCCGGCTCTCGCCGTAGCGGTGGTGGCGGTGATCCTGCTCAACGCCGGTTTCGCATTCGTTCAGGAGATGCAGGCCGAACACGCCGTCGACGTGCTCGCCGCGTTCCTGCCCGCGACCGCCCAGGTGGTCCGCGACGGCGTACGCACGGAGATCCCGGCCCGGGAACTCGTACCGGGAGACGTTCTGATCGTCGCCGAAGGCGATCGGGTCAGCGCCGACGCCCGCATCATCGAGGGTGACATCACCGTCGATCTGTCCGCACTGACCGGCGAATCGATGCCCAACGCCCGCGGCGCCGAGCCGAGCGAGGTCACCGGTTCGCTGCCGGATGCCCACGACCTTGTTTTCAGCGGCACCACCGCGGCGCTCACCGCGACCCAGCTCGCGATCGTCGCCCCGTTCCCGTTCATCGTCTGGGGCGTCGACGAAGCGGCACGCTGGGTGACCCGGCGCCGCTCGCTGCCGGTCATCGTGTCCGCGTCCGCCCCGCAGAAACGAGAGACCCCGTGACAGCGATCCGCGATCAGTTCACCCGGTGGCTGTATCGGCAGGGCCGCCCCAACCGGCTGGCCCGCGTCCTGAACCGGGTATCCGCCCTGCAGTTCAGCAGTGGAAAGCTGGCGCCGCGCAACTGGGTGACCTTGGAGGTTCCCGGGCGCCGCAGCGGCAAGCCGGTGGCCTTCCCCCTCGTCGTCGCCGACCATCGGGGCGAGCGGTACCTCGTGTCCATGCTCGGCGCCCACACGAACTGGGTCGCCAACGTGCGAGCCGCCGGGGGTCACGCCGTCATCCGGCACGGGACACGCGAGAACGTCCTGCTCACGGACGTCGACGCCGGTGCACGCGCGCCGATCTTGCGCCGCTACCTCGAGCTTGCTCCCGGCGCCCGGCCGCACATGACCGTCGACCACCGGGCACCACTGCCCGACTTCGACCGGGTGGCCGCGCACTACCCGGTCTTCCACGTCACCCACGATCCTTCGCCACAGACCGAACAACCTGCGACGGTACGGGCGGGAAGCCGCCTGCTCGGCGCCGGCCTGATGGACCTCGGCATCGTCGTACCCGCCGCCATCACCGTCGGCATCGGCGCCCTGCGCCACCGGCAGTGGGCCCGCAAACCGATGTACACGCTGGTCGGCGCCTACACCCTGATCGGGGCCTCGGTTACCGGCATGGCGATCACCATGACCGCCCGCCACGATCCGGATGCCTCCGCTGCCACCGTCATCGGGTCGGCGCTGATGACGGCCCTGCTCGCCGGGATCACGTGCTACCTCTACCGGCCGCTGTTCCGGCGGCACCCGGCACGCTCCGAAGCATCCGCTCCGGGCATCGCCCCGCCCGCCCACCTGGAGACGAGCACCGCATGACGTACCTGACGGACCCCTCGACCCCTCACGACCATGACCGTCGCACCGAAGCCGTAGCGGTCAACCTTCTCACCGTCGTGCCGATACGCCATGGGCGGAGAACCGTCGGCGCGTACGTGATGACGGCGGAAGGAATCCGGTTCCAGCCGGCCGTCGATGTCACCCGCATAGTTGTGACCGCCCTGACCACGGCGGCAATCACCACCGTCACCATAGCCATCGCCGTCGCGGTACGACGGCCTCCCGCGATCCGGTCGGTCACGATGGGCCCCGGCGGCTGGGTCAGCCTCAAAGGGATGCAGGCGCCGCCCATGCGCAGCGCCGCCGCGCCGGGTCGGCCGTGGTGGGCGCGTGCGCTGCGGGCGCGCCGGCTCGTCGCTGAGCGCTGACGATGTCGCCGCCGACACCTGCCCACGACCCACCGGCTGGGGTGAGCGACGAGGCGTCGCTGCCCGCCGACGTGACGCTGTACTGGCTACCCCTGGGCGCCGGCGGCCACTGCATCCGCTTCAACGGGCGGGTCTTCGAAGCCCTGCAAGCACGTCACCAGCATCGACCCGTGCGCGACCTCTACCACTCCGCTCTGCAGGTACGCCTGGGCGCGCACCGCTTCGTCATCGAGATGACCCCGGTCCTGGGCGGCCGCGCCACCGATCGCGGAGTCGTCCGCGAAGGCCCGGTCGGTTCCCGCCTCCTCGGATGTTCACCGCTGTTCCGATACGAGATCAGGCGGTGGCGCGACGGCACCATCCCCGACCTGGCCGAGGCCGTCACCGGCGCGCACGTCGTCAGCACCGGCACCACCCGGGCACGGGAGGTGTTGCGCCTGGCACCGCTGGTTCCCGCGCTCGTCTGGGGCCGCGACGAAAGCCGTACCGGCGACATGTGGAACTCCAACTCATCGACCGCCTGGCTCCTCGCCGGCAGCGGCCACCAGATGGAGAACATCCGCCCACCCGCCCACGGCCGCGCACCCGGATGGCAGGCCGGCCTGGTCGTGGCCTCCCGGCACAACGCCTCCCGCCGACACCGCGCGACCTGTTCCGGCTGACCCGGCACACCAGGTAAAGGTCTCCTGTTGAACGAGGCTGTCCACACCGGTCCTCAGCCCTCCGGGGCGACGGTTGCCGCTCGTCTCGCCCTACGGAACTGATGCTCCGACCGCCGGCTCATGGACGAGACGGCTTTCCGACGCGGTCGGCGGCGGCCCGGGGGTGGCGGGTATGAGCGGTGTCGAGGGCGGTGATCCGGCGGAGGCACTTCGTGCGGGATCCGGAGTACCGTGGAGAGGTCAACCACAACGCTCTGGACCCCGGCGTCCCTGCTGTTGTGAGGTCTGGGGCCGGCCATGAGATCCTCGATCCGAATCGCGTCGAACACGTTCACCCGTCCGCCTGACGTGAGGGGGTGGTCGTGATGGGCTACTCCGACGTGATCGACCTTCTGCTGGAGCAGCATGACGAGATCCGTCGGCTGTGCGCCGGTGTCGAGCGCTCCCGGGGTGCGGAAAGAGAGCGGCAGTTCTCGGAGCTTGCCCGCTTGGTCCACCTGCACGAGCGAGGCGAACGGGCCGTCGTTCATCCGGCCGCCCGCAACGGCACCGCCACCGGCGACGTGGTGGGCGTGGCCCGCACGCTGGAGGGGGCCACCATTCAGCGGTCCCTCGCGACCCTGCACGAGCTCGGCACCGGCCACCCGGGGTTCGAGAGCGGGTTCGCGGCCCTGTACCGGGCGATCCTGGAGCACGCCACCCGTGAGGAATTGGACGAGTTTCCGATCCTGCGTCTTCAGGTGCCGGTCCAGCGCTTGCACATGATGGCCGGCGAGTTGCACGACGTGCAGGTCATGGATGCGGCCTGAGGGACGCTTCCGTGGTGACTCACCGTTACATACCGGTCTGCGTGGTGTGCGGTTCTGACGCGGTTGACGTTTCGCCGGCTGGTATCTGACCCCGTCGTGCCACCTCCGCTGGCGGGATGACATCACGAGGCAAGTGCCGTCTCGCCGTACGCCCATCCGCCTCGACTGCACGTATACTTGCAGGTGACCGATGGCTTCGTCATCGGTGCCGGCCTCGGCCGGCGCGCGGCCCGGCAGTCGGATGCCGCGCCTTCACCGGACTCGGTGGACCTCGTCCTCGCCTGGTGCCTTCGGGCTGGGCCCCGCGCCTGCGTCGGTCCTGGACGATGGGATCTCGTCATGGCCTTATTCATCCGGCACCCCGAATTTCTGTCTCCGGCCGAGCGTCTTCGGGCGCGGGAGCTGGTGCGGCTGGATCACACTTCCTTCGACGGGAGTTGGTGGCCCGAATCGGCCGATCTCGGCATCGAGCTGCGCATTCTGCTGCCGATGCTCGATCACGTCCGTGGGCCGGTGCGACGGCTGGTGCTCAATGCCGGAGACTGGGCGGCCGGCCCGGACCGGATAGTGACGCCTCTGCGTACGGTCGGCGTCGACAATCTGACCGGTCTGCCGCCGTGGACGATGACCGTCGTCTGCGTCGACGGGGGCACTTTCACGATGCGGGTGGTTCCGCCCGGCCCGGATCTCGCAGTGCTGGACGGCCGGGAAGCAGGCCTCGACACGGATGTCTGGGAGACCGAGGGCGGCGGGCTCGGTCTGCCCCTTCTGCGAGCAGTTCGATGACCATGTGTTGGCCGGCGCGCCGGCTCCGGCCGGCCGTCGGCTCATGAACGAGGCCGTGAGGGTCGCCGGCCCTGTCGCTTCTGCCCCTACGCCTGCGCGGGCATGGTCGCCCAGACGACTTTGCCGTTGTCGGCCGGAATGGCCCCCCACACCTCGGCGGCCGCGTGGACCAACCGCAGACCCCTCCCCCGCTCGCCCAGTGGAACCCGGATGCCGTCGTCCGCCGCGCCCATCAACGGGTACCGGCTGTCACCGTCACGAACGGCCAGATGCAGTCGGCTGCCACGCCGGATCACCGTGACTACGAACTCTGTTCCGGCATGGTCCACGGCATTGGTCGCCAACTCGGACATGATCAGTGCCGCGTCGTCGCGCGTCCCAGCCAGTCGCCAGCCGTCACACGCCCGTATGACGAGGTCACGGGCAGCCCGCACCGACGCCGCTCGCGGCGCCAGGCGCGCTTGCAGCCGGTCGGCCCGCGACACACCGCCGGCGATCGCGATCCGCGCTTGCGTCATGGTGCGAAACACCGTCAGCGGCGGCCCGTCCTGATGCCGTAACCGGTAGTCCAGCATCGTCGCCGGCCGGCAGCAGAGCGCCACCTGCACCGGCGCCGGGCCGAGTCGCGCTTCCCGGACCGCCGCCGACCAGTACGGCAGGCTCACACCGTGCAGGTCGCCGATATCAGAGACATCGATGACGATTGCTTCACAAGGGCCGGCCAGACACCGTCGAAGGCTGTCGGCGACCTGGTTGCCGAGTTGCTGTGACCATCGCCCGTGCACCGACATCTCGACCACTGTGGTGCTCGCGTCCGCCGTGACCCGCACCGACACCCCATTACGGTCGGTACCCACAGTGACCAGGAAGGGCGCTGCGAACGGCTGCATCCCGCCACGCCGTCTTCCGGCAATCATCATTCGCCCGTGTCCAGGTCGAGGCCACGGCCGGCGGGCAGCGCGACGGAGCGAGCGAATCGCTGCTCCTCGGGAATGCCTCTGGCCGCCGGACAGGACAAACCAGCGGCACGGCGCGTAAGTGCCAGCCGAGCGCCGAACGACATGTCCCGCAGCCGCCGGGCCTCGGCCGGCCGATCGGTGGAGACGCGAAGGCCACTCCGCGGGTTCGGCGTCGGATGGGAGCGGCACATTGTGACGATCATGGTTGCTCCAGATGGCACCTAGGTGAGGGCGTTGTGGCCAGCGCTTCATGCCCTTGCTTGCGCCGGTGACCACCGCGGTCTTTCCGGCCAGGTGCAGATCCATCACTCGCTTCTCGCTGGTGTGCCTGTCGGGCCACCGGCAGACACGTCATGACGCCGCTGGTCAGATGGTGGCACGGGCCGCGTGATGACGAGGCCGCTGACCGCGGTAGGGAGCGAGATCAACGACCGATGCCCGGCACGGACCGGGACCGTGCGGGCATGATCGTGCTGGGCTCTGGGTGGACACGGGGCGGCTCAATAGGCCGCGGCCCGACTCAACTCGGTGGCGATCCCCGTACCCCAAGCGGTGATCGCTCCCCAGTCCCGAAAGTCACCGCCCGGTGAGCGCAGCGCTGTGACCAGCGTCTTCTCACCGATTCCGAGCTGGTGCAAATCGAGGCGACCGGCAAACAGACGGTGATCACGGGCACGGGTGGCAGTGAGAAGATCACTGATCTCGGCCGGCTCGTCGACCGGCGCAGCCGGTTCACCGATCGGACCGCTGGAGAACAGCCACACCGGTCGTCCCGGATGTGCCGCGATCCGTTGCGCGAGCTTGCGCGCATCCTTGAGCCATCGCCCCATGTAGAGGGCGCTGCCCAGCACGAACGCGTCGTAGGATGCCAGATCCCGCACATCGGCGCACGCCAGAACGTTGACGACGGTGTCGCCGGGAAGAGCTGAGCGCAGCGTACCGGCGATGCGATCGGCGATCTCCGCAGTGGATCCGTGCCTGCTTGTGGTGCTGACGAGAACCTTCATCGGTGTTGCTCGATTCTGTTTGTTACTCCGGTGCTCAAGCAGGCGAAGGTAGGGCAGCCACTGGGCGGCCGAGTTGAACCTGCGGTCTGCCGCTCCCGCTCGGCGGCGGCGGACAGTTGCAGCGGCGTCCGACGAAGAAGTGAGTGAGTGAGCGAGGTAGCGCTACCGCGACAGTGCCGCCACGGTGAAAGCCTCCAATGACGGTGGACTGTCACATCACCAGGGACTAGAGCGACAGGATGACCCTACGCCTGTGCGGTGGGCTCCGCGCCTGAACGGGCGAGCCAATCAGCGTCACGCACCGATACACCACAGTCGCTGTGTGAGCCACGCGGGCGACCGGAAATGGCTCTCTGGCATGTCGTTTGTGCAGGCCACGGTGGAATACCGGCATCCAGGCACAGACGACAGTCAGGGGTAGGGGCAGGGGAGTATCCCCGCCCCCGCCGGGCCGGCCGATCCTTTCCGACGCGATGCCCGTCGTGACTCGGCAACCGCCCCACGCCAGGAGTCGACGAACATGCGACCGATACCGGATCCCACCTTCGCCCCCGAGCCGGCCTGCCGGCGCATCTTCGCCAGCAACACCCGATGGACCGTCGTGCGCGGCAGCGACCTCGAGGAAGCGACAGCCAAGGCCTGCCCGTGTGGAGCCGGCACGCCGGAGATCCGATCCTCGCGAGCAACCGCACCCGCCGCGTGGACTTCGCCTTGTTCATGGTGCAAGCCCTCACCGACGACGCGCTGATACGAGAGGCACCGGCGATCGTCGCCGGCAACACACCTTCCGCCCTCGCGCACACCGCCGCCGCCACAGGCCGCTGACCGACCACCGCGGGCCATGTGCCGGCCCCGCAGCGCAGTCACGGCGCGCGCAGCTGCCCGAGGGTTTGCCGGTCGGTGATGACCGCGTGGGCGACTTCGGTCAGCCGCCGGTTGTGGTGCCGGGCGTAGTCGCGAATCAGGGTGAAAGCCTCGTCGACACTGACGTTGTGCATCTGCGCGGCCGCGCCTTTGGCCTGTTCGATGACGATCCGGCTGTTCAGCGCCGCTTGTAGCTGTTCGGAGACCGCTTCGCTGCGGGTGACGGCGCGTTCTTGCAACAGACCGATCGTGGCAGCGTCCGCCAACGCCTGCATGATCGCGACGTCGCCGGTTGCGAAGTCATCACCTGCGGCGTCACCGAAGACGTTGAGCGCCCCGATCACCTGCTGGCGCAACCGCATCGGGAAGGCATGCACCGACTGGAAACCCGCCCCGACGGCGAGCGGCGCGAAGCGAGGCCACCGGGCGGCCGCGTCACCCAGGTCCACGTTGACGACGGGTTCGCCGGTGCGGAACGCCTCGAGGCAGGGACCCTCCTCGTTCTGCAACACGAACAGTTCCACCAGGGTGACGTTCTCATCCGTGCCGGCGATGAACTCCAGCCGGCCGTGATGGCCGGCGAGCAGCATGCCGACAGCCGCAGCCTCGGTCAGGCCGGCGACCCGCTCGGTGAGCATGTGCATGTAGTCGACCACGTTGAACTCGTCGACCAGCGTGTCGGCGATCTCGACGAAGGCCGCCGCCAACTGCTGTGCGGATACGGTAATCATGCCTGCCTCCCGGCCTGGCCGGTGGTCACGTATGCGGTCACGACGAATCGCGATCAAACTGCAGTCGGCGGGCGACCACGTCGTGGGCGACCTCCTCGAGGCGACGGCCGTGCGCGAACGCGTACGCCCTCATCTGGACCATGGCCTCCCCGAGGGAAACCCCCAATTGCACCATGACCATCCCCTGGGCCTGGAACATCTGCGCCCGGTAGTCGCCGGCGTCGGCGAGGACGTCACCGAAGCCTCCTGTGGTGGCATCCTCGTGCTGGTCGAGCAAGGCTGTCGTGGTCACCTCCGCGAAGGCGAGCGCGGTGCCCAGTTCAGCGCTGATCAATGAGCCTGGCCGTTTCCGGAACACGTCGAGCACACCGAGGCGCACGGCTCCCATCTGCAGCGGGAACGAGAAAACGGCCCGGATGCCGCCGTCCCAGGCGGTCGGCAGGTACATCGGCCACCGGCCCGGCGACTCGCTGCCGAGGTCCGGGACCAGCACCGGCCGTCGCAGGGCGAACGCATCCCAGCAGGGGCCTTCCCCGAGGACGAACTGCAGTTCCTCCATGCGTTCGGTCAACGGATCCGACGCCGCGTACACCCCTCGCGTGCCGTTCTCGGTCATCACACTGATTCCGGCACCCGAGGCTTGCAACGATTGCGTCGCCGCAGCACACACCCGGTGCAGCAGCCCATCGCCGTTGCCCCGCGGAGCCGGCGCACTCTCGATCAGCTGACGAATCGCAGCGACGCGCTCATCCATGGCTGCCACCCGACGCCACACCACGCCGGCACAATGACACGCCGCCGAAGCGACGGGAAAGCCGTTGCGGACCGAGTGACACGGCTGCACCTCCACGTCCAGGCTTCGCAATATCCGGACAGTCACGGCAAACACGTCAAGCGTACTAACAGCTTGTTCGCCTCGACACCGCCGGGAACGGCGATCAAGGGTGCCGATTATCTCCCCCGAGAAGTGGCTTACCCACTTCGACGCCGACGCCAACCCGGCAGCGGCTCAGCGATGGTCAACACCGTGGCGACCTGCGGCTGGATCCGCAACGGCGGACCACTGTGCCTCGTCAACATCCAGACCGGCATCGACTCCTGCCGCCGCGCGCACGCCTGCCAGGAGAGGTCCGCCACGGCGGTAGATCGACCCGTCCGGAGGACAGCCGCTGCTGAACGGCGGAAGATCAGATGGTGCCGTCCCGGTGATTCGCCGGCGGGGTGTAACCCAGGACGTCGAGGCACCGCGCCGCAGCAGGAAGCGCAGCTGACGCCGCCCTTCGGCGTCGGCCTGGTCCACGGCGTACAGGGCGCGCAGGCCGGCGAGGGTCGGTCCATGCGGTGGCTCAAAAGCAGGCGGGACTTGGATCCGATCGACCTGGGGACTTTGGCCGCCGCCTGCCACCTAGGCGACGATCACCGGGTTGCCGTCTTCCTCGATCACTGTTCGCCCGTGCTCGCCGACCGCCGTAACCGGTGCCGGGTACGCCGGCACCGGCTACGGCACATCGGCTGATGTCCGCACCCGGCCGGTCGGCCTTCTCACGTAACGATCGGTAGGTCTGCTCAGCGTGGGTAATCGAAGAAGCCGGCGCCGGTTTTGACGCCCAGCCGTCCGCTGCTGATCAGGTCGGTCAGCAGCCGCGGTTTGGTGACCTCGAGAGCATCGGCGACCGACGCGATGACGTCGAGGCCGATCATGTCGACCAGCTCGATCGGGCCGAGCGGATGCGAGCAGCCCAGTTTCATGCCACGGTCGACGTCCTCGGCGGTGGCGTGCCCGTCGCCGACCAGCCGGACGGCCTCGACGAGGTACGGCACGAGCAGCGCGTTGACCACGAACCCGGGCCGGTCGGCCGAGCGGATCACCTGCTTGCCCAGCGACCCGGTCAGGAACGCCTCGACCGCCTCGATCACCTCGGCTCCGGTCTGCTCGGCCGGCACCAGCTCGACCAGCGGCATGACGGTGGCCGGGTTGAAGAAGTGCGTGCCGACCACCCGGTGCGGGCGGCGGGTGCAGTCGGCGAGCGGGGTGATCCGCATCGACGACGTGTTGGTGGCGATGATGGTGGCCGGGTCGGTGAGCGCGTCCTCGAGGTCGGCGAAGAGCCGCCGCTTGAGTTTCTCCTCCTCGTGCACCGACTCGACGACGAGCTGCCGGTCGGCCAGGTCGCCGAGCGACTCGGTGAACCTGATCGCCGCCCGGAGCCGGTCGGCGTCCTCGACGGCGAGCTTGCCCTTGCGGACCGCTCGTTGCAGGGACTTGGTGATCCGCGCCTGCCCGGCCTCGGCCGACGCCGCCGACGAGACCGCGACCAGCACGTCCAGGCCGGCTTTGGCGCAGATCTCCGCGATGCCGGCGCCCATGGTGCCGCAGCCGACGATGCCGACGTGTTCGATCATGACGGCTCCGTCCAGCGCAGCAGCGTCGCACCGAGCGACATGCCGCCGCCGAACGTCGCTATCAGCACGAGGTCGTCCGTTTTGAGGTGGCCGTTCTGGTTGGCGTCGTCGAGGGCCAGGGCGGCCGACGCGCTGCCGGTGTTGCCGTAGCGCTCCAGGGTTCGATGCGTCTGCGCGGTGTCCAGGCCGCAGCGGGTGACGAGTTCGCCGAGCAGCACGCCGTTGGCCTGGTGGGGCACGAAGTGGTCGACGTCGCCGAGCAGGTGCCCGGCCCGTTCGACCAGGGTCTGCACCGCGCCGGGAACGTTGTCCATGACGAAGTCGCGGACACCGCGGCCGTTCATCCGGAAGAAGTGGTCGCCGTTGGCCACGGTCTCGGCGGTGAGCGGCATCCGGGTGCCGCCGCCGTCGACCCGGATCAGCCGCTGGGCGTGGCCGAAACTGGCCAGTTCCACGTCCAGGAACCCGCCCGAGGGGACCTGCCCGACCAGGGCCGCGCCGGCCCCGTCGCCGAGCAGCACGACCGTCTTGCGGTCGGTGACGTCCAGGATGCGGGAGTAGATGTCGGCCGCCACGACCAGGGCCAGGGCGCCCGGCTCCTGCGCGACCAGGGCGCGGGCCAGGGCCAGGCCGTAGACGAAGCCGCTGCAGACGACGTTGATGTCGAAGCAGGCGGCCCGGTCCGCGCCGATCAGGCTCTGCGTGACGTACGAGGTCGGCGGCTGCGGCGAGTCCGGGGTGGAGGTGGAGACGATCAGGTAGCGCAGGGCGCTCGCGGGCACGCCGGCCTGCTCGAGCGCCCGGTTCGCGGCCTCCGCCGCCAGGTCGGAGGTGGCCTGGTCGGGGGCGGCGTAGCGGCGGGTGACGATCTGCGTCTTGCGTTCGATCCACTCCGGGGTGACGCCCGCCGGTCCGGCGACGTCGTGGCCGGTCACGATCTGCTTGGGCACGTACGACCCGGTCGCGAGGATGCCGATGCCGGTCATGGTCACACCCGCGCCGTCGTCGTCGCGTAGGCGCGCCACGCGGTGATCCGGTCCTCGCCGATGCGCGCCCGCAGGTCCGGATCGGTGACTCCGGTGCCCTCGTGCGGGGCCAGGGCCAGCACACCGACCTTGCCGACGTGCCGGTTCTCCTGCACCAGGCGCAGCGCCTCGGCGGTGTCCGCGAGGGGGAACACGTCGGTCAGGATCGGCACGAGGCCACCCTGGCGGAACAGGCGGGAGGTCTCCCACTGCTCCTGCAGGTTGGCGATGTGACTGCCGATGATCCGTTTGAGGTTCATCCAGAGGTAGCGGTTGTCGTACTCGTGCTGGTACCCGGTGCTGGAGCCACAGGTCACCACCGCGCCACCGCGGCGTACCACGTGCACCGAGGTGCCGAAGGTGGCCCGGCCGACGTAGTCGAAGGCCACGTGCGGGTCCTCGCCCAGCTCGGCGCGGATCCTGCGGCCCAGGCGTTTGCCGTACTCGATGGCGTCGCCGGCGCTGTCGCCGTCGCCCATGCCGATCTCGCGCCGGTCGATGATCACGTCGCAGCCCTGCTCGCGCAGGATGTGTGCCTTGGCCTCCGAGCTGACCACGCCGACCGCGACGCCACCGCCGTTCTTGACCATCTGCACGGCGTATCCGCCCAGGCCGCCGGTGGCGCCCCAGATCAGCACGATGTCACCCTGTTTGATCCGGGCGCCCGCCTCGCTCACCAGCATCCGGTACGCCGTACCGGCGCACAGCGTGATCGACGCGGCCTCCTCCCAGGTCAGGTGGGCCGGCTTGGGAACCAGCTGGGTCGCCCGCACGACGGTGTAGTGGGCGAGCCCACCGAAGTTCGTCTCATATCCCCAGGCACGGCCGTACGGTCCCATCATCGCGTCGGCGTGACCGCGCGGGTCCTGATCGTCGACGTAGGCCGGGCTGATCATGACATGGTCGCCCACGTTCCAGTGCCGGACGCCGTCCCCGACGCGCACCACGACACCGGCCGCGTCCGAGCCGACGACCTGGTACGGCAGGTCGTGGCGGGTCGCGTAGCCGCCCTGGCGGGCGTACCGGCGCAGCGAGTCGAACGTCGAGATCGGCTCGAACATCGCCGACCAGACCGTGTTGTAGTTGATCGAGCTGGCCATCACCGCGACGACCACCTCGTCCGGGGCCAGCACGGGCATGCCGACCGCACCGACGTGCAGCGAACGCCGTACGTCCTTGTCGGTCTCCCCCTCGAACATCCCGGCGTCCCCGGCCCGCAGATGCGCCGCGAGGAACCGGTCCGGCAGCGGGATGCTGAGCAGTTCCTCCGGCGGGGCGCCGGCGATCACCGCCTCGGCCAACGTGTCCATGGTCTCCTCGCGATCGCGATCGGCAGCGGGTCCGGGTCTTCCCGCAGCATGGTGGGCGGTTCCCGGCCACCGACCCACCCCTGAGCCACCCCTAAGCGGGTACCACGATTCCCGTGACGACGAGCCCGCTGCGGTACCTCCAGCGGCCCTGGAACTCGGTCACCGGCAGCGGCGGATCGGCCAGCAACGTGGCCGTGAAGACCCCGTTCGGGTCCAGCTCGATCCGCGCCTCGTGGAACTGCAGGAATCGCCGCGTCAACGGGAACCACGCCTTGTAGACCGATTCCTTCGCGCTGAACAGGATGCGGTCCGCCGGCACGCCCGGGCCGAGCGCCTTGATCGTCACGTGCTCCTCCGGCAGCGCGATGGCCTCCAGCACCCCGTCCGGCAACGGCGCGGCCGGTTCCGCGTCCACGCCGATCGTTCGCACGTGACCGGCGAGGGCGACGGCGCAGCCGCGGAAGCCCGCGCAATGGGTCATGCTGCCCACCACACCCGGTGGCCAGCCCGGGGCGCCGCGCTCGCCCGGGAGGATCGGCACCGGCGCGATGCCCAGTTCCCGCAGGGCGGTCCGGGCGCAGTGACGGACGGTGGTGAACTCACGCCGGCGCTTCTCCACCGCGGACGCGATCATTTGTTGCTCGGCCGGGAACAGTGCGATACCGGGCGGGTCGGCGTAGACCTCGCAGGTGGCGACCTCCGGCAGCAGCTCGGCCAGCAGGCCGGTCATCTCGCGGCCCGCCGTGGGCAGCGCCGGGGGCCCGGCCGCACCGGAGGCGGCGATGAAGGACGACATGGCGGCCGCTCAGACATCGGCGGCCGCGAAGGCGGACGGCGCGGGGAGGCCGGCCGCCGCCGCGAGCGAGGCATCCGCCGCGGTGCCGGGCGCGCACGATCGCCGTAGGGCCGCCATCAGCCGGGGATCCGGCTCACCGCCGGCGCGGCGAGGACGACCCACCAGCGCCGCCGCCGCGGCCACCCATTCGCCGGGCGTAGCGATTCCGAGGAAGTCGGCCAGCCGGGTCAGTTCGGCGCCGGGCGTGGCGACCAGACTCTCGTACGTCAGCATCATCCATTCCTCGGCCGGAAGCCGGAGAAGCTCCCGGGCGCCCTCGGCGGTCATCTGCGCCCACATCGCACCGAACGCGGTCACCGGCACGTCGCTGCGCATGAGCTCGGGAAGCTTCGACGGGGTCGTCAGGTACTCCCGCAGGGTGGGCGGCAGAAGCCGGATCTGTTCGCTGCTCAGCTGCTCGGGGGCCGACAACCCGGTCAGCCGCGCCGCTTCCCGGCTCAGCAGCATCATCCAGAACCCGGCGTGCCGGCTCATCGACCGGGCCGAGTCCGCCCCGTCTCGGGTCAGGTAGACGAAACGCGCGTCCGGGAACGTTCGCCGCAGGCCCGGCACCATGCTCAGCGAACCGCCCGACCGTTCCACGACCACCGGCCGGTCGAACCGGTCGGCCAGGTAGGCGAACAGGGCCGTGTACTGCTCGCCGATCGGGCGGGCCGGCCAGGTCGGCACCTGTGCGGCCAGTTCGTCGTGCAGGGTGTCGGGGTCCTCGGTGAGCATGGGCAGGGTCATGTGACAGATCGCCGGAACACCGTCCTGCGGACGGAAACGACCCGTCCCGTACGGATAGACGAGCTCCGACACCCCGAGACCGGAGGAGACCATGACGTCCACGGCGGGGTCGGGCTCGCTGAGCATCCGCCAGAACGTCGCGCCGTCGGGCTTGCCGTCGAAGCATCCACGGTTGCGGACCGTGCTGAACAACTCGCTGACGCTGAGCACCTCGGGGTGCTCGCGCAGCATCCGGGAGACCAGAGTGGACCCGCACCGCCCGGTGCTGATCACGAATGTCGGAGCCATGGCTGTCCTTACCGTGACTGATGGGAAAGCGCGACTAGAGGGAGAGCAGGAGCAGCTGGTCGCTGATCAGGTTGATCACGGCGCGCTGGTGCTGGGCGAGGTAGAAGTGCCCGCCGGGGAACACCCGCAGCTCGAAGCCGCCGCTGGTGTGGTCGCTCCAGGCGGTGGCCTCGTCGATGGAGACCTTCGGGTCGTTGTCGCCGGTGAGCGCGACCACCGGGCAGTCCAGCGTCGGGCCGGGCTGGTAGCGGTAGGTCTCGGCGGCGGTGTAGTCGGCACGGATCGCCGGCAGGATCATCCGGAGCAGCTCCAGGTCACCGAGAATCCGGGTGTCGGTGCCGCTGAGCTTCTTCAACTCCTCGACCACGCCGTCGTCGTCGAGCCGGTGCACGGTCTCGTCCCGGTGCCGCGACGGCGCACGCCGGCCGGAGGCGAACAGGGTGACCGGGCCGGTGCCCAGCTCCTGCTTCATCCGCACCGCGACCTCGAACGCCAGGGTGGCGCCCATGCTGTGCCCGAAGAACGCCAGCGGCCGGTCCATCAGGGGGCGCAGCGCCGCGAACGACTGGTCGGCGAGCTCGGCGATGCTGGTCAGCGGCTTCTCCAGCCGGCGATCCTGGCGGCCGGGGTACTGCAGCGCCACCACTTGCAGGGTCGACTGCATGGCGTCGGACACCGGGTAGAAGAAGCTCGCCGAGCCGCCGGCGTGCGGGAAGCAAACCAGGGTGACGCGGCTGTTCGGTTCCCGGTGGAACCGCCGGATCCAGGGGTTGTCGTCGATCATCGAGCTGTCGCTTTCGGTTGAGTGGGTGGAACCGCCAGGGAGGTGATCCACTCGTCGACGACCTTCGCCGTCGCGGTGGCGTGTTCCTCCATGACCGAGAAGTGGTTGCCGGGCGTGTCCACGGCGAGGTGCGGAAGGGTCCAGGACGATCGCCAGTCGCCGTCGCGGGACCAGCCGAACATCGGCTCGGTGGCCCGGACCAGCAGGGTCGGCGCCGTGATCGGGGTCGGCTGCCAGCCGTGGAACAGCCGGACGTACCCGCCCATCGCGGTGAGCCGGGTGTCGTCCATCGGCACGTAGCCGTCCTCACGCTCGATCATGCCGCTGCTCAGCGCCGGCTGGATGCCGGCGAGCGCCTCCACGTCGTGCGAGTAGATGTCGATCAGCACGAGGCCGGTAACGCCAACCCCGCCGGACTCGAGCTCGGCGGCGACCGCCTGGGCCAGCATGCCGCCCGAGGAGTGCCCGACCAGGACGAACGGGCTCTCGCCGAGACGCGCGCGGATCGCCTCGGCCTGCGCCTGCACGACGGCCTGCACCGTGGCCGGGAGCAGCTCGCCGGGGCCGAAGCCGGGGGCGGCGACCGCGGCCACGGTCCGTCGTCCGCGCAGCGCGCCTGCGAACCGGACGTACTGGTGCGGCCCGGAGATGGCCAGGATCGACGGCAGGCAGACCAGCGCCGGCGTCTCGTCGCCGGTGGCCAGGCGTACCACCTCGACCGGCCGGGGCAGCTCGGCCGGTGTGCGGAAGGCCGGCCGGAACGCCGAGGCGCCCACCAGGACCTGGAAGAACTCCCCGGTACGGCCGGTCTGCTCGGCCTGGCGGAACATCGTCCCGAGCGTGCCGCCGGCCGGCGCGGACGCCGTCTGCGGCGTGCCGTCGAACTGTGCGGCCAGGTGGTCCACGAGCGCACCGGGCGTGGGCTGGTCGAACAGCAGCGTGGTCGGCAGTTTCAGTCCGGTCGCGGCCGCCAGCCGGTTGCGCAGCTCGACCGAGGTGAGCGAGTCGAAGCCCGCCTCCAGGAACGGGCGGCCGGGGTCGAGAGTCGCCGTCTCGGCGTGTCCCAGAACGATCGCGGTCTGCCGGTTCACCAGATCGGTCAGTGCGACGTGGCGGTCGTCGGCGCTCATCCGGGCCAGGTTGCGCTGGAAGGCGGCGAGAGCCTGCTCGTCGGGACCGGTGCGCGCGGCCGGGACGAGGCCGGCCAGCACCGGCGGCACCGCGGGGGCATGGCGTAGCGCGGCCAGGTCGAGAGCGACCGGGACGACCAGGGAGCGGCCGGTGGCCAGGGCGGCGTCGAAGGCGGCCAGACCCTGCTCGGCGGTGAACGCTACGATGCCGCCCTGCCGGATCCGGCGCTGCTCGGCGTCGCTGAGCGCGCCGCCCATGCCGGACTCCCAGAGGCCCCACGCGAGCGAGGTGGCCGGGATCCCTTGGGCGCGGAGCTCCTCCGCGTAGGCGTCGAGGAAGGAGTTCGCGGCGGCGTAGTTGCCCTGGCCCGGGTTGCCGAGGATGCCGGCCGCCGAGGAGAACAGGATCAGCGCTTTCAGCCCGCTCGTGGCAGCGACGACGTTACGCGCGGCGTCCACCTTGGCGCGGAACACCGTCCGTACCCGCTCGGGGGTCAGATCGGTCAGCAGCGCGTCGTCGAGGACACCGGCCGCATGGACCACCGCGGAGATCCGCTGGCCCCGCAATGCCTCGGCCACGGCGCTCGCATCACCCAGATCGCAGGCGACCGCCCGTACCGTCGCCCCCTCGATCTCCGTAGGCTTCGCCGACCGGGACATCAGCACCAGCTCGCGTACGCCGTGAGCCCGCACCAGATGTTGCGCGATCAGCCGGCCCAGCGTGCCCGTCGCACCGGTCACCAGCACAGCGCCGTCCCCGAAGTCGGGCGTCTCGCTGCCGGTGACCCGGACCAGGCGTGGCACCTGGACCACGCCGTCGCGGACCCGGGCCTGCGGCACCGGGTAGAACTCGTCGTCCGGCCCGTCCAGCAGGAAGATCCGGCCCGGGTTCTCCGACTGGGCGCTGCGCACCAGCCCCCACAGCGCAGCGTCCGACGGGTCGTCGCCGAACGTCCGCACGACCAGCCGCGACCCGGCCCACGCCGGGTCGGCCAGCCAGGCCTGCAGCTGGGCGAGCAGGGAGACCGTCCGCGCATACGTGTCACCGGGCGCGGACGCGTCCACGACCAGCACCTCGACCGGCTTTCCGGGCAGTTGCTCACCGAGGGTGATCGCCGTCGCGGGCGTTGCGGAGGCCGGCCGGGGCACCCATTCCACGCCGTAGGTGACCCGGTCGGCCAGCTGCGCCGCCGCGACCGGGCGCAGGGTGAGCCGCTCCACGCCGGCCACCGGCAGGCCGGCCGGGTCGGCCAGGTCGAGGCGCACAGCGTCGGCGCCGGCACTGACCAGCCGCGCGCGCAGGGTGTTGCCGGCCGGCGCGAAGCGGTGCACCCCGGCGAACGCGAACGGCAGCCGCAGTCCCTCGCCGGGCAGCATGGCGGCCGGCCCGATGGCGTGCAGCACCGCGTCGACCAGGGCCGGGTGCAGCCCGTATCCGTCGACCGGCGCCTCGGTGCGCACCTCGGCGAACACCTCGTCCCCGCGCCGCCACAGCCGGCGCAGCCCCCGGAAGGCCGGCCCGTAGGTGAGCCCGGCGTCGGCGAACGTCTCGTACAGGCCGGCGATCGGCAGCTCCTCGGCCCCGGCCGGTGGCCAGGTGACCAGATCGGCGTCGGGGTCGGGCGCCGGCGCGGCGGCGAGCGTGCCGGTGGCGTGCAGCGTCCACGGCCCGTCCTCGCCCTCGCGGCTGTGCACGCTGACCTGGTCGGCGGTGACCGTGACGCGGACCGGGACACTGCCCCGGCCCGGCAGTATGAGCGGCGCCTGCAGCAGGAGTTCCTCGATCGCCGGAAGGCCGGCCCGGCCGGCCGCGGTCAGGACCAGCTCGGCCAGGGCGGCACCCGGGACGATCATGCGGTCGGTCACGCGGTGCTCGGTGAGCCACGGCTGCGCGGCCGGGTCCAGGGTTCCGGTGAGCACGAGGGTCTGCGCATCCGGGATCTCGATCGCGGCGCCGAGCAGCGGGTGGCCGGTCGGTTCCAGGCCGAGGCCGTGCGCGTCGCCGGCCCCGCCGGGACGCGGGCGCGGCCACAACCGGCGGTGCGTGAACGGATAGGTCGGCAGGTCGGCGTGGCCGGTGCCGCCGACGACGGCCGGCCAGTCGACGTCGGCGCCATCGACGAACAGCGTGGCGACGGCCGTGACCAGCGTCGTCACCTCCGGTCGGCCGCGGCGCATCGTGGCGACCGCGTCCGGCACGAGGGTGGCCAGCACGGTGTCCGGGCCGACCTCGAGGACACGTCCGGTGTCGAGCAGGGCGGCAGCGTCGGCGAATCGGACCGGTTCGCGGACCTGCCGTACCCAGTACTCGGGGTCGGTCCAGCGCAGCGGCCGGTCCGGCTCGGCAGTGGAGATCGCGCGCAGGCGCGGCTCGGTGAAGGTCAGCGTCCGCACGACGGCCCGGAAGTCGTCGAGCATCGGGTCCATCAGCCGTGAGTGGAACGCGTGGCTGGTCCGCAGCCGCGTCGTCTTCCACGGGTGCTGCTCGACGGCGGCCATCTCCGCCTCGGTGCCGGCGACGACGACCGCCACCGGGCTGTTGATCGCCGCGATGTCCACGTCCGGGAACGCCGCGCGGACCTCGTCGGCGCCGGCCTGCACCGCGACCATGGCGCCGCCGCCGGGCAACGCCTGCATCAGGCGCGCGCGGGCGGCGACCATGGTGGCCGCGTCGGCGAGGGTCAGCACCCCGGCCGCGTACGCCGCGGTGATCTCCCCGATCGAGTGGCCGGCCACCACGTCGGGCTGCAGGCCCCACGAACGCAGCAGCGCCAGTTGCGCCACCTGCAGCGCGAAGATCGCCGGCTGCGCCCACCCGGTCTGTCCGGGCTCCAGATCCGGGATGTCCAGCAGCGCGGCGACCTCGTCGTACGCGGCCGCGAAGGTCGGAAACGCCTGATACAGCTCATGTCCCATGGCGGCGCGCTGGCTGCCCTGGCCGGTGAACAGCATCGCCAGGCGGCCAGGGCGCGCGACGCCGCGGATCGTCGTCGTGTCGTCGAGGCGCACGGCGCGGTGCGCCAGCACGGCCCGTCCGGCCAGGGTGCGTGCGGCGTGCGGCTGCTCGAAGCGGGTGGCCAGCATGGCGTCGAGGGCGGTCTCGTCGGCCGCGGTGAACACCAGCGGCCCGGTCACCTCGGGCACGGCTTCAACGGCCGGCGGCGCTTCCAGGATGACGTGCGCGTTGGTGCCGCTGATGCCGAACGAGGAGACCGCCGCGCGCCGGGGGCGATCGACGGACGGCCAGTCCCGGGTCTCGGTGAGCAGTTCCACGGCGCCGGCGGTCCAGTCGACCTGCGAGGACGGGCGCTCCACGTGCAGGGTGCGCGGCAGGACGCCGTACCGCATGGCCTGGACCATCTTGATGATGCCGGCGACCCCCGCCGCGGCCTGGGTGTGGCCCAGATTGGACTTGACCGAGCCCAGCCAGAGCGGCTCCGACCGGTTCTGGCCGTAGGTGGCCAACAGCGCCTGCGCCTCGATCGGGTCGCCCAGCGGCGTGCCGGTGCCGTGCGCCTCGACCGCGTCCACGTCGGCCGGTTCGAGGCGCGCGCCGGCCAGCGCCTGCTTGATGACCCGCTGCTGGGAGGGCCCGTTCGGGGCGGTGAGGCCGTTGGAGGCGCCGTCGGAGTTGACCGCACTGCCGCGCACCACAGCGAGGATCGGGTGGCCGAGCCGCTGGGCGTCGGAGAGCCGCTCGACCACGAGCATGCCGACGCCCTCACCCCAGCCGGTGCCGTCGGCGCCCTCGGCGAACGACTTGCACCGCCCGTCCGGGGCCAGGCCACGCTGGCGGGAGAAGCCGACGAAGGTGTTCGGGGTCGCCATCACGGTCACGCCACCGGCCAGCGCCATCTCGCACTCGCCGTTGCGCAGCGCCTGCACGGCCAGGTGCAGCGCCACCAGCGACGACGAGCACGCCGTGTCGACGGTGACGGTGGGCCCCTCCAGCCCGAAGGAGTACGCCACCCGGCCGGAGGCGATGCTGCCGCCGGTGCCCATGAACCCCTCGGCCGCGTCCGCGGAGTTCTGCACGACCAGCGCGTAGTCGTTGTACATGACGCCGACGAACACGCCGGTCCGCGAGCCGCGCAGGCCCAGCGGGTTCGTTCCGGCCCGCTCGAACGCCTCCCACGACGTCTCCAGCAGCAGCCGGTGCTGCGGGTCCATGGCCAGGGCCTCGCGCGGCGAGATCCCGAACAGGCCGGGGTCGAAGTCGGCCGCGTCCTCGAGGAAGCCGCCCTCGCGCGAGTACGTCGTGCCCGGGTGGTCGGGGTCCGGGTGGTAGAGGTTCTCGACGTCCCAGCCACGGTCGTCCGGGAACGCGCCGATCGCGTCGCGGCCCTGCGCGACCAGCTCCCACAGGTCCTGCGGATTCCGGACGCCACCGGGAAAACGGCAGGCCATGCCCACGATCGCGATCGGCTCGGCGGCGGCCTGCTCGGCCCCGCGCAGCCGTTCCCGGGTCTCGTGCAGCTCGGCGGTGACCCGCTTGAGGAAATACCTCAGCCGGTCCTCCGGAACCTGTCCTGACTCGCTCATCTGCCTACGCCTCTTCCGGGGTAACTCAGGAGATTCCGAATTCCTTGCCGAGCAGGTCGAACATCTCGTCGTCGGTGGCCGTCTCGAGCTCCTGCGCCAGGCTCGCACCGCCGCCCGGTCCGCCCTGCCAGGCGGCGAGCAGGCCGGCCAGCCGCGCGGTCACCCGGGACCGCTCGGTGTCGTCGGCCGCGGTCGCCCGCAGCCCCTGTTCCAGCTGATCCAGCTCGGCCAGCAGGGCCACGACCGGGGACACCACCTCGGGGCGCAGCTGCTCGGCGAGGTGACCGGCCAGCGCGGCGGCGTTCGGGTAGTCGAAGACCAGCGTCGAGGGCAGCCGCAGGCCGGTCACCGTCATCAGCCGGTTGCGCAGGTCGACAGCGGTGAGCGAGTCGAAGCCCAGCTCCTGGAACGCCCGGCCGGGCGGGACCGCGCTGCTCGACTCGTGGCCGAGCACCGCCGCGACCTGCGCCTGAACGGTTTCCAGCACGATCCGGTCCTGATCCTCGGCGGCCAGCCCGGCCAGGCGCGCGCCGAGCAGCGGACCGGTCGGGGCGGCGGTCTTGCGCGGGGTCCGGGCCAGGCCCGACAGCAGTGGCGGCAGCAGGCCGGCCTCGGCCGCCTGCCCCAGCGCGGCCGGGTCGAGCCCGAGCGCCGCGACCACCGGACTCTGCGTGGCGACCGCGGCGTCGAAGGCCGCGAGGCCCTGCTCGGCGGTGAGGGGGACGATGCCGCCGGCCCGCATGCGCCGACGTTCGGCGTCGCCCAGCGTGCCGCCCATGCCGGCGTCCCACAGGCCCCAGACGATCGAGGTCGCCGGGATGCCCTCGGCTCGCAACTGTTCCGCGTAGGCGTCGAGGAACGCGTTGGCCGCCGCGTAGTTGCCCTGCCCGGCGTTACCGAAGAGGCCGGCCGCCGAGGAGAAGAACACCAGCGTCGTCAGGTCCTTCGTGGCGGCCACGAGGTTCCTGGCCGCATCCACCTTGGCCCGGAACACCGTCCGCAGCCGCTCCGGCGTCAGGTCGGTCAGCAGCGCGTCGTCGAGCACCCCGGCCGCGTGCACCACCGCCGAGATCCGCTCCCCCGACAGCGCCGAGGCCACCGCGTCGGCATCCCCGAGGTCACAGGCGACCGCCCGTACCGAAGCTCCCTCGATGTGTGTCGGCTTCGCCGACCGCGACATCAGGATCATTTCGCGTACGCCGTGAGCCCGCACCAGATGCTCGGCCACCAGGCGCCCGAGCGTGCCGGTCGCGCCGGTCACCACCACCGTGCCGTCCCCGAAGTCCGGGGCGGCGCCGGGTCGCAGCCGCGACAGGCGGGGAACCAGCACGTCGCCGCCACGGACCCGTGCCTGCGGGACCGGGTAGAACGCGTTGTCCGGCCCGTCGAGCAGGAAGATCCGGCCCGGGTTCTCCGACTGCGCGCTGCGCACGAGTCCCCACAGCGCGGCGCCGTCCGGGTCCTCGCCGAACGTGCGCACCACCAGCCGGAACGACGCCCACGCCGGGTCGGCCAGCCAGCCCTGCAGCAGGGCCAGCAGCGTGCCGGCGCGGTCGAGAGCGGTGCCGGGTGCGGTCGCGTCGACGACGAGGGTGTCGACCGGCTCGGGCAGCGGGTCGCCCAGGGTGATCGCGGGGGCGGGTACGCCGTCGACCCGCTGCGGCACCCAGTCGATGCCGTACAGGAGCCGGTCGGCGGCTCCGCCCAGTTGGGCCGGGGCGACCGGTCGCAGGGCCAGGCTCTCGACGGTGGCGACGGGGGCGCCGTCCCGGTCGGCGAGGACGATCCGGACCGTGTCGGTGGCGGCGGCCGGGGTGATCGCCACGCGCAGGGCGGTCACCGTGCCCGCCGGTCGGCCCGGCGCCGGGTGGACGCCGGTGAAACCGAACGGCAGGCGGATGCCACCCTCGGACGGGAGGGCCCCACCGGCGCCGATGGCGTGCAGCGCGGCGTCGAACAGGGCGGGGTGAAGGCCGTACCCGGAAATCGGCTCGTCGATCTCGACCTCGGCGAACACCGTGCCGTCGTGACGCCAGACCCGCCCGAGGCCCTGGAAGGTGGGGCCGTATTCGAGGCCGCCGGCCGCCGCGGCCGGGTAGAAACCGGTCACGTCGATCTCGTCCGCGCCGGCCGGGGGCCAGGCGATCAGGCCGTCCTGGGGCGCAAGGGCGTCGCCCGCGGTGAGAGTGCCGGTGGCGTTGAGCGCCCACTCCTCGTCCTCGCCGGAACGCGAGTGGATGCTCAACGCGCCGTCGGCGGTCACGATCACGCGGATCGGCACGCCGCCGGTCTCCTCGACGGCGAGCGGCGCCTGCAGCACCAGTTCGTCGAGGACGGGCCGATTCACCTGATCGCCGGCGGCCAGCGCCATCTCGACCAGCGCGGTGCCCGGGACCACGGTGCGGCCGCCCACGGCGTGGTCCGGCAGCCAGGGGTGGCTGCGGGCGGTGAGCTTGCCGGTGAACACGCTGTCCCCGGAGGGCAGCGCGACGGCCGCGCCGATCAGCGGGTGCCCGGTGCCGTCCAAGCCCAGCCCGGACGCGTCACCGGCCGGTCCGGTCCGCGGCCGCGGCCAGAACCTGCGGTGGCGGAACGCG
>NZ_BOMH01000090.1 GCF_016862095.1 Actinoplanes cyaneus
ACAGATGTCCCCGGCGAGCAGCGTGAACGCCGGCCGCTGGGTGCCCATCAGCCGGGTCATGGTGGCGGCCGGCGTCGGGTCGGTGGGGTGTTTCCCGGCGATCGGGTCCGCGTCGCCGTACGCGTTGTCGTCGAAGATCCCTTCCGGCCACAGCGTCGGGGTGCCCTTCCACGCGTACGCGGGATCCTTGGGGGTGGTGTTCGTCCCGACGTCGGCGAACGCGGTGAACGTGAACGGCTTGGCCCGCTCCGGCGCCGTGGTGAAGTGGGCGTCCCCGGTCACGGTGCCGTCGGAGAGCCGCATCCGGTAGTGGTGGACGGTGTCCGGCCGCAGCCCGGTGATCCGCGCCTTGGCGTAGAACTGGCTGCCGATCGGGCCGCCCGGGATCGCGTACTGACCGGTCAGGTGTTTGATCACGGCCTCGACGCGGGTGCCGTAGACGCCGGGTGCGTCGCCGACGTCGACGAACGCGCGCAGCCCGGCCGGCAGTGTCCCGGTGGCGCTGACCAGTTGCGCGGTCAGCGCCATGGCGTCCCGGGGCACATCACCCGGCCCCGGCACGAAGGACAGGTGTCTGCCGGAGATCACCACGCCCGCGTTGCCGGCCGTGCCGCCGGCCGCCGCGAACGCCCGCCGGGCCAGCGCGAACTGACCGCTCAGGCCGGCCGTCGCGGCCAGCAGCAGCGACCGCCGGGACACCGCCTGGCGGGAGAGGAGCCGCTGGTTCCACTCGCTGAACTCGTCGATGGTGAAAGTCACAAAACGAACGCTAACCGCCCATGAGCTGCTTTTTCTGGATCTTGCCCATGGCGTTGCGGGGCAAACTGGGCACCAGGTGGATCTTGCGCGGGCGCTTGTGCGCGGCCAGGCGCTCGGCGACGAACGTGATCAGTTCCTGCGGCGTGACTGGATCGGCCACCACGAACGCGGTCACCTGCTCGCCGAGGTCGTCGTGCGGCGTGCCGATCACCGCGGCCTCGTGCACCGCCGGGTGCAGCAGCAGCGCGTCCTCGACCTCACCGGCCCCGATGCGGAAACCACCACTCTTGATCAGGTCCGTGGAGGCGCGCCCGACGATCCGGTGCCAGCCGTCCGGCCCGATCGTGGCCACGTCGCCGGTCGGGTACCAGCCGTCGATCAGCTCGGCCGCGCGCACCCCGCCGTCCCGCAGGTACCCGTCGAGCAGCGTCGGCCCGCACACCTGCAGGCTGCCGATGCTCACCCCGTCATCCGGCAGCGGGTTGCCGATCTCGTCGACCAGCCGGGTGTGGATGTTGTCCAGCGGCAGCCCGACGTGTCCGGCGCGACGCTCGCCGTCGGCGCGGGCGCTGACCGTGATCAGGGTCTCGGTCATGCCGTACCGCTCGACCGGGGCCTGACCGGTCAGCTCACGGATCGCGTCGAAGACCGGCACCGGGAGCGCCGCGCTGCCGGAGACCAGCAGCCGCGCCGGCCGCAGTCTCGCCGCCGAGGACGGGGCCGCCGCGATCCGCGACCAGACCGTGGGGACGCCGAAGTACATCGAGCCGGGATTATCGCCGTACGCCTCAGGCGTGGGTTTTCCGGTGTGCCGCAGTTTCGAGCCGATCCGCAGGGGACCGAGCACCCCCAGGACGAGTCCGTGCACGTGGTAGAGGGGGAGGCCGTGCACCAGCGTGTCGTCGGCGCTCCACAGCCAGGCGGCGGCGAGCGCGTCCAGGTCGGCGGCGATCGCGGCGCGTGAGAGCACGACGCCCTTCGGCGCGCCCGTGGTGCCGCTGGTGTAGAGCACGAGACCGGGCAGGCTCGGGTCCGGCTCGGGCGGCACGCTCCCGGGCTGCACATCAGAGATCGATTTCCGCGGTACGGCATCAGAGCCGCTCGCCGCCGGAAAGTCGGTGAGGATCAGCTCGGCGCCGGAGTCCCGCAGGATGTGCGCGCGCTCCAGCTCGCCCGCGTCCGGCGGGATCGGCACGATCGGCACGCCCGCGAGCAGGGCGGCGGTCACCGCGACCATCGTCGGCAGGCCCGGCGCCGCCTCCACCGCGACGACCCGCCGCCCGGTGATCTCCGCGGCCAGCCCGGCCGCCCAGCCGAGCAGCTCGTGCCGACTGACGGTCCGGTCCGGGGTGACCACGAAGCCGGCGACGTCGGCGTCCTGCAACAGCGCGGCAAGCAAGGGCATATGTGGATCATGCCAGGGTTCGCGGGCGTCGCCGTTATTCGGTTGCCGGGGGCGAGCGGCGCCGGGCAGGCTGCCGGGCATGACTTACTGATGTCTCCACCCCGGGTCCTTGTCTCTCGCCGGCACGTCCTTACTTCGTGCTGCCGTTTTCCTGTGGAGCATCTGTTTTGTCTTCCCGCGTGTCCATTTTCGCCTCACCCACCAGCTGGATCGAGTCCGGCGCCGTCGACCAGTGCCACCAGGTCGCCGCGCTGCCCGGCATGCGGCACGTCGCCGGCATGCCCGACCTGCACCCCGGCAAGGGTGCCCCGATCGGCGCGGCCATGACCTCGTCCGTGCTCTACCCGTTCCTGGTCGGCTCGGACATCGGCTGCGGCATCGCCGTCTTCCCGATCCGGCTCAAGCGGCCGGTGCCGGAGAAACTGGCCGCCCGGTTCCCCGACCTGGACGTCGTCGACCATTCTTTTCTCGACGCGGCCGACGTTCCGGGCGGATACACCGAGAGCCTCGGAACCGTTGGCCGCGGCAACCACTTCGCCGAATTGGCCCGAGTCGGCACCGTGTTCGATTCTGATCACGCCGAGCGGCTCGGGCTCGCCGCCGGCGACCTCGTGCTGATCGTGCACAGCGGCTCCCGCGGCCTCGGCGAGCGGATCCTGCGCGCGCACACCGAGGTGCACGGCGCCGGCCCCGCGCAGGACCCGGCGGCCTATCTCGCGGCGCACGACGACGCGGTGCGCTGGGGATCGCTCAACCGCAGGATCATGGCGGCCCGCATCGCCGACGCGCTCGGCGCGGACCACGAGCCGCCGATCGTGGACGAGTGCCACAACTCGGTGGAGATCCGCGACGGGCTCTACCTGCACCGCAAGGGCGCCGCGAACGGGGACCGGCGCGACGTGCTCGTCGCCGGCACCCGGGGCACGCCGTCGTTCCTGGTCGCCGGGCACGCGGGGGAGGAGGCCAGCTTCTCCGTCGCGCACGGGGCGGGGCGCAAGATGTCGCGCGCCGACGCGCTCCGGCGAGGTAGGGCCAAACACACCGTCGAGGAGCTCCGGCGTACGCCGCTGGGCTCGCTCGTGGTCTGCGGGGACCGGCAGTTGCTGTTCGAGGAGGCGCCGACCGCGTACAAGCGCATCGAGCAGGTGATCGGGGACCTGGAGTCCTTCGGTCTGGCGACCCGGGTGGTGAGCACGGTGCCGATGGTGACCTACAAGACCGCCGACGTCGCCCGCGAGCGCAAGGGCCGCCGATGAGCACGCACCTGCTCCTGTCGGCCGGGCGCGGGCCGGAGGAGTGCTCGTGGGCGGTCGCGCGGCTGCTCCGGCGGCTCGAGGCCGAGGCCCGTACGCGCAAGGTGACCGTCGACCGCCTGGAGGTCGTCGCCGGGGAGCAGCCGGGCACCTACCGTTCGGTGCTGCTGCGCATCTCGTCCCCCGAGTTCGCCGCGTCGTGGACCGGGACGCTGTGCTGGCAGGCGCCCAGCCCGTACCGGACCGGCCCGGGCCGCAAGAACTGGTACGTGACCGCCCAGCCCTGCTCGATCGGCGCGCCGCGGACCACGTTCGCGGAGTCCGACGTGGACGTGGTCGGCGTGCGCACCGGCGGCCCCGGTGGCCAGCACCGCAACAAGGCGAGCACCGCGGTGCGCGCCACCCACCGCCCCACCGGAACGGTCGTGGTCGTCGACACCGAACGCCAGTTCACGCTGAACCGGCGGCTCGCCCTGCGGCTGCTGCGCGAACGCCTGGAACGGTCGGACGCGGTCGCCGGGCAGGAGACGGTCACCGCCCGGTGGCGCCTCCACGACGACCTGGTCAGGGGTGATCCGATTCGGACGGAACGCCCGTAGCCCCCGCCGTCGCCCGGAAGTCGATCAAAGTTGTGCCGACTGGCTCTGTCCGCGCCGCCCGTGATCTGTCAGGCTCGATGGGTTGCGTCCCGGAGCCGTGGGGGGTGTGTGTTGCGCGAGGTCCCGCGCCCGGAGGAGAGGCGGCCCTCTCCTGGTCCCGCACCCCACTCGGAACAGCGCGAGGAGGAAGTCGCCGTGCCACCGTCCTCCATCGAGATGCTGATCTTCCATCCGTCGGCCGGTGAGGCCGCGTCGTCAACGGCGTCTGGGCCCGGCTCTTCGCCCGGCTCTTCGCCAGCCTCTTCGCCCGGCTCTTCGCCCGCCTCGGAGCGGGCCGAGCCGCCGGCCGACGATCTGCGGGTCTTCGGGTTGTTGAGCCTGCTCCGGCACGGTGATCTGGAGAGCCGGGGGCTGGACGTGGAGGCGCGGCCGCTGCGCAACTATCAGCTGCGCTTCTCCAGCGCCGGCCGGATCCGCCCGGAGTACCACACGGTCACCCTGGACGCCGGCGCCTCGGCGCGCACCTACGGCCTGGGCGTCATGTTCCCGCCGTACACGGTGCACGCCCGCGATTCCACCTCGCCGGCCGGTACCGGCAACTGCGACCTCACCCAGGTCGACCACGTGCACGTGCGCCGCGCCGAGATCCCGCTGGACGACCCGCTGCGGCTGGCCCCGGCCCGGGAGATCGTGGCCCACGCCGCCCCGGGCCGGGACAACTCCGCGGTCGTCCGTGAGTTGCGGGCGGCGCTGGCCGACCAACTGGCCGCCCGCAGGCTTCCCCGCCCGGTCCGCGCCGCCTGCCTGGCGTCGGTGCACGAGGCCGCCGCTGTCGTCCTGGGCGACGACGCCATGACGCGGCTGGCCGAGCGGTTCGTCCTGGAGGTCACCACCGTCCCGGCGGGTGCGCTGCTGGCCGCCGACGAGGACCTGGCCCGTGCGTACGTGGACCTGATCGCCGACCCGCACGACCAGCCCGAGTCGCTGGCCGCCTTCCTGCACGACCTGGTCGAGGCGGCCGCGTCCACCACCCCGGAGAACCTGCTCGGTTACGCCGACGGCCTCACCCAGCAGCAGCCGACCCTGCTGGGCCTGTTCAGCCTGGTGTCCGCCACCCCGGCGACCAGCATCCAGCTCACGGCCGCCCTGCCCGCCCCGGCCCGCTGACCCGACCCCGGCCCGCTGACCCGACCCCGCCCCGCCCCACCGAGCTGCCAGGCCCCGACCTGCCGGTCCGCCAGCCCGCCGCCATGCCCGCTGCTCCGCTGACCCGACGCCCCGCCACCGGGTTCGCTTCCCGGTCACGGTCCCGGCTGGTTGTCATGGGCGTTATCCGGGCCGGATAACGCCCATGACAACCAGCCGGGACCCCGAGCCGCTGCTGGGTCCGGGAGTTCGGCGTCCGGACGCGAAACGGGCGGGAGACCGCGTCTCCCGCCCGTTCCATCGATTCCTAGTTGTGCCCCGGCGTGGACTGGCCGGGATCCGGGTTTTGCGGATCGGGCTGCTGCGGCTGGTTCTTCTTGCCGTTGCTGACCTCGATCGTCACCGCGCCGCCCTTGACCGTGCGGTCCTCGGAGGTGCCCGCGGCGGTGCCGGCCGGGCAGTCCGAGTCGACGGCCGGGCCGGTCACCGGGTCGAAGCCGGCGCCGCTGATCTTGTCCTTGGCACTGGACATCGAGTCACAGGTCACGTCCGGCACGCTGCGCAGGTCACCGGTCGACATCTTGTCGTTACCCGGCTTCTTGAACTGGACGCTCGGCTTGCCCTTCATGAAGTCGGCCAGGGTGTGCTGCACCGCGTCGTTGATGACGTCGTGCGACATGTGGTCCCTGTGGTTCTGCCAGTCCGGATTGGCCATGTACCCCGCGACGACGAGCGACGTGGTCCCGACGATCAGTGACGCGGTCTTCTCGGCGTCGGTGGTGCCGGTCTTGCCGAACACCGGGTGCCCGACGATCCCGCGGGTGTCACCGGCGGTGTTCTGGCCGTTGCAGCTGCCGAGCTGGGCCGAGTCGCCGACCGGGCAGCGGGCCGCGTCGAGCGCCGCGCGGGCGACGTCCTTGCTGGTGGCCTGCTTGCAGTGCGGCTTGCCGACGTCGATCTTCGCGCCGTCCTCGGTGGTGATCTGGGTGATCGGGGTCGGGTCGCAGTACATGCCGTCACCGGCCAGCGTCGCGTACGCGTTCGCCATGTCCAGCGGCGTGGAGTTCATGACGCCCAGGGTGAACGAGCCCCAGCCGGCCGCCTGGTCCTCGTCGTTGGCCATCTCGGCCTCCTTCGGCACCCGGAACTTGACGCCGAACCGCTTGGCGACGTCCACCACGTTCTCCGCGCCGACCTTCTGCTCCAGCGGCACGAAGTACGTGTTCACGGACTTGCCGAAGCCGGTCCACATGTTGAAGACGCCGGCCTCGCTCTTGCTGGCGTTGCTGGGACACCAGTCGTCGGAGCCGGGACAGGCCGACTCGTCGCTCGGGGAGGTCTTGTACTGCGAGTGGAAGGTGGCCGGCGAGTTGATCGGATAGCTGAGCGGGAAGCCCTTCTCCAGCGCGGCGACCATGGTGAACGCCTTGTATACCGAGCCGGCCTGGTAACCGGTGATGTCGCCGCCACCGGTGATCAGCGGGTTCGTGGTCTTCGGGAACGAGCCGCGGATGTTCTTCGCCTTCTTCGCCGGGTCCGGGGAGAGCTTGTTCTTGGGGTGGGCCGGGTCGTCCAGCCCGTACGTCCGGTTCGTGGCGAGGATCCGCACCTTGCCGGTGCCCGGCTCGACGCCCGCGAGCAGCAGCGCGTTCTGGCTGCTGTCGGACTGCCGCTCGGCGATCTCGGCACGGGCCGCGTTCTGGCCCTTCACGTCCAGCGTCGTGACCACCCGGTAGCCGCCGCTCTTGAGCCGGCGCTCCCGGTCATACGTCGTGGCGCCGAACGCGTCCTGCTCCATCCACCAGCGGTAGAAGTAGTCGCAGAAGAAGCCCCAGTTGTTCTTGGCGACCGAGATGCAGCCGTTCGCGATGGCCTTGACCTTCGTCGGGATCTTCTCCGTCTTGGCCTTGTCGGCGTCGGCCTGGGTGATCGCGCCCATGGCCACCATCCCGGGGAGGATGTAGTTGTCGCGCCGGGCCTGGATCTGGTCGTGACCCGTCTTGATCGTCGGGTTGAAGCTGGTCGGGGCCTTCACCATGCCGGCGAGCATGGCCGCCTCGGCGACGTCGAGCTTGCTGGGCGTCTTGTTGAAGTAGACCTGGCTGGCGGCGTAGATCCCGTAGGCCTGGTTGCCGAACGGCGCGATGTTGAGGTAGCGCTCGAGAATCTGCTCCTTGGTGAGATCCTTCTCGATCTGCAAGGCGTACTTCATCTCGGTGAGCTTGCGCGTCGGGGTGTCCTTCGTCGCGTCGATCACCTCCTGCGGGTTGGTGGCCGAGTAGGCCAGAGCCATCCGCACGTACTGCATCGTGAGCGTCGAGGCGCCCTGCTGGGAGCCACCCTGGTTGTTGCTCACGAACGCGCGGGCGACACCCTTGAGGTCGACGCCGTTGTGCTGGTAGAACTTCCGGTCCTCGGCGGCGATGATCGCGGCCTGCATGTTCTTGGAGATGTCCTTGATCGGGACATCGCTGCGGAACTCGTCGTGGAACTGCGCCAGCAGCGTGCGATTGTCCGCGGCGTAGACGCGGGTGACCTGCGGGGAGCTGAAGTCCTTGAGCTCGCTGGGCAGGCTGGCGAACGACGTCTCGCCGGCCTTGGCGGCGAGACCGGACAGGGCCGCGGCCGGGAAGGCCGCCGCGGCGACCACCACGCCGGCCAGCAGGCCGCACACCAGCAGCGAGGACACCTTTGTGAAGTTGTTTCGCACATGAGTTAGACGCATGAAGAGGTGCCCCGGTTAGTCCTTCGGCGAGAAGTGTGACTGTCGTCATGCCATTGGCCCGATCCGTGAGGATCGGGCCAACCGCGCATTTAACTACAGACCCGCAAACCAGCGCGCGATCTGTGAGACCGCCAACAACTGCGAGCCCTCGTGGACCATACCGCTGTAGGACGTGTCCACCCCGACGTCGACCGCCGGAGCCCGGACCCCGTGGGCGGCCAGGGACTGCTGACAGGCCACCGTGTTCCCGGTCACGGCCTGCTCGTCCCCGGGGCTGAAGTACAGCCGGACAGGCACCCGGGGTGCCCACTCGCACACACTGTCGGCCTCGCGCAGCGCCGCCGCGAATCGTCCACCCGGGTGCCGCAGCAACGCCCGCCCGGCATCGGTGAGCAGCTCGTCGACCGAGGAAGGCACCCCCGCGAGCACCTCCTCACCCGGATGACTGGCGTCGAACAGGTCACCGATCCCGGCGTAGTCCGGCGTGAAGACGTCCTTCGGGTCCCGGTAGATGTCGTGCAGCCGGTCGTAGGACGTCAGCAGGTACGCCATATAGGCCGCCGCGAGCCGCGGCTGCACCTCGGGCGTGAAGACCGCCGGGATCTCCACCCGCCGCAGCGCATAGGCCCCGCTGACCGGAGCCACCGCCGCGATCCGGAACCACGGGTCGGCGCCGTCCTGCAGGGCCCGGGCCAGCCCCAGCGCGGCCGAGGCGCCCTGGGAGAAGCCCGAGGCGTAGACCCTGCGGTCCAGGTCGACTCCCCGCCGGGCGGTGAACACCCGGGCGGCCCGGAGCAGGTCGAGCGACGCGCTGGTCTCGCTCGGCACGTCCATCCACGGGTGGGGGCCGGTGCCGGCGCCGAGCCCCAGGTAATCGGGCGCGACCGCGGCGAACCCCGCGCCGGCGAAGGAGATCGCCGGGCCGGTCAGGAACGTGTCGCCGCCGGCCGACGGGGCGTCCCCGCGGTAGACCGACGTGCCGTGCGCGAACGACACCGTTCGCAGGTGACGGGAGGTGGTGATCGGTAGCACGACCAGCCCGCCGGCGACGGCCGGCCGGCCCTGGGCGTCGATGGTGCGGTAGACGAGGCGGTGCAGGCTCACCCCGTACCGCGAGATCGGGGTTGCGAAGCCGGCGGCGGAGAGCAGGTCGCCGACCTGGGCCGGGGAGTCGTAGGTCGCGAGGGGGGTGACCGAGACCAGTGACCCCCGGGTGACCGATGGAGTGCCGGCCGTGGCCGGCGTGCTGATTGCCGCCGCGGCGACCGCCGTGAGCAGCACTGCCGCGATGATCCGTCGAAGCGTCCTCATGGGAATGACGCTAGGGATCCGGCGGAGCCGCGGCGATCCTGCAGGCGTTAGTCCCCGGGGTGGTGCCAGCACTACCCCGGATTCCGGAAAACCGCCTTGACCAGCGAGATCAAGGCCTGCGTTGCCGCGCCCGGCGGGCGGTCCGCGGGAATCGCCAGTGACATCGGCCACTGCAGGTCGGCGCCGGTCACCTCCAGGATCGCCACCCCGGGCGCCCCGTCCAGGACGAAGCGGGGGAGCAGGGCGACGCCCAGCCCGTGCTCCGCGTAGCCGGCACCGGTGCCGATGTCGCTGATCTCGATCGTGACCCGGCGCCGGACGCCCGCCGCGGCGAACGCCCGGTCGGTGACGGCCCGGTTGCCGAACCCGGCCGGGGAGTCGATGAAATCCAGGCCGTCCAGCTCGGTGATCGGCACGCGTTCGCGCCCGGCGAGCGGATGGTCGACCGGCACCACCAGATGCAGCTGCGCGAACGCCAGGTCGATCAGCCGGATGCCGGGCGGCGGCGGGCCGGGCAGCGACACGAACGCCAGGTCGAGCCGGTGGTCGGTGAGCCGCTCGACGAGACCGGCCGAGCCCGACGGCGCGGCCGTCGTCTGCAGCAGCACGCCCGGATGGCGGCGATGGTACTCACCGAGCAGCGCCGGCAGATCGAGCAGCCGGATCGAGGTGAGCACGCCCAGGCGCAACGTCCCGCGCAGGCCGCCGCGCACCTGGTCCACCGCGTCCCGGGCGTCGCGCGCCGCGTCCAGAGCGACACGCGCCCGGGGCAGCAGCGCCGTGCCGGCGTCGGTGAGCAGCACCCGCTTGGCGTTGCGGTCCAGCAGCCGGACACCGAGCTCGCGCTCCAGGCTCTTGATCGCCGCGGAGACCGCGGACTGGACGACGTGTAGGCGGGTGGCGGCCCGGGAGAAGTGCTGCTCCTCGGCGACCGCGACGAAGTACTCCAGCTGGCGCAGCTCCACGGCTCAAGTATCACCAGAATTGATCCTCAACTCCAGAAACTCTCGTTGGAGGTGATGCTTGCTGGTGCGGATGCTCGAGGCATGACTCTTACGGCTACCGCTCCGCGTCTCACCGAAGCGCCTGTGAAGACCCGGCACGGCGCCGGGTTCTGGATGATCGCCGCGGTCTTCCTGATCGCGATGGCGTTCTCCACCGTCCCGACCCCGCTCTACCCGCTCTACGTGGCCCGGGACGGCTTCTCCACCTTCACCGTGACCATCGTCTTCGCGGTCTACGCCGTCGGCGTCGTGATCAGCCTGGTCCTCGCCGGTCACCTCTCCGACCAGGTCGGCCGCAAGAAGATCCTGATCCCCGCGCTGGGTCTGGAACTGCTCGCCGCGGTGCTCTTCCTCACCGGCACCTCCCTGCCGGTGCTGCTGGCCGCCCGGTTCGTCACCGGCCTCGGCGTCGGCATGATCACCGCGACCGCCACCGCCTACCTGCACGAACTGCACGCGGCGCATCGGCCCGGGGCATCCCGGCAGCGCTTCGAGGTGGTCTCCACGGCGGCCAACACCGGTGGGCTCGGCGCCGGGTCGCTGCTGGCCGGCCTGCTCTCGACGTACGTCGTCGCGCCGCTGCGCACGCCGTACCTCGTCTTCGCCGTCCTCCTGCTGCTCGCGCTGGCCGCCGTGGTGCTGACCCCGGAGACCGTCCAGGAGCGGCTGGCCAAGCCCGCCTACCGCCCGCAGCGGATCAGCGCGGACCGTACCGTCGCCGGCTACCTCGCCGCCGCGTTCGCCGCGTTCGCGGTCTTCGGCCTGTTCACCTCGGTCGCCCCCGGTTTCGTGGCCGGGACGCTGCACCACCCGTCCCGTACCCTCGCCGGCGCCCTGGTCTTCGCCGTCTTCGGCGCCGCGGCCGTCGTCCAGGCACTGACCGGGCGGCTCAGCGCCCCCGCGAGACTCGCGCTCGGCCTGACCGCTCAGGCCGCCGGCGTCCTGATCCTGCTCGCCGGCATGTACCTGGCCAGCCTGCCGATCTTCGTGCTCGGCGGCGTGATCGTCGGCGTCGGCGCGGGCACCCTGCTGAAGGTCGCGATCGGCTCGGTCACCGCGCTCGCCGCCCCGGAGCGCCGCGGCGAGTCGCTGGCCGGGCTGTTCCTGATCGGCTACCTCGGCCTGACGCTCCCGGTGATCGGTCTCGGACTCGCGACCCAGGCGCTCACGGCGCTGGCCGCGATGACCGGCTTCGTGGTCCTGATGCTGATCCTGCTCGGCGCGGTCACCGCGCTGACCAGCCGCCGCAGTGCCTGATCTGCCTTTCCTTTCTGACCCGCGCCCCTTTCCTCCCGGGGGTGCGGGCCGTTCTTCATCGGCTTCGGAACGCCAGGTCCGATCGCCGCCAGACCGCGCCCTTCATCGTCGGCAGGATTGCCGTCATGGGAAACACGAACGACAACACAGTGGCATTCGTCAGCGGCGGCAGCCGGGGAATCGGTGCGGCCGTCGCCCTGCGGCTCGCCCAGGACGGCGCCGACGTCGCCTTCACGTTCCGGGAGAACAAAGCGCGCGCCGACGAGGTCGCCGAACAGATCCGGCAGACGGGCCGGCAGGCCATCGCGATCCAGGCCGACAGCGCCGGCCCGGCCGCGCTGGTGGACGCCGTGAACGACGCCGCCTCGGCCCTCGGGCGCCTCGACATCCTGGTTAACAACGCCGCGTCATTCCTGGTCGGGCCGATCGAACAGCTGACCGCGGACGACATCGAGGAAACCATCGCGGTCAACGTGCGGGCGCCGTTTCTCGCCTCACAGGCAGCGATCCGGCACATGGGATCCGGCGGCCGGATCATCAACATCGGCAGCAACATGGCGGTGCGGGCAGCCTTCCCCGGCTTCTCGCTCTACTCGATGAGCAAGACCGCGCTGGCCGGCCTGACCAAAGCCCTGGGCCGCGAGCTCGGCCCGCGCGCGATCACGGTCAACCTCGTGAATCCCGGCCCCACCGACACCGAGCTGAACCCCGCGGACAGCCCGATGGCCGAAGCCGTCACCGGTCTCACCGCACTCGGCCATTACGCCGCGCCGGCCGACATCGCCGCGGCCGTGGCGTTTCTCGCCGGCCCGGACGCCCGCTACATCACCGGCGCCACCATCAACGTCGACGGCGGATTCACCGCCTGACCGCTCGGATCCTCACATGACGATCACGCGCTTGCCGACGGTGTGCTCGTTCGCCAGCTCGATGTAGGCACGAACGCCCTCGGACAGTGGCCGGCGCGCCGAGATGTGCGGCCGCAGACCGTCGGCGGCCACGTCCCGCATGGTGCCCAGGGTCGCGTTCGTGTCCAGGACCAGCTGCGACGAGACGTCGTCACGACCGATCCATTCCGGACGCGGCGGTGGGAAGGTCACGGTGTAGAGCCGGCCGCCGGAACGCAGCGCCGCCGCGACCGGCGCGAGCGACGTGCCCGGCACCACGAGGTTGACGGCAACGTCGACTCCCGCGGGATAGTCGCCGTAGCCGATTACGTCGGTCGCGCCGAGCTCGCGCAGCAGTCCGGCGTCGCCCGGCCGGCCCGTGGCGACGACCGTGGCCCCCGCGGCGCTGAGCAGCGGAAGCAGCACGGTTCCCATGCCACCGGTGGCACCCACGACGAGCACCGTCTCGCCGGGGGAGACGGCCGCGGTGATCGCCACGGCCCGGGCGGTCAGGCCGCTGGTGCCCAGCGCCGCGGCCTCGGCGGGCGGCAGACCGGCCGGGCGATGAGCGACGAACGGGGTGCCGGCCTCGACCACGACGTACTCGGCGAGGGTCCCGGTTCCCAGCGACGGGCGATCAGAAGCGGCCATCGGGCGCATCACCCGTGGCACGGCGTGCCCGAAGATCTCGTCCCCGGCCGCGAAGCCGGACACACCCTCCCCGAGCGTCGTGACGGTCCCGGCGAAGTCGTTGCCGAGAACGTGCGGAAACGGCAGGTCGATCATGCTGCGCAGGTCGCCTCGCGGCAGCGCGAGATCGGCCGGGTTCAACGCCGCCGCCGTGACCTCGACTTGCAACTGCCCCGGGCCGGGCTCCGGAATCGGCACCTCGGCGAGCGAAAACTGTTCGGGCGGGCCATAACCTGTCGCTACCACTGCGCGCATGGCGGCGAGGCTAAGGACGACCGATTCGGACGGTCAACCGATTAAGAGGTGGAGACCCACTGCTGTTCGACCTGCCCCGTGCACGGTCGAAGCCGCACCTGACCGTCGCGTTCCCCGGTGAGACACGGCCCGTGCCGGCCATTGCGAATGGTGCCGACGAACCACCACTCCTGTGCCGGATCCGCGCCGTTGCAGGCCGCGACCCGGACGACCGTACCCTCGGTTCGCATGCAGTTCTCGCCGTTGTAGAACGTGCCGGTGCTCGCCTGGAACCATTCCTGACCGGGTGATCCGTCACCGCACCGACGAATGCTCAGCAAGGTGCCGACCGTCCCGCCGGTCAGGCACCGGCTGTCGTCAGCCCTCGGGTGGATCCAGCCCTGATGCAGTGGCGGTGGCGCCGCGACCGGCGCGGAAGCCGCCATTCCCGTCGTGAGAGCGGTCAGGAAACGGGTGATACGACGCATGACCATTCACTCTAGGAATGCGCGCCGCCGGTCCGCAGGAAAACGGGAAAGGGGCAGGCGAAGAGCCCACCCCTGTTCCGGTACGCCGTCAGCAGGTCACTTCTTGGCAGCCGGAGCGGAGCTCGCCGCGCCGGCGTCGTCCGCCGCGCCCTGCTCGTCAGCGCCCGCGCCCTGCTCGTCCGCGCCCGCGCCCTGGTCAGCCGCGCCCGCGCCGGCGGCCACGACGGCCTTCGCGTCGGCGAGTGCCAGACACGCCTGCAGCAGGCTCGCCTGAGCGGAGGTCACCGCGGTCGCCGCGGCATCGTTCGCCGCCGCGCCCTGGTCACCGGCGTTCTCCGCGCCCTGACCGCCGGCGGCGCCCTGGTCCTCCGCGTTCTGGTCCTCAGCGTTCTGGCCGGCCGCCGCGCCCTGCTTGCCGGCCGCCTTGGCGCCCTTCAGCGACTTCAGGTACTTCTTGGCCAGCTTCTTGTTGTCGGCCTTGTTCTCCGCCGCGCTCTGCTCCGCGGCCTCGCCCGCCTGCTCACCGGCAGCCCCCGCGGCATCCGCGGCGAACTGGTCGCACGCCGCCTCGAGAGCCTGCGCCGAAGCCGTCGCCGCGGCCCCCGCGTCCTGCGCCTTCACCGGCTGCAACTCCTCGCCGTCACAGACCACGGCACCCGCGTTGACCTGCACGGCCTGGCACTTGGACACGTCGAACTGCTGACCGTCCACGTTCAACAGATTGCCGGCCTTGGGTGTCGTGCTCGCGTTCGCCAGCTGCACCCCGGCCACGCCGGAGACCGCCAGGACCCCCGCGACCACCACCGCGCCGATCGTCTTCCGCCGGTTGCCCAGGTTACGTCGGTACGTGCGCGACCTCATGATCACTCCTCGTCGTTGGACGTCGATGTTCACCGGTTGGGGGGCCATACGGGGCTCGACGTCCGGCCGGTTCAACGCCGCTCCGCCACCTGCCCGCCCCAAGAGGACGATCACGGCCACGAATCCGCAGGTCAGCCCGCCGTTCGAGAAAGACTGAAAAACTTGCCGGAATCGAGCGATCGGGTGGTGTCCCGCCCGCTTATCCGAAACGGTCAGTGCTCCGAAACGGTCAGTGCGAGATGATCGCGGCATGGACCCGGTCGACGTCGCCCGCGAACTCGTCATCGAACGCTTCCCGCACGCCGACTGGGCCGTGCTCACCGGCAGCGTCGTCACCCCGCACCGCACCGCCGGCTCCGACCTGGACATCGTCGTGCTGGACGAGACCGATCCCGGGCACCGCGAAAGCCTGCGCCACCAGGGCTGGCCGGTCGAGTTCTTCGTGCACACCCGGGCCAGGCTCGCCGGATTCCTGGACAGCGAACGCGCCCAGCGCAAACCCAGCACTCACCGGATGCTCGCCCAGGGCGTCGTCCTGCTCGGCGACCCCGGCGACCTGCCCGCCCGATGCGCGCGCATCCTCGCCGACGGCCCGGGACCGCTGACGCGCGAAGAACAGGACTGGCTACGGTACGGGCTGACCGACGGCCTCGACGACCTGTGCCACGCCACCGACCCGGGTGAACGCACGGTGATCGCGTCCGGCCTCTGGACCGGTGCCGCCGAAGCGGCGCTGTCACTGGCCGGGCGCTGGGTCAGCAGCGGTAAGTGGCTACTCCGTGAACTGCGCGAACATGACCCGGTCTTCGCGGATCGCTGGCTGACGGCCCGCGATGACCCGGCGGCGCTGGCCGAGGAAGTGCTGGAGAGCGCTGGGGGTCCGCTGTTCGACGGCTACCGTGCGTGACTGGAGATTCAGATCAAGGACGTTGCCGGCGTACGTCGTGAAGGTCCGGTTCGAGGGCCGGGTCGTTGAGCTGCCGCTCGGCCGTTGGTCCGTCCGCTGAACACGCCCGCCGGCGCGCACACCCCACCCTCCCGAGGGGGGAGCACCTTCCCACGGACATTCTCCCGCGAAAGTCGAAGATCATGCGGCTGGCCTGTGGACAACCCGCCACTGTGGATAACTCCGAACGATCTTCGGAGCCTGGAATGATCGACGGCGAGCCGGGTCCATGGCCGTACCGGCAAAGTCTCTGCCCGAGGCAGGCGCCGAAACGCCTGCCCGGACCACAGCGTGGTGTCATCGCCGGCAGCGATCGCCCAAGCGATCGGGGCTTCAGCGTGGTGTCATCGCCAGGATCGAGCGCCCCGGCGATCGGGCTTGAGCCTGGTGTCATCGCGACGATTGAGCGCCCCGGCGATGAGGCTTGAGCGTGGTGTCATCGCCGGCGGGCGAGGGCCACACCGACCAGGGCCACAGCGCCCCCGGCAAGAGCGAGGAGGTGGGGAGTCTCGGACAGGATGGGCCAGGCGAGCAGGATCGTCAGCGGCGGCACGAGATAGGTCGTGACCCCCAGCCGGCCCGCGTTCATGTTGGCCAGGGCGTAGGCCCAGGTGCCGAACGCGAGCGCGGTCGGGACGAGCCCGAGGTAGATCACGCCCGCGATCGGCCCGGCCGGTGCCGACCGCAGGTCGTCGGCGAGGCTGCCGGCGAAGGGCAGCGTGACGATCATGCCGACCACGCAGGCCATCTGCGTGACCTGCAGAGCGGGCAGGCGCCGCAGTGCAGGTTTCTGCAGGGTGACGCCGACGGCCCACGCCGCGGCGGAGATCAGGCAGAGAGCCACGCCGAGCGGGTCGGCGGACGCGCCGCCACGGCCGGCGAAGCCGATCAGCAGGACACCGCCGAAGGCCACGCCGGCGCCGATGAGGAGGCTGCGGGGGAAGCCCTCGCCGAGGAAGATTCCGGCCAGTACGGCGATCAGAATCGGACCGACGTTGACCAGCATCGCTGACGTCCCGGCGTCCAGGCGCTGCTCTGCGGCGTTCAGCGTGACGTTGTAGAGACCGAACCAGACGACGCCTACGCCGACGACCTGTGCCCATTCGCGGGCGGTCGGCCGGACCCACGTCCGGGTGGCGAGGACCGCGATCGTCAGCGCGATCGCGCCCGTCGCGAGGCGGCCGAGGGCGAGCGAGCCCGCGGAGAAGTGGGCGTGCACGGCACGGATCGCCACGAAGGCCGAGGCCCAGGCGGCGACGGTGACCACGACGGCGGCGAGGACGGTGGCGGATGGGCGGACGCGGTGGTCGGGCACGGCGGAGACGGACATGGGCACACCGTAGAGCCGCGACTGTTCGGCCACCGCCGCACTGTTCGCGATGGCGGCCGGGATCACGAGGGCCGTTCACTGCGAGTTCGCGCCGGCGACCAGGAATGGGCACCGATTCGTTGCCGCCTGACCGGGGCGGCGCCGTGAACGGATTTCTTCCGGACAACAACCTGGAAATGCAATCTGGGCGCGAACTGTGCCGGCCCCAGCGCGTTCTGTGCAAAGGAGTGCCCGTGCATATCCGTGGCGATTACCGAATTCGCAGCGCCATTCTGCGATCATGCGGCATGACCGTTCTCCGTACGGTGCACACCGCCGACCTGACCGCCGATGACCGCACCCGGATCCGCGCCATGCTGGACGAGGCCTTCGACGGCGACTTCGACGACCACGACTGGGATCACTCGCTCGGCGGCCAGCACATCCTGATCAGCGTCGACGCCACCCTGATCGCCCACGGCGCGGTGGTGCAACGGCAGTTCCTGCATCGGGGCAGGTCACTGCGCTGCGGTTATGTGGAGGCCGTCGCCGTGCAGAAGGCGCACCGCCGCCGCGGGTGCGCCGCCGCCGTGATGACCGAGGCCGAGCGACTCATCGACCACGCCTACGACCTCGGCGCGCTCTCCGCATCCAGCGACGCCGGCCGCCTCTACCAGGGACGGGGCTGGCGTGTCTGGCCCGGCGGCACCGCGGCGCTGACCCCGTCCGGAGTGACCCGCACCCCCGGCGACGACGACAGCACCCTGATCCGCCGCGTCACGGGCGGCGCGTCACTCGACGAATCGCACCCCATCATCTGCGACTGGCGCGACGGCGACGTCTGGTGACCCGATCCGCCGCGCCATTTCCGCCACCGGCAGCGCAGGATTGGCAGCGGCAGACCCGCGCAGTTCCGGGTCGTCGAGAAGAGCGACTATCTCGCGTACGGGCAGGTGCGGTGATCGTGCGACGGCCCATCGCACCGCGTCGTCCGGGTCGCCGAGCAGGCGCATCAGGACCCCCGGGCCGACCTCGGGGTCGCGGGCGGCGAGCAGCCGGGCATGCGGCCGGAAGTCCTCGGCGAAGCGGGCCAGACCGGCGGCCGGCGGCAGGTGCGGGTTATGGGCAAGATCGGTCAGGTCGTACTCGTCGCCCTCGGCCAGCACCCACGCCAGCAACTCGTCGTCGAGTGGGCCGCGCAGGATCGCCGCCCGGTCGTAGCCACGGCTGCCGTTCAGGTCGGAAAGACTGCGCGGCCGTCCGGGCCCGGCCGGCTCAACGGTCGTCCCGTCCCGCGGATCCGGCTCCACCTGCCGCCGGACGTACGGATCGGGGTCGCCGAGCAACCGCAAGCGGACCTCCGCCCCGCCCGCGCCGTTCGCGCCGAGAGCCGCGCGCACCCACGGGTCCGGGTGCGCGGCCATGCCGGCCACCGCGACGGCGGGCAGCGGCCTGCGCTCGGCCAGCCCGGTGGCGGCTGGTCCGCCGTGGACGCGGATCAGCCTCAGCAGCAGGTCGTCCGGGAGCGCGGGGTTGACGGCGAGACCTTCCAGAACCGCGTCCGGCGGCGGGAACCGCGGCCAGCGGCGCTGCTCTGACAGGGATCGGGGTCGGGCCCTACCCGCGTACATCCACACTCCTGACGGATCGACGTAGGTGTCAGCCTAGGCATATGTATGCGCAGGTCAAGAGGGGTGTTCACCCGATCGGCGCGGGGCTGTGACGTCGGGTAGGCTGGATTTGGACCCGCTCTCCGGCCGCCCGGCCCGTCACTCGGACCGGGGCGCCGACCCAGCCGTACCCCCCAATTGACCTGGTCCGGAGCCCACCGTGAGCAAATCGCGGGTTTCGGCGCCGCAGGCGCAGGGGGTTCGAGACCCACGTTCGTCGGGGGCCACGGCGGCGGGCACAATGGGAGGGTTGTTGCCGTGGGGATGTCAGGAGGAACGGTGGCGCTAGAGGTACGGCCGGAGAGGTGCGTCGTCGCGGTCGACGGCCCGTCCGGCTCCGGCAAATCCACCGTCTCGCGGCGTCTGGCCACCACGGTTGACGGCGTCTACCTGGACACCGGCGCGATGTACCGCGCCGTGACCTGGGCCGTCCTGCAGGCCGGGGCGGACCTGACCGACCCGGACGCGATCACCAAGATCGCGCTGGAGACCGAGCTGTCGATCGGCACCGACCCGCAGGCGCCGCACTTCGCGGCGAACGGGACGAACGTCGACGCGCCGATCCGTGGCCCCGAGGTCACCGCCGCCGTCTCCGCCGTGGCCGCCGTGCCGGCCGTGCGGAAACACCTGGTCGCGCTGCAGAAAGCGGTGATCGCGGCGCAACCGCGGATCATCGTCGAGGGCCGCGACATCGCGACGGTCGTCGCGCCGGACGCCGACCTCAAGGTCTACCTCACCGCGTCGGCCACCGCCCGCGCGCAGCGGCGCAGCGCCGAGGACGCCACCGACGTGACCGCCACCGAGGCGGACCTGGCACGCCGCGACAAGCTGGACTCCAGCCGCGCCACCGACCCGCTGCGCCAGGCCTCCGACGCCATCGAGGTGGACACCACCGGAATGAGCATCGACGAGGTCGTCCAGCACCTTCTCGCACTGCTGAACAGCAAGGTAAGTAAGTGACTGACTTTCCCGCCGGCCTCGACATCAACGATTTCGAGGGCGGGTTCGACCTTTCCCCCTCGGACGACGCAACCACTGACGACGACTCGTTCAGCGGCCCGGTGCCGGTGGTCGCCGTCGTCGGCCGCCCCAACGTCGGCAAGTCGACGCTGGTCAACCGCATCATCGGCCGACGCCAGGCGGTCGTCGAGGACGTCCCGGGCGTGACCCGCGACCGCGTCCCCTACGACGCGCAGTGGACCGGCCGGCGCTTCACCGTCGTCGACACCGGCGGCTGGGAGCCCGACGCCAAGGACCGGGCCGCCGCCATCGCCGCCCAGGCCGAGATCGCGGTGCAGACCGCCGACGTGGTGATCTTCGTCGTCGACGTCACCGTCGGTGCCACCGACGTCGACGAGGCCGCCGTCAAGATGCTGCGACGCAGCCACAAACCGGTGATCCTCGTCGCCAACAAGGCCGACAACCAGAACCTCGAGCTCGAAGCGGTGTCGCTCTGGTCACTCGGCCTCGGCGAGCCGCACCCGATCTCCGCCCTGCACGGCCGAGGCTCCGGTGACCTGCTCGACGACATCCTCGACGCGCTCCCGCCGACCCCGCCGATCGTCGAGGGCGCCCCGCGCGGCCCGCGCCGCGTCGCGCTCGTCGGCCGGCCCAACGTCGGCAAGTCCAGCCTGCTCAACCGCATCGCCAAGGAAGAACGTGCCGTCGTCGACTCGGTCGCCGGCACCACCGTCGACCCGGTCGACAGCCTCGTCGAGATGGACGGCGAGATCTGGCAGCTCGTCGACACCGCCGGCCTGCGCAAACGAGTCCACCAGGCATCCGGTACGGAGTACTACGCGTCACTGCGCACCGCCGGAGCGGTCGAGGCCGCCGAGGTCGGCGTCGTGCTCCTCGACTCCGGCGACGTGATCAGCGAGCAGGACCAGCGCGTCATCTCCCAGGTGATCGAATCCGGTCGCGCCCTGGTCATCGCCTTCAACAAGTGGGACCTGGTCGACGAAGACCGCCGGTTCTACCTCGACAAGGAGATCGACCGCGACCTCAAACGGGTGACCTGGGCCGTCCGCGTCAACATCTCCGCCAAGACCGGCCGCGCCGTCGACAAACTCGCCCCCGCCATCCGCCGCGCCCTCGCCTCGTGGGAACAGCGGATCCCCACCGGCGCCCTCAACCAGTGGCTGACCGCCCTGACCCAGGCAACCCCTCATCCCGTACGGGGTGGGCGCGCCCCGCGCACGCTGTTCGCCACCCAGGCCGGCGTCGCCCCGCCCCGCTTCGTCCTGTTCACCACCGGCCCGTTCGACGCCGGGTACCTCCGCTTCATCGAACGCAAACTCCGCGAGGAGTTCGGCTTCGAAGGAACCCCCATCGAGCTGTCCGTCAAGCCGCGCAAGAAGACCGGGCCGGGGGGCCGCGGAAAAGCGCATGGGTGAGGTTGGTACGCTCTAGGAGATGTCGCGCCGGGCTGAGGTTCGGGGCGGGATCGGGCTGTAGCGCAGCTTGGTAGCGCACTTGACTGGGGGTCAAGGGGTCGCAGGTTCAAATCCTGTCAGCCCGACGCAGGTCACAGGGACTTTCTCCCTTAACAGGGAGCAAGTCCCTGTTCTGCGTTTGGGGGCAACTTGGGGGCAAGGAACCAGGCGGCCTTCTCCACCCGTACGAGAAACTACGCACAGTAGAGTCAGTTTGACCCCATAGCCAGCGGGCATGAGCCGTTCTGGATTCGAACCTTCTCAGTGACACTGGCCGCCGCTGTAGAGCACTGGCAGGTCGGCGGGTAGCTCCGGAGGTCAACCAGCATCCAATTGCTGGCTACCTGTGGTGGACGACCGCATGTTTAGCGTCGACGACCTTCTGAAGCTGGCGAAAACCGGCCGTGTTGAACGCGTTGAAGGTCAACTTGATCCGTCGAGCGTCGAGCGTCGAGGCTCGCTGGCAGCGCTCCAGGGCGCGAGAACCGGATCGGCGCGGCAGCGTGGTGCCGGCACCCGCCACGAGCAGCTACCAGCCGGGGGCGTCCGTCAGGCCTCGCCCAGGCGCGGCCTACTCTGACGGCATGTCAGGCCGCCTCTCGGACTTTGTCGACTGGGGCGAGCTGACGCCGAGGCTGCGGCCTGGTGATCACACGTGCACCACGCACGGCGTGGTGATCCCGGAAGCCGCGCCGGTCGGCGTGCCGATCTGCCCGCGCTGCCAGCATCTACTGGCCGTGGTCTGCTTCAGGCATTGCCCAGCCCCGCCGATTCGAGGCGATCGTCGCCCAGCAGGAGCGCAATCTCTTCCCCGGCCGGCCGCCCAGTCGGCCGATCAACCCCTATGCCCTCGCGGGCCTCATGCGCCGCCACGGCATTCCCGCAGCAGCCAGCCGAAACACCGCCCTACTCGGCCTCGCCGCCGAGCTACCCGCACCCGTGCTGGCAACCCTGATCGGACTCGCACCCAGCACGGTCGACGACTGGAGCCGATGGGCCCAAACAGACTGGAGCGTCTACCTCGCCGCCCGCGCCGACGATGGCGCTGATTGCCGAAGATCCGTGCCATGAAATGCCCGTTATGGCGACAATGTTTCTGTGAGTGATGATGCCCAGCAGCCAACCGGATTCGATCCCGAGTATCGCGGCGAACTGGGAGGGATGTTCCTCGCGTGGCGGCGGATCGAGTTCCTCCTGAAGTGCCTTCTCGCTGACCTGAGCGCTGCCGGGATCTCTAACGCCGACGAGGCCCTCCTCACGGGTGTTCCGGACACCGAAGCATTGATCCATCGCTGTCGAGAGCTGACGAACGGCGACGATGTATCGAACGACGAGAAGCCTCTCATCAACAACTGGCTCGACACCGTCGATCAGGCACGGCGGGGGGCCGCGCCCTTCCTCCGTTCCCACTCGGCCTTCGTCCGCACCGACCAGCAAACCTGGGCGCCTGCCTTCATGACCGTGGAGGTGCAGGACGGACAGCTCAGAACCGATGGGGAAGCTGTCAGCATCGAACAGCTTCGCATCTGGCACTCAACCGCCGCCGCCTGCGAAGGCTCCTGGGGAACACTTCCCCCACGGTTCCGTCGTTCGCCGCGGTGAACCCGAAGCCCTCCAAGAGCGAGGCTGCTAGACCTTTCGCCCGAGGTTCCGGCGGATCTCTTCCAGAAGCCGAGCCTCGAGGTCGGCAGCGTTCCCCAGGTCCTCCACGGGCAACCTGACAACAGGTACTCCGCATCGCTGCCACTGCAGATCTCGGTTTCGGTCGTCGGCGTAACGACGCACGTTGCGGTGGTGTGGGCCATCTGTCTCGAAAATGACTGCGCGGCCTTGACCGATGACCATTACGTCGGGTGACCATGTGTGCCCACTGCGCAGGCGTACGCCGGGCAGAGGAATGATGGCGATGGTGGCGTGTTCCGGAAATCGGCCGCACTGCAGACGCTTGAGCGCGTGATAGACCTGCAGTTCTTCAGCGCTGCCGAAGGTTAATCCGTCGTCGACTGGATACTTCGATACACCCACCTCGCGGCGAGCCTGGTTGCTAGGCCGCTCTCCGGTCAGGCGATCTGCGTAACTGGTACGCCAGTTGCCGTCGACTTCGGGCAGCGCTGGTTGCACTTTGACATAAGCCACGTCCGGCTCGCCGTTGCGGTCGGCAACGTAAGACAACGTCTGGGCAATGCGTTGACAGATCTCGTCGGTGAAGCGCACGACAAGGTGCTCATCGACATCGAACAACGCCGCGCGACGATAGATCGTCTGGGTGATGGTTTCCTCGCCGCTCCAGCCCTCCGTGTCAAGGATGCGCTGGGTCCGGATCACCTCGTCGGTGTTGACCAGAGCTATCGCACGCACGTCGACAAGCAGAGCGACGGCTTGATGGTCGCCGCGCTGAGCAAGCAAGCCAGTCGTTTGCCCGAGAATGCGGTCATACTCCGCGTCTTGCTCGTACTGCCACTCGTCCTTCACCTACGCGGTCCTTTCGGCCAGCCTGGGCCGTAGACGCTACGCGCTGGGTATGACACCACCACGCACTTCGGATCCGCTCAGCTCACTACCTATCAAGATCGACAAAGAGCGCAGGTGACGAATACCGCATCTGCACCGGCTCACTCTGCAGAGTGGCAGTAGCGCGGCTAAGAGCTCTCTGAGCTGCCGAAACCGCTCGTCTTTCGCTCGATGGCCGCGAGGTTGTTCATCGACTGAAGGGTGTCCGGGTGCTCTTCGCCCAGCACCCGCCGGCGCACTGCCAAGACGCTCTCATGCAGCTCCCGCGCTCCCACCGCATCACCCGCGACGTACACGGCGTTCGCTAGTTTGGTCATCCGTTCCAGGGTGTCCGGGTCCTCCTCATCCATTCTTCTCTCGATGATCGCGAGGTTGCGTTGAGAGTTCACCGTGTCTGGGTGCTGCTCGCTTAGCACCTGGAAGCGCAGCCTATAGACCCGCAGGATCAGTTCTTTCGCCGCCACAACTTCACCTAGGACGTACAGGTCAATCCCGAGGTTGTGCATCGAGGTCAGGGTTTCCGGGTGCTCCTCACCCAGCACCCGCCGGCGCACCGCCAAAATCTTCTCGTTGAGT
>NZ_BOMH01000091.1 GCF_016862095.1 Actinoplanes cyaneus
CCCCGCTCGCGCATCATGTTCGCAAGGTTGCTCATCGAGGTCAGAGTGTCCGGGTGGCCCTCACCCAGAACCCGCCGGCGCACCGCCAAGGTCTCCTCGTGCAGCTCTCGCGCTGCCCGCAACTCACCCAGGCCGTGTAATACACACGCGAAGTTGTCCATCGAGGTCAGAGTGTCCGGGTGCTCCTCACCCAGCACCCGCCGGCGCACCGCCAAGGTCCGCTCATGGAGCGTCGGCGCCGCCATCAACTCACCCAGGGCGAACAGGGCATTCGCGAGGCTGTGCATCGAGGTCAGGGTGTTCGGGTGCTCCTCACCCAGAAGGTGACTCCGCACCTCAACTGACTGGGTGAGGTATCGACGCGCAGACAGATATTCGCCACGTCGGTGCAGGTAACTCCCGCAAAGATATAGCAGGATGTCGATGGTTTCGGTGGGCGGATCGCTTCGCTCGATCATCGTTTCCGCGTGGGGAAGTAACAGCGCCCACCGGTCCCAGTGCACCGGATTCTCCACGTCGGCGGGTAAGGCTTCGGCCAGCAGATCCGCGCCTACCTGGAGCCAGGTCCGAGGGGGCGGGCCGGTGCCGACCGCGCGGAGCAACCTGCGCCACAGGCTGTACCGGCCGGAAACCGGCATGGGGTGCTCGCGCAGCACCTCGGCGACGAGCTGATGCACGGCCAGCAGACCGGGCCGATCCGCGGTGACCAGCGCCAGCTCCCGTAACACCCGGATGACCTGGTCGGCGTAGACACCGTCGACGGCCGCGTCGGCCAGCGGCACCGGCAGCACCGTCGCCCCGGCGGCGACCAGATCCCGGGGAATGTCGGCCGGCGCGAGCTGGGCCAGCACCATCATCAATTGCGCCGCACCCGGCTCCCGGCGTCGTACCTCGTCCAGCGCCAGGGCGAGGGTGACCGTGACCGGGGCGTGCAAGCCATGCTCGATGCCCTGGCCCAGCAGCCGCAGGCGCCGAAAATCGGCGAGGTACGCGGCCAGCTCCCGACCGGTGGCAGCGCAGTACGCGCGGGCCTGCTCCAGGGCCAGCGGCAGATACCCCAGTTCCCCGGCCAACTGCACCGCAGCCTCGCCGGGGCCACCGGCGCTGGGATCGAGGAACACCGCCGCCGCGTGCGGGCCGAACAGCCCTACCTCCAACGACACCCCGGCCGGAGCCCAGTTCGGGTTCCGCGAGGTCATCACCACCCGTCCCCCACGCACCGGCACCAACCCCGCCACACTGTCCGGGGTGGCATCGTCGAACAGCAGCAGCCAGTCATCCCGGCCGTTGAGCTCCTGCACCGCCGCCCGCGCCGCCAGCTCTAAATCATCGCCAACTGCCAACCTGAGACGATCAGCCAGCTGCGCCAGATCCGCCACGACTTCCAGCCGGTTCGCCGCCCGGACCTGCCACACCACACTTGCTGATCCCGCATTCGCATATACCCAGGTCAGTGCCAGCTGGGTCTTACCCACCCCCGGCATGCCGTGAAGCACCACCGGCACACCCGGATGGTCGCTCACCGCGCTCGTGACCGCGGCCAGCTCCAGGTCACGGGCGGTGAACGTGGCCACCGCACCAGCCACATTCCATAACCGGCCTTCAGGCCCACCCGCCGGCGGCGCGGCCGCTTCGTTGATGGTGATGTGACCGCCGGCCTGATACACCCGGCCGTTACCGCTCGCCCGGCCCCGGAACCGCTGCCGCCACGGGCGGTCCTGCCCGCTCACTTCTTCCGCGGGCGGTTACCGGCATTGGTGATGTTGCCGCCCGCCTGAAACGACTGCCCGTTCCCGCTGACCCGGCTACGGAACCTCAGCACCCGCCCCGCCACCGAACCAGAACCGGGACCGCCGGACGGCACCGTAACCAACAAAGTCACCACCGCCACGAACAAACTCGCCACACCCGCGAGCCAACTAGCCGCCTCCACACCATCACGACCCCACACCACCGCGGCGACCACCAACCCGGCCACCACCACTGCACCCAAGATCCCGATGACCCACCGTCTCGTCGCCGTCACCCCACCAGTCTGTCCCGCTGACGCCACACCACAACAGACCGAACACCCCGCGCACCACCGACCTTCAAGATCGACGAATGTCGCAGCTCACGAATACCGCACCTGCACCGGCTCACGAGGCAGAGTTGCGGTAGATGACGTTGCCGATCAAGGTCCACAGCTTCGTTGCCTCCAGACCCTCGGCGAAGGGCGTCAGCAGTCGTCGCCCGGGGAGCAGCTGCTAACCGTTGCTGCGGTCGGCGGCGTAGCAGTAAGCGCCGAGTTGGTGACCGTGACAGCGCTGATGGTGGTACTGATGGCGATGAGAACGGCGAGCGTCACGGCCGTTGCGGTCTTGCTCCTGTGATCGCTCATGTCATGCCGCGGACATGCCGGTAGTGCCATCGGGCGCTGGTGGCTTCCACCCATTCAGCAGCCCCCATCGCGACAGTCGACGCTGATAGCCGCCGGCGTGGCCGGTGCCGTCACGATCGGGCCGCTGAGAAGTACGCCAACGATCGCCGCCGCAGCGACCGCGACGAGCCGCCGCAGCCAGAGCTTGCCGTTCATGGTGCTGTCTCCTTTCCCGATGCTGGTGAGGCGTTGCCGCCTGTCAGCAGGGCTCCGTATCGCAGGCGACCGTCTTCACATGGCCGGGCTGGGCGAACGCCGGTGTAGCGGCGACACCGACGACGGCAGTTGCCATCGCGGCGACCAGCACCGTGATCCTCAACGAGCGTGCTGTCTGCTTCATGGTCGATCCGCTTCAGTCGCAGCCCGGCCGGCCGTCGCAGTCGGCGACTGCGGCGTGGCTGGGCGAGGTGAGCGCGGGTGCGACGGCACCGGCGCCGGTGAACGCGGCCGCGAACGCGATGAACAGCGCCGCTCTCGATAGCCAGCGTGGTGTAAGCATGATCTGACTCCTGTTTGAGCTGTTCAGGCTCACGCTAGGCCTGAGGCAGAGGCCCCGATCGGCGGTTGGCGGAAGTCGACCCGGATGGTTACGACCGCCCAACACCCTGCTCCAAGATCAGCGAATACCGCAGTCCACGAATACCGCACCTGCACCGGCTCACTCTGCAGAGTTGCCGGCCCAGGGACCTACGGGTCAGGCAGGAATGAATGGGTAGCGTCATGGGTCGCCATGTCAGACTTTCCTTAGGAAGACGCGTGATGGCGACCTCCTGCTGTCAGCCTGTCAGCAACCGCAGGAGGCCACCTCTACGCACCGGCGGTCTCGTCCAGTCAGACGAGGCCGCCGCCCTTTAGCGCTCCGTAGAGCGCCACCACACCAGCCGCAACCCGCAGTAGCAGGAACGCGGCTTCACCAACAGTCCGCCAACTCGGCCGTTTTCCGGTCGGTTGGCAGTTCCTTGGTTCGCCGTCCACCCGATCTCGACCTTCCTCCCGGAGCATGGTCGTCTCCGGGCGCCCAGGAGACGGACGGCCCCGAGCGGACGGGGTTGAGAGGTGAACGCCATACCACTAAGGGTACGGAGAGCACCTTGTTCAATACCGTGAGTGAATAAGCGCAAATATAGAAACCGCACTTCGGCAAGGGCTTCCACACCATCGGCCACCGCGCTCCGGCATCAAGATCAGCGAATACCGCAGCCTCCGAATACCATCCCTGCACCGGCTCACGAGGCAGAGTTGCAGTAGTGCGGCTACGGATTCCTCCTGGCTACCGGAACAGGTCGGGCGACGTAGGTCCGAGCCAGCTCCTACCTCTTGAGCTGCGGGAACTGTTTCCACAACTCAGCGAGGAATGCGTGGTATGCCGGCTTGCCATGGGCTCCCACGCTCGCGAAGATGACGTTGAGGGCCGCTACCAGCGGGTCCGGGTCCCCCGCATCGATGAGGGCGGGAAGCGCCACATGCTGCTGAGATATCTCCACCAGCGGGTCCCCCGGCAACCGTACGGTGGTCCAGGTGACCGGAGCCTGGTCCAGCAGCTCCCAGATCTCCGCCTGATACTCCGACTCCGGGTCAAAGGGCGGCGGCAGAGGACGCTGTGCCCGTAACGCCTCCAAGGCCTCGGACGCCCACGGCATCACGCCGAGCCCAGCCACGGCGACCGCCCGCTCGGCCGCCCAGGCAATCACCGCCCGCAGCGTCACGGTATCGGCGTCACCGAGCGCAGGCGGCAGCTTCCGGTCGTACTCCTGAAGCGGATTGGCCCGCTCCATGGCTTCCTCCAAGCGCGTCCTCTCCGGCCGCTCCCAGGAGGTTGCCGCTAGGTCCTGATCCTGAGCAGACACGTCGTCTTCATCGCGATCCGGGTCGGCGGCGTAGGCGGTCAGCCGGCTCCGCGCCCGCACCGCCAACTCCTCCACCGGCAGAGACCCGATCCGGCCGGGGTTGGCTCGCATCCAGGACAACGAGTGCTCGTCGGGCACAGCGGCACACCGGAATCGCGCGTTCTCCAGGAAGTCGGAAGTGATCGGTATGCCCGTCAGGTGCTCCATCAGGGCCAGGGTTCGCGCCTGCCATTTTTCGTCGTACTGCCAGCGCGGATCGTCCGGGTCGATCTCCTCCGTGCTCAGGTCGAAGCCGAGCGACTTCAGCGCCGGCACCAGCCGGTCTGGTTCGCTGCCCTCCCGCCGTCCGGCGCCCCCGGACGGATCGAACGACACGAGGGTGACGCCGTCCCGGGCCCACCGTAGGACCGGGGCGGTGTTCTCGTTGAAGTAGAACGAGACCAACTCACCGTTCGCGGACAGCAGCGCGGCGGATTCCTCGGTGGAGCACCGGAACCCGTTCGGCTCGACAATCAACGTCCAGCCGCCGAGGCCGGCCGCGGCGATGAAGTCGAGCCCGGTGTCGAGGTCCGCGTCGAATACCCCGCTCTCCCCGATGGGATCGGGGTAACCAACCTGCTCGGCAGCACCGTCGAGCCGGTCAGCGCCGGTGATGTCGACGGCTTCGGCGCCCCCGAGCGCGGTGATCACCTCATCGGGGGTGAAGGGGCGCACCAGCGTCGCACAGAAGTTGAGGCCGAGCGGGTACTCCTCGATGAACCAGAGGTAGTCGTCAGCAGATGCCGTCACGGCATGATCATGCCGGACCCCCATGCCAAGATCTGCGAATACCGCAGTCCCCGAATATCGCACCTGCACCGGCACACCAAGCAGAGTTGCAGGCCGCAGAGTTGGGTTAGGTTGGCTTCGCGGCTTCTGCGTTTCCAGCTGGCCCTCGCATCTGGGCCAACTGGGCGGCCGCGCCGTAGGTTCCAGCTCGTACCTCGCCTTCGAGGTCGTCGATGCGGCCCAGTTTTGCGAGCAGATCGACCAGCCGTCTGGTCGCGAACCCGCCGCTGGCGTCGAGGAGCTGCCGCAGAACGGTGAGCGCCTCCTGCACCTGGCCCTGCCCGGCGAGCAGGCCGGCCAGCCGCTCGGCCGCGAGCCCGTCGCCGGCGTCGGCTCGCTGCCGCAGCTCTTGCACCTGGCCCTGCCCGGCGAGCAGAGCGGCCAGCAGCCCGGCCGCTAACCTGTCGCCGACGTCGACCCGCTGCCGCAGCACGGTGAGCGCCTCCTGCACCTGGCCCTGCCCGGCGAGCAGAGCGGCCAGCTGCCCGGCCGCGAGCCCGTCGCCGGCGTCGACTCGCTGCCGCAGCATGATGATCGCCTCGGGCACCTGGCCCTGCCTAGTGAGCAGGCTGGCCAGCTGCCTGGCCGCGGACTCGTCGCCAGCGTCGACCAGCTGCCGCAGCACGGTGAGCGCCTCGTCCACCTGACCCTGCCTAGCGAGCAGGCGGGCCAGCCGCCCGGCCGCGAGCCCGTCGCCGGCGTCGGCTCGCTGTCGCAGCTCTTGCACCTGGCCGTGCCTGGCGAGCAGATCGGCCAGCTGCCTGGCCGCGGACGCGTCGCCGGCGTCGACCAGCTGCCGCAGCATGGTGAGCGCCTCCTGCACCTGGCCCTGCCCGGCGAGCAGGCCGGCCAGCCGCTCGGCCGCGAACCTGTCGCCGGCGTCGGCTCGCTGTCGCAGCTCCTGCACCTGGCCCTGCTCGGCGAGCAGCTGGTCCAGCTGCCCGACAGCGAACAGGTCGCCAGCGTTGGCTCGCTGCCGCAGCTCCTGCACCTGGCCCTGCTCGGCGAGCAGCTTGGCAAGCCGCCGCTTGGCTGTGGGCCTGTTGCTGGCGTCGGCCCGCGGCCGCAGCACGGTGAGCGCCTCCTGCACCTGGCCCTGCCTGGCGAGCAGCTCCGCCAGCCGCACGGCCGCGAACCCGTCGCCAGCGTCGGGTTGTTTGCGGTAGAGGGTGATGGCGTGGTCGATCTGGTCGCGGCGTTCGGCGTTGTCGGCGAGTCGCAGACAGTCGTCGGGGTGGTGGTGTGTGACGAGTGCTTGCCATGCTAGGCCGGGGACGGCTTCGGTCCGGCGGAGGGTGCGCGCGCTCTCGTGCAGGTAGTCGGCGGTGAGGTAGCCCGCGATCTGGCCCATCCCGGCGGGCACGGGGATCAGACAGGACGCGGCGCCATGCACCGTCTGGGTCGCATAGCGGATGGCCTTCTCGAACCAGTCCGGCGTAGCGGTGGCCTGCTGTGCAGGAGTCAGGTAGGCGGGTGCGGCGGCGGTAAGGTAGTCGACGGTGGCCGGAGCCTGCGCGCCGACCCGGCGTGCGTCCAGGGCCGCGGTGATGACCGCCTGGCCGTAACACTCCTTCGCCGGGGCATGCTGCCAGCGGCGGATCAGCTCCGGTCCGGCAGCCAGGACCTGCGTGACCCCCGAGTCGGCATACTCGAGCGCCGTCCGGATCCGCCCGTCGGCGGCGAGCTGTCCCGCGCGGCTGCGCTCTTCTCGGCTGAACACAGCCGGTACGTCAATGATCCGAGCCAGCTTCAGCAGCTCCCGATCTTCGGCATACCGGTCGTCCGTACCCGCGTCCCGCGGCGCGGAACGGACGCTCACCTCGTCGGGCCAGAGCGTCGCGAGTACCACCGTGCCGGCAGCGAGCAGGTCGCGGATCAGCCCGGCGGGTAGCCCGCCGGACTGATCGAGGTAACGCTGCAGTTCGTCCAGCCACGCCACCGTCCGCGGCGCCGGGGCCTGCGCGAAGGCGCGCACGCCGGATGCGTCAGCCGGGTGCAGCAGCCACCAGTCCGGCAACACCGCACGGGCCGTCTCGAACAACGCCCGGGTCTTACCCACCGACGACCGGTTCGGCCCTGGTGACGAACTTCGGGCGGACTGGTACGACGAGACAGACCCGACGCATGACTTCCCCGCTCGAGCCCGGCGGGCCCTCCGTGCCCGGCTCGGCACACCGGCGAACGGCGGGGGCGACCTGGAGCTGCCGGTGCTGTTCATGGAAGCGATCGAGGTTTCCCCGCCGGGTTGGACGCCGGAGACTGGTGCCCGGCCGTCGTCCAGCTATAGCTTGCCGCCGGGTTCGGAGCTCCGGTCATTGGATCGAGTGGCGGTCGCCCAGTTCGTGGTTATCCATGGCGATTCGTTGTTTGATCGCGATGCTGAGGACCAGGCGTATCACGAGGGTGAGGACTACGACGTGGATCCTGCGATCGGCGGGGCCGGCCACTGGGATCGGAGCCTGCTTGACGCGCTGACCAGGCTCGGTCTTCAACCGGTCGGCATGCCGGACTCGTTGTGGTTCCGGGCCAGCTGGGCCGAAGGCGAATGACCGTGCGGTGGTTCGCCGGACGTAGGCCCAGCACGGCAGTCATCCTCGTCGAGGGTCGTGGGAGCTGCGGCGCATGCGGTCCCACCGTTGCCGTGTCCCAGTACTTCGCCGAGTCCCCATTCGCAAAGTCCCCAGGGTGACATTCTTTGGCACTTCTGCTGGGTGTACTCA
>NZ_BOMH01000092.1 GCF_016862095.1 Actinoplanes cyaneus
CGCCCGATCTGCGCCGAGCCGCCGACACCCTGCGGCCACCCGCCTGAGCAGGACCCGGGCCTCGTCAGTGAGGCCCGGGTCCGCCGTCAGGCGCTATCGGAATTCGTTCGGATTTCTCGCCGCAGATGCCTGGCCCGGTCCGCACCTTTGCCGAACACCAGCTGGTCACCTCGACCGTCAACAGCCTCGAGGCCTTGTTCGCCGAACGGCGGCGCCTTACCGAAGGCCGAATATCCGCTTAAGGACGGCGTCATGTTCCTGATAGACCGGTCTCGGGATGGCAGGCTCCTTCTCGGTGCCGCTTCCGCCGGTGGCGTGTGCGGGCAGTGCCGGCGGGTATAGGTGCGCCTCGGCTGTGGTCTCCTCGTCCATCCCGACGAGGTGGGCGCCGTACGTAGCTGCGACTGCCGTGGCGATCTGTCGGCCTGCGGCATCGATGTCGCCGGCGTAGCGCAGCGTCAGGCGGTGTTGGACGGCGAGTTGGAAGAGCATGTGGTCGATGGCTCGGAGTTGGCCACTGGTGCAGGCCAGGGGCTGGCGGACGCCAGTGGTGTAGGCGACCTCGATGACCGACGGGTTCTCCACCACGGTCAGAGTCTGTGGTGCGAGCAGCGGCGGATGTTCGACGAGGTCGAGCAGGGTGAGCGCTACGGGCGCAGGTGACTCTCGTAGTCGTCGGTCGATGGGACCGTCGCCGTCTGCGGTGACGTTGAAGAGCAGGACGGTTGCCGAGAGCCGGTCGGCTATGACGCCATAGCGGGCAAGCAGCGCGCGTATCCGGTCGGGCCGGGCTGGTTCGGGTTGCCCGGCTCGCTCGGCGAGCGCGGCGACGAGCCGGATGCCGTTGAGGGTGTCGAGGTCGAAGTAGTGCGGGTCGCCGGTGACGTCGTGGGCGAGTTTGGGTAGCGGGACCGGCGGCTGGGCAGGTAGTCGCTGTAGTGCGGCAGCCAAGGCGGCGATGCTGTGGCGGATCGCGGTGTCGTCCTCGCCGACGCCGGTGGCCCGGATACGGGCGAGCAGTAGCGGCAGCCCGGGCAGGTTCTCGGACGCGTACTGCCACAGCTGTTCCCGTAACGTGGCCGCTGCGAGGGCGGCGACGCTACGGTCGACGATGGGGTCGCCGATGGCCTTCTCCACCAGGGTGGTCAGCTGGACCGGTTCGAGTTGCAGGACACCCAGCAACTCACGTACCGGGACAGTCGCGGTGTCACCGGCAAGGGTGACGGCTGATGCGCCGCGTCGGCGTCGGGTGGACGTGTCGAGCCAGGTGCGTAGCTGGGCGATGCCGGCAGGGCTGAGGCCGGCGACCCGGACGGCGTTGATCATCTCGGGGCTGGTGCCGGCGCACAAGCGGCCGTGAACGGCCCGCCAGAGCGGCAACAGGTCTGGGTCGTGTGCCAGATAGGTCAGATCGGCGGCCACCGGTCACCCACCCGCGGTCGGCAAGGTCAGCGGGGAGGGTTCGCCGTTGCCGCGCCACAGCCAGGGCACGGTGATCCGGTGCCGGCCGTCGGTGACCACTTCGTGGACGACGACGTGTTGCGCTTCGCGTTTGATCAACGGAGCGATCGTCGGTGTGGTCGCCAGCACGTCGAAGTTCCAAGTACGTAGCAGCGCCAGTATTTGGCGCAGGTTCGGTTCGTCGAACGCCGCGTCGATCTCGTCGATGGACAGCAGCCGCGGTCCTTGGAAGGTGGGTGCTGAATACATCGACCAGGCGGCGGCAAGCAGCGGCAGCATGGTCGCCAGCCGCGACTCGCCGGTCGACAGGCCTTTGAGCGGGTTCGAGCGGGCGTTGACCGGCCGGAATTGGTCGGTGCCGAAGCTGCTGTGGGTGACGCTGATGTCCCATTGGTGCCAGGAGCGGTAGTCGAAGGTGTGCGCGACCCGGTCGGTCCAGGGTTCGTCGACGGCGTCTTCCATCCGTTGTCGCAGGATCGCATACATCTGGTCGAAGACTTCGTCGGAGGGTGGCGCGGCGAGCAGGGTGACCATCTGCTGGGAGTTGTCGTCGTCGCGGACCTTCCAGTCGACCTGCACGCCGACCTGGGCGACGCCGGTGCGGACGTGTTCGAGGGTGGCACGAATGTGCCGGACCAGGTCGCGGGCGGCCTCACGCCGGGTTTGGATGTCGCGTCGTAGCTGGGTGAACATCGAGGTTTTCAGGGTTGCTTTGATGTCCTGGCGCAGGTCCTGTTCAAGTCCTTCGGCGGTGACCCGTAGCGTGTCCGCGGCTTGGCGCAGGTCTTCGCCGACGGCGGCGTTCGGGGCGGCCAGGGTGATCCGGCGCCATTCGGTGCCCTCGAGGGTGGTGCTGTCCAGTTGCTGGTCGAACTCGGCCAGCGCCCGGTTGACCGAGCGCATGGTCGTTTCCAGCTGCCGCTGCGCGCGTTCCCGGTTTGTCTTGAGGGTGTCCAGGCGTGCCGTGGTGGCGGGCTGGTCGGCCAGCAGTTGCCGTGACCAGGTCAGCGCGGCGGTGATATTCGCCGGCCGGCCCTGCTCGTCGCTGGTCAACGTGTCGGGCAAGGCAGCGAACCCGTGAGTGACCAGCAGGCAGACACGCAGGTAGCAGGCGGTGCGGTGCTTGTCGGCTTCTTCGCGGCGTGGCGCGATCCCGTCGAGGGTGGCCTGTGCGCTGGCCGCGGCCCGGTCGTGCTCGCGGAAGTCAGCTTCGAGCTGCTTGTCCTCGGCGTCTTTGGCTTCGAGGTCACTGGTCAGCGCTTCTTGCTTGCCGCGTAGTTCGGCGTATTCGGCGCCGTACAGGTTGCGGGTTTCCTCGACGCGGGCGTCGAGCTGCTCGGCTTCGAGCCCGATTTTATCCGCCTCGGCGGCGGCCTTCTGCAGCCGGTTGGCGAGCCGGGTTGCCGTGCCGTGGTCACGGTGCGCGCTCTTGAGCAGTTCGAGAGTTCGTGCGGCGGCGCTCTGCCAGGCCTCGATCTGCTGCACGAGGGTGCCGACAGCAGCACGGTGGCGTTGCAGGTTGTCCCGGTCGATCGGCAGTATCGACCCGTCCGGCAGGGTCGCCGCCGTGTTGAGTTCGCGCAGCGTCTGCCGGACATGGTCCCCGGCGGTGCCGTGCCGACGGCGGTGTTCGTCGACCTGGGCGCGGGCGGCGGCCTCGTCGCGGGCGGTGTCGTCTTCGTCGCGGCTGGTTCGGCGAAGCTCGTCCAGGTCCGGGAAGCGGTTCTGTTCTGCGGTGCACTGCTGCTCGGCGGTGCGGGCATCGTCGCGCTGCAGGACGGCTTCGGCCAGCTCTTCTCGGGCACCGCGCAGAGCCGCGTCAGCTTCGGATTCGGCGTCCTGTGCTCGGCGCAGGTCAGCGGCTGCGGTGATGGTGGCCTGACGCGACTGCTCGACTGTCCGGTCGATGTCACGGTGCAGGGCAGCGACACGGGCGACAGCTGTGGTCAGATCGGCTGCCGCGGCAGCGAGTGACTGGGCGGTCTGCTGCCGCGCGCCGGCAAGCTCGAGTTGCATCGCGGTGACGTGGGTACGTGTCCGGGAGACCAGTTCGGCCGTAGGAAACCGGTCCCGTTCCTGCCCGGCTTCTTCTACCGCGGTGTGGAGTTCTCGTCCGTGCTGACGGGCCGCGGCGACCTCAGCATGGGCCTGCGCGAGCTGCTGTTCGAGGTCAGCGACCAGGGCCAGCCGGGCCCGTTCGCGGGCGGTCGCACCGATGAAGGTGGCCTGGTAGCCGCGGGGTGCGGTCGCAATCACCGCCCCGGTCCGCAGGCGGCCGATCCTCAGGTCGCTGCCGGCGAGGTCGATCGCGACGGCGCGCAGCAGCCAGCCCACCAGCCGCGGGTCGACGTCGGGTCGGGCTTCGACGGTGAGCACCTCGGCGAGGCTGCGCCCCGCTGCGGGGCTGTCCCCGGCGAGCAGCAGGTCGCCGTCGTTGACCAAGCCGTCCGCGGTGATCAAGGCGTCGAGCAGGCCCGCGGTCAGCAAGGCGCCTTCGATCAGGTTCGCTTCGTCGGCGCTGACATGGTCGGCGAACGCGACCGTTGCCCACAACGGCACGCCGGCGTGCGGATCGCGTGGTGACCGCCACGGCGGTGCCTGCGGGGCGGGCGGTTGGCGGCGGGCCGCCGCCAGGTCGGCGTCGATGGTCGCAGCACGGCCCTCGGCTTCGGCCACGGCACGGTCGGCGTCAGCGATGGCCCGGTGAAGGCCGCCGACGGCGGCGGCATGTGCTCGCTCCAGGTCGACGAACGGCTGCCGTACGTCAATGGCGTCCGGGTCGTCGAGCAGGGTCACTGTCCGGCCGTCGAGGTGGACCAGCTCGGCCCGCCAAGCGGCGACTTCTCCCCTCCACTGCTGTGCGGCCTGGCTGGCGGCGGCCCGGCTCGCGTCGAGCGCGTGTTCGGCGGCCGTCGTGATCTGGTGTGCTGCTTCGGCGGCCGCGTTGTGGTCGAGGTGCGCCTGGCTGCCATACGTGTCTGCTTCAGCGCGCTGCTGTGCGGCCTGCTCCAGTGTTTGCGCCAGATGTCGGTCTGCCTGGTCGACGTCACGTTCGGCTTGCTCACGCGCTGCGGTCGCCTGTCGCACGACGCCGGCCGCTTTCTCGACCGCGTCGCTGCCGTGCCGGACGTCCTGCTCGCGGGCTGCCAGAGCGATACGGTCACGGGTGCTGCTCACTGCCCGGTGCAGCCACTCCACCAGCCGGGCGGGATCGATCCGGTCTTCGGCATCAACACTGAGCTCGGCGGGTACCGCGGGCAGTTGCAGCCGCTGCTCGTTCCACAGGTGCAGCTGCGTCAGGAAAGATTGTTCGGCCGTGCGGCGGTCGGCGGCGGCGTCGGCGGCCAGGTCAGCGATCCGGTCGTACTGGTTTTCCGCGGTCCGTAGGTGGCCGGCCTCGGTGCGCTGTTGCGCCTGCGCCAGATCGTGCGCATGCAGGGCGGTGTCGATGCCGTTCAGACTGCTCGTGCGGGCCTCGGCCCAGCCGCGGGGTGTCTGCGTGAGCCGCTGCACGTCCAGATCCGGCACGACGTGTTCCACCGTGGCAAGGGTTGCGACCTGCTCGGTGGCATCGGCGAGCCGGTCGACGAACGCCTGAGCGCCGACCTCCGCGGCCGTCGTACGCAGCAGGGAACTGATACCGGTCAACTGCTCCTGACCGCTGTGAACCTGCCCGGCCGACTCCAACGCACGTTCAGCGGCCTCCTGCGCTTCGGTCTGCAGGTCGTCACGGGCCTGCTCCAGCTGGGCGTGCCGCTGCCGCAAGTCATGCAGGCGCTGCTCGAGATGCGGCAGCTCGGCGCCGGCGTGCTCACGCAACGCGTCCTCGGCTGCCTGCAGTCTGCCCCGTACGTCGGCGGTCTCGGTTCGCAGCTGCTGGCGGCGCTTGCTCACCCGTTGCGCAGCGGCGTCTTCGGTGTCTCGCTGCTGTTCGGCGAGGCGAGCCTGGCGGGCATGATCGTCGAAGACCGTTTGCGCGTGCGCCAGCTGCCCGGCTTCCTCGGCGATGACCGCGTCGATGTAGCGCTGGTAGTGCTGCTCGGACTGCTCCAGCTGACGGATTTCGGCGCGGGCCCGCTTGAGCTGCTCTTCCAGGTCGGCGATGCGTTCCATGGTGTCGGCGATGAATTGCAGCGCCCGCGGGTCGAGCGCCGGAAGGGCATCGGTGAGGACCGCCCGCATCTGGTTCGGGGAGATCGCCTCCGCCGTACGGACACTACGCAGACTGCGCAGCACACCGACCAGGGCGTCGAACTGCACCGGGTCCAGCGGCGCGAACAGGCTGGTCCGGATCGCGTCGCGGTACTGGTTCTCGTCCGCGACGTTGCCGTACTCGCGGATCTTGACGGTGAGTCGCTCGTGGGAGGTGAACAGCCGGCCGCCGACGGCCGCGACCTGCTCGGCAAGCCCGTCGATGCCCACCGGATCTCGCTGCTGTTGCAGCAGCAGGTCGGTGCCGACCCGGCCCGGCGACAGGAAGAACGCCTTCTGCAGGCCGCTGCTCTGCGACCGCAGCCACAGCCCGCTACTCATATATTGGATCTCATCGGTCTCAGGCTCGCGATACCCGTACTCCAGCCACCATGCGCCGGTGCGGTCTTCTTTCGCGTTGCGGTCGGTGTGCCGGTCGATCAGGGTTCCGGCGGCCTCACCGGACACCGACAGCGCCTTCTGCGACACCTCCCCGTCGAGCAGGACAGTCACCAGCATCGACGCGGTCAACGATTTCCCGGAGCCGTTCGGGCCAGCCAAAGCCAGCCAGCCGTCGGCGAACACGAACGTCTCATCGGTCCACGCCCACGAGTTCACCGCGCCGGCCCTGGTCGGCTGCCACCTGCCGGCCACCATCGGACCGTCGGTGCCGTCCGTGACCTGCTCGTCGTCACCGACGGCCCACCGGCCCGGATACGCGATCACGCTCACAACTGCTCCCCCAGTCCGCTGGTGCCGGCGTTGTCGTCGGCTGCCGCGCGGTGGCGGCCTTCCCGCCCGGCCTGGCCCTGACGGACACGGATCCGCCACAGATGCACACCGGGAAGAATCCGCCAGCGGCTGTCGCCGGCCTGGCGCAGCAGCCCGGCCGTCACCAGTTCCGCTGCCGCGGCCCGCACCAGCGCGGGCAGCCGCTCGGCGTATCCGGCAGCCCACCGCGGCATGTCCTGGCGGACCTCATCGAACAACGCCAAAATCTCGTCGGCGCTGATCTCGTCAGCGCCGTGAAACGGCAGGTGCGACAGCAGCGCCAGCGCCGCCTGCCGTTCCGTCTTGCGGCCCTGCGGAAAGTCGGCATCCGACGTAGTCCCGGTCGGGTCGACGATCTCCCACCAGTCCCGGCGGACCGTCGTGACCAGACCCAGCGACGACGCAAGGTTCAGTGCCCGCTCCCGGCCGGTCGAGGTCGCCAGATAACCGACCGGGTTCGGGTCGTCGCCCGGGTCGGCCGCCGGGTCGTCGACGACCCGGCGCAGCGCAGTCAGCCGGCGTCCCTCCACGCCAGCCTGCCGCTGCATCACGGCGTCCGGTTCGGCGTCCGGCAGCGACACCGCGGTCAGCGCGGCGACATGTGCCTCGACCGGCCGGGTGCTCAGCGACAACAGGGTCGGCGACAGGGACGCGAACTTGTTGGCCAGGCTGTCGCGATCGGCGGTGATGAACACTTCCGCGTTCTCGTCGGTGACCGCCCGATCGAGATCTGCGTCGACGCTGATCTCCCCGTCGGCCTGCAGCAGCTTGATCGCGTCGACGATGTCCTCCCGCGCCGCCTGCGCCTCCCGTTTGCTGACACCATCGGTGGCGACGATCCGGAACGGCGGAAGCCTGCCGGTGCCTGTCTCGGCGGCGCACACCTGCGCGACCGACTGCAGCAACTCCCGCAAGCTGATCCGTGGACGCCGCCACAACTGCTCGCACACCAGCGCGGCCAGCACCAGCACAGGGGCCGGAGCCAGGTCGCCGCGTCCAGTGCGCCGCTGCAGCCGAGGTCCACGGTCGCCGGGCACGTCATCGCGGCGCTTATGCAACCGCACGACCCCGGAGACGTCGTGAATGTGCAGGTCCCAGCCCAGTTCCATACGGAAGAAGTCGCTGAGCTCTCGCCGGCCGCGCAGCACCGCCCGGTACCGCAGCGGGTCCTCCGTCGACGAGATTCGGCAGGTGAGCAGCAGATGCCGGGCCGCATCAGCCAGATCCGGGTCGAGCATGGGTCGTTCGGTCACGCCGCGCCCTCCGCCGCTACCGCGGGTTGCTGCCCGGCCTCCGTCGCGGTGACTGTGACCAGCAGGTCCGGTGCAACCAGAACCCCTTCAGCAAACCGGATGGCTGTACGCGCGCCAGGGTGGCCCAACCGGACTCGGACCACGACGCTGGCGCCTTCGGCATGTGCCTCGCCGTACCCGGTCACGGCATCAATGGCGTTGCGGGCGACCTCGACCGCGCCGAGCAAGATCACCATGGCGGTCGTCTCCAGCCCGGCGAAATGTGCCAGCGGCACCTCGCCGTCGGTGACCAGTAGGGCGGCGAAACGCCGCCGGTTCTCCGCGGTCGCGGCGGCCTTCTTCAGCGCGGCCGCGCGAGCGGCGCCGGCGTCGGGCACTTTGCGAGGGCGGCCGCTGACCCGGCCGGCACGTTCGTGCTCACGCAACACCACTTCGACCTGGTGCCTGCTCGTCCCACCGGCGGCGACCGTCGCATGGGCGACGTCCTCCCCCGCGGTGCCAACCACGGCGTGAACCGCCGGCCAATGCCCGAACGCCGCTGCGTACACCCGGCGTGCCGAATCATCGTCGGGCTGGGCGAACAGGCTGTACGCAAGCTCCCGGAAGTCGGCGGCCAGATCCGAGCCGCGCCGCAAAGCCGTGTAGCGGCGATCGATGGCCACCAGCAGCGTGTGCACCGCGCCGGCCGCCGACGAGATGAGGCGCTGCACCGATCCGGTCGGCGCGAACCAGGCGGCCAGATCCGCCAGCCGCCGGACCCGCTCGTCGATCCAGTCCTGCTGGTCGCGGGCGTCGAGAAGCCCCGCGTGCCCGACTGCAGTTTCCACCAGTGTCCGGTGCCCACAGGACTCAAGATCGGTCAGCGCCGCCTCGACCCGGCGCAACGCCCTGCCGTACTCACGCGGGAACTGCCGCAGCGCTTCGATGACCCGGTCCCGGTTCTCGCCGAACAACAAATCATCAGTCACGTCTGACTGCACCATCTGCGCCAGCGCCGCGTAGAAGTCGGCGGTGACCCGCTGCATCTCCTCCAGACGAGTCCGGACATCATCCAGGTCGCTGGGCAGCAGGCCGGCATCGGAAATGACATGCTCGGTCAGGTCACGCACGGTTCGTTCGACGCTGTCGAGTAGCCGGCTCGGCAGTTGCAGCGCCCGCCGCGAGTCGACGACCGCGGTCCGTACGGCCGCGACGACCGCCCGGCCGATCTTGGTCAGCGCCCACGCTTCCTGACGGCGGACCACCGCATCCAGGCCCGCGTTGAGCGCGGCGTAGTCCCGGAAAGGTTCGACCAGCAGAGCCCCGGTCAGGTAGTCCAGGACGTCGCGCAGCTCGAGGTCGCTGGCCTGATCACGAAAGCCGACCTCGCGCATCTGGGCGCTGATCTCGGCCAGCGTCGACATCGGCGCCCGGGTCGCCAGTTCCTCCAGCGCAGCCAGGACCGCGGTGTTGCGTTCCCGCGCGAGGTCCTCGCTCTGGCCGAAGCACCGCCACACGACCGGGTCGATGTCCTGCCACCACAGCCGAGGTGGGTTCGGCATGGGCTACCTCCCGACAAACTCGCCTACCGCGCCATCATCGCGGCACCCACCGACACTTTCCGCCACTGTCCGAGATCAATCAGTGACCGGCTCCGTCACCTTACGGTCGGCGGTCCACCGCGCGCTACCGCAAGATCGCCAGGTAGGACCGAAGCCGGGGGGCGGTATCGATGCTGTCTCGCAAGGAGCCGGCGAGGATCCGAGAGTGAGTTGTGCTCGCTGCGGTGCCCGTGTAGGTGCATACGCTGGCCCCAGTCGACATGCTCTTCCTGGCTGCCGAAAAACTGAGGCGAGATCGCGGTTCGGCATGGTCAGCCGGATACGAGGTGTCGCCGTCTCAAGCAGGTAGGTGATCATGTGAGGCGTGGTCGGATCATCCGAGGCATCAGCGAGTTGGGCAACCCTCCGTGCAACGCGCTCCAATCCGCCGGCGGCAGCAGCGGAGGACAGGGCGCGTCGTGCCACCTACGTGTCAGCCTTGGAGCAGGCCGAACAGCTCTTCAAAGCGGCGTCGGTGGTCGGACCCGCGACCGCTCCGGTGCTGCTTTACTACGGACTCAGCCAGGCTGGTCGTGCCGTCATCGCGGCGGCGTCCAGCGTGCGGGACGATTGGCGGCTGACCGGGCACGGCATCAAGCTTGGCAATCTAACCTCTTCGCTTCCGTCGATCCCGGTGTACGCGGACGGTGCCCGAGGTAGCTTCTTCAGGCTTTCTGAGGTGCTCGAGTCCCCGACGTGGGGCAAGAGCCACGCGATCGGCTTGTCCCAGCTCTGGGATGCCTTGCCGGAGGCCGCAGAATGGCCGATCCAGGATGACACCGATCGACGCCCAGCGCATCGGTTGGAGTACCACCGGTACGAGCAGCAGCATCCGCTGCTGAGCATGGCGGTGTGCAACCTCCCTCCACGGTTAACCCAGTCAGCGTTTCCTGGAGTCGACCTGCGGACCTATCTGAGTTCGTATCCCACCCTTGGCGCCTACGAGTACGTCAAGGCGAGTTCGAATCCGGATTCTCCTCCGGATTTTCTTCTGTACCAGAACGGCCATGCCGAACTGAACGTGAACGTGGTCGTCGACGGCGGAGGACAGACGACCGAGGCGCGGCGGCGGGCTTTATTTCAGCAGATCGGTAGCCGACACGGTACTGCATACGAGGACTTCTACCTCGTTCCAGCAATCGGCAACAACAATCGGCCGATGCACCCGCTCATGACTTGGTGGGCTGTCCTCTACACGCTGTCAATGCTCGCCCGCTACCAGCCTGCGGAGTGGTCTGAGTACGTGGACGTCGACCGGAGTTCATTCGCCGTCTCGATCGAGCAGATACTAAGCGCTGCGCTGGTCGTCGTGCCGGAGCTCATCGCCGTAACAATCGGAGACGTTCGCGAACAGGCTCCGACGTCATAGGCCCTGGTCGGGAAATCGTTACATGCCCGCATGGCGATTTGTGCCGGCCCATCTGGCTAGATATGAGGCCTGGGCATTGCTGGCGGCGGTCTCTCATCGGCATGACGAATTGCCATGCCGAGTTGAGTGCGTCCGATCGCGGCGGCTAGGAAACGCTCGTATTGATTGGAACCGTCGATTCATGAAGCTCAAATTGACGTTTCTCGAGGAGCAGTGTTCGGCGCGAAGTATACTGCGCCTCTCGTTTCCCGCCGGATACTCTGAGCCATTTTCATCCTGCCTGAGCAGGTCACGGTGGGTAGCGGCGGCCGGAAGTCGACATAGGACGAGGCTCCCGGTAAGACAGCAGTCGACCAAGATCCGATGCCCCAACCGGGAGCCTCGCCGTGCTGTCTTACCCTGCCGCGATTCCGTTGTCCACTCGCAGCCTGAACCACCGCCCGGAAGTCGCCGCGCGGGCGATGACCGACACCACGGCCCGGCACTCGGTCAACCGTGCCCAGGTCGACCAGGCCCGCCAGGGTGGCGAGCTGGTCCGGCAGCGCACCCCCGCGCTGCAGCAGATTGAGCACACCAGCGAGTTCCTCGACCTGGTCGGGGCATGCGCGCAGTTCGTCGCCTCGGCCGGCCGGATCGTCCCGGGACTGCGCGGGCAGAACTACACCGAGGACGAGAAGGCGACGGTGCAGCGCAACCTGGCCCGGGTCCGGGCGGCCGCGGACTGGATCGAGGGTGCGGTCGCCACCGGCCAGGTCACCCCGGAGGAGGGCCTAGCTAGCCCGCCTCCTGGCCGGCGAGTAGCCCGCCATGGGACGGGTGCCCGCGAACGTCTCCGGTGACCTGGTCCGGGTCGCGTTGATGGAGGCCCGGCCGGCCGGGCTGACCACCCGGCAGCTGGTGGCCGCGACCGAGCTCAGCGCCTATCAGGTGCAGTCCGGGCTGCGGTTCCTGCGTGAGGTCCTGGCCGCGCAGAACCTGACCCCGCTGACCTGGACCCGCCGCGACGGCTACCAGCTGTCGACCGACCCCGCCGACTGGATCGCCTACGAACGGGCCTGCGTACGCATCGAGCTGACCCGCATCTCCCGGTTCCTGAGCAGCACGATCATCCCGCACGCGCAAAAGCTGCCCGACGACGAGTGGGTGCAACTCGTGCTGGGCCAGCTCACCGGGGTCAAGTCCGCCCTGGGCCTGCTCGTGCGCAGCGCATGACCACGATCGTGGGCGAGGAACTGGTCACCTACGACCGGGGCCTCGTGCGCGAGGAGATCAACCGCATCGCCCGGCTGCTGGACACCGTGATCATCCCGCACGTCCAGGACCACCCCGACGACGAGTGGGCGCAGCTGGTGCTCGGCCAGCTCGTCGGCGTCAAGACCGCCCTCACGCTGCTGGCGCGTGACGAATGAACGCCACGATCACGGCCCTGCCCCGCCGGCGCCGCTACCCGTCGGACACCACCGACACCGAGTGGGAGATCCTCGCCCCGCTGCTGCCGGCCCCGGCCTCCACCACCCCGACCGGCGGGCACCCCGAAGCGCACCCGCGCCAGGAGATCGTGGACGCGATCCGCTACGTGGTCGACAACGGCTGCAAGTGGCGGGCCCTGCCGTCGGACTTCCCGCCCTGGAAGACCGTCTACGGGTTCTTCGCCCGCTGGGCCAAGAACGGCGTGCTCGAGTACGTCCGCGACCAGCTGCGCCGCCAGATCCGCGTCGACGCCGGCCGGTGCGCCCGTCCGGTCACCGCGATCATCGATTCGCAAAGCGTGAAGGCCGCGGAGACCGTCAGCCGGGACACGCGTGGATTCGACGGCGCGAAGTTGATCAACGGGCGGAAGCGGCACCTGATCGTGGACACCAAGGGCCTGCTCATGACGGTGAAGGTGACCGCAGCGGACGTCACCGACCGCGACGCCGCCCGGGAGCTGCTGCCCGAGATGCGCGAGCGGAACCCCGAGTTGACCCTGATATGGGGCGACAACGGCTACACCGGACTGGCCGACTGGGCCCGCAACGAACTCGATCTCACGTTCAAGGTGGTGAAGAAGCCACCGAACCAGGTCGGGTTCAAGGTGCTGCCGCGCCGTTGGATCGTGGAGCGGTCTCTCGCCTGGCTGATGCGGGCCCGCCGCAACGCCCGCGACTACGAACGCCTGCCGGAGCACTCCGAAGCCCACATCACCTGGGCGAACATCACCCTGATGACCCGGCGGCTCGCTCGGGCTCAAGAGCAGCGTCAAGCCGCTGAGGCGTCGTCGATCGCGGCCTAGAAGTCCATCTTCGTCCAGTAACGCGGCGCATAACTCTGGCGCTACCTGGAACCGCTACCCCGTACCGTGCCCGTTGACGGAGCCGTCCCGACCGGACGCGACACGGGCCTTCGGCTGGCAGAATGCGCCGCGCTCGTTACGGTTGGTCGGTGCGATCGCTTCTGACCTGATTGATGGCGGCCTGCAGGCGCAGCCACGTAGGGTCGTCGTCATTGGCCTCAACGACGCGGGCAAGGTCGTCGTCACGCCATGTGCGCACGCCGTCGGTGCGCTCAAGCTCGTCCCACAGGTAGCCAGTGGCGTCGATCGGCTCGGTACCGGCGAGGAATCCGGCTACTCCGTCAGCATCTGGGGTGACCGGGGCACCCGGCACAGACAACAGGACCAGGCCGCCGTCGCGGTCAGCCACGACCAACTGGCCGCTCGCCATGCGGGCCAGCGCGGTTACTCCAGCGCCGCCCACGGGGTGGGTGGTGGCTGTCCCGGCTGCCAGGTCAAGCGCGAGCAGTGCACCCTCAGGGGTGCCCATCCACAGCACGTCCGGGTCGTGGCCGAACGCGATGTCGTTCCGCAGCCAGTCCAGCGCGAACTCAGTCCAATCCGGAGTCGATGCCGGAGCCGGCTCCCGCAGTGTGAGGGCCACCTGCCGCTCCAGCGCAGGAAACGAGTACACCTCCAGCGACTGCACGTAGGCGTTGCCGCGCACTGCGAAGCGTCGTCCGTCTGGACTCCATACCGGTGTCTCGTAGCCATCAGCGTCGAGCACGAGCGCTCGACTGCGGATCCGCATCCTCCGATCCTCGCTCCGGGCGAACAGGACCAGCGTCGCGCCTTGGTCGCTGGCCAGGGTGAGGACGAGGCCGCCGGCTGGATGCTCGGCAACACCGGTGTCCCAGCGCGGCCCGCCGCCGACCACGCTGGCGTCGTGCTCGACCACATCCGAGGCCAGCCAGGCGTCCTCGCCACCGACACTGGCGGGTGATGCCCACACCGTGCCTCCGTCTGGGCTAAAGGCGAGGCTCCCGTATTCGGTGGGCCAGGTCGTAACCCCGTCGGGCGTCCACCGCCACAGCACTCCGCCCGCGGTAACCAGGAGCATCGGCTCGTGTGGGTGCCACGCGAGTTCCGGCACTTGTTCGTACCGCTCCCAGGGAGGCAAGTTGCCGTAGCTGTCCGCGTCGGCGCTGATTGTCCCGACCGGCCGCAGATGGAGATCCCACACGTACACCGCTGGCCGGGTCGCATCAACGCCAGCGACCAGCGGCAGGCGCGGATGGGCAACCAGCCGTTCGACCGGCGCGGCAAGCAGGGCCCGGTGCACCGCCTCAATCACCGTGTCACGGTACCGGTTTGCGATCAACAAGCGTTGTGCTCCACCGCCTCGACGAGATCGTCGCTGTTCATCGACCTCGAGCGTTCGTTTGCCCGTCACGGTGACGGCAACCCGAACGCCGCACATCCTTGCGGGTATTCCGAAAGTCGCTCTACCTGCGAAAATACTGACGGCATCGTGTATTGAAGTGCCGTGAGTTCGCAGCGTGTGGCGCCCTACGGATCATGCGGAGCAGCGCTTCAGTCGATGTCCGCGAAGTGCCTCTGGGCCATTTGAGCGATGGCCGCTTCGATGGCTTCCTTGGTGACGGCCGGCAGGACGACGACAGCAGATTCGGCGAAGTAGCCGGATCGAGTCGCGGCGCTCTGGACTTCCTGAGCCAGCCTGGTTGGGTCGTAGAAGGTGATCGTCTTCCGGCGGGCGTCCCACTGGACCGTTATCTCGATCCAGCCCTTGGTCTCGGTCATCGCCCAGTCGTAGTCATCCATCGAGGCCGGGTAGATGACCTGTGCTGCAGGCTCCGGGACGGAACCGTGGTCAGCCGTGTCGAGCTGGCCCGTGGTGAGCGCCTGGAGGATCTGCTGAGACTCAAGTCCTCTCGTGGCGGCCAGTTCAGCGACTGCTTCCGCTGCGAGAGCGGTCAAGTTGAGAGCTGCTGTCAGCGCGTTCTTCTGGACGGCAGCTTCGGTGAGGTTGTAAACCTTTGCTCCATCGTCCGCCAGGTAGGCAGCCACGCCCTTGGCGGCCACTTCTCTGTCGTCGTTCTCTCGCCTCGCTCGCACGGCGATCAGTCTGCCGTATGCGCTGGCTGCTGCCGCGATCCGCGTCCGTCGAGCACAGCCGTAGTGAAGGGGTTCATGCTTCACGATCGCCGGGTCGTCGCCGGTGGGCGGCGTAGCTGGCCCAGGTTGCTCCGGCCAGGGTGGCGTGGTCTTCGGCGCATTCGGGGGTGTAGCCGAGGGCTTGTGCCGCGATGGCTGGGGGCATGTCGAGGACCAGGGTGCGGATGGCGGCGAGGCGGGTGCCGAGCAGGTTGATCCGGGACTTGGCCAGCTGGTTCATCAGGTAGGTCGAGTGGACGTGCTGGGCGGGTCGTCTGCCGGGGAACAGCCAGGGGCTGGTGCGGTTGGCCTCGACGTTGCGGGGTCCACGGTCGGCGGCGTGGTCGCGAAGGATCTGGCCGAACGGTTCGGGAACGGGGATCGGGCCGTGCGGACCGAGGGTGATACGGACTTCGTCGCCGCTGAGGTCGATGTCGTTCATGGTGAGCGCGGCGATGCGGGTCAAGGGCTGGGCGAACAGGGCGAGTAGCAGGGCGGCTGCGCGGTCACGCTGGAAGAAGGGTTTGGCAGGGTCGAGCAGGTCACGCAGCAGTTGGAGGCGTTGCGCCTGGGTGATCGTCTCGTGGGCTGCGCTCTGCTGGTAGGGCAGGTGCAGGTGGCGCGGCATGGTGCCGTTCTTGGTGGACCAGACGACGAACGCTCGGCTGCCCTGCCGGCTGGAGTTCCCGGTGGTGATCCAAGCGTCCAGGTCGGTCTGAGTGCAGGCCCTCGGTGTCGTGTCGTGCTGGCGCAGCCAGGCCAGGAGGGCGGCGGCGCTGTTGATTTCGTGGCAGTGCCGTTTGGTGAGTCCGGGTCGGAGCGGTTCGCGGGCTGCCCGTTGCCGAAGCTGCCGCAGGCTGCGCCAGGTGGCGGACCGGCGGATGAGTTGCTGGTCGTCGGCGGGTTCGATGGTGTTGAGCTTGCCGCGCAACCAGTTCTCGAAGAGCACCAGGTAGCGGTCGCGGTGCGGCAGGATCTGGTGCTGCATCAGCATGTCGCGCAGGTGCATCGCTGTCTGCGGTGATTCATGGGCGTCGAGGGTGGCGTGGGTGAGCGGAAGTCGTCCGGTGGCCAGGTCGCCCAGTAGCGGGGCGACATGCCGGTTGCAGATCAGCCACACCAGACCGGCGTCGGCGCTGGGCTGTTCGCAGATGGCTTGGTGCAGGGCAAGTAGGGATGGAGCGACCCGGCCGCTGCCGTCGTCCAGGACTGCCGTCGATCTCTCGACGAGGTGGCAGCGGGAGCAGATGATGCCGTCGTCGCGGTGTCCCCACCAGCGGTATCGCTCGCCTTGGTGCCGGCAGCGGACGCAGGTCTGTTCGGGCATGGTCAGTCAGTGCGGCGCACCCGGGCGCGTTTGGGCCGGATGGTCTTGTTTAGGTCGACCACGACGGGGCCGGCGTTGACCGCCTTGGGTGCGGCGGCGGCCTCGACGCGGAAGGCGCAGAGGTCTTCGACGGTGCACTGGAGGGCGTCGATCAGCGCCCCGAGCACGGCCAGCGAGATGCGTTCGGGTCGGTCACCGACCAGGCGGTAGATCTGCGACGCCGACAGCGTGATCCCGCGTTCGGTGAGCAAGGGGATGAGGTCGGAGATGTTGTTCAGGCCGCGAGCGGCCATGATCTCCCGCAGCCTCCAGGAGTAGGTGATCGTCGTGCGGCTCACGAGTTGCTCCTGATCTGGGTGGCGACGCGGTCCAGGGCGGCGCGCACGGTGCGGGCCCGGTAGTCGGGCGAGACGTGGGTATAGATCGACGTGGTGCTGGCATGTTCGTGGCCGACCTGCTGCTGCACGAACAACTCGTCATAGCCGCCTCGATGAGGTGGCTGACATACGACCGTCGCAGCGAATGAAAATCGAGCCCATCAGCGAGACCGAGTTCCTTGCGACAGCGGGTGAACACCGTGCTCACCGTCCCGGCGCTGAGCTGGTCGTTGCGCTCGACGGCCAGAGCGAAGAGTTGCCGGGCTCGGCCAGGGCCGGGCGCAGTTCTTCCACCCACTGCTTCAGTGCGTCGACGGCCCAGTCGAACAGCGGCACGGTGAGCACCGACCGGCGTTTCGGTGGGGAGCCTCGCATGGCCTTGCCGTAGCGGACCCGGATGATGCCGTAGCCGTCGAACTCCGGCGCCTTCGGGTTGTTGGCCAGGTCACACAGGTCCAGGTGCGCGGCCTCGTTGCGGCGCAGTCCCCAGGCGTAGGCGGTCTTAAGCAATACCGAGTCAGGAAATGCGCTGCTCCAGCCCTTGCGGCCGGAGGACTGCGCGGCGACCGCCCGTTCGTCGGCGTAGTCGAACAGGGCTTGCAGTTCGTCATGGGTCAGCGCCCGCTTGCCGGGCCGGCCCAGCGCTTCTTGGACGTGGCGGCCGGTGTTCCATTCGGTGCATACCTGGATCGGGTGGGTCCCGAAGCGGTTCTGGCACTCGTCGGGCCAGCCGTAGTGCGGGTCGGTGATGTAGTCACAGAACTGCCGCAGCGTGGTCTGGTAGCCGAGCAGCGTGGCGTGGCTGACGTGCTTGACCGCCCGCGCTTCGGCGAAGAACGCGTCAGCGTCAGCCGCGCTCCACGCCCACGGGCCAGCGTCGGTGTAGTTGCGGAACCGCCGTACGAGACGCTCGCGGGGTTCGATGGTGCCGAAGCTGAGGTTGCGGGCCAGCTGCTGGTTGCGCCAGCCGTCAAGCATGGCCTGAAACACCTGCTCTTCCGGGTGCAGCAGCGGCACGCCCCGTACCAGGTGCAGGCCCGCAGAGCCCTCAGGAACCGCCACTTCTACCCCTCGCATGGCATGCGAAATTCTCGCGTTTTCTGCGAACAGGGGGAGACTGTACAGCTCAGCAATCACCTTCGACATCCGGCCCATGGCCCCGTCATCGACTGCGGTGCTGGCACGGCTGGCACGGCAGCCTTGAATGAAATGCCGAAACGCGAGGTCAGCGCACCGACGGGGCCCCTAACGAAGCATGTCCCGCAAGACCGACATCACTCAGTCGCGGGTTCGCATCCTCTGCAATTCGCGACGGTTCAGGTTGAAAGACAGCCACTTACCTTGTCGTTTAACCTCTGGTCTGCCCCTGTCGCCGCTACGGACGAGCTCGCTGCTTGGTCAAGGTGACTACGGTGAGTGCCGGCCAATGCGCTGGGGCGCGCACATCAACTGGCCAAAGCTTGTCGTCCGCGGCAGGCACGTACCGACGGTTCCTGCTGATCGATACGCTCCGAGCTGTGACATTCGATCTTCAACCTGCGCTCAGCGGAGACCTTGTCGGCGTGAGGCCGCTGCTCGCGACGGATTTCGAGGCGCTCTACCAAGTCGCCAGCGACCCGCTCATCTGGGCCCAACATCCCGCGACTGATCGATACGAGCGCGGAGTGTTCCAGGAGTTCTTCGCCCAGTCCTTATCGTCCGGCGGCGCCTTGGCAGTGACATCCCCAGCAGGCCATGTGATCGGATCCTCTCGATTTCACGGTTACGATCCGCAACGCAGCGAAGTTGAGATTGGGTGGACGTTCCTTTCTCGGGCCTATTGGGGCGGCCAGACGAACGGGCAGCTTAAAGCACTCATGCGTGACCACGCCTTCGGCTTCGTCGAGCGAATAGTGTTCTTGGTCGCCCCCGACAACTGGCGCTCCCAGCGGGCGCTGGTGAAGGTGGGCGCAGTCCGTGCGGGCACCCGGCTCAATGGGGCAGGTCGCGACAACTTCGTGTTTGAGATGCGACGTTCAACGTTCAGCACCCAGGCTTCAGGATTCTTGGAGCACAATCACGGCGCGGCGGCCGTGCCACCCCCTGACCTCAGCAATCCGCGCACTCGTAGGGTCTTCCCTTCAGCCTGGCCATCGGCGACGGATGTTGCCCGATGACGAGAAGACGCATCTGGCGCTATCGACGCTCGTTGTGGCGGTCGTGACGAACAGGGCAGATGCGATCGATGTGTTGGCGGGATTCCGCGAGCAGCTCTACCAGTGCATGACCCGGCGGCCGGACGCGTTGTTCGAGCTGACCGACGCCCTGCTGTGTACCGACGGGCCGGTCAAGACGCTGGTCGGGCCGTCCCTGTCGCCGGAGCACCGGCGTGGCCACGGCGCCATGTATGACGCGCTCAACGTGGGGCGCATCGACGTCGAGTCGCTTCGCCGGCAGCTGGCCGGCTTGCCGCTGCCGCGGGCGGCCGACGGCCGCCTGGTCCTCGCGGTGGACGTCTCACCGTGGCTGCGTCCGGACGGCAACTGCAGTCCGCAGCGCGCGTTCTGCCACACCTACGGCCGCGGCAAGGATGAACACCGCATGATCCCGGGCTGGCCGTGCTCGATCATCGCCGCCCTGGAGACCGGCCGCACCTCCTGAACCGCCCTGCTCGACGCGGTTCGGCTGCCGCCCGGCGCGGACGTCACCACGATCACCTGCGCGCAGATCCGCCAGCTCGTCGACCGGCTGACCGACGCCGGGCAGTGGAAGCCCGGCGACCGCGACATCCTCATCGTGCTCGACGCCGGCTACGAAGCCCTACGCATCGCCTGGCTGCTACGCGACCTGCCGGTGGAGATCCTCGGCCGGATGCGCTCCGACCGGGTGCTACGCCGCCCCACGCCGCCAAGGATCTACAACCCTGAAGGCGGCCGGCCAGCCAAGCACGGCGGGGAGTTCGTCTTCGGTGACCCCGCCACCTGGGACGTCGAGCACGCGCTCACGGTCACCGACACCCGCCTCTATGGCCAGGTGAAGGCGCAGGCCTGGGACCGGCTGCATCCGCGGCTGACCCGTCGAGCTGCGTGGGTCGACCACGACCAGGCGCTGCCGATCATTGCCGGCACGGTCATCCGGCTCACCGTCGAGCACCTGCCCAGCCGCGGTGAGCCGAAGCCGCTGTGGCTGTGGTGGTCCAAGGCCGACGCCACCGATGCTGATGTCGACCGGTGCTGGCAGGCGTTCCTGCGCCGCTTCGACATCGAGCACACCTTCCGTCTGCTGAAGCAGACGCTGGGCTGGACCGCGCCGCAGCTGCGCGATCCGGCCGCCGCGGACCGGTGGACGTGGCTTGTGCTGGCCGCGCATACTCAGCTGCGTCTCGCCCGGCCTCTTGCTCAGGACCTGCGCCGGCCCTGGGAACGTCCGATGGCGCCGGAGCGGCTCACGCCGGCCCGGGTGCGGCGGGGGTTCCGGAACCTGCGCACGAACAGCGGCTCGCCAGCGCGTGCACCGAAACCCAACCGCCCGGGTCCCGGGCGCCCGCCAGGCTCCCGCAACCGGCAGCCCGCTGTCCGCCACGATGTGGGACTCATCCTGGTCACCGGCCAGGCACACCAGCGGCCGACCCATCACAAGAAGGGCACCAAGCCCCGCCGAACTGGTTAAACGACAAGCTAATACTGCCGCCGAACCTGACCGCCTTCGCCCCACGTAAGGCTAGACGGCTGATCGCCGACCGAGGCCTGGAGCCGTTAGCATCCGAGGCGATGGAGGCGCCGTTGCACGCCGGAACCCGGTCACACGACGTGGTGGTCGTCGTGCCCGGCATCATGGGCAGTGAGCTGATCGACAGCGTGGACAAGCGCGTCCTTTGGGGCCTGCGCGATGCACAGTGGTACGTCCGGGCCTGGACGACCGGCTCGGGTCTAACCGATCTCCGGCTCACCGACGACGAGCGAGTCGGTCGATACGGCCGGGTGACCGCGACGGGTGCCCTGCGTTTCCCCGCCTTCGCCCGCATCCTGGCCGGCTTCGAGCCGTACACGGATCTGATCGCGACGACACGCGCCGGAGTCGTCCCCGCGGCGCCGGTGATCGACTTCGGTTATGACTGGCGGCTGCCGGTGGCGCACAACGCCGGCCTGCTCGCCGACCGGATCGACCGAGAGCTGCGCCGCTGGCGGGCCGATCCGGCACACGATGATGCCCGGCGCCGGCACCCCGACGGCCGGCCCGCGCAGGTCGTGATTGTGGCCCACTCCATGGGTGGCCTGCTAGCCCGTTACCTGTGCACGATCCCGGGTGCCGCCGACGATGTCCGGGCGGTGGTGACCCTGGGTACGCCGTTCTTCGGCTCGGTGAAGGCCACAGCCATGCTGAACGTCGGGCGGGGTACCCGGATACTGCCGGCCCGGCGGTCGTGGCGGGCCACCTTCCGGCGCACCGGCGACGACGGGTTGCGGGCGCTGGCTGCGGGGCTGCCCGGCGTGCACGAGCTGCTGCCGTTCTATCGCTGCGTGGACGACGGTGTGCGCGGGCAGAGGTTGAGCGAAGACGTCGCGGTCGGTCTGGGGGCGGACCGTGACCTGTTCCGAGCGGCGACCGCCTTGCACGAGCGGCTGCGGGATGTGACGCTGCCGGGGCACCGGCCGATCGTCGGCACAGAGCAGCCGACAGCGCAGAGCCTGACTGTGCGCGACGGGGTGGTCGAGACATCGAACGGCCTCTGGGTCGACGCCGGCGACGGCACAGCGTCCTGGTCGGATGAGGCCGGCGACGGCACGGTATACCGTGGCGCCGCCTCGCTCGGTGGCGCCACCCACGTTTATCTGCCGCAGCAGCACGGTCGGCTGGCGCGCAGCGATGAAGGCCGAGCGATGGTCCGGGGCGTACTCACCGAACGCGATCCCGCGTTGCTCGGCCCGCCACAGGCCGGGCCAGGACTTGGACTCACACTGCCCGACGTGGTCACGGCTGGTGAAGCCTTTTCGGCTTACGCTGTGGGCGCCGACGGATATCAGGGCGTTCGATGCCGAGTCACGGAGGCAGACAGCGGCCGCACGGTGGCGGTCCCCGATGTCGCGCGCGGTGACGGCGAGGCGCGTATCGAGGTCACTCTGCCCCGGCCCGGCCTGTACCGGCTCGAGGTCGGCGGCAGCGGATACAGCGGGGTCAGCCAGCTGGTACTGGCCGCGGACGCCTCCGATGACGACGGATGAGGCTGCGGGCGACGGTCTGTTGATCTGGCCGGTCGCCATCGGTGAATACCGCGACGCCGATTGGGTCGAGCTCGATGTCGAGCGGGAAACCGATCGGCTCGGCCGGCTACTCGAACCGTTCGGCGCCGACGTACGGACGTGGTCGGCCGGCATGGCCGAGCGCAGCGCGGACGCGACCGGCGAGCGGCTGCACGAGTGGGCCAATGGGCACTCCGACCGGAATTCGGTGCTTTATTGGGTCGGGCACGGATGGAGTAATGGGGACGTGGCCGCGCTCGTGCACCACAACAGCCCACCTGTGCCGTACCCGAACGGGATCAAGCCGGATGATTTGGCGGCCGCGATCGCTGACCGGCAGCGGGCCTCCATCGACTCGTGGACGATCGTCGTGATCGACACCTGCCAATCGGCCCGCTTCGTTCAGCTGGTCAACAGCCTGCTGGAGCAGTGGCCGGGCGACCCACGCCGGGTGCTGCTGGTCGGCGTCTCGGGCGCCGGCGCTACCTGGCTAGGGTCCTTCAATGACGCGTTGGATTACTGCCTGACCTGGGCGTTTCGCACCGACGAGCGGATCGAGCTGCGCGAGCTGCATCGGGAACTCGAGGCAGCTCTGCCGCAGGCGCACCTCGTACCGCGATGGCTCGGCTCACAAGCGTTGGTGCGGGTGGCGCCGGCGGCCGCAACGCTGCCGGTAACCGTCGATGTGGACCGTGAGATCCGGCTACTGCCTGGGGACGTACGGCGGCATTTCCTGCCCAAGGCCCGCGGCGGTGAGGTAGGCGAGCTGCCGTGGTTCTTCGAAGGACGCGCCGCCGAGCTACGGGGCGATCACGGCGTGGCTGAGGCCGGGCGGGGGCACTGGCCTGCTAATCGTCACCGGCGCGCCCGGCACCGGAAAGTCGGCGTTGCTCGGGCAGGTCGTGGCCCGCACTCATCCAGCGTTGCTGGCTGCCCTCGAGGCGGCCGGCCTGATCGAACCGGTCCCCGCGGACGAGTTGCCGCCGCCGGAGGCGTTCGCCACCTCGGTGCTGCTTACCGGCCTCACTGTGGAGGACGCGGTGCGGCGCCTCGCCGAGGATCTTCGGCTGTCTCAGGCGTTGCCGGACTTGACCGCCTCAACGAGCCTGGTCGACTGGCTGATCTCCGCGATGGGAGCACCTTCGCGGTACATGCGATCTCGCTTGACCCTATTACTGGACGCCCTGGACGAGGCGCAGCAGCCGCTAGCGATGGCCGGTCTTATCGTCAGGCTCGCGGCGCTGCCTTGGGTACGCGTCGTGGTCGGCACCCGTAGCTCGCTGCACGCGGTTCCCGATGGGCCGGTCCCGGCGGACACCGAACTACTGAACGCGTTACGAGCGGATGGCCTGGACAGTGACGTCCTCTTGGTTGAACGTGACGACGCCGCAGTCGGGCGGTATGTGAGCCGACGACTGACCGCCGCGTTGGGCTCCGGACAGGAGCCGCTGATCGCGGCGCTCACCTTCGGCGTACAGGTGCGAGAACAAGAGTTTCTCTTCGCCCGACTGGCGGTGCACGAGCTGCTGGCCCGGCCGGGCGCACTCCGCGGTGCGCCGGACGGCGGGCTGGCCCGGCTGCTCGCCGGCAACCATCGCACCCTGTTCGCGGCGGCCGTGGACCGGCTCACCGCCGCCAACCCTGGGCACCGAGCGTTGCTGGCTGCGCTCGCCCTAGGGCTGGGCCGCGGGTTGCCGCTGCGCGATCAGGTCTGGCTCACCGTCGCGTCTGCGCTCGGCCCCTGGGCACCCACCGCCGAGGATCTAAGCGCCCTGCTTGACGAGGCAGCGCCCTATCTGATGCTGGATAGCGAGGCCGGGCAGACCGTATACCGGCTGGCGCACCGAACCTTCCAGGAATACCTGTTGACCGAGCTGGCACCGGCGCAGGTCGAGACGGCGCACGCACGGATCGTCGACGCGCTGATCGAGCTCGCCGGCAGCGGCAACCCGTACGTGACGCGGCGGCTCTCCGCGCATGCGATCCGTGGCGGCGCGACCGCAATCCAACGGCTGGGCGACCGCCCGGACGTGATTGACCGGCTCGACCCGCACGCCGTCGCTTTCGACATCCTGCGCGCCGACATGGACCCGGCCGAACGACCTGCGACCTTGATCGGTGTGCTGACCGCCCGTCGGCAGCTGATCGGCTGCGCGGCGGGTGACCGGGCCGGGATACGCCGCCTGGCGATGGCCCGGCACGCCGGCATCACTGTCTTCGCGGCCGAGGCAGGCGATACGGCTGCCGATTGGGCGGTGAACTGGGCATATTTAGCACCGGTAACACCGCATGTCATACTCGCCGATTCGCCCGGACGGATCGCCGCGCTGGTCGGCGTCCGGATAGACGACGGGCGCGCGTTGGTGGCGGCAGCTGGCTGGGGCTCGGCCATCCTGCTCTGGGACTCGGCCAGCGGTGAGCCCCTCGACCCGCTCACCGGCCACCGCGGGGTCGTGGCGCAGCTGGCCACCCTGCCCACCGGCGCGGACGACGCCCTGTTGGTCAGCGCGGGCGCCGACCGAACTATCAGGCTCTGGGATCCTGCTGGTCGCCGCCCGGCCCGAGAATTGCCCGGCGTGCCGGGACGCGGTCTCCTGTCGGCGCTCGCCACAGCTGCGCCGCCGGGCAAGGAGCCGATCGTCGCATCGGCCGACGTCGAGAACGACGAGGCCAAGGTCTGGCTTTGGCATGCCGGAACCGAGACAAGGACGCTGATCGCCACCGAGTTGGACACCCTGATCACCGCTCTCACGGTCACCGCAACCCGAGACGGGCGGACGCTGGTCGCCGGCGCCGCCGACAATGCGACGATCCAGGTGTGGGAGCGGGGCAAGGACGGCGAAATCCTCCGCCTCGAGATCGGCGAAACCGGCCGGGTGCTCGCCCTCACCCCTGTGCACCTAAACGGCGCCGATCCGTTGCTGGCCGCAGGCGGGGAGGACGCCAGCATCCGGCTGTGGGATCCGATTACTGGGCAGCGGGTCGGCCGCCCATTCATGGGGCACGACGGCCCGGTCACCGCACTAACAGTCCTACCCGGTCCGGATGGCCGGACTCTGCTCGCCAGCGCTGGTGAGGACAACACGATCCGGCTACGCGACATTGCGACTGGTAGACCGCACGGGGCGCCGCTGACCGGGCATACGCAGCCGATCACCGCGCTCGCCGTGGTCACCGCGCCGAACGGGACATCACTGCTGGTCAGCGGCGGCCACGACGCGACTGTCCGGCTGTGGGATGTCGCTGCGGCGAAAGCGACGCCAAGAACACGAGTCCGGCACACCGGCCGGATCGCCGACCTCGCGGTGGTGCATGCTGCTGGCTGCGCTCTGCTGGCTACCGCCGGCGACGACGGAACGATTCGCCTGACCCGGTGCGACACCGGCGAACCGTACGGCGAGCCGCTTACCGGCCACACAGGGCCGGTGACCGCATTGACCACCGTCGCCGGTACTCGCGGCGACCTACTGGTGAGTGCCGGCGATGACGGGACAATCCGGGCTTGGGACCCGGTCACCGGGCAACCCGAGGGTCAACCGATCTTGGGGCTGCCCGGCTCGGTTCGCCGCCTCATCACCGTGCCGGACCCGGCCGGTTTCTTGGTGGCAGGCGCCGGCGACGCGGGCGTCGGCCTGTGGGATCTGCGGTCTGGGCGACCGGTGGCCGCTCCGTGGCCCTATCGCACTGTCCCCGTCGACGATCTGGCTATCACCGTCGGCCTTGACGAGCAGCCGCTGCTCGCATTGGCCCTGCGGCGCGGCGTGGTCGAACTCTGGGATCTGCGCGCCGCTTGCCCGGCCGGCACACCGCTGGCCGGGCAACCCGGCGGCGGCACTGCACTGATCGCCCTGACCGGCCCAGACGGCGACTCCCAGCTGATGACGGCGGACATGGGAGGTGCGTTGCAACGGTGGGATCCGGTCACCGGCGACCCCGCGGCACCACCGATCGCCGCACATCTCGGCGGTGCGCTGAGCCTCGCCGTGGTTCCCGGAGCGGACAGCGCGCCCATGTTGGCGACACTCGGCCAGGATGCGACGATCCGGCTGTGGAGCGCAGATGACACCTGCCAGCAAACGATCCCGCTCGGCCTGCGCATGCATGTGCTCTGCTGGACAGGCCACGGCCTGGCCGTGGCTGGCGACGACGGCGTGGCGCTGGTCACCCCGCGCATCCTATGGAATGAGGAGATGGGGCGACGATGACAGAGACTGAGTGGATCTTTGAGGAGCAAGCGGCCGTACCCCGGGTGCATTCCGTACCGTACTCGCACCGGTCGATCGAACTTGGTTATTTCCCGTTGGAGGAGCTCCTCTCACCGGATCCGGCGTCAATTACGCGGCAGTTCGCGACTCGCGCTCCGTGGGTCGCCGCTGCCCGGCAGGTCGAGGAGAGCCGCGAGGGGATCCGGCCTCGGATAAGTACCTGCGTCCTCGTCGACGACTTCTCCGCTACCGCCACCCACACCCCTTCGGAGGTGTTCACAACATTGCTCGAGGCCGCAGGAAGCGCGGGACTCGAGATCGACTACGTGGCTCGGCTGGCCGCATTCGCCCAGTTCGGCGACATCAGCCCGGCGGAACTTGTCAGCCAACGCATCGTAGAAGAGCCGCCTGCGGGCACCACCGCCGCGCGTCCGCCGGTCAGCGCCGTCGGCTGGCTCACCAACGGTGAACGGTCCCCGTCCAGCTCGGTCGCGGCGATGTCCGCGCCGCGGACGTGGCAGCCACCACGCGAACATGCTGTGCGGAGCCACTCGGTGTTTTTGGACGTCGAGCTGTGGACGGACGGACCGGACGGCCGGTTGTGGTCGGCCTCCATGCTTTACGCCACCTGGCAGCTATTCCGCTTGGGCCTACTGCGCAGCCACGGCCGGGATGTTTTCGTTCCCAGCTCGCTCGACTCGCTCCCAGGCGAGTGGGCCAAGATGCCGCCGATCATCCGGCTGAATCCTGCGGCGCCAGCGTTCTGCGCCTATCGCACGTTGTCCTTCATGAACACTACGTCGCCGGTCCGTCCGGAGGCAGTACGGACCATCCTCAGTCAGGTCGCGGTGGACTGGACGTTGATAGTCCAGAGCAATGAACGGGCCGCCGCCGAGAGGCTACCGCTGTCCAGTGAGATCATCGGACGCACCGACTACGTGATCGCAGACTAAACCGGCAACGTCGCGCTAACTACGGCCAGGGCCAGTACGTCGCGCACCCGTTGGACCAGCGAACTCCATTGACGGCCGAATCCGGCAAGCTGATCCAGCCCGTCCCACATCTCCCGGCCAGCCAGCCCACCCCGAGCGTTCGGAAGCCAAAGGTGCAGCAGGTGTTCAATGGCCGGCTGCAGCTGAGCCACCGCCTCGGCCGGCGGCAGGACGCCGATCGGACTTCGCCGCACGAGATCGAGCAGGGTAGTCAGCAGCCAGTCATGCAAGGCAACGTCCGCCGCGAACGTACGCACATCGAATGCCTCGGCTCCGCGGACCTCCAGCGTACGAATGCCGTCAGCCTGGAGAACGAAACGCACCTGTGTGCCTCCCTCGCGCTCGACGTGCGCCCAGCGCAGCCAGCCACGGGCCGTCCGCAGCGGTGGACGCCGGTCCAAATGCGAGACGCTTTGAGCCGCCCCCAGCAGCCGGTTGCTCGCCGCTCCCAGAGCAAGCGAGTCAGCGACAGACAGCGGATCGCCCACGACATCACCAGAAGGGAAACGGCCGAGCAACTCCACCACACCCGGACGACTCAGGTAGTGCGGCCACGGCTGACGATCGGATCCTTGGCCACGCTGCAGGACCGTGGACGCCACGCCTTGCACCACGTGGTTGCCGATCAACGAGACCCGGCCCTCCACCGTTCCCACGGCCCGCAGGCGTCGGCCAGCCCCGGCCTCGACAGCACAGTCCACCCCAGCAAGGGTGGCACTCGATCGCGCGTACGCGATCGGCCGCTCGGCTAACTCCGTTGCCCCCGGCCCGATACCGTCCAGCAGCTGGTAAACCTCCCGAGACGATAGCGGAGCAGAGTGCCGGAGCAGACCGGTCTGGACCTCGCCCACACTGATCCTCATCGGCTCCCGCCCTCGTCGATGTGCCGACCCTTGGACGTCGATTGCACTCCATCCGGACCATCGACCGCAAGCGCGCCGCGCGCGAATCTCGGTTGTGAAGCACGCCACCAGTCCCCGGGCAGATCGCGTCGGGCCTGCTTATATTCGGCAAGGTCACGGCGCAGATTTGTCGCCGGGGACTGTGGATCTTTCGGTGTTTCCGGTCTGACCCGCCGGGCGTGGCCCGGCGAGGAAGGCCTCGTGATGACCGAGACACTGGATGATGTGATCCCTCTTAAGAAGAAGCCGGAGCCGGCGGCGGAGGCTGCTGCCGCAGCGGAGCTGGTGCGGCTTGCCAAGGAGCAGGGTCTGTCGCTGACCGGGCCGGACGGGCTGCTCAAGCAACTGACCAAGGCGGTCCTGGAAACCGCGTTGAACGAGGAGATGACGCAGCACCTCGGCTATGCCAAGAACGATCCGGCCGGTGCCGGATCGGGCAACGTGTGTAACGGAAGCCGGTCGAAGACGGTGCTTACCGACGCCACCGGTCACGTGCAGATCGACGTGCCCCGCGACCGTGCCGGCTCATTCGAGCCGCAGATCGTCAAGAAACGCCAGTGTTCCGCTGTGCGGAGCGCGGATCTTGCGGCAGCCGCCGACCTGGCCGAGACCGTGGCCCGCTCCATCACCGACCCCGACCAGCAGGCGCAGGCGCTGGCCCAGATTGCTCGGGCAATCGCCAGCGCTGACCCCGACCGAGCCAGCAGGGTTCTAGGCAAGGTGTTGGCAGCGGAGTCGTGGATGGCGCCGTTATCCGTGCTGGGCGAGTTTTGGCCGCAAGTGGTGTTGCGGTGCGTGGATGCTCTGTCCGTTAACGAACGTTCGCGATACACCGAAAGAACGTAGACGTTTACGCAGGCAAGATAGGTAACGCAACCCGTGTCTGCGCCTTCGTAACGTCCCCAGGGCATGAGCCGCCGATGGGCGTGGCGACGAGATCAGGCCTCGCCGGTACCAACGTCCTACGGGACGTGATCATGCAAGCGTGCGAGTGCGCCGCCGATCTCTGGTCGACCTGCCCGAGGCGAGCTTGTTCAGGTTTGAATCTTCGCCATCTTGACCAGCGACACCTGACCGTGCGCGGTGACGCGGTAAGACTTGCTTGAGCCCTTTGGGCAGGCGCGCGGCGTGTCCCGGGTCTCGCCCGAGGTAAAGGTGATGCGAGCGAAGACGCAGTGCCCGTCTGCGTCCAGGTCCTTTACCGATCCGGTAGCCGAGCCGATGCCGGTTGACGGGTTATAGTCACTGGTGCCCGACGTTGAGCCGTAGCCAGCCGATTGGCGGTAGTGGAAGGTGTATGGGCCGGCCAGGGCCGGAGGTGCGGTGGCCGCGACGGCTACCAGACTGATGGTCAACGCAAGAGCCAGCCGGGTTACTACCGTCACGCGGCGCTTCACCAGGCGCATCGAAGTCAAGGATCCTCCTTTTACGGATAGAACCAGAAATAGATCGTGCCGGAAGAAGCGGCCGGCCGCTAGGCAGGCGTGTCCTTACTGGTGACTGCTGAAAGAACCGGCTGACGCCGGCTCGGGGCGAAGCGACGCCCCGTGCTGGGCGTCTGGTTGGCTACCAGGGGCGAGCACCGCGCGGTAGCCGAGTGGTCGGCTCAGCGCCGCTGATGGTGACCAGCCGATGTCAGCGGGGACTGCGATCTGGGTGCGGTCGCGCCAACGTGCTCAGATCGCCAGCGTGCCGGCGTCGTCCTCCAAACCAGGGGACCTCGCTTCTTCCGTGGACTCACAACTTTCTATGTCATCAGTCACGGTGCCCATCCCGCCCGGTCTTCAGCCTGGCGTGTCGGGCCGGAAACACCGCTCCTGGCACAGTCCCTGGGGAGTACCCCAACACCACAGCTAATGGCCTGTATGCCGCGACCAGTAGGCGAGGCTGTTCCGGGTGACCAGGGTGTAAGGATGGTCGGGGCCCAGGGTCCGTAATTGGTCGGCGAGTAGCGCCTCGAACGCGGCTACGGCCCCGGCCGAGTCCCCAGCTTCTCCCTGCCACCGGGCGAGGTTGACCCGGGTGATGAAGATGTGGCTGTGGGGGTGGTCGGAGCCTAGCACCCGTAGTTGGTCGGCGAGTATCGCCTTGAACGCGGCTGCGGCCCCGGCCGGGTCCCCAGCTTCTCCCTGCCACCGGGCTAGGTTGGCCCGGGTGGTGAGGGTGTGTGGATGGTCGGGGCCGAGCACCCGTAGACGGTCGGCAAGCAGGGCCTCGGTCGCGGCCGCAGCTCCGCTCGGATCCCCAGCCTCCCCCCGCCAGTAGGCGAGGTTGTTCCGGGTGGTGAGGGTGTGTGGGTGGTCGGGGCCGAGCACCCGTAGAGAATCGGCGAGCAGGGCCTCGAATGCGGCTGCTGCCCCGGCCGAGTCCCCAGCGTCTCCTCGCCACCGGGCGAGATTGGTCCGGGTGATGTGGGTGTCGGGGTGGTCGGGGCCTAGCACCCGCAGTCGGTCGGCGAGCAGGGCCTCGAATGCGGCCGCCGCTCCCGCCGGGTCGCCGGCTTCTCCCTCCCATCGGCCGAGGTCATTTCGGGTGGTGAGGGTGTCGGGGTGGTCCGGGCCTAGCACCCGCAGTCGATCGGCGAGCAGGGCCTCGAATGCGGCCGCCGCTCCCGCCGGGTCGCCGGCTTCTCCCTGCCACCAGGCGAGGTCATTTCGGGTGGTGAGGGTGTCGGGGTGGTCCGGGCCTAG
>NZ_BOMH01000093.1 GCF_016862095.1 Actinoplanes cyaneus
ACCCTTCACAGCGACCTGGAGAATAATTGCCGCTACGCCTACGGCCGGTTCAACCCGGTGCGATCGGCTTGTCTCGGTACTGCGGACAAGTACTACCTGGCGGTGATTGCCTTCGGTGATGACGACGCCTGAGTAGTGGTGCCGGGCGGGCCAATTTATGGCCCGCCCGGCACCACCGTAACTACTTTCCAGGACCGGACCGCCGGTCCAGGCTCGATAATCAACGACAACGAACAGGGAGATTCTCTATGCTGGCGAAACGCAGCCCGTTGTTCCAGGTCATCGCCGCCACGTCCATCGCGGTGCTGTCCGCAGCAGCGTGGCTAGGATGGCTTGGCTGGGACGACGAGTACCAGACCGACCCGGTCACGGGCGTTGAGAGCGGCCCCTACCAGGCGTGGCAGATTGCCGGCTGCGCTCTCACCCTGCTGATCCTGCTGATCGCAGCAGTGCTCGGCCGCGTCCGGGCGCTGTACGCCTCGGCCGCCCTGACCCTCGGCTTCACCGTAGCTTGGACCATCCAGGCGGCGCTCAGTGACGACAGCGGCTTGTTCGCAGTCGGGACACTCATGCTGCTGGTCGGACTCAGCGTGGCCTGCGCGATCGTGTGCGCCTTGCTGACCGGCCTGCGCGACCGCGGAACGGCCCACCGGTCCTGACACCCCGATTCACGCATCGCCGCCGAAGCCCGCCGGACGTTCGCCGACCTCGCCAGCCTGCTCGACGCCATCAACCCGCTGCCCGGCCGGGCCTGGCCACGTGTGGTGGCCGGCCCGGGGCTCACGGAGCAGGGGAGTACTGATGGACGCGGCGAGAAGAGCGAACACCACGCAACTCCCGTGACGTTCACGATCGCGCCGCGCGCCGACAACTCAGCCCTTGAGGGCGTCGAGCAGAACCTGGTGGACGTACGTGTTCGGGTGCTTTCCGGTGAAGCGTTCCGAGCGCGGCCCGATCGCCGTCACCGGCACGTCTGAGCCGCTGTGGCCGCCGGTTGTCCAGTCCAGGTTGAAGGTCAGGTCGCTGCCCTTGACCGGGAACGGGCCGTCCTCGGCCGACACCCCGTCGCCGGATTCGTCGCCGGTGCCCGGGTCCTCGACGACCAGGCCGCCGGTCTCGTGGTCGCCGGTCACCACGACCAGGGTGCCCGGGTGGGAGGCAGCGTACGCCCGGACCAGCCGGACCGTCTTCTCCATTTCGCCGAGGGCCTGCAGCATCCGCGCCCCGTTGTTGTAGTGCGCGAACTCGTCGATCCCTTCCTCCTCGACGACCAGGAAGAAGCCCTTGCGGGAGCCGGAGAGCAGGTCGAGGGCCTTGCCGGTCATGGTGGCCAGGCTGACCGGCGGATCGTACTTGTCGCCCTGGCCTTCGGACGCGATCTGGAACAGCTCCTCGTTGCCGAACAGGCCGAGTACGGGACCGGATCGGGCCGCGGCCAGTTGGGCCGGGGTGGACACGTACCGGTAGCCCTGGGTCTGCGCCGCGCTGATCAGGTTGCCCTGGGAGCCGCGGCTGCCTTCGGCCGGGTCTTCGGCCGGCTGGTCGGGGTAGGCGCCCGGGGTGCCGGCGGGCAGCCACCAGTCCTCGCCGCCGCCGAGGATCACGTCCGGCTTGCTGTGCTGCAGGTATTGCCGGGCGATGTCGTCCTGGGCGTACCGGTTGGACGTGTTGGCGAAGAACGCGGCCGGTGTCGCGTCGGTGACCTGGGCGGTGGTGACCAGCCCGGTGGCCTTGCCGGCCGCTTTGGCCTGGGCGCCGAGCGTCGGCAGGGGCTTGCCGTCGACGTCGACGCTGACCGCGCCGTTGAACGTCTTCTGGCCGGTGGCCCAGGCGCTGGCGCCGGCGGCTGAGTCGGTGATCGGCGAGTGCGGGTCGTGCGGGCTGGTGGTCAGCTGCCCGGATACGGGCAGGCTGTCCATGATGAGCTGCCCGTCGAAGCCGGCGTAGTAGAGCCGGGCGGCTTCGCGCTGGGCGGCGGCCATGCCGTCGCCGTTGATGAAGATGATGTTGCGGACCTTCTCGGGGCCGCTGACCGGCTTGATCAGTGCGGTTCCGGCCAGAACGGCGGCGACCACCGCGGCGACTCGGCTGTATCGGCGTAACAAGGATTCCTCCTGGTCGGCGCAATCGGAGGGAACCGACCGTATCGCCGGATCCGCGAACCCCGGCCGGGCTCGGCAGCTTCTTGCCAGCGTGCTGCCCGCGACCGTTGTGGACAGGTAAAACTGCACCGACGAAGGGGGAGCGATGGATGTCAGCGTGATCATGCCGACCCGGGACAAGGCCCGTTTTCTGGAGCGCACACTGGAGTCGTTGATCAGGCAGGAGACCGCTTCGTCGTACGAGATCGTGGTGATCGACAACGGATCGCGGGACGAGACCGCGGACGTGCTGGAGCGTTATCGGCGCCTGGATCCGCGGGTGAGTTCGCGGTTCCTGGCCGAACCGGGCCGGGCCGCCGCCCGCAACCTGGGCATCGCGGCCGCCCGTGGCGAGATCATCCTGTTCATCGACGACGACTGCATCTGCCCGCCCGACCTGATCCAGGCGCACGTCGATCGGCAGCGGACCCCGGACGCGGTGGTGCTCGGCGCCCGCCGCGAGGTCTTCTCGGTGCTGCCGGCCGACGCGGATCTGGTCGCCGCGGTCGGTCCGGCCGCGGCCGCCGTCGACCACAGCGTCACCGCCGCCCCGGCCGCCTACGAGCGCGTCTGCCTCTGGGACATCTGGGACATCCGCCATCGGTTCGACGCCATCGTGGCCGCCTCCGGCCTGCACGAGAACGCCGCCCGGGCCGAGCACCTGGACCTGATCGCGACCGGCGCCAGCGTCTCGCCGTGGCTGAGTTTCCTGACCTGCCACGCCTCGGTGCCGGCGGCGCTGTGCCGGGAGGTCGGCGCGTTCGACGACGGGTTCCTGGGCTGGGGCGAGGAGGACACCGAGCTCGGTTACCGGCTGTGGCGGGCCGGGGCAACGTTCCAGGCGCTGACCGGCACGCCGGTCTACCACCAGGTGCATCCCCGGGCGCAGAGCGACGCCACCCGGGACTGGTTCGACAACTACCGGCACGCCGCGGCCAAGCATCCGGGGCCGGACTGGCGGCTGCGCTGGCGGCTCTCGCTGGGCTATCTGACCCATCTGGAGTACGAGGAGACGATCCGCGCGGTCCGTGCCGGTGATCAGGAGCGGGCGGCGACAATCGACCGGCAGTACGAGACCTTCGTTCGCATGTGGCCGAAGATGAGGAGGTAGCCCGATGGACGTCAGCGTGATCGTCCCGACCCGGGACAAGGCCCGCTATATCGAGCGCACCCTCGAATCACTGATCAATCAGAAGACCACCGCGGCGTACGAGGTGGTCGTCGTCGACAACGGTTCGACCGACGAGACCGCCGACGTGGCCGACCGGTACCACCGGCTCGACGAGCGGGTCCGGGCGATCACCGTGCCCGAGCCGGGCCGCTCGACCGCCCGCAACGCCGGGATCACCGCCGCACGCGGTGCGGTCGTCCTGTTCATCGACGACGACTGCATCTGCCCGCCCGACCTGCTGCAGTCGCACGCTGATCTGCATCGGACACCGGAGACGGTGGTGCTGGGCGCCCGCCGCGAGGTGTTCTCGCTCGTCCCGGTCGACGAGACATTGGCCGCGGCGGTCCAGCGGTCGGGCGCCCGCCTCGACGACCGGCTGACGGTCACCGGCGACTACCCGGCGGCCCACCTGTGGGACGTGTGGGACATCCGGCACCGGTTCCCGGCGATCGCCGCCGCGTCCGGGACATGGCCGACCACCGACGACACGGTCGAGCACCTGCGGCTGGTCGAGTCGGGGGCCAGCGCCGCGCCGTGGCTGGGCTTCACCAGCTGCCACGCCTCTCTTCCGGCGTGGCTGTGCCGGGACGTCGGTATGTTCGACGGCGGGTTCCAAGGCTGGGGCGAGGAGGACGCCGAGTTGGGTTATCGGCTGTGGAGGGCCGGCGCGACCTTCCGCGCGCTGCCCGGCGTGTCGGTCTACCACCAGGCCCATCCCCGCCGGCGCCGGCAGGACACGCAGAGCTGGTTCCGCAACTATGTGCGGGCGACCGAGAAACATCCCGGCCCCGACTGGCATCTGCGCTGGCGCCTGTCGCTGGGCTACATCACCCCGATCCAGTACGAGGAGACCATGCGCGAGGTTCTGGCCGGGGACACCCGGCGTGCGGCGTCGATCCGGAAGCAGTACGAGACGTTCGTCCGGCTGTGGCCGGGCATGCAGTACGGCGCCGGGCTCAAGCCGGCCCGGGCCGTGGCGGTGTCGTCATGATCGCCGAGGTGCTGCACAGTCTGAAGCTGACGCCGGACGAGCCGGTGGCCGCCCTGGAATCGCGGTCCGGCGCCGGCCTGCATCCGGTGCGGACCGCGGCCGGCGAGCCCGCCTTCCTCAAGGTGACCCCGGCCGCCCTGGGCGCCGACGCGCGCGCCGCCGCCGGCCGGGAGCTGCGGTTCTACACCGAGATCGCGCCGGCCGTGCCGATCCGCGTTCCCCGGCTGCTGGACGTCGCCGAGACGTCCGAGGGCGTGGCGTTGCTGCTGGAGAAAACCGGAAAGACTGTGGACGTACGGTCGTGGACGCCCCCGCTGTGGACGGCGCTCGGCCGTGACCTGGCCGCCCTGCACGAGGTCGCCGTCCCGTCGGGCTGGTTCCGCCCGGACGGGCTGGCCGAGTCGCTGGACGCGCCCGACCTGTCGGTGGCCCAGCGGTTCTGGGAGCCGTCGCTGGCCCGCGTGACCGACCTGATCGCCGGGCGCGACGCGCTGGTCAAGGCGATGGAGGCGGTGCCCGCGGTGTTCGTGCACGGCGACTGCCACACCGAGAACATCGTGGTCGACGGGGACACCCTGGTCCTGCTCGACTGGCAGGTCTGCGGGCCCGGGCGGCCCTCCGGCGACCTGGCCTTCCCGAACGTGCGGGCGATGCCGGCCGGGGTCACCGCCCCGGCCGAGCTGCTCGACTCCTACCTGCGGCACCGGCCGGACGACCGGGCCACGCTGGAGCTGGCGATCCTGGCCGAGGAGCTGAGCATGTACGTGTTCCAGTGGCCGCCGTTCGCCGCCTACAACACCCCGTCCGGGGTGCAGCGGGTGCGGCGCCGGGCCACGGAACTGGCGGCACGCTGGTTCGCGGAGACGAGCGCATGAGACTGCTCTTCATGCCGTACCCCTCGCAGTCGGGCACTTGGGGTTCGACGGTTTATCTTCTCGCCATCGCGCGCGAGGCGCGCCGGCGCGGCCATGAGGTGATCTTTCAGGCTTGCGCGCCGGCGGCCCGGCTGCTGTCCGACAACGGCTTCCCGGTGTACGACTTCGTCGGCGCGAGTGGTCCGGGGGCCAGTGGCGCGGTCGACGACATCTACGACGTGCTGACCGCGCTGGGCATGGACGACGCGGCGTACTGGCAGTACCTGCTCGATCAGGAGCGAACGGTGATCGAAGAGGTCGGGCCGGACGTGATCGTCGCCGACATGCGACCGACCGCCGCGGTGTCGGCCCGGCGCAGTGGCGTGCCACTGGTGAACCTGGCCTCGTTCGGCACCGACCCGCGCACCCAGCGCCGGCCGGCCGGGCACCCGCTCGACGACATCGCCCGCGACGCCGCCCGGGAGTATTTCGGCGACGCCGTCGACTCGCTGTGCGACCTGCTGTTCTGGAACGCCGACCGGAAGATCGCGACCAGTTTCCCGGAGTTCGAGCCGGAACTGCGCGACGTGCCCGGGCTGTCGTACATCGGCTATCTCGACGGCACCAACCGGCGCGGGCTGGACGGACTGCCGCCGCGCCCGGAACGCCTGGTCCTGGCCTATCTGAGCACGGTCGGCTGGCACTCCGCGACGATGGTCCGGTCGCTGGCCCGCAGCGCCGAGCTGGCCGGGGTGCAGGTGTGGTGCGTGACCAACGCCAACGGCCGGATGGAGCAGGTCAGCGATCATCTGTGGTTGGCCGACTACCTGCCGCTGGACGAGCTGCTGCCGGAGGCCAAGGGGCTGCTGTTCCACGGCGGGCAGGGCACCGCGCTGGCCGCGCTGTTCCACGCCGTGCCGTCGATCGCCTGCCCCGGGCAGAACTACGAGCGGCGCTACAACGCAGACCGGGTCGAGGCGCTCGGGTGCGGGGTGCACGCGTCCACGCTGGATCTGCGGCCGTCGGCGCTGTCCGGGTTGCTGGCCCGCATCGCCGACGACCCGGCGATGCGGGAGTCGGCGCGGGCGGCCCAGGCCGTGCTGCGGACGATGCCCGGCCCGGCCGGTGCGGTCGACGTGCTCGACGACCTGCGCCAGGCCTCGGTCGCCGGCTGACCGCCGGTTCCGGTCAGCTCCCCGCAGCCGCTTGCGCGACCCGGCGATCGGCCCGTCGAGGTGAACGTGCTCGGTGCGAGCGCCGGGATCAGGCCCGGGAGCAGCACGTATGCTCCGGCTGTGCTGATCGGGCTGGTGCTCGGCTCGACCGGGATCGAGCGCGACGGGACCGCGGTGGACCTCGGTGGCCCGCTGCCGCGCCGGCTGGTCGCTGCGCTGCTCGCGGCCGAGGGGCGCCCGGTCTCCGAGGACGCGCTGGCCGAGGCGGTCTGGGGTGACCGGCAGCCGGCCAGCCCGGGGGTGTCCCTGCAGGCCTACGTGTCGCGGCTGCGGCGTGGGCTGGGCCGCGACGTGCTGCTGCGGGCCGGCGACGGCTACCGGCTGCTCGTCGACGACACGGACGCGGCGCGGTTCACCGCCGATGTGCGGCGGGGCCGGGAACTGCTCGACGATCTGCGGCCCGGCGAGGCGCTGCGCGCCTTCGAGGCCGGGCTGGGCCGGTGGCGCGGGGAGGCGTTCGCCGACCTTTGCGAGACGTACGCGGGAGCCGCGCTCGCTGAACTGCGCGCGGTCGCCGTCGAGGAACGCCTGGCCGCGCGACTGGCCGGCGGTGACGCGCCCGGGGTGGTGGCCGAGTTGGAGGCGGCGACCGACCCTGGAAGCGGCGGTCGCCTGGAGCGTCGAGCTGCTGGCCGAATCCGACCGGGCCCTGCTGCTGCGGTTGTGGCCGTTCGAGGGTGGTTTCCCGCTGTCCGCCCTCGACGACGACCTGGAACGGCTGTCGGCGCTGGTCATCCGCTCGGTGGTGGTGGCCGACACGACGCTGAGCCCGGCCCGGTACCGGTTGCTGGAGATCGTGCGGGCGTACTGCCCCAAGCACGACCCGGACCCGGCGGCCAGCCGCGCGGCGCATAGCGCCTGGGTCCGCGCGCTGGTTGAGCACCAGGCGCGGCACCTGGGCCGGGAGCACTCTCTGCACGCGGTGCGCACCCTCAACCGGGAGCTGGCCAACCTGCGGGCGGCGATGCGGTACGACCTCGAGGACGCGCCGGCCCAGGCGTTGCGTACGGCCGGGTGGCTGGCCTGGTTCTGGCATCGGCGCGGGCACGCCGGGTTCGCGGCGCCGCTGTTGCGGGCCGCTCTCGACGCGGCCCCGGACGCGCCGGTGGCCGACCGGGCGCGGGTGCTGCTGTGCCTGGCGACGCTGTTCACGCAGACCGGGGACCGGGCGGCGGTGTGGCCGGCGCACCGGGCCGCGGTCGAGCTGCTCACCCCGGCCACCGATCGGGAGAGCCGGCTGCTTCTGGCCCAGGCGGCGTACTACGCGGCGCTGTTCCTGACCAGCGAGGGATCCTTCGACGCCGCGGTGGCCAGCGCGCGCGACTCCGTCGACCGGGCGCGGGCGATCGGCGAGGACTGGTTCGTGCCGGCCGCCTCGGTCGCGCTCGGTGCGGCGCTGGCCGGGGCCGGGCAGGTGGCGCAGGGCCGCGCGGTGCTGGTGGGCGCGGCCGGGGATGCGGCGGCGCTCAAGCAGGACTGGACGGTCGCGCTCAGTGGCCTGCACCAGGCCCGCAGCCTGCTGATCGGCGAGGCGGAACCGCGCCGGGCCCTCGAGGTGCTGCGGCCGGCCCTGGCCTGTTTCACCGCGGAGGATGACGTCACCAACACCCTGGCCGGGCTGCGGATCGGCGCCCTGGCGCTGGCACTCGAGGGGCGGCCACGCGAAGCGGCGCTCCTGCTGTCCGGGATTGATCGCTGCGCCCGGCGGCGTGGCCTCGGCCCCGTCGAACCCGGATTGAGCCCGGACCTGGACGCGGCGCTGAGCGGCGTCGACCGGGCCGAGGCGGCCGGGGCCGGTGATCGGCTCGACGAGCGGCAGCTGCGGGCGCTGCTCGACCCGCGCTGAACGGCCCGGCTGCATGCGCGTTGCACGCGGTTTGCAAAGGGCGCCCTCGAGCATCGGCGCATGAGCACAACCCCACCCCCCTTCACCGGGCCCAAGACCTGCGACGCAAGCGGGATGTTCGAGATCCACCGGACGCTGCAGCAAGGCTTCGACGAGGCCGTCGGGCTGGTCGACGGCGTCCGGGACGGGACGGTGACACCGGGCACGCGGCGGCGGTCGCGACCCAGCTGCACTTGATCTCGAACGTGTTGCACGCGCACCACGAGGGTGAGGACGCCCGGCTCTGGGACATGATCGATACACGGGCGCCGGCCTGTTTCCTGCACGTGGAACGGATGAAGGTGCAGCACGAGGCGATGGGCGTACATCTCAAGGCTCTTGATCTGGCTCTGTCGGCCTGCAAGGCCGCTGCGCGGCGGGCCGACGCCGAACCGATCCGGGTTGCGCTGCGTGGGGTGTCGGCGGCGCTGGCGGCGCACTTCCCGGACGAGGAGAAGAACATCGTTCCGGCCATCGAGCATGTGGTGTCGCAGCCGGAGATGGAGTGGTTCGGTCAGCACGGGCAGCGGGCCACGCCGAAGGGACAGGGCTGGAACATGGTCGGCGCGATCGTCTCGGCCCAGCCCGACGGGGGCCGGGAATGGCTGAAAAAGCACATGCCGGGGTCGCTCGGGCTGGTCTGGAAGTTGATCGGGGCGCCGAGTTATGCGCGGTTCCGCGCCGCGGTGGAGGGACGCCGGCGCTGAGCGGGCTCGCGCCGGCGCGGGTGCGGGTCAGAACTCGTCGAAGTCGAGCAACTTGGCGTAGGCGCCGCCGTTGAGCCCGTCGCGGTAGTGCCGGCGCAGCGCCGCGATCTGTGACCCGCCGCTGATCGCAAGGTCGTCCACCGCGGACACCTCGACCAGGTCGGCCAGGGTTCCGGCCAGTGCGACACCGTCGGCCGCGGTCAGGGTGGCCAGCGGGATCGGCTCGCGGGCGAACGGGATGCCGGCCTCGGCGGCGATCCGCTCGATCGCGTCGACGGTGATCGAACGCAGACAGCCCTCCCATTCCGGCGGGGTGAGCACCCGGCCGCCGTGCTCGACCAGGACGGCCGCGCCGGCCGCCTCGGCCAGCCGGCCCTGGCGGTTGAGCAGCAGGGCGTCGTGGTATCCGGCGGCCTTGGCGGTCAGCCGGGCCAGCCGGGTCAGCTGGTAGTTGGCGATCGCCTTGATCTGCGGCGGCAGCTGGTCGGCCTCGGGGCGGCGCAGCGCGGAGATCTGCGCCCGGATCGGGGCCGGCTCGGTGTCGTCCTGGACGAACGCGGCGATGGTCAGACTGTGCGGGCCGCCGTCGCCGGTCACCGCCGCGCCGAGCAGCATCGGGCGTACGTAGGCGATCCGCCCGCCGGTGGCGTCCAGTTCGGCCGCGGCCACGGTGGCCGCGGCGGACAGGATCTGTTCGGGCGTCCAGCGCAGTGTCAGCCGCAGTGCCCGCGCGCTGGCGTACAGGCGCTGTACGTGGGCGGCGCCGCACAGCAGCCGGATCCGGCCGTCGTCGCGGCGGTCGGCCCGCATCCCCTCGAACACCGCGACCGACCGCATGATCGCGTCGGACATCAGCGGGACCGACACCTCCGTCCACTCCCGCAACGCGCCGTCGGCCCAGACCGTGCCGTTCTGATTCACGCTCACCACATCTCTCCTTCGTCGGTAGCGCTGTGATCGAGGTAGTTCCAGGACCGGGTGAGCGCGGCGAGCCGGGACTCCAGCCGGCCCAGGGTCCGCGGCAGCGCGAACTGCGCCTCGGCCCGGGCGCGGGCGCCGCGGCCCAGGTGCAGGCGCAGCGCCGCCCCGCTGAGCAGGTAGTCGAGTTTGTCGACCCATTCGTCGGCGTCACCGGCGCGGGCCAGCATGCCGTTGCGGGTGGTGCTGACCAGGTCCTGGATGGCCGGGTCGTCCACGGCCAGCAGGGCGCGCCCGGCCGCCATGGCCCGCAGCACCGCGAGGGTCTCGTCGGTGTCCGGGCTGGGGGCCAGCACGGCGTCGCACTGGGCGTAGTGCCCGGGCAGCGCGGCCTCGGCCAGGTCGGCCACGGTGGTGTCGGGCCGGTCCGCCCACAGCTGCTTGACCTCCGGCGGTGGTTCGCCGGGCCCGGTCAGCACGGTCAGTCGTGTGGGCCGGTCGAGGCGGCCGAGGACCGCGGCCAGGAACGCCTGCGGGCCGGGTGGGGTACGGGACAGGTCGCAGAGCAGGCGCAACGGTTCACCGCCGGGCGCGGGTGGGGCGGTGAACGGGTCGAGCCGCAGGCCGGGCGCAACGACCACGGTGCGGTGCGGGTCGGCGCCGGCGCGGATCGCCACGTCGGCGTGCCGTTCCGACTCGGCGATCAGCAGCGCTGCCGGCAGGTGCTGGGCGAGCAGCCGGGCGTACCCGGGCGGGGTGTCCGGATCGGTCAGTCCGGGCGGCAGCATCAGGGCGAGCGGCACTCCGAGGGTCTCGGCGAGCACGGCGGCGACCGGCGGGGCGGCCGGGCCGAGCGACAGCACCACGTCCGGCCGGGCCGGGAAGTGGGGCAGCGGCCGCTGGGCGTCGACCGGCCAGGTCAGTTCCGGGCCGGGCGCCACCACCTGGTGACCGAGCTCGCGCAGGCCGTCGGCCAGCGTTCGGGGATCGCGGGACCAGTCGGCGGGCTGGGCGGCCGAGTCGGCGACGACGGCGATGATCATGTCCGGTCCTCGGGGTAGAGCGTCGAGCGGCGCACGAGCGCGGTCACCTCCCATTCCTCCGGCCCCCAGGTGGCCTCGGGCAGCGTGGCGGGCGGGGTGGCGTCGGCGTTGGTCCGCGCGTACGGGGTGACGGCGTCGGCCAGCCGCTCGGCCAGCAGTGGCGCCAGGGTGAGCTTGCCGGGCACGCCGGCCACCACGTTGCGGTACGGCGTCGGCGGCAGTCCCAGGTCGGACACGCCGAGCGCGACCCGGCGGGCCGGTTCGGCCTTGATCGCCGGGTAGATGCCCCAGAGCGCGTCCGGCGCGTCCCACAGGCCGGGCAGGTAACGCTGGACGGCCGGGCGGATCCCGGCCAGCCAGTTGGCCCGGCAGAGCGCCGGCTGCGCGGACGGCATGTAACTGATGAAGTTGGACAGCAGCAGATAACGGTAGGTGTCGGTGGCGCGGGGCACCGCGAACAGGCCGAGCGCCTCCTGCCCGGGGATCGCGAAGCCGGTGCCGGTGACCGCGGCCGACCGGACGACCAGCATGAACGACAGCCGGTGCAGCAGGTCCGGGGCGGGCATGAGCGGGCCGATCCCGGCCCCCGCGGTCAGCACGTACGCGTCGGCGACCAGCCGGGCGGTGCCGTCCGGGGTGCGCACGGTCAGCCCGGCCGCGGTCCGTCCGCCCGGGTCGGGTTGGATCCGGATCACTTCGGCCTGTCGCAGCGCCACCGTGGACCCGGCCAGCGCCGTGCGCAGCGCCCGCAGCGGGACGAGGGCCTGTTCGGGCCGGCCGCCGGGGATGTGGCACTCGGTCAGTGGTGTGCCGTCGCCGGCCAGTGCGGCCCAGCGCCGGGCGCCGGCCTCCAGCTGGTCCCGGTCGGCCGCGGTGGCGTCCGGGTAGACGCCGCCGCGGTGCAGCCAGCCGTGTGCCTGCCCGCTCTGCGCGCAGCACAGTGTGCCCCGTTCCAGGACCAGGGCGGCGACGCCCCGGCGATCAAGTTCGAGGGCGGTGAGCAGCCCGGCCGCCCCGCCGCCGACGATCACCACGCCGGGCCAGCGGATCACCTCAGACCGTCGCATGGTCGGCCACCCGGATCCGGGTGATATAGGTCAGCCGGTGCCCCTGCCCGGCGATCCGGGTCTGGAAGGCGGGCAGCCGGCCGAGGGGGATCCCGCAGTACCAGGAGCGGGCCGGTCCGACCCGGATGCCCACTTCGAGCCAGTGCGGCACGTCGGCCAGCGGTTCGGGCAGGGTCGCCTCGACCGCCGAGCACCAGGCCGGTTTGACCGTGGTGCCGATCGCCGCCGACGCGCCGTCCTCCAGGGTGAAGGTGAGCGCCTCGGCCGAGCCGGTGGTCGCCACCACGGTGGTGTGCCCGCAGGACACCAGGTAGCTGTCCGGGGCGAGTCCGGCCAGCAGGGTCCGGGTCCGGTCGCGGGCGCCGAAGCGGACCGTGCCGGAACGCGGATCGACCCAGGCCGCCGCGTGGGCGAGACGGAGGGGCGTTCGGATCAACACTTCTCACCGCCGTTTCAGGACGTGGCGCCGGTGTAGCGCCGCAGGCCGCGCCGGAACAGCAGCAGGGCCAGGGCGACCAGGCCCACCGTCAGGGAGACCCCGGCGACCAGCGAGGTGACCGGGTCGTGGCCGGTCAGCGCCTGGGCCGGGAGCGTGATCATGCCGGCCAGCGGGATCACGTAGGTCAGCACCGTCTGCAGTGACCGCCCGTAGACGCCGGCCGGGTAGCGGCCGACGTCCCACAGCGAGGCGGTCAGCGGGGCCAGCTCGAACCGCCCGGCCCAGAAGCCGAGGCTGGCTACGACCAGCGAGAACGCCCAGGAGAGGGCGACCGCGCAGCCGATCAGCACCACCGCGACCAGGATCGCCGCCGGGCCGGGCCGGTACGGCAGCCCGGCGACCCCGGTGATCAGGATGCCGAGGCCGAGCAGTGTCTGGCCCAGCGCCAGCGGCGTCTGTTCCCGGCAGGTCACCGAGAACCAGGTCGGCGCCGGGCGCAGCAGGACCTCGTCGAGCGTGCCGTCGCGGATGGTGCCGACGAATCGGGACAGGCTGGGCTCGATCAGCGCGGCCCGCACCCCGGAGACCACCGCGAAGATGCCGATCAGCACCAGCGCCTGGGCCCGGGACCAGCCGGCCAGGCTGGACGTCTGGTGGTAGACGGCCAGGGTGGTCAGCAGCGCGGTGACGATCCCGATGACCGACTGGGCGACGTCGAAGACGAAGTTCACCCGATGCGCGAAGCTGCGCCGCAGGGCCAGTGAGAAGGTGGCGCCGAGCAGCCGGAACAGTCGCATCTCAGCCTCCCACCGCAGTGAACCGGCGCAGGCCGCGCAACCACAGCGTCCGGGCGGCCAGGCCGAGCAGCACCAGCCAGCCGATCTGCACGATGGCCGCGGTGCCGGCCTGGACCGCCTGGCCGGCCGCCGCGTCGGCCGGCAGACCCAACATGGAGTAGAACGGCAGCAGACGCGCCAGATCCCCCCAGAACGAGGGCAGAAGATTGATGGGTACGGCGTTGCCCCCGAGCAGATAGAGCGTGGTCGTGCCGAACGCGGTGATCGCGTGCACCCGCTCGGACCAGAACGCGGTCATCGCCAGGCACCAGGTGAACAGGAACCGCAGCAGGCCGGCGCCGAGCCAGAACGGCAGCGCCACGAGCAGCGCGCCGGGCTCGAAGGGGACCGTCAGCATCGCTCCGACCAGCACGATCACCGGCACCGCGACCAGGCCGATCCAGGCCCGGACGGCCACGTTCTCGCTCAGCGGCAGCATGATCACCGGCTGCGGCTTGACCAGCTCGTCGGCCAGGGTGCCCTTGTAGATGCCCTGGGAGAAGGTGTGGTTCTCGTACGACGCAGTGGTGGCCACGGTGAACAGCAGCGCCAGGTAGTAGGTGGACACCTGGGCCGAGCCGGGGAAGACGGTGCGCCAGACGGCCAGCCCGATCAGCGGCGGCAGGATCTGCCCGGCGGCCAGTGCCACGACGAACCACCAGGCCCCGGACCAGGACAGGAACTGGCGTACGACGCCGAGCCGGAACAGTTGCAGCAGGCGGGTCATCGGGGCTCCCGCCGGTAGATCTCGTCCATCAGCACGTCCAGTGGCGCCTCGCGGACGCTCAGGTCCAGGACGGTGGCCCCGGCCAGCAGTCGGCCGATGGTCGGCGCGACCTGGTCGCGGGCGACGCTCAGCTCGTAGCGGCCGTTCTTCTCGACGCCTTCGAGGCCGTCGGGCAGGGCGGCGCCGTCGGCCAGTCGGACCTCGACGAGCTTGTCGTGGCGGACCCGGTCGGTGAGGCCGGTGAGGTCGCCGTCGTACAGCTTGGTGCCGTGGTTGATCAGCACCACGCGCGGGCACAGTTCGGCCACGTCGGTCATGTAGTGGCTGGTCAGGATCATCGTGGCGCCGGTGTGCACGACGTACTTGCGCAGGAATTCGCGGGTGCGTACGGCGGCCGAGACGTCGAGCCCGATCGTCGGCTCGTCGAGGAACAGCACCTGCGGCCGGTAGACCAGGGCCATGGCCAGTCCGGCGCGCATACGCTCGCCCAGCGACAGCGCGCGGACCTGCCGGTCCAGCAGCCGGCCGATGCCGAGCAGTTCGACCAGCTCGTCGAGGTTCTGGGTGAACCGGGCCGGCGGCACGTCGAAGACCAGGCCCTGGTAGCGCAGCGAGTCCATCACGGTCAGTTCGGGCGCGCCGCCCAGCGGCTGGCTGCCGCGGACCAGGGCGATCCGGCGCAGCTGCTCGGGCCGGCGCTGGAACGGATCCTGGTCGAGGACCCGGGCGGTGCCGCCGGTCGGTTTGAGGATGCCGGCCAGGATTTTCATCAGGGTGGTCTTGCCGGCGCCGTTCGGGCCGATCAGGCCGACCGATTCGCCCGGCCGGACCTGCAGGTCGACCGCGTCCAGGGCGGTCACCGTGCGGATCTGCCGGCGCCAGAGGCTGCGGAACGCGGCGCCCAGACCCGACTCGCGCACCGGCACCCGGTACGTCATCGACAGGCTCTCGGCCCGTATGCCCAGTGGTTCGGTCACAACCAGCCCTCCAGGAACAGCTGGTCGTCGCTCGGGTTCCCGTCGTAGGCGGCGGCGACCCGGGCGGCGACCTGCGGTGCGAACTTGAAACCGACACCGGAGCAGGCGACCAGTGCGGCGGTGTGCGCGGTGGAGCGGCGCAGCACGAACCGGTCGCCCGGCGGCAGCGTGTAGGCCCCGCGGACGCTGGTGTGCCGGCGCATCGCGCCGAGTGCGGGGAAGTGCCGGCGCAGCGCGGCCAGGTCGCGGCGAGCGATCGCGGCGTCGTCGAGTCCGGCCGGTGTCGACCAGTGCCCGAACTGGACCGTGCCATGGTCGTCGACCGGCAGCGCGCAGAACCGTTCGTCGTCCGAGCCGAACAGGTGGAAGGCGTGCGACGGGAAGGCCGGGAAGGACGCCACCTGCATCACCGCGCGTTCGGTGCGCAGGCCGGGGATCCGGGCCCAGCCGGGCAGCGTGGCGGTCCACGCCCCGGTGCAGAACAGCACCTGGCCGGCGTCGACCGTGTGGTCGCCGACCAGGACCCGGCCGCCCGGTGTGACCTGCGCCGTCTCGCCGAACATCAGCCGCGCTCCGCGCTCGACGGCCCGGGCGCGCAGGGCGCGGACCGCCGCGGGGGCGTCCAGCAGGCCGCCGTCGTGGCTGCTCGCGCCGGAGCCGTCGACGGCCGGCAGAGCCCGGAATGCCGCCGGGGCCAGCGTGTGCCACTGCTCGAGCGCGTCGGCGGGCAGCCCGCGGACCATGCGCAGCGGGCCGGCCGACGCGCCGGGCAGCTCGTGCTCGCCGGCCCGCTCGATCCCGAGGATGGTACGGCCGGTGGCGGCCAGGGCGTGGGCGCTCGCACTGCCGTACACCCCCAGACCGATCACCGCGATATCGACTTTGGTCATGATAAGCGGCTTCCGTAGAGGTTTGTCCATAGTTATGCTGCTAGATGTATTTTGCGGAGAGGGGACCGGAGAATGAGTGATCGGAACTACGTGCAGACCTTGACCGCGCCCGCGGCCGGGGCGGAGGGGCTCGAGGCGACCTCGGCGACCCTGACCTACTTCGGCGTCAACGTCGCCCGGCGCGTCGGGCTCACCCCGGCCGACGTGCGCAGCCGGTTCGACGACTCCCCGTTCGTCAACGCGTTCATGAGCACGCCGTTCGGCGGGGCGGCGATCATCACGCTGCCGCTGACGTACATCGAGATGGTCCGTGACCCGGCCGGCGCGGTGCGCTACGCCCAGGCCGGTCTGGACCTGGCCCAGCAGCTGGGCGCCCGGCACGTCTCGCTGGCCGGCCTGCTGGCCTCGGCCATGGATTACGGCAACCGGCTGGACGCGCCACCCGGCGTGCTGACCACCGGGCACGCCACCACGGTGGCCTCGGTCCTGAAGACCACCGCGGCGGTGCTGGCCACCGCCGGCCGGTCCTGGGCCGACGAGACGGTCACCGTGCTGGGGATGGGCTCGATCGGTCAGGCCACCGCCGAGGCCGCGCTGGCCGTCCTGGGTAAACCGGGCCGGCTGCTGCTGGGCGACCTGGCGGCCAAGGAGCCGTCGGTCCGCGAGCTCGGCGCCCGCCTGGAAGCCCTGCATCCCGGACTGGACTGGTCCTTCGTCAACCCGACCGGCGCCGAGGGCGAGCTCTACGAGTCCACCCTGGTGATCGGCTGCACCAGCACGCCGAACGTGTTGCAGGTGGACCGGCTGCGTCCCGGCTGTGTGGTGGTGGACGACTCGGTGCCGCACTGCTTCGACGTCGACCGGGCCTACGCCCGGTCGGCCGAGGCCGGTGACCTGATCCTGGCCAACGGTGGCCTGCTGCATCTTCCGCAACGCTTTCCCGTCCGTTCCTACGCGCCGCCGCTGCTGCACGAGGGGCTCGGCTGGCCGGCCGGGCTGGACCAGGGCGAGACCCTGACCAGCTGCTTCCTGTCGCCGCTGCTGATGGCTCTGGAGCCGGCGCTGCCGGCCACCGTCGGCCTGGGCGTGCCGACCTCGGCTGTGCTGGCCAACATCGAGGTGCTGGACCGGCTCGGGATCACCGCCCCGCCGATCCGGTGCGGCGGCCGGTCCCCGTCGGCGGGCTACCTGGCCGCCTTCGCCGACCGGTTCGGAGGCCGGTCCCGGTCCTGACGGACCGGAACCGGCCTCCCCGGTGGCCGCCTGCTCAGGGCAGGCGGTCATACGGCGCCGAGCCGCTCACGACCATGACGACCCGGTCGTGGGCGGCCAGCCGGCCCTCGGCCGCGGCCTGCCGCAGCCCGGCCCAGCAGATGAAGGCCGACTTCTCGTTGCGGTAGTCCAGCGGGATCCCGGCCTGCTCGCACACCTCGGCGAACAGCGCGGCCTCACCCTCGACCCGGGACGCTCCGACCGGGTCGATCCGCGAGCCGGTCCGGGTGACCAGGTCGCGCATCAGCGGCAGGGTCCGGTTCGGGTTGGTCGACTGCAGGGTCGGCTCGAACGCCTGCTCCGGCGCCACCATGTCGGCCAGGTCGATCTGGTCGCGCCCGTCGCGCAGCGCGGCCCCGAGCAGCCCGGCGTCGGCCGCCTGGAACAGCTGGTACGAGTGGTCCCCGACCGACGGCAGCCCGGCCGCCCGGGCCCGCTGGATGCCGCGCTCGATGCCGAGCGGACCGTAGCCGCTGGCGATGGTGACGGCGATGACCGTGCCGTCGGCGGCGTGCTCGGCGATGGCCAGGCCGAGCGGCGCCTTGCCCTCGATCTTCCACTGGCTCGGGGTCAGCCGCAGCGCGCCGTCGGTGCGGCTGTGCTGGATCGCCGCCTCGGCCGCGTCGGCCATGTTGCCGGGCACGGCCACGATCTGCGACTTGCCCATCGTGGTGGTCGGGCACTTGTAGGCCGACGCCTGCGGGACGAACCCGGTGCAGACGATCCCGATCCGTTCCAGGTAGTACTGGTAGGACCGGGCCGTGTTGCCGGAGCTGTGCATGCAGACCGAGGCCAGCTCCCACTCCTTGCACTTGGCCGCCAGCAGCACGCCCTCGTTGTCCTTGAACGTGCCGGTGTCGTTGAGGGTCTGCGGCAGCAGCCGCACCGAGGCCACCCCGAGCGCCTCGGCCAGCCGAGGGCTGTCCACCGGGCGCAGGGCGTGGGCGTTGCTGCGCAGGTCGTCGGCGTCGGCCACGGGCAGCAGCGCGGCGTAGCGCCCGACCCCGGGCACGTCGGTGACCGCCGACGCCCAGTCGCGCATCTCGTCGAGCTCCGGGGTGAGCGGACCCCCGCAGCGCACGCACTGCCACTCGTTCGGGCCGTCCACGACCCCGGAACAGTCCCTGCAGGCGAGTCTCATTTGACCTCCTCGATCACTAGTTGCCCGCTGGCCTCGCGGCACAGCCGCAGGACCTCGTTGACCCGCTCGGAGACCGATTTCGGGTCGTCGTGCCGGTCGGCCAGCGCCGCGCCGCCCATCGTGAAACCCCAGGCCCCGGCGGCCGCGATGTCGGCGATCTGTTCGGCGCCGCGTACCCCGCCGGCCACCAGCACCGGCACCCCGGACGCGTCCACGGTCTGCCGCAGCAGCTCCCGCGGCGGGTAGGTGGACTGCCGGTACGGCATCAGCACCAGCCCGGCCACCGCCGGCGCCGCGCTCAGCCGCCGGGCGTCCGCGCTCAGCTGCTCGGGCGTGCCGGTGAGCACCAGCGGGCTGCCCGACATCTGCCCGGCGAACGGCCAGTACTGCGGGGCGCCCGGTCCGGACAGCGCTTCGGCGGCCCGCGGGCTCCAGGCGCCGACCACCTGGTCGACTCCCAGGTCGAGGGCCAGTTCGTATCCGCGCTCCTGGCCCTTCTCGCTCATGTCGGCCAGCTCCAGCAGCACCGATCGGCCGTCCTCGTGGGCGGCGCGGGTCAGCTCGCGGATCATCTCCGGGTCGGCGCCGACGTCCTTGACGGCGATCGTGCGCAGTTCGTCGGCGACCAGGTCGCGGTACACCTGCAGGGCATCCGGGATGGTGACATCCCGCTCGGTCAGCATCAGGACGAAGTTCACCACGTTGTCATCACGTCCTCTCGGCTCGGGTCATCGGGCGGTGTCACCGCATCGGCAGGGTCGAGACCTGCCAGGTCGTGCCGTCGTCGAACCGGACCCGGTCGCCCGGCCGCACGGCCGGGGACAGGTGCACGAAGCAGAGTTGCCGCTGCTCGCGTGGTGACCATCCGGCCGAGGTGACGTAACCGGCGGGCTGGTCGCTGCCGGCGTGCCGCAGGGCGTCGCCGACCTGCCGCTCCGGGTGGTCCGGGTCGGTAGCGGTCAGGCCGGCGACCCAGAGCCGGCCGACGTGCCGGTCCGGGTCGGCCAGCGCCTCGGCGCCGATGTACGGGCCGGTCTTGGCCGCGGTGACGAGGTGACCGAGACCGGCGTCGAACAGATGGGTGCCCCGGTGGATGTCCAGCGGGGCCAGGTAGAACGCGAAGTCGCGGCACTCCATCCGGAACGAGGCCAGCACGTCCCACCCGCACGGGGTGTAGGTGCCGGCGTCGGCCGCCATCTGCTGGTAGGCCTCGCGCATCCCGTCGGCGCCGGACCACAGCTCGAGGCCGATCAGGGTGCGCACCACCCAGGCGTCGGCGCCGGCCCGGGTCCGCACCCGGATCCCGCGGAACGGTTTGACCGAGGCCAGCCGGGCGGCGTCGTCGTCGTGCAGCAGCGCGGCCATCGCCGCCTCGCGGTTGCCGCCCTTAATGTTGAAGGAGCTCAGCGGCGACTCCTCGACCCGGGTGTCGGGGAACTGGGCGATCGCGTCGTGCAGCCAGGTCGGCGGCTGGGTGTCGCCGCCGATGGACAGCTGGTACGACTGCTCCCCGTCGCGCAGCACCACGCCCTCGGTGTCGACCGTGCCCTCGGGCGTGGTGAACACGATGAACGCGGCCTGCCCGACGGCCAGGGTCTGCATCCGCCGCGGGGTGAGCAGGTCGAGCAGGTCGGCGGCGTGCGGCCCGGAGACGCTCAGGTAGAGCATGCCGCCGCACGGGAAGACGCCGGCGCCGTCGGTGACCGCGGCGTACTGCTCCTGGTAGGACAGCCCTTTCCAGGTGGTGACCGCGACGATGTTGCCGCCCAGGACGTACCAGCCGGCCGGCTCGCCGTGCCGCTGCTCGAACGCGCCGAAGGCGTCGCCGGGGTCGCGGAAGGTGAGCGCGTGCGGGGTGCCCAGCAGCGCCGGGTGGGCCGGCGGCAGCTTGCGCCAGGCCCACTCGTCGCTGGCCAGCGGGCTGTGCAGCGCGGTGGAGAATCGTGGTCCCCGCTCCCAGGGCTGGGTCGGCGGGGCGCTGGACATCTGATCTATCAGCTGCCTACTCCTGTCTTCCGTCGGCCGCCAGCGGCACCTTGCCGGTGACCGTGCGCGGGATCTCGGCCACGATCCGGATGGCGCGGGGCGTTTCCGCGTCGCTGAGCTCGCGCCGGCAGTACGCCAGCACCTCGCGTTCGGACACGCGCAGACCGGCCGCCTCGGCCAGCAGCACCGGGACCGCGCCGAGGTGTTCGTGCCGGTCGATGACCACGGCGAAGTCGCCCAGGCCGGGGCAGCCGGCCAGGACCCGCCGGACGTGCGCCAGGTCGACGTTGGTGCCGGCCACCTGGATGACCTCGTCGACGCGGCCGGTGACGGTGAGCACGCCGTCGCGCAGCCGGCCGAGGTCGTTGGTGCGCACCAGGCCGTCCGGGAACGGTTCGAGCACCCCGTCGCGCCGGTATCCGGCGCCCCGGCTGTCGCCGCCGATGATCAGGCGCCCGGACGGGCCGTCACCGAACGGCTCCACGGTGATCTCGACGCCGTCCAGCGGCGCGCCGACGGTGGCGCGCAGCTCGTCCTCGTCGTCGCTGGTGTTGAGCGTGACCGTGGCCGCCTCGGCCAGGCAGTACGAGCTGCGCGGCGGCACGCCGAGCGCGTCGCGGACCCGGGTGAAGGTGGCCTCGGGCAGCGGCGCCGAGCTGCAGATGGCCCAGCGCAGCCGGTTGCCGGGCCGGGCCGAGCGCTGCCGGGCCAGCAGGTCGAACACGTACGGCACCCCGTACAGCAGGGTCGGTTCGGCGTCCTGCAGTTGCCGGGGCGCCCGGGCCAGGCCGGCACCGCTGAGCCGGCCCACGTGCACCTGCGACCCGGCGGCCAGGCCGGGCAGCAGCACCATGCCGAGCACGCCGGCCACCGACAGCGGCAGCGGGGTGTAGAGCACGTCGCCGCGGCCGAGCCGCAGCCGCCGGGCGTAGGCGGTGACGTTGCGGACCAGCGCGTCGTGGGTGTAGCTGACGCATTTGGGCTGCCCGGTGGTCCCGGACGACACCACCTCGAGCGCCAGATCCTCGGGCCGGACCTCGGCGACGGCGCCGGGGGAGTGGCTCAGCAGGCCGGCGTAGCTGGTGGCGGCGGTGTGCCCGACGGTGAGCGCCGGGCGGGTCTGCGCGGTGATCGCGGCGAGGCGTTCGTCCTCGCCGGCCGGGACGACGATGGCCCGGGCCCCGGCGTGCCAGACCCCGAGCAGCGCCGCCAGCAGTTCGGCGGCGCTGCCGTCGTCGACCAGCAGCACTCCGGCGCCCGCGGTCACGCCCTGGGCCCGCAGGCCGGTCGCGGCCCGCCGGCCCCCGTCGAGCAGGGTGGTCAGGTCCAGGCGGGCGCCGTCGGCGGTGACCGTGCCGGGGCTGTCGCGCAGCAGGTCGAGCAGGGTTTGCCCGGGCATCGCAGCGCTCAGTTCCCGGCCTGCTCGGCGCTGAGCCGGCTGACCGACTCGACCAGGCCGTCGAGTGAGGTCCACCAGTTCGGCTCGGTCTCGATGATCTTCTCGGAGTCGATGTCGAACTCCTCCTCGAGCGAGACCAGCAGCTCCAGGACCTGCAGCGAGTCCAGTTCGGTGAGCTGCTCGGCGCCCGGCGCGAGCGGGTAGCCGAGGACGCGTTCGACGACCGTCAGCACTCGTTCGCGGGTGGCGGTCTGGTCCAGCGGGGTGGTTGCCACGTGATGCTCCTGTCTGGGAATGCCGGGGGTCAGGCGAAACGGACGTTCTTGGGGCGGACCGGCTGGCCCTTGAAGTCCTTGGCGATGCTGTCGACGAACTCGATGCGCTGCGGCACCTTGGTCGGGCTGACCTGTTCGCGGCAGTAGGCCAGCAGCTCCGGCGCGCTGACCTGGCCGGTGAGCACGACCCGGGCCACCGGGACCTGCCCGAGGCGGCCGTGTGTCTCGCCCTCGACCAGCGCGTCGCCGACCGCCGGGTGGCTGATCAGCACGTCCTCGATCTCCTGCGGGTCGAGCTTGGCCGCCCCGAAGTGGATCTTGTGGTCGTCGCGGCCGGTCAGCCGCAGGAAGCCCTTGTCGTCGAGGTAACCGACGTCGGTGCTGATCACCCAGTCGCCCTGGAATGTCTCGGCGGTGGCGTCCGGGCGGTTGCGGTACCGGGTGGCGGTGAACGGGCTGCGCACGCAGATCCGTCCGGACTCGCCGGCCGGCAGCACGCTGCCGTCGGCCGCGCGGATCTCCACCTCGACGCCGGGCAGCGGGCGCCCGACCGAGGTGGCCAGGATCTCCGGGTCGTCGGCGTCGTTGTAGGCGACGTGGCCGGACTCGCTGCTGCACATGATGTTGCGGATGGCGATGCCGGTCTGGTCCATGAACTGCCGGGCCGTGCCCGGGCGCAGCCGCGCCGAGGTGGTCAGGGCCATCCGGACGTGCCGCAGCTGCGCCGGCTCGGGCGTTTTGCGAACGGCGAATTCATAGGCGTACGGCGTACCGGACACCACGGTGATCTGCCGCTCCTGAATGGCCTGCCAGAACTGCCGGCCGGACTGCAGGCCGATGGTGGCCACGGTGGCCCCGGCGACCAGTGCCGGCAGCACCGAGGTGGTCGACAGCGCGGTGGTCATCGCGGTGACCGTGTCGGCCGCGGTGAACCCGGTGGCCAGGGCGAGCTGCTCGATGTCGGCGCTGAGCCGGCTCACCCGCCGGTCCACGCACTTGGACCGGCCGGTGGTGCCGCTGGTGAACGTCTCCAGCCAGGCGTCGGCGGTGTTCGAGCCGAAGCCGCCGGGCGCGGCGTCGAGCAGGCTGGCGAACGCAATCGAGTCGGGCGAGTCGGCGCTGGTGTCGGAGACCGTCACCACCGGCGCGCACTGCTCGAGCACGTGGCTGAGCTCGCGGTCCTTGAGGTACGGCGGCAGCACCGCGACCCGCAGGCCGAGTGACCAGCCGGCCAAAGTCAGCGCGACCGACTCCTCGAGCCGGGGATGCGAGATCACCAGGCAGACGTCGTCCGCGGTCAGCCGCTTGCCGAGCCCGCCGGCCAAGCGGCCGATCAGCTCGACCAGTTCCTGGTACGTGGTGGTGCGGTCGTCGGAGATGATCGCCGGGCGCCGGTCGTTTCCGTGCGACCGGACGGCTTCGACAATGTCTGCCATGGGTGTGCGGCTCCTCGCTGGACTACAGGGGACCAGCACGCCGGGCCGGCCGCGGGGAGCGGGGCACGCGTGATGGCCGGTGGTGTCACCGGTGGAGAGGAAATGGCGCGCCGACCCGGAAATCACTACATCGGGTGGCGCCGGGAAAATGCTATGCAGGCGATCATGAACGGCGCAACGACTTGCGTCCGCATATTGGTCGAACGGCAACATGTGTCCACCGGCGCCAGCTGCGCATCTCCACCGTCGTACCGCCGGAAATGGTGTGGCATCAAGCTGCCAGCGGACGCCGGAGGGGGAAATCCTGGGCTAGGGTCGAAGCCATTCATTCAGTGCGGCGCGGTATCCCGCCTGGAAACGGCTGCGCGCATTCAGCTGGTCCATCAAACGGGCCACCGAGCGGCGGTAGGTGCGCAGCGCCATCCCCATCTCGCGGGCCGCGCTGGTGTCCTTGGCGCCACTGGCCAGGTGCCGCAGCACCGCCCCGTCCGGGGAGTCCGGCTCCGGTGCGGGTTCGGGCGCGTGGGTCGCCGGGTCGGTGTCCAGGGCGACCAGCAGCAGTTCGGCGAAGGACGGATCGCGGCCGATCGCGGCGCCCGGCCGGGCCGGTTCGCCCTCGTCGAAGGCGAGCACCGCGCGGTCGACGATCCACATCCGGGGCACTCGGGAGGTCACCTGACGAACCGTCACACCGTCCTTGATCAGGTGTTCCAAGATCGTCTCGGCCTCCGGGCCGGCGGCGCCGCCGGTGTGCACATAGGCCCGGACGGCGACGCCGGCGCGGGCCGCCTGCCGGGCCGCGGCGAGATCGGCCGCGCGCACGTCCTGGATCGAGGCGGCGTCGGGCAGGGTGAGGACCAGTTCCTGGGCGGCCGAGCGAACGGCCTGATGGATGTGATTGCTGGTAGCCGGCCGAAATCTCATTCGTCTACCCCCGGGGTCAGCGCGACAAGATGAACGGAATGCCGATGGAACCGGGCTGTTCCCGGACAGGGTTCAGCATAGGTCACAATCGATTCGCGGTCCCCATATTACGTATCCGTTCCACATCTGCCGCCCGGCCCCGCCAATCTCCAGAAACTCACAGGAAGCGCGACGCAGTGTGATCAACTTGCGATCCACCTTGGACGGCAGCCACGGATTGTCACCCTTGATTGGGGTGCGCTCAAGTTCCGGAACCATTCCCAAGGGTTGACGCGGCCACCGCGATCGAGCAATGTAATCCGCCGAGAGAGCGCTTTCGCAGCGCGTTATGCCGCGCTGGGTTCGTGCGCCAGTCAATTCTTTCCCGCATTGGCACGCGGGTCGGGCCAGCATTGTCCGGCGAGCCCTCGCCGGACGAACGGGGAGGCACGTGACCGTGCGGGCGGAGCGTTCCGGTCAGCGGCGCTGAACCACGTCTTCATCATCGGGGGATGGCATGACGTCGGCTGCTCAGAACAACATCGGAACCGATCACGTCGACCGGAACATGGACCTGGTCAGCAAGCTGTACCAGCGCTCCATCTACCCGTCGGTGCTGCAGGTCGCCCAAGGCCGGCGGCTGTCCGCGCCACTGGTCGTGGACCTCGACCCCACCACCGTCTGCGATCTGGCCTGCCCCCGAGTGCATCAGCGGCGGGCTGCTCAACCAGGGCCAGATCGGCAAGGACCGGCTGGTCGAGCTGGCCGAGGAGCTCGCGGCCAGCAGCGTGCAGGCGGTGGTGCTGATCGGCGGCGGTGAGCCGCTGCTGCACCGGTCGATCGGCACGGTCATCGACACGCTCTTCGACGCCGGCCTGCAGATCGGCCTGACCACCAACGGCACCATGATCAACCGATATCTCGACCAGATCGCCGACAAGGTGGCCTGGACCCGGGTGTCGATGGACGCGGCCAACGAGACGACGTATCCCAAGTTCCGCCCGGCCAAGCGCGGCCGCGTCGTCTTCCCGACCATCATCGACAACATGCGGCAGCTGGCCGCGCGCAAGAGCGGGCGCCTGGGCTACTCCTACCTGCTCATGCAGCGTTACGCGCCGGACGGCACGGTGCTCGACACCAACTTCCACGAGGTGATCGAGGCGGCCCGGCTGGCCAAGGACATCGGCTGCGACTACTTCGAGGTCAAGACGCTGGTCGACGACGACCACTACACGCTCAGCCAGAAGGCCGAGGACATCGCGCTGGTCGAGGGCCAGCTGGCCGAGATCCGCACCTTCACCGACGACGACTTCCACCTGCTCGTCTCGAACACCTGGGAGAAGGTCCGCGCCGGGATCGACCCGGTCGAGCTCAAGGAGTACCACACTTGCCCGGTGACCGAGCTGCGGACCACGATCACGACCAGTGGCGTGTACGTGTGCCCGTACCACCGGGGCAACCCGGCCGGCCGGATCGGCGACATCAACACCACGTCGTTCGAGCAGCTGTGGAAGAACGCCGACACCACGATCATCGACCCGGCCCGTGACTGTCAGTTCAGCTGCTCCCGGTACCCCACCGTCCTGCAGATCCAGCGCATGCGCCCGGACGACGGGGTCACCCTCGTCGACGACTTCGACCCGTTCTTCTGATCCGCCCCGAAAGAAGGAAACACCACATGGGCATCGCGATCATGGGGGCCGGCCCGGCCGGTCTCACCTCGGCGAAGCAAGCCCTGGCCGAGGTCCACGAGGTGACCGTGTACGAGAAGACCGGCGATCTCGGCGGCATCTAGAATCCGGCCGCGAACGGCGCCCACGAGAGCGTGCGCATGCAGAGCTCGCGGCTCAGTTTCCCGTTCACCGACCACCCGCCACCCTTCGACGACGAGTTCCCGACACTGCGCCAGGTGCATCACTACCTGCGGTCGTACGCCGAGCAGTTCGGTGTTCTGCCGTTGATCCGCTTCGACACCCCGGTGACCCGGATCGTCAAGGTGGACGGTCGATGGGCGGTGACCGCGGACGCCGTCACCGAGACGTACGACGCGGTCATGGTGGCCAGCGGTGAGCTGTGGCCGCCGCGGATGCCGGACTTCGTGCCCGGCCCGCAGACCGGCGTGCACGTGCTCAGCGCCAAGGACTACCGCAACCCGGCCGCACCCTTAGCAAGATCCGTACCAGCCGCCCCGCCACCGGAGCATCCGTCAGCGTGCGCTGGTATCGGGAATGCACCCGAGACGACGGCTTCGAGCAGGCAGGGCAGGCTCCTTCGTCGGCGCGCACGGAGGCAGTGAGAACAACTTCGGTGCCGGAGCACATCTCCTCGATCTCGACGCCGGCTAGATGAGGAAGGAATCGCTCGACGGCATCACACAGCCGGACAACGATCCATCGTCGGACGTGCATCACACAGTTCGCGCCAGAGCCCACTTCCCGCGACCGAAGCCACCCGGTCCCCGGGCACTGCGCCGCGTGCTGCAAATTGCTACCTTCAGACTACGAATGGTTACGTCGCGTGGTAGTAACACCCCTTTCCTCCGTGATAGCGGAGGAGACCGGCTGGGAGCGGGGCGGGAAATGAATGAGATCGAGATGTTGCTGGCTGCGGTCGGCGTCGGCCTGTCAGGTGGGGTGACCACGGCGGCCAGTGCGGCAGTGGGCGACCTCTACGCCTGCCTCCGCGACCTGGTGTATCGCCGAGCCACGGTAGAGGGTGGGCTCAGCGAGGCGGAGGCGGGCGAGGTTCTCGACGGCTACCAGGCGGCACCGACAGAGTGGGAAAGCCGCGTGATCGAAGTCTTTGATCAGTCCGGAGCCGGGACCGATCCAGAGATTCTGGACGCCGCCCGGCGGCTGCTTGCGGTGGCCGACCCGGCCGGCACGACCGCCGGGAAGTACACCATGGATGTCACCGGCGCGAAGGGTATGCAGGTCGGTGACGGCAACACCCAAACCAACACATTTAATTGAGTGCCTCGATACTGATGACCACCACCGCTCACCACGCGGACGACGGACAACCATCAGGTACGCCAGCCGAGGCACGCCACGTGGCTGCCTCGGGCTCGAAGGGCATGCAGGTCGGCGACGGCAACACCCAAACCAACACATTCAACTATCACGGGGCACCCCCTGCGGTGTCCTGGCCGCACCAGGTCGGCGTGGTGCCACCGCGGGCGGCCTCGTACCAGTCTCGAACCGAGGCCGCGCATCTAGCTGCAGCGCTGAAGGCCGGCCGCACCGCGGTTCTCACCCAAATCTTGTCCGGGCTCGGAGGGATCGGCAAAACCCAACTGGCCGCCGATCTTGCCCGGCAATCTCTGCACGACGGACGGGTCGATCTGCTGGTCTGGGCTGTCGCCACTTCTCCGGAGGCGGTAATCGCCCGCTATGCCCAGGCCGACACCGACCTGCACGGTAGGGAAGATAGTGATCCGCGACGTGGCGCCGACCGATTCCTGGCTTGGCTGGCCACCACCGACCGGCGATGGCTCGTCGTGCTGGACGACCTAGCTGTGATGTCCAGCCAGGTTGTTCAACCGGGTGATGGGTGCCAGCTTGCCGATGGCGGTGTGGGGCCGGTGGTGGTTGTAGTCGTGCAGGAATGCCGGTAGCGCCGCGCGGCGTGCTTTCTCTGAGGTGTAGTGCTTGGCGAAGGCCCAGCCGTCGGCCAGGGTGCGGTGGAAGCGTTCGATCTTGCCGTTGGTCTGTGGCCGGTACGGGCGGTCTTCTTCACGGTGATGCCGAGGTCGGCGCAAGTCGATGTCCAGAGCCGGGATTTGTAAGCCGAGCCGTTGTCGGACAGCACGCGCCGGGTGGTGACGCCGCGTGCGGCGAACCAGGCGACCGCGCGGCGTAGCACGCCGGTGGCGGTGATCGCGGTTTCGTCGTCGTGGATTTCGGCGTAGGCGACGCGGGAGTGGTCGTCGATGACCGTGTGGACGTAGGCGGTGCCGATGACCGGTTCGTAGTCGCTGCGGCGCCTGCCGGTACGGCGTGCGGTGGCTTGCCGGTTGCGGTCGCCGGCTTGGCGGCCGACGTAGCGCCAGCCGCCGCCGTCGGGCACGTTGCCGAGTTTCTTGACGTCGACGTGCAGCAGGTCGCCGGGCTGGTCGTGTTCGTAGCGGCGGATCGGCTCGCCGGTGGCCCGGTCGAGGTGGGAGAGCCGGTTGGCCCGTTGCCGGGTGAGCACGGCGTGCACGGTAGAGGCGGCCAGGCCGAGCTGATCGGCGATCGGGACCGGTCCCCAGCGGCGTTTGCGGCGCAGGTGCACGATCTTGCGGACCAGTGGTGCGGGGGTCAGGTTCGGTTGCCGGTGCGGGCGTGACGACCGGTCGGCCATGCCCGCTTCGCCTTCGGCACGGTAACGAGCCGCCCATTTCGCGGCGGTACGCCAGGAGACGTCGTAGCGTTCGGCTGCTCGTGCGGGTGACCAGCCGTCATCCACGATCAGACGCGCCAGCCGCAATCGCGCCCGCGGGGTCAACGCGGCGTTAGCGTGGGACATGAAGGCCTCCAGCCTGGTGAGAGTGGTTCCGTGATAGATCCACTGCACCGTTGGAGGCCTTCATCTGTTCACAAGATCAGGCCATGATCGTCAGATCGAGTAGTCACACTTCCTCGACCAACGTCCCTGGACATCACACCTAGCTGAACCCGCCGTCCTGGACGGCCTGTGGCCCCCGCACACTCCGAGGGGCCGGATCGTAGTCACTACCCGCCGCCGTGACGCCGCGCTCGTCGGCGACGGTCGTTACCTGATAGAGGTCGGCCTGTACAGCCCCGGACAAGCGCTGGCCTACTTGCGGACCCGGCTGGCCGCAGCGCCGGATCGGGGAAACGGCGCCGAGCAACTGTGTGCCGCACTGGGCTATCTGCCAATTGCGTTGGCACAGGTCGCGGCATACTTGCTCGACAGCCCTGCTGGTTTGGACTGCGCCGCCTATCGTGACCGGTTGGCCGACCAAAGCTATCAGCTGATCGACCTGATCCCCGAAGCCCGACACTTGCCCGACCAGCATCAAGCCATTCTCACCGCGGTCTGGACATTGTCGATCGAACACGCCGACCAGCTCCGCCCTATCGGCTTGTCCCGCCCCGTGCTGGAACTGATCGCGTTGCTAGACCCCAACGGCATCCCCGGCTGGGTTCTCACCGCCCCACCTATCACTGCGTACCTGCGGCAGCTCTTGGGCAGGGCGGTCGACATCGAAGGCATCACTGGTGCACTGCATACCCTGCACCGCCTCAACCTGATTACGGTTACCGACACCGGTACGGTCCGGGTCCACGCCCTCGTACAACGCGCCACCCGCGACCACACCTCCACCGACCGCCGCGAGCGCACCGCCCGCGCCGCAGCTGATGCCCTCCTGAGTGTCTGGCCCGACCCGGAAAACAACCCCGCCGGCTCTCAGGCGCTGCGCGCGAACACCGAGGCCCTCTACCGGCACACCGGTGACACTCTCCTGTACCCCAGGCTCCACAACGTGCTTGACCGCTCCGTGCGCAGTATCGGTGACAGCGGACAGGTCGCCGCCGCTGCTACTGAGACCGAGGCCCTACTCGCGGACTTGCTGCGAGTGCTAGGCCCCGACCACCCCGACACCCTCACCACCCGGGCCAACCTCGCCCGATGGCTTGGAAACGCCGGGGAACCGGCCAGCGTCGTGGCGACCGCGTTCAACGCCCTGCTCGCCGACCGACTGCGGGTGCTAG
>NZ_BOMH01000094.1 GCF_016862095.1 Actinoplanes cyaneus
GATCCGTACGTGTTGATCATTCGTTGACCGTTGTCAGCCAAGCCCAGCGGATCTCTGCCAGCAGGAACGCGGGCCCGTCAGGCTGGTGGTTCCAGATCTCGTCTGACCACCCTTCGGGTTCAAGCGCCCGCAAGCGGTCGATGCAAGCCGATGTGCTGCCGGTTGCCATTAGATCGACGTTGAACTCGAGGTATTCCGGAATCTTCCAATAGGAGCCGGACTCGTGCACTCGGACAGCACCGTAATCAGCGAGGCAGCGAACCAGGGACGAGGCCAGTTCTGCGCTTCGGGCTGTCGGCGCCTCGGCGAACAATCGCAGATACACGTGGTCAGACTCACTCACCACGGCAGTGTGAGGCGTCGTGGCGCGCTCCGCACTGATTTGCCGCTGTCCGCGCGCCAGGCCGGCCGCCGCTGTCATGGCCGGTGGCCAGCTGTTTGGAGCCGGCGTCTTGTCGCGCCGATGTGCGGATGCCGCCGACCAGCCCGGCCCGTGCGACCTCGTAGGCGCTACGGCGGCGGGTCTCAGCAAGCAGAGCACACAATTCGCGACCGTTGCCCCAACGGACGCATACTGCCCTCTATGCGGTTAGTGGTGGGACTGGGCTGGCCTGGTTCGAAGCTGACGTATTGACCTAATCGGTGTTGCTGAGAGCACGCAGTGCTCCTTCGGCGAGGACGTGTCCCGTCTTGACGGCGACGGCCAGATCGGGTGCGTTCAGCCAGTCGGGCTCGTGGCTCTCTTCCCAAGCGACGATGTCCGTCGCGGCGGCGA
>NZ_BOMH01000095.1 GCF_016862095.1 Actinoplanes cyaneus
TTGGGTGCCGTCGAGCTCTTGCGCCATGCCGGTGATCCGATCGCCGATCTGATGCCCGTGGTGAGGAAACAGGGCAGCCAGGCAGGCCAGCACGAATCTCACCGCGGGTGGCTCCGTATCCCAGCGTGTGAGCAACGTCGGCACCTGCTCGTCAACGGTGAAGCGGACGTCCAGGCTCCAGGCTGCTGGTTGGGGCGGACGGCCCTCGGCTGCGGCCCGGTCTGCGTCGGCGAGCAGTCCGTGAGCCCATCGGTCAGCGGCGACCAGCAACCATACGTAGAGATCGAGCCGTTGTTTGGCGGGCAGCGCCCCAGAAGCGATCATGCGCGCGAGAAACGGCAGCGAGGGCGGAGTGGCCGAGTAGCAGGTTCCCTGATGCAGCAGGTCGTCCCCGAACAACTCGTCCAAGGTCTGGTCCCAGTCGCCGAAAGGGTCCGCCAATGCCCGCAACAAGTCGGGGATGTCCTCCGCGCTGCCGTGGGCGTGGCTGAGCTCTGTCCATGGAATCTCGTCCAGGCCAGACAAATCGATGGGCGTGTCCTCAGCATGGTCGGGAGTCAGGGCCAGCGGTGCGGGTGGTGGTGGGTCGACGACCACGATGCTGGGCATCGGGGGCCGTGTGCCGGGATTGGTGCACACGATCGGCGCGTCGGGACCGCGGAGGATCTGCACCATGCTCACGTCGCAGCGACTGCCGCCTTCCGGGTAGCCGCCGTACTGGCGGGCGATGACGGCAGCGGCGCGCCCGACCGCGTCAATCATCCGATGTCCGGTCACGTCGACCGGATACGGCCCTTCATCGATGGCGCTCACCATCCATCCGCTACGAGGCGAGGGCCGGCCCGAGACATAGGCGAAACCGTGCGACGCCAAGGCTTGAGCCAACTCGTGAGCGTGCTCGTCGTCAGGCACGACGAACTGGTGGGTGCCCGCCATCGCCGACCAGCCGGCCATATCGTCGCCTCCAATTGTCAGAACCGCCTCGGCAAGACTGCCATAATCACTGTGATCTCGGCTGGTGCACCCTCGCGGCTCATCTCATGCTCACCCGACTGTTCCGGGCGGTGGGACAGGTCTGGCCGACGGCGCGGTGGCAGCCGGGAGACTCAGTTTGAGCCGGACCGACGCAGCGACTTTTCGCCGGTAGATCGCCTGAGTATCCGGGTCCCAGAGTGCACCAACATCCGCCCTCCGGGCCACATCGCAGTGCGCCATACAACCCTCTACCGACCGCTCTGAGCTCTCCCGTCGCTCAGAAAGTGGTCAGCCGGCACCCGAACGCTCGACGGAGCACTCGGGAGAGCACTCCGAGAGCGAGGGAGAGGTCATGGGTGCAGACGCAGTAAGGAGGTCACGCTGTACAGCGCTGTTGAGCTGCACAAACCTGCTCTTCGACGCTATTCGTGGAGCGCTCCTGTGTGAAAGTGGTCCGTCCAGCCCGCTGACCAGGCAAAACTCAAATCAGCCCTGGTCAGACGAAGCTACCCGACGTCACTGAACGCTGTTCGACGCCATTCAGCGCCGCCTGTGACCACCCCGTCTGCTCACCGCCGATCACCCGGTTTGGGGAGCAGCGCCGCACGACCCCCGCCAGAAACGCCGAATTCATCGCCACGGCGCTCCCTGCAACCAACAAGAACAGCCATTGAGCAGCATAAACACGCCCGCCGGGAGGGTCTCCGCTGCTCCCCTTCAGGCAGCACCTCGGCCCACGTCCGAGGGCTGGCCAAGCCCGGAAGGCCTGCTCCCCGCAGAACCTCGGCAAGACGCCCGGTGGGAGCAAGCGCGGGAGCCACAAGAGCGACCGCCGACAGTCCAACAGGGCATTCTTACTACCGCGCTGCTCCCTCATCAGCGGAACATCCGCCAGACTCGCAGCCACTGACCGCAGTCGAGACCGATCGCCCGATCCATGATCACGTTTACGGATTTGCCGATGTGCACGCACCCGATCACGGCGGCAGCGATGCCGACGACAGCGCGTGCGGGCCATGGGGCACCCGGTCGCCGGGCTCGCCCTCTGGCCGTTGTCGCCTTCGTGGCATCATGCCGCGATGGATCATCAAGGGCGGTTTCGTCGTGCAGCGCTCGCATCCGGCATCCCGGACGACGAGGCCAGCCGGTTCCTCCAGCACCTCCGTTTGTCGATCCGGTTGAGCGGAGGCTCCGGCGGTGTTCCGGTCGGGCAGTTCGGTGGGTTGCCCCGGCTGCCAGTAGGCATGGACTGGCCGTCCGCTGGGGTCACCCTGCTGCCGTTCATCTTCTCGGTTGACTGCGCGGCGCTGCCCAGAATCGACGGCTTCAGCCTGCCGGCAGACGGCTCGTTGCTGTTCTTCCTGGAACACGAGCAGGATCACCTGGCCGCCGGGGAGCAGAATTATGGGCGAGTCGTGTATGTGCCGCCCGGCACCGATACCGAGGTGGCGGCAGGATCCACCGACTCCCCGACCACCGGCGACCAGTACGACGTCCACGCCACGCTGCGCCCGGAGTACCCCGATTGGTTCGGGGCGGACGGGGATGAGGAGGAAGAGGACGAGGACGATCTGTCGCCCTTCCAGCAGCAGTTGGCCCGTGACCTCGAACGCGACCTACCGCACCTGGACGAACTGCGTGCTCTGGCCGACGATCTCTGGCCGCCCTTCGACAGGCTCGCCAGCGCCTACATCGGCGGGTACGCCGACGAGGAGGTGATCAGGGGTATCGCGGAGCAGACCCTGGCCTGGCGCGAGAAGACCGGCGAGATCGTCATCCCGATCGCGAAGTGGTATTCCCACCTGGAGAAGGAGATGCATCAGCTGACGAGTGAGTGGGTGTCGCTCGCCCGCTTTCCCGCAGCCGACGAGTTCTATTACGGGAGTTTCGTGATCCGGCAAGACGACCTCGCCGCCGGCCGACTGGACAAGGCGCTTTCCGTGACCGAGTTCAGCGAGTAGAACACCGGCGGCGCCGGATACGTCCTGGGCCTGCCCCGTTTTGACGGACATTCAGATCAGGGGACCTGGGGTCTCCGGGAGGATGTCCAGCATCATGGAGAGCGTGGGTAAGAAGCGATCGAGGCCGCGGCGGGCGTTCACGCCCGAGTTCAAGGCCGAGATCGTGGAGTTGTGTCAGCGTGGTGACCGCACGGTCAGGCAGGTCGCGAGGGATTTCGACCTGACCGAGACGGCGGTGCGGTCCTGGGTCAAGCAGGCCGAACTCGACGCCGGCACCCGGACAGACGGACTCGCCAGCGACGAACGAGCCGAGCTGGCCCGGCTGCGAGCAGAGAACCGCAGGTTGCAGCAGGACGTCGACATCCTCAAGCGGGCGACGGCTTTCTTCGCGAGGCAGACCCGGTGAACGTGTATCCGTTCATCGAGGCGGAGCACGCCGGTAAGCACAACGTCAAGCGTGCGTGCGAGCTGCTTCAGGTCTCCCGGTCCGCCTACTACCAGCACGCCCGCGGCGAGCAGTCCACCCGCGACCGGGTCGACGAGCAGCTGACCAAGCAGATCATCGCGGTGCATACGGCGTCGAACGGCACCTACGGAGCGCCGCGGATCCACGCCGAGCTGGCCGCGGCCGGGCTGCGGCACGGCCGCAAACGCATCGCCCGCCGGATGCGGCAGGCGGGGATCCGCGGCAAGAACCCGCGCCGCTGGAAGACCACCACCATCGCGGACCCGCACGCCGGCACCCGCCCCGACCTGGTCGACCGCGACTTCGCCGTGGACGCGGCAGCGGTCGACACCCGCTGGTGCGGCGACATCACCTACATCAACACGTGGGAGGGCTGGCTCTACCTGGCCACCGTCATCGATCTGGCCTCACGCCGGGTCGTGGGCTGGGCCGTCGCCGAGCACCTGCGCACCGACCTGGTCGACGCCGCGCTGTCCGACGCCCTCGCCCGGCGCCGGCCCGCGGACGGCCTGGTCTTCCACTCCGACCGCGGCTGCCAGTACACCAGCGCCCAGCACGCCCGTCTCGCGAAGCGGCACGGCGTGCGCTTGAGTGTGGGCCGACGAGGTCAGTGCTGGGACAACGCGGTCGCCGAGTCGTTCTTCGCCACGATCAAGACCGAGCTGATCCACCGGCAGGCATGGCCCACCCGCAAGACAGCTCACCAGGCGATATTCGAGTACATCGAAGGCTGGTACAACACCCGGCGCCGGCACTCCAGCCTCGGCTACCTCAGTCCAGCCGCCTACGAAGGCGGCAGCGTCATCAGCCTGCTACCGCCCTCAAGGTAGCCTGAAGATCAACTCATCGACCCTGTCCGTCAAAACGGGTCAAGCCCACTCTCATGCCGCTGAGTTTGCGGGCGGCGGTGCCGTGGGCATTGCATGGCGTATGGATGGCGATCACTTCGCGACGTCGTACACCTTCGGCGGCGCGCTCGAGCGTACGGCGGCGGTCCTCGGCGCGTTCATCGCGCCGGTGGTGCTCGGCGTGGCTGGAGCGGCCGGGTTGTTCGGCACGGATCAGGTGTGGCAGCGGATCGCGTTCGTGCCACTGGGTCTGATCGTCGGCGCTGTGTACGGGTACCTGGCGCTGTTCCGGATCGCGTACCGGCTGCGGATCGTGGATTCGCGGCTGCACTGGCGTGCGGTGTTGCGTAGCGGCAGCGCGCCGCTGGCGGAGGTGAGTGAGGTGGTGCCGCATCCGAAGAATTACACGACCGTGGTGCTGACCGATGGCCGGCGGGTTCACGTCGCCGGGGTCCATGACGTGTGGCCGTTCCTCAGTGCATTGCGTCGGGTTGCCCCACATGTGCAGATCACGCGGCCGTTCGGCCTGCTGGCACCACGATGGTTCGAGGCCGGCGGCTGACTGGCAACAACGATCGCGGGGCGCGTCAGCAGAGCCCGCCGGCGACGCGGAGGGTGGCCGTACGTCGCCGCCGGCACCCGCCGTAGTTGGCGGTGGTGACGCATTGAGCTGGTCCGGAGCGACGCCGGGCCGGCGGCGGAGGTTGAACGGCAAGTTGAGCTGACGGTGCGGTCGTTCAGGTGATGGCGGCGGTGCGGGGCATGCGGGCGATCACGTCGTCCCAGATGCCCTCGGGCAGGTCGTGGCCGACGCCCGGGTACTCGACGAACTGCGCGCCGGGGATCTGCGCGGCCAGGTCACGACCGCCGCTCGGTTTGACCATCGGGTCCTCGGCGCCCGAGACGACCAGGGTGGGCGCGGTGATCCCGGACAGCGGCGGCAACCTCGTGGCCCGGCCCGCGGCGAGGTGCCGTTGCGTCGTGCGGGGATCGTGCGGCGCGCGATGGTGGCTCAGCGCCGCCACCTCGCGGACCCACTCCTCGGGGAACGGGTACCCGGGGGAGGCCTGCAACCGGTACGTCGCGACCAGATACTCGACGTGCTCCTGCGGCGTGACCGGCCTGGGCAGCTTACGAATCTCCTTGAAGACGCCGAACTTCAGATACCTCAGGGCCCGCAACGGTCCTGCGGTCGCCGGCATGCTCATGCAGAGGGTGAGGCCACGGACCCGTTGCGGGTGCAGCAGCGCCATGGCCTGCGCGATCGCCGACGTACCGCCGAGAACGTGTGCGGCGGACCAGCCGAGCGCGTCCATCACCGCCAGACCGTCGCCGGCCATGTCGGCCATCGTGTAGGGCGCCCGGGCCAGCACCTTCCACGGGCTGCCGGCCGCCTGGTGGGGGAAGTGCGTCGACAGGCCGGTGTCCCGGTTGTCGTACCGGGCCACGTGGAAACCGGCGTCGACCAGGCGCCGGCAGAACGCGTCGTTCCACCAGACCATCTGGTAGTCGATTCCCAGGACCAGCAGCAACGGCTCACCGCCGGTGCCGAAGGTCTCGTAGGCGATGCTGACGTCGCCGTTGGTGGCGTACTCGATGCCCATGCCCGCCTCCTGTTTTTTAATGCGACTGCATCGTAACGGTGTACGGCTGGTGATGGCAATGCACTCGCATGGGATAGATTTGCGGCGTGCCGAAACAGGTCGACCATGAGCAGCGCCGGCAACTGCTGGCCGAGGCGGTCTTCGCCGTCATCGGCACCCGCGGGTGGGAGGCGGTGAGCCTGCGCGACGTCGCCGTGCAGGCGGGGGTCTCGATGGGCACGGTGCAGCACTACTTCCCGGCCAAGCAGCAGATGCTGCTGTTCGCCCTGGCCCAGATGCGCGACCGGGTGAACGCCCGGCTCCAGGCGACCCTCGCCGCGCTGCACGGGCCGGGCAACCAGCCCAGCCGCCGCGAGCTCATCCGCGCGGCCACCGCCGTGATGCTCCCGGTCGACGGGCCCGGCCGTGAGGAGGCGTGCGTGAACATCGCCTTCTTCTCCGCGGCCACGGTCACCCCGGAGTACGCGCGGCAGCTGCGCGACGGGTACAGCCGGATCCTGACGGTGACGGTCGCGAGCTTCCGCGAGGCCGCCCGCCTCGGCGAGCTGCGCGACGGCATCGACCCCGACGCCGAAGCGCCCGCCCTGTACTTCCTCACCCAGGGACTGGTCGGCCCCATCCTGATCGGCCTGTACCAGCCGGACGACGCCCTCGCCCTGATCGACGCCCAGCTGAACCGCCTGTTCCGGTGAGCCGATGCAGACTCCCGTTTGCCGGTGACACCGGCCATGACCCCGTGCGTCACACCCCGCAGGGTGGTGTGCGAGAGTCGTCGACCGGGTACGGCACGTTCGTCGTTCGCCGGGCACCGGTGAACTGCCGTGACGGGATGGGCGACAGGTGAGTGGTGGTCGGGGTTCCATGACATCGTCGGACGCGGTGTTCGCCTCCGGTGGTGAGACCGGGCGCCTGATGGCCCGCCTGGACTGGTCGGCCACCGACCTGGGCCCGGTGAGCACCTGGTCGCCGACCCTGCGCGCCGCAGTACGGACCGTGCTGTCCTCGCGCTACCCGATGCTGTTGCTCTGGGGGCCGAACCTGACCCAGTTGTACAACGACGCGTACTCGACCCTGATCGGCGACAAACATCCGGCCGCCCTGGGGCTGGACGTGCGGATCACGCTGGCCGAGGGCTGGGACGTGCTGGCGCCGCTGATCGAGGAGGCGACGGCCACCGGCGTCGCCAGCTGGGTGCCGGCCCTGCAGTTGCTGCTGGAACGATCCGGTTACCCCGAGGAGGCGTACTTCAGCGTCTCGCACGCCCCGGTGCGCGACGACGACGGCACCACGGTCGGCGTGCTGACCGTCTGCAGCGAGGTCACCGACCAGGTCGTCGGTGAGCGGCGACTGCGGCTGCTGCGCGACCTCGCGCTGCCCACGGCCGGTAGGCCGGTGAGCGTCGACGGGACCTGCGCCCAGCTCTGCGAGGTCATCGCCGAGCACCCGCTCGACGTGCCGTTCGCCGCCGTCTACCTGCGCGAGGGCATGGTGTTGCGCCGCAGCGCCACGGTCGGCGGAGTGGACGCGGCGCTGCCGGAACAGATCACGCTGGACGGCGCGGGGGAGGACCCGTGGCGGCTGCGCGCGGCGGCCGGCGCCGTCGTGGCCGAGCTCGGCGACGTGGCCGACCGCCTCACGCTCACCGGTGGCCCATGGCACGACCCGGTCCGGACAGCCGTGGCCCAGCCGCTGCCGTCAGCGGACCGGTCCCAGCCGATCGGGGTGCTGCTGACCGGGCTGAGCCCGAGCCGGGCCCTGGACGAGACGTACCGATCGTTCCTGCAGTTGCTGGCGCAGCAGGCCGCGGTCGCCATCCGGAACGCCCGGGCCTACCAGGAGGAACGGGACCGGGCGGCCGCGCTGGCCGAGCTCGACCGGGCGAAGACGGACTTCTTCACCAACATCAGCCACGAGTTCCGTACGCCGCTGACCCTGATGCTGGGACCGCTCGGAGACGCTCTCGCCGACCGGGCCGAGCCGCTGGGGCCGACCCAGCACGCGCGGGTGGACACCGCGTGGCGCAACGCCGGGCGCCTGCTCACGCTGGTCAACGAGCTGCTGACGTTCGCCGGGATCGAGGCGGGTGCGGCGCGTCCGGCGCCGCGCGTGCTGGACCTGGCCCGATTCACCGCTGAGCTGGCCGGGGTGTTCCGGGCGGCGGTCGAGCGGACCGGGCTGCGCCTGGTGGTGGACTGCCCGCCACTGCCACAGCGGGTCGCCGTGGACCCGGAGCTGTGGGAGAAGATCGTCACCAACCTGCTTTCCAACGCGCTGAAGTTCACCTTCGTCGGCACGATCCGGGTCGGCCTGGCCTCGGACGACACGGCGGTCCGGCTGACCGTCGCGGACACCGGCATCGGCATCGACGCCGCCGAGCTGCCCCGGCTCTTCGACCGCTTCCACCGGGTCCGCGAGGCCCGCTCCCGCAGCCACGAGGGCACCGGCATCGGCCTGGCCCTGGTGCGCGAGCTGACCAGGTTGCTCGGCGGCGACGTCACCGTCGACAGCGAACCGGGCAAAGGCGCGACCTTCACCGTCGCGGTGCCGTGGGCCGCGCTGGCGCCGGCCGGGGCCGCGGACTGGGAGGCCGCCCCGGACCGGCTGGCCGCCGCCGAGGCCGCCGCCGAGGCCGCGGCCAGTGAGGCAGCCGGGTGGACCGACGACGTGACCGAGGCACCCGCCACGGGCGGGCGTCGCATCCTGGTCGCCGACGACAACAGCGACATGCGCGCCTACCTGAGCCGGTTGCTGACCGCGCAGGGCTGGCGGGTCGAAACCGTGGCCGACGGCGAGGCCGCGCTCCGAGCGGTCCGCCGCGGACGGCCGGAGCTGCTGATCAGCGACGTGATGATGCCGCGCATGGACGGTTTCGCGCTGGTCCGGGCGCTGCGCGCGGACGAGGCCACCGCGGGCCTGCCGATCCTGATGCTGTCGGCGCGGGCCGGGCAGGAGTCCGGCGTCGAGGGGCTCGACGCGGGCGCCGACGACTACGTCGTCAAACCGTTCGGGGCCACCGAGCTGATTGCCCGCGTACGCAACATGCTCGATCTGTCTGCCACCCGGGCATCCGGGAGCCGGCCGTCTCCGGTGGTCGCCGACGTCGCTTCGGTGATCGCGGCCGGCCGTGCTCTGGAGGAGCCGTTCCGCATCGCCACCGGTTATGCCCGGGCGCTGCTCGGCGGCCGGGCGGCCGAGACGGTGCTGCACGGTGACGGGACCCGGCCACCGCTGCGTTTCGGCGACCCCGCCGACGCGGGCACGGTGCCGGGCGAGACGATCCGGGCCGCGATCGAACTGCCCGACGGGTCCGTGGCCGGCGAGATCGCTGTCGTTGCCGATCCCCGGCATCCGCCGGACCCGCGGGCCCGGGACCTGCTTGCCGCGCTCGCCGGTGTGCTGGCGTTGCTGATCCGCCGTGACTGGCAGCCAGGGCAGGACGGGCACCAGCCGGACGATCTGCGACAGAGCCTGCTGCCGCAGGAGCTCCCGGCTCCGGAGGGATGGGAGTTGCTGCCCGCCGTTGTCGAGGTGGCCGACGGCGGCTGGTACGACGCGGTGACGGCGCCGGACGGGACTCTGCTGATCAGCGCCGGCCACGTCGCCGGTGACGGCCCGGGCGCGGTGATGGCCGGTGAGCTGCTGCGCGCCGCGGTCCGCGCACACGTCACGGCGAGCCCGGCTCCCGCGCGCCTCGTCGGTGAGGCCGCCGCCCTGATCGGTTCGGCGCGACTGCCGTACCCGATGAGTCTCCTTGTGGTCGCCGTCGACCCCGGTACGGGCGCGATCACCTGGTGCAGCGCCGGTCATTCGACGCCGCTGTACTCCGCGCCGGGCGAACAGACCCGGCCGCTCACCGGCGAGGCAGCGCCGCCGCTCGGCTCCGGCGGGGAGACGATCTACCCCCAGAATCATGACAATTTGCCGTACGGGGGACAGCTTCTCCTGCACGGCAGCCCTCTCGTGCTCGACCAGCTCCAGCGCGAACCGACCGTCGACGCCGCTCTCGCCGCGGTCCCCGCCCCGCACGAGGACCTCGCCGTGATCGCCGTGCGCCGGCGCGCCCCCGTGCCCGCCCCGGACGGCCCGGCCCTGCCCCTGCTCGACCTGGCGTGGACGTACCCACTCGACTCGGGCGCGTCCGCGGCGGCGCGCCGTGACCTGCGAACGGCGCTGGACCTCGAGGGCGTCGACCCCGACCTGCTCTACGACCTGCAGGTGGCCGCGACCGAGGCGATCAACAACGCGGTCGAGCACGCGCAGCGTCCACGCCGGCCGGAGATCTGCGTACGGCTGCGCGCCGACGGCGACCTGGTGCGCATCGAGGTCGAGGACTTCGGCGACTGGCGCGCCCGGCCGCCGGCCCGTGACCGAGGCCGCGGCGCCATCCTGATGAACGCCTACGGCGACGTGCACGTCACCACCACCACGACCGGCACCCTGGTCACCATCGAACGGCGTTGGTCCGCCGTCCCGCGCGACTGACCTCACCGCTCGACCAGCTCACTCCCGGCCCTGCTTCCGTGCCGACCCCGCTGGCTGGTCGCCACCGTGTTGTATCCGCCCGGCGGTCGGACGGCTCAGCGCAGTCCAGCGAACAGATCGTCCTCGGGTAGCGGCGCGCCGGTGGTGTCGCGCACCCGCAGGAATGTCTCGACCCCCATCAGGTCGGTGAAGCGCTCCTTGCCCATGCGCAGGAACTCGATGTTCTCGCTCTGGCTGGCGTGCTCCGCGAGTGCGTCGTACTTCTGGGCGCCGAACGCCCGGGTGTCCACCCAGGTGGTGATCTCCGCATCCGGCACGCCGATCTCCGGGGGTGGGGCGTCCTCGGTCATCTCGGCCTCCGCCCAGTCGACCCCCAGCTCGCGCAGCGCCTCGCCGAGCGCGGCCATCCCCGAGTGCGGCACGGTCGTCCAGTACACCTTGGCCGGCACGCCGGTCAGCGCGACCGCGGCCATGGTGACGCGGTGCGCCTGGATGTGGTCGGGATGGCCGTAGAAGCCGTTCTCGTCGTAGGTGACGACGACATCGGGCTGGTACCGCCGGATGAGTACGGCGAGCCGGTCTGCCGCCTCGGCGACCGGCACACCCCAGAACGAGCCGGGTGCGTCGTTGGTCGGCCACCCCATCATCCCGGAGTCGGCGTAGCCGAGCAGTTCCAGGTGCGTGACCTTGAGCGCCGCGCAGCTCGCCTCGAGCTCCTCGCGACGCATCGCGGCCACCGCCACCGGATCGTGCCCCGGCGCGCCCGGCTTGACCCCGCCCGGCCCGTCCCCGCAACGCCCGTCGGTGCACGTCACGAGCACTGTCGTGATCCCCTCCGCAGCACAGCGGGCGAGGACCCCGCCGGTGCTGGATGCTTCGTCGTCGGGATGGGCGTGTACCGCCATCAAGGTCAGTGATCGATCAACCATGCCGACACCCTACGGCTACCGGCTCCGGGCCGGACGCGCTCGCCGCCCCGGTCGCTACCCGAGCCGTTACGGCCACAACGCGGACGGCCCGATCCCGCGTCGTTCCAGGCGGATGACAGCATCCGCACCTCGGCACGACAGGGCACCAGGCCGTCACAGCCGACCACCGGTCGTGACGGCGACCGGCCCAAGCGCGGACAGCGGCAGCGACTCGTGTCAATCCGTGAGGCGAAGGCGGTTCTAGGGTCGATGCTCCGCGACGCGCCACTAGCGGAGCTCAGTCATCCTCCGCAGTCAAATCGCCCGGCATGACCGTCGCGATGAGGCCGGCCACGAACTGCGGCACATCCTCCGGCAGCAGCGTCAGGCACGGCTCGCTGAGATCCGGGCCCTGGAAGATCTCGACCGATTGCACGCCGGGATCGTTGACGGACTCAGCGACGCCGATGATCCGCCAGCGGCGGTGGCTCGGTCGCGTGTTGGCGAAGTGACTGAAACCCTGATCGGTCATAGGTACTTCCGTCCTCGTACTCGCGGATGAGGAACCCAAGCTTGACCCGTCGGCACCGTGGTGTCCTCCGGGTTCTCCGGAGATCGACCCCAGGCTTCGCCGTCCCCGAGGCCCTGCCACCCGAGCCCAGTCGCTCAGTGCGCCGCGACTCGCGGCTACTTGTTCATTGAAGTACGACCGCGGCCCGGCCAGGCTTGGTCGAGGTGACCGGTGGGATCGCTCGCTCGCGGCTGTCCACCACTGGTTCGGTGTGACTCACTTAGCGCATGCGCCTCCCGGTCACCGCGGTGGGGAGTGGCTCAGGAGCGAGAGCGGATGAGAAGGCGTCGAGACCGGTAGCCCGGCGCGCCCGCTCGGCGGCATGTGAGTGTGGCTTTCGTGGGCAGGGCAATGTCCCGCGCTCAGACTGGGGAAATGGCTGACCGCGTCACCGAAGTCCTGCATCTTCGGCCCGCAAGTCGCCCATCATTGCAGCCTCACGACGAGCGGAGAATACGATGAGCCCCGAGAACAACTCTTACGTACGGGATCAAAACACCCGAGTGGACCCGCTGCTGGTTCTCGGAACGATCACCGTGGCCGACCTGCGCGAAGCCCTGGCCGACATGCCCGACGAGGCTGTCGTTGTCCTTGCCAGGGACGGAGCCGACGCAGACGACTGCTCTCCGCTGGCAGACGTGGAGGAGGCTTGGTATTTCCCAGCCACTGGCGACTCCGCTCCGCTGGGGCGGGACTCCGATGGCAACGTCCACGAGCCCGGCCCCCGTGACCTGTATGCCGTGATACTCAGGCCGACCGACCGTCGCTGACAGTCGCCCCCTACGGGTCACTTCTCGCGGCAGACTCGGCCGGCGCGCGGATTGCGGCATGTGAGTGCGCTGTTGAGGCTGTTTTCCTGCGCCCTTCGCACTGATCCACAATCGTGCTATGGATGTCGCTGACCTACTGACTCGTGCCGTCGAGATGGTTCCGGCCACCGCTGTCAACGAGGCTGGTGGGACGGTCACTGACGCGCGAGAGTACCTCGACCACAACGAATGGGAGATCGCGCTCGACGTCCTTGCTGACCTGTACGACAGATGGCGACCGCCGGCTCAGTGGTGGGATCTGCTCATCGAGGCCGCTGACCTGATGTGGCTCACCGAGACCGCGACTTGGTGCCGCTGGGGACGCTGGGGACGCTGGGAGAGCCTCCACGGGATCGTCCGTGCCGAGCTGCAGTTGTTCTCGCCATCGCACGGCGGCCGGGCCGCCGCTATCCCGAGTCCCGGGGTTCTACGTCCCCTCTGGGATATCGGGCAGCGGAATGCGGCGGGACAGCCGGATCTCCGGGTGGCGCGCATGTGGGTGGAATATTCGCCGGAGTTGGCTCCGGGAACCACCGGCTCCGTCCGTCTTGCGCCGCTGGTGCCGCTTGATTGGCGCGGCCTGCAGCCAGGCCAGTCGATCACCATGCACGAGGGCACGCCCGCGGTGGGAGTCGGGACGATTATCGAAGTGTTCGCGCCGGTCTTGATAGTGACGACAGAACGGAACGCGGCCCGCGCACGATCGGCGGCAGACCAGTACATCGCGATCTGGTCGCGTCTCAATGCCATAATCCCTCGCCAGCTGCGCCGCTGCACCCAGGAAGCCCCTAATCGCTAGCCCCTTGGAAGATGTCAGTGTCGAAGCTGAGGAAGGATCGCATGAGGATTCAATTCGAGTCAGGGTCCGTTCTGCTGGTGCCCGCGGGCGCGCATCGCGCTCTTGCCGTCATGACGGCAAGAGCGCCTTTCATAGCTTTCTACGGATGCGACCGCGATCCGGAACCGGCCGAGATACCCGTCCTGTGTTCGGGTCGACCGCTGTTCGTCATCGGCGTCGACCGCGCCGCATACTCCAACGGATATTGGGGTCCCATGGTGGTGCGACTCCCCGAACATAACCTGCCTACTATCCCTCCGATATTCCATCAGAACGTCTTCAACGGCGCATGCTCGATTATTGAGCCAGGCGTATCCACACGACTGCTTGTTCCACGGGAAGAGTGTATCGGCCTCGAACGGCAGGCCAGTTGGTCGAGAGAACACGTCGAATCGCGACTGACAGACCACTACGAAGGCCGACCGAACCGCTGGGTCGAAGCCATGCGAGTAGAGCTCTAGATACGAGCCGCGCCGTGTCCCGACATTGGCATGCCAAGACGCCGGTCCGGCCCGTCGGCTGTCGGCCGTGGCGTCGGCTGGCCCGCGGATCGCGGTAGTCTTCATGGGTGCCAGATTTCATAGATCCGCCGATTGGCTTGAGTGCACGAACGCGCCGTTTCATTACCGTTCACGGATCTCGGCATGAGGTCCTGATGGATACCCAATGGCGACGCTTGTGGCAAGAGGCTGGCATCCCTTTGAACCTTATCGATCGTGCTGCGCAGCATCATGCTCGGTGGGGTGGCCTTTCCCTTCCCGCGGTACGTGATTTACCGGAGGACGCTGCTGGTCCTGGCGTGCTCCAGGTGTTATCCCCGGAGCAGGTCAGCGGGCTCCCCGATCCCGGATGGGCCTTCGAAGCCGGCCCTCAGCGAACTGCCGTGCCGTACTCGTTCCTGGTCAGCTCTGATGGCACTTTCGGCATTTCAGGCGGAGCCGATGGAAGATGGGTGCCGCTGCACGGCAGTGTCGACGGCTGGGTCGACTCAGTGGCCTTGGCGCATGCAGCTCTGGAGAACGCTGAGAGCGTTACGCGGCTAACCGGAGCAGAGGTAGATAAGCTGGACATGAACTCTATGGATCCGGTCGAATCTATCCAAGGAATCTCTAACAATTGGTGGCACCGGCCAGGGTTGCTCTTGGCTGTCTATGCGGGCGAGTCGATTTACTTCGACATTCCGGATTATCGCACCGCGTTTTTGTATGTATGCGACATTGACATTCAGGGAGTTTGAGCCAGCCCATCAATCGACGACCACGATCCTTGCTGAACGCACTCACATCGGCATGACAGTAAAGGGGTGCCTTGGCATAGCCGGATCGTCTCTCGCGTGGCCTTGGTACTCAGGTCCCTTGATCGGAGTTGGTGGGCTGATCAGGTGCTCAGGACCGCCTCGAGGGTGTGATGCATGGCGGCGAGCCGGGCCGGCCAGCGGGGATCGAGGTACGGCTCGGCTGCCACTCCTTCGTAGTAACAGACGTTCTTGAGTTGGAAGCAGTGATGCCAGGTTCCTCGGCGCGGGTCCAGGTCGATCCCGGTGTAGAAGTACCGCTGATCGTCGAGCAGCCGGGCGGCACGCTCGGGGCTGACCAGCAACTCGGCGTAGCAGCCGTCGTCGTGCGTGTCCCATCGGTCGGAGATCACTCGGCGGGACGGGTAGTGCTCGTTGGTCAGGATTGCCTCGTCGACGATCGCCGCCGGCGTCGGCTCCCCTTCGGTGAACTTGAGGAACGAGCTGTATTTGCCGGGCTTCACCCTGCCGTACGTCTGACCGAATTTGATACTGACCGGGGCGAAGCCGAGGTTGGCTTTGGACTTCTGGCTCCACGCGTCCTCGCACAGGCAACTCATGTATCCCAGGAGGCCCTGTTCGCGCACGCGTTCGCGCCGCGCGCGCTCCAAGGTGGCCCCGATTCCCCGGCCCCGGAATGCGGGGTCGACCGCCAGGCTGGTGATCTCGGCATAACGGCCTCGGCGGGTGAAAGCCGCATGCCCGACGAGCCGGTCGCCGACCACGGCCACGAATCTGACGCGGTCGCAGCTGAGCAGGGCGGTGTCATCCGGGTAGGCGCAATAGACGCGGCCGAAAAGGGCGATCACTTGCTCCCGCACCGCCGGCTCGAACGGTTGCCCGAACGTGTATTCGCGCAACCGGAACTCCGCCACTGCGCGAGTGTATCCGCTGGTCAATGCCGGATGAGGCCAATGCTCCAGCGCGTCGGCGCTGCCCGGTGGGGTACCGCTGATACATCAACACTCAGCCACCCTGGGCTGAGGCCGCGTTGTGTGGCCGTACTGAAGATGGCTGCGGAAGAACGGCAGGACCAGGGCGCCGAAAGTGCCGGCGGTCTCCGGGCCGTCGCTGGGGCCGGGGAGATCAGCCCACTCGTGTGGCGCGCCTTCGATCGGCTTCCAGCAGACCTCGGTCCCCGCAGAGAGAAGTGCATCACGAAACGCGACGCTCTGGTCGAATCGGACCACCTGATCGGCTGTGCCGTGCGCGAGCAGGAATGGCGGAGACCCCGCGTGCACCTGGCAGATCGGGCTTGCCGTGATCAGCGATTCCGGTGTGGCGCGGGGGCCCATGAGGCGCGCGACCTCGTTGCCGCTGTCCAGTCGAGCAGGAGGCGGCGGCCATCTGCTACCTGGTAGGTCAGCCCGCCGATGAAGACCGCCTCGACGCTCGGGTCGTCGTTCACGTCCGGCAGCGAATCACGAGCCCCGGTCGCGCAGCCAGCCAATATCGAGGCGTCGCGTCGGGAAGCACGGGGCGCAGGCCTGCCGGGAGGTGTTCGCCCGGAGAGTCATCCCGGCTGGATGAGGCGTCGGTCGCGGCGCTCGGCGATTCTCGGCGCGGCAGCTCACGTGAGCGAGGAGAATCGCATGACCGCCGAACCTGTGAAATCGACCGTCAACGCCGGGAAGCTCTGGGCCGGTGGCGGCGCCACCGCGGCGGTGGCGGCACTGATCGCCGTCGCCGGGATCCTGCTGGGGCGCGGGATCTTCGACATCGACGTCCTCGCTCCCCAGGGTCAGGGCGCCTGGGGTGATGCGAGCACCGGGTGGTACGCGCTGGGCGCCGCCGTCGCCGCGCTGATCGCGACCGGGCTGGTACACGTGCTGATCCTGACGACACCACGGCCGATGCGGTTCTTCGGCTGGGTGGTCGGCCTGGCCACGGTGTCGGCGATGCTGGCGCCGTTCGTGACCGACGGGAGCCGCGCGGCGCAGTTCTACACCGCGGGACTGAACATGATCATCGGGATCGCGATCGGCTCACTGGTCGCCGGGACCGCCCGCACCGCCACCCGCCTGGTGCGCACGGACACCCGCCCGCCGTCCCCGCGGCCCTACCCGCCGCAGTACCGGTAGGGGCGCCCGATGGCCACGATGACGACTCCGCCGGAGACACCCGACTTCCACACCCTGTCCGTACCGGAAGCCCTCGAAGTCGAGAATGTCGACAGGCAACATGGTCTGAGCAGCGCGGAGGCCGACAAGCGCCGCGGCAAGTACGGTCCCAACCGGTTCGCGCAGGCCAAGCGTGAGCCGTGGTGGCGGGCGTTCGCGCGGCAGTTCGCCGATCCGATGCAGATCGTGCTGCTGATCGCCGGCGTGGGCAGCCTCTATCCGTTGAAGCAGTGGGGCACCGGCGTCATGCTGATCGCGCTGACCCTGCTCAACGCCGCGCTCGGCCTGCACCAGGAGGGCAAGGCCGCGGCCGCGATCGACGCGCTGCAGAAGATGATGATCGTCAAGGCGCGGGTGCGGCGCGACGGCACGCTCGCCGAGCTGCCCGCCGAGGAACTCGTCCCCGGCGACGTGGTGCAGATCGAGGCCGGCGACGTGATCCCGGCGGACGGGCGGCTGCTGCGCGCCGCCACGCTGGAGATCGGGGAGTCGGCGCTGACCGGCGAGAGCCTTCCGGTCGCGAAGAACGTCGAGCCCCTGACCAAGGTCGACACCGATCTGGGCGACCGGTCCGACATGGCGTACATGAACACCAACGTCACCCGCGGCTCCGGTGAGCTGCTGGTCACCGCGACCGGCATGAACACCGAGGTCGGCCGCATCTCCGGGATGTTGCAGACCGAGAAGGACGCGGACACGCCGCTGACCCGTCAGCTCGCCCGCCTGACGAACCAGATCCTGTACGTCGCCGGGTTCGCGCTGCTCGCCTCGGTGCTGATCAACCTGGCCCGCGGCAACGAGTTCACCGTGGTGTTCACCGCCGCTGTCGCGTTCGCGGTCTCGGCGATCCCGACCGGGCTGCCGGCCGTGGTCACCACCATCCTGTCGCTCGGCACCCAGTTGCTGGCGAAGTCGAACGCGATCGTCAAACGGCTGCGCTCGACGGAGACACTCGGGTCCACCTCGGCGATCAACTCGGACAAGACCGGGACGCTGACGCTGAACCAGATGACCGCGACCGAGATGGCGATCCCGGGCCGGCGGTACGTGGTCTCGGGCGGCGGCTACTCCACCGAGGGCACGATCAAGCGGGTGGCGGGCGAGCCGGACGTGCCGCTGGAGGAGTACCTGCTGCCGATGATCCTGGCGTCGGACGCCGTGGTCAGCGACGGGAACCTGATCGGGGACCCGACCGAGGGCGCGCTGGTCGTGCTCGCCGAGAAGGGCGGACTGGACGCGCAGGCGACGCGCGAGAAGTACCCCCGGGTGGCCGAGCTGCCGTTCGACGCCGCGTACAAGATGATGGCGTCCTTTCATGAGATGGCCGACGGGACGATCCGCTGCTTCGTCAAGGGCGCGCCGGACCAGATCCTTGCCCGCTGCGCCGTCAGCGCGGAGCAGCACGAGCGCTACCTGGCCGAGAACGATCGCCTGGCCGCCCAGGGGCTGCGCGTCATGGCGACCGCCCGGTGCGACGTCGACACCGTCGAGGGCGACCTGCTCGACCTGCTCCACGATCTCGAACCGCTCGCCCTGGTCGGCATCGTCGACCCGCCCCGGTCCCAGGCCAAGGGCGCGATCGAGCAGGCGCACGCGGCCGGCATCCAGGTCCGGATGATCACCGGCGACCACGCGATCACCGCCGCCGCGATCGCCGGCAAGCTCGGCATCCACGGCCGCGCGATCACCGGCGCCGAGTTCGCCGCGATGAGCGACGACGAGGCCGACCAGCAGATCGACGGGATCGGCGTGATCGCCCGGGTCACTCCGGAACACAAGGTGCGCCTGGTCGAGGTGCTGCGGCGCCGCGGCCACATCGTCGCGATGACCGGCGACGGCGTCAACGACGCGCCGGCGCTGAAGAAGGCCGACATCGGGATCGCGATGGGAATCACCGGCACCGAGGTGAGCAAGGAAGCCGCCGCGATGATCCTCACCGACGACGACTTCGCCACCATCGTCAAGGCGGTGGAACTGGGCCGGTCGCTCTACGCGAACCTGAAGAAGTACATCTTCTTCCAGATGGGCGTGCTCGCCGGCATGATCGTCACGTTCCTCGCGGCCAGCATCTTCAACATCGCCGCCGGGGTGCCGTTCCTGCCGTTGCAGACGTTGTGGCTGAACTTCACCACGCAGGTGTTCCAGTCGGTCGGCCTCGGCTACGGCAACGCCGAACCGGACATCATGAAACGGCCGCCGCGCCGCGCCGACGAGCCGCTGCTGACCAACCGGTTGCTGGGCTGGCTCGGCCTGCTCGGGGTGTTCATGGGCGCGGTCACGCTGCTCGTGCTCTGGTTCGCCGAGCGCGACAAGGACGTCGACGTCGCCCGGACCATGGGCCTGACCGCGTTCTCCCTGATGAACCTGCTCTTCTCGTTCACCGTCCGCAGTGACGTCCGGTCGGTCTTCAGCCAGGAGACGTTCGGCGACCGGCGGTTCCTGATCACCAGCGGCATGTCGCTGGCCGCGATCGTGCTGGCCACCGAACTGGGCCTGTTCCAGAAGATCCTGCACACCGTCAGCCTCGACCTCGGGCAGTGGGCGATCTGCCTGGCCGCCGCGCTCACCGTGGTCGTTCCCACCGAGATCCGCAAGGCGGCGCTGCGGCGCCGGGCCGGGAGACCGTCATGATCGCATTGATCCAGCTCGGCGACGTCGCGATCGGCGCGGCGGTCCGCGCCGGGGAGAAGAGCGCCGACAAGCTGTCCGCTTTCCGCGCACGCTTCGATAGACAAGGCCTGCGTACGGCCGCGGAGGTCTGGGCCCGCTGGACGGTGCTCGCCGAACGGGGCGCCGCGGAGCGCGAGCGCGGCAAGCGGGGCGCCCAGCGGGCGGTGGACGCGGCCGTCGAGCGGCTGGCCCACTCACCGATCGTGGGACGTGTCGTCGACGCCCAGTTCGAACGGGTCCTGACCCTGCTGGAGAACGAGCCGGACCGGGTCCGCGGCGTGATCCGCGGCCAGCGGGACAGCATCGTCGGCGAGGCGGTCGGCCGGGTCCGGGCCGGGGCCGCCGCCGGTGACGGCGTGGTGGACCGGCTCACCCTGCGGATGTCCGGGCGCGGCGACGCTCCATGAGCGGGTACGCCGGGCTGGTCAGCCGGAGCTTGGCGTACCTGATCGACACTCTCACCGTCGCGGTGCTGGCCGGTGCCGGGGTGGCCGTCCTCGGGACGGTCGCCGCGGTCGCCGGCGCCGAGGTGCGCGGCACGGCCCCCTGGATCGTGTCGTCGTCCCTGGTTCTGCTGCCGGCGCTGCTGGCCGTCTACTGCGCGCTGTTCTGGACCCTGGCCGGGCGCACCCCCGGGATGGCCGTGCTCGGCGTCCGGGTGGTCCGCGCCGACGGCCATCCGGTGCGGTGGCCCGCCGCGCTGGTCCGGGCGCTGCTGCTGGCCTACTTCCCGATCGGCGCCCTGTGGCTGATCGTCGACCGCCGGCACCAGGGACTGCCCGACAAGATTGCCATGACCGCTGTCATCCGGGAGGGATGAGGCCATGCTCACCATCGGGGTCGAAGAGGAGTTCCTGCTGCTGGGGCCGGACGGCCGGGTCACGCCGACCGCGGCGTCGCTGGTCCGCCTGGCCCGGGCGCCCGGCCGGGTCAAGCTCGAGCTGATGTCCTACCAGGTGGAGACGACCACCGGAGTCTGCGAGGACCTGCAGGACCTGCGCCGGGACCTGACCCGGCTGCGGCTGATCGCCGCGGACGCCGCCGAGCGGACCGGGGCGTACCTGGTCGCGGCCGGGGTGATGCCCCTGCCCGGCGGGCCGGCGCGCGCGCTCAGCGACGGCGACCGCTACCGGGAGCTGGCCCGGCGCTTCCCGGAGGCGACCACCATGGGGGAGTGCGGCTGTCACGTGCACGTCGGGGTGCCGGATCGCGAGCTCGCGACCGCGGTGCTCACCCGGCTGCGGCCCTGGCTGCCGGCGCTGCTCGCGCTCACCGCCAACTCGCCGTTCGCGGCCGGGACCGACACCGGATGGGCCAGCTCGCGGTATCCGGCCCAGCTGCGCTGGCCGACCTTCCGTCCGCCGCAGATCTGGGCCAGCGCCGACCACTACGACCGCGCGGTGCGGCACCACGTCGACGCGGGCACGGCGATGGACGCGGCCGGCGTCTACTTCCTGGCCCGGCTCTCCCCGCGATACCCCACCATCGAGGTACGGGTGAGCGACACCTGCCTCGACGTCGCCGACACGGTCCTGCTGACCGGCGTGGTGCGGGCGCTGGTGCAGGCGACGCTCGACGACGTGGGCCGCGGCGAGAAGATCGTGCCGGTGCCGGCGGAGCGTGTCGAGGCGGATCTCGAGCTGGCGGCGCGTGGGCGGCTGCGTGCCTCCGAGCGGCTCCTTGCCAAGATCACGCCGTTTCTGGGGCCGGACACGGGTGAGGTCCTCGCCGGGTTCGAGCGCCTGCGCCGGGAGGGCACCGGCGCCGACCGGCAGCGGCGCCTCTGGGCCCGGCACGGGCCGACGCCCGGCTTCGTCCGCGAGTTGGCCCACGCCACGACGCGTCTGGCCGTCACGTCCTGAACGGAAAACATGGGTACCACGGCTGCTTCCTCGAGCAACGAGGTCGTGTGCCACTCCACGGAGTCCGTCGCGCCTGACTGTGTGACGTTGGACGTGAGCGGACGCTTCGAGATATCGCAAGGGGCGTGTTTGCGATCGCTGCGGCTTTTGGTGCTCGTTCACTGATCACCTGGCTCGCTGAGCCGATCTGGACACGACCGTTACGCTTCGGCGCGTGCTGGGTGGACGGGTTGATGAGCGGCTTCGGGGTCGATGCGCGGCGCGGCGATCGGGTGATCGGCGTACGGCTGGGCGGTGGACGCGGCGCCGGAAGGTGGTCCACATAAATTCCTACACGGCCCTCATCTGAGGCGAACCATGATCGAGACGATCGATTCGTTTGAGCACGGCGTTCCGTGGGGTGTCCTTCGGGTCGAAGGTGTTGGATCGAGCAGCCCGACTCCGGACCTCGACATCGCGTTCTCGATGGTCGCCGCGAACGAGGGTTGCGTTCTTGTCGCGGTTCTTCACCTGGACATCGACAAGGTCGTGGTCACGATCGCCCGGGAAGGTAAGCCCGAAGGGGTCGTGCAGATGTACTCGGGACAGCTGGCCACACCGAGTCTGGTCTTGGAGGTGGCGGATGTCGTCGGTGATGACTTTTCGTACCGGTATTCGGTGTCGTCGGAGAGGCCGAAGGTGACTGTCCTCGCCGACAACCCCGAAGAGGCGGCGAAGGTTTGGATCGTTATACCGGAAGTACTGGGAAAAGCGGACTGACCAGCAGGCCCACACAGCGAGTCGTCGGGTGGCACGTCGATCGCGAAGATCGATTATGGGTGGGACGCCAACAGCAACGAGACGTCGAAGACGACCACCAACTTCGGTGGTACGACGATCAGCAACACCTATGGGTACGACCTGGCGGACCGGCTGACGTCGTGGGACAACGGCACCACGACGATCGGCTACACCTATGACGCGTCGGGTAACCGGACCGGTAACGGGTCGACGACCTACTCCTACGACGAGCGCAACCGGCTGACCAAGGACTCGGCCGGGGTCAGCTACGGCTACACGCCACGCGGCACGCTGAAGAACGTGATCGGGCCGAACGCGGCCTACACGACGACGTCGGATGCGTTCGATCAGACGATCACCCAGTCGTACGGCGGTGGGACGCAGACCTACGGCTACGACGCGCTGGGGCGGGCGTTGCAGGCCGGGTTCTCCTACACCGGTACTGGTAACGATCTGGCCGGCGATGATTCCGGTGCTACGTACGTACGTGATCCGGGCTCTGGTCTTGTCGGTGCCGCCTCGGCCGGTAACACCAGGCTCGTCTGGACCGACCTGCACGACGATGTGGTGGGTCAGTTCACCGCCACCGGTACGGCCCTGTCCGGGTCGACGGTGTACGACCCGCTCGGGTCGGTGCAGAAGACCGGCGGGATGATCGGCAACCTCGGCTACCAGTCGGAGTACACCGAGACCTCGACCGGCCGGGTCAACATGGCCGCGCGCTGGTACAACACGGGCACGGGTCAGTTCGACAACCGCGACACGATGGCGAACAGCCCGGTTCCGGACTCGATCAACGCGAACCGGTACCAGTACGGCAGCGCGAACCCGATGACGACCACCGACCCGACCGGGCATTGGAGCCTGTGGGGCGCGGCCAAGTCCGCGGCGTCCGCGGTGTCGTCGGCGACGTCGTCGGCCTACCACGCGGCGACCTCGTGCGCCTCGCAGGCAGTGTCGTACGCGTCGAGCTACGCCTCGTACGCCTATCACTCGGTGGCGAGCACCTATTACGCGGTGAAGGCCAAGGCTTACAGCGCGGTGGCCAAGGTAGCCCGGCACACCGGGTTCAAGCGTGTGGCGAAGTGGGCCGAGCACGGCCGTAAACGGGCGGCGAAGAAGTCACGCGAGCAGCACCACAAGGCCTACAAAGCGCATCAAGAGGCCAAACGCAAGGGTACGGCGCTCAAACACCGCGTGGTCCGGGCCGTGACCAAGGTGGCCAAGAAGGTTCACGACGCGGCGAAGAAGACCGTCAAGTACGTCAAGGAACACAAGAAACAGATCATCGCGGTCGTTGCGACGGTGGCCACGATTGCGGCGTCGGTCGCGTTGGGCCCGGTCGGTGGCATGGTCGCCGGCATCGCGATCAACCTGATCAAGGACGCCGCGTCCGGCAACATCCACAGCCTGTCCGACCTGGGCAACTCGCTGGCCAGCTCGGCGGTGTCCGCGACGATCGGTCTGGTCACCGGCGGTCTCGGCGGCGCGATCGGTGGGAAGCTCGCCGGGTACGCGGCGTGCAAGCTCGGCGCCGGCTTGGCCGGGAAGATGATCTCGGGCGCGATCAGCGGTGGCGTCGGCGGTGGTATCTCCGATGCTGCCGAGCAGCTGGCCACGACCGGGCATGTGAACTGGTCGCAGACCGCTAACGCGGCCAAGACAGGCGCGATCATCGGTGCAGTCACAGGTGCTAGGACGAGGTGTCACAGCTTCGACCCGTCCACCCAGGTGCTGATGGCCGACGGCTCGACGAAGAAGATCGGCGAGGTCCAACTCGGCGACAAGGTCCTAGCCACCGATCCGAAGACCGGCCAGACCGAGGGCGAGCCGGTCTCCGTTCTGCACCATCACCAGGACAGCGACTTCGCCGACGTCACCGTCAAGGACGACAAAACCGGCGAGACAACCGTGGTCAAGGCGACCGCGAACCACCCGTTCTGGAACGCCACCACCGGCGAATGGACCGAAGCCAAGGACCTGAAAGCCGGCGACAAACTCCGCAACGCCGACGGCGAAACTACCCAGACCGTCGCCGCGATCAAGCTGTGGACCGGCCTCAAGTGGATGGACGACCTCACGGTCAACAACATCCACACGTACTATGTGTTGGCTGGCGGAACTGCTGTCCTTGTCCATAACAATCTTCAACCTGGCCCCGGTGGCTGTAAATCGGTTAAGGACATCGGCGATGAGCTCGGGGCGTGGCAAAAGGATACCCCGACAAAAGGCCAGGTGATCAACATAACGAATAATGGCGTAGAAAAGGTTGGCAATCAACTTCGCAGCGGAGCGCATGGCCGGTCTAATGAAATTGATAGCATTTTACGTGAATCACCGAATATCGGAAATCCGTCGGCGGGGATTCATCCGACTGCCAAGCATGTTGAGCCGATCGTAGCTCTGGCGATGCGGGATAGGGGGATAAAATCTGCTGATGTTGTAGTCAACTATCCAATAGGGCCATGCAGCGGAGTCTACTCGTGCAGGAGAGCGGTGCCTGCAATTTTGCCGAAGGGTTCCGTGCTCAATGTTTGGCATCCCGGAAATGGCTACGCTGAACCGTTCCCGCTTAGAGGTGAGGCGGAACTTTCCGGTGAATGACTGGCGCGGAGATCGGAAGGTTGTTGGAATTGATACTTAATGCGACTTACGCGCAAGGGTGGGCTCATGCTGAGTCCTGGAAGGAAAAGGAGGAGATGGTTGGTAAGTTCTTGACAGGCGACACCTACGGTGATTGCGGAGAAGGGGCGGCGGTGCTGTGGTTGTCGGGGGGACCGGTTTGGTTCTGCCTTGCAGATCGGCAGCACGGCTACGAAGAGAAAACTCCTGATAACTTTCTTTGTGTCTCGATAGATAGGGGGGCGGGATATGGTGGTCTAGTGTGGGGAATGAGCCAGAGTGGCCCCCGTCGGGGAGGCATTTATGATTCGGTGTGGGTATCAGACAATCCGGTTCCACCAGATTATGATCCTCGCATCGTGTCGGAACCCGGGTGCCCGGTGTTCTTTGATCGAGCAAGCGTGCTCCCGATTGCTGAAATTCGTGCTGCTCTGGAAGAGTTCTGCCGTACGGACACCGGCGACCGGCCAGAGTGTGTTGCTTGGGTCGAAGGCTCCGTGGACGGGACGCGCAATGACCGAAGTTACGAGGAGGGGGTGCTTGATTTCGTCGACCCATGGGCTTGAGGTTCGCTGCAGGGTTGGGATTGGAAGGGATTGTCGCAGTAATTTATACTCGGACCTCGAGAGCCCTATTCAATAAGCGGTCAGGTCCGTGCCCGGCAGATCCCCGGTCGTCCGTTTCGGCTTGACCGTTTTGTCCACCGTTGTTTGGTTCGGGGACGGCGCGTCACCGAGGTGCCGGTGGATTTGCTCGACGACTTGTGGGCCGGTTTCCGTCTTCGAGCCGTCGCCGGCCTCGCGGGAACTGCAAGCGATCATCCGGCCCTACCTGCCGGACGACGAGCCCGGTCCCGGTCGCGAGGACGAGGACGGCAGGTGCTCGGGTTCGCTGCCACCGTCATGGACCTGGCACTCGACGACGGCATCGAGCCGGGTGAGCGGGCCGCCGAAGCGGGCTGGACCCTCGCCGACCTGCATGCCCACCTCGACGTGACGCTGCCGGCGCGGTTCACCGCCGGGGCCGAGCCCTATGACGAGGTCTGCCTGGGTCGGCAGAACGACCTGCTGGAGCTGATCGCCGCGGGCGCCGCCCCGGACGCCGCCGCCGTCCGGGAGTCCACCGCCCGCGGCCGGAGCGTGCTGGCACGCGCCGTGCGGTCGCTGCCGTCCTGAGCTTGCGACTGGTGTGCCGTTAGCCTGGCCCGGTGACCGAAGACTTCACCGCTACGCTCCCGCGCAAGCGGATGGGGGCGGGCGCGCTGCTGACCGATGGTCAGGGCCGGGTGCTGCTGGTCGAACCGACGTATACGGACTGCTGGGAGATCCCGGGCGGTGCGGTCGAAGTGGACGAGTCGCCGTTGACAGCGGTCGTCCGCGAGCTCGAAGAAGAACTGGGCCTTTCAGTCCGTCCGGGCCGGCTTCTGGTGACCGACTGGGTGCCGCCGCGTGAGGGTCGCACCGAAGGTTTGATGATGCTCTTCGACGGCGGAACCCTGGCCCCGGAGCAGACCGCCCAGATCCGTTTGCCGATCGAAGAGCTGCGGAGCTGGGCATGGTGCACCGAGCAGGAGGCCGGCGAACGGCTGTCACCGTTGCTGGCCCGGCGGATCAGTGCGGCGCTCGACGCTCGGGCCGACGGCACGGCGGTGTACCTGGAGAACGGCTTCGTCGCGACCTGATGCCATCGCCAACCTGCACGCAAGTTCCGCGTGCCTGCAGTTCAAGGCGCGGGACGCTGCGAAGGGTTCGGGTCATGCCGCTCAGGCGGGTGGGCGGAGGATCTCGGCGGCTCGGCGCAGGTCGGGGG
>NZ_BOMH01000096.1 GCF_016862095.1 Actinoplanes cyaneus
AGGATCGGCTGCGTTGGTGTGGCCGGCCCGGTCCACGATCGCGGCGGCGTCGGCGAGCAGGATTGGCCAGGCGGCGGCGAGGGTTTCCCGGACGTCGCAGTCGCCGCATCCGCAGTACGGGCCGACGGCGGGCGAGCCGGCATCGAGGTTGCCGGTCTCTTCTGCCGCGTCCATGGCCTCCCCGCAGGCCTGCAGGTGAGCGATCGCGGCTCGGTGTGCCTCCTGGCCCGCGTCACGGATTGCGGTGGGTGCGGCTGGCCGGGTTGTCGGCCCGGTGGAGGGTTCGGGGGGTGCGAGGCGGAGGCGGTCGGGGCGAGACGGGAAAGGAGCGGTCATGGTGCTCTCCTCCAAACATGTGCGGCAGGCGCGCCATCGGCGCATCTGATGCCAAGATTGGAGGAGGTCTGTTGACCGCTGAGTTGACGTTTCTGTTAACGGTGACGCTGCTTAGGGGCGCCCACAAGGCAGCTCAAGAGCCGGAAATGGCTTCTGTCAGCTTTGCCCGGAAGGTCGGCTATCCGGCGAAGGTCCCGGTGTTGAGCAGGTCCGGTACGAGCGTGCGCAGCCAGGTGTAGGTGCTCGGTGCCAGGTCTTCGGGGTACTCGGCGTCCCGGGCGCGCATTAGTTCTCCGACCAGGTTCCGCAGCTCGGCCATGTTGCCTTCGGCGTGCTCGACGCGCATCAAATCCTGCCAGGGGCCGTCGTCGCCGCGGTCCGGGTCGGCGGCCCAGGCTTGCTGGATCGCCCACCGCGCGTTGGTGTAGTCGGCGGTGTCCAGGTAGATCTGGGCGAGCCGGTGAGCAGTGTCGACGACTGCCGACACGATGTGTCCCGGATACAGGTCCGAGGACGGCAGCCAGGCGTACGGGTTGCGGGCACCGACCGCGTAGGCCCTGTCGGCGCCGTCGAACGGGACTCCGTGGACCAGCTCGAGGGCGGCCCGCAGGTAGGTAATGCCGGCCGGGCCCTGGCTTTCGCCGCGGGCGCGGGCACGGCGGAACAAATGCCAGTCCAGCAGGTAGCCGGGGGTGAGCCGATACACCCGGTCGGAGCCCATGTCGGGCAGCCACAGCTGCCCGCTCGGGGCTTCTCCCAGCCAGCGGCGGACGCGGGCGATCGCGACCCGCCGCGAGGACGGCGAGATCTGCTGGTCAGGCCACAACGCTTCGCTGATCTGGTCGCCGGTGATACCGCGGGCTCCTCTGCCGGCGAGCAGAACCACGATTTCGGCGTAGAAGCGGCGCCGGTCGGGTTCGGTGCCCGGCGCGGTGACGGTGACCGGCCCGAGGATGCTGATCAGGGGACGGCTCGGGTCTTGCTCGTGCCAGGCCTGCAGGTCGGCGTCGAGGTCGGGGTCCGTGAGCTGGTGGCGCTGCCGCGGCACCACGGGAGTCTCCCGGCGGGCCGGCGGCAGATCGCTGATCGGGACGACGGCGGTGATCGGATCAGCGGTGGAAGCGCTGGGCTGGACTTCCTGGACGTCCGGGACGCTCTGCTGCGCCTGCGCCTGCTGCTCTTGCACCGGGGCTGCCAGGTCCGGCTCAGACTTCTGCGGTTGCGGGTCGGCGGCGAACAAGTGGTGCGGCAGGAGGCTCCCGGCAGCGTCGGTGCCCTGCGCCCACGGTTCGGGTTCCGGTGCGGCCGGAACCGGTTCGTCGGCCGCCAAGCGAGCCTGGGTCATGATCTCGGCGAGCGGTTCGAGCTCGGTGCGGGGCAGCGCCGCCGCACGGACCGTCGCGGCCAGGTACGGAGCACCGCCATTGTCAGCCAGGGTGATCTGCAGGACGCCGTTGTCGAGCAGGGCCAGGGTGTGCCCGCCGCCGGGCGTCGTGCCGAGCGTGGTGGTGGCCACTACCGTCGCGACCGAGCACCGGCCGGCGTCGTGCAGCTGCCGGCCGAGTTCGTCGAGCTCGGTCCGGTCGGTGTCGGCGGGGTCGGCGGCGAGCAGGATCTGCGGCGCCCATGCCTCTCCGCTGTCGGTCAGGCGCCCGGTCAGGGTGTCGCCGACTCCGGCGGCGTGCAGCGCGGCGGTGACGGCCGTGCAGCGACGGCGGAGCCGGCTGGTCGCCGCGGTGAGCGCCGCAGTGGCCTGGATCCGGTCGGGGTTGAGCGCGGCGAGCAGTTCTGCCTCGTCCTGCCCGAATCCGGCGATGGCGATCTCGGCGTCGTCGGACCAGCGGTTGCAGGCCAGTTCGACGATCAGGTACCGCAGCAGCGCGGCGGTGTTGTCGCTGCTGCCAACGATGCTGACCTGCCCGAGCCGTTCCAGGTCGAGCAGCAGGTGCTGCCCGGGTTGTGAGCCGATGGTCACCAGGGCGGGCAGTGGGGTCAGGTGGTCGCCGGGTTCGGCGAGCTCGGCGTCGGCGGGCAGCGTCCAGGCGGTGCCGTCGGCGGTCCACGGTGCGGGCGGGTTCGGGCACGGCCGGGTCAGGATGAGGCTGATCACCGGTGCGGGCGGTTGGTTCGCGGTGCCGCGGCCGGTGGTGATCCACGCGCCGGCGATGTCCGGCAGCTCGTGCGCGGCGCGGCCGGTGAGTCCGGCGGCGAGGTTGCGCAGCGCGGCGTCGAGCCGGTCGACGTCGGCGGGCTGCTCGGCGGCGCGCATCACCTGCTCGGTGCCGCCGCGCGCCGGGTGCGGCAGACGCCTACCGGGTCGGCGATGCTGCCGCTGGATCCGGCGGCGCCGGTACAGAGCGCCCAGCAGCAGCGCGGTCAGGATGCCCGCGCCGGCCAGGGTGCCGGTGGTGACGACCTGCCCGGCGTCGTCATCAGTGTCGCTGGCCGGGGCCGCCGCTGCCTGGTCGGCGGAAGCCGGCTGCTGTGGTGCCGACGGCGCCGGTGACGCCGTGGCCGCGCGCGACGGGCCGGCCGGAGCGGGGCGTTCTGCCGGGGCGGAACTCGCCGTCTTGGCCGGAGTCGTGGTGGCCGACGGCACGGCGGCCGGCGGGGCGGTGCTCGCGGTGGCCGGCGGCGCGGTGCTTGCGGCGGCTGCCGGGCGAGACGGTGCGGGTGGGCTGGGCACGGTGGCGCCCGGGCCGGTAGCCGGGCCGGCCGATCCCGTCGTGCTGCTGGTCGGGGGCGTCTGAGCGTTCGGTGTGCCGGTGCTGTTCGTGGCCCGTTTTTCGTCCTGGCGGTGGGGGTGCGAGGCGGTGCCGTGGGCGTGGTCGCGGGCGCCGCGGTCGTGCGCGCCGGCGGGCATCGTGATGCGCCAGCCGCACTCGATGTGGTCGGGGAACCGGTGGTCGCGGCGTTCCAGGCCGGGGTTGGCGTGCGCGAGTTCCGGGTAGCGGTCGGCATCGCCGAGGAAGCGTTCGGCGATCGCGGACAGCTGGTCGTTGCGGGCCACGGTGTACACGATCGGGCTCGCGACGGCGGGGCGCGGGGCGGCTGCGGCGGGCGGGGCCTGGTGCGTATCGGCGGCGAGCACGGTCGCGGCCGGAGTGTGGGTGGTGACCACGGGCGCGGCGTAGGCGGGAGCGCTCGCGGCCACCGCCGGGGATGCCACGAGCAGGCCGATCGCGGACACCAGGCCGGCGGCGATCTTTTGCGGGGTGCCGAATGCGGGCAGTTTCGGGGTGCGGATGCCGCGCAGCCGGGCGACGACTTCGATCAGCACCGGCAGGGTGAACCACGCCCACGCCGCCCACCCGAGCACGGTGATCGCGGTCAGGAACGCCGACCCGTCGTCCGGGCTGACCAGCAGCTCAGCAATCTGGGTGAGCGACGGCAGGTGCTCGGGCAGCGGGTTGCCGCCGAGCAGCAGCAGCGCCGCCGGGGCGCCGGCGACGATACCGATCAGGCCGATCAGCGCTGCCAGCCCGGTGATGATGTGCCCGCTGCGGCGTAACGCGCGACGTGCCATGGTGTGTCCCTCCGTCAGCCGGTGAGAAGCTGCGCGGCTCCGTGGCCTTCGACCGCGAGCCGGCCGTAGCCGAGGATGCCGAGGAAGACCGTGTTGTAGTGGTCGTGGACGGTCACGGTGACCTGCTGCCGGTCGGCGCTGATCGTGACCGTGCCGGTGACGCCGGCGGCCGCCAGGTACTGCTGCCCGGCGCGGGCGGCTGCGCTCGGGTCGAGGACCTTTTCGCCGGTGGCGGCGGCCCGGTTGAGGTCGATGGCCTGCCCGGCGGCCCGGGCGGCTTCGGCGGCGATGTTGTCGGCGTGTTGCAGGGTGCGCATGCGGCCGCCGCCGTCGACGGCGAGCCCGATCGCGGCGAGGATCCCGAACGCGGCGGCGGCCACGAACAGCGACACCTGCCCGTCGTCGCGGCGCAGGCGCTGCCATAGGCGCGAGATCATCCTCATGTGCGGGCCCGGTAGGCGTCGATGACGGACACGAAACTGGTGGTGATCTTGCGGGAGCCGGGCATGCCGGGCGCGGTGACGTCACTGAACCGGACGGTGCAGCTGATCGTGACGCGCACGGTGCCGACCTGCCCGGCCGGCACCGCAAACCCGGACGTGTCCACGGCCACGACCGGGCTGCAGTTGAGGCCTTGCCGGCGCAGGCTGGACCGGGCGGTGGCGAGCGCGGCGGCGTTGGCCTGGCCGCTGGTGCGTTCGAGGCTGGCGGCGCGGGCCGCGTCGTGGGCGGCCTGCTCGATCGAGCCGCCGGCGACTTCGACGCGCATCCCGATCACGGCGAGGACCAGCAGCAGGATCAGCGCCGGCGCGACGATGGCCGTCTCCAGCGCGGCGGACCCGTCGTCGCGCGGCAGCCGCGGCCGGCGGGTCACTCGACGAACCTTTCGACCGGGCCGACCGCGGTCTGGCTCACGGTCAGCCGCAGGCCGGGCAGCAGTGACGGGCTGCGGCCGGTGACGGTCACGCTGGCCTGGGTCGCGCTGCGGGTGGCCGCCACCCGGGTGCCGGTCAGCGAGTCCCCGCCGGCCCGGGCGATGAAGTCCTGGGCGCGGGCCGACCCGGCGGCGGCACTGCTGTTGTAGGCGCGGGCGGCGGTCAGGCCTTCCTGCGCGGCGGTCAGGGCGATCGACCGGGCGTAGGAGTACATCGCGACCTGGAGTGCCAGGAACATCAGCAGCATCACAGCCGGGATGACCACGACGATCTCCAGTGAGGCGGAGCCGTCGTCGCGGGAGAGGGGCGCCGTGTGCCGCCGACGAGCCCGCCTACCGGCCGGCGGCACGCTGGTGGTCAGACGAGCGACGGGAGTTTCTTGTTGACCAAGGCGAAGATCGCTGCCGCGATCGCTGTGGCCACCGTCAGCAGCACGACGCCAAGGACTACCTGTTCGACTGACAGCGAGCCGTCGTCGCGGCGCATCTTCTGCATACGGGCCCGGATCAGGGTGGTCAAGAGCAGCATCATCTCGGGCATCGGTGGCTCCTTCTGGTGGGGCGGATGTCTGGCCGGTCATGAGCTGACCAGCCGGTTCAGGAACGGGTAGCCGACCAGGGCGAACAGGACCAGAACCATGAGGCTGGTCGGTACGTAGAGCAGGGTGGTGGCTGTGTTCGCGCGGTCGTGGTCCTTGGCGCGCAGGGCCCCGCGCAGTGACTGGCTGCGCGCGACCAGGGTCTGGTAGACCTGGGCGCCTTCGTTGCCGGACAGGCGCATGATGTCGCCGACGTCGCCGAGCGCGGGTACACCGATTTCGGCGGCGACCTTGCTGAGCCCGTCCCACGGCGGGATCCCGGCGATCCGGGCGGCCTCGAGGGTGCCTCGGATGCGGTCGAAGACCCAGCCGGTGCCTACCTTGGCGGCACGTTCGAGGGATTCGACCGGGCCGTGCGCGGCGGAGCGTTCAAGGGCGACCAGGTCCAGGTAGGAGGCGACGGCCCGGCTGAATTGCTCGCGGGCCTCGGCGGCCTGCTGCCGGATGAGGATGTCGACCAGGAAGAAGAAGCCGGAGGCTAACAGCAGGGACCCGGCCAGTGGTACCACGATCGGTAGGTGCAGGCCGATCACCGACAGCAGAAACGTCATGGTCGGTACGAACAGCAGACCGACGACCGCCATCCCGATCTTCTCCAGGACGTACCGTTCGGTGCTTTTGCCCAGCAGCCGGAGTTCCTGGGTGGGCACCCGCAGCCGGTCTCCGACGCGTGCGGCCAGCCACCGGGCGATCGGCCCGTCCTGGTCGCCGGGCTGACGCGAGGGGGTCGCGTAGAGCCGTTGCAGGGCAAGGTCGAGGCGCGGCGCGGCCGGGATCGCGCCGCGCAGGCTCAGGTAGATGCCGGCGCCGATCAGGGCACCGAAGATGACGGCGGGGATCAGGCCGGTGTTCATGCCGGGTCACCGCCGGCCAGCAGTCGGGGTGCTTTCGCGGTGGTGCTCAGCTTGCGAATCCAGACGAGCAAGGCAACGAATGCTGCGGTGCAGCCGGCCATCACACACTGGCCGATGAGGCTGCTGTACGGGCGGGCATAGGGCGGGTTGATGATCAGCATCGTGAACGCGGCGATGCCCAGACAGGTCATGATCTTCGTGGTCAGGCGCGGGTCGGCGCGGCTGGCCCACACCTCGCGGCGTACCGAGATCTCCCGGGCCACACTCTCGACGATCTTGTCGAGGATGTCGGCGAGCCGCTGGCCCCGGTCGGCGGCGTGCAAACTCAGGGCCACGATCACCTCGTCGCTGGTCGGGTCGGCGAGACGGTCGGCGAGCCGGTCCAGGGCGGTGCCGATCGGCACCCCGGCGCGCAGGTTGGCTTCCAGCAGCCGCAGGTCGTTAGCCAGGATCGGGGGTGCGTCGCGGGTGCTGACCAGGATGGCCTGACTCAGTCCAAGCCCGGTCCGGACCAGGTCGGACAGCCGCCGGGTCCAGATTTCGACAGCTTCCAGGTAGGCGATCGCGTGTTGTTCCTCCGCGCCGGCGCTGAACATCCACGGCAACGCCCAGACGGCCAGCCCGGCGATGAGCCCGGCGACCGGGATGCTGGTGACCAGCCACACCACCACGACCATCAGAGCGGCCGCGGCGAGGGTGATCCGCCGGATGCGCCGCTGCCGGGTGGACAGCCCGGTCCCGGCGAAGTGTCGCAGCCGACGCAGGGGCCGGCTTCGTGCTTGCCGGGTACCGACGATGCCGGCCACCACCAGCACGAGACCAGCAGCAGCCGCACCGGTCAGCAGCGCGAACATCAGCGGCGGCATGTCACCATCCCCAGGGCTTGTCGCTCGGCTGCTCGGGGCGGGCAGGTCCACCACCGAGCAGGGTTTGCAGGTCGAACCCGCCGTATTCGAGGGCGTCGAGGATGTGCGGGCTGGGCCGGACCCCGGTCGGCATGGCCAGCTGGCCGCGCGAGGCCTTGAACAGGGTGCTGCGGGCAACACCTTGGTCGCCCTCGGCCACGCCGTTGATCTCCAGGACATCGGAGATGTAGTGCCGGTCCGGCTGGCCGCGGCGCCGCTCGACGCGCTGGAACACCAACAGGTCGATGGCCCCGGCGACCTGCATGTACGCGCTGACTGGGTGCGAACTCGCCCCGTACCGCATCAGCAGGTTCGCCAGCCGGATCAGCGCCGCATCAGGGCTGCGCGCATGCAAGGTCGACAAGGTGCCCTGCGTCGTCGACCCGGCGTCGAACAGGCTGATGACCTCCGGCCCGCGGACCTCCCCGACCACGACCCTCTGCATGTTCATTCTCAACATGTCCGGGAACAGGTCGACCAGGGTAAGTTCGCCCTCCGGCCGGCCGTGGGCGTCACGGGCGCCGAAACCCTGCCGCTCCTCGAACTCGACCACCCACGGGTGCCGGGACTTGTCGAGGGCCAGTTCCCGCTCGGTCTCCATGACGGCGAACCACTCATCGGCCGGAATCTCCGAGGCGATCGCGCGCATCGTGGTGGTCTTGCCGGACCCGGCCAGGCCGGCGATGAAAATGTTGAGGTTCCCGGCGACGGCGGCTCGCAGGAACGCAGCCAGCACCGGTGTGATCGCGCCCAGCGTGACCAGGTCGTCGAGGGTGACCTTGGTGATCCGGTGGCGGCGGATCACCACCACCGGCCGCGGGGTGACGGCGATCGCGGCGACCAGGCGCTCGCCTCCGGCCAGGCGCAGGTGCAGGACCGGCTGGGCCGTCGACAGGGACCGCTCGGTGATGCCGTCGCGGCTGGCCCGCTGCTGCAGCAACTCGATGAGCTCGGCGTCGCTGCCCGCGGCGGTGTAGGTGCTCTCGTCGATGCGCCCGTCGGCGTACTCGACGCGGACCCGGTCATGCCCGAGGACGTGAATGTTCTTGACCTCGGGGTCGTCGAGCAGCGGCTGCAGCCGGCCCATCCCGAGCAGCTGAGCGATCACCGCCTGCGCCAGGGCGTCCTGGTAGCCCGGCAGGATCTGGTCGCCTTCACCGGCCTGGATGCGGTTGTCGATGTGCTCGCGCACCACCCGCAGCGCTTCCTCGGTGGTCAAATTCCGCTGCTCGTCGGCGCCGACGGCGCGGCTGCGCACATGCTCACTGACCCGGTCGCTGACCAGTGTTTGCAGGCTGCGCACCACGTCGTAGTCGACCTCGACCGGCCCCGACTGCTGCCACGACGCGCGCGGCGCGACGGGGGCCGGCGGGCGCGGCGCGGACGCGGCCGGGCTGCCGTTGTGGTGCGCTGGCACCGGGTGCGGCCGGTACAGGCTCAGGGGGCGGTCAGGCACGGCTGGCCTCCCTCGCCCGCGGGCCGGCGGCCGTGCGCGGGGTGCGCCGCTGCTCGATCAGTGCCTGCAGCGCGCGGATTTCCGAGCGCAGTGCCCGGCGCAGGGTGGTGTTCGGTCGCGGGACGCCCGCGCCGGTGCTGAGCATGGTGGCGCTCTTGTCGTCCTCGGGCAGGTCAGCCAGCAGTGTCACTTTCACGCTCTCGTCGGCGTTGAGATAGTTGAGGATCTCGGCGGCGTCGTAGTCGCCGTCGCCGCGCACGACGACCTGGACCAGTCCGCCGCCCTTGCCGACCACGGCGCGCAGCTGCGCGAGCCGCGGCCGGGCGGCCGCCGCGGCGCTCAGCGTCCGGCCGACGATCATCAGCGCGATGTCGGCGTGCTGCAGCAGCGGGATCGGCGCGTGCAGGGCCGGGATCCGGCCGCAGTCAGCGATCACGTCGACCGGCGGGTCGGACAACTCGAGGTCACGCAGGTAGCTGCCGATCTGGTTCCAGAGCGGGACGAGGCCAGCCGCCTGCCCCGGATCGGTGACCCCGGGCAGCACCAGCCGGTACGGCGTCTGCTCGTTCAGGGAGATCAACTGCTCGCCGAACGTGTCGTAGAAAGTGCCGTGGTAGTCGGCCACCGCGAGCTGCTCGATCCCCCGGTCGGCGGGCACCTGCCCGCCGAGATACCCGGTCAGCACGGTGCCGCCCGACGGGTCGCACTCGGCCAGCAGCACGTCACGCGGCCAGTCCAGGGCCAGCGCGAGACTGGTGACGGTCGCTCCGGGTGAGGCTTTGCCACTGACAACAGCAATCAGCGCCACCGGGGTTACCTCGCCACCACGGCGATCGCGACCCGGCCCTGCTGGGCCCGGTCGAGCAGACCCGGCCCGTACGCCTCGGCCACCTCCACATCGACCACGACATTGCCGTCCGCGGCCCGCTCCCCCACCCCGGCCACCGTCGCCGGCAGCGTCAGCGGCCGCGGCAACGCCTGCGCCGCGTCGCCGCCCTTGGCATCCACGGTGACGTTGCGCGGATCAGAGGTGATCACCAACTGGACCGCCTCCCCCGGGCGCAGCGCCCGGGCCGGCAACTGCCCCGGCGTCAACTCCAGACCGACCAGCTGCTTACCCGTGCCGGGCACCGTCGTGTCGGCGACCTGCCCACCGGTGAGCAGCGTCCCGCCGAGCAGCTCGACGGCCGCGTACTTACCGACCACCGACGACTGCTGATCAGCCGGGATCGGCTCCAGCCCGGACCCGCGGTTGACCTGCACCGTCTTGAGGTCCGCAGCGGTGATCTGATGCCCAGCGGTGACCGTGTTCGCCACCGCGAGCACCGGCACCGCATCCCCGGCCGTGCGGGCGTAGGAGTAACCGCCGAGGATCGCGACGACCGTGATCACCGCTCCGGCGGCGAGCAGACCGGGGCGCCGGCGCCGCGGCATCCGCGCGGGCGCGGCCGCGCTCATCGGCAGCGACGCCGGCCCGGGGCCGGTCGGGGTGCGGGTGTCGGTCAGGCTCATCGGTTGACCACCTGTGCTTCGTCGATCTCAACAGTCGTGTTCGAGGTACGGGTCTGGCCATCGATCACGCCGGTCTGCCCGCCGCCGGCCCAGTCGACGCGCCACGACGTGGTCGCGGTGATCGTGTACCGGCCGCCGGGCTGGGTCCGGCTCGGCCGCGGATACCCGTCGTACCCGCACGTCGGCGAGTTCCGGTCCGCGTCACCGGCACCCTGCTTGGTGCCCGGCGCCGTGCACGTCACCGACTCGCCGTTGCCCATGTCCCAGACGATCTGCTGCGCGCGGGCGGTGATCGTCACGGTCAAACCGGCCGCGGACGCCGACGCGCTGATCGGACCCCACGTGTTCGGAGTGACCGTGGTCCACAGCCACACCGGGGCGGACACCAGCCCGGCCGTGCCGACCCCGATGTCGGGACCTTTGAGCGTGATGGTGGCCAGCGCGCGCCGCGCGAGCTGTTCCGGGCTCGGCCCGGCGACCGGCGCGGCGTACCAGATCAGAAGAGGTGCAGCGAAGACTCCGGTGAGGTTGAAACAGGAGGCCCAGTACCAGACGCCTTCGCCGTTGTGCGGGTCCGGAGCCGGCGCCGGAGCCGCCTTCATGTAACAGCCGGTCTGCTCGCTGTACCAGCCCAAGTCGCCGCCGTCGCACGGAATCGACGCGCCGCCACCCTTGATGTGGCAGCCGTCGCTACCACCACCGTCGGAATTCCCGCCGCCGCTGTTATTGCCGCCGCCGGTGCCACCGTCCTGACCGCCCCCGGGGCTGCTGCCCCAGGCGCCGCACTCAATGCCAATGCAGCCGCCGCCGCCGTCGTCAGCAACCGCTGCAGTCAAGGGCGACATCAGCGTGCCTGCGAACGCCGCCACTAGCAGGCCCAAGCCGAACCGTCGCTTTAGCATGACCGGTCCCTGAAGGTTTCTGACTTGGTGAACAGCCAGCCCTTGTTGCCGCCGAAATCCTTGGCCTGGGTTTCGATGATGGCGCGACGCGGGCCAGAGGGCACTGGCACCGGCGAGCTGGTCTTGGTGAAGACGAGCCGGTAGTTAGTGGCGTCGTAGCACTCGCTTACGGTGGCGGTCTTGGCCTTGAGGTCAAGTTTGGCAAGCGTGAGCGTCGACTGCGCCTCACCCTTGTAGACGGCCCCGTGGATATGGGTGTTGAGCAGGAATCTGACCACTTCTTGCTTGGCCGGGTCCACCAGGTAGCGAGTGACGTCCTTGCTCTTGTAATCGGCGGTCAGGCCGGCGGCGTCGTACGCCTGCCGGAAGGAGCGATACCGGTCGAGGATCTCGGTGGTAGCGACCGCGGCCGCCGGATCGGTGGACGGGGCCGCAGACGAGGGTGACGGCGGCGCCGGAGGTGGTGTCGCCGGGGCCTTCGTACAAGCGGCAGCCGTCAAGATCACGGCCGCCGCGACGGTCGCCGGGCGCAAAGCATCGACTGCGCGCATGCCGTTCATCGCCTCCCCGTGGCGTTGACAGGAGCGCCCGGCGATGTGCCCGTGCGCCCACAATGGATCACGCGTGGCGGGACTCTAGTGGATTGACTATTGCCCTGAACAGGCACTAACTTCGCAGCCGCGCTGATGATCACGCATGGCATGACAGAAAGTGATCAACCGACTTCCGCGACAGGGAAGCCGCCTATCCGGCAAACCGGGAGGGTGTGGCAGACCTCTGGATGCCGGACCTACGCGCAGTAGTCACTAGGTAGCGCCATGAAGTCCAGGCAGGGGCGGCACTTTCCCATGAAATTGACAGTAAGTAATTGTTCGGCAACGTTCCGATCGTTCCCGAAGGGCGGGACGGTAGCGTCGCGTTGTGAGACGCAGCCGTGAACGATCAGCCCGCCGAGCGCTCCGACCAGGCCTCAGCGACCGATCCGCGGATCCGGCTCCTGACCTTCACGCGGATGGTGTCGCCCCTGGCGTGGCTGCGGGCGATCGCCACCACCTACCTCGTCGCGTACGGCGAGCCCCGTCAGCGCCGCTGCCCGGCCTGCGATTTTCCAGTGCTGGGCCGCGGCGGACCGACTACGACGATCACTGGCAAGTGCGCGCGCTGCCGAGCTCCGCTGGGCCCAACTCCGTGGCTGCTCGAGTTCGCTGTCCTGGCCACCGGGCTGGCCGTGCTGTCACGCGTCGGGCCGCTGCAGGTCGCCGCCTACTGCTGGTTCGCGGTCCTGGGTGTTCTGCTGGCCGTCATCGACCTCGCGGTCTGGCGGCTTCCGCACGCGCTTACCGCGGCGTGGGCGGCCGGCACCCTTGCCGGGCTGCTGATCCCGGCGGTAGCCCAGCACCGCCTCGGCGACTGGCTCCAGGCGCTGGCCGCGGGCCTGGTCAGCCTGATGTTCTTCGCTGTGCTGGCATCCGTCCGGCCCGGCTCCATGGGATGGGGCGACGTCACGGCCGCCGGCGTGGTGGGCATCGCGGTGGGCTGGTGGGGCTGGTGGCCGCTGCTACACACGCTGGTCCTGGCCTACGCCGGATTCGCGGCTTACCTGATCGTGACCCGTCGGCGCCGCGGGCCGTTCGGCCCCTTCCTGATTGCCAGCGCCTTAGTGATCATCGTTGCCTCGGCATCCAGCGGATGATCACTGCTGACACCGGTGAGGTCGTGGCCTTCATCGGGTACGGAGCGACCTGGTGCACTGTCGGCGTTTAGACAGCAGAGACACTGGTCTTCCGTCTGTGGTAGGCCGGTGCAGCTCACACGGCGGCACCGATCCGGGTAGCAAGATCGCGTAGGCCGGCCGGGGTAGCGGTCGGGGCGTACAGCAGACGCGAGACCAGTTCACGCACTGACGGCCGGTCTACTTCCCCGGGTGCGTGCTGTTCGGCGGCCAGCAGCGCTTGAACGGCCTGAGCCGGCCGGTCGTGGGCGGTCCAGGCCCGGGCGGTGTCGAGCAGGTACCGGCCGTAGCGTTCGGCGGTGGGCAGTTGGTGCGATTCGACGGTGGCGGCTGCCTGCAGGGCGGCCGCGGTATCACCGGCCGCGGTGTAGACGCCGATCTTGTAGATGGCGACGGTGGTTGGACTGAACGGGATGACACCACGGGTGGGTGCCTGCAGACGGGCCGCCGCGGCGGTGGCCTCATCGAGGTAGGTGGTCGCGGCGCCGGCATTGCCGGCCTGGGCGGCGCTGTACGCGGCGGTGCACAGCAGGTTGCCGTACGCGCCGAGCAACGCGTCCGGGGCGGCGCCGCGATCGGCATTGAGGCCCTCAGCGGTTGAGGTGAGCAGAGTGAGCGCTCCGTCGTGGTGCCCTTCACGGCGCATGGCGATGGCCACTGTGTGCGTGGCCGAGGCGAGTGCGGCGCTGTCGTCGACCTGCCGGGCCGTGCTCAGCGCCCGGTCGGCGAGCACCCAGGCGATGGCGTCGTCGCCGAGCTTGGTGCAGACCGAGGAGGCCAGCACGTACGCGCGGACCAGCATGACCGCGAACGTCTCTCGCACATGGTCGCTGGCCTGGGTGTGCGCGGCGTGCAGTCCGGAGAGCAGGCTGGGCAGGGCGTGGGTGAGTGTGGCGTAGCGGGCGGCGTGGTAGGCCTGACTGGCACGGGTGAGCAGGGCCGCCGCGTCGTGGGAGCTCAGTGGGGTGCCGGGGTGTGCGCCGGCGAACAGCATCTTTTCCAGGCCGTGTGGTGTCGTGGTGGGGTTGGCCAGGCCGGTCAGCGCGGTGGCGGCAGCTCCGGTCAGGAGGGTACGTCGTCGCAAGTCGGTTCCTCCGGGCGTGCTGATCTCTGATCCGCGGAGCGTAACCGGCGGGGACGGGGGTCGCGCTACACCCGCGCCCGATGTGCCCGGCCGAGCCACCCGTGAAGGGGACAGACCGAGATAGTGCGCGGGGATGCCCAGTATGTCGGCCAGGCGCCGCCGCACCTTCGTATCGTCGATCAGGCCGCCGCCGGCTTCCAACCGGCAGATGGTCGACCCGGAGCAGCCGTAGCGGGCGCCGAGCTCTTCCTGGGTCCAGCCGACGGCTTCGCGGACCAGCCGGACAACAGTTCCCGGCTGGTCACCCTCGACGGCGGCCTTCAGGCGTGGGGTGTTCCACAGCGGATGTGTGGAGGCTAGGCGGCCGGACTCGGCATCGTCCATGCCGCAGAAGGTACCTAATCGGGGTGATCGAGGCACGGCGGCTGGTTTGCAGGTTGTGCAAACCAGCTGCAGAGCGTGCAGGACAGCTGTCGCTGGGCGGGGTGGATACGCGTTGATGGATGCATGCCACTTCACACCTTCGCGGCCGCAGGGCGGCCGACACAGCGAACGGCAGAGACCGCCGCGGATCCGGTACCACTGACGGTGCCGCGTCGCCTGGCCGGCGCCCTCGCGCAGGTCTGCACGCTCGAGATGGACGGCCACCAGTGGTCGGCGGGCAACGTGACTGCCGCCCGCGCCGCCGTCGCCGCGGCCGGCGACCTGGCGCTGGTCACCGGGCTGCGCCAGCAGTTGGCGCGTGACCTCGACGGGCCCGGCTGGGCGCTGGTCACTCTGCCGCCCGAGTTCGCCGACGAGGACCTGCAGGTGGTCTCGGCAGCCGTGCTCGCCCTGATCGGCAAGCCGTTCTATTCCATCGAGCAGGAAGGCCGACTGTGGATCGGCGGTCCGTCCAGCCCTCACCGTGACGCCGCCTCCTTCGGCGGGTTCGGGGCGCAGCCGGTGCATGTAGACGCGCCGAACGTCGAGCACGTGCCGGACTACACCAGCCTGCTGGTGCTGCGCCCGGATCCGGGTGACGGCGGCCAGACACTGCTCGCCGACCTGCAGTCCACGGCGGCTGGCATGACTGAGGCTGACCGGGGGGTGCTGCGCCGCCGCGAATTCTTCGAGGGGCGCGCAGATAGGCTGCTCGGTGTCGGCGCGCCGTTGTTGCCGTTCCCGATCCTGGACGAGGATCCCGCCGGAGGGCGGCCGTGGATCCGCTGGGCAGGCAAACTGCTGCACGACTCGCGTAACCAGCAGCACCTACCCGTGCTTCGCCGGTTCGCGGCCGCGATCGACGCTCACACGCACAGCGTGGCCGTCGGGCGGGGCCAGCTGCTGATCGCCGACCAGCAGCGGATTGCGCACGGCCGCACCAGCCTGGGCCCGCCCAGGTCAAGCGGTCACCCGCGCTGCCTGCTCCAAGCCAAAATCTGCCACGACATGTTCGCGCCCGCGCAGACCGCGCCGGTGGTGCGCCATGGGTGACACGTTCGACGTGGCCGTTGTCGGTGCCGGCGTCATCGCGCTGGCCGTCGCCGAGCAGCTTCTCACCGCTGGGCTGACCGTCGCGGTCGTCGGCGAAGCCAGTGGCCTTCATCCCGGTCATGGCAGCCGCGCCGCCGGCGCGATGCTCTCCACGTTCTCCGAGATCGAGGCTGGGCACGACCCGCAGCGGGTGAAGGTGGAAACCGGTGAGCGGCTCGCCGCACACGACGCCTACCCGGCCTGGCTCGACCGGCTCGCCAGCCCGGGCCATCGGCCTGAGCTGACTTCAGGAACGTGGGTGCTCGCCGCCGCGAACCGGGCCGGAGACCTGACGCCGATCCAGGCGGCGGCCGCGGCGGCCGGGCACAACGTCGAGCAGCACCCGGGGACCCAGATTCCGGGTCTGCGCGCGCCCGCGGGCAGTCAGGCGTTGTGGTTGCCCACCGAAGCCCGTATCGACAGTGGCTTGCTGATGAACGCTCTGACCGCCGCGGTCCGCCGGCACCCGAACGCGACCTGGTACGACACCACGGCCGTCGCGGTGAGCCCCGGCTGTGTGCGGTGCACCGATGCCACCGAGATCCGGGCCGGGCGCATCGTGCTGGCCGCAGGCGTACAGACCGCCGCGCTGCTACCCGGCCACGGTTGCCGGATCGGTGTCCCGCCAATCCTGGCCGGCCGTGGTGTCAGCATGCTGCTGCACGCCCCGCAGGTGAGCGTGCCGCACGTGGTACGCACCCCGAACGCGGCCTTCGCGTGCGGCACGCATCTGATGCCCCGCCACGACGGCAGCCTGTACCTGGGCGCGACGAACCGGTTGAGTGTCGACCCGGACCTCGGGCAGAACGCCACCCTCGACGAGATCGCGGTGCTGGCCACCGACGCGGCCCGCCACCTCGACCCGCGGCTGACCACAGCCCAGCTGAAACAACATCGCGTCGGCTACCGGCCCTACACTGCGGACCACCTGCCGCTGATCGGACGCACCAGCGAGCCCAGCCTGCTGCTGGCCACGGCCACCTACCGGTGCGGGATCCTGCTCGCCCCACGGCTGGCAGCGCTGCTCGCCGACGAAATACTGCACCCGGGCGCGCTGGACGAGCACCCGTACCGGGTGCTGCGGCCCATGCCGGCACCGGACCTGCCTGCCGTCCTCGACACCGGTGCCAGCACCGCGTTGATCGAGCACCTGATCCAGGCCGGTGCGGTGCTGCCCCCGCACGTGGCCGCCCAACTCGCCGCGTTCACCGACGTCATGCTGCGCGAAGCGGCCGGCCAGGCCACCGCGGCCGGGCATGCGCTGCGCCGGCTGTGGGGCATCGCCCCGGTCGTGGAGTCCGTGCCCGCCCTGTTCGAGCTGCCCGCCCGGCTGACCGGTGGTGCCCGATGACCACACCCCAGCAGGCGCCGCCGATGACGCAGACGATCCTGGACACGATCCGGGAACTGCGCCCGCACCTACCTATGATCACCGTGTCGAGCACCCTGACCGAGCTTGGCCTGGACTCCCTGGACCGGTTGCTGGTCGCCACTGCTGTCGAGGCCAGCACCGGCGCCTGCATCACCGACGCCGCGCTGACCGCCGCGATGACCATCGCCGATCTGGCGCACGCGGCCACCAGCACCACCGCCGCGCCGCCGCCGCCGCCGACGATGCTGGGCATCATCGACCCGGACGCGGTCGTCGGCGCGGGGACCCGATTGTGGCACCAGGCGCAGGTCGCCGCCGGTGCCGTCGTCGGTGCCGACTGCACCCTGGGCAAGAACGCCTATGTGGGTTCCGGCAGCCGGATCGGGGACCGGGTGAAAATCGGCAACGGCGCGAACCTGTTCGGCGTGATCGTCGACGACGACGCGATGATCAGCCCGATGGTCGGCTGCTTCGAGGATCCGGCGCCACGCGCCACCGTCGACGGGCGCCGCAAGAACGCCGGCGAGTTCACCGCCCGTCCCGTGCGTGTAGGCCGGCACGCGAGCGTCGGCGGCGGCGCGCTGCTGGCTCCCGGTGTCAGCATCGGCGCCGACGCGATGGTCGCGGTTGGTGCCGTGGTACACCGCGACGTGCCCGCCCACGCCCTGGTCGCAGGGAACCCGGCCCGTCAGTGCGGCTGGGTGTGCACCTGCGGGTGGACCCTGAACGCCGACTTGGCCTGCCCCGGCTGCGGCCGCACCTACCGGCCCGATCAGGACACCATCGTGCCCGCCGCCGGTTCCGGCGACCGATAGTGATGCCCGGCGACGGTCACCCATTCGTGCCGCCGCACGGCGGTGACGTGCACCGACCGGACCGTTTGACTAGCGTCGCCGGGCATGACCTCAACTCCGCTGTCACCTACCGACTACTACGCGACCCTGCCCAAGTGCATCACTGGCGCCGGTCTGTACCTGCACGACGAGCAGGGCCGCGTGCTGCTCGTCCACCCCACCTATCGCGCTGACGGCACGTGGGAAATTCCCGGCGGCGGCCTCGACGACGGCGAGAACCCGTGGCAGGCCGCCGCTCGCGAGGCCCGCGAGGAACTCGGCCTCGACCTGACCCCGGGCCGGCTGCTCGTCGTCGACTGGGTCCCCGCCCAGCCCGACGGCCGGCCGGCCCTGGCCAACTACCTGTTCGACGGCGGCCAGCTCACCAGCACCCAACTGGAACAGATCCGGCTGCCTACCCACGAACTCAGCGAATGGAGGCTTACCACCCCGGAGCAGTGGCCGACGCTACTTGCCGATCACATGGTCCGCCGTCTGCAGGCCTGCACCGAAGCCCTGGACACCAAGAGCACCGCCTACCTCAACCACGGCCGGCAACCCACCATCTCCGCGCGCTGACGCCTACGCTGCACCGTTGCCGGGCGGGCCGCCAGTAACGAAAGGGACCGCACCCGCGATGATCACCCCGCCCAGCCTGACACGCCGCCCCGCCGGCGCATTGCCCAGAACCGACACGGTCGCTGCGACCGACCAACGCCCCCACACCCGGTACCGTCGCGGGCCCGGCCGGCTGAGGGTCGCCGTGATCGGACTCGGGCACATGGGCCGCCGGCACGCCGCGGTGCTGCACCGGCTCGACCATGTCGAGCTGGCCGCCGTCGTGGACCCCGCAGGCGACCCCCACCACGCAGCCGGCACCGCAGTGCTCCTGCCGAGCATCGACGACCTTGCACGACGCCACATCGACTACGCCGTCCTGGCCTGCCCCACCGCCGCACACACCGCAATCGGTGAGGAACTGGCCCGCCTCGGCATAGCCACCCTCATCGAGAAGCCCCTAGCCCACGACTTGCCCGCAGCCCTGCGGCTGCAGAAGGCCTTCACCGGGTCCTCAGCAACCGCAGCGATCGGGCATATCGAGCGGTTCCAGCCTGCGGTGGCCGCAATGCGGCAACTCCTCGCCACCGGCCACCTCGGCGACATCGCCGAGATCAGCACCCAGCGTGTCAGCATGCACCCCGGCCGCATCACTGACGTCGGCGTCACCCTCGACCTCGCAATCCACGACATCGACCTCACCAGCTGGCTGACCGGCCACCGCTACACGCACATCACCGCCAGCACCCGCCACCACCTCGGCCACGCCCACGAGGACGTCCTGACCGCGACCGGACACCTCACCGACGGCACCATCGTCACCCACCGCGCGAACTGGCTGACCCCCACCGCCACCCGCCTGATCACCATCACGGCCGGCGACGGCTGCCTCACCGCCGACACGCGCAGGAACACTCTCTGGCACTACCAACACCACCACAGCGCGCCAGTGCCGGTGCTATCCGGCGATCCACTCACCACGGAGCACCACGCCTTCGCCGCTCTGCTCGAAGGACATCCCAGCACCATCGCTGACCTCACCGCCGGAGTACACGCCGTCGCGGTAGCCGACGCAGCCCGGCAAGCAGCCGCTACCGGCCACCCCACCACCATCCCTCACTAAGGGGGTTGCTCCCCGCACCCAGTCACTCCTGGCTGGAACCCAGGCCCCTCGCGGTGCCATCAGCATGAGGCCGCATCTGGACCGGGCGGCCAAAACGCGGCGAGGACCGAACCTGCCGACCCCGCCGTCCGCGGGACCACTACCGCGGTCGGCAGGTGTGGTGGCCCGAATGGCTCAGGAGCCGCGATTGCAGGTATCCCGCATCGGGCTGGGCCAGGTCGGGTGTGAGCAGCCCACCCGGCACCGGGACCGCCCGCAGCGGGGCGGCGAGCTCGATACCCGCGCACCCGTCGGCCACGAGCCACCTCACGCTGGCAAGCATCTGGGCGATGCGGTCAGCCCCGCGGCGTTGCTGGTAGAAGGTGATAAGCCGGTCTATCAGTGCCCGCCCGGCACGAGCTGTGCTGGTAGAGCGCGACGGCCCGCAACGCGATCGCCAGGAATCGACGCGGCTGATCACCGATGCTGGCGGCAAGACGCTCGACCCCGCGGCAGGTCTGCGCAGCGCCGGGATCACCTACCCAGATGGCCAGATCGGCGCGGACCGTGCTCGCGGACAGCAGCCGGTCGACGGGCACAGGTTGCTGCTGCTCGGCGACAGCGGCCGCCCGGATCCCGGCCGCGACCGCCGCGTCGTCACGGCCCAGCCGCAGCAGCGCCTCCGCCAGCAGGATCAGCCGGTCCGCGCCCGGCATGGCGCTGCGCTGCAACTCGCGCAGCGCAGGACCGGCGTTGACGAGGATGGCCTGCCGGAACCGGTCGACGCTCGGCACCGGCTGATCCACGCTCGCGCCGGACCGGCCGCCGTCCGGCGCGGACGGGTGAACTGGGTTCATCGTGGAGTCCTCCCTGGCCGTGCGGTGTCGCGCCGCCGGTGCGGCGGTGTGCTTGGCCGAAGGCGGCGCGACCACATCCCAGCGGGCTGGCCGGTGTAGACAACCTCTGAGGTGAAGCCCGGGCACGCCAACCATGAAGGCTCCCGCCGGTCACGATGCCCTCACGGGGAAAGGGCCCGGGACCGACGGGAACACTTCCCGGGAGACTGGCGCATCGGCATGGCTCCGGCAACAGGTCCGGACCGGAAGTTGCGCGCAGCGTGCCCCATTCGAGCCCTGCTGGTGGCCGAAGTTTCGCCTGCCGCAATTTCAGCGCGCAACTTCCGCTTTCCGGGGACAGATGTCGCGCTGGCCTCGTGGTTGGGTGGGCCGGTGGACGCAGCCTCCGACCCGAAATCCGTACCGCATTCGCCGCGCTGCCGGTGTTCTTCTGCGCTGCGCACGCAGGCCGCCGCCGACGGCTGGGCGCCCACCGTGCTCATCGACGCGATCGTGGAACACTGCGGGCACAGCCGGCTGCGGGCGCAGCGGCTGGCCCACGGCTGGACCATCGACGACCTCGTCTCCCGGATACGACAGATCATGGGGCCGGACACCCGGCTCGCGGCGGCCACGGTGTCGCGGTGGGAAACCAGCGGGGAACGCCCCTCCCCTGCCTACCTGGACGCACTGTGCCAGGTGTATCGCACCGACCTGGCCGGAATCGGCGGCAACGTCGACCATTCCGGTCACGGCCAGCAGCAAGCCGGCGACCACGAGGACCGAGGCCCACTCGCCGGTCCCGCTGACCAGCTGCGCCGCAACCTGGATGCGACGCTATCCGCGACGACCGTCAGCGATGCCACCATCGACCAGTTACTCGGCGTCGCCGACCAGTACGGCCGGCTCTACAAGACCCGCAATCACCAGCCCGGCTTCCTCGCGGACCTGTTCTGCGACCTCGAGGAGGCGTGGAGACTCACCGATCGGCAACTGCCCACCGGCCAGCGCCGAGACCTGTGCTCGGTCATCGCACGACTGTCCGGGCTGGTGTCGATGGTCGCGGTCAACCGCGGCCAGCACCGGCAGGCCCGGCAGTGGCTGCACACCGCCCGGCTCGCCGCCGATGAAACCGCCGACCCGCATCTACGCGCGTGGGTGGCGACCCGGGCCGCCGTGACCGCGCTGCACCTCGGCGCCCCGGTCACCGCCACCGCAGTGGCCACCGAGGCCGAGCTGCTGACTCGCCGTCACCCGTCGCGGCTGTCCTGCCCGACGCCAAGCTGTGGCGGATCAACCGCACCGCTGACTACGGCCCGCTGAACGCAACCGCCCGCGGAATCGTCGACCTCGACCGGATACGCCGGCACTGGCCCGACATGCTGCGCATCGCCGGCTCCATCCACACCGGGCAGATTCCCGCCTACGACGCGCTGCGGGTCCTGTCGACCGGCGGAAATCTCACCCAGCTCGGCGAGGCCCTGGCCGGCTACGGGCGGATCTTCAAGACCCTGCACGTGCTGACTTTCGTCGACGACGAACCGTATCGGCGCCAGATCAAGGGGATGCGCAACCTCAACGAAGGCCGTCACAACCTGGCCCGGCACGTCTTCCACGGCCGTCGCGGCGAGCTGCACCGGGCATATCACGAGGGCATGGAGGACCAGCTGGGCGCGCTCGGCTTGGTCCTCAACTGCATCACCCTGTGGAACACCCTCTACCTGGACCTCGCCCTCGCCGGGCTGCGCGCTCAGGGCTACCAAGTCCTTGATGAGGATGTCGCCCGGCTCTCGCCGTACGTCCGCCACCACATCCGCGTCCATGGCCACTACACGTTCACCCTGCCCGACCTCGGCGGCTGCACCTATCGGCCACTTCGCGACCCTGACGCCGGCGATGACATGTAGATGTAGGCCCGCGGCCCCACCATCCAGGCAGGTGGAGGGGGCAAGCCTTCAGGAGAAGAGATCCAGTTCTGGGGCACTGGCCAGTTCGATGAGCTGCTCCACAGTGAGGGGAAGATCCTGACGTGTGGGCTGGAGTTCGTCGCCGCTGATCGCCTCGCCGGGGGCCGTGGGGGGTGTCACCCCGTTCGAGGCGCTCGCTGAGGCGACCGTGTCGCCGCGGTAGACGTGGACCTCGACGTGGCGGTATCCCGATGCCCCGCTCGTGTCGAGGATGGTGACGGTGTCGCTGTTCGGGCCAGTTCGCACGGTGCAGCTTCCGGCACAGTTCGCGGTGGCATCGGCGGCGCTCTCATACGCCGGGGCGGCACCGAATCCGATCTCGCCGGCACCCTGCTCGTCGACGACGACGGCGCCAGCGGTGATGTACGGCGGCGCCGTGTCCGCGGGACGTTCCGGGTCGAAGATCCGCCCCGGATACGCCTGTAGCGGCATGATGTCGCCCGGCGACGACGAGGACCGGTAGTAGGTGACATCGGGCAGCAGCGGCGGCACCGCCGCGGCCAGGTAACAGCTGATCCGGGCGGCGGCATGGTCAGCCGGCTCGGCCGGGATCCGGATCGGGTAGTTGTTCTTCTCGTTGACGACGGTGGTGGGCTTGACCAGCGGGCTGGTCGGCTCGGCGCTGGCGATCCTGCAGTACGGTGCCGCGTCCAGCGTGGACCAGCCCGGCCCGGCCACCGCGTACGGGGGCGGTGCCGGTGTCAGGTCAGCGCTGCGGTGCGGCAGCGCGAGCGAAACACCGCCGACTGCCACAGCGGCCACGGCCGCAGCGGCGCCGGCCACGGCGAACCGGCGCCGCCGACGGGCGCGGCGGCCGCCGGCCAGGACCTCGTCGTAGGTGAACGACAGCGGCGGCTCGGCGCCGGTGTAGGCCACGAGCGCGTCGTGGATGTCTGTCTCGGGGTGATCGGGCACGTCTCACAGCTCCCTTGGCTGGACGGAGCGGCTCATCGCCGCGCGTAACGCAGCGAGGCCCCGGGCGGACTGGCTCTTGACGGTGCCTTCGGCCATCTGCAGCACCTCGGCGACGTCAGCGATCGACAGGTCTTCCAGATGCCGCAGAACCACGACGGCGCGCTGCTGTGCAGGTAGCCGGCGCAGCGCCTGGCTCAGATCCTCGTGCGTGTCGGCCTGCCGAGCCGGCGCGTCCGGCACCTCGGCGACGACCTTCTCCCGGCGGTGCTTGCGCACATGGCTCAGATAGGTGTTGACTAGGATCCGGCGCACGTAGGCGTCGACTGACCCGTCGCGCACCCGCCGCCACCGTGGGTACAACTTGACGAAGGTCATCTGCACCAGGTCGTCGGCGGTATGCCAATCCCCGCACAACGCGTAGGCGATACGACGCACGGAGCTCACCTGCCCGGCGAAGTACGCCGCAAAGTCAGCATCCGGCTCGGTCACGATCGACACCTCTTCCTCTTCGGCGATCCGTTAACTCACGCCGAAGGGCGAAAGGTTCAACCCAGGGGTGATCTTTTCCTTGAGCGCCGCACTGCTACCAGCGCATGGTCGCAGTGGCCGGAGCAGCGGCGCCCGTGGGGAAGGAGGGCTCGCAGCGGCTACTCGCCCGCGCCACGCTGGAGAACCTGATCCTGGAGGCGCTCACGAAGTGAGGCGTGCTCGGGCGTCTCCGGTTCGTCGCCCTGCGGGATCAGGGCAGGCTTGGGCCGCAGCGCCATACCTCCGGCCGCGGTGCCCTGCTCCGCTTCCGCCTCCGCGAACGCCCGGTAGAGCGAGGCCACTGACGGGGCACAGCCCGCGTTCTTCCCGGTCTTGATGGTGAGCTTCTTGGCGATGTCCGGTACGGGCACGCCCTTGTCCTTGAGCGCGAGGGCGAAGGTGAGCGAGTCGTCGTCGATGACCTTCGGCCGGCCACCGTGGTTGCCCTTGGCCGCAGCGATGACCTGCCCTTCGAGGGTCTTCTCCCGGATGTAGTTGCGTTCGATCTGCCCGGCAACGGCGAGCACGGCGAAGAACATGGCGCCCATGCCGTTGGGGTCGTAAAGGCCGGTGAGCGGGCCGGTCAGCAGTTCGAGCTGGATGCCGCCAGCCTGCAAGTCGGCGGACAGGCGTCATCAACTCGGCGGCATTGCGGGCCAGACGCTTGAGTTCGTGGACGGTGATGACCACCGGGGTCTCGGGCGCGGCCTCCTTGAACTGGTGAGCCAATGCCAGGGCCTTCTCCAGCTCGGGCCGGACCTTGACCCGAGTGCTGATCTGCTCGGAGAAGATCTTGTGGCACTCGGCCCGGCGCAGCGCTTCGAGCTGGCTGCCCAGCTCTTGGCGGGCGGTCGACGTACGGGCGTACCCGATCCGTTTCTCACCGCTGGAAGATCGTTTGCCGTAAGCCAGGGCTGACGGTGGAGGAGCAGATCACCAGCATCGTTGATCGGCTGTTCGACTACGCCCCGATGATCGGCGACGTCGCGGCGGAGCTCGACCGGATTGATGGCATGCCGGGTGCAGCGATCATGCAGGTCGTTCGGGTATTCGAACATCCTGCAGCTAAGGCTGAGGAACTCAGCCACCCTGTCGACGTCCCGGCAAAGCCGCTGGAGCAGCCATCCCTGCTGGGCTGGCATCTGAATGCCCGCACCTTGACGTTCCTCCAGCTGACCCGCGCTGAGCTAGACGTCGACGAGTACGGCTACTGATCTCGACAGTGTGTCTATCAGGTGACGGCCTCTTCCAAGCCGCCGAACGCCTTGACTTCGTCTCAGCTTGCCGTTTAACCCCCGGCTCCAACCTGACGTCCCCCGCGGGCCAGTCCGCTGCGTCACCCAGGGCCTTGTGCTCCCTACTTCTCCTCCTCGGTGTGGCAGCCGCTGGGACTACGGCGAGTACCGGCGATCGAGCCGGGCGGGTGGCGACAAGCCGCGACCGCGCGTTGTCTGCGGCCGATGAGGATGCGTGCGGTGCTCGGCGCCCACGGCCAGCACGCCGAACCCGCAGCAGCCGAGGCTGCACTTCCCGGAATTAGGACGTCGTACCTAAAGCCGTGCCGGCATCAGCCGTGGTATCTCAGCGTGACCCTGCACCGGCTGAGCCGCCCGCGGTGAAGATCCCGTCCGCGGAGGCCGGCCCGGCGGCGCGGGCGGGTGCGCGGTTGCGGGTGGTGTCGTGAGCAGCGGGTCCGCGGTCCGGACGCTGGCGATCCGGTGTCCGGACTGGCCGGTGGCCGCGGCGGTGCCGGCCGGCCTCGCCGACGCGGTGGCGCCGGTCGCGGTGGTGCGCGCCAACCGGGTGATCGCCAGCGGCGCGCGGCCACGACGTCGTCCATAGGTTGCGGCGCCGCGATGCGCAGAGCCGCTGCCCGGAGCTGACGGTGGTGGCGTACGACGAGGCCCGCGACGCCGCCTGCTTCGAGCCGGTGGTCGCCGCGGTGGAGGACCTGGCCGCCGGGGTGATGGTGCTGCGGCCCGGGGCGTGCGCGGTCGCCGCCCGGCCGGGTACCACGGCGGCGAGCACGTCATGCCGCAGGCCCTGATCGAGCGGATTGGCGCGGAGACCGGCGCGGAGGCCCAGGTCGGCATCGCCGACGGTACGTTCGCGGCGCCGCTGGCCGCCCGGGCGAACCGGCTCGTCGAGCCCGGCTAACCCGGCCGGATCGGTTCAAACCCCCGGCGAGGAGAGCCCGTCACCTGCCGTGGTACCGCACCGCCAGGCCGGATCACCTGGTCCGGTGATGCCGGTGTTCACCTCGACCACGGCCTCCCACGCACGAGGGCGTGAACCGGATGCCGGCGGCGTATCCGCAGCAGGATGGTGATCACACTGCCGGCACAGATCAGGAGGAACCCCAGCACGATCAGCCGGATCACGGGCGCTCCGGTCGTCGGGAGCGCGCTGCCGCCGCCGCCCGTACCAGTGCCGGCTGCCCCGGTTGCCGAACCGGCCGAGGCGTGGCCTGCCACGGAACTGGTCGATGCCGAACCGGTATGGCCTCGCACCCCAGGTCGACTGACGGGTCCCGCGGCACGATAGGCGAACCGGTCCCGTGCGGTGGCGGCGGAGGTTCCGCCGGGAGTCACCACAGTGACATCGACCGTCCCCGTCCCAGGCGGCGAGGACACACTGCATGAATTTGCAGTGCAATGAAGATGCGTCCCTGGCAGCGTCCCGAACTTCACCGCCGTCGCGTCGGCAAGGTCACGTCCCGTCACGGTTACGGTGGTGCCACCCGCCTCGGGGCCCGACCGTGGACTCACCGCTGACACGATCGGCGCCGTACGAGCGGGTTGGAACGTGTACCGATCCGCCGCCGAGATCGCGCTCGTGCCGCCGCCGGTCCTCACTCGGAAGTCAGCGGTGCCGCGGCCGGGTGGTGTCCTCACCGCCAGAGCGGTCGGTGAAAGGAACTGGACGTGATCGAGAGTGGTGCCCGCGATGCTGACAGTCGCGGCAGGTGAGAACCCCCGTCCGGAGATGACGATGTCCGCGCCCCCGGCCGACGGTCCGACGCTCGTGGAAAGTGAGGTGATGGCCGGCTGGACGGCGGGCTTCTCATCGATGCAGGAGAGCGTGATCACCAGACCCACTTGTGGCGGTGGCACCGGCAGAGCCGGCGTCTCGGCGACTCGTTCCCCGGTACCGGGCGCACCGCAGTTCGGTGCCGACGCGGTCACCTTGTAGTAGCCGCTCAACACATCCCACCGAAAGGTGCCGGATGCGTCCGTCAGCTGAGGATTGACGGGGGGATGGTGATACGGACTGTCGGCTGCCAGGGGAAGAAACGGTCCTAGTGGCGTGGATGCCCTGAGCAGGGTGACGGTGGCGCCCGCGACGGGATTTCCTCTGCTGTCCATGATCC
>NZ_BOMH01000097.1 GCF_016862095.1 Actinoplanes cyaneus
GTGAGTAACGGGATTCCAAGTTTTTGCTGAGCGGGTGAGTTGGCCTTCTGCGGCGGGTAGGTCCCGGCAGGATTGCAGAGTTTTGCCGGCTTGGTGGGCGAGCCGGGCTTCGGCCGGCCCACCCAGTGCTACCCAGTTGGGTTTCTGGTCTGGGCGGCCGTGCTCGATCAGCGTCTCAGCCTTGCGCAGGGCAGCGATCGCTCGTCTCGATGATTTCTCAGCGGCGTACGCTCGCGCCTGGGTGAGCACGAACAGGCTTTCCACCGCAGGATCTACGTGCCCGCGGACCAGGCGTAGCGCCTCGTCGGCTACGTCGGTGCAGTGCTGTGTACGGCCGAGGTCCATGGCCTGATGCGCGAGAATGCGCAGCGTATAGCCCGTGTGTGCATGGGGATCGGCGACGTGGGCAAGCGAGTACGCGCGCAGGTAGTACTGCTGGGCCAGCCCGGCGAGTCCGAGATCGTGGGCTTTCCAGCCGGCCAGGTAGGTGGCTTCGGCGGCGGCGCCGTACATCTGCTTGCGAATGTCGTCGGTGGCGAACCGGCTGCTCAGATAGGTGGCCACGTCAGTGGCCAGGTACTCGGCTACGGCCGTCCGGGCGTGCCCGCCGCCGAGCCGTTCGTCGGCGGCGGTGAAGGCTGCCGTCATGTCTCTGACCGCTTGGACTTCTCCGGTGCCGACCATGGCTTTACCCCGGGCGGCCCGATCCGATCGGGCAGCGTGCTCGATGGCTTGACCGAGTGGCAGCAGCAGGGCACCAAGTGAGTAAGTGATCACGGTGCGTCGGTCCACGTCGGCCCGCCCCAATCTGGCGATGGCGTCGACGGGGTCGCCGAGCGCCTGCTCCTGGTCGAAGCTCTCCTGTTGAGACGAGGTTAGTCCGATGTCGGCCAGGGTGAGCATTCTGCCGGTGTGCCGCGACAACGCCTCGCGCAGATACTCCGCGGTCTTGTCCCGGGGCCGGATGCCTGAGGCCCACTGTGCGATGGAGGCACGGGTACTGCGGTCTTTGCCTCTGTTCTCCTTGGCGACCAGCCGCACGGTGCCGGCGAGAGTTTCGTAGCCGCAGTCTGCCTCGGTGATCCGCGCGGCCAACGCATGGTTGGGCGAGCGTGAAGTGGTACGCATGACCTGTCTCCAGTTTCGTGGAGTAGCCGCGCCGGGTGACATCCGCCGGCGGTCGGCCTGGCGTGCCGCCGACCGCCGGGACGGTGCCGTTAGGCTGCCTGGCCATGAACGCGAGAGTGGATACCCGCATCGCCGGCGTGATCCTGGTCGACGGAGCTGGACGGCTGCTGTTGCAGCTACGGGACGGGAACACCCGGGTGGATCCGCACCGCTGGTGCCTGCCAGGCGGGCACGTCGACGAAGGTGAGGACTTCCTCGCCGCAGCTCACCGGGAGCTGGGCGAGGAGACCGGCCTCAAGGTCGACGAGCTCACCCTGTTCACCCAGGAGTTGCTGCCCTCGGCGAAGTTCCCCGGTGCGGTCGGCGAGTTTGCGATCTTCTACGCGGCCACGGACGCCACCGACGAGGATGTGGTGTGCGGGGAGGGGGCGGCGATGCGGTTCGTCGACCGCGCTGCGGTCGCCGGCCTGGAGTTCGGGGCCGCGTACGCGCAGGTGGTGCCGCGGTTCCTTGCCTCGGCGCAGTACCAGGCGCTCGTCAGCGCCTGATCCAGGTTTCCGCGTTCGCCTGGTGCATCTCGGTCAGGATCGCCTCGACGTCGTAGCGGTAGGACCAGGCCGGGTAGTGGTCAGCGAATTTGGCGGTGGAGCCGATCGTCGCCGACCCGGTTGGCCTCCTGTTAGGCGGTGATCATCGGCTCGCCGGTGATCTTCTCCGCGAGGGCGACGGCCTCAATCAAGCTGGTGTTCGAGTGCCGGCCGCCGCCCATGTTGTAGATCTCGCCTTGGCGGGGTGCCCGGAGGATGCCTCGAAGGCGGCCACCAGGTCCGTGGAGTGGATCGCGTCGCGGACTTGTTTGCCCTGATAGCCGAAGATGTTGTAGGCGCGGCCTTGACCGGCGCCGCTGGGTTCGGGCCCGACCGGCTGACTCCGTCGCTGCTCGGCCGTTGGACTGGAGAAGGGCCACCAACATGACCAACGTGCGCGACGAGTACGGAGAGCAGGCCTGGCGATTCTTCAGCGGCCTGCACCGGGTGCTGCTCCGGCTGGCCGGGCAGATCCCCGATGAGTTGTTGACCGGTCTGCGGTCAGAGCTGGGAGAGGGCAATATCGCGGAGGTTCCGCACATGGTGAGCGCTACGGCGCTGGAACTCGGCGTCTCGCTGACCACGGAAGATTTCTCGCTGCTGCGGGAGGTGACGCTGGCCGTGCAGGGTACCGATCCTTGGGGTGCGGAGCTGGTGACGGTGACCGAGCAACTCCCGGCGCCGGACTTCCGGTTCTTTCCCGTGACCGCCGACGTGCTGGCCACCGACGCGACAAGGATCCCCCGGACGCTCGACCTCACCGACCGGCCCGGAAACACGCTGCTCGATCTGCCGGCGCACCTCGGCCACCTTGACGATCTTGTCCTGCGCCTGACCGACAGCTGCGACTCGACACAGCACAACGCCGCCCGGCTAGAGGAGGATGTGGTGTCGACCGCGCGAGCCTGGCGCTTCCCCGCTGCCGGGCCGATCGTCGGCGGGACCCGGGTGGTGCTGGTCGAGGTGAGCGAGTACGCACCGGCATGGGCGATCGCTGAGACCATCCGGCGCGACCTGTCGCGGACCGAGTGCCAGGTGGAGGTGTACTGGACGGACGAGGTTCTGCCGCCCTACCACCAGGCCGCGCTAGCAGGTGCGGCACTGTTCTGGTGTGCCCGCTCGCCTGCTGCCCGGGAGTAAACACAGTGACCAGCCACAGCCGCTGAAAAGGTGAGTTCAACCTCGGGCAGCTGCTGGAGGAACGGCGTGCCGCCCTGGACCAGATCGGTATGATGCGGGTCTCCTCCGTTCGGCGGGTCAGTTGCGGCCGTGCGCCCGGCGGGCGGCGTCGAGGTCGATCGTCGTGCTACTCAAGGCAGCGGCCAGGGCCTCGTCTTCGCGGCCGGCCTGGGCGCGTTTCCACCGCTCGTCGAACTGGTGCAGTTCCTGGGCGTGCTCGCAGCGCGAACCGGGGGCCTTGCCAGAAGCAGCGCAAGCCCCAATCCTCCGGCAGTGCCAGCCGCAGCAGCCGGTCCGGGTGGCTCAGATTGGCGATCGCGACCTCGACGGCGGGTCATACCGCCTGCCCGATGCCAGGACCGTGATCGTGCGCACACGTCCAGCACCCCGGCCGAGGAAACACTTATCTGGCCCTCCTCCCGACCGATTCGTGGGACCGCCTCTCCTGCTGGTGGCGGGGCAGGGCGTTTCCCACAACGCTCTCACGATGAAGGGCATACCTTGAAGAAAACAGCGCTTCGGGCCGGCGCGGCCATGCTTACTGTCGCGGCCGTACTCGGTGTCGGCTCCCCAGCCCTAGCCGTCCAATGGGGATCTCAGAGCTCTCCCTACATCGCCTACTCAAACAAGGTGGCGCAAGCAAAGGGCTGGGGCGACTACGGGAACTACAACAACCAGTACGCGCGCGACAACTCTTACCAGTACGACGCCAAGGCAGGCGGACAGAGCGTTTACGTCCACGTTGAGTTCGGCTTCTTCTTGAAAGAGGGGTATTCCGGATCGTTCAAGGAGACGGCACGTACGACGTCGGCAAGTTGGGTCTTCAAGCAGGTCCAAGTCTCCCTGAACAGTCAGTCGGAGAAATCTCGCGGCACCACCCAGGTGTGCGAAGACACCGCTTACTCGTGGGACCCCTGCTCCGACCCCGGGTACACCTCTTTTAGCTACTGACACGCCTTCAAGGCGGTATGCTGTCCGGTGACCTGTTATCCAGGCCACCGGACAGCATAATATCCACACGAGAAACTTTGATTCCATGCTCGATATCCGTGACGTCTCCCACGAATACGGCAAAAGAAATGTCTTAAATACGTTATCCCTTAAAGCAACTACAGGCGTTGTTGCTCTCGTGGGTGTAAATGGGGCGGGAAAGTCAACCCTGTTATCAATAGCAGGAGGGGCACTGAAACCCAAGAACGGTAGGGTGACGGTCGATGACGCCGACGTATATCGAATTAAGAGCCGTCGCACCGCCCTGCGAAAGCTCTCCATAATGCCACAAAGATTCTCGTTCCTGCCTCGGTTCCGGGTGGGCGAGTTCGTGGAATACATCGCCTACATGAAGGGCCTCAGCTGGAAAGGCGCACGAACTGCAGCAGATCAATCTCTTGAGCTTGTAGGACTGCAGAGTCGAAAGATGTCACGCATGGGGTCACTATCCGGCGGAATGCTGCGCCGCGTCGCGCTCGCTCAAGCAATAACGACCAAACCCGAGGTTTTGATCCTCGATGAACCTACGACGGGCTTAGATCCGGAACAGCGAGCTGGCGTACGGGATCTGATTAAAACAGTATCCGCCGATCGGGTTGTCTTATTAAGCAGTCACGTTATGGAGGATATAGAAACTGTGGCCGAACGTGCGGTTATCCTTCATCGAGGAGATTTCGTTTTCGACGGGACTCTTCCTCAATTAAAGTCATTAGCGCCTGATAGCGAAGCTCCGGATGCAGCTGAAGCGGCATTTCTGAAGATCATCAAGTCTACACCCGAGGCTGTCCAATGAGAGCCGTCAGGATGTGGATCAAAAACGATGGCGGATACTGGGTGCCCGTCATGCTGTTGATTGTTGGATTCTTTTCCTTGTTTAGCCGAGGAACGCCCTGGCAAGGGGAGTGGGTGTGGACCGTCGACTGGGCAAACGGCATCACAATATTAACGGGTCCGCTACTCGCTGGTGTAGTTGCTTACCACACTCAGCGAACTGCACGTAAAGACTGGAACCCGATCTCATATACAGCGATAAGGCCAGGATTGCCAATTCTCCACCAGGCAATTGCGGACTGGATGGTGGCGAGCGCCTGCCACTTGATCGTCCTCCTGGTTGCATTGACGATGACAGCAGCAACCCGTCCATCAAGCACATTCTCCCCAGCACTCTTGATGTTGGGACCCATCGTGCTGCTCGCCTTTGCAGCCGTAGGCGCGCTATCGGGTTTACTTATACGATCGATCGCCAGTGCGCCATTATCGGCAATAGTAGCCTTCGCGCTTACCTATCTGGGCGCGACGGGCGCCATCCCGGCATTATTTCGTGTCGGGGGCTCAACGGGATCGCTGGTCGGCTTGACGGCGAACACCTACGTCAACTTAGCTATAGCAGCATTCTCGTTGTGCTTTTCGGTAGTCATCGCAACTGTCGTCGTTATCGCTCGGGCGCCGATTGTTCGACTTACTTGGGTTGCGCTAGGCACGGTTGGTATGGTCATCGCGGCTTCGTCGTATGTTGCGCTCAAAAGCGAAGGAGGCGAGCGGTACGTTTTGTCAAAAACTCCAATCGAGTACGTTTGCAAGGGTGCAGTTCCCGGCGTCTGTATGGCGAGCGGAACGACTAGGCAACTCGACAACTTGGCCACTTCCATGCAAAAGCAGGCTCAGGTATTGACGTCGCTCGGAATCAGGCTGCCGGCCAATTTCTACCAAGAGGTGCCCAACCATCGTCCCGACCCGCATCAGGGGCTAATCATCATGGCCACCGACGCTGTCAATGCATCTGATCCGAATCCGAGCGATGTCGCGGACTATCTCTCCCTTCCTGCTGCTTGCCAGGAGTACTACGACGGAGGTACTCCGCCGGAAATTCCTCTTCAGGCCAGAGCGATCGTGGCTGATCTTATCCGGAGCAAAAACGGGCTCCAACCATTCATGCTGGGCACTGATCAGCTGAGCAGCGAGTGGATGAAGAGCGACCGCGTCGATCCGTGGCTGAAAAGCACCTATGTCAGCCTAGAGAGTTGCGAACTCGATGCGCTTCATCTGCCATTTTAGCCTCTTCGCACGTGCAAACCGCCTTCACTTAGTTTTCGCATTATCGACTGCTTCGGCCATCGGTATGCTTCACTGGGGTAACGTCTCCGTCGACCTTCCAGTCGGCGACAGCCCGCTCCCGCTCACATTCTGCCTCCCTTTGACTCTTGCCATGTTCCATGGACTATCGTTAATCGACTGGTGGCCCAGCTTTACACCGTCCGCAGTCAGGCCGGGGTTTCTTTTCCGACTTTCGATAGGAATCGTTTCATCCGCGATCGCCGTCGGACTCTCAAGTTTTGGCCTGCTGACCGAATTCGGTCCTAGTGTCGTCTCAAACTCTATGTTACTGGTGGCAGTAACGCAGATATCCGTCGTTCTGCTGGGCGAACGGTACTGGTCTGCCACGATAGCGACTGGCCTGATCGTTTTTACCTTTCAGCTATCTATAGGCGCATCGGGGCTTGAATATCGTGCTTTTATGGCAGGCAACTATGGCCTGGCTTCTTGCACGGTCCTATTGTTTGCCTCACTAACACTGTTTTCTTTGGCAGGACCAAGAGGTAGAGGTCGCCTTGTCGGAGATGAGATCTAATCCCAAGTGATATTGCATGTCCACACGGGTGGCCACGATGATCTGCTCGTCCTGCCGATGGTGAACTAGCCTCGGCCCTTCGTTAAGGGCTGTCCAAGGAGTGGACCGGAAACGAGGAAGTGCCCTCTGATCAGGGAAAATAGGGCTTGTCGAGAGTCCTGTTAACCCGTCACGGAAGGCACTTGCTGGGTGAAGACTACCCGAACACGTCCGAAGATCATGGTGACCGGGGACGGGCGGGGCGTGGTCGGTCACGCCGGTGCCCGTCTGCTCGCCGATCTCGCCGATGCGACCGGTTTGACCAGCGCATTCAGTCAGGCCTTGGCAGGACTGCGGCAGCGGCAGCGCGGGCATGACCCGGGTCGGATCGCAGTCGATCTCGCCGTGATGCTCGCCGACGGCGGCGAGGCCATCGCTGACCTGGCAGTACTGCGAAACCAGCCAGCCCTGTTCGGGACGGTCGCGTCTGACCCGACCGCGTGGCGGCTGTTGTCGCAGCTCGACGAAGCGATGGTGGATGAACTGCGGGCCGCCCGAGCCCATGCCCGCGAGGCCGCCTGGGCCCAGCACGCCGAGGTCCGTGGCGACCTGCCGCAACCGAGGGTGGCCGGTCAGCAGGTGGACGGCCTCGTCCTGGACATCGACGCGAGCATCGTGATCTGCCATTCCGAGAAGGAGTCGGCGACCCGCACCTGGAAGAAGACCTTCGGGTTCCATCCGCTGCTGTGCTTTCTGGACAACACCGGTGAAGCACTGTCCGGTCTGCTGCGCGAAGGCCGGGCCGGTTCGAACACCACCACCGACCACATCACCGTCCTGGACCAAGCCCTTGCCCAGATCCCCGACGCCCACCGGCACGGGACCCCGATCCTGCTGCGCTCGGATTCGGCCGGATCCAGTCACGGTTTCCTCGCCCACATCCGGTCCTTGCGTGAGCGGCACCTCGACATCCGGTTCAGTGTCGGCGCCGCGATCACCGAACCGGTACGAGAAGCCATCCGGGCCGCGGCCGGCTGGGTCCCCGCCGTCGACACCGATGGTGACCTGCGTGAACATGCCGAGGTCTGCGAGATCACTGGCCTGTTCGAGGCGGCCGGCTGGCCCGAAGGGACCCGGTTCCTGGTCCGCCGGGAACGCCCGCATCCCGGCGCCCAACTGAGCTTGTTCGACACCATCGAAGGCTGGCGGCACCAGGTCGTGGCCACCGACACCACGCCCGGTAATGGCAGCATCCAGTTCCTGGAAGCCCGACACCGGGCTCACGCCAGGGTGGAGGACAAGATCCGAACCGGCAAGACCACCGGCTTCGGCCGGCCCGGATCACCCGCACCGCTCGGCGGACCCGCCTCGCCATCGCCGCCGACTGGCCTTGGGCCGATGCCCTGACCAGCGCATTCAGCAACCTCACGGCACTACCCCGGCCTGCCGGCTGACCCGGCGGCTCACGCCCCTACCAGCAATACGGAGGAACCCGGCCCCGCCGGGCCCTCGGCATGCCAGCACAACACCGACAAACACCCGAATCGGACTCATCGAATGACGGCAATATGTCGACGCTTAAGCGAAAGACCGAGGCGCTAGTCCGCGAGTTCTGACCATCACGTTCAAATTGCGTGTCCCTAAAGGACTGCGCGCCAACATCCGCGGCAAGCGTCTCGACACCGCGGTCGCTCGGATCATCGGCGCCGTGCAGGGCATCGTCCCGGCGGTCTTCCCGTGGGCCGACAAGATCGACGTCGAGTCGAACTGGTCCTACGTTTGGTGGGAGCAGCCCGAGACGATCACCCTGCCGACGACCGACGAGAACACCGTCACCGAGCCGGCCACCGCCGCCGAGGAAGCCGCCCTGGTCGACGGCGTCGACACCGCCTCGTAGACAAACGCCCTGTCCCGGCTGCCGCGGCGAGCAGCCGGGAGCGGCAGCCGACGCGCCTTCACCGATCAGGCGCAAGCAGGCCGGGCAGCAGAAGCCCGGCACCGGCAGGCCTCGGTGATCGCGGTGATGGCGGCCCATGCCTGGGCGGCCGGGTCGGTGGCCGCCTCGATCACGCCCAGATGGATGCCGTTGTCGAGGCATAGACATGACTTGAGGTCACCGATACCGTACTGAGAGTCATAGCGATAGAGTTCGATCGACGGGGGCTTGGATGCGTACAACACTAAATCGGGCTGGCGGGATTGTCGTCGCGTTCACCACTGCGGTGGCAATCATGTTCGGGATGACGGCTCCTGCAGTCGCTCAGAACGTGGGAACCGTCCTCAACCGGGGAGATCAACTGAACCCCGACGACTTCATCGAGGTCACCTGGCCCGGTGGCACCTACTGGCTCATCATGCAGCTCGATGGCAACCTCGTGCTGTACAAAGGCGACCGTGACCATCACGTCACCAAGGTCTGCTGGGCCTCCAACACCGCCGGTCGGGGATGGAACTCCGTCTACGCGAAGTACCAAGGCCAGGACGGGAACTTCGTTCTCTACACCTTCAGTGGCTTCGCCATATGGGCCAGCAACACAGTGGGGGTCCCTGGCAACACCGTGGACGTGAGCGGCAGGGGCCGGCTGTTCGTCGGCACCAAACGAATTTCCGGTGACTGCTGAGGCCTTGGATCTCCGCCCGCGCCGGGTTCTCCCACTGCTGTAGCGGGCCGCCCGGGGCCCGGCCTGGGGGTCACTTCATCCGCCAGTTGACGCCGGCTTCGCCTTCGAAGCTGGTGATGGCGAGGTCGATGTCCGGGGCGGTGCTGGGGTCGGCGCCGAGGTCCCACGAGATAGCAAGACGGAACTGGATGACCGCGTCGTCGACTCCTGCTTCGACGTACGTGCTGGCTTCCTCAGGAAAGTCGGGGTCGGGCACGTGCACGAGGGCGCGGTACGCGGCTTCAAGTTTTCCGCTGATCCGGCATGTCATCGTAGTGCCGTCGCGGTGCACGTCATCGAGCGTGAGTGCGGCCGGTAAGTGCTCGGTGGTGCTGGACTCGATGTCGGCGGTGGCCCCGCACTGCTCGCGGATGCTCTGCACGAGGCGGGCCTCGGTCGCGTCGACGGCCACCTGCATGCCGGCGCGCAGCAGGTGCGACCACGGACTGCCGCAGATCTCTTGTACCCACGACCACCGGGTCTGGCCCTGCCGGTCCAGGGCGAGAGTGACCGGCAGGCGGCAGTAGTCCAGGCCCAGGCTCAGGTCCCGGTGCACGAGGAAATCGACCCGGTCCTCGTCAAGCAGCGCCAGGGTCTGCACGACGGCCGGCGCGAACTCCAAGAATTCGCGGCGGGCTCGCGGGCCACTCAGGTCCGCCGTGGCGGCGGCGACGAGGTGCCGGCCGACCGTGCCAGCGGCCTGCATGTCACGGACCCGCGCGGCGACGCGCGGGCCGCGCCGCCGCGCGTCGCCAAGCCTCTTGAGCAGGACGGGCGCGTCGGTGTAGTCGTGGTTGCTCTTCTCTCGGTTGCACGGCGTGCAGATTGGGGCGAGGTTGGCGACGTCGTCCAGGTGGAAACCGGGCGGCAGCCGGTATTGCTCGATCACCTCAGCAAGGCGGGCCGGACCGGTGGTGAGGGGGATGATGTGGTCGATCTCGGTGGTGGAGACCTCCAGCCGCTCGCGACCCAGTAGCAGCGCCAGTCCGATTCCTCCAGCAGGGCCAGGCGCAGCAGGTCGTAGATGTGGCTGCTGTAGCGGATTGGGGCCGGCGGGCGCCCGTGGTGGGTGCTCACCGCTCACCCTTGGCCGGGGGTGAAGCCGCCGCCGCGCAGTGCGGCGAGCAGGTCGTGGTAGCGGCGGTCCGCGGCGTCGCGGTCCTGGCTCAGGTGCTGCACCTGCCGGGTGGCATCGGCGCGCGCGGCGTCGAGCTCGCGCTGCAGGGCCTCGGCGCTCCGGCCGGCCTGCTCGGCCTGCTCGCGTTGCTGCCGCAGGTCGGTCTCCAGCGCGGCGATCCGCTGCTGGCCCTGGTCGCGCTCGCCGGTCATGTCGGTGAGCGCGGTGTCCGCCGCGGCCGCGGCCTGCTCGGCGCCGGCCCGGACCTCGGTGAGGACCCGCTCCCGGTCGGCGACCGTATTCTCGGCGGTCAGCAACGCCTCGCGGGTGCCGGCGAGCTCCTGACGGACCCCGGCCAGTTCCCGACGCAGGTCCTCGACGGTCTGCCGGATGGCGTGCAGATCCTGCTCGGCGTTCTCGGCCCGGGTGACGGCCTCGCGGGCCTTCTGCTCGGCGGCCTCCCGGCCTGCGATGGCCCCGCCGCGTTCGCGTTCGGCGACGCCGAGCCGGTCGGTGGCCTCCTTGACCCAGGCATCGGCGGCCGCGGTCGCCTTCTGAGCCTGGACCTCGGCCGCCCGGGCTTTCTCCGCGGCGGCCGCCGCGTCCTGCTCGGCAGCGCGCTGGGCGCGCAGCGCCTGCTCAGGGCGCTCGGTGGCGTCCCGGGCGTCGTGCTCGGCGGCGGTGCGGGCCCGGTCGGCCTCGGCGACCTCGTCGTGCAGGCCGCTGCGCAGCTCACGAATCGCGTCCAAGACCTCGGCCAGATCGTCGGCGACCGGAGAGAGCCCGTCCAGGAGGGCTTCGGCGCGGTCGTCGAGGACGTCGACGAGGGCGCCGACGTTATCATCTGCCAGATGACGCCTTCTGATCCGTCGCCCGAACCTGGCGGCGACGGCTCCCGTACTCGTTCGCGACTGCTCCGCGTCCTGCGTCGCTGGGTGCCGCCGCACCCGGAGGTCGCCGCGGCCGTGCAGGTCGTCGCCGGCGTGGTGCTAATTGCGGCCACCCGCGAGCGCGGGCTGGTCGCCGGCCTCGGCGCGGGACTGGTCGTTCTCGGCCTGCTGGAGGGTCTAGCCGTGCTGACCTGGCAGTACCGCGACAGGCGCCGGCAACCGCGGCCGCCGCGGTGACACAAATCGTGGCCTGGGTCCCCCCGGTCGCATTGCAGGGCACAGGACCCGCCCTCCCAACCGAAAATCGACATTGGAGGAACCGGGCGCGTGCCCAAAGGCGATGGTGGTGGGGTCGGCAACGAGCGCGGCAGCACGCACCGGCGCGGGCTGGCGGTGCTGCTCGCCGCGAACGGCCTGGTCGGCCGTGATCTGCCGCTGCCGTCGGGTGAATCGTTCGTGCCGGAGCGGTTGGAATTCGAGACCGACCAGCCCACCGACGACGTCACCTGCATCAGCACGACGGGCCGGCGGATCTTCTTCTCGGCGAAACGCAAGACCGGCGACGATGCGCAGAGCCTCGGCGCGACGGTGGACCAGTGGGTGGCGCAGGCTCGGGCCCGATCCTGGCGCGACGGCGACCTCCTAGGACTGGCCACGGCACAGCTGACCGGCGCCATGGAACACATCCGCCTCGCCCTTCAGCGCCATCACCAGCGGCCCGGCGCCCGCGGCACGGTCGATGAGCAGAAAGCGTTGAGCGCCTTGAAGAAGCGGATCGCGGCCGCCGCCCCCGACGAGCCACACCTGCAGGCTCGGGTGCTCGACGCCGCGTACGTCTTGGTCGTCAGCGCCGTCGACCCCGAGGATGAGGACTTCCAGGTCACGGCCGACCGGCTGGAGAACACCATCGTGGCCGCCGGAGACGGCATCGCCGCGGCGGGCGCGTTGTCGCACGCCTTCCACACCCAGGCCGGCAAGAAGTCCGGGAGCAGCATGCCGGACTGGGTCCGGACGTTGCGGGCGGCGAAATTGACCGTCTTCGCTGACGGCACCGGGCCAGCCGGGGCGGCCGAGCACGCCCGCCAGCTCGCCCTGCAAGGCCACCTCGCGCGCCTCGCCAGCCAGCGCGGCCGGATCGATCTGGCCATGCTGGCCGAAGACCTGCCACCACTGATCGTCGGGGACCTAGCTGACGGGCTGCGCGTCGTCGTGCCGGACAGCGGTGTCCGTTTTCCGCTGCGGCATCCGGACCGGAACACCCGGCCGTGGCTCGAGCCGGAGCCGGAGCCGCTTCTCGCAATCGCACGTCGCTGGCCTCGGCTGATGCTTACCGGGCTGCCCGGTATGGGCAAGAGCACCGCGCTGCGGCAACTCGCCGCTCGCTGGGCCGGCGATGCGATGGCCCCGATTCCCATCCTCGTCCCTCTGCCCAAGCTGGCCGACCGATGTCGGCAGGCCGCCGATGTCACTCTCAGCGAGTTGTGCGCGGCGGCGGCCCAGTCGGCGCCTTCCGGGCAGCGCGTCGATCTCGTCACCGTCCTGGAACAGCGCTGCCAGCAGGGAGACGCCGTCCTGCTGCTCGACGCCTTCGACGAGTGCGGCCACCGGCGCTCGTGGCTGGCCGACGGACTCCACGCGATCCTTGCCGGCCTGCCGCCACACCTCGGCGTGGTTCTGGCCACCCGCGACAGCAGCCGTCCGGCCGCCCGCCGGCTCGGTCTGCCCACCGTGGATCTGGCTCCGGCCGCGAACCTCCAGCAGGTGCTGCACCACCTGCTGGCGCACATCGCGGACGTCCGCGCCGTCGATGCGGCGCACCGCGAGCGATGGATCGCCCGGCGCCGCGGAGCGCTGCGGCAAGCGTTGCGGGGACAACCGGACATCGGCGGCGTGCCGCTGCTGGCAACACTGATCACCCTGGTCGTCGCCGACTCACCCACAGCTCCGGCACCGCGCGGCCGGGCGCACCTGCTGCGCTCGGCGGTGCAGCACAGCGTGCTGCGCTGGGAACGCCACCGGCCCGACACCGTCGGCACTGAGCCGGGCCAGCCCGAACAGTTGCTGGACGGCTTCGCCGCCCTCGGCGCCCTGCTGACCTCCGGACCGGTCAGCCGCGCCGCAGCGGTGCACGCGGTGTCCGCGATGCTGATGCAGCGCTGGGACGTGCGAGGCCCGGGCGGCGCCGCGGCACTCACCGAGCACATCCTGCGGTTCTGGGACGAGCACGTCGGGGTGTTCGTCGCCACGGATAGTGGCCTCATCGAGCCTCGCAGCCGGGTCTTCGCCGAGATCGGCGCCGCGATGGCCGCGACGTGGCTTCCCGACGACGAACTTGCCGCCTGGGTCAGCGCCGCGGTCACCGAGCCCGAACGACGGAACGCACTGGCGCTGACCGGCGAGCTGGAACCCCGGGTGCTGCCGCTCCTGCTCGTCGACAGCGGCGACCTCGTTGCCCGAGCACAGTCGGTCATCTCGATCATTCCGCGGCATCAGGCGGTGGACGAGGCCCAGCTGACCGCGCTCCTGCCGCTACTGATCAACGCGGCGGACCAGACTGCTGACCAAGCCTCCGCACCTGGGATGCCACGGAAGCGCGACTTCCTGCAGGCGCTGGCCTCCCTGTACCTGCCTGCTGACCTGCGCGGCTGGCGGCGCCGCGCCCTCGTCCAGGTGTGCCAGACCCATGAACAGCGGGTCGTGACGGCCGCGCTGGCCGCACTGACCGACGCCGCGAGCGACAACCAGCTGCTGGACGCTGCTCAGGCGAGTGCCGTGCGTGACGTGTTCGCCCTCGCCCTGGAGGACATGTCGCGATTGAATCGGTCGCTGTCGGACTCGCAGCCGCCAGGGCGAGGTGCGCGGCTTCACCGCCTGGAGGCACAGGTTGCTCTGGATTCCATCACCCACCTATCGGTGCTGGGTGAGGATGTAATCCCCCTTATCCGTCAGCTCGGCAGAAGCCGCGGTGCCGGCCTTTCCCAGGACATCGACGAAGCGCTGGCCGGCAGTGGCTACGCCGTACCGGCCGATCGCCTCCCACCGATCGAGCAGTGGTCCTCGGTGTTTCCTGAGCAGTGGACGTCGCTCTTCAAGGACGACCACATCCTGCCGGTCCTCAATTGCGCCGCGACGATCGCCGAACCGGCCGACGAGATCCGCGCCCACCAACGGTGGCGGCTCCCAGACCTGTGCCGACTATTCGACATGATCAACGTACGCGGCGCGACCGCCGACGGCTACCTCGCCGCCCAGCGCGAGCCGGACTCCGTTCGACTCAGATGGCTGAAGGCCGCCGCGATCGCCGGCGGCCTCGATCTCGCCGCCATCGCAACGCAAGCCACCGCAGCCATCGCCGAACACGGCAACCAGCCGCAACCCACCATCTGGACCATTCTCAGCAGCCCAAGCCCGGACAGGCCACCCGCCGCCGATCCCCACCGCCTCACCGATGCCGACCTGGAGGGGCTGCTCGGCGCGGTCGCCGCCGAGTCCGACTGGATCTCAGCATCCGCCCGTCAGATCCTGGAGAACGTCACCAACGACCAGCTCAGTGACCGGCTTACGAGAATGCTGCCCCATCTGCCGCCGGACCGGTACGAGCCCGTTGCCGAACTCGCTCGACGCATCGGCACCGCGCCAGTCATCGGCGCCGCCCCGTCGACCACGGGCGAGACGACTTCGCGCCCGACCGGCCCTGCAGCGCTTCGGAGCCGCTTCCTCGCAACTCTGATGGACGACCTGAGGCGATCCGGAGGAAATACCGATGAAAGCTAACGCCCGGGCCACTGACCCCGACGGCGAAGCAGCAGATGCCTCACGGCACATTCATCCGGCCTGCCGGCTCACGTGGCACCGGAGAAGGTAGACCGTGACTACGCCAGCCGAGAACCCCAGTTACCAGACTCGCGCCGACGGCGCCGGCCTGGACATCGACACCGTCTACACCCGCTGCCCGCAGTGTGGCATCGTGGCCACCAGTACCGGCGTCAGCTACGCCATCACCGCCGACGGCGGACTCGATCCCGCGCACCCGCTGGAGATCACCTGCAACGCCGTGGGGCACCGGTACTCCGCCGCGTTCATCGACCTGCTGGCGCACGACGCCACCGCGACGTGCGTGCGCTGCGACACCGTCTTCGCGGTGCCGGCCGTCGCCGACCAGGTCGTCTGTCCGTCCTGCCGGCTCTACCAGGACGGCCCGTTCCTGCACGCCGACGACAGCCGCCGCGCCGAGCTCGACCGCACCCGGCAGGCTCACCTCGCGCAGATCCGCGCCGAGCTCGACCGCACCCGGCAGGCTCACCTCGCGCAGATCCGCGCCGCGCTGCGGGCGAGCCGCCCACCCCCGGGAGTCTCCGGAGACGACGAACAGCCGGTGCCGACCCGCTGCATCCGTTGACCGTGACCGCCGACCACGGAGCCGCGCCGACGCCACGGCCCTACACCTCGGGCAGCCTGCTGCAGGTCCACCACACCCTGCGTCGGCTGGGCCAAACGCTCGGCAACCTCGTCGACCACCAGGACGACAGCGCTACCTGACCGCCAGCAAGTGGGCTGGAGCCCGCGCGGACGGTTCCGGCGCGCCGTTGAGTAGACGAACCCGGTCGAGCGGCACCCGTGCCCGCGGTGTCAGGCGCAGCCCGGCTCGCCGTGCCGATCGCGATCCGGCGTGGTCGCGACCTCGTAACACACCGGCCGGTTCACCAAGGTCGGACGGCTGAGCAAGACATTGCGGGTATTCACACCGGTCGACCGCGGGCCCGGGCAATCGTGACACTTCGGGCAGCGTGCCCGGCTCATAGGCATCGCCTGAACTCGGCGAACCCCTGCCAGGCCGAGCAGGTCACGGACCTGCTGACTCATGCGCAGCTCAGGCCCCGGGCCGGCGGGCTCGGGCATGGCGCGCTCGGCGGGGTAGTGGTCAGGCATGGCCATGACCGTACCGATCCGCGATCTTGAGTACGAGCCGTCAACGCGGCGGGCCCGGCAACATTCCGATCGGGCCTGCAAATCGTCGCTGGACACCACAACGAAGCACCGCCGTGCACTTCCCCAGCGGCGTAAATGCGCAGGGAAACGAGGTGAGCCATGTCGGCGGGCATCGCGTGGGACGGAGCCGGGCGCATCGTCGGCGTCGACGACGCCCTGGCCGCGCTGCAGCGCGTCGGCGCGACCCCCGAACGGCCGGGCACGACCACGACCGGAGCGCTGGCGCACCAGGCGGAGCCGAGCGCACCCAGCGGCCTCGACGTTGCCGACCTCAGCCGGTTATTGCCGGCTGTGACGCCGTCCGACCGCTGCTGCCGTGGGCCGGGCTGCGTCGCGGCGCGACGATCGCGGTGGTCCACTCGACCACGCTGCGCGATCGAGAGCAAGGTGTCCCGCGCCGAGCTGCGCGCGGCAGTCGCCGGGATCGCGAAAATCCTGCCGCCTGCCGACCCCGACCCGGACGGGGAGTGGCGGGCGCATCTGCTAGAGCGGATGGCCACGGTCCGGGGGGTTCGTGCCGCTGCTGTGCAAGGTGATCGAGTGCGGAAATCACTGGCCGAGCCGCCTCTCCTCCGGCCCGGCCCGCAGGGCCTGACTCGTTTCTCGCTGCGGCCACGTGATCAAGATCGAGTGATAGCCGCATTACGCTAGCGCAGCCGCCAGCCAAGTCCTTTGGCAGCAGGCGCCGAAATCCAGGGAGCCAAGGCCGCATGGACATGGAGCGTTGGGAGCAAAGCTGCTCCAGTCCTCGTCAGGATGAACTTTGAACATTCCAGCCATTTCTGGGTATTCTTCTGCCGGATCAGGTTTCGCGAAATATCGGTGAAGGGCGAGGTCGCCGAACATTAGGCGCCATGAGCCATTTGGGCGGAGTGTAAATTCTTCCATGCCTTTGAGATAATTCTTGGCTGACGAAATTACGATACTCCAAGACCAGCCACCCATAAATAGATCGAAGATCTTGGCGCCGCCCGGCCGATCCAGCAGCTCAGCTATGACGATGCTTTTCGGATTGGCACCTTGAAGGTCGGTTCCGGCCATCCATTTCGTGGCGACGACGAGAAGTGAATGATCAGGATAGTCGTCGTTAAGGATGCGCGTTCGGAGGCGCTCGATCAATGGCTGGTCGAGTCGGATCTGGTCATACGGAGCCGCCCTCGCGTAGTGCACTTTGTAAAGAATGCCTAGTAATCCGCGAGTGATAAGTGTGTGGTTGATGCCCGCTAGCGTAGGTCCGCGACCTAGAGTCACGCCAATGCTGGCCAAGTCCGCAGACGTTCCACGAGTCAAGCGACTCAGATAATCCTCCGCCTTACCAAGGAAGTCTTCGCAGGAAGCGCAGAGTAGATAGTGCTTGTCGCCATCTTGCTTGCGGAAGCTGACAGTTCCTTGACGCGCCGTTCCAATTACACCTCCTTCGCTTTTCATCCATTTGTAAGCCCACTTGGGGGCAATGTGACTCAAGATTAGCGTCGAATCTTGACGGCAAAGCGCGCAATAGTGGAAGGGTGCAGTGGTTCTTGCGTCGCTTCCCAGTAGCGGGGATACAGATTCGCCGGACTCAAGTTTAAGTCTGTGCTGCCAGGTCCCTGGCGCCTTATGTGTTTCGTAACTTCCCATACCAAAGACCTTCAAGAGCGCGCCGTGACTAGTTTACCCATGAACCCTACCGCAATAAGGCGATCCTGTTCACCAATAACCCGGTGGGTGGATTCCATATGACAAGGCCGCTATTAGTTCAGAGAAGGCGCCTTGCTGGCGGTCGTTGAGCTCCGCCCACGCCGCCCGCGGCGACGCCGGTCTGATCGGATCGTGGTCAGGCTTGCGCGCCACGGCGCTCCCCCAGCTCGGTGACGCCCTCAGATGCGGTGGCCGGGTCCGTCGGCTCGGTGGGCGCTCGGCCGTCGTCGGCTCCGGGGGCGGCGTGCGTCGCGGCGTCGGCGGCGAGCAGCAGCCGGGCCTGGTGGTAGATCGCGCGGTGCGCGGCGCCGTCGAAGCCGTGCCGGATGTAGCGGGCCGGTCATGCTGCCGGTGTGGCCGAGCACCCGGGCCGAGGTGGTCTCGGGGACGCCGGCTTCGTCGGCGGCGGTGGCGAACCCGGCTCGCAGCGAGTGCCCGCCGAGCGCGTCGACGATCTCGGCGGGCTGTCCGGCGTCGGCCGCGGTCCCCTTGACGATGTCGGCCACGACAGACGGGCTCAGCGCGGTGGAGCGCACGGCGGCGCCGCGGGTGAGCCCGGACAGCAGCGGCACCGTCCCGGGCCGGGGCTGTACCCCGCGGTGCAGGTGGCCCCGACGGCCGGCGGCGTCGAGCCAGGCCAGGGTGGTGCGGACCGGACACAACCAGGCCAGCTCGGGCGGCGCGTACGGGATGTCGATGAGCCGCCCGGCACCCTCGGGGTCACGCTTGGACTTGCCGATCAGCACCCGCAGACCCTGCTCGACTAGCTGTAGCTGGTCGACCGGCAGGCCGGCCAGTTCGCTGCGGCGCAGCGCGGCGAAGAAGCCGAGGGTGAGCACACACCGGTCGCGGACCGCGCTGTACCAGGCCAGCCGGTCGCCGATCAGCGCGGTGTCGTCCGGGCGCGGCCCGGGGACGCGGGTGGCGAGCATCGCGGCCAGCAGGGGCAGGCTGATCGCGTCTTTGCCCTCGGCGCGCACCCCGTGCACCCGGCGCACGCCGTCGCGTACGCGTCGGAACCGGTCGTCGCTGGTCGGGGAGCGGTATCCGGCGTCGAGGTGCCGGTCGCGGATGGCGGCGAGCCGGCCGTCCTGGGTGCTGACGGCCAGGCCCTGCAGTGCCATCTGCGCCAGGTACAGCGCGACCACCTCGACGTCGGCGGGCGGGCCGGCGGCGAGGCCGAACTCGGCGCAGAACCTCTCGAATTCGGCCCAGCCTGCGTCGTACTTGCGCACCGTGGCGGCGGCCTGCGACGACGCGGCGTAGCGGCCGCCGGCGGCGGCCAGCGCGGCGAGCCGTTCGGCGTCGTGGTCGTCGGCGGGCCGGTGGGTGCTCAGGTAGGCGTCCAGGTCGAGCCGTCGCGCCGAGCCGCGGTCCGGGGCGACGATCTGCCCGGACACCGCGGCGGCCGGCACGAGGGCGGCCTGCGGGTGGCCCTCGTCCGACGGCGGCGACACCTTATATATAGAGGCGCTCACGCGATATATAGAGGCGCTCACGCGTCGGCTCCGGGAGCGCCTGGTTCGTCGATGCCCTGGGGCGCGGCCGCAGCGAATCCCGGCGTGGTGTCAGGGCCGGTCAGGGTGCGGTAGTCGTACGCGGTGACCGCGATGGTGTCCGGCAGTGGGATCGGCCCGGCGAGCAGGGCGGGCAGTCCGCGGGCGGCGGCGACGGCCAGGGTGGTCCGCTCGGCCAGGGTCGGCACGCCGGCCTTGGTCAGCTCGTATTCGATCACTCGGACCGATGCCCAGGCGCCGTCGCGGCCCGACTCGGCCACGCCGAGCGCGGTGAGGGTGTCCATGATGCTGGTGAAGCTGCAGCCGGGTCCGTCGGCCTGCAGCGGCAGACCGGCGTCGAGGACGGTGTGCAGCAGGTCGTCGGCGACCGCCTCGGCCAGCAGCAGCCGGGGCAGCAGCGCGACCAGGTGCTCGGCGCCGGGGGCGCCGTCCAGAACGGCGGTGACCACGGCGGTGTCGGCCATGATCGGGCCGTCGGCCGGGAGCGCCGCCGTGGCCGGCCCGCCGGCGAGAGGAGCCGCCGGGGTGCGGCCGGGCCGCGCCGCCAGGGCGGCGCTGAGGGTGCTGGGCCCGCCGGTGAGGGTCAGTGCGCTGGACACCGCCCGGCGCAGCCGGGCCAGTGCGGCGGCCGGGGTGGACACGATTAGTTCGCCGGGCTCGGCGCCGACGCCGAGCACGACCAGGCCGGTCTCGAGGCCGGTGGCCGCGGCGAGGTCCTTGGGTAGGTGCAGCCGGCGGCGGGCGTCCAGGGTGGTGGTCACGGTGATCACGATTTGCCCGTCCGCAGCACGGTGGCGCCGTCGGCGAGCAGCGCGTCGATGTGCTTGTCCTGGTAGCGCTTGCCGTCGGTGCCGCGCCACACGAAGCCGATGCCGTCCATGATCCGGAAGGTGGCGATGGTGTCGGTGGCCACGACGCTGCCCTGCGGCAGGGTGGCGGCGAGCCACGCGCGGCCGGCCTCGGTCAGCTGGTAGGTGTCGGTCCGGCCGGCGATCTGCTGCTCGGGTGTGGTGAAGTGCGTCGCGATCAGGCCTGCAGCGATCATGTCGGCGAGCACCGGGTCGGTGGCGATCGCGGCGGTACCCTCCGGGCCGATCGTCCAGGTGCCGCCGGCGGCCCGGAGGGCCGCGTCGAGGTGCGCGGTGGTGGTCTGCATCAGTTGTCTCCGTGATGGTCGTGCCGCGCGGACCCGGGGTCGGGGGGCGGGGTGTGGCCGGTGGCGGCGAGCATCTGCGCGTACGAGTCGTACAGCGCGGGCCAGTCGTCGCCGGGTACCAGGACGGCCGGGTCGATGAGGCCGATGCTGATGCCGAGCCGGACGAGGGGGTGGGCGTGTCCGACGATGGCGAGGTGCCCGGCGCACAGCCGGGCGTCCGCGGTGCGGCGGTGGCAGCCGAACAGCACGCCCAGGGGTGCGTACGGGTCGCCGGGGTCGGGCTGGCCGAAGTCGGGCTCGCCGGGGATCGTGCTGGCGGCGTAGTCGGGCAGGTTGTCGTAGCCGACTCGGTCGGCGTTGTCGCGCCGCCACGGGCACGGCCCGCACGGGCGCTCGCACACCTGGACCGCGGTCAGCATCCCGGCGGGGCCGAGCGGCAGCGCCGAGGGTCCATCGGTCTGCTCTCCCACCGCGACATCCGGCGCGGGTTCACCGCCGCGCTGCGGGACTAACGGCGACGCAGGGGAAGGCGTCACGGATGTGGTCATGGAAACAGCCTAACCCGCACGGGCGGCATTGTGGGGACGCTGATGTGCCAGCCCCGCAAAGTCGCCTGATGCGGGCTGCACCGTACTGGAAGGTAACTAGCGAGAATATTCCATTCTCGAAAGTTACTTTCAGCCGGGTTCTCCGAGGTAGATGCGGGTTCGCGCAGGCGGAAGGCGAGCTTTACCACCGGACGGGTGTGCCAACTTCGCCTTAGCGCTAGAGCGGAGTGGAAATACCTGAGCCACAACCCGCATGATGTACCGAGCGGAAGCGCTCGGCAGGCGAGCGGTATCGCGTGAGGGGGAAAGCGTGAGCAACACCCGCAATTACGAACAGCGGTACAGCCTCGCCCAGTACGCCCGCCGGGTCGGACTGAGCGAGGGCCGGGCCCGGGCGCTGTACTCCCACGCCGACGGGAGCCGGCTCGCCACCGCGGACGGCACCGACCCGGACGGCAAACCGTTCTGGTACGCCGCGACCATCGACGCGTGGTGCCAGCAGACCCAGCGCCGGATGCCTGAGGATGCCCGCTGGCCGTACCACTGGCCGGCCGCCACCGCGCCGGCCCCGGAGATCGAGCGCACCGACGTCACCATCACCAGCGACTCCGGGCGCACCGCCCGGGTCTCGGTCATCGTCTGGGACGCGCCGCTCGGGCACGTCGTCTACGTGATGCGCCACGCCGACCAGCCGGACCTGTCGAAGGAGACCGCGGCCCGGGCCGCCGCGTACGTGCTGCAACCGGCATTCTGGGCCGAGGCGATCGTGCTCGTCCCGGAACCGCGACTGTTCGGCAGCGCGTACCCCCCGGGCTCACCCGGCAACCCGTACGAGAGCATCGACGCCTATCAGCTGGTCGTCCCGGACGCCGGTTCCCGGCCGCAGCCCGCTGCGCCTACGCGCCGGCTGCCGCGGTTCCTCGCCGCGCTGCTCGACGACCCCGACCCTGCCGTGCCTGCAGCCGCGGCGGACCCGGACCGCGTCGTTGCGAAGTCCGTCAGCTACCCCTACGCCCACGCCATCGAGCAGGTCCTCGGCCGGCCCCTGCCGGTGTGGTTCTACGGCACCTGCACCGCCGCGGCGGTGCAGCGGATGCTCGCCTACGGCGACACCGGCGCCACGTTCACCGTGCCGGACACCGCCACGTCGTGGCCCGCCACCTGTGAGCGGCTGACCGCCGCGGTGGACGCCGGGATGCCGCAGCGCTACCCGCAGGCCTTCGCGCTGCTCGCCCAGGCCGTACTGTCCACTCTGGCTGGGGTACGCCGTGACCACGCCAGTGCCCGCGAGCGCGGCGACGGCTGGTACATCGTCGCTCGACCCGCCGACCCGGGTTGGCCAGTCGCGCTGGAGGCCCTGACCGCCGGGGCCGCCGAGACCCCGTTCGACGCCGTCGCCGCCGCCGCCGAACTGCCCCGCATCCGCGCGGAGGAGGCCGACCTGCCCTGGGACGACCTGTACGCCGAGGCGCTCTACGACACCGCCGGCGTGATCGGCGCGAGGCTGCGCACCAGCCACCCCGAGGTGGTCTTCACCGCCGACACCGTGCTGCGCGTGGACACCGCCGGCCCGGTCACCGATCAGTACCTGAGCACTCTCACCCCGCTGACCGAGGACGAACGCGAACACCCGACCCGGCGCCTGGCCCGGCTGCTCTGCGCCGAGACGAACATCGACGCAATCCGCGAGCATCGGCTGCTGGACCTCGCTCAGGCCGAATTGGAAGGGCTCTACCGCGACCAGGCAGGGCGCCTCGTCGCGCGCGAGCGACCGGCGTACGGCGACGACTCCATCGAACTGAACGCCGAATGGCCCACTGCTCTACCGCAGGGCTGGACCGAGCGCACTGTCATCGCCGCCGACCCGCACCGGCCCGCCTTGGTCGTCGCCCTCACTCCCACCTCGGACGGCGACCTGCACGTCGACCCGCTGCCCAACCCCGGCGGCGAGCCCGGCTACACCTGGGGCTACAGCGGCAGCGGCCCCCGCACGCTGTATCAAGCTCTGGTCCGCTGCGCGACCGGCGACTTCAACGCCGACCCCGACAACCGGTCCTGGCTGGCCGACCTCACCGACAGCTGGCACGACACCACCGGCAGCCCGCTCTATCACTACCTGGTCACCCTCGACGGCCCGCTGCGGCTGTCCTGGCCCCAGGTCCAGCAGTGGGTTCGCGCGGACCTCGAATCCCTCAACCCGCCCGAGACCACCGCAGGCTGACCACGACACCGACGGGCCACGACCTGCTGTCCGAGGCTGCCCGCCGACGCAGTACGGCCGCAGCGCGACCTGCGCTGCGGCCAGCCCTGGCCAGGCTCGCAATACCGAAACAAGCTGTAGTGACATCGGGCACTCCACTGCGTTCTCGGTCGGTCCATGGGGCTACTGAACGGTCGCATCTGGGGTGTGCTGGCTCCGAGTCGGCGCCACGCTACCCGGTATCCTCAGCTGGTCATTCCACAGCGCAATACGAAGATCTGTTGCGGCCGCGATTGCCGATCGCGAGGGTAATCCCGCCCTCAGATCGCAACGCGTTGTGGAGGATCTTCGTGGCCAACGGAGACCCGGCCAAGCTGGCCGGTGACAGCAGCACAAGGAAGTCCGCCATAAGGCGGTGGTTCGCCGCCGCACGGCGCTCCGTCACCAGTAGCCGAATTGCCGCGGTTGCCCAGGTGGGGAGGCTGGTATGGACGGTCTTCGAGGGGCTGCGCGGTGAGGGCGGCCCCTGGTAGGAGCCGCCCGTAGGGCACCGCAAGCGGTGGGCTCCGTCCGGCAGAGAGGTGAGATTCGCCTGCCGGATGGGGTTCCATCCGCAGTCACCATGTCGATGACTACTCCACGATATCAACCTCCGGTAGTCACGTATCCGGCGTCGAGCAGCATGCCCGCCAAGCCGCAGGCTCGTCCTCAAGGTGCATTCGCGTTGAAAACTGCCATGCGACCGTTGCTACGTATACCGGCTCAACGACCAGAGCTGGTCGGCCGTGGCGACTGGTCTGCCGGATACGGCCGAGAGGACGCCGAGCGCGTGTCACCCGTGAGACGTACCAGGCCATGAAATTTCAAAGTGGTGGCAGGCGACCTACCCGCAAAGCGGTCCCTGCCTCTGATCGGTGACCTCGGCCGGGCGATCGGGGTACTGGCCGCGGTGGGTGGGTCCAGACGTCAAACTGCGGGGCGGCCTAAACACCGATGGCTCGGTGGTCACGGCGTCGGGCTGGTCCCGGCCGAGCACCGGTAGGCGGCGTAGTCATCGCCGGCGTCTGCGCGGGCGCGCAGCTCGTCTGTGTGACCGTGCTCGGCCAGTATGTTGACCAACCGGTAGGCGGCGTAGTCGTCACCGGCGTCTGCGCGGGCGCGCAGCTCGTCTGTGTGACCGTGCTCGGCCAGTATGTTGACCAACCGGTAGGCGGCGTAGTCGTCACCAGCGTCTGCGCGAGTGCGCAGTTCGTCCGCCTCGGAGATGTCCCTAAGAACGATGAACTCGTCGTCATCGCGCGCCCGCAGCATATTCCAGCCGGGACGAGTCAGACGCGCGATCTGGACGTCGGCGCTGATGACACCGGTGCGAACGACGAGGACGTTCTTCGGCTCATGTTCCATGAGCCGAGCGAGCAATTCCGGGTCTAATTTCGGAATTTGGTCAGCACTCAGCGCAAAAAGCAGCGAATCCGCCTTCGAATTCCATCTGAAATCAGAAAGGATCGCCTGTGGCAGGTTTCCCGCCAACTTGGCCACACCTGCAATCAAATCCTTGCTGGTGGGCAAGATCGGTCCGCTGTCTGGCACGTCATACACGACGTTGACTACCCCGCGCACGGCGGAGTCTTGGGGGTTCAGCTGCGAGTCTTGGGAGGTTGGCTGTGCCCCCGTCTCAGGAAGCACTTCCTGATCGGTGGCGCTGGCCGCCGCTTCGACGTCGCCATGAAGCGCCCGTAGGAGTCGAGAAGAAGCACCGTACTGACGGAGTTTGCTGACGAAGCCGGATGAAATGGTTCCAGGGCGAGGGGCAGGAAAGCGAACCACGTTGGTGCGTTCGACCGGGGCGGTACACCGTTCAGAATCAGCCTCAAAGCTCATGAGCACTCCACCATCCTCGCGGCGGCGGGCCGAGACGATCTACAGCCGTGGCCAGGTCTTTAAGGATACGCTCCATGCCCTCGCTGGAGAGATCGTCGAGCTTGAGGGCTCCACTGAGCAAGAGACACCCAACGGTCTCACCGCTGAGGCGGTCGAACGAGGGCGTCGCGAGAACCACCTGCTCGCGAGGGCTGCTGTTCAGCTGTCCCCAATTCATATTAAAGCGGTCCGAAGCTGACTTCTCATTCCATGCGTCTTTTCCGCTCAAGATCGCTCGACGGGAGAAGTCTCCCCAATCCACAGCCACGGATTCCTGAGAGTCGAATGCGCTGCCGACCACCCCGACACCAACGGCCCACCAGGGCGCAGCATGAGATGTGCCCACACCCAGCCGTACCGAGGCGATTCGCACCAACCGTCGCTGGAATAGCAGGTAGTACCAGCGTACCCGGTAGTAGCTCACCGATACCTCGTCCCAGCGTGCACCGGTGAGATCAACTACCGCGCACAAGACCTGGCTGAGCTCAGCCTGTAGGTCTAAATCGTACTCACGTATGCGATTGGCGCGCACTAGATGAGTGATCTGGCGAGTCTCAGTAACCACGATGAACAGAGCCAGGACCGCGACACTCATCCACTGTATGGCGACTGCAGCCGGGTGCTCCCACACCTTCTTACTTGGAAGATTCAACTGCGCCGCTGTCACCACGGTGGTTGCCAGGGCCACCGCAATCACGGCGCCCACACGGAGGACCTTT
>NZ_BOMH01000098.1 GCF_016862095.1 Actinoplanes cyaneus
GAACCAGTCACGCGTTCCACTCCCGGTTGATGGACCCGATGCTGGGCGAGTTCCGGGCGGCCATCGAGGGACTTCCCAGCGCCGGCTACTGGGTCGACCACGTGCGTGACACGGTCCGCTTCGGCGACACGATCGCCGCGCTCGACGCCGATCGGGTGCTCGAACTCGGCCCGGACACCGTGCTGGCCACGCTGGCGCGCGAGGCCGACATCGTCGCCGTGGCCGCGATGCGCCGGGGCCGTGACGAGGTGGAAACCCTGCTCACGGCGGTGGCGGAGCTCTGGGTGCACGGGCAGCACGTCGATTGGACCGCGATCGTCGGGCGGGCGAGCGCCGAGGTCCCGACCTACCCGTTCCAGCACCGCAGGTTCTGGCCGAAACCCCGGCTCGGCGCCACCGCCGACGTGGCCGGGCTCGGCCTGACGGGAACCGGTCACCCGATCCTCGGCGCGAGCACCGAGGTGCCGGGCGCGGACCTGGTCCTGTTCACCGGCACGGTCAGCGCGGCCACCCACCCTTGGCTGCTCGACCACACCGTTCACGGCACCCCGATCGTCCCCGGGGCCGCACTCGCCGAGATGGCCCTCGCGGCCGGCGCGATGACCGGATCCCCGGTCCTCGACGAACTGCTGCTGCACGCCCCGCTGGAAGTGCGCGGGACGGTCCAGGTTCGCGTCACCGTGGGGGCGACCGAGGACGGCCGGCGAGCGGTGACGGTCAACTCCCGGTCCGGCGAGGACGAGGCGTGGACCGAGAACGCGTCCGGGCAGCTGAGCGTCGACGACGGATCGGAAGCGGACACCGTCACGGTGCCGGCCGACGCCGAGGAGATCGTGCTCGAGGACTTCTACCCGGCCATGGCCGGTGCGGGCCTCGGCTACGGCCCCGCCTTCCAGGGACTGCGGCGCGTCTGGCGGGCCGGCGCCGAGGCGTACGCGCAGGTCGAGGTTCCGGACCCGGCCGACGGATTCCTGCTGTCGCCGGCCCTGCTCGACAGCGTCCTGCACGCGGTTGCCGCCGGTCAGCTGGTCGACACCGTGCAGCTGCCGTTCGCGTTCACCGGGGCCCGCCTGGTCGGGACCGGGGCCCGGACGCTGCTGGCCCGCCTGCGCCCGGACGGTGCCGACGGCGTACGCCTGGACCTCGCCGACGGCACCGGCCTCCCGGTCGGGACCGTCGAGCGGGTCACCCTGCGCCCGCTGCCGGCTGCCGCGACCGGCCTGCGCACCGTCGAGTGGCAACGCGTCCCGGTCGCGCCGGGCGGTGACCTGAGTGACTGGCTGGTGCTGCCGCTCGGCGCACCCCTGCCGGCGACCGTCCCGCCGATCGTGGTGCTCGACGCCACCACACCCGCGGCCACGTCCACGGCGGTGCGCGACGGGCTGAGCGCCGTACTGGAAACCGTTCAGGGTCTTGCCCTCACCGACAGCCACCTCGTGGTGCACACGCACGGTGCGGTGGCGACCGGTGCCACCGATCCGGTGCCCGGCATCGACCACGCCGCGATCTGGGGTCTGGTACGCACAGCGCAGACCGAGAATCCCGGACGGATCACGCTCATCGACGCGGAGACCCTGGTGCCGGGCATCGTCGAGGCCGGGATCGCGCAGGCGGCCGTCCGCGACGGCGTGGTGCTGAGCCCGCGCCTGGCCGGCCTCGCGACCGAGGCCGTGCTGCCGGAGCTCGGCACGGGCACCGTGCTGCTCACCGGCGCGACCGGCGCGCTCGGCACCGCGCTGGCGCGGCACCTGGTGACCACCCACGGCGTGAAGAACCTGCTGCTGGTCAGCCGCCGCGGCGCCGGCGCTCCCGGCGCGGCCGAGCTGCTGGCGGAGCTGACCGCCGCGGGCGCCGACGTCCGCCTCGAGGCCTGCGACCTGGCCGACGCCGCCGCGGTCCGGGATCTGCTCGGAAACGTCCCGGTGAGTGCGGTCGTCCATGCGGCCGGGGTGACCGACGACGCGACGATCACCTCGCTGACACCGGAACGCTTCACGACGGTTCTCGCCGCGAAGGTGGACGCCGCGGCCAACCTGCACGCCGCCACCGCGGGACGGTCGCTGACCGCGTTCGTGCTGTTCTCCTCGATCGCCGGTCTGCTGGGCAACGCCGGTCAGGGCAACTACGCGGCGGCGAACACCTGGCTCGACGCCTACGCCGCCCGGCTGCGGTCCGAGGGCGTCCCGGCCACCTCGATCGCCTGGGGCCTGTGGTCCGGCGGCATGGGCGCCGCCGTGACCGGCGGCGACCGGGAACGGATGCGGCGCGGCGGCGTGGAGCCCCTGGAGACCCCGGCCGCGCTGGCCCTGTTCGACGCGGCCCTCAGCTCCACCGCGTCGCTGGTCGTCGCGGCCGCCGGGCGACTGCCCGACCTGGTCCCGGCCCGGCCGAAGCCGAAGGCGGCCGGAACCTCCGGGCGCGACAAGGCGCTCGCCAAGCAGCTCGCCGGCCTCACCCCGGCGGAACGCACCCGCGTGCTGCTGGGCCTGGTACGCACCCATGCGGTCGCCGTCCTCGGGCACAGCGACCAGTCCGAGGTGGCCGACACCCGGGCCTTCGGCGAGCTGGGCTTCGACTCGCTCACCGCCGTCGAGTTCCGCAACCGTCTGGCCGCCGACACCGGCCTGCGGCTCGCGCCGAGCCTGATCTTCGACCATCCGACCCCGCTGGCCCTGGCCGAGGCGCTGCGCGAGCAGATCGCCCCGGACGACGTGGCCGAGGGCGACGCCGCCCTGCTGGCCGAGCTGGCCCGCCTGGAGGCCGGCCTGGCCGCCGGGACCGCCGGCGAGGCCACCCGCACCCGGATCGCCCTGCGGCTGGGCGCCCTGCTGGCCGGGCTGAAGGCCACCACCACCAGCGGCGACGAGACCGCCGCGCCCCACGACGACGACATCACCACGGCCGACGACGACGAGCTGTTCAGCCTGCTCGACAACGAGCTCGGCGCCAACTGAGGAGACACATGGACACCGAAGCGAAGCTCCGCGATTACCTCAAGCGGGCCACGGCCGACCTTCGGCAGGCCCGCCGCGACCTCCTCGACGTCCAGGAGCGCGCCGCCGAACCGGTCGCCATCATCGGCATGGCCTGCCGGTACCCCGGCGGCGTGGAGACGCCCGCCCAGCTCTGGGAGCTGCTGACCGAGGGCCGTGACGCGATCACCGGCTTCCCGCAGGACCGCGGCTGGGACGTGCCGGACGGCGACTTCGCGCACGAGGGCGGCTTCCTCGACGACGCGGGCGCGTTCGACCCGGCCGTCTTCGGCATCTCGCCGCGCGAGGCCCTGGCCATGGACCCGCAGCAGCGGCTGCTGCTGGAGACCGCGTGGGAGGCGTTCGAGCGGGCCGGCCTCGACCCGCTCGGCGTGCGCGGGTCCCGGACGGGCGTGTTCGCCGGCGTGATGTACCACGACTACGCGGCGCAGCTGACCGCGCTGCCCGACGGCGTCGAGGGCTACCTGGCCACGGGCACCTCGGGCAGCGTGGTGTCCGGGCGGGTGGCGTACACGTTCGGGCTCGAGGGTCCGGCGCTGACCATCGACACCGCCTGCTCGTCGTCGCTGGTCGCGCTGCACCTGGCGGTCCAGTCGCTGCGGCGCGGCGAGTGCGCGATGGCGCTGGCCGGCGGCGTCACGGTGATGGCGAGCCCGAGCACGTTCGTCGAGTTCGCGCGGCAGGGCGGGCTGGCCGGCGACGGCCGGTGCAAGCCGTTCGCCGAGGCTGCCGACGGCACCGGCTGGTCGGAGGGCGCCGGTCTGGTGCTGGTCGAGCGGCTCTCCGACGCGCGGCGGCTCGGCCACCCGATCCTCGCGGTCATCCGCGGCTCCGCTGTCAACCAGGACGGCGCCTCCAACGGCCTGACCGCCCCGAACGGCCCGTCCCAGCAACGCGTCATCCTCGACGCGCTCGCCGACGCGCGTCTGACCCCGGACCAGATCGACGCGGTCGAGGCGCACGGCACCGGCACCCGGCTCGGCGACCCGATCGAGGCGCAGGCCCTGCTGACCACCTACGGCCGGGAGCGGGCGAGGCCGCTGCTGCTCGGCTCGCTCAAATCTAATCTCGGCCACACCCAGGCCGCCGCCGGCGTGGGCGGCGTCATCAAGATGGTCGAGGCGATGCGGCACGGCGTACTGCCGAAGACGCTGCACGTCGACGCGCCGTCGTCGCACATCGACTGGTCGGCCGGCACGGTCGAGCTGCTCACCGAGGCCCGCCCGTGGGAGACCACCGAGCTGCGCCGCGCGGCCGTCTCCTCGTTCGGCTTCAGCGGTACGAACGCGCACGTCATCCTGGAGCAGGCACCGGCCGTGGAGCCCGTCGAGGCCGGCTCGCAGGAGGTCGTGCCGCTGCTGCTGGCCGGGGCGGACGCGGCCGGTCTGCGGGCCCGTGCCGCCTCGGTCCTCGCCCACCCGGCGTCGCCGGCCGACCTGGGCGCCACGCTCCGCACGCGCGGCTCGCTGCCGGCCCGCGCGGTCGCCTGGGACGCCGAGACCCTCGCCGCCGCCGCGAACGGCATGCCCGCGGTCACCGGCACCCCGCTCGGCAATACGGACGTCGTCTTCGTCTACCCGGGTCAGGGCGGTCAGTGGCTGCACATGGCGGTCGGCCTGCTGGAGGAGGACGCCTTCGCCGCCCGGCTGCGCGAGTGCGACGCGGCGTTGCGGCCGCTGGTGGGTTTCTCGGTCGAGCAGATCCTGCGGTCGGACGAGTCGTGGCTGACCAGGGTGGAGGTGGTGCAGCCGGTGCTGTGGGCTGTCGGCGTCGCGCTGACGGCCTGGTGGCAGGCGCACGGCGTGACCCCGGCCGCGGTGATCGGTCACTCGCAGGGTGAGGTGGCGGCGGCGGTGGTCGCCGGGGCGCTGTCGGTCGCGGACGGCGCCCGGGTGGTCGCGGCGCGGTCGCGGGCGCTGGTGGAGCTGGACGGCACCGGTGGGATGGCGTCGATCGGCGCCGGCGCCGACACGGTCACCGGATGGCTGCGCGACGGCATCACGATCGCCGCGGTCAACTCGCCTGCCCAGGTCGTGGTGGCCGGTGAGCGCGCGGCGATCGAGGCGTTCGTGCCGTGGTGCGAGCAGCAGGGCGTCCGGGCCCGGCAGGTCGAGGTCGGTTACGCCTCGCACTCCGCCCAGGTGGAGCCGGTGCGTGAGGACGTGCTGACCGCGATCAAGGACATCGCCGGCACGGCCCCGGCCATCCCGTGGTACTCGACCGTCACCGGCGAGCGGGTGACCGAGCCGGTCGACGCCGAGTACTGGTGGGACAACCTGCGCCGGCAGGTCAGGTTCGCCCCGGTCGTGACCGAGCTGGCCGGCGCGGGGTTCCGGCTGTTCGCCGAGGTGTCCGGGCACCCGGTGCTGACCCTGGCACTGGAGCAGTGCGCCCCGGACGCCGGCGTGTGGGGCACGCTGCGGCGGGGCGAGGACGGCCCGGCCGGGCAGATCCGCGCCCTCGGCGAGGCCTGGGTCCGCGGTGTCGACGTCGACTGGTCCGCCTGGCCCACCGACGGCCGGTGGCTGCCGGACCTGCCCACCTACCCGTTCCAGCGGGAGCACTTCTGGCTCGCCTCCGCCCCGGGCGCCGGTGACCTGGCCGCCGCCGGTCTCGACGGCACCGGCCACCCGCTGCTGGCCGCCACCGTCCTGCTGCCGGGCTCGGACACCGTCGTGTTCACCGGCCACGTCTCCCGCCGCGGCCAGCCGTGGCTCACCGACCACGACGTGCTCGGCACGGTCCTGGTCCCCGGCGCCGGGCTGCTCGAACTGGCCCTGGCCGCCGGTGAGCGGGCCGGCCTGCCCGTGGTCCGGGAACTGCTGCTGCAGGCGCCGATGGTGCTGCCCGAGACCGGTGGCATCGACCTGCGTGTCACGGTGACCGGTGACCGTGCCGTCACCATCCACTCCCGTACCGACCGCGACCAGCCGTGGACCGAGCACGCCACCGGCACCCTGGCCCCGGCGTCCCCGGCCGAGGCGAGCGAGACCCTGCCGTGGCCGCCCCGGGACGCCCAGCCGGCCGACCCGGACACCCTGTACGCGAACCTCGCCGACACCGGCCTGGTCTACGGTCCCGCCTTCCAGGGCCTGCGCCGGGTCTGGCGCGCTGCGGGCGAGATCCTCGCCGAGGTCGCCCTGGACACCACCACCGACGGGTACGGCATCCACCCCGCCCTGCTCGACTCCTGCCTGCACGCCCTGGCCGCGGGCGGCCTGATCCCCGGTGACGCGGCCCGGCTGCCGTTCACGTTCACCGGTGTCCGGCTGCATGCGGTCGGCGCGGACAGCCTGCGTGTCCGGCTCACCGCGGCCGACGGGGCGGAGACGATCCGGCTGCGGGCGGTCGACGAGGGCGGCCGGCCGGTCCTCGACATCGATGCGGTGGCCGTGCGCCCCGCCGCCGTCGCCGAGAAGAAGGCGCCGCTGCACACCCTGGACTGGGTCGAGGCCGAGGTCCCGGACGCGCCCGCGCGGGACCTGCTGGTCCTGAACTTCGCGAGCGACGCCGACGCCGACCCGGCCACGGTACGCGGCGAGACCGCCCGGCTGCTGGCCGCGCTGCAGGAGACGACCGCCGAGCACGTCGTCGTGCGGACGGACGGGGCCGTCGCCGCCACCGGCGAGGACACCGTGCCGGGGCTGGTCTCGGCCGCGCTCTGGGGCCTGGTCCGCTCGGCCCAGTCGGAGCAGCCGGGCCGCTTCACCGTGGTCGACGCCCCCGACGACAGCCGCCTGGCCGCGATCGTGGCCGCCGGTCACCCGCAGGCCGCCGTGCGCGGCGACCGGATCCTGGTCCCGCGGGTGGCCCGGCAGGCTCCGTCCGGGAACGAGCTGCCCGATCTGACCGGGGGCACGGTCGTGGTCACCGGCGCCACCGGCACGCTCGGCCGGCTGGTCACGCGTCATCTGGTGACGGCGCACGGCGTACGGAATCTGCTGCTGCTGTCGCGATCCGGCGGGACCGTCGAGGTGGACGGCGCCACCGTCACCGCCGTCGCCTGCGACGTCACCGACCGCGAGCAGGTTCTCGCCGCCCTGCGCGACGTGCCGGTGACCGCGGTCGTGCACACCGCGGGCGTGCTCGACGACGGGTTGCTGGCCGACCTGACGCGTGAGCGGCTGGACGCCGTGCTGCGACTCAAGGTCGACGCCGTACGGCATCTGCACGACGCCACCGCCGGCCGGGACCTGGCCGCCTTCGTGCTCTTCTCCTCGGCCGCCGGACTGCTCGGCAACGCCGGCCAGGCCAACTACGCCGCGGCCAACACGTTCACCGACGCGTTCGCCGCGTGGCGCCGCGCGCAGGGCCTCCCGGCCGTCTCGATGGCGTGGGGCCTGTGGGACACCGACGCCGGCATGGCCGGCCGCCTGACCGACGCCGACCGGCGGCGCCTGCGCCGCGGTGGCGTGCTGCCGCTCGATGCCGCGACCGGCCTGGCGATGTTCGACGCCGCGCTGCGCGCTGACCCGGCCCTCGCGGTGCCGGTCGCGCTCAGCCTGCCCGCCCTGCGCGAGACCGCCGCGAGCGGCCTGCTGCCGGCAGTGCTCTCCGGGCTGGTGCGCACCGGACCACGCCGCGCCGGCGGCGCCGGCTTCGCCGACCGGCTCGCCGCCGTGTCCGACAGCGAGCGCGAGCAGACCGCCACCGAACTGGTCCGCGGCACCATCGCGGCCGTGCTCGGCTTCGGCGGCGGCAGCGCCGTCGACCCGAACCGGGCCCTGCGCGAACTCGGCTTCGATTCGCTCACCGCGGTCGAGCTGCGCAACCGCCTGCAGCTGGCCACCGGGCTGACCCTGCCGGCGACGCTCGCCTTCGACTACCCGAACGCTCGTGCGATCGCCCGGTTCCTGCTCGAGAAGGTGCTCGGCGCCACCGCCGCGACGGTCCCGGCCGCGCCGGCACGTACCGACGAGCCGATCGCGATCATCGGCATGGCGTGCCGGTTCCCCGGCGGCGTGCGCTCGCCGGAGGACCTGTGGCGGGTGCTGCGCGACGGCGTCGACACGATCTCGGGCTTCCCGGCCGACCGTGGCTGGGACGACCTCGGCGGCGACTTCACCAAGCAGGGCGGCTTCCTTTACGACGCCGGTGACTTCGACGCCGGGCTGTTCGGCATCTCCCCGCGCGAGGCGCTGGCGATGGACCCGCAGCAGCGGCTGCTGCTGGAGATCTCGTGGGAGGCGTTCGAGCGTGCCGGGCTCGACCCGCTGGGCCGCCGCGGCGAGCGCGTCGGCGTCTTCACCGGCCTGATGTACCACGACTACGGCTCCGGCCTGACCACGCTGCCCGAGGGCGTCGAGGGCTATCGCGCGACCGGGGTGTCGGGCAGTGTCGCCTCGGGCCGGCTGGCTTACGTGTACGGCCTGGAGGGCCCCGCCCTCACCATCGACACCGCGTGCTCGTCGTCGCTGGTCACCCTGCACCTGGCGGCCGAGTCGCTGCGCCGCGGCGAGTGCACGATGGCCCTGGCCGGCGGTGTGTCGGTGATGGCCAACCCGAGCACGTTCGTCGAGGTGGCCCGGCAGGGCGCGACCGCGGCCGACGGGCGGTGCAAGCCGTTCTCGGCCGCCGCGGACGGGGCCACCTGGTCCGAGGGCGCCGGCATCCTGCTCGTCGAACGGCTCTCCGACGCCCGCCGGCTCGGCCACCCGGTGCTGGCCGTGATGCGCGGCTCCGCGGTCAACTCCGACGGCGCGTCCAACGGGCTGACCGCCCCCAACGGGCCGTCCCAGCAGCGCGTCATCCGGGCCGCGCTGGCCGGTGCCGGCCTGACCACGGCCGACGTGGACCTCGTGGAGGCGCACGGCACCGGCACCACGCTCGGCGACCCGATCGAGGCGCAGGCGCTGCTGGCCACGTACGGCCAGCGCGACGGCGAGCCGCTCCACCTCGGCTCGATCAAGTCGAACCTCGGGCACACGCAGGCCGCCGCCGGCGTCGCCGGGCTGATCAAGACGGTGCTCGCGCTCGGCCACGGCGTGATGCCGCGCAGCCTGCACATCGACGCGCCGTCCCCGCACATCGACTGGCAGTCCGGGGCGGTCGTCCTGCTCGACACCGAACGGGCCTGGCCCGAGCTGGACCGCCCCCGGCGCGCCGCCGTCTCGTCGTTCGGCATCAGCGGGACCAACGCCCACATCATCCTGGAGCAGGCCGAGCCGGCCGAGCCCGCGCCGGCGAACGCGGACCTGCCGGTCGTCCCGCTGCCGTTGTCCGGCCGCGACGCCGGCGCGCTCGCCGGGCAGGCCCGCCGGCTGGCCGCTTTCCTGCGCGAGCACCCCGGGGTGCCGGCGGTCGACGTCGCCCACACGCTGGCCGGGCGCGCGCAGCTCGAGCACCGGGCGGTCGTGCTCGGCGCCGATCTCGACGCCCTCGCGGCGCTGGCCGACGCCCGGCCCACGCCCGGCGCGGCCAGCGGCACGAGCGGCCCGGCCGGTGGTGTCGTCTTCGTCTTCCCCGGCCAGGGCGGCCAGTGGGAGGGCATGGCGGCCGACCTGCTGGACAGCTCCCCGGAGTTCGCGGCCCGGCTGCGTGAGTGCGACGCCGCGCTGGGCGAGCACCTCGGCTACTCGGTCGAGCAGGTGCTGCGCGAGGGTCGCGAGCTGGACCGGCTCGACGTGGTCCAGCCGGTGCTGTTCGCGGTGATGGTGTCCCTGGCCGCGTGGTGGCAGGCGCACGGTGTCACCCCGGCCGCGGTGGTCGGGCATTCCCAGGGCGAGATCGCGGCGGCCTGTGTCGCCGGGGCGCTGAGCCTCGAGGACGCGGCGCGGATCGTGGCGCTGCGCAGCATCGAGATGATGTCGATCGCGGGCGCCGGGGCGATGCTCGCAGTCGCCGCCCCCGAGGCCGGCATCACCCTGGCCGACGGGGTGGAGATCGCCGCCGTCAACGGGCCGGCATCGGTGATCCTGACCGGTACCGAGGACGGCATCGAGGCCATGGCGGCGGCGTACGAGGCTGCCGGCATCCGGGCGCGCCGGATCAAGGCCAGCGCGGCCGGGCACTCGGCGCAGGTCGAGGTGCTGCGCGAGCGGGTCCTGGAGCTGCTCGCCGAGGTGCGCATCAGCGCCTCCCGGGTGCCGTGGTATTCGACCGTGCGGGCCGAACCCATGGCTCCCGAGGACGGCGCCGGCTACTGGTACGACAACCTGCGGCAGCCGGTTCGCTTCGCCGACGCCGTGCAGCGCCTGGCCGCCGACGGCTACCGGCACTTCGTCGAGGTCAGCCCGCACCCGGTGCTGACCGGCGCGATCCAGGACACCGCCGCCGACGCGGCGGTCGCCGGCACGCTGCGCCGCGACGAGCCCGGGCGCACGGTGACCACCCTGGCCGAGGCCTGGGTGATCGGCGTCCCGGTGGACTGGTCGACGGTGCTGACCGGGACGCGCCGGGCGCTGGAGGTGCCGACCTACGCGTTCCAGCGGCAGCGCTACTGGCTGGCCGACGACGGCAGGAAGGCGGCCGACCCGCAGAGCGACGAGTTCTGGGACGCGGTCGAGGCCACCGACGCCGGCCGCCTCGGTGAGGCGCTCGGCGTGGATCCCGCGGTGCTCGCGCCGGTGCTGCCGGCCCTCGCCGGCTGGCACCGCGGCCGGCAGGAACGGTCCCTGGTCGACGGATGGCGCTTCCGGATCGCGTTCACGCCGCTGCCCGAGCCGGAGCCGGGGCGGCTCGACGGCACGTGGCTGGTCGTGCACCCGGCCGGCGTCGACCCGTCCGACGTGGCCCTTGCGCTGATCGGCGCCGGGGCGCAGGTCGAGCAGGCTACGGAACTGCCGGACAAGCCGTACGCGGGAATCGTCTCGATGCTGGATGTCGCCGGCACCCTCACGCTGATGCGAGCGCTCGCCGGCACCACCACACCGCTGTGGCTCCTGACCCGGGGCGCGGTCTCGGCCGTCCCCGGCGACCCGGCCGCCCTGGTCGGCCCGGCGCAGGTGTGGGCGCTGGGCCGCACGTTCGCCCTGGAGCACCCGGAGGCGTGGGGCGGCCTGATCGACCTGCCGGCCGTCCTCGACTCACGGGCCGGCGACCGGATCACCGCGGTGCTGGCCGGGCTGAACGACGAGGACCAGGTGGCGATCCGCTCCACCGGGGTGCTCGCCCGCCGCCTGATGCCGGCCCCGGCCGACCCGACCGCGCCGCTGTGGACCCCGCGCGGCACCGTGCTGATCACCGGTGGCACCGGTGCCCTCGGCGCCCACGTGGCCCGCTGGGCCGCCACGGCCGGGGCCGAGCACGTGGTGCTGACCAGCCGCCGCGGCCCGGACGCGCCCGGCGCCGCGGAGCTTCGCCACGAGCTGGAGGCGCTGGGCGTACGCTCGACAATCGCGGCCTGCGACACGGCGGACCGTGCGCAGACAGCCGCCCTGCTGACCGATCTGGATCAGCCGGTGAACGCGGTGATCCACGCGGCCGGCACCCTGGAACCGATCCTGATCGCCGACACGACCGAAGCCGATCTGGCCTACGTCAGCGGCGGCAAGGTCGACGGCGCCGTGCACCTGCTCGACCTGCTCGACCCCGCCCACCTCGACCAGGTGGTGCTGTTCTCGTCCAACGCCGGTGTCTGGGGCAGCGCGCGGCAGGGCGTTTACGGCGCGGCCAACGCCGCCCTGGACGCGCTGGCCGAGCAGGCCCGTGAGCGTGGGCTGCCGGTCACCTCGGTGGCCTGGGGCCTGTGGGGCGGCGGTGGCATGGCCGAGGACAGCGGCGGCGAGGACTACATGCGCAAACGCGGCTTCCGGGCGATGGACCCGGCGGCCGCGATCACCGCGATGCGGCAGGCCGCCGGGGCCGGGGAGGCGTTCCTCGCGGTGGCCGACGTGGACTGGCCGCTGTTCGCCGGCGCGTTCACCTTCGCCCGGCCGCGGCCGCTGATCGCCGACCTGCCCGAGGTACGGGCGATGCGGGAGAGCGCCGAGGCCGCACCGGCCGCGGACGCCGGGGCCGGGCTGCGCAGCCAGCTTGCCGAGGCGGCGCCGCACGAGCACGAGCAGATCGTGCTCGACCTGGTCCGCGGGCACGCCGCCGCGGTGCTCGGGCACCCCTCGGCGGATGCCGTCGACGCCCGGCGGCCGTTCAAGGAGTTCGGTTTCGACTCGCTGACCGCCGTCGACCTGCGCAACCGCCTGACCCGGGCCACCGGTCTCACCCTGCCGGCCACGCTGGTCTTCGACCACCCCACCCCGGCCGCGGTGGCGAAGCTGCTGCTGGACCGGCTGAACGGCGGGGAGAACGGCCCGGAGGCGGTGCTGGCCACCATCGACCAGCTGGCCAAGGAGCTCACCGCCACCGCCGGCGACACCGCGTTGCGTCTGCGCGCCGAGATGTTGCTGCGCGGGCTGCTCGACGGGCTGGGCGAGACCAAGGAACCGGCGGCGGACGCCACGGTCGACCTGGAGTCGGCCAGCGCCGACGAGGTGTTCCGCTTCATCGACGAGCTCGGCGTGGGGTAAAGCCCCAGCTAGGGGAGCGCTAGGGGTAGGGCGGCCCACCGGGGCCGCCTACCTTCGGCCGAGGCTGGCGGAGTGCGGACACGCACTCCGGACGGACCGTCACGTCGATCTCCCGCGCCCCCGCGCGTACCGATGTCAGTGAGGCCCGAGTTGGCAGATCAAGACAAGCTCCTCGACTATCTCAAGCGCGTCACCGCGGATCTGCACCAGACCCGCGAACGTCTGCGCCAGGCCGAGAGCGCCGACCGGGAACCCATCGCCATCGTGGCGATGAGCTGCCGCTACCCGGGTGGTGTGCACACCCCGGACGACCTGTGGCGGCTCGTCGCCAACGGCACCGACGCGATCGGCCGGGCACCCGGCGACCGCGGCTGGGACCTCGAGGACGCCTACGACTCGGACGACGAGTACGCGGCCGAGGGCGGCTTCCTCGAGGGCGCCGGGCAGTTCGACGCCGCCTTCTTCGACGTCAGCCCGCGCGAGGCGCTGTCCATGGACCCGCAGCAGCGGCAGGTCCTGGAGGCGTCCTGGGAGCTGTTCGAGCGGGCCGGCATCGATCCCGGCACGCTCAAGGGCAGCCGCACCGGCGTGTTCATCGGATCCAACACCCAGGATTACGTACGCCTCATCGGCGGTTCCGTGCAAGCGGCCGAGGGACTGCTGATCACCGGCACCACCGCGGCGGTCATCTCCGGCCGGGTCTCGTACACGCTGGGCCTGGAGGGGCCCGCGGTCACCATCGACACCGCCTGCTCGTCGTCGCTGGTCGCCATGCACCTGGCCGCGCAGGCCCTGCGCACCGACGAGTGCACGATGGCGCTGGCCGGCGGCGTGACCGTGATGGCCACCCCGAGCGCGTTCACCGAGTTCTCCCGGCAGGGCGGCATCGCCGCCGACGGGCGCTGCAAGGCGTTCTCCGAGCGCGCCGACGGCATCGGCCTCTCCGAGGGCGTCGGCCTGGTCCTGCTCGAACGACTCTCCCGCGCCCAGCGCCTGGGCCACCCGATCCTCGGCGTGATCCGGGGCAGCGCGGTCAACCAGGACGGCGCCAGCAACGGCATCGCCGCCCCGAACGGCCCGTCCCAGCAGCGTGTCATCCGGCAGGCGCTGGCGAACGCCGGGCTGTCCGTGGACGACGTCGAGATGATCGAGGCGCACGGGACCGGCACCCGGCTGGGCGACCCGATCGAGGCGCAGGCGGTGCTGGCCACCTACGGACAGGACCGGACCACCGGCCACCCGGCCCGGCTGGGCTCGGTCAAGTCCAACATCGGACACACGCAGGCCGCCGCGGGTGTCGCCGGCGTGATGAAGGCCGTGCTGGCCATGCGGCACGGCACCATGCCCAAGTCGTTGCATCTGGAGCAGCCCAGTCCGCACGTCGACTGGACGGCCGGGCAGGTCGAGCTGCTCACCACCGACCAGCCGTGGCCGGCCGGGGACAGGCCGCGCCGCGCCGGCGTCTCGTCGTTCGGCGTCAGCGGCACCAACGCCCACATGATCATCGAGGAGCCGCCCGCCCCGGCCGCCGCCGAGCCGGCCGCACCGATCCCGGCGCCGGTGCCCGTGGTCCTGTCCGCCCGCGACCCCGAGGCGCTGCGCGCCCAGGCCCAGCAGCTCTACACGCACCTGGAGGACCAGCCGCAGGTCGAGGTCGCCGACCTGGGGTGGGCCCTCGCCACCGGCCGGGCCGCCCTCGAACACCGCGCGCTGGTGCTGGCCGACGACCGGAGTGCCCTGCAGGCGGCACTGGCCGCGCTGGCCGTCGGTGAACCCGGCCTCGGCCTGGTCACCGGCGTTCCGGCCGCGGGCAAGCTGGCCTTCCTGTTCACCGGGCAGGGCGCGCAGCGACTCGCCATGGGCCGCGCGCTGGCCGAGCGGTTCCCGCAGTACGCCGACGCCTTCGCCGGCGTCGCCGCGGCCGTCGACCGGCACCTGGACCGCCCGCTGCACGAGGTCCTCGACTCGGAGGACCTGCACCGCACCGGGTACGCCCAGCCGGCCATCTTCGCCGTCGAGGTCGCGCTGCTGGAGACCGTACGCGCGCTCGGACTCACCCCGGAGATCGTCGCCGGTCATTCGATCGGGGAGATCACCGCCGCGTACGCGGCCGGAGTTCTCTCCCTGGACGACGCGGCCGCGCTGGTCGTCGCCCGCGGGCGGCTGATGCAGGCGCTGCCGGCCGGCGGTGTGATGGTCGCCGTGCAGGCGGGCGAGGACGAGGTCCGCGCCGCGTTCCCCGGCGTCGACATCGCCGCGGTCAACGGCCCCGCCGCGGTCGTGGTGTCCGGTCCCGAGGCCGAGCTCGCGCCGGTGGAGGCCGGGCCCTTCAAGACCACCCGGCTGCGCACCAGCCACGCCTTCCATTCGCGGCTGATGGAGCCGATGCTCGACGAGTTCGCGGTGATCGTGCGCGGTCTGACCTTCGCCGAGCCGACGATCGCCGCGGTCTCCACGGTCACCGGCCGCCCGGTCGCCGTCGGGCAGTGGAGCGATCCGCAGTACTGGGTCGACCAGGTGCGCCGACCGGTCCGCTTCGCCGACGCGGTGGACGCGCTGGGTGCGCTCGGCGCCGGCCGGTTCCTGGAGCTGGGCCCGGACGCGGTGCTGTCGGCCATGGTCGACGGCGCGGTGCCGCTGCTGCGCCGCGACCGTGACGAGGTGACCGCGTTCCTCACCGGGCTCGGCCGCATCCACGCGGCCGGCTCCACCGTGACCTGGGCCGCGCTTTACCCGCAGCGGCCGCAGCGGCTGCTCGACCTGCCCACCTACCCGTTCCGCCACCAGCTGTACTGGCCGTCCGCGGCCGATCTGGTCACGGTCGACGCGGCCGGGCTCGGGCTGACCGCGACCGATCACCCGATGCTCGGCGCCGCGCTCACCCTGGCCGACGGCGACCTCAGCGTCTTCACCGGCCGGATCACCGTGGCCACCCATCCGTGGCTGGCCGACCACGCGGTGCTCGGCACCGCCGTGCTGCCCGGCACGGCCATGGTCGAGCTGGCCCTGCGGGCCGGCGAGCAGACCGGCACGCCGGTGCTGGAGGAGCTCACCGTCCAGGCGCCGCTGCCGGTCGGCGACTCCGGCGGCATCGCGCTGCAGGTGGTCACCGGGCCCGCCGACGACGCGGGACGGCGGCCGGTCACCATCCATTCCCGGGTGGCCGACGAGCCCTGGACGTTGCATGCCGCCGGTCACCTCGCGCCTTCCGGCCCCGGCGGCGGCGACCTGCGGATGTGGCCGCCCGCCGGGGCCGTGGCGGTGCCGGTCGACGGGTTCTACGAGCGGCTGTCCACCGCCGGTTTCGGTTACGGTCCGACGTTCCAGGGCCTGACCGCCGCCTGGCGGCTCGGCGACGAGGTCTACGCCGAGATCACCCTGCCCGCGACCGCGGCCGGCCAGGCCGCCCGGTTCGGGATCCACCCGGCGTTGCTCGACGCCGCCCTGCACGGCGTGGCCCTGGCCGGGACCGGCGCCGAACCGGGTGCGCGGATGGCGTTCTCGTTCACCGACGTGACACTGCACGCGGTCGGTGCGACGACCCTGCGCGTACGCCTGACACCCTCCGGCACCGACCGGGTCACCCTGGTCGCGGCCGACGGCGCGGGCGAGCCGGTCGTCACCATCGGTTCCCTGGTCATGCGGTCGGTCTCGGCCGACCGCCCGGCGCCGGCGCAGTCGCTGTTCGGCGTGGACTGGGCCGAGCACCTGATCGAGCCGGTGCCCGCTCCGTCCGGCTGGGCCGCGCTCGGCGACACCCGATGGCCGGTTCCGGACGTCGACACCCTCGTCGACGCCCCCGCCGTGCTGCTGCTCGACTGCCCGCCGGCGCCGGCGGCGGACACCGCCGGGCTCGCCGGCCGGGTACATGCTGCCACCCGGCGGGCCCTGTCCGCCCTGCAGCGCTGGATCACCGACGAGCGGCTGGCCGCCACCACCCTGGTCGTCACCACCACCGGAGCGGTCGCCGGCGGCCCCGGCGAGGAACCCACCGACCTGGCACACGCCGCGGTCTGGGGTTTGATCCGCTCCGCCCAGTCCGAGTACCCGGCCCGGATCGTGCTGGCCGACGTGGACGGCGCTCCGGCCTCCTGGGACGTGCTGGCCGCGGTGGTCGCCGCCGGTGACGTCGCGCAGGCGATGATTCGCGGCGGCAGCGTCAGCACGCCACGGCTGGTGCGGGCGCTCACCGACCCGGCGATGACCCCGCCCGCCGCGCCGGCCTGGCGCCTGGCGAGCGCCGGCGGCAACACCCTGGAGCACCTGCGGCTGGCCGCGTACGAGCCGCCCGCGCAGGCCCTGGAACCGGGCATGGTCCGGGTCGCGGTCCGCGCCGCCGGCCTGAACTTCCGGGACGTGCTGATCGCTTTGGGCGTCTACCCCAGCGACAACCCGCTGGACATGGGCAGCGAGGGCGCCGGCGTGGTGCTCGAGGCCGGGCCCGGCGTGGACCACCTGGTCCCCGGCGACCGGGTCATGGGCGCCTTCGCCGGCGGGTTCGGGCCGGTCGCGGTCACCGACGGGCGCCTGCTCGTGCGAATGCCGTGCGACTGGACGTACGCCGAGGCCGCCGCCGTCCCGATGGCCTTCCTGACCGCCTACTACGCCCTGGTCGACCTGGGCGGGGTGCGGGCCGGCGAGACCGTGCTCGTGCACGCCGGCGCCGGCGGGGTCGGCACGGCCGCCGTCCAGATCGCCCAGCACCTCGGCGCCCGCGTCCTGGCCACCGCCAGCCCGGCCAAGTGGGACGCCCTGCGCGCGCTCGGCCTGGGCGACGACGCGATCGCTTCCTCGCGCACCCCCGAGTTCGCCGCCAAGTTCGGCCGCGCCGACGTGGTGCTCAACTCCCTGGCCGGCGAGCTGATCGACGCGTCGCTGAGCCTGCTGTCCGACGGCGGCCGGTTCCTGGAGATGGGCAAGACCGACCTGCGCGACCCGGCCGGGCCGGCGCACCTGCGCTACCGCCCCTTCGACCTGTTCGAGGCCGGCCCGGAGCGCATCCGGGAGATGCTCACCGAGATCGTCGCGCTGTTCGAGAGCGGCGCGCTGCGCCTGCCGCCGCTGCGCGCCTGGGACATCCGGCACGCCCGCGAGGCGTTCCGCTTCGTCAGCCAGGGCCGGCACGTCGGCAAGAACGTGCTGATCATGCCGCGTCCGGTCCGGGAGACCGGCACCACCGTGGTCACCGGCGCCACCGGCACGCTCGGCGCCCTGCTGGTCAAGCACCTCGTCCACCGCCGAGGGGTGCGCGACCTGCTGCTGCTCAGCCGCAGCGGCGCCGACGCGCCCGGCGCCGGCAAGCTGTGGTCCGAGCTGGTCGAGGCCGGCGCCCGGGTCCGGCTGGTCAGCTGCGACGTGGCCGACCGTGACGACCTGGAACGGGCGCTGCACGACGTGGACGTGCGCGCCGTCGTGCACGTCGCCGGCGTGCTCGACGACACCGTGCTGACCGGGCTGACCCCGGAGCGGCTCGGCACCGTGCTGCGGGCCAAGGTGGACGCGGTCGTCAACCTGCACGAGGCCACGCTCGGCGCCGACCTGGACACGTTCGTCGTGTACTCCTCGGTGGCGGGCCTGCTCGGCACCCCGGGCCAAGGCAACTACGCCGCGGCCAACGCGTTCCTGGACGCCTTCGCGGCTTCCCGGCGCCGCCGCGGGCTGCCCGCCACCTCGCTGGCCTGGGGCGCCTGGGACACCGCGGCCGGCATGGCCGGCAACCTCACCGACGTCGACAAGCGGCGGCTCAGCCGGGGCGGCATCGCGGCGCTGCCGCTGGACGAGGCCCTGGCTCTGTTCGACGCGGCCCCGGTCGGCGAGCGGCCGCTGCTCGTGCCGATCCGGATCGACCGGACCGTACTGCGCGCCCGCCAGGGTGACGCCGGCCTGCCGCCGTTGCTGCGCGCTCTGGCCGGCGACGCGGCCCCGGCCCGCCGCACGGCCGCGGGCGCCACCGCCACCGGCCTGCTGCAGCGGCTGGCCGGGCTGGCCGTCGCCGACCAGGACCGGATGCTGCTCGACCTGGTCCGGGCGCAGGTCGCGGCGGTGCTCGGGCACGCCTCGCCGGACACCGTCCCGGCCGGGCGCGCGTTCAGCGAACTGGGGTTCGACTCGCTGACCGCCGTCGAGCTGCGCAACCGGCTCAACGCGGCCACCGACCTGCGCCTGCCGGCGACGCTGACCTTCGACTACCCGACCCCGCAGGCCCTCGCGACGTTCCTGCGCGGGGAGCTGGTCGGCGCGCTGGCGGCACCGGCCGGGCCGGACCGGGTGACCGCGACCGATCAGGACGACCCGATCGTCATCGTCGGCATGGGCCTGCGCTACCCGGGTGGCGTGAGCACGCCCGACGAATTCTGGCGGCTGCTCGCCGACGGGCGCGACGGCATCGCCGGCTTCCCGGACGACCGCGGCTGGGACCTGGAGCGGCTGTACCACCCGGATCCCGATCACCCGGGCACCTCGTACGTCAAGCAGGGCGGTTTCCTGGCCGGCGCGGGCCAGTTCGACGCCGGGTTCTTCGGGATCAGCCCGCGCGAGGCGGTGACCATGGACCCGCAGCAGCGGCTGCTGCTGGAGACCTCGTGGGAGGCGATGGAGCGGGCCGGGATCGACCCGTCGCGGCTGCGCGGCAGCCGGACCGGCGTGTACGCGGGCGTCCTCTACGGCGACTACGCCACCCTGCTGCGACAGGGCGACACCGGCGCGGAGGGCTACGCGGGAGCGGCCAGCGCCGGCAGCCTGGTCTCCGGGCGGGTGTCCTACACGTTCGGCTTCGAGGGCCCGGCGGTCACCGTGGACACCGCCTGCTCGTCGTCGCTGGTGGCCATCCACCTGGCCGCGCAGGCGCTGCGTTCCGGCGAGTGCGACCTGGCCCTGGCCGGCGGTGTGACGGTGATGGCCACCGCCGGCGCGTTCGTCGAGTTCAGCCGCCAGCGCGGGCTCGCTCCCGACGGGCGGTGCAAGGCGTTCTCGGCCGACGGCGACGGCACCGGCTGGGGTGAGGGCGCGGGCGTGGTGCTGCTCGCCCGGCTCTCCGACGCGCGCCGCTCCGGATACCCGGTGCTGGCGGTCGTCCGCGGCAGCGCGGTCAACCAGGACGGCGCCTCCAACGGCATCACCGCGCCCAACGGGCCCTCGCAGCAGCGGGTCATCCGGCAGGCGCTGGCCACCGCCGGGATCGCGGCCACCGCGGTCGACGCGGTCGAGGCGCACGGGACCGGGACCTCGCTCGGCGACCCGATCGAGGCGCAGGCGCTGCTCGCCACGTACGGGCAGGGGCGGACCGGGGCGCCGCTGTGGCTCGGCTCGGTCAAGTCCAACATCGGGCACACCCAGGCCGCGGCCGGGGTCGCCGGCGTCATCAAGATGGTCCTGGCGATGCGGTACGGCGTCCTGCCGCGCACCCTGCACGCCGACGAGCCGACCCACCAGGTGGACTGGAGCGCCGGGTCGGTGTCGCTGCTCACCGAGCCGCGGCCGTGGCCGGCCACCACGCATCCGCGCCGTGCCGGCGTGTCGTCGTTCGGCATCAGCGGCACGAACGCGCACGTCATCGTCGAGGAGGCCCCGCCCGTCCCGGAGCCCGCCCCGGTATCCACCCACGCGACCGTGCCGCTGGTCCTGTCCGGGCACGACGCCGCCGGTCTCGCCGGGCAGGCCGGCGCGCTGCTCGACTTCCTCGACGTCCGGCCGACCGTTTCGCGGGCCGACGTCGCGGTGTCACTCGCGGGCCGCACGGCGCTGCCGCACCGGGCGGTGGTGCTCGCCGGGACCGCCGACCAGACCGTCGTCGACCTGCTCGACATCGCTGCGAGCGCCGACCGGCACAAGCCCGCCACCGACGGCCGCTTGGCGATCGTCTTCACGGGTCAGGGTTCGCAGCGCGCGGAGATGGGCCGCGAGCTGTACCAGGCGTTCCCGGTGTTCGCGAAGGCGTTCGACGAGGTGTCGGCGTTGCTGGAGATCCCGGATCTGGATGCGGATCAGACGGGATGGGCGCAGCCGTCGATCTTCGCCCTCGAGGTGGCGCTGCTGGCGCTGGTCCGGTCGTGGGGGATCACGGCGGACGTGTTCGCCGGGCATTCGATCGGGGAGATCACGGCCGCCTTCGCGCGCGGTGACCTGTCGCTGGTGGAGGCGGCAGCGTTGGTGTCGGCGCGGGCGCGGTTGATGCAGGCGTTGCCGCCCGGTGGGGTGATGCTGGCCGTGCAGGCCTCCGAGGACGAGGTGCGGGACGCATTCCCGGATGTCGACTTCGCCGCGGTCAACGGGCCGCGCGCGGTCGTCGTCGCCGGGCTGGAAGCGGACATTTCACCGGTTGAGGCGCATGGCTGGAAGACGACCCGGCTGCGAACCAGTCACGCGTTCCACTCGCGGCTGATGGATCCGATGCTGGACGAGTTCCGGGCGGCCATCGCCACCATTCCCGATGCCGAGTACTGGGTCAGCCACGTGCGTGACACGGTTCGCTTCGGCGACACCATCGCTGCACTCGACTCCCACCGGGTGCTCGAACTCGGTCCGGACACCGTGCTGGCCACCCTGGCACGTGAGGCCGACATCGTCGCGGTGGCGGCGATGCGCCGCGACCGGTCCGAGGTGGAAACCCTGCTCGGCGCGGTCGCTCAACTGTGGGTCGACGGGCAGGACGTCGACTGGGCCGCGATGCTCGGCGAGGGTTCGCGCGTCGACCTGCCCACCTACGCGTTCCAGCACGCGCTGTACTGGCCGCGCCCGCGCCCCGGCCGCCACATCACCGACCCGGCCGGGCTCGGCCTGATCGGAACCGGGCACGCCCTGGTCGGCGCGGCAGTCGAGCTGCCCGACTCGGCCGCGACCGTCCTGACCGGCTGGCTCTCGGTCGCCACGCATCCGTGGCTCGCGCACCACGTCGTCCTCGACCGGATCGTGGTTCCCGGCACCGCCCTGGTGGAGATGGTGCTGGCCGCCGCGGACCGTGCCGGCGCCGGTGCCGGGGTCCTCGACGAGCTGCTGCTCCAGGCACCGCTGACGCTCACGGCCGATGGGGGCGTCCAGGTCCGGGTCACCGTCGGTGACGGCCCGGAGGCGCGGCCGGTGACCGTGCACGCCCGCGCCGACGAGTCCGAGCCGTGGACCCTTCACGCCACCGGTTCGGTGTCGGCCGACGGCTCCCCGGAACCGGCCGGCCTGGTGGCGTGGCCTCCCGCGGGCGCCGACGAGGTGCCGATCGGCGACTTCTACGCGTCCCTGGCCGGCACCGGCATGACCTATGGGCCGTCGTTCCAGGCCCTGCGCCAGGTGTGGCGCCGTGATGACGAGGTGTTCGCCGAGGTCACCAACGACGAGGCGATCACCGGGTACGGTCTGCACCCGGCCCTGTTCGACGCCGCCCTGCACGCGGTCGGCGCCGGCGGCCTGCTGCCCTCGCACGGTGTGCGGCTGCCGTTCACGTTCGCCGGAGTCCGGTCGTTCCGCCCGGGTGGGCCGCTGCTGCGGGTCCGGCTGACCCATGGGGCCGCCCCGGACAGTGTGCGCGTCGAGCTGGCCGACAGCTCCGGCCTCCCGGTCGCCGCGGTCGAGCGCCTGACCCTGCGGGTGGTCGACAACGCGCAGCTCACCAACGCCGACCGTCTGCTCTTCGCGGTCCGATGGGTGCCGGTCGACGCCACGGCCGACGAGGCGCCGGTCGTCGCGCTCGGCGACGAGCTGCCGGCCGGTGTCCCGGTGCTTGTCGTGGACGCCTCGGCTCCCGGCCCGGCCGCGGAACGGACGGCCGCCCTGCTGGCGATGCTGCAGGCGTGGGACGGGGAGTCCCGGATCGTGGTGCGCACCTACGGCGCGGCCGGCGAGCGGATCACCGACCCGGACGGCGCCGCGCTGTGGGGTCTCGTGCGCAGCGCCCAGGCCGAACACCCCGGGCGGCTTCATCTGGTGGACGCGGCGCAGAACGTGGCCGTGTCGCTGCCGGAGGCGGTGGTGCGCGACGGGGACGTCCTGGTTCCGCGGCTGGTCCGGGCTGCCGCGTCCGGGACGCTCGACCTGGGTGACGGCGTGGTCGTGGTGACCGGGGCCACCGGTACGCTCGGCGGGCTCGTCGCGGAGCATCTGGTGCGGGCTCACGGCGTACGCGAGCTGGTTCTGCTGTCTCGTTCCGGGCGGCCGGTGGAGATCGAGGGGGCTCGAGTCCGCTCGGTGGCCTGCGATCTCGGTGATGCCGCGGCCGTGGCCGACGCGCTGCGCGGGGAGCGGGTCTCCGCGGTCATCCACGCCGCCGGTGTCCTCGACGATGCGCTGCTGACCGATCTGACACCGGAGCGGCTGCAGACCGTCTTCCGGGCCAAGGTGGACGCGGCCCGGAACATCGTCGCCGCGACGAGGGACCTGACAGCGCTGGTCTTCTTCTCCTCGGCGGCCGGCCTCTTCGGCAACGCCGGTCAGGGCAACTACGCGGCGGCCAACGCGTTCCTCGACGCCTACGCCGAACAGTTGCGCGGCGCGGGCATTCCGGCGACGTCTCTCGCGTGGGGACTCTGGGAAGCCGGCATGGGCGGCGACCTGAGTGAGGCCGAGCGGGCCCGCGCCCGGCAGAGCGGCATCGTGCCGCTCACCGCCGAGCAGGGCCTGGCCGCCTTCGACGCCGCGCTCGGCACCGGCCGCGCCGCGATCGCGCCGATCGGGCTCGACCTGGCCGCGCTGCGCACCCATCACCAGGTCGCGCCGCTGCTGCGCACCCTGGTCCCGGCGCAGAACCGGCGCGCGGGGGCGGAGGGTGCCTTCGCCACCCAGCTCGCCGGACTGTCCGAGACCGATCGCACCCGGATCGTCCTCGAACTGGTCCGCACGCACGTCGCCGCCGTACTCGGTCACGCCGACGGTGCGCTGCTGGCCGCGGACATGCCGTTCCGTGAGCTCGGGTTCGACTCGCTGACCGCGGTCGAGCTGCGCAACCGCCTCGCCGCGGTGACCGGGCTGCGACTGCCGTCCACGCTGATCTTCGACTACCCGAACGTGACGGCGCTCGCCGAGCACCTGGCCGCGGAGCTGTTCGGGGCGGGCGCCGACCTGGCGCCGGTGATCAGCGCGGCGGCGCTCTCCGACGAGCCGATCGCGATCGTGGGCATGGCGTGCCGCTTCCCGGGCGGGGTGAGCAGCCCCGACGAGCTGTGGGACCTGGTCGCCGGCGGCCGCGACGGCGTCGGCCTGTTCCCCGGCGACCGTGGCTGGGACGTCGAGAACCTCTACCACCCGGACCCCGACCACCCTGGCACGTCCTACACCCGCGAGGGCGGCTTCCTCTACGACGCCGGTGACTTCGACCCGGCCGTGTTCGGCGTCTCGCCGCGGGAGGCCCTGGCGATGGACCCGCAGCATC
>NZ_BOMH01000099.1 GCF_016862095.1 Actinoplanes cyaneus
TCTTGGTGGAGTCGCTGTTCAGCCAGGGCCGGGTGGACGAGTTGCGGCAGCGGGTCTGTCAAGAAAACGGCTCTGTCTCACTTTCGGTGGTGACGGTGAGTAAGTTTGTTAGCCGAGCAGAATGCGGTGGCGGAGTAGTGCGAAGCCTGCTCGTCCGTACATTTGGCGTTTGAGCAGCTTGGTCTTGGTGTTGACGCCTTCGGTGGTGCCGTTGTGGTGCGGCAGCGTGACGGCGGCATCGACGGCGTGGCGGTCCCGGTCGAGTCCGCGGGTGAAGGCGTGCAGGTGCGGCAGGTCTTCTTGACGGGCGGTGCTGATCCATTCGGCGAGCCGCTCGGCGTTGCTGCTGATGGGTTTGAGCAGGGCGGCGAAGGAATGCACGAGGTCGGCGAGCGCCGTCATCTCGGGGCAGGCGGTCGTGAGGGAGGCGAACAGGTCCTGTTGCCGCTGGCTGCGGTGATCGGGGTGGGTCAGTAGGTAGCTGGTCAGGCGGCGTGGTGAAACAGTGGGACGGTCGGCTTCGACGCGGCCTTGGTTGATGTATTTGTGCAGCAGGTTGAGGCTGCCGGTATAGCCGAGAGTCTTGATCTGCTGGAACAGATGCAGGACCGGGACCGCGGGGTTCTGCTCACGGCGCTGGCGCAGATGATCGCGGTAGGGGTCGACGAGGGTGGGCCGATAGCGCGGCGCCCGGATCAGGTTGTCGGGTTCGGTGACTCGGGCGTAGCGCTTGATGGTGTTCAGCGAGAGGTTGAGCCGGCGGGCGCATTCGAGCAGGCCGACGCCTTTGTCGAGCAGGGCGTGGACGTGGTGCCACCGTTCGCGGGTGGTGGTGGCTTGTGGCCCGTCGGACGGTTGGTTCTGACGGTCTCCCGTGGCTCCACCCGGACGGCTTGAAGTGGCCCCACCGTTCGAGTGAATCGGTTTTTGTGACGGCTTGATTTGGCCCCACCGGGCGGGGAGCTGGGAGTATCGACTCTCCGTAGTGGAGAGGCCGTCGAGTGGCCCGTTCGCGTGTGGAGCTGTTCGAGGCGATTCGCCGGGACTACCGGCGGGGCGTCTCGCTTCGTGGCCTCGCGGAGCGGTATGGGGTGCACCGGCGGGTGGTGCGGCAGGCGGTCGATTCGGCGGAGCCGCCGCCGGCGCGGAAGGCGCCGGTGCGGGCAGCGCCGAGGCTGGAGCCGTTCAAGGCGGCGATCGACGCGATGTTGACGGCGGATCTGACCGCGCCGCGTAAGCAGCGCCACACGGTGCGCCGGGTGCTGGCGCGGTTGGTCGCGGAGAACGCGGCCGGTGATCTGTCGTACTCGACGGTGCGCGACTACGTCGCGGTCCGGCGACGTGAACTCGCGGCGGAGGCTGGCCGTGGTCGGCAGGAGGCGTTCATCGTGCAGACACACCGGCCCGGTGAGGAAGCCGAGGTCGACTTCGGCGAGCTGTGGATCCGGCTGGCCGGTGTCCCGACGAAGGTCTACCTGTTCGCGCTGCGGATGTCGTATTCGGGCAAGGCGCACCGCGTTTTCGCATCTCAGGGGCAGGAGGCGTTCATCGAGGGTCACCTGCACGCGTTCGACGTGCTGGGCGGTATGCCGACGGTGAAGATCCGCTACGACAATCTGCGGTCGGCGGTGTCGCGGGTGCTGTTCGGCCGGAACCGGACCGAGAGCCAGCGATGGGTGCTGTTCCGCTCGACCATGGGTTTCGAGGCGTTCTACTGCATGCCAGGCATCGCCGGCGCCCACGAGAAGGGCGGCGTCGAAGGCGACATCGGCCGCTTCCGCAGAAATCACCTGGTCCCGGTCCCGGAGGTCGCCACGCTCGCCGCGTTGAACGCGATGATCGAGGACGCGGACCGGGCCGACGACGACCGGCGCCTGGAACACCGGCTACGGACCGTCGGGCAGGACTTCGGCGTCGAGCAGCCGCTGCTGGTCGCGTTGCCCGTCGACCGGTTCGAGCCGGGCCGGGTGCTGACACCGAAGGTGAACCGCTACGGCCTCGTTGGGGTCCGCCAGTCGCACTACTCCGTCCCGGCCCGGTTCATCGGCCTGACCGTCCGGGTGGTGCTGCGCGCCTCCGAGGTGATCGTCTTCGACGGCCGCACCGAGATCGCCCGCCATGAACGCTCGGTGGTCAAGAAGTCCCAGACGTTCGTCCTGGACCACTACTTGGAGGTGCTGCTGCGCAAGCCCGGCGCCCTGCCCGGCTCGACCGCGCTCGCGCAGGCTCGCGAGGCGGGGGTGTTCACCATGGCGCACGAGGCGTTCTGGGCAGCGGCGGTGAAGGCCCACGGCGACGCCGACGGCACCCGGGCGCTGATCGACGTCCTGCTGCTGCACCGCCGGCTGCCGGCCGCGGACGTGATCGCCGGGATCACGATCGCCCTGCATGCCGGGGCCACCAGCGCGGACGTCGTCGCGATGGAGGCCCGCCGCGCCCAGCAGGTCAGCCGGCCCGACCCTGGCAGCACCGGAGCGGAGCCGCCGGCCACCGCCCGGGAGCAGCGGCGGGTGGTCAGCCTGACCGAACGCCGGCTGGCCGCGCTGCCACCGGACTCCAGGCCGCTGCCCTCGGTCGCGCACTACGACCAACTGCTACGCCGCCGCGCGGCAGGACCCGCACCACCTCAGCAAGGAGAAGTGTCATGAGTCGTCCCCGCCGCGCCCTGACCGAACCCGCCGCCGAAGCCGCCGTCGACCAGGCCTGCCGCATGCTGCGCCTGCCCACCATGCGCAACCGCGTCGGTGAGCTGATCACCATCGCCGAGAAAGAGCAGCTCACCTACCGCGGTTTCCTCGCCGAACTGCTCCTGGCCGAGTGCGAGGACCGCGACCGGCGCCGCTCCGAACGGCGGATCAAGGGCGCCGGGTTCCCGCGGGAGAAGTGGCTCACCGATTTCGACTTCGACGCGAACCCGAGCATCAACCCGGCCACGATCAACACCCTTGCCGGCTGCGGCTGGGTCCGTTCCGGTGAGCCGCTCTGCCTGATCGGCGACTCCGGCACCGGCAAATCGCACCTGCTCATCGGCCTGGGCACCGCCGCCGCGATGGAAGGCTTCCGGGTCCGCTACGTCCTGGCGGCGAAACTGGTCAACGAACTGGTGGAGGCCGCCGACGAGAAGGTCCTCAACAAGACCATCGCCCGTTACGGCCGGGTTGACCTGCTCTGCATCGATGAGCTCGGCTACATGGAACTCGACCGGCGCGGCGCCGAACTGCTGTTCCAGGTGCTGACCGAACGCGAGGAGAAGAACAGCGTCGCGATCGCCTCCAACGAGTCGTTCTCGGGCTGGACCAAGACGTTCACCGACCCGCGGCTCTGCGCCGCGATCGTCGACCGGCTCACCTTCGGCGGCAACATCATCGAGACCGGCACCGACTCCTACCGCCTCGCCCACGCCCGGCAGAAGCAGGATGCGGCCGCGGCGAGCTGAACAGGTCCTCGCAGAACCTGCTCACCACCTTCACGAACTCGCTTCGGCGGCAGGCACGCCGACTGAAACGACGATCACGACTGAGCACTATTCAGCACGTCGGTGAAATCCGAAGCCGGTGCGATACACGTGATCGGGCAGCCGATCAGCGATGCCCGCCCCGAGCGCAGCCACGCCCACGCCTATCAGCAGCTTCCATGAACCCCACCATGCAACGACAAGGACGCCGCCCAATACGACAGAGATCATCCTCATCATGCGAACTTGATAAGCACGCAGCTTCACATCTTGGTCCAGCGCACGCAGCCTCGCTGAACTGCGGATGATCTGTCGCCGAAGCTGTCGATATGCCGACGACTTACTACTCAGAGACGCCAGCTGTTTCTGATCCTGCTCGATCTTCTCCCGCAGCTCACCGATAACCCGGCTATCTGACCCGGCGCCGGTCACGACACCCCACCTCTCGAACACTGTCAGCCTGCAGAGCAGGCCGCACCCCCGATCTGACATCTCATCCTCGCATGGCTTGGCACTGAACCCGATCAGCAAACTGCGCCGCCAACCGAGCACTTGGTCACGCTCAGCAACCCTGATCGAGAGGTCTTGTGACCCCACGCTGGGGCCAAAACAAGCCGTCAGACCTGTGCGAACTTCGAGTCCCTGGAGCCAAATCGGGCCGCCCAGGTGGGGCCAGCAGAGACCGTCAGAATCAGACGGTGGCGGGCCGGCCTTGGCCCAGCAGAGGCTGTGAGCAGCGACTTCTTTACCGGTGGCCTCGGCGAGGTTGTGCCACAGGTGCCAGCGATCGGCGACCTGGACCGCGTCGGGCAGGGCCCGGCGGACGGCTTCGGCGTAGGTGGCCGAGGAGTCTCGGCAGACGATCTGCACACCGGGATGCTCCCGCAGCCAGCTCTCCAGGGTGTCCGCTCGGCGATCGAGCAGAACATCGACGCGGTCGTGTGTCTCGGCATCGATCAGGACCGTCGCGTACTGCCGGCTGCGGCGCAACGCGAAATCGTCCACGCCCAGGATCCGGGGAACCGGCCGGTCCGGCGGCGGCAGCCCGAGCAGTACCCGCAGCGCGGTATGCCGGGAGAGCAGCACTGCCAAGGCCGACAGCAGACGGACCCCGGCACGGCCGGCTAACTCCTTGACCACCGCGCCGATCTGGTCGGCCAGCCGGGGAGTGCGGCGTTGATAGCGTTCCAGCACGCCAGGGATCTGCTCACGGAAGGTCTGCCGGCAGCTGCGGGTGGGACAGACCAGACGCCGTACCCGAACCCGCAGCACGACCCGGCGGGCATCGACCGGAACGTCGGCAACCACGCGTTCGTGATAGCCGTGCACCCGCTGCGTCAGGGCCCTGCAGCCCGGGCACGCCACCGCCGACGACGGTGTCCGTGCCTGGATCAGGATCAGTTCACCCTGGTCAACGACATCTTCGATTACCAGCGGAGACAGACCGGCGAACACTGTGCTCAACACTGCATCGGCATCTCTCATACGACTACAACGACGCCGATCACTTTTAGTCACCACCGAAAGTGAGCCAGAGCCGTTCTTTTTACAGTCCCGCGGCAGCGGGTACTGGCCGGTGACTTGCACGCCGTGGAACCGTTGAATGGGCTCCTCGCTATCCAGGGCCACGTGGAGGAGTTGTTGCAGCGAGCCACTGCCGGGGACAGGGCTGCTGCCGAACTGTTGGCCCACATGCTTGCCCTGAGCGGCAAGGTTGAAAAGGGCATCACTCTGCTGCGGCTTTCTGTCGGTGAAGACGATGAAGTCGGGCTCGGGTCGCTGGCGGCGATGCTCGCCAAGTACGGGCGGGTGGACGACGCTATCGCCTTGCTCCAGCCGCACGCGGATGAAGGCAACGACTACCTCTCAGGTCAGCTGGCCGGATTGTTCGCCAGGAACTACCGCCTTGAGGAGTTGCGCAATCTTGCCGACGGTGGAGATCCATACGCTGGCGAGCTGTTGGTGCAGGCGCTTTTCGACCAGGGCCATGTCGATGAGCTCGAGCAGCGAGCCGACGGCAGCGACTTCCTCTCCGTGAAGTCGTTGGCCGTGACGTTGTTGATGGAGTCGCGTGCCAGACAAGGCCGCACCAAGGAAGCCCGTGCCCTGATGTTCCGGGCTGGGGGGAGCCATGACACCGTCGTCCGGCTGGCCGAAGTATTGGCCGAACAGGGTCACTTCGACGATGCCGTCGAACTGATGCAGCCGCGCGCCGACGCAGGTGATCGGTACGTTCTCGGACGGCTGGCTGTACTGCGCAGCCGGCATGGCCAGTTCGAGAAGGCGATCGCCGATCTGCGGCAGTTGACTGACGAGGGAGACCCGTTTGCCCCCGTGTGGCTGATCGAACTACTCGCTGAGCGAGGGAGAATTCGGGAACTAGAGGAAGAGGTAGCTGCAGGCACGCCAGGTGCTGCCAAGCAGCTGGCGTTATTCCGTCCGCGAGCCAGTACGGACTGACACTAGGCAGATAATCACGCTGCTGCGTCCCTACCGACACCCTGGCGACAGGCTGGCGACAGCCGGACCGCCATCTGCCCGGGGTTGGCCGGCCCACTCGACGCCCTTGCGTCCAGTGGGCGCCGACATTTATCTGGCGCCTACTCGGGCATCTCAGGGACGTCTCCCAGAACAGTTAGCTGGCGCTCAACACCTCGCGCCGTGGCCGGCGCTGCGGTCCGGGTCGGCTTGCCCTCGACTTCGCTGCTCCCCGGCCTCGCTGCCCGGTCCTGCTTCGTTGTTGAGCGACGGGTTGATGTCACCGCTCGCCGACAAGTTGATGTCACTGGCGGTCGCCCCGACTGCGAGGAGCCGAGCGTGAGTCGGTTTGAGCAAAGTCGTTGCGCACGCGCTCCTCCAGCAGCGACGGTGCGGTTTGCCGGTACGGCTGCGGCTCGCATCGGTCGATTTGGGGTACGGTCTGCGGCCATGGACGTCGTCGTGGACATCGTGGTCGCTGCGATCGCCTTGGCCGCCTTGATCGTTGCCATCCTGGCCAACCGAAACGCCAGCCGAAGCGCTGACGCCTCCGAGGACAGTGCGCGCGAGGCGAAGCGAAGCGCGGACGCTGCTGAACGCCAGGCCGCCGCAGCCGAGGCCGCGCTGCCACCGCCGCCGCCGGACGTCGCCTGGAAGGCAGAGCGGCGCAGTACCGCCCGCAAGGGCAGCGGCGCTACCTTCGTCCTGCGTAACGTCGGCACCAGCACGGCTTCCGGCGTTCGGGTGGTTGTGCCTCCGGCCTACAACGGCCTCGTTCGGTCAGAGCTAGGAAACAACGAAGTGCCTGCCCACGGTTCGTTCCAGGTCGTGGTGATCGGTATCGACCAACTTCCCGATTTGGATGAGCTGTTGATCGCATGGGACGGGCGTGACGAGCCGGTCCAAGTGCCGCTGCCGGCTTGGTGAACGCCTTCTATAGGTGATCGGTGAACGGGACGGGTCCAGCACCCAGCGCGAGGAAGCTACCGCTATCAGGGCGGAGCAGAGTCGCCGCGTAGCGGCCTTCGGGTTCCTCCGTCAGGATGGTGCAAGCTGAGCTGAGGCTGGAACCCTTGACCCGGGCCAGCACGTCGTCGCCCTCAATCGCGGTGATCCGGCCACGCCATGTGTAGCCATCGTCGATCGCATTGCCCTGCAAAGGTTCCATGACAAGCAGCGCTTCGTATCGCTGGTCGAAGCCGTCCAAGACAGTGATCTTGCGCGCCGTGGCAGTCATGCGCTGAGCGTAGAGGTGGGCATCTCGCGTACGCGACCTTCTCCGATGTCCCTCGCCGGTGGCTGGCCGAGACGCTAGCTGTTGAGCGGCAGTTGATGTTAGTGACCGGCGACAGGTTGATGTCAGTACGCGCTGGCGTTACGTGCCACGCCGAGGTGCTGCTCGACGTGGCCGCCGAGGCGGTTCGCTAGGCGGCGAGGTTCCCGGTCCAGAGGGAGACGATGCGAGCCGCGTGGCCGGCGACGTACCCGTCGAGCCCGCGGGCGTGCTGCCATCGGGCGGGCAGCCGGTAGGCCGTGCCGGCCTGCAGGTCGAGCATGCAGGCGGTCGCGTCCGGAGAGTGCAGCGCGCTGATGTTGGTCTGCATCAGGTAGAGCAGGACCTGGACGCTGTGCTCGCTCAGCGGCGTGGTGTCGAACCACAGGTGGATCACCTCGACGTGACCATCGGATGCACGAGCCCGACCTGCGGGTTGAGATTGATGGTGAGCCCGCCGTGCACCGTGGTGGCGCTCGTCAGCTTGGCCTCACCCATCCCGCCGGGGCCGCCGCGGCTGGCCAGGAAGGCGAGCCAGCCGGGAGCCAGATCCCGGTAACGGGTGCTGAAACGGGCCGGCGGCTGATCGACAGCGGCCTGCAGATGCTGATGGCCGGTGCGGAAACGCAGATCGCGGCGGATCGCGCCGCAGAGCTGAGACCACGGGTTGAATTCCTGGGTTTCGCGCTGGTGGCGCAGTTCGTCTACGACCCGGCTCTGCTGCAGCGGTAGGCAGTTCAGGGTGCGGGCGAGCCCGGTCCCGGTCAGGTAGGGCACGGTGGTGTTGCTGGGGGTCATTCCGCAGATCTCCTTTGGGAAGGCGTTACCGCGCGCCGGCTTTCCGGGCGCGCGGGGGCAAACGCCGCTCCCGTGCGAGACCTCCATGGTTGCGATTCGGCGGGCCCTGATGACCTTCCGATCGCACCTAGGTATGGTCGAACTTGCTGAAGAACGACCCTGCCTCGTGCGGGAGCCCGGCCTCGTGAGTTGGCGCTCACGGGGCCGGTTGCGTCTGCAGGAACCACCATAACGGTCGGCGAAGGGCTCCAACATCGTCGACGCGGCCCGCAACCATGCCTGCCGGGTCTCCGGCTGCAGATCCCCGTACTCGGTCAAGGAGCCGGACTCCAGAGCTGGGTCGTAGGGCACCACGGCGACCCCCGCGGGTCCACTCTCGAAGTGCCTCCGGAAACCCCTCCAGCAGCGGCAACGTGCCCGGCGACGGACAAGGGATCAACGTCACGGCGTTCGCCACCATGTCGCCCATTCCGCTCTCCTCGAGTACGCCGAGTACCCAGTCCCCGGTGGAAGGGGGCATCCTCCCCGGTGGTTAAAGGCTCTTGAGGCCGTCGGCGAACTCGAGCCGGGGCCCACCAGGTAGCCGCCGAGCCTGCCGCACCTCGGACGTGGTCGGCGTGGACCTGGACCGCAAGGACGGCGTCGACGGCGTCGACACGCTGCGGGCGCTGTGCGCCGCGGCCCTGGCGCCGTGGCCGGTCACGTTCACCGTGGCGACCGCGCATGGCGGGCTGCACCTGTACTTCCGCGCCCCGGCCGGCGTGGTCGTGCCCAGCTCGATCGGCTGGTGGCCCGGCGTCGACGTCCGCGCCCCCGGACAGCGGCTCGGCGGCTACCTGGTGGGCCCCGGCTCGATCGTCGACGGGCTGCCGTACACCGTCGCCCACGACGTGGCGATCGCGCCGCTGCCCGCCTGGCTCACCGTGAAGCTGACCGGCCGCGGGCGCCGGTAGGGCCGGCTGATCAGATGCCGGTCTCGGCGTAGGTGGGCAGGCCGTAGCCGCTGGCGATCGGGTTCCACCGGCCGATGAACTGACGCTTGGTGGCGGTGGCACTGCGCGAGTAACGCATGCCGTCGGCGTGGTTGCCGTCCTTGCCGCAGCCGGACTCGCCCCAACGCACGAACGCCTGGTCGGCCCGCAGTGAGAACGTCAGCGCCCGGACCAGGGTGTCGCGGAGGGCGCCGCCGCCGGACAGGGCGGAGACGTCGGTGCCCTGGAGCGCATCGATCTGGTGCGCCCGGCCGTTCGCGACGCCCCGCAGGGCGTCGGTAGCGTCGTCGACATCGCGGCAGGCGTCGAGGTCGTTCAGCGCGGCGAACAGGGCCGATCGGCTGCGGCCGGACCACCGCAGGATGCCGTCGATGGTGGCCGCCTGGTCCTCGCCGCTGCTCACGCCCGCCCCCTTGCGGACGGCGCCGCCCAGCTCGATCGCGATCTTTCCGGTGGTGCCGCCGGCCGCCGTGACCGCGATTCCGTTGCCGTTACCGACGATGTGGATCTCGCCCTTGACGTCCTCGATGGTGACGTTCTGGGTGGTGATCGCGTCGGCACCGGCGATCGCGTAATTGGTTCCGACACCGTCGCCGGCGGCGTTGGTGTAGCTGACGATGAGGGTGGCTTTCCCCTTGGCCTCGTCCGAGGTGAATATCTGCTTGAGGTAATCGGCGCCGGCGTCGACCGCGATTTCGGTGCCGATCTCCAGCACGATTTTGCCCAGCACCTTGGGGGCGACGCCGCATCCCGACAGCACGAGCACCAGGGAAAGCAGAACCTTACTCAGGGAATTCGCAACGGCCGGCATGGACACATGCTCGTGCGGCGCCCCGATCGGTGTCCTCATCGGACCCGGTGCAAATTGGGTCCGATCATCCGAGGGCCGGAGCCAGGATCACGCGCATTCTCACCCTCAGTGTTCAGATTCGAGCGGAGGGTGATCCATCTTGAGATTCCGCAGATTCGCCTCGTGGCGCCGCTACGCGACGCCAGACCAGCAGCCCTACTAAGTGTTAAGCGCCAGCTAACCGACCGTCGGTGCGCCGGACGAATTGAGCCATTTTCATCC
>NZ_BOMH01000100.1 GCF_016862095.1 Actinoplanes cyaneus
CGGTGTCCGGATGCTAATGGGCTCTTCTGGCGCGTGCCTGGTGGCGGCGGCGCCAGTTTGACCAGCGCAAACGTTAGGTAATGTTGCGGGTCGGCCGAATCAGGAGGACGTTGATCAGCCGCGGAGGCCGGCCTTACTGCTCTCAGTCCTGAACAGGGCAACCTCTTCGTCGGCCGGTGCATGGCCGACTTCGAAGGGCGAGCGGGTGGGTTCCCTCATCCGCGCGGCCGAACCTGGCCGAAGTTCACTAATTCCACCGGCGAACAGAGCGGCCTCGATTGGTGGGGCATCTATCGCCGTCTTGTCCGGGCGACCATCATGTCTGCGTGGGCCATCTTAGGTTTCGCCCGGGGCCGGCCAGGCTGGCGCTGCTCACGGCCCTGGCCGCGGGTGCCCTGGCGCTGGTCGGCAACCTTGCCACCAACACCGTCGAGGTCACATGGAAGTGGTGGTCAGTCGCGGTCTGGACCGGGACCGGCCTGCTGCTGCTGGTGACGGCTTGGCTCGCGGTTCTGGCGGTCCGATCGGCCGGCAACCAGGACACGGTCGCGGAGGCCGAACGCCGGCTTCGCGAAGCCGTCCGCAAGCAGTGGACCCAGTCGGCCGTCCTGCACTCCCTGCGGCAACCGCTGCCCCTGCGACTTCGCTGGTCGTCCACCCAGCGCAACGTCGCGGCGGCGAGGCCGGTCGTCGATCCAAAATCGGCGTTGCCCGACTGGCGGACGATGCCGTTCGCGGGTGACGCTGAAGACGTCGCCGCCCGCTTCCTGTCGTTGCCGCATCGCCAGCTGGTCGTTCTAGGAGAGCCCGGCGCCGGCAAGACCGTCCTGGCCATTCTTCTGACGCTGGGTCTTCTCGATGACCAGGCGGCAGGCGCTCCGGTGCCGGTGCTGATACCCGTCAACTCGTGGAACCCCGACGCTGAGGTGCCGGAAGACTTCGTGTTCCGCCGGCTGCTGGCGGACCATCCATTCCTGGCGGGCCATGACTCCGACCCCAGGACCCTCATCGCGAGACTCGCCGCGCAGCGGCGTCTCGTGGTGGTTCTGGACGGCCTGGACGAGCTGGATCCGGATCTGCACGTCACGGCGATCCGGCAGCTGGACAAGCTCGCTGTGGCCAACTGGCAGCTCGTGGTCACCTGCCGGACCCAGGAATACGAGGTCGCGGTCAACCTCGGCGGCGCCATCCTGTCGCGCGCGGCAGTCGTGGAGATCGCGTCGGTGAGTGTCGACGACGCCATCGCCTTTCTGTCCCACCCGGAACCCCTACGCCACCGGTGGGACGAGGTCTTCGGTGCCCTCCGGGAATCGCCTCGTGGCGACCTTGCCACCGTGCTGTCCACGCCCCTGATGGTGAGTCTCGCGCGCACCGCCTACGCACAACCGGCGACGAACCCGCGAGAGCTGCTCGACCTGCCGACCACGGCTCTGATCTCGGCCACGTTGTTCGACACGTTCGTGGCGAGCCTCTATCCGGTCGATGCGCGCAGTCACTCGTGGGCTCAGGCGGCGCCGGCCCGCCGCCACTACGACGGCGGGCGCGCCAAGAACTGGCTGCGCTTCATGGCCTTTCTGCTCACCAGGAGAGGGAGCCGCGACCTGCGGTGGCAGCTCCTTGATGCAGGAGCGTTGTCCCGCCGGCCGGACCGGGCCGAATGGTTACTGCGAGCCGTCACCGCCGTACTCGGCGGCGTTCTGGCGGGGATGGCAGGCTGGTTCGTCTCGGGCCCGATAGCCGCACTGATCGCCGGGTCGGCGAGTGCCGCGGTGGTCCTGGGAACGGCACGCGGTGTCTGGGGATCACTGGGGTCAGCGCCCGCTCGTGGCGACCCGCGGTCCTGGATGCGTTACAGCGGTCGATGGGTCGGCTACGTTTCGCTGGTCGGCCTGGTGGTCGCGGCCATCTCGGGTCACGTAGCTGCCGGGTTCGCCGCAGGGATCGCCTCCGGGATCCTGCTTCTGGGCGCCATCGCGCCGCGATGGTTTCGCCGGCGCCGGGCGGGGCCAGCCCCGGAGCGGCGGACGCTCTGGATCGTCGCCGACACCTCGGCGCGTCATGCGCTGATCGGTGTGCTCGGATTCGTGGCCACCTTACTGGTACGCCACGACCCCTTCACCTGGGCCGGGTCCGCGACCGCTCTGGTGGTGTGCGGTTGTTCGGCGGCGCTGGCCGCTGGTGGCTGGTGGTGGGTGCGTTTCCGGCTGGCGCACCTCTCATTCGTCGTGCGATCTCGGCTGCCGTTGCAGCTGTTGGCCTTCATCCGCGACGGTTACGAGCGGAACGTCTTCCGGCGCAACGCCGGGGTCTGGCAGTTCCGGCACGCCCTGCTGCAGGACCATCTCGGGCTCGACTTTCGCCTCGTCACGCTCAGGAAGGCCGCGGCGAGCGACGAATCGGCCCGATGGGACCTGGCCGAACTACTTAGAAGGAACGGCCGGCTCCCCGAGTTGCGCGAGCTCGCCGCGGCCGGGAACCAAGCCGCCGAGTATCACCTGGCCGAGGTGTTGCTGCGGGCCGGCGACGTCGCCGCGGCGCGGGTCCTCCTCGAGAAGCTCGCCGCACGCGATGTCGCGGACTCCGTCGGCCGGCTCGCCGACCTCTGCCTGCAGTCGGGCGACAGCGCGCGGGCGATATCGCTGCTGCGGGACCAGATACGGCGAGGCGGGCCCACGGCTGTCGTCCAGCTAGCCGGCATACTTGCCCGCTTGGGGAGCGTCGACGAGGCCGTCGAGCTGATGAGCGGTGACCTGGCCCGCCAGGCCGATCCCGAGGCGCGCGGCCTGGTGCGGTTGCTCGTTGAGCACGACCGCACGGTTGCGCTGCGCCGGCTCGCCCATGCCGGGAATTGGCGTGCGGCGTACGGTCTCGGTCAGATTTTGGTCCGCAAGGGTGTTTGGCCGGAGGCCATCTCGTTGGGCCTGAAGCACGCCGCGGGCGCGTCCATCGACATGGTGGTGTGGCTGGCCGACCTGCTGGCCCTGGACGATCGCCTGGACGAGGCGCTTGCCCTGCTCGAATCTCGGCCCGACGACTGGCAGGCCCGGCACCGCCTGGAGATCCTGCTGGTCAGCAACGCGCGGTTCGATGAACTCGCCGACCGGGCCGCGGCCGGCGACAGCGGGGCGGCGCTGGCGCTCGCCAGCCTGCCCGCCCACCTTCCCCGGGCCGAGGACGGCCTGCGGCTTCTCGAGCGCCGGTCCGACGCGGGCGATGCCAAGGCGGCCGCCGAGCTGGCCTATCTGCTCGGCCGGCGGGGCGAGACCGACCGATTGCGGGAGCGGGCGGCGGCCGGCGATCAGTCATCCGCCGTGGAACTGGCGAAATCTCTCGATCGTGACGGTCGGCGAGCGGAAGCGACGCGGGTCCTGCGGCGCGTGGCCGCCCGCGGATCGTTCAATGCGGTGATCACACTCGCTGAAATTTTGGCCGACACCGGGCACGCCCAAGAGGCGGTCATCATGGTGCGTCCCTACGCGGACGGCGGCAACAAGGACGCCATCCTGGGGCTCGCCCATCATCTCGCCAAGGACGGTCGCCTGGATGAGGCAATCGATCGGCTTCAATTGCCGGCCGACGAGGGCGACGAGGACGCTGCGCGACAGCTCACCGACCTGCTGGTCCAAGGTCATCGCCTGCGCCAGCTGGAGCACCGCGCTGATGCCGGCGACCGGTTCGCCGGTCGGGCACTTGCCGCCGTGCTGGTGGCCGGTGAGGACGAGCCCGCGCTGCGGGCCCGCGCCCGGGCGGGGGATCGTGAATCGGTCCTGCAGCTGGCCGGTCTGTTGTCCCGGCGCGGAGCGGTCGACGAAGCTCTCGCTCTGCTCGCGCCCCTGACTGGCGCCGACGACGATGCCGCGGCACCCCGGGCCGCCATTTTGCGAAAGCACGGGCGCACCATCGAGCTCGGCGCCTGGGTCCGGCAGGGCGATCGTGCTGCCGGGCGAGCGTTGGCCGAGGAATACGCGGCGCAAGGACGGATCGCGGCGGCGACATCGGTTCTGGGGCCGCAGGCCGCGGGCGGCGACAGGGAATCAGCCCTCCAACTCGCCGAGCTCCTGGCTGGGATCGGTCAGGTCGATGAGACGGTCGCACGTTTGGAGCCCTACCTACGCATGGGTGATCTCAGGGCCGGAAGCGTGCTGGCCGAGGCGCTGGCGTCCAACGGCCGCATGGATCGGCTCGCCGTGAGGGCCGAGCGGGGCGATCAGCACGCGATTATCGCCTTAGGCGGATTCCTCATCGAGCAGGGACGCCTGAGCGCGGCGGCCACCTTCCTTCGTACGCACAGTCAGCCTGAAGACAGCATCATCGCTCGACGGCTGGCCCAGATCCATGCTCGGAACGGGGACACCGCGGCCGGGCTGGCCTGTCTCAGGCCGCATCGACATGATCCGTACATCTGCGACGAGCTGGCCGATCTGCTGACGGCGAGTGGCCGGACCGACGAAGCTCTGCGGATCCTGCGACGGCAGGCGACTGCCGGCAACCGGCTGGCGTCTCGCCAGCTCGCCGTCCTGCTGGCGAAGCTCGATCTGATCGAGGAGCTCCGTGGCCGGGCGACCGGCGGCGACGGCGAGGCTGCGATCGTTCTCGCGGCGCGACCGGAGACCGAGGTGGCGAACGCGATCCGCCTGCTCCAGCCGTACCAGGACGATCGGCATGCGGTCCGGGACCTCGCTGACCTGCTGATTGCGCAGGGAGATGTCGATCAAGCGGTGTCGGTCGTGCGGCGCCACACGGCGATCGACCCGGCCGGGTCCGAGTACTACTTCATCGACTTGCTGCGGAAACACGGCCGGGTCAATGAGCTCGGGACCAGAGCGGCCGGCGGAGACAGCCTGGCCGCCGTTGTCCTGGCCAAGATCCGCACCGACCGGGGCGAAGTCGCGTCCGCGATCGAACTCTTGCGGCCGTTCGCCGGCTCTGGCAACGACGCAGCCCGTGCACAGCTCGCCGCGTTGCTCGACATGACGGACGAGGCCGAGCTGCGCGCCCGGGCGGGACGAGGCGACGACCGGGCCGCCCGCCGGCTGTCCGACCTGCTGCTCGGACAAGGTCGCGCGGAGCACGCGATCGAACTGCTCCGCGAACACTCCGGCGGCAGGAACGAGCACACGCTGCGACTCGCGGTGTTGCTCCGCCGCCAGAACAATGCCTCGCAGGCCTTCGCACTCCTGCGGGCGCCCGCCGCGGCGGGTGACTGGGCGATCGGACGGCCTCTCGTCCAGATGCTGCGAGCCGACGACCGGCTGCCGGAGGCGAGCGACGTGGTCCAGCCCTTCGTCGCCAGGACATCCGGGGCGTGCGTCGTTCTCGCCGACCTGCTGTTCGCCCAAGGCGCCAGCGAGCAAGCCGTGAGTCTGCTCGAGCAACACGCACCGGCCGACCGGGACGCGTCGCGCAGGCTGGTCGCGGTGCTGACCGCCGGCGGCCGGGTCGACGAGGCACTCGCGGTGCTCCGCACCACGACCGAGTCCCGCCAGTCGGCGCAAGACCTCCCGGCCCTGCTCAAGACACTGAATCGTCGATCTGAGCTGGAGACGCTCGCGGCTGAGGGCAACTCGGAGGCGGCGGGGATCCTGGTGGAAATGATGGCGGCGGACGGCGAACTGGACGAGGCGATCGCGCTGGCCGGCCGATTCGATCACGCATCGAGGGTCAACGGCTCGAGTTTCGGCACGCTGGCCGACGAGCTCGCCGGCCGGGGACGACTTGCCGAAGCGATGCGACTGCTGCGGGAGGCACCGCCGAACTCGTACCTCGACGACAAGCTTGTGTCGCTGCTGGTCCGCGACGGTGATCTGGAGATGCTACGTTCCCGCCACGCCGAGGATCCGCTGGCGGCTCGGGCCCTGGCCACCCTGCTGCGGGATCAAGGTGACGGCGTGGGGGCGGCCAGCGTGCTCCGCGTCCACGCGTCCGCCGACACGGACACCGCGATCATGCTCGCCGATCTCCTCGCCGACGGCGACCAAGTCGACGAGGCCATCGCCGTCCTGCAGCCCGGCGCGATCTCCTCAACACGATCGACCAAGTACGCGCTCATCGACCTGCTGACCAAACATGAACGCGTCGAGGAGCTACGGGCGTGGTGCGGACAGGGCGACACCGACGCCTGCGGTGCGCTGGCTGATGTGCTCGTTCGCCGCGAGGAGACCGGCGAGGCGACGCAGATACTCCACGGCCCGGCACAGGACGACGTCTCGTCAGCTCTCCGGCTCGCCGCGATCCTGACGAAGTCCGGGGATGTGGCGTCGGCCGTGGCGGTGCTGCACAGGTTCGCGTGGAGCGACGAGAGCGCCGCGACCCGCCTGGCGGAACTGCTGGTGGAGCAAGCGGACGTAGCCGGGGCCATCGCGGTACTGACTCCGCACGCCATGAGCAGATGGGACTACGGCTCCCCCCGGCTGCTGGTCGACCTGCTCGCTCGGGAGGGTGACGTCGCGCAGCTACAGCTGCTGGCCACCGCTGGGGATGGTGCGGCCGCGCGGCGACTGGCACGCCTGTTGACCGATCGAAACGAGGGCGGGCGGGCGATGGCAGTGCTGGCCACCCGTTCCGAGGTGGATGCCGAGGCCGCGATCCAGCTGGCCGGCCTCTATCTCAACGCACACCGTGAGGCCGACGCGGAGGCCGTGTTGCGCGCTCACGCCGCCGTCGATGCCGAGGCCGCGGTCCGGCTGGCGAAGATACTGGCGTCCTCGGACGAGGCGGTTCGGGTGCTCATGCCGCATGCTCGGCACTGGTCGGCCGGCCGCGAGCTGGTCGCCCTTCTCGCCGGGCAACGGCATCTGCCGGGCCTGCGGGCTCAGGTCGACCGGGGCAACTCGCACGCGGCGATGGCCTTGGCCTCGCTATTGATCGACGACCCGGCCACCGTCGACGAAGCGCTCGACCTCGCCCGACGCGCGGTCGCGGACGGAGTGTTCCGAGCCGACATCGAACTGGTGAACCTGCTGGTCAAAGCGGGTCGCGACGAAGAACTGCGGGCGCTGGCCGCTGGCGGCGACGCGCACGCCGCGGACGTGCTGGCGCGAATTCTGGAGGATCGCGGCGAGACCGACCAGGCGATCGTCGTCCTGCGCGCGGTCGCGGAACAACACGCCAGCGCCGCGGTACGCCTGGCCGCCCTGCTCGACAGTCATTCCCGAACCGACGAGGCTGTCGCCGTCCTCACCCCCCACACGAATCGCGATGACTACTTCGCGAGTGCCGCGCTGGCAAAGCTGCTGACGGCCCACGAGCGCATCGCCGACCTCCAGGCTCAAGCCATTCGCGGTGACGGTCACGCCGTACGGGCGCTGGCGGATCTGCTGGTGAACCGCGGCTCGCTGGACGACGCGGTCGAGGGGCTGTGGCCCTTGGCAGCGGGCGACGCTCACGTCGCCTGCCTGCTCACCCGCCTGCTCACCGACCACGACGCGAAGGACGAAGCGATCGCGTTGCTCTCCACCCATGCCCCGCGGAGCGCCGAGGCGGCGGTCCAATTCGCCGAACTGCTCGTTGACCGAGGTGAGGTCGACGAGGCCATCGCCGCACTGGCGCCACATGCGACAGCCGACCCCGGGCTGGCGGGGCACCGGCTGGTCGAACTCCTCGAACGGGAGAAGCGCGTCGACCAACTGCGGGAACTGGCCCGAACGGGCAGCGACTACGCGGCGCAGAGGCTGGCCGGGCTGCTACTCGGGCTCGGTGCCGCCGAGCACCATTCGGAGATCATCGCGCTGCTGCGCCCGTTCGCCGGCACGGATGTGGCGCTCGATCGGCGTCTCGCGGGGGTGCTCGCTTCGCAAGGTCTCACCGAGGACGCCGAGACGACGCTGCGCCCACACCTCGACGATCCGACCGCGACGGCACAACTGGCGAAGATGCTGGCAGGCCGCGGCGAGAACGACGAGGCGATCCGCATGCTGACACCGCACGCCGAGCACTGGGAAGCCGGCGACGACCTGATCAAGCTGCTGATCCTGCAGCGGCGGCGCGCCGACCTGGAGGCCTTGGCGGCGAGCGGAAACGCCCGCGCGGCGCGCGCGTTGGCTGCTTACCCGGAATGACCGATCGCGCAGCCCCATCGAGACTGATCCACGGCACGGTGTGAGATTCGGATGATCGGTGCTCCGCGGTCTACCTCGCCCGGCGGCTACGGCATCATCGCGGAGGCCGCATCCTTCAGCCCGTGGCCCGTCCCTTGCGCGGAAGTTGGCGGTCAGCTCGATCCCACCCGGGCAATCCGCTGGCCAAGCCGGCCCGTATCCGTCGCCAGCCCGGTCCAGGTCGATCGCAGCTAGTGCCTCGTCATGCGGCCTTGAACGGGTAATCCGGGTGGCGGATCTTGGACTCGGTCGCGTATCCGGTTTTCGGCCGGGCTCGCTGGTTGTGCCAGCGGATGTAATAACCGATCGCCGTGTCTTGCTCGGCATGCGAGCGGTGGTCAGTGCCGTTGAGGGCGAAGTAGCGCAGGGCAGCGAACTCGGCTTCGATCCAGTTCAGCCAGGAGCTGTAGGTCGGTAGGAAGACCAGCTCGACGTCGTTAGCCTGGCACCAGGCTCGGACAGTCGGGTGCTTGTGCGGGGAGAAGTTGTCCACGATCAGATGCAGCGTCTGGCCTGGCCAGCGGCGTCGCAGGCTCTTGAGGAAGGCGAGGAACTCGCCCGAGCGTTTCCGGTCCCGGATCCGGTAGTGGATCCTCCCGGTGGCCAGTTCGAGGCTGGCAATCATGTGCCGGACACCGTGATCACGGTGATAGGTCGCCCGGAGCCGGACCGGCTTGCCCTGCGGTCTCCAGGCTCTGCCCGGCCGGGGCTGCAGATTCAGCGGCCGGAACTCATCGACGCAGACGACCCTGCCGGCGGCCAGTGCACGGTCGTAGAGGTCAAGGATCGCTCGCATCTTCGCCGTGAAGTCCGGGTCGTTGCTGGCCTTCCACGTCTTCGACGTCTGCCAGCTCACCCCGCGTTCGTGCAGGACCCGCCGGACGGGCGTCAGGGGCGTTCCCCTTGATCGCAGTGAACCACCGGCGCTCGATGCGGGCTACGGTCACCGGCATCACCGTCTTTTGCTCACCGACGGCTATGACCTTCACGCGAACCTCGATGACAACCACCACGGCCGAGGAGACGTTCAGACTCAGCGCCTGTACACATTGCCAGTCCAAACATTGCGAAAGTGGGCTTGACCCGTTTCGACGGACAGGGTCGATGAGTTGATCTTCAGGCTACCTTGAGAGCAGGCAGCAGGCTGATGACGGTGCCGCCTTCGTAGGCGACGGGACTCTGGTAGCCAAGGCTGGAGTGCCAGCGGCGGGTGTTGTACCAGCCCTCGACATACTCGAATATCGCCTGATGGGCGGCTTTGCGGGTGGGCCAGGCTTGCCGATGGATCAGCTCGGTCTTCAGCGTCGAGAAGAACGATTCGGCAACCGCGTTGTCCCAGCACTGCCCGCGCTGACCCACGCTCAGCCGCACGCCGTGCCGCTTCGCGAGGCGGGCGTGCTGGGCGCTGGTGTACTGGCAGCCGCGGTCGGAGTGGAAGACCAGACCGTCGGCGGGTCGGCGCCGGTGCAGGGCGTCAGTCAGGGCGGCGTCGACCAGGTCGGTCTTGAGGTGGTCGGCGACGGCCCAGCCGACGACGCGGCGGGAGGCCAGGTCGATGACGGTGGCCAGGTACAGCCAGCCCTCCCACGTCGTAGCGCTCGTCGGGCGCGACGCCGTGGAGGTTCTCGTGAAATTGCACCGCTTCGATCTCATATCTGCCGTCGTTTGCGTTGCACCACTCGGCAGCCTGGGCGAACACAGAGCCAGGTGTACTCGCGCTGAAATTGACGACGGCGATGTTCTTTGACTCATACATCGATCAACCTTAGCGCTCACCCATCGCTGCATCGGATAGCCGCTGAACGTTGCGGAACCGGCCCGATAGCCGTGCGAAGAGCAGCTACGACGGATGCACTATCTTGCTGCACAGAAGGCCCAGTCGGCATTCGGCGCCGTCTGCCCCGACTCCTTGCTGGCACTCACCATAGTTCCTTCGGTGACGTGGTGAGCCACTCGCCAGCGACGCCGGGCGCCTGGCGGTGGTTGACTTGCGGAGCCGGCGTCCTGAGCCGGTGACCGGCTCAGGTTTCCTTATTGTCGACCCAGCGGCAGAACGGGTCCGCGGTGTCCTCGTCGCCCATCTCGGCGGGCTCCGACACGATCTCCAGCCCAGTAGCGGGGGCGGTCACACCGAAGGTGCGGTACAGCCAGTCCCGGTAGGGCTCGTTGACAATCTCGTGGTCGGCGTCCCACGGCTCGGGCGGCGCGCCGAACTCCTCGTTCCAACAGATCTCCCGGTAACCGATCGCCAGCAGCCGCAGAAAGTCGACCGCATCGTCGGCGAGCACACACGTCATGATCGAACCGCTGCCCGAACCGAGATGAACGATCCTGACTCGTCCTTCACCGTCGCGCCACAACGCGGCCATCGAACCCTCACCGCCGGTCTGCGCGAACGGCCACAACCGTGCGGCCGCATCCGGGACAGACTCGTCGAACCAGGACCGCGCGTACGACAGGGTTTGCTCGGCGGTGTAGCCACGCAACTCGATCGAGGTACCCACCCAGCCGTTATCGCTCAACGAGCCGTACAGATCCCCGTCGTGCCCTTTCACCACGAACCCCTGCTCATCGACCCAGGCAAAGAGCAGGCGCAGCGGCTCCGGCAGCTCAAATCCGTCCGGCACCCGGGCCAGCGTCGTGTTGAGGAAGTCACCCACGCCCGGCAGCGTACGAGATCACCTCGCCCTCCTACAGGCTCGGGCTCTCCCGGTTCAGCAGTGTCGCGATGACCAAGCCGAATGGGTTTCGCCGCCGGAGCCCCGCCCTCAGCAGGTGGTGCTCGACTTGACCGTGCGGCTGGCACTCGGGCGCGGTCGACCCGCTACTGTGGCGGCTGTTTGCGCAAGCTTGCCGAACCGTACGGGATGGAACCACGTGAGAATGTCCATGAGGGCGGCCGTCGCCGCAACAGCGATGCTGCTGCTGGCCGGATGCGCTCACGACACGGCCACCCCGGCCGAGAACGACCTCACCGATCTGCCGGCGGCCACCGTCGTGGACAGGTCGCTCGCCGCTTTCAAGTCAGCCCCGTCCTACCACGTGGAGGTCCACGGCGGCGACGCGAGCAAGCCGCTGTCGATCAAACTCGCCGTGCGGGGAGAGAACCTCAGCGGAAGCCTCACCCGCGACGGCGGGACGACCGAAATCCTCAAGACCGCGACCAACTTCTACATCCGCCCCGACGAGACGTTCTGGGCCACCGAACTCGGCAAACCCGAGCAAGCCCACACCTACGCCACCTTCGCCGGCGCACGCTGGATCAAGGTCGAGCACAGCGATCCCCTGCTCGCCACCGCGGGCCTGGACGGCACTTTCTCGTTCGCCGACCGGACCTTCCTGGACAGCGCGGTCCCGAAACAGCTCGCCCTGGGCGACCCCAAGGACATCGGCGGCGTGCCCACGATCACCGTGCTCGACACCCGGACCACCAAGGCCGCCCGAACCGAGATCTCAGTGGCGACGACCGGCGAGCCCTACCCCGTACGCTGGGACTTCGGCCTCGGCACGGTCGCCGACTTCACCGCGTACGAAACGCCATCCGACCCCATCGAGGACCCGGCCCCCAACGCGATGGTCGACATGAAAACGGTCCTGCGCCACACCTGACCGCAACCACACGCCCCTCGGACGTGGAGCCGGGAAGGTATACGGCACTCGAAGCTGGCGGGCCAGGGGCCCCATTGCGTGGGTAGACAGCCCCTGGCCCTCGCCGCAGCGTACTGGCTCCACCACAGCAACCGCCTCGACGAAGCCTGACGGGTCCGCGGACCACAGCGAAGTGCCCGTCCGACCCTCCACCAGCCCTCCGAACTCTCCCATCGCTCAGGAGGGGTCAGCCGGCGCCCGAACGCTCGACTCAGCACCCGGAGGACCACTCCGACAGCGAGGGAGAGCTCATGGGAGCGATCGCAGTAAAGAGGTCACGCTGTTCGGCGCTATTGACCTGCGCAAACGCGCTCTTCGAGGCTGTTGAGCGCTGTTCATGGAGCGCTCCTGTGTGAACGTAGTCCGATCAATCCGCTGACCAGTACCAATACCAGTCAGGCCTGGTCAGACGACGCCACCCGACGCTACTGAACGCCGTTCGACGCCGCTGAGCGCGGCCAGTGACCACCCCACCTGCTCCCAGCCGATCACCCGGTTCGGGGAGCAGTGTCCCCCAGAAACGCCGAATTCATCGCCACGCTGCTCCCCGCAACCAACAAGAAAGATGCTGAGCAGCACAAACACACTCGCCGGGAGGACCTCCGCTGCTCCCCACTCGACGACACCTCGGCGGAGAGCAACGCGCGGCAGCACAAGACCGCCCGAAGACGCGTGCTCTGTAGGCACTGGCGCACCGTCGGCGCCAACGGCTTTACGCGGCACACCGATGATCTATGCGGAGAACACGGCACCTAGACGCCGACGTGCCAGCGTCGCTACGCCCTGCAGCACCATTTCGGCTACCAGATGTGGGACATCGAAACGCCGCATGTGCTCGGCGCGCACGGCAGGTCGATGACCGGCCACGACCTCGAACCCGCACAGGCCGCGGACTTCGAACGGGTGAGGCAGAACTTCGCACTCGCCGCTCGCGCCGAGGACGACTGAGCGCCGGTACGGTCAACGCGGTGACCACCGAATCCGAGCCCTGGCACACCGCCAACCTAG
>NZ_BOMH01000101.1 GCF_016862095.1 Actinoplanes cyaneus
GCAGATGTCCCCGGCGAGCAGCGTGAACGCCGGCCGCTGGGTGTTCATCAGCCGGGTCATGGTGGCGGCCGGTGTCGGGTCGGTGGGGTGTTTCCCGGCGATCGGGTCGGCGTCGCCGTACGCGTTGTCGTCGAAGATCCCTTTCGGCCACAGGGTCGGGGTGCCCTTCCACGCGTACGCGGGATCCTTGGGGTGGTGGCCCTGGAGGTTGGAAGGATAATGCGGGCACGGACTGGGAGATGCGACAGATGCAGATCAATGCTTTCGACAATCCGGACTTCTCCAACCGGATAACCTGGTATCTGAATGGTAAGAACGTCACTTCGGCGATGCAGGGCGTGTTCGATTGAGGCTCAGGTAGGCATGCCGGAACGTGGTCTTGTCGGCGCGCTCAACAGCGCACTGAACCGCTCCCCGTCGCTCGCATTCGCGGCGGGGAGCGGTACCGTCGCGGTCCTCTCCCATGCGGGCCGGTCGGCCAGCGTGTTCGAGAGCGACGGGTCCTACCTGTTGTCGTTCCATGGGAACGGGCGGCAACAGGGGCACGGACACGCCAACGAGATCCGTTCGGCCGCCGATGCCGCGCGCCGATGGGTCGAGGGGTCCGGTCTGGAGCAGCTTGCCGAGACTCATTCGTTCGTCGAGTTCTCCGGCCTTCAGCTCGCTTACGAGCGGGGGAACGCCCGCGAGTTCCAGTGGGCCGCGGTGCTCAGTGCGGTGGAGGACGACGCGCAGAGCTTCCGCGATCTGGTGATCCTGGCCTCTCGGGACCACTTGCTGAGACAACTCTTTCCCCATTTGGGCCACCGCTTCGCACTCTCCGCCGACGAGTACAGCGACGGCGTGCTGGTCACTGTCTTCGCCTATCGGCCCGGATGGTTCGTGATCTATAACGACGGCGACGATGACGGCTTCGAGTTCGAGGGCGATGCGCCCCAGATGATCAGTCATCTGGTCAATCGGCTCCAGGATCAGATCGCTCGATAGCGGGACCAAGGAGTAATCGCCGACAAGTCGAGAGCTCGGCTGTCTTGTTGGTGGTGCCCGGTGCCCGGACGCCGCCGTCGGCACTCACCGCACCCCTCCGGCATCGACGGTGCGGAGGTTTCGTCGGTGGGACCCAGCACAACCGGGAAATGATGCCACCCCGTGCGTCGGTAGCTCCAAGCCGTCGAAGAGGCTCGTGATGCAGGCCGGCGATCACACCGTGATCGCCAGCGGGCAGTCTTGCCCGATGCTTGCCGTGCCTGATTGGGCCGGGTCGCTCGAAGAGGTGGCACGGTGATGCGTACCGGCGAGCCTGTGGGGCACTTGATGATCCAAATGAAAAACACATTGCTGCAGGTGGATTGGTTGATCGGTTTTTGTGGCCTTGTCCCGATCACGTCGGCTGCCCTACGGTCGGCCGTGGCTAGACAATGTGGAGGAACGATGACTGATACGGTTCCCACCTACCCGTTCGCTCGGCCCACCGCCCTCGACCCGCCCGCCGAATGGGAGCAGTTGCGCAGCGAGTGCCCGGTCTCCAAGGTTCGGATGGTCACCGGTGACGAAGCGCTGCTGATCACCCGCTACAACGACGTTCGTGAGCTGCTTGCCGATCCGCGCTTCACGCACAGCCTGACCGAGGCGGGCGCCGCGCAGATCTCCACCTCGGAGGACGGCATCTTCAACCGCGACGAGGCCACCATGACCGCCGGCCCGAACCACCAGCGCTGGCGGCGCATGATGAACAAGTCATTCACCGTGAAGCGTGTCAATGCGATGCGCCCGCGGATCGCCGAGATCGCTAATCAGCTGATCGACGAGCTGATCGCCGGTGGGCAGCCCGGCGATCTCCAGTCGGCGCTCGGTTTCCCGCTGCCGGTCTTCGTGATCTGCGAACTGCTCGGCGTCGACCCGAATTACCGTGACAAGTTCTCGCACTGGTCCGACGCGATGCTCAACCTGGACAAATTCTCCCAGGCCGAGACAGCGAAGGCCGCCATGGAGTTCCAGGAGTTCATGGTTCAGCACGTGCTCGACAAGCGGGCGGCGCCCGGCGACGATCTGCTCAGCGAGCTGGCCGCGATCGTGGACAGCCAGGACGGGCGGATGACCGAGGCCGAGCTGGTCTACACCGCGCAGGGCCTGCTGGTGGCCGGGCACGAGACGACCGCCAACATGATCGGCAAGATGGTCGCGATGCTGCTCGCGGACCGTCCGAACCGCTGGGACCGGCTCGTCGCCGACCGCGGGCTGATCAACCCGGCGGTGGAGGAGACGCTGCGGCTCGACGCCAGCTCCAGCATCGACCTGCCGCGCTACATCTCCGAGGACATCGAGATCGCCGGTTGCCCGATCAAGGCCGGCACCACGGTGATGGCGAGCCTGTCCTCCGGGAACCGGGACGAGACCGTCTACGACGACGCCGCTGAACTGCGCCTTGACCGCGTCCCCAACCCGCATCTCGCCTTCGGCGCCGGCCCGCATTCCTGCCTGGGACAGGCCCTCGCGCGTACGGAGTTGCAGGTCACGCTCACGGTGCTGCTCGACCGCCTGCCCACGCTCGAGCTCGCCGTCCCGGTGGAGGAACTGCGCCGGCGTACCGGCCTGATCGTCGGAGGCATCGAGGAGGTCCCGGTCCGGTGGTGACGAGGATCGAGCTGGACGAACCCAAGTGCATCGCCGCCGGTCAGTGCGTGATGACCGCGCCGGACGTCTTCGACCAGCGCGACGAGGACGGCGTGGCGATCATCCTGGAGCCGGTGCCCGCGCCGGAACACCTGGACGCGGTGCGTGACGCGGTCGCGGTCTGCCCGGCGGCCGCGCTCCAGCTCATCGAGACGTGAGGCTTCCCGGCGGCCGATTCCACGGCCGCCGGGACCCGGCACGGTCAGTGGACGATGCGGGCGACGAGTCCGTTGGCGGCGACGGACTCGACCGCCGGCCGGGGCTGCGGAGCGTCCTGCTCCCACCAGCGCGCGACCGACTGCACGCCCGGCGCGACGAGTTCCACGTCGGGCCGGTCGAACAGGGCGCGCAGTTCCGGGCCGGTGCGGTCGCGCCACTGGCGTTCCATCACCGCGCGCAGCGCCGCGACCTGCTCGGCCGGCATGTACTCCGGGGTGGCGTTCGAGGCCGCGAGGTAACTGCCGGACGGGAGGGCGTCGATCAGCGTGTTCAGGATCGCCACCGGGTCGTCGTCGTCGCGGATGAAGTGCAGGACGGCGATCAGCAGCAGCCCGACCGGCTCCCCGAGATCGAGCGTGTTCTTGAGCTCCTGATCGCTGAGGATCTGCCGCGGATCACGAAGATCCGCTTCGATGTACGTCGTCCTGCCCGCCTCGGTGCCGGTCAGCAGCGCCCGCGCGTGCACCAGGACGAGCGGGTCGTTGTCGACGTAGACGATCCGCGCGGACGGGTCGGACTCCTGCGCGATCTCGTGCGTGTTCGGTGACGTCGGGATCCCGGTGCCGATGTCCAGGAACTGCCGGATGCCCCGGCCGGTCATGAACCGCACGGCACGGTGCATGAAGAACCTGTTCTCCTGCGCGCTCAGCCGCGCGGTCGGATGGCGCTTCTCGATCTCGTGCGCGGACTGCCGGTCGGCCTCGAAGTTGTCCTTGCCGCCGAGCAGGTAGTCGTAGCGCCGGGCCGGGTGCGCGACCGAAGTGTCGATCCTGGAGTGTTCCGTCACGATAGGTTCCCTTCCGCACCGGCCAAGCGATTCACGTAGATCGTAACCACGGTGATCAGTAATTGGGGGGCGCGCCGGTCGCCGGTGGACCAGACTCGGCGGCATGAGCATCGAGGTACGCAGCGTTGCCGAGCTGATCGCTCTGACCGAATCTGGTCAGCCGGTCAAGTACGTGTGGTTCTGGGGCCACACGCCGTCGCGCGACGGCGGCGTGGGCGCCTCCTGCATGAGCCAGTGGTCGCCGGAGGGCTTCACCGTCGACGGCGTGCGATTCGCGACCGCCGAGCACTACATGATGTGGCGCAAGGCGGTGCTGTTCGGCGACACCACCTCGGCCGAGCGCATCCTCGCAGCCGGGCACCCCCGTGATGCGAAGACGGTGGGCGGGCGGGTCACGCCGTTCGACCAGCGGACGTGGGAGGAGAACCGCTTCGGGATCGTCGTGGCCGGCAACCTCGCCAAGTTCGAGCAGAACCCGGCACTGGGCTCGTATCTGGTGGGCACCGGCGAGCGTGTCCTGGTCGAGGCCAGCCCGATGGACCGGATCTGGGGCATCGGCCTGACCCGCGACGATCCGCGCGCGTCCGATCCTGCACAGTGGCGCGGCCTGAATCTGCTCGGCTTCGCCCTGATGGAGGTGCGCGCCCGTCTCACCGCCGGCTCAGTGCCGCCGCAGTGACGGCTGCCCGGGTCAGGCGGGCAGGTCGAGGTGTTCGCGGAGGGTGGTGCCCTCGTACTCGGTGCGGTAGATGCCTCGGGACTGCAGCTCGGGGACCAGCTTGTCGACGATGTCCTCGACGGTGCCGGGGAGCAACTGGGGGAGGATGTTGAAGCCGTCGACCGCGCGGTTCTCGACGTAGCGCTGCCATTCGTCGGCGATCTGCGACGGGGTGCCGACGAAGGTGCTGTGCTGCGGCGTGACCTCGATGACCAGGTCGCGGAGGGACAGGTTGCGCTCGGCGGCGAGTTTGCGCCAGCCGGCGATCCGCTCCGCCTTGCCGGTGCGGTGCTCGATGGCGATCGTGCCGCGCGACGGGTCGAGCTCACCCTCGGCCGGCTCGATGTCGGGCAGGGGGCCTTCGGGGTCGTACCCGGAAAGGTCCTTGCCCCAGTACTGCTCGAGGAAGGCGAGGGCGCGCGGCCCGGTGACCTGCTCCCGCTGGATGTAGCGGGCCTTCTCCGCGGCGTCGGCGGGGGTGTCGCCGAGGACCACGGCGGCGCCGGGCAGGATGCGCAGCGAGTCGGCGGAACGCCCGTACGCGGCGAGGCGTTCACGCAGGTCAGCGGCGTATGCCAGGGCCTTGTCGTAGTCGGTGTTCGCGGAGAAGACGACGTCCGCGTGGCGCGCTGCCAGGTCACGGCCGCCGGCCGAATCACCGGCCTGGAACAGCACCGGGCGGGCCGGGACGGTCGGGCCCGCGGTCACGTCGATCAGGTCGTCGTGCCGGTCGACCGGGGCGCCGCCCCACAGCGTCTTCGCCGTCTCGACGAACGCATTGGCGCGCTCGTAGCGGCGCTCGTGCGGCAGCCACCCGCCGTACCGGAAGTTCTCTCCGGTCCAGGCGTTGTCGGTGGTGACGATGTTCCAGCCGGCGCGCCCGCCGGAGATCGCGTCCAGGCTCGCCAGGCGGCGTGCCAGGTCGGCCGGGAAGTTGTAGGTGGTGTTCTGCGTGGCGACCAGGCCGATGTGCGTGGTCTCCGCGGCCAGCGCCGCGAGCTGGGTGATGGCGTCGGGCCGCCCGGCGACGTCCAGTTCGTGGACGCGTCCGCGGTTCTCCCGGACGCGCAGCCCCTCCCCGAGGAAGAACGCGTCGAACAGTCCACGTTCCAGCGTGCGGATCGTGTCGACGAAACGGTCGATGTGGGTGTGCGACGTGAACGCCGGGTCGGTCCAGATGGTCTGCGGGCCGACGCCGGTGAAGAACACTCCGAGATGCAGACGGTACGACATGGGGCTCCTTACGCCGCGGCGAATCGGTTGGCGGGCCGTGGCAGTCCGAGCGTGTCCCGCAGGGCCGGGCCGGTCACCGGTTCACGGCCGAGCGCGGCGGCGAGCCGGGGGAAGTCGGCCGGATCGGTCAGGCGCAGGCGCACGCCGTCGACGATGCCGCCCACTCGATCGATGAGCCCGAGCAGCTCGGCCGGGTTGCCGGTGAGGTCGGCGAAGACCAGCGGCGCGCCGTCGGCCCGGGCCTGCTGAGCCCGCCTGCGCAGCGGATCGGGGTCCGGCGCGTCGATCAGGGCGATGTCGAGGCGGCCCGTCACGCCGAGCGTGTCCGCGCCCAGCACGACGAGCTGGCCCTGCGGCGGTCGCGGGGTGATCAGCGGGCCGACGATCGAGAAGCGCTCGCCGGTGAAGTTCACGTGGTGTACCTTGCCGGCGTCCAGGAAACGGCCGGTCGCGGTGTCCCGGATGATCGCGTCGTCCTCCCAGGAGTCCCAGAGCTGCCGGGTCACGTCGATCACGTCGGCGATCTCGCGTCGCAGGTCGTCGCCGGTCAGGGGCGGGTTGCCGACGGTCGCGAACGCGGCAGGGCTGCTCTCGGCGCCGACGACCCACGCGCCGCGCCCGAGCGAGGCGTGGTCGAGGGAGGCGAGCTGGGTGGCCAGGTGGAACGGCTCGGTGGTGGTGACGTGCAGGTTCGGCCCGAGTCCGATCCGACGGGTGCGGCGGGCCAGGTGGGCGGCGCGGACGCCGGCCTCGATCCGGTCACCGGCGAGCGGCGAGTCGGCGATGGTGACCAGGGCGAACCCGGCGGCTTCGGCGGCGGCCGCGATCTCGGTGTCCGCGGTGGCGCCGCCGATCTCCAGGGCCAGGTGGAGCTGTGGTTGGCTCATCGGGCCTCCATTCTCCGTAAAGCCTATAGCTTAGATAGGGTTAGTGTCGGAGTCGTCTCCGTCACATCACGGCGAGTGTCGAACGCCGAGAACGTGGTCGACAGCAGCATCATCGCCAGGCAGATGGCCAGGCTCGCGGAGGCGGCCCCCGGGCCGGTCGCGCCGACCAGCAGGCCGGTCACCGCGGCCGTCGCCAGGGTTGCCGAGATCCGCTGCGACATCTGCAGGAACGCGCCCGCGAGCCCGGCCGCCGCGCCCGGCGCACGGATCCGAGGCGGTCCCGGCGATGACGGCGGCGATGGTGAAGAGCGCGACGCCGCCGGCGAAGAGCCATCGGCGGCCGTGGGCGTCGCCGAGCCGCCCGGCCGGGACGAGCGCCAGCCCGAACGTCAGCGAGTAACCCACGATGATCCACTGCAGGGTGGCCGGGCCGGCGCCGAGCGAGCCGCGCAGCGCGGGAATGGCGGTGGCCAGGCTCGACTGGTCGAGCAGGGTGGTGAAGGCGGCACAGAGGCAGACGAGCAGGGGCAGGCCGGGCCGGTTACGCACGCGCCCACCATATGCCATAAAGACGATAGGCGAAGTAGGGCTTGCCCGGCAACCGGATGGTGACCGCAGCGCCACCGCTCTGCGATCACCTGGCGTGGGGCGGGGACGAAGAGAACGGTGTCACCGGCGAGCACGCCGGGGGCCGTCAATCGAAAGGGTCGTCCTCTTGCGCTCTGTCCTTCGCCGTTTCGCTCTGGCCGCTCTCGTCGTCCCGGCCGCGGCCGGTGTCATGATGACCGCGTCGCCGGCGCAGGCTGCGCCGGCACGGGCCAAGACCGCCGAGCAGATTTTGCAGGCCGACATCGTCCGGCTGACCAACGAGCAGCGGACCGAGAACGGCTGCCCGGTCCTGACCGTCGATGACAGGCTGACCGACGCCGCCCGCGGGCACAGCGCGTGGATGGGCCGCACCGGCGAGTTCTCCCACACCGGCCGCGGCGGCACCAACTTCGCTGCCCGGGCCAAGGCCGCCGGGTACGCCCGGCCGTCGGCGGAGAACATCGCCTGGGGCTACCGCAGCGCCGAGCAGGTCGTCGACACCTGGATGCACAGCCCCGGGCACCGCGAGAACATCCTCAACTGCCGGTCCAAGACCATCGGCGTCGGCGCGGTCTACGCCCAGAACGGCGCCCCGTACTACACCCAGGAATTCGGCTACTGACCACGAAGGCCCCGCCACCGGCGGGGCCTTCTCAGTAGATCGAGCCGAGGCTGCTCAGCGTGAACAGGTGATCCTCGATCAGCTGGTCCGCGGGCGGGGCCGTGACCCGCACCGGCGTCCCGTAGTCCGAGTAGCTGACCACCGTGCCCGGCGCCGTGACCCGGCTGAAGCGGCCGTCGACGTCCAGGTCGGCGGTGGCCGCGCCGCGAGCCGTCGTCCACGGGAAGTCCGCCGCGAACGCCGCGCCGCCGGCGGGCGCCGGCACGTGGACCCACTTGCCCAGATCCGCCGCGTACTGGCCGGGATATCTGCTGTCCACCGGCTCGGCGGTCAGCCTCACGTAGACGTCGGCGCCGATCCGGCGGACGACGTAGCCGTTCCCGGTCATCTCCCAATGACCGGTCGCGGGGTCGATCACCCCCGTGGCCCGCTGTCCCCCGCCGAACACGATGGTGAAGCGGGCGGACTCGCTGCCGAGCCGGGCGAGCGCCGCGACCAGGTCGCCCCGGGTCGACGCGGACACCGCCGGGGTCGCCGCGGTTCCGCTGCCGGGCGAACAGCCGGCCGACGTGAGAACGCCGGCCAGCAGGACGCCGCCGATGACGTACCGCCGAATTCGATCAAGCACGGCGGCAACTATAGGTGCTCAGAAGAACGGGATCGGTCCCGCGACCGCGACACGGTCGTCGACGTCGTACGTCAACCCGGACGAGACCTCCACCACGCCGGCGACCTGGCGGGACAGCCGCTCCACCAGTTCCGCCGACGTGTAGCGCCCCACCCGGCCGGACAGGGTCACCACCCCGTCCTTGACGGAAACGGTCACGCTCGCCGTGTCGTCGACCAGGAACGCCCGCAGCACGCCGGCCTCCACGTCCCACTGGACGTCCGCGTCCGGCCGCAGGTACGTCTTGAGCAGATCCCCGCGCGACACGATCCCGACGAGCCGGCCCAGGTCGTCGACGACCGGCAGCCGCTTGACGCTTTCCGCGTCCATCCGCCGGGCGGCCGCCGCCACCGTCGTGCCGGTCAATGCCACGATCGGCGGCCCGCTCATCAGCTCGGACGCCGTCCGGGCCGACGCCTTGGCCCGCTCGCCCCGCCGCGACCGCCGCTCGAAGATCCGCGGGTCCTCGTCACCGGCATACTCGATCTTGCGCAGCAGATCGGTCTCGGAGATCACGCCGATCACCCGGAGACCGGAATCGACCACCGGCACGGCGCTGCACCGCCGCTCGATGATCAGATCGACGATCTCCCGGTACGAGGCGTTCTCGTCCACCGAGACGACCGCCTTCGTCATCACGTCACCCACAGTCCAGGTCCTCATCGCCGTACCCTCCTCAGCTCCTACCTCCACCCTGGTCCTCCGGCCGTCCCCGCCCCAGGGCCGGAGGTCCCGCGCGAGCGGCCCGCCCGGCTCTGCCCCGGCCGCCGGAACCGGCGTGACGATGAGGACATGCGAGCTCTTGTGGTCTACGAGTCGATGTTCGGCAACAGCGCGAAGGTGGCCGAGCTGATCGCCGCCGGCCTCGCCGAGCGCGGCGAGGTCACCCTCACCGACGTCCGTGAGTCGCCCGCGCCGGGCGGCTTCGACCTGCTGGTGCTCGGCGGCCCCACCCACGCGTTCGGGATGAGCCGTCCGGCGACCCGCGCCGACGCCGCCCGCCAGGGCACGATCCGGCCGGGCGCGCAGTCGGCCGGCATCCGCGAGTTCCTGGACGGCGCGCCCTCCCTCGCCGGTGTCGCGGTGACCGCTTTTGACACCCGGATGAACACGGCGTTCCTGCCGTCCGGGTCGGCGGCCCGCAAGGCGCTGCGCCGGCTGCGCGGGCTCGGCGGGCGGCAGATCGCCGAGCCGGAGAGCTTCCGCGTCACCTCGGCGCAGGGCCCGCTGGCGCCCGGCGAGGCCGACCGTGCCCGCCGGTGGGGCGCGACCCTGGCCGGTTTCGGTGTTCCGGCGCGGGACCGCGGCCGGGCGTGCTGAGCTGGAGGGGTGTCCGCCCTCTCCAGGACCGAACTGCTCGCGCTGCTCGAGTTCCTGCCGCTGCACCACGCCGAGGACCTGCCGGAGCAGGAGCCGTATGACCATTTGCGGACACTGCTGATCGGGCTGGCGGAGAACTTCACCGCGGGCCGGGACGAGCTGGCGTTCTTCCTCGACGTCGCGCCGGAAAGCCTGACCGAGGCGATCGGCGACGGCTGGACCCGCGAGGCGACGCACCGGGACAAGAGCCGCCTCTGGTACTTCGACGACGATCGGGTGACGATCGGGATCGGCCCGGAGGACGTCGTCGTCAGCGTGACGACCGGAACCGGCCCGGACCATCCGGTCGCCTGCCTGCCGCGGGCGCTCACCACGCAGCTCATCGACGTGGCCGTCTCCGCCAGGACGTTCCGGTAGAAGATCAACGTCAAGATCTTCCTGTCCTACGTCCGCCGTGGTCCTTACCGTCGCTCCCGCGGGGACCCTTCCGGACCTCGCAGGGCCGCGGGGCGGCCCAGAACGCGAGACCCACAAGGGCGATCTCCGCGGGTGGGCCCGGTCAGAGCAGCAGACCCGTCGACGACGCGAGCCCACCGAGAGGCCCGGCCCGTCGGAGCCCGCGAGCGATCCGGTGGTCCCGGCGGTGCCGCGCTCTCGCTCCCGGCTGGTGCTCACGGTGGTTCTTCGTGCCTCATAACCACCGTGAGCACCAGCCAGAACCCCGGGCCGCGTCGCCTGCTCGAGTCCGCCGGGCCTCGCGCACTCCGTGGAGGGACGAGCCTCGTGCGCTGCGTGGGGGCGCGGGCCCCGGTGACACCGTTCTCTTCGTCCCCGCCGCGCGCCCGGTGATCGCAGACCGGTGGCGCGGCGGTCACCATCCGGCGGCCTTGGCCCGGGCGTGCCTCGTGAGCGCGCCCGGGCCACCTCTCTCGTTACGGGCCGGTGGTCAGGTACGTGACCTGGTGACCGCTGTTCGCGGCGGCGCCGTTGTTGTTGATCACGTGGCTGATCGTGCCGGTGCCGCCCAGCGACACCGTGACCATGTCGTGGAACTTGACGCCGCTGGTCACCGGGACCTCGAAGGCTCGGGCGTTCACGACCGACGGGTTCACGTTGAAGTAGGCGTAACTGCCCAGACCCCACGCCTCGTGACTGGTGACCGAGTCGGCGACCTTGTATGCCGCCCAGCCCTGCGTCGAGCCGTTCATGTAGGCGGCCTGGTTCGGCGGGTCGTACGGCATCTCGTTCTGGTAGAAGTACGTCCGGCCGCCGTTGCCGTTCCAGATCGTCTGGTACTGCTGGTAGTGCTCGACGAACAGGCCGTAGAACGTGACGTTGTTGCCGTTCACGATCAGGCCGTTGCGCGCGGTGTTGGTGGTCCAGCCGACCGTGCCGCTGTTGCCGTGGTCGGCGCGCCAGATCCAGGCGTGGTCGCCGATCACGTTGTTGCTGTTGATCTGCACGCTGACCGTGGCCTTGCCGGCGATCGCGCCGCCGACCCGGACGAAGACGTCGGAGAGCACGGTCGGGTTGGCGTGCGTCGCCGTCGAGCCGGCCGGGCCGACCTGCAGCAGGATGTTCGAGTTCGTCGTGCCGGCGTCGAAGAGCAGACCGGCGAGCCGGACGCCGTCGACGTCCGCGACGTGCATGGCGTCGACGCCGCCGTCCGGGACGAACGTGGCCAGGCCCAGACCGAGCACGACGGTGCCGGCCCGGGTCACGTTCAGCGTCTGGTTCAGGTGGTAGACACCCGGCGTGACCAGCAGGTTCTTGCCCGCCGCGAGGGCCGCGTTGATGGTTGCCGCGGTGTCGCCGGACTTGACCACGTAGAAGCTGCTGATCGGCAGCGACGAACCCGCCGGGTTACCGGACGACCAGGTGGTGCCGGACGCGTTGCTGCGCAGCGACGGGACGAAGACCTGGTAGGCGCCGGTGCTGTCGACGTACAGGTAGGGCTTCTCGGCAATCGTCGGCGACGAGCCGACGGTCGTGTACGGCGGCGACGGGAAACTCTGCGCCGGCGCGCCGGTCGAGCCGACGAAGACCTGGTTCCAGTTCGAGCCGCTCCAGCTGCCCATCGCGGAGTTGCGGGTCAGGAACTGCTGCTGCGTCCCGGACTGGATCTGCCCGTCGACCTTCGAGTCCGCGATGAAGCCCCCGGACGACCAGCCACCGTCGGACAGAGCCAGATTTCCCCGTACGTGCATCCGCCGGTACGGCGCCGCCTGCGAGACCGCCCAGCGGTCGAGGCCGTCCGCGGGCGTGACCGAGAGGCCTTCCGCCGAGCGCCAGAAGTTCTGCGTGGCGTTCTGCGAGCCGTCCGGCCACCAGTCCGCCTCGACGTGCACGTGACCGTTGATGTTCACCTGGTCCGGGGTCAGGCCGAGCCCGGCGACCTGGGTGAAGAAGCCGACGTTGACGTCGTTGGAGTATGTGCCCGGCTTGAACAGCAGCGCCTGGCGCGCATTGCCGAACTGGTTGCTGACCTGCGCGTTGAAGACCGAGTTCAGCTTGCTCTGGATCGTCGAGGCGGACATCGACGGGTCGAAGACCGTGACGTTCGGGCCGAGATCCGGGTTGTTCGGGTTGCTCGGCACCGTGGGCGGCGGGCTCGTCGGCGTGGTCGGGCTGCCGGAGAACGTCCACTTCTGGTTGGCGCCGCCGGAGCAGTCCCACAGTTGCAGCTTCGCGCCGTCGGCTAGGTTGTTGTCCTTGATGTCGAGGCACTTGTTCGCCGCGGTGTTGACCAGGTCGTGCGACGACGCGTTGTAGGTCCACTTCTGGGTGGCCACGGTGTCGTAGCAGTCCCACAGGTGGATCACCGCGCCGTTGGCGGTCGCGTTGCTGGCCACGTCGAGGCACTTGCCGAGCCCCTGCACCTGGCCGTTGTCGGCGAGCGTCCAGTTCTGGTTCGGCCCGGCCGCGCAGGTCCACATCTGGGGCTGGTTGCCGTTGGCGGTGCTGCCGCCGGTCACGTCCAGGCACTTGCCGTTGGCGGAGCTGACGATCGTGCCACTGCTCGCGGCGAGCGCTTCGGTGACCCCGGCGACACCGAGACCGGCCACCACCAGAGTGATCGTCCCGGCAGCGAGCCACCGCGGCCGCTGCCACGGGCGGCGATGCTTCGAATCGGACATTGTGGGCCCTTCATGGGGGAAATCGGGGGAGTGCCGCCCAGCATCGACCCATGTGTTCAGGCTCTCAAGGTTCTTTAAGGTTCCCTTAATGGTTCCGCAACACGTCAATTTGTTACATGGTAGGGCTGGCCCTACCTCGGCAAGGGTGGCCACGCGTAGTGACCATGACCCGCGTCCGGTGATCGACTCAGGACATGTCGATGCGGGTCAAAGGAATCGCCGTCTATCTGCTCATCTCGTTCGGAGTCGTCTGGCCCTATCTGTTCGTGGCACGGCTCGGGCTCGGGTGGTCGCTCGTCAACCCCCTGGTCCAGTTGCCGGTGGCGTTCGCGCCGGCGATCGGGGCGTTCGTGGTCCGCAAGTGGGTGACCCGGGAGGGCTTCGCCACGGCCGGCCTGCGCTGGCGCGCCCCCGGGAAACTGTGGGCCGGCGCGTGGCTGGCGCCGCTCGGGGCGAGCCTGATGATGCTGGCCTGCGCCTGGGTGGCGGGCTGGTGGAGGCTCGACCTCGGGCCGGTCGGCGGGCTGGCGTTCCTGCTGGTGATCCAGTTCGTCCTGATCCCCGTCTACTTCGGCGAGGAGTTCGGCTGGACCAGTTTCCTCTGGCCGCGGCTGGTGCCCGGGCGGCCCCGGCTGTCTCTGCTGGTCACCGGGCTGATCTGGGCGGTGTGGCACTACCCGCTGGCGTTCCTGGGGTACGCCGAGTTCGACAACCGGCTGCTCGCCCTGCCGCTGTGGACCGTCATGTTCCTGCTCTTCGAGGTGCTGCTCGGCTGGCTCTACGCCCGCAGCGGCTCGGTGTGGGTGACCAGCCTGGCGCACTCCGGCAACAACGTCGTCATGAGCATGATCACCGAGGAGTTGCTGGGCGACCTGACCAGCCTGCAGGTGCTGCTCTGCACCGACCTGGGTCTCGCGGTGATCTGCCTGCCGCTGCTCCGGTCCGGCGTGTTCGCACGAGTGCCTGCCGACGATCGGGACGGGTTGCTCGAACGAAGCACTGCTCAGCCGTGAATCGCCTGCCCGGATGTGCCGGAATTCTGCCCGTCGCGTCCGGGCTCCGCGGGCACCAGGGTTTTCCCCGGCGCGAGCGGGCCGCGCGGGAGAGCACTCTGCTCTGGTCAGCGACCGACGCGAGCGGGGGGAGTGGCGTACATGCGACACGTGGGGGCGGGAGACCTGTCCACGGTGGTACGCGACGCGCGGGCCGGTGACGAACGGGCGTGGGCCGTGCTCGTCGACGAGTACGGCCCACGCCTGCGGGCGATCGCACGCCGCTTCCGGATCCCGCCGGACCAGGTCGGCGACCTGCTCCAGGCGACGTGGCTGCAACTGTTCAACGGGATCGACCGGTTGCAGTGCCCGGAAGCGGTCGGATCGTGGCTGGCCGTGACCATGCGCAGGTTCTGCCTGCACGCGGTCGCGGGCGAGAACCGGGAATGCCCGACGACCGGCCTCGACGAGTGGCTCGCCCAGCCGGGCGAGGCGCCGGAGGCGGGCCTGCTGCGCGCGGAACAGGCGGCAAGTGTCCGCCGCGCGCTGGCCCGCCTCCCGGAGCGCCAGCGGCGGCTGCTGTGGCAGATGGCGACCGACCCGGACGCGCGGTACACCGAGCTCAGCGCCCGGCTGGACATGCCCGTCGGGGCGATCGGGCCGACCCGGGCGCGGGCGCTGGGCCGGCTGCGGCGGCTGCTGCTCGACGACGAGCGTGCCACCCACTACGCCTGGCCGGCGAGGCGCTGACATGTGGCCTTTCGGGTGGGAGGACGCCAGGGGCGACGATGACCCGCCGGCGTCGTGGTTGCCGGTGGCGCTGCCGCGGCCGGAGCCCGAGGAGATCCGTGCGGTGCGGCGGGCGATCGCGGAGTGGACTCAGATCAGGCCGTGGACCAGGGCCGCGAAGGCCGCCGGGTCGCGCAGGTGCGGGAATCCGCCGCCGGCCGCGTGCGCCTGCGGCGTCGCTCCGACCCGGACCGCCGACCACTCACGGTAGGCGTGCGGCAGGGCCGGATCATCGCGCCGTACGGCGAATTGGCGGTAAGCCTCCGGAACAGCCCTCAGGTCCGCCGCCGTGCCGCCGTCCAGCGTGATCACATGCTGCACGGCGTAACGTTCCGCGAACGCGCGGGCCAGCACCGCCGACTCGGCGTGCGCGACGAGGATCGGCGCGCGGTGCAGGTCCAGCCCGCGGACGAGCAGGGCCAGGTCCTGGGCGAGACCGGACAGCTCCTCCCGGGCCGCCGAGTCGCCGTGGCCGGGCAGGTCGACGGCGACCGCGGCGCAGCTCGCGTCGAGCTCGGCGGCGACCGGCCACCACATGGTGCGGTCGTAACGCAGGCCGTGCAGCAGGACGACCGGCCGCCCGAACCGCCCCCAGCGGTCGTAGACGAGCCGGTTGCGCGGGGTGCCGTGGGCGTGGGTGGTGCGGCGAGGTGGTTGCGGAAGCACGCGTGGTCAACGACGGCCGGGGGTGTCCCGGTTACGCTGCCGCGGTGCCTCTGATGCTCGCCCCGATGCGACCCCGTGACCCCGCCGAGCCGGGCCGGACCGCCACGCCGCTGGAACTCTTCTTCGACCTGGTGTTCGTGGTCGCCGTCAGCATCGCCTCGGTGCAACTGCACCACGCGCTGACCGAGGGGCACGCGGGACACGGCGTGTTGTCGTACGCGCTGGTCTTCTTCGGCATCTGGTGGGCCTGGATGAACTTCACCTGGTTCGCCACCTCCTACGGCGCCGACGACTGGCTCTATCGCGTCCTCACGTTCCTGCAGATGGGCGGCGTGCTGGTGCTCGCGGCCGGCGTCGAGCCCGCGTTCACCGACGATCACTGGGCCGTGGTGACGATCGGTTACGTCGTGATGCGTGTCGCGATGATCGCCCAGTGGCTGCGCGCGTCCCGTTTCGCCGGGCCGAATCGGGCGACCACGCTGCGGTACGCCGCCGGGATCGCGATCGTGCAGGTGTTCTGGATCGTCCGGCTGTTCCTGCCCGACGACGTCCAGCCCTTCCTGCACCCGATCCTGATTCTCGCCGAGCTCGCCGTCCCGGTGATCGCCGAGCGCTCCGGCTGGACGCCGTGGCACCCGCATCACATCACCGAACGCTATGGGTTGTTCACGCTCATCGTGCTCGGCGAGAGCCTGCTCGCCTCGGCCAACGCGATCATCGAGGCGCTGCACGACGATCAGGCGCTCGCCCCGCTGATCTCCATCTCGGTCATGACCCTCGTGGTCACCTGCGCCCTGTGGTGGATCTACTTCTGGCCGCCGCACCACCTGTCGATCCGCGGTTTCGCGCAGAACATCCGTTATGGGTACGTGCACTACTTCGTGTTCGCCGCGGCCGCCGCGTTCTCGGCCGGCATCGAGGTCCAGATCGACGCGCTGACCGGGCACAGCGAGCTGAGCGCGGTGGCGGCGTCGTTGACGGTGACGGTCCCGGTCGCGATCTTCGTCCTCGGCATCTGGTGGATCGCGCTGCGGGAGAACGCCGGCCGCGTGGTCAACACCGTCGTCCCGCTGGGCGGGCTGCTGGTGCTGCTCGACCCGATCACGCCGGTTCCGGTGCTGCTCACCGCCCTGATCCTGGTCACTGTCGTGGTGACGCTGGTGATCCGCCCACCGGTCCCGGCGCGGCTCGCCGGGGACCCGTCACATCGGCGCCCGACTATCATTCCGTGATGATCAAACGAGTTGCGGGTGCTGCCCTGGCGGCGCTGCTGTGCGGGTCGGCGTTGTCGGTGGTGGTGCCGTCCACCGCGTCGGCGGCCACGGCCGACTTCCCGGTCCTGGCCGGTGACCAGAACACCGACAAGATCTATCGGCTGAATCCGGCGACGTGGACGTGGGACAGCTGGACGTGGGCGCCGACGGCGGCGCGCGGCTACTCGGACACGGAGATCGCCGACTTCAACGGCGGCAACGACTTCCGGGTCCGCAACACGCCCGCCGGTCAGCGGCTCGTCGTCGTCGACGGGCGCGGACTCGCCACGGTGGCGACCTATCCGGACGGCAACCGGGTATGGGCGAACAAGGGCGCCGGCGCCGACAACCGGCACTCGATCGAGCTGCTGCCCGACGGCAACGTCGCGGTCGCCGCCAGCACCGGTGGCTACGTGCGGGTCTACGCGACCTCGTCCACGGCGACCGCGTCCTACGCCCTGGAACAGGCGCACGCCGCGCTCTGGGACCCGCAGATCCAGCGGCTCTGGGTGGCCGGCTCACCCGGTTACGGGACGGCCGGCGAGTACCAGCTGCTCACGGCGCTCGAGGTGACCGGGCCGGCGTCGGCGCCGGGGCTGCGCGTGGACCCGTCGCGGACGCTGACGATCCCGGGCAACGACGCGATGCACGACGTGTCGGCCGACATCACCGACCCCGACCGGCTGTGGCTCACCACGAACCAGCGGGTGTACACGTACGACAAGGTCACCCGGCAGCTCACCACCATCAACCGGGGCGCCGTGAAGTCGGTCGGCGTCCAGCCGTCCGGGCAGACCGTGGAGACCCGCGCCGACCGGTACAAGACGCCGCCGGGCGGGTGCACCGCGGTCAACACCTGGTGCACCGACACACTCGACTTCTACGGGCCGGATCGGACCGTCACCAGGGCTGGGATGCAGTTCTACAAGGCGCGGCCGGCGAGCCCGTACTACAGCGCCGAGGACGTCGCGTTGCGCGGCCGCGTCTTCGACCGCGCCGGTGACACGGTCACCCGGATCGACGGCAACGCGTCGATCGGCCGGATCGCCGCGGCCGCCGGCGCCGACGGGCGGCTGCACGCGCTCACGCTGATCCCCGGCAGCGGACTCTGGTCCCGGACCCGGGACGCGAACGGCACCTGGGAAAGCACCGCGACGCAGATCGACGAGAGCGCGAGGATCACCGACGCGGCCATCGCGGCCGGGCCGGACGGCACGCTGCACGCGTTCACGCTGATCCCCGGCGCGGGCGTCTGGTACCGGAAACGGCCCGCCGGCCAGCCTTGGGACGCCAGCTCCACGAAGGTGGACAGCGGCACCGACCTGACCTCGATCGCCGCGGTCGTCAACCCGGTGACGAAGCGTCCGCACCTGCTGACCGCGGGCGCGAGCGGCGTGCAGGACCGATCGGCGAGCGCGGCCGGCGTCTGGAGCACCACGGCCCTGCTGGTCGACACGAACGCGAGCATCGCGGACGTTGCGGCCGCGGCCCTGCCGGACGGGAGCCTGCACGTGTTCACGGTGACCGCCTGGGGCAGCGTCTATCACCGCACCGGCACGGACACCGCGTGGAGCGGCTCGGCGGCGCCGGTCCCCGGCGGCACCGAGTCCCCGGCGACCGGGCAGGTCCGCGCGCTGGCCGCGGCGGGCTGGCCGGCCAACCGGCTCGACCTGGTCACGGTCCGTTCCGGCCTCGGTCTGTGGAGCCAGTCCGGGACCGGCAGCTCCTGGCCGGCTCCCGCCCGGCTCGACGCCGACCCGGGCGCGTTGCAGGCCTACGCCGCCCACTTGGCCGACGGCACCCTGCACACCGGGCGGATCGCCGAGCTGTCCTGACCACGTTCCGCCGCCTGAGCCGGAGACCGGTTCAGCCTGCTCACCACGTCATCAAGGGCGACTATGGTGAGTGCCGGGCGCCGAGCCGGGGCAGGCGGCGCCGACCGCGCGTTCTCTGCGGCAGTTGAGGATGTCGCGTCGGCGCGGGGTCCTGGCTGGTCCCTACCGTGGTTATTCAGCACGAACGACCACGGTCAGGGCCAGCCGCGGGCCGCAGGCTGGCCGCCTCCGTGGTTCTGACGGTGGCACATAACCACGGTCACCACCAGCCGGGACCCTGCGCCGCCGCGACGAAGCCTGCCGATACCGGAGGTAGCGGCAGATACACCGAAGTTACTTGGCCAAGCGCGGACCGACGTATGTCTCGGTCCGCGGGCGTGCCTTGGTCGCGGCAGGTCGAAGCAGCAGCCTGGGCCGCTATCGTGGGCGAAGGTTAGCGAGTACTTCGGTGAGCACGGCTGTCAGCTCAGGCGAGCGCGCCGTGAGATCCGCCTCGCTGCCGATCACCCCTTCGACAAGCATGCCCACGCTCACAATTGCATTGCCTGAGCAGGCGTAAGTCCGTACGCCCGGGCCATCGGTGCCCTTCTTCGCCTGATCAACAATGGCTATGCCACCGTCCGCGACGCCCTGCAATGACACAACGATGTGGCCGATCGGTCGAAGCTTACTCTCGGTCTCTCGCATCTCGTCGCATTTGTCGGCGGTCGGATCAGCCCGGTTGATGTCGACCTCGACGATTCGGATCCTGCCGGTGTAGAGCCAGGTCCGCTGGAACCGGGCGGCGTCATTGATCCAGTTCTGGTTCTCCAGAGGGCTGTTCGTTCTATGGACGGCACCTGAGATCTCAGGCGCTTCACCGGCCACCGAATACCAGGGTGGTCCGGCTGCCGCGTTTCCGGCTGCCGCAGGTGACGACGCAGTTGAGGACGTGCCGGTCACCGAGCCGCTGGGGACCGCGGATACTACTGCGTCGCCCTCCGGCGCCGAAGCGGCATTCTGCCCACAGCCTCCAACTACAACCAAAGAGAGCACCCCCACCGCAAGCCAGCCTGCTCGTTTCCGCCTTCCCACGATCATGATCATTGCAGCTCCAGGCGTAGCTGTTCACATCGTCGACGGTCTCGCCCCAGTGCATCAGCCAGAACTGCTCCCGGAAGTCTGTCGCGTCATCCGCGTAGAGCAGTCGGAAAACTTCTTCCAGTG
>NZ_BOMH01000102.1 GCF_016862095.1 Actinoplanes cyaneus
CCGCGGCGCGACTTCGGCCTGACCGGCTCTCAGCAGCCCGGCAAGCGTCGCCGCTTCCAAGGTCGGGATCTGTGGGCTATCGAGCAGCCAACCCAACGCTGCAAGATTGCCGAGCGCAGCTAGGCGCCGTGCCGCGGCCAGCCGCACGTGAACCTCGCCCGGCGCGCGGGCAAGTCTGATCAGTGGCTCGGTGTTGCCGAGGTCAACACAACGGGCGGCAGCTGCGAAGGCCATCGGCCGGTCCGGATAGGCATCGACCACCGCAGACAAAGCCTCGGCAGCCCAAGGGTCACGACGCTCGAATAGGGCCAATGCAGCTGCATACGCCGCGAGTCGGGTGCCTGCCGAGCCAGCGCCAAGCGTTCGCAATAGGTTCGGATCGCCGGCATCGGCCAGCACCGCCGCCAACTGCACGCGGTGATAAGGGTCAATATCGGCAGCCTCGGCCATCGAACGGAGAGCAATAACATCCCCGCCCCGAGCGAGTTGCCGGGCGGCCGCTACCCGTTCGGAGTCGGTGGCACGCACGTCAGCCAGTCTTTGTGTGAGCGCATGGCGTGCCAATGCGCCCAGCGCTCGTTTCTCAACTGGCTGGGCGTCGGCGGCTAATGGTAACCACAGGTCCGGATCTACCTCACCGCCGCGATCGTCCAAGGTGTCGGCGATCCAAGCCCGGACTACTTCGTCTGCATGCTCGGCAACCTCGCGCAGCAGGTCATGACCCTTGCTCGGATCGACGTCAGCGATGCGATCAGCGACGAGTGCCCGTGTCCACGAGGACAAGTTCGGGGCCGTAGCAAGCTCCGCCATCTGCGACAGCACTGCCGCGTCGATGCTGAGTTCGCCCAGGATGCGCAGGGCGTCCGGGGCCTGCTCGGTCTCGTCGGAGATCTGCTGAAGAAGTAGATCGGTAATACGGTCGCGGGTTTCGGGTCGCACCGGTATCCCATCGGCGAGCAGGTCGCCGGCGGTGATCGGTTCATTCTGGCTTAGCAAGTCGGCGACGAACGTATCCGGATCGGCCTGTCGGGCGACCGCGAATGCGGCGAGGCTCCGTGTGGTGGGGTCAGTCGCCCGGGCTATCCACGCGGCCTTGTCGAACGCGCCGTCGGCGGCGGCAGCGAAGTACTCGGCAAAGCTCTGATGCGCAAAGACCACTTGCTCTCGACGCACAGTGCACACTCCCGTCGCGCGCAGCAGCTCGCGGAGGAGCCGATCGCGATCTGGGCCAAGGTCGTGCGGTGCGTGCACCTTTATCCAGGTGGAAGCGACGGCTGTAAGACTCGCGTCCGGATCGGTCAACCAGGCAGCGCCGCAAGCCCTCAACAGATCGCCAACGTGCCGCCGAATGTCTGAGAACAGCCAGGCCGCGACCGCCGCGCCCTCAGTTCCCCGAGACAGCAGGTCGGGTTCAACAGCCTCACGGAAGCGATTCAACGGCCTCGCCCCGTCGAGCAGATGATCGACGAAGCGGTCGTAAAGGGCCGCTCTGCTGGACGGCAACGCGCGGTCATTCTCCGATTCATAGACGAGTGCAGCGATGGTGGCCAGGAGGGGGACGCGGGCCACCGGACCGAGCCGCGCACCCGCGATACGGGCCAGAAAGCGGACGGCCGACCGATCTGCCTGCCGCCTGTCGTCAGGAAACCGTGCGGTGAACCAACGGTGGGCGAACTCGTCCAACTCTCGACGATCGAAAGGTCGCAGGTCATACACGCCGACTGATGGTCCGCGTAACTCGGCGAGCTCAGGCGCGGTCAAGGGACGACAAGTGACCACAAAACGATACGGTCCAGGGTCGACGAACATCGCCTTGATCCTCCACAGGACCTCAGACCGGTGCTGGGTTGCCATGATCTCGTCCAGCCCGTCCACCAGCACCCGCCACGCGCCGCCGCCGACCAGACACCGTTCAAAAACCTCCGCCGGCAGATTGATGGCGAAGTCGCGATGCACTGCCGATGCCAGCGCTTCGGGCAGCCGCCGACCGACCAAGTCCGCAGCTGGCAAGATCACCGCAATATCGCCGCTCTTTCGCCTACCTCGCGCGCGGCCTGCGAATTCTGCTGCGACAGTAGCCAGGAAGGTCGACTTACCCGCACCGGCATCGCCAAGCAGAACCGCGTGGCGATGCTCTGTGAGGACGCGCGCGGCCTCCACTGTACGAGGCTTGTCACCCGCTCCATACCCGCCAAGCGTTGCTCGAGACCGCACATATAGATCAGTTAGTGCCGGAACATGCTCGCCGAAGAACCGGTATCGATGACGACCCGCATCGGCCAGCTGCGCTGTCAGCAACGCGGCAAGGCGGGGATCCTGACTGCAGCGACGTCGAAGTCGTCTACCTGCCCGGACTGCGATCCACAACCCAGCCAAGCCAGCCAAGGCGCCGACGATGGACGCGACCTTGTCACCGGTATCCAACAGAGAACCAAGCTCGACCATCGACTGTGATCCTAGAGCGCATCTGACGGATCATGGTCGGCTCCGGTCTGGTTTTGCGCGGAGCCAGATCATGATCGAGGCGACGGTAACCGTTGCCTCGTAACGGTCCTTGAGCTTGTCGTACCTGGTCGCGACGGCCCGGAACTGCCTCAGCCGGTTGAAGGCCCGTTCCACCTGGTTGCGGTCCTTGTACCGCTGCCCGTCGAAGTTCGGTGGCCGCCCGCCACGCGATCCCTTACGAGCCCGGCTTCTGCGCACATCATCGCGTTCCGCGATGGTGTGCGGGATGCGCCGGGCACGCAACGAACGCCGGTTCGCCTTCGAGCCATACGCCTTGTCCGCAGTCAGGTGATCGAGGCGCTTGCGGGGCCGGCCGACACCTGCGGGCCGGGCCACCGCCACGTTGTCAAGCAGCGGTATCAGTTCCTTGGTGTCGGAGTCCTACCCAGGTGTGAGCCGTTTGACCAGGCTGCGGCCACGTCCTTCAACGAGCAGATGCAGTTTGGTGGTCAGTCCTCCGCGCGAGCGACCCATCCCTTGGGCTGCCCGCGAATCGGCCGGGCTCAGCCCCCTTTACGAGCTCCAGCGGCGTGCTGGTGCGCCCCCCCACGACGGTGGAATCGACCTACGCCCGCCAGTCGAGATCGCCGCATGCGTCGGCCTGCGTCTGCAGATGTCTCTCGATGCGGACCCAGGTGCCGTCCTGCTCCCAGCGGGAGAAACGGTCGTAACAGGTCTTGGCTGGCCCATACCGATCTGGGATCTGATCCCACTTCGCGCCGTTTTCGACCCGCCACAAGATCCCGTTGATCACCTGCCGGTGATCACGCCACCGGTCACCGCGCTGCGGCGTCATGGACGGCAGCAACGGCTCCAGCCGCTCCCACTCCTGGTCAGTTAGATCACCAGCCACAACACACCAACGATCGACCGCAGTCATCCGTGATGATCCGTCAGATGCGCTCTACGGCCCGGTGACTGGTCTTGGTCAAAGGGTCGAACGGCGTAGGCCTGCAACCGGTGGCCACAGCGATCGCTGCCGCAGGGCGCTTGTCCTAGACGCCGGATCTGCGGGCCGGAAGCAGGGACGGGCCGGCAGCGGCCCCTTTCTCCCTGCCGGAACACGGGTCGTGGTCAGAAGATGGTGGGATCGGCGCTGCGGGAGTCGTGGACCTGCCGGGCGCGGCAGATGTCGCCGTGCCGGGCTGTTGCTCGCCACGGACGGGCGAGGTTCAGTGCGACGTGCAACTGCGGGTCGCCGCGGTCGAGGTCGGCAACGACGAGATCACCGGCTGGTGGGATGTCGGCGAGACGGGCACCGTTCGGGCCGATCAGCCCGGCCGGCACCAGGTGCGCGGTCTGCGCTGGTACCGACAGCGAAATCCAGTAGTTGTTGATCGCGGCGTGCGCGCGAGCCTTGACGTGAAAAATCTCGTCGACGGGATACGCCGACATCAGGAGGCAGTCCACGCCGAGCTGCTCGTACTCGCTGAACAGGTGCGGAAAGTTGATCTCCACGCAGATAATCAACCCGAACCGGAAGCCGTCGACGGTGGCCGGCCGGACGCCCGGGGTGTAGAAGCGGGTGACCTCGGTGTGTTTACCGACCGCAATCGCCGCACGAGGGCCGCGACCTGCGCCTTTACGTAGATTACATGTCCATGACGCTATGGCAGCTATGACTCGCCGTCTTCGCCCATGGCAACCCAAGCGTGATAGCCCCGGCGTTTGGCCTCAGTCCCGCTCGTCGGATCTCCTGCCCGCTCTCATCGAAGCCGGGGCAGTCTCGCGGATCTGGGACGTCCCAGCTGCTGCGATGTCTCAACCTGGCTTGAAGCAGTAGCTGCCTCAGCGGCGTCATCGAGGGTGGCGAAATCGAGTAATTTGACGCTGACCTTGAGAGGCGAGGGTCATCCCCGTGCATCAGGTAAGCGGTAGCGGGGAAGTGACACAGTGAATCACACCCATCAACGGAAGGTGATCATGGTGTCAGAGCTGGAGCTGATCCTGGCGGCGTTGGCGGCTGGCGCTGGCGCGGGGAGCGCGACGGTAGCGCAGACCGCAGTGGTGGACGCCTACAACGGTCTGCGGAGTGCGCTGCGCTCGGCGTTGTCCCGTCATGGTGGCGCTGCCGCTGTGCTGAACACTGTGGAGACTGCCCCGGACACATGGCAGGCAACAGTAGGGGAAGCCTTGTCCGGTACGGGTGTCGATCGGGATGCGGAGGTCCTCGCCGCGGCGCGGCGGCTGCTGAAACTGGCCGACCCGGACGGCAGCGTTGCCGGCAAGTACACCGTCGACGTCTCGAACTCGACCGGTGTTCAGGTCGGGGACCACGCCGTTCACATCGACACTCTCAACGGCAACAACATCGGCACGATGACCGGCCCGATGCACATCTCGTACGGGCAGGCCCAGAGCCCCCCGACCGCGCCGGGGGCGTAACCAGGTCATTCGCCACCGGCAGGAGTACTGACCGAACGACCAATATCCGTGACGTCTACGGCGTTGTCGCCTTCGGCGACGTCACCGTCATCGAAAGCCGGGCTCCGGTGCATTGGCCGTGCCGGGTCGGTGCAGTACCGCCCCTCGCCGATGGTCGACTCGATCGGCCCGTCGATCATGAGTTGGACGCCGCCCTGGACTGGGACACCACACCAGCCGTGGTAACTGCTCAGATCGTGACCGGCGTCGGAGGAGTGGGCAAGACCCAGCTGGCCGCCGCGCTGGCGCACCGGCTGTGGGGTGCGCGACGGGTTGATCTGCTGGTATGGATCACCGCCAGTACACGAACCGCCGTGGTCACCGGGTACGCCGAGGCCGCGTCGAAGGTCACCGGAATCGACGACAAGGACCTCGACCGGGCCGCGGCCCGGTTCCTGGCCTGGCTGGCCGAGCCACACCCACACCGGTGGCTCATTGTCCTGGACGATCTTGCCGACCCCACGGATCTGAACGGGCTATGGCCACCCACCGACGGCAACGGCCGGACCATGGTCACCACCGGCCGCCGGGACACGGCGCTGCTCGACGGACGACACGTGCTGAACGTCGGGGAGTTCACGCCCGACGAAGCCGTCCGTTATCTCAGCGGCAAACTTGGCCACCAGCCGTATCGCCTCGATCAGGCCGTCGAGCTGGCGGCCGACCTCGATCACCTCCCTCTCGCGATGGCACAGGCGGCCGCATTCATCGGGGACGCCGGCCCACGGATGACCTGCGCCGAATACCGGAGGCTGCTGGTCGATCGGCAGCGGTCGCTGGCCGACCTGGCGCCGAACGCTCTGCCCGACAATCACAGCAAGACCGTGGCGGCAGCGTGGACGCTCTCCATCGATCGCGCCGATCAGCATCGGCCGGTCGGGGTGGCCCGGCCGGTGCTGGAGCTGGCGGCCATGCTCGATCCGAATGCGATTCCCATCGAGGTGTTCACGACGGTAGCGGCGGCCGGCTACTGCGGGTACCGGCTGGGCCGGCCAGTCGAGGCCAAGGACATCGAGGGTGCGCTGCAGCTCTTGCGCCGGTTCAGTCTCCTTGCTGTTGACGATACTGTCGTCCGCTTGCACGGTCTGCTCCAGCGCGCCGTACGCGAGGCGATCGAGGTCGACGATCAGCCTGCTCTGGCGAACAGTGCGGCCGATGCGCTCCTCGAAGCCTGGCCGGACATCGAACGCGACGCCGTCCTCGCCCACCTCTTGCGGATCAACACCGCGACGCTTCACACCGTCGGCGACGGCCACCTGTGGACGTACCCGATGGAAGTGAGGGTGTGGCGCCGATTCATTGCCATGGTGTCTCGGCGCTCCGCTGACGGCGCTCATCCGGTGCTCTTCCACGCCGGCCAAAGCCTCGGCGAGGCAGGCTTCGCCGGTGCTGCGGCCGCCTACTTCCAGCGACTGTACGACAATGCGTGCGCTCGGCTCGGCATTAATCATCCGCACACGCTGGGTGCCCGGCACCAAATCGCCTTCTGGCGCGGCGAAGCTGGGGATGCGCGCGGCGCGATCACCGCCCTGGAAGGCCTGCTCGCCGATGATCTGCGGGTCCTCGGCCCGGAGCACCCGGACACCCTGACCACTCGCAACAACATTGCCTACTGGATCGGCCAGGCGGGCGACCGCGCTGGTGCGCTCGCGGCGTTCAATGACGTTCTGGCCGATCGAATGCGGATCCTCGGCCCGCACCATCCCGACACCTTGAACACCCGCCACAACATGACGCAGTGGCAGCACGCCGTCGACGCCATTGAGAACCTGACGGTACTGCTCGAGGATCAATCGCAGTCCCTGGGTGCGGATCACCCCAACACCTTGGGGATCCGCAACAACATCGCCTGGTTGCGGGGGGAGACCGGCGACGCGGCGGGAGCCGTCGCCGCGTTCGAGGCTCTGCTCGCCGATCGGCTGCGAGTGCTGGGCCCGGATGATCCCGACACCCTGAACACACGGCACAACGTCGCCCACTGGAGATTGATGGCCGGCGACGTGACCGGTGCCACGGCGGCCCTGCAGGGGCTGCTCGATGATCAGATTCGGCTGCTCGGGCCCGGACATCGAGACGTCATGATCACCCGCCAGGCCTTCGCGCACCGGCAGGCGGCCGCCGGCGACCTGGCGGGCGCTATGGCGAGCCTAGACGAGCTGCTCAAGGAGCAGATCCGTCTATTCGGCGATGACCATCATGGGGCCATGATCACCCGTGACCAGATCGCGGGTTGGCGAGGGCGAGCTGGCGACTGGAAGGGTGCGGCGACGATGTACTCGGCCCTGCTCGACAGCCAGGTCCATAGTCTCGGCCCCGATCATCGGAACTCGTTGATCACACGCAGCAAGCTCGCCTTCGCGCGCGGGGTCATGGGTGACCTGGTCGGTGCCACCGCCGCCTTTGACGAACTCCTCGTAGAGCAGGTGCGGGTACTCGGGCCCGACCATGCCGACATCCTCAACACCCGCAATCACATCGCTCACCTTCGGGCGGCGGCCGGTGACCTGGTCGGCGCCGCCAAGGCCTTCGGAGAACTCCTTGGCGAGCAGACGCGGGTGCTTGGGCCAGACCATCCTTACACTGCAGAAGCCCGGCACCAGCTGCCCTATCGGCGCTTGGCAGCCGGCGACCTTCCGGGCGCCATCGCCGCGGGGAGTGACGCTGTCCACGCATGGAGAACAGCGCCGAGAGTTGACCGAGCCGTCTTCGTGGATCTCCGCCGCGATCTCGCCGACTGGCGAGGGCAGAACGGCGACGTGGACGGAGCCATAGAAGACTTGACAAGGTTGTACGACGAACAAGTAGGAGATCTCGGGCCCGACCATCTGCATGCAGCACAGCTGCGGGTGGACCGTGCGCGATGGCGTACGGTCGCCGGCGATCGCAGCGGCGCCCTGGCCGAACTCGAAAAACTGCACGACGAACAGGTCCGCCGGCTTGGCCCGGACCACCAGCTCATGCTGATTCTCCGCTCCTACATCGCCGAATTGCTAGGTGGGGGCGCCTCAGCCGAAGAAAGGACCGACGTCATCTGAGGTGTCGCAGCACCCTCCGCGCTACCGAGGCAAGCTCCCGGTGCGCGATGTTCGAGCCGCTGCCCTCCATCTGGCCATCCCAGCAATCCAGGCCGACCGCCTCGCTCGCCGGCCCGGTCGCCAGCTCGTGACCCGCATCGCCCTGTGACGTAGTGGATTGCCGCAGTCGTTCTCACGTCCTGGTCGGCGCCGCCGGTGATCGGCAGATACCGCTGGAGGCTGAAATCGGGGTCAAGGCCGACCCAGGTCAGGACCGCGGTGTCTCGCCAGATCCACTCGCCGAGCTGCCAGCGCCGGCTGGCCAGATCGGGGATGCCTTGCAGCCGGGTGGCTTCGTCGCGGGTGCGCAGCCACTCGATCCAGGAGGTGGGTGCGAAGGTGGTGGCGCCGGGCCAGCACGCCAGGGGCAGGCGGGTTCCGTCGTCGTCCAGCACGCGGTGCGCGCCGGCGGTCCAGACCAGGCCGTCGAGTACGTCGCGGCGGACCGCTGTGGTCCCGGCGGAAAGAGTCGTCGAGGTCATCGTGTCTGTCTCCCGCGGACGTGGTTGCTGGAACTGGTCGGGCTACGCCGGTGCCGGGCACGGTTGATGTCCGGGCAGCCGGTGTCGAGGAGGAGCGGCTCAGCATCTGCCGGGAGGTGCCTGCTGGTCGGGCAGGTCAGCGAGGGTTTGCGCCCAGCGGCGGAAGCCGCTGGGCGGCGCCGTCTGGCAGTAGCGGCGGAATTGCTCGCGCGCCTGGAGGCGGCGGATCCCGCCGACCATGCGAGGCGGCCGGTACCAGGGCAGGTCCGGATGGTGCGGCCAGGTCGCGGCGATGCGGGCGCCGTCGGCCGGTGACTCCAAGCCGTAGTAGATCTCGTCGACGCGCAGGGCCATCGCTGCGCCCAGACACATCAGGCAGGGTTCGATGTTGACGGCTAACCGCAGAGGATGTGGTCTCGGCTGACGGCGCAGCAGCCGGTCGGCGGCGTCCATCGCGAGTAGGTCGGCGTGGACTAGGTGTCGCTGCTGGGCTTGGTCCTGGGTGTGAGCGGAGGCGATGATCTCGCCGCCCATCTCTACGACCGCTCCGATCGGCATCTCGCGGTGCAGCACGCCTTCCTCAGCCACGGAGATCGCGGCGTCGACGAGTTCTTCCGGCGTCATGCCGGCTCCGCCCGGTCGGCGCGCGGCTGTGGGATAGCAGGCCGCGACGTCGGCACCGCAGCGGCGGGCACGGTTATCTGCAGGTCCCAGCCGGGGCAGTCGGTGCTCGCGTTGGGGACCAGCCGGGGAACAAAGGTGTCGGCGGTGGGGCGGCCGGCCTGCTGCCAGCGGGTCAGCCAATCGTGCAGAACCGTCAGTGACGCCGAACCTGGTGTGTCGGCGATGATCGTGCCGTCGGTCAGGATCACGGCTGCGGACGTGGCGGTGCTGTGGCCGATCCCGCGGACCAGATTACGCAGCGACACCATACTCAGACCGGGGTCGGGTGGGGCGGCGGTGAAGGCGCTCCAGGATCGCCAGTCGGCCTCCATGTCGCCGTAGGTTTCGGTGTGCCCGGGGTGCAGGAGCCGGTCGAGGGCCGCGCGGGCGCCGCTGTTGTCCGGATCGTCGGCGCGCCAGCCGATGGATATCCAGGACGGATCCGGTTGACGGTCGCAGTAGTCGACCCACCGGCCGGGCACGGTCACGGCGTCGTCCACCGGTGTCGGGGTGCTCTGGGCGTAAACGCCACCGACAACGGCCTGCACCCGGGGCTGGCCGGCGTCGACGGTAATGGTGGTGATCAAGGCGGTGGACGGCAGCTGCGCGATCGGCAGTGAGGCAACGATCCGGCCGCCGTCCACGATCTGCTCGACCCAAGCCCGGGGAAGCCGCGGCGGCGTGCACCACCCGACCGCCCGATCGAACGGCGCGGCGGCTGCGAGGCCGGCCAGGCCGTCGGCGACGTGACAGTCGATCCCGGTGACCCTGCGTTCGGCGTGGATCGCCCGCGCCCGGTTGACGAGATCGTCGCTGATGTCGATGCTCGTGACTCGCCCGCGTGGTCCGCACAGCCGGGCCAGCAGGGCGCCGCTGTAACCCGAGCCGGTACCGATCTCCAGAACGCGATGCCCGGTCTGAACCTTCAGGGATGTCACTTCGCGCTGGATCCACTCGGGGACGGAGCGGTGGACGGTGGCGCCGTAGCGTTCGTGATCGGTGTAGGTGAGGACGGGTACGGTTCCGAAAGCCTCATTGAGATCGGTCATGACTCCTCCAAAGGTGCACGGTCAAGGCGACGGGTCGGCGGGGGCGACGCGGTCGATGCTGCGCGAGTAAAGGCCGTTCCAGCGGAAAACAGCGGGCGCGGCAGCTCGACCGAGGATCGGGTCATGTGTCGATCACGGCGAGGAGGTCCTCGATCAAGGGCTGCAGGGCGTCGGCGCGTGCCCGTTGCCATCCTCGATGAGAGGGCATGCCGGGGTGGGCGGGCAGTGTGGAGTTTCTACGCCACATGCCCGCGTAGGCGATCAGGAACCGTGAGGCCTGCGCAGGCTGGCCCAAAAGCAGATCCAGGGCCTGGCGATGGGCAACCTCGGGGCCGTCGGCGTGGCCTGCCGCCACGACGTGGGCCGCGAGCAGAGCACGGTCGAGCCAGGCCGCACCCGCTGCGCCGGAGCCCCAGTCGACCAGGACGGCAACGCCGTCCTCCGGATTGACTATGGCGTTGTCGCTACGGATGTCCTGGTGCGTCAGCAGCTGCCCGACAGTCCAATCCCGCCAACCGACTGTCGCCGCGGCAAGCCGGTCGATGTGGCGGGCTTCCCAGCCGGTCAAGTCGCGTGGCTGCACCGCCAGTTTCGCCCAGCCGTCAAGGTCGGGCAGACGTTCAAGAACTGGCGGTACGCCAGCCGGGACTGCGGCCCTTGCTACGGCTGCGCATGCCCTCGCCACGGACTGCACCGCAGCGGTGGTCCACGGCGGGCCGGCCGCCGCTCCCGGTGCCCGGTCCAGGACGAGCGCGATCCAGTCGTCGATCTCGGCGACGCCCCGGAGCCGGGCGGCGGGAACGTCGGCGGGCATCACGCTCAGCACGGCAGCTTCCTGCCGGTAGAGCTCATGCGAGCGGGCGTTGACCGTCCGGCTCATGGCTTTGACGAAGACCGCATCGCCGGTGCCCAGTGACAACGTGGCGGCTGGACCCGGTGTCATGCCGCCGTGCACATCGCAGAAGGCGGTGATCGGGCCGGCGCACTCTTCGACGGCACCGGCCAAGACGGTGGGTACGGTTCGCCACGAGGGCCGGGTGGTGAACGAGGCTGTCATCGTCGGGCTCCAGGTGTCCGCAGTGCCACGGTGTGGCCGCACGGTGAATCGCTGATCTGTCGTAGCCGGCTGTTACCACCCGCTGAGGTGCAGTCGTTCACCGGAACGCCAGGCTGCGACGCAGGCCAGGGTGTAGCGGTCCGTTTCGGCCGGAAGCTCATCGAAGGGAAACCATTCGATGCCTGCGCATTTGTGTGGCTCGGCATTGACCGGCTCACCGTGCCGGCCAGGCTCGAAGGCGGCGGTGAAGACTAGGCCGATACGGCCCTGCCCGTTGCGGTTGCGGTGGTGGACGGTGGCAGTGAAGTGCACGTCGTCCTCACCCAGGCGCAGGCCGACCTCCTCGGCGGCCTCGCGCCGGACCCCGGCCAGGGCAGTCTCTCCTGTCTCGAGTTTGCCTGACACCAGGTTCCGTTCGCCGTCGGCATACCCGGTGCCGGCACGCAGCGCTAACAGGACTTTCGGGCCGTCGTGCAGTAACAGGAAGACATCGACCGGGTGCCGAGGCGCAGCGGCCGAGGGCTGGTGCGGGGCGTTCAACGTTGTCTCCTCCAAGCGGTGGCCACATCATGGCGAGGTCAGAACAGGGCGTCTTGCACAGTGGTAGTGCGCAGGAGCGGATAGGACGGCCAACTGCTGAAGCTGACTCATCCGCGATCACCCGCACCGGCTTGCGCCGTCGGTGAGCAGCCGCGCGAACAGCGCGGAGGCGACCAACGCGTCAGGCAGCGCCCGGTGTTGCCCGGCCAGCACCGGGATATGCGTGTGTGCCAGCAGTACGCATGGACGCTGTACGGCGCCAAGCTGGGGGAAACGTTGCCTGGCCAGGCGCAGCGTGCAGAGCATCGGTGCCGCCGTCCCCGGGCAGGCGCCGTGCCGGGCGAGGATGTTGCCGTCGACGGAGCGTGGCGGGCGACCACCCCGTATGGCGGCTCGCCGACGACCATATAAGCGGACAGGTCCATCACCGGCCACCCTTGCCGTGGTGGTGGGTGAACACGTCCACCCACAGGTCGGCCTGCCTGCGGCTGGTCAGGTGGATGACCGGCGCTCCCCGGAAGTGCTCGGCGATGCAGGCCCGCACCTTCGGCAGATGGGTATGCCGGTACCGCCACCCGACGTACCAGAGGAAAGAGGCGTTGATGCGATCAACAACGCCGTCAGGGTGTCGGCCGCCGCGGTAGCGCAGGCGGCGTTGCAGAATCCCGAGCAGGCAGACCAGCGGGTGCGGGTCGACCACGATCACCGTGTTGGCCCGACCGAGGCGGATTGGCAGGGAAGCCAGCGAGTTCCCGTCGATGATCCACGCTTCGCCGGCGACGACCTCCCGCTGTAGGTCGACGAAGACGGCTTCGGCGACGGTGGTCCCGTCGTCGGCGTAGCGCAGGTCGTCCAGGTGCGTGACCGGGATGCCAAGGACGGTGCTGAGCCGGTTGGCCAGCACGGTCTTGCCGGCGCCGCCGTTACCGAGGATTGCGATCCGGCGCACGGAACGTCTCCTCTCGGTGGGACTCGTCGGCGCTGGTCAGGCGGTTGCCCGGGGGAGGCCAGGCCCGCCAGGGCAGGATCACGATGGTGGTCAGCAGCACGGCGGCCAGCGCGAGTAGCGCGGTTCGGGCACCAAACGCCGCGGCGGCCAGCCCGGCGGCAGCGATCATGGCCGGTTGGGCGATCTTGCCGCTCACGGCCCACGCGGCGGCGACGCGGGCGAGGTAGCCGTCGGCGGTGGCCTGCATCCGGTAGGTGGCGAAGACCGGGTTGAACACGCCCGCGCACATCAGCAGGGCCGTGTCAGCGCCCACGATCATCGCCAGGCCGGCCGGTGTGCCGGGCGCGAGGGGGATGATGCCTATCCACAGGCAGCGGGCGGCGCCGCCGATCAGCAGGACGCGCATCAGCCCGGCGCGGGCGATGATTCGGGGCGCGACCAGCGAGCCGAGCACTCCGGCCGTGCAGGGCAGGCCGAGCGCCAATCCGTACGCGGCCGGGCTGAAGCCCAGGTCTCGCAGCATCAGCACCGCGATCAGCGGAGTCGAGGCGACCATGCACCCGCCGAAGATCAGAGAATGCGCGAACAGGCGGCGTAGGACGGGGTGGGCGGCGATGTGGCGCCAGCCCGCCGTCATCTCCGCCACCGAGTGCCGGCCCCGGTCCGGGCCGGCCGGGAGGGGTTCATGCCGCCGGATCCGGGCCAGGAGCAGGCCGGAGACCGCGAAGCTGACCGCATCGGCGCCGGCGGTGGCCAGCGGGCCGAGGGCGGAGACTAGCAGGCCGCCGACGACGCGATCGTCCCGACCGTCTGCCCGGCGGCCACCACGCACAGTTGGGTGAAGGTCAGCTTCCCGAGCCACGCGGCGATCGGCACGCTGGCCAAGGCCGCGCAGCGCAGCAGGTCCGCGCTGATCATGGTAGGTCGTTTGCGGTGAAACTCGACCCACGGTCCCAGCGGCATGATCGTCACCGCCCCGGCGATGCCGGCCACCGCGGCCAGCAGCGACACCTGCCAGTCCGAGGCGTCCAACATCAGGATGGCAACCAGCGGAAGGGCGCCCGCGCCGATCCCGCTGCCGGCCTGGGACACCGCGTACGCCACCCACGCCTGCCGCAGCTCCCGCCGCGGATCGTGCAGCGTCTCGAAGCGGCCGGCTGTCCTGGCTGCAGGATCCGGTGCCGGGTTCACCGAGGCGCTCACGGACGCTCCGCGCATTTGGTTACCGGGTCGGCTGGTGCCGTTGCCTGCCCATTGATGTAGCCCGAGGCCTGGAGCCCGAACAGCTCGGCGTAGCGGCCGCCAGCCGCGATGAGCTCTGCGTGCGTACCCTCCTCGATGAGCCGGCCGTGGTGCATCACGAAGATCCGGTCGGCGTGCGTCACGTTGGCGAGCCGGTGGGTGATCAGGATGGTGGTCCGCCGGCCCTGCCGACCGCGGATCGCCTGGAACAACGTGTCCTCCGCACGCGGATCCAACGCTGAGGACGGCTCGTCCATGATCAGCAGGTCGGCGTCGCGCAGGAAGCCCCTGCTGGCGGTGATGCGCTGCCACTGCCCGCCGGACAGATCCTGGCCGTCGGCGAAGATGCGATCCAGTAGCGTGTCGTAGCCGTGTGGCAGCTCCCGGATCATGTCGTGCGCCGCCGCCAGCTGGGCGGCGTCCTCGATCCGGGTACGGTCCGGTGCCGTGTCGATGTCACCGATCGCGATGTTCGTGGCGGCCGTGAACGGGAATTTGTGATGTTCCTGCAGCACCACGGCGATCCGCGAGGCGAGCGCGGTGCTGTCCCAGCCGGCCAGAGGACGGCTGTTCCAGAAGATGTCGCCAGCGCCCGGGTCACGCAGCCCGGCGATCAGGGCCGCCAGCGTTGACTTTCCCGATCCGTTCTCTCCCACCAGCGCCACGGTCTGCCCGGCCGTGATCGTCAGCGTGACCTCGTCGACCGCCGCCGTATCCCGGTCCGGGTAGTAGTGGCTGACGGCGCGCACCGTCAGCTGCTGCAGCGGGCCGGGCTGTGCTGGCGCCGACTCCGGCTGCTGCGGGAGGTAGTCGGCGGCGCGGCGCAGGAAGCCGACGTACTCGTTGAAATGCTGGCCTTCGGTGAAAACCCGGTCGGTTTGGAAGGTCACCTGGGTCAGTGCGCGCTGGGCGGCCTGGACCGCCACCACGCACGTCGCGGCGGCAGCCAGCGGAATCCGGCCGTCCAGCAACAGCATGCCGAGCAGGACGTAGACACCGGCGGACGCCAGGCCGCTGATCACCGCGCCGAGGCTGGTCGTGGTGGTCATCCGGCGTGCCAGCTTCATCTCCACCGCCGTCTGCGCGCCCATCACCCGGTCGTACAGGCCCAAGACGAAGTTGCGCAGGCCGTACGACCGCAACTCCGACGCCGACACCCGCTCGGCCATCAGACTGTGCAGCACCCACATCCGGCGCCGGCGTCCCGAGCTCTCCAGGTAGGTCTGGAACCTCACGTGACCCGCGCGCAGGGCGGCGTAGGCGTTCGGGGCCGTGGCGACGACGAGGGCCGCCAGCAGCAGTGGGTGGATGACGACAACCGCGACCATGACAGCGCACAGGCTGACCACGCCGGCCAGCAGGTTCATCACGGCTTGGACGAGATCGATCACCGAGTCAGAACCGCGGGAGGCGCGCTCCATGCTGTCGGCGAAACTGTCCTGGTCGAAAGCATCCAGCCGGACCGCGGTCGTGGTCTCGAACAGCCGCCGCTCCGCCCGCTGATTCACCTTCGGGGTCAGCCCGTTCATCGCATAGCCGGTCGCGATGCCCAGACCGCCGCGGACCGCGGTCGCCGCAGCCAGAAACGCCAGGGCAGGCAGGGCCTGACGCACCCGGTCCGGGGTCGGTCCGGCGGCGAACAACGCCACCAGCACCCGCTGGGTCGCCAGCAGGCCGAACGTGGCCATCGCCCCGGCGGCCAGCGTGACCACCGCGACGACTGCTGTGCGTAGCCGGTCGGCAGACCAGCTGATCCGCAGCGCCTCGACCACCAACCGGGGCATGCCCGCGAACACCCCGAACAGGCCGGCGTCGACCCGGGCGCGCATGCCTTGCTCCCACCACATCGGCCGTAACTCCGGCAACACCGACTCGGGTGGCATCGCGTCGCCCGGCTGCCGCGGGACGGTCCTATCCTGCTCGGCCTCGCGGGTGGCGCTCACTCGATCAGTCCTCCTCGTGGCTCGTCAGACGTGGTCGGGATGCGACTGGAGAGCCGAGGTGACGGCCGGATCGTCATGACATATCGGTACCGGAGCGTCCGCGGTACGAGCTGTCGGGCACGCGACGCAGTCAGCCGAAGCGGGTTCTGTTTTCGCACATATGGTCGAATGCGGCGTGTTGCTGCGAACCCGGGGGACGCGTCGGCGCCACGGTGGCGGTTATCGGCTGGATGCATGCACAGCCTCGATCCCGTGGTCGCGTCCGGCGCCGGCGCCGAGGCCCACTGGCCGGCTCCGCATATCTCGGTGTGCCTATGGCGGATCGCGGTAACCAGCAGATCGAGGATGTCGAACTCGACGGCGATGCCGACGGCGGCCCGCAGGACGTCGGAAAGTTCCGCGGCAAGCTCGCGAGCGTCGAACGCGCCGTGCTTTTGGCGTTTGAGACCGGTGCCGGCCCCGATGTTGATCTGTGTAGCGACCTCACCGGTCTCCTCGGTCAACTTCGCCAACCTGACGAAGGGCCGGGAGTCGTCGGGATAACGGACGGCCGACTCTCGGACGGTGGCCACGAGCAGGTGAAACGGCTCGCCCGCCGTGCTACACCCGGTCTGGATGTGGGCTGCTTCAGTGGCCGTCATGCCCTTTTCCTCCGGCACGCCGTGGTGTTCTCGTCCGCGGAGACGCTGTGGTCGACAGCGCAGTTGACCCGCAGGTGCTCGACCGAGGACGTGCCCGGGACGACGAGCATCGCCGGCGAACGAGCCAGCAACGTTCGCAATGCCTCGACCGGCCGGAGAGCCGTGACGGCGTTGCCGGTACTCGGCGGGGTGATGGCGGCACCGAACGGTTTGAAGGCGACGTACGCCAGACCGTTGGTCGTGCAGTAGTCGAGGACGGGATCGGTGCTGGTCACCGCATGCTGGTTCTGGACGGCGGCGATGCCGGTGATCGCGCAATCCTGTTCGACCTGGTCGACGGTGACTTTCGACAGGCCGACGTGGCGGATCTTGCCGGCGCGCTGAAGGCCGACGATGGCACCGAGCTGGTCGGCGAGCGGCACCAGCGGGTCGATGCGGTGCAGGTAGTACAAGTCAAGGGTGTCGACGCGCAGGCTCAGTTCGGCGCACTGGGTCAGATATTCGGGTCGGCCGCACGGACGCCAGATGTTCGGGCCGGGCCGGGCGAGGCCGCCCTTGGTGGCGATGAGCAGGTCGTCGGGGTAGGGGTGCAGGGCTTCCCGAAGCAGGGTCTCGACCGTGTGAGGGCCGTAGGCGTCGGCGGTGCCGAGGTGGTTGACGCCGTGGTCATGGACGGCGGCGCGCAGGAGGCGACGGGCCGCGTCGGGGTCGGCGGGCAGGTCCCAGTGGCCGGGGCCGGTGAGTTGCATCGAGCCGTAGCCGAGACGCCGGACCGGCAGGTCACCGCCGATGGCGAAGGTGCAGCTGTCGGTGGTGCTGGTCATCGAGGTGCCCTTTCGGTGGCCCTCGGTGACGCTGTGAGGGCTGTCAGTCGAACAGGGTGGGTTGCGGATCTGCGGCCGCGCTGGCGGTCGTCGACGACGGTGCTGCAAGACCGATTCCGGCGACGGCGGCAAGCTGCTGCAGGGCGGGTTCGGTGGTGAAGTGCTGGCGGATCAGGACTGGAAGCAGCAGGGCCGTGCCCGCGGTGTCCCACAGCGCCCGATGGGGCCGACTGCCGGGTGCGGCGGCGGTAACGGCGGCTGTCAGTTGCAGGTAGGTCAGCAAATCGATCAGGCCGAGTTTGCCGGGGACGGACGCGCCCTTCGCCAGGCGCATCGTGTCGATGAGGCCGGCGACGGTGAGCTCAGGCAGGTGCCGGTGCAGCAGGCGCCAGTCGACGCCGATGTTGTGCCCGACGAGCCAGGCCCCGGTGAGACGGGCGAGCAGGGCGGGCCGGACGTCGTCGAGGGTGGGCTGGCCGCGCAGGGCGGTGCCGGCCAGCCCGGGTGAGATCCACGGCCGGACGGGGATGGCCCGGCCGGGATCGATGCCGGTGGTGTAGGCGGTGGCCATGTCCGGGCGCCCGCCCAGGAACCGGACCGCGGCGGTCTCGAGGATCTGCTCCTGGTCGCGGTCCTGCGATCCGGTGCCTTCCAGGTCGAGGGCGACTAG
>NZ_BOMH01000103.1 GCF_016862095.1 Actinoplanes cyaneus
GGCCGCCGGGTCCCGGCGGGCCTCGAGGGCCAGTCGGGTCGCCCGTTCACGCAGCTCATCGGGGTACTTCTTCGGTGCCGCCATAGCGAGATTCTCTCCTAGGTTTGGATGTCTCCATCAAACCTGGGGCGGGACAGAACGTAGTCGGATGGATCGCCCGGCCCGCGCTCACGTTTACTGATCTGCCGAAAGCAGGGCATCCCCCGAGCCGTCGACCTGCGGGCCGACATTAATGTCAGGCGTCGGCGCACGGACGAGACACAGACAAGGTCGGCCGTTCAGCAGGCGGACGGTGACGGTTACGGCTGGGGTGCGTAGCCTGCCTGCGCGGCGTACTGCCGTGCCGCAGCCTGCTGGGCGGCGACGGCCTGGCTCGCGAAGTTCTCATGCGCGCGGGCGAATCGTACGGCCTGCCCGTCATTGGTCACCACGCCTCCGGCGATGCTCGGGCGAGTACCGCTTCCGGCGACGAGGGCGCCACCCACGAACAGCACGACGCCGACCAACGCCCCGATAGGGGCTGGCTTGCTCAGCAGTTGCACACTGGCGAACCACAGCAACAGGCCGACGATGAGGCTGGCCCAGCCTGTCAGGGTCTTGGTGACCTCTTCCCTCTTGCATCGGGCACAGAACGGCCACGCCGGTGATACCACCGTCTTACGGGTCACTGCCATCACGACGACGTAGACGATCACGCCTAGCAGGATCAGCCAACGCGAGGTGTCGGAGACGAACCGAATCTTCGCCCTCTCGACGGCCGCTTCACCATGGCGTGCGCATACCGTCGGTGTTCCCCAACCCGCGGCCACGAAATTCGCCGGGACGTACACCTCGACCGACACCGCAGTCTCCTTGCTCCCACCAATGACGGCACCATGATCCACTGTCAAGCGGCGCTGAGCAAGACGCAAGCGAAGGAGGCTGCCGGTGCCGCCGAGCGCGACGCCAGACATACCTCACGGGCGGATACGGGCAGCAAGAGACAAGCCTGCCTGTAGGCCCGCCCCGGTGAGGCCGGGATGCCGGAACGGAGCTGGAAGGTGATCGACTCTGAGTTGCAGTGAGGTTACCGGGCCGCGAGCTGCTGTCTCTAGTGGAGATACTCACATCAATGATCTCCCGTATGTCGATGCGTCTCCGGGAGATGATGTCGCGATCCTTCAAGATCCGTATGCGAGAGGGTCCATGTTACATACATCGAAACCAAGGCGGCTGGCTCTCGTCGGCGCCGTCGTCACTCTGGTCTCCGGAGCCGGCGTTGTCGCGGTGGGAACACCGGCTCTCGCCGATCCATCCGCGCCCAGCCCGGCACCGACGTCCACCACCGCCAAGAAGCCGAAGAAGGCCGAGAAGCCGGCCGATCCGGTGCTCGCGGCCATCGCCGAGGCCCGGACCAGCCGTGAGCCGGTCACCGTGCCGACGCTGGCCGATGAGTACTCGACCACCTCGGCGAACCCGGACGGCACGCTGACCAAGCTGACCTCCTCCACCCCGCAGCGGGTCGACCAGGGCGGCAAGTGGGTGCCGATCGACACGTCGCTGGTCAAGCGCACAGATGGCAGCTACTCGCCGAAGGCTGCGCTGAGTACGCTCTCGATCGCCGCCGACGGCAGTACGAAGCTGCTCACCATTAAGGACGGCCCCAAGGAGCTGACGTTCTCCTGGCCGGAGAAGCTACCCAAGCCGAGCGTCGCTGGTGACACCGCGACCTACGCTGACGTGCTGCCCGACGTGGATCTGCAGATCACCGCGGACGCCACCGGCTACTCGTCGATCTTCGTGGTCAAGAACGCGCAGGCGGCCGCCAACCCGGACCTGCAGAAGCTCGAGTTCGGGCTGACCGGCACCGGCGTCAAACTCGCCGAGACCCGCGACGGCGGCGCTGCGGCGACGGACACCGGCACAGGCGAGGACGTGTTCCGTACCGGAACCGCCTTAATGTGGGACAGCAGCCCGGGCAAGGACGGCGCCACTCCCGCGGTGACCGCGGCCGAGGCCGCGGCAGACCCGGTTGCGGCCCACGAGGCGTCCGCCGAGCTGGGTGGCAAGCAGGCCAAGATTAAGGTCGAGGTCGCCGGCGGAAAGCAGACGCTGTCGCTGGACAAGGCGCTGCTGACTGACAGCGACACCAGGTATCCGGTGTACGTCGACCCGTCCTGGGGCGGTGGCTCGAAGGGTTCCCAGCTCAACTGGGCGCGAATCTCGAGCAACGGCTGGAACGTCTACAACTCGACGTCGAAGACCGGCTCGGCGCGGGCACGCATCGGCCTGGACGACTGGCCGGAGTACGGCGGCGAGGGCGAGAAAGCCAAGACTTACTACAACATGAACACTTCCGATATCCGGGGCGCGGAGGTCAGCGAGGCGACGCTGTACGTCACCCACACCTGGTCCGCGACGTGCGCCAGCACCGCTTCGGTCGTCTACGCGACCAAGTCCCCGAGCAGTTGGAACTCGTCCGGTCTGTACTGGGGACACGAACCGACCGCGCTGACCGGGGTGCTCTCCACAGTCAAAGCCGGAAAGGTCAACTGCGGCACCAAGTCGGAGAAGGTCAGCCCGCCGACCCTGGCGTTCAACGTGCTCAGCTACGCCAAGACGGCGATCACCACGACCAAGCTGAGCAGCCTGACCTTCCGGGTCGAGGCGAAGGATATGAGCGACAAGATGAGCTGGAAGCAGCTCGGATATGGCGGCGGCGCGAACCTGTCGATCAAGTACAGCTACCGGCCGTACCTGCTCAACGGCACCGGCAACCCGGCGGCAACGCCGAGCCTGCCGAATGCGGGCAAGACCGTCACCACCACCCCGACCCCGACGCTGTCCGCCCAGGGCGCCAACCAGACGGTCTCCGGCGTCAGCGAGCGGGTCCGCATCCAGTACCAGATTTACAACAGCACCAAGGGCACCCGGCTTTACACCGGCACCAGCGGCTTCTCCACCACCGGCGAGCGCTGGGCCACGCCGAAATTGGCCGACGGCGAGTACTACTGGCGCGCCACTGTGCAGAACGAGTCGGGGCTATGGTCGAACACGTACACCGCCTGGCAGAACTTGGTCGTCGATACGAAGGCGCCCGGCGCGCCGACGGTCAACTCGGCGAACTACCCGGCTGACCAGGTCGGTGACGTGTACGGCACGAACGGCACCTGGGTGATCGGCCCGCACGATTACAGCAACAATGTCGTCGGCTACCTGTTCACCCTCGACGCTGACCTGGCCAACGTGGTGTACGCCTCGAACAAGGGCACCCCGTGGGCGGTCGGCACCGCGATCAAGCCGGGCACGGTGTACTTCGCCAAGGCTGACAACGGCCCCGGAACCGGCACCGCGGTGATGAACGGCTGGACCGTACCGACCTTCGCCCCAGCCACCGCCGGCTCGCACGTTCTGCAGGTCAAGGCGGTCGACCAGGGCGGGTCGACCTCGGTGCAGACCACGTACAAGTTCAACGCGGGCACCACCAAGCCCATCTACGTCTCCGGCGCCAAGATGTTCGCTGGCTACACCGAGGCCAACACCGACGGCACCACGTCAGCGGTGCCGAAGGCCACTACGACCTCTGCCACCGGGTCGGTCTCGCAGCAGGACAGCGGCAGCGCCGGCTTCTACTTCACCTCCGGCGGGCAGCTCATGCTCTCCGGCATGTCCGCCACCAACAAGGTGCTGCCGGGCGACACCGCCACCGTCTCGTTCAACCTGCCCAAGGCCGGGGTCTGGGACATCGGCGCGAACCTGGTCACCTCGCACGACTACGGCACCTACTCGCTGGTCCTGGACAAGGGCAAGGACAGCCAGACGGTGCTGATCGAGAACTTCGACGCGTACGGCTCCGGCCGGGTCTCGACGACGTACCGCAACTTCGGGACGATCAAGACCGCCCTCGGCGCGCCGCGGATCCTTACTCAGGGCGTGCACACCATCACCCTCACGGTGCTGGGCAAGAACGCCGCCTCGGCCGGCTACCAGGCCGGCATCGACCTGGTGCGGCTCGGCGCGGCGATCACCTGCTCGCTGGACAACACGGCGGCGTGCCTCAACAACACCGCGATCAGCACATACACGGCCGGCAGCACGCCGACGATCACCGCCGCGGACGCCGACGGCGCCGGATACAGCTTCGAGTCGGCCGACTTCAAGGCCCGTGGCTGGACCCCGGGAGCCACAGTCACCGTCAACGGCGCGAAGATCAAAATGCCGTCCGCGTACGGCAACGGCACCGTCGACAACATGCTGGCCTCCGGGCAGTACATCACCGTGCCGTCGAACGGCTCGGTGGTGAACAAGGGCAACGCGCTGATCCTCGTCGGCTACTCGACGATGGGCAGCGGCGGCGTCACCGGGGCGTCAGGCACCATCACCTACACCACCAGCAGCTGCGGGACGAAAGCACAGCCGTACTCGATCGACAACGCCTCGGACTGGGCGTACGTACCCAGCAGCGACACCGCCCTATCCTTCACCCGCCGCAACGGCAAGGGGGCCACACAGGCTGCCGGCAACGCCGCCGTGTGGGCGGTGAGCGTGCCCCTGCTGTGCCCCGGTGCTGCGGTGGAGAGCATCACCCTTCCGCTGGTGTCGAACATCGCGCAGGACGGTGTGCCCTCGGTGCACTTCTTCGGTCTGGGCATCCGGCCGACGTCGAACACCGGCTCAGCCAAGTGGGTCGGCACCTGGGCGGCCGCGCAGGACACCGCCGCGCTCTACGACGCCAACCCGCCCAACGCGGCCAGCACGCTGACCCCGCAGACGGTCCGCTTCCCGGCGGTGCTCAGCATCGGCACCGGCGGCGACACCCAGCAGGTCCGGGTCCGGGTCGCCAACAGCCTCGGCAAGACCCCGGTGACCCTGAGCGCGGTCACCATCGCGCCCCAGGACACCACCACCGGTGGGGCCACCGCGGCCTCCACCCCGCTGCCGCTGACCTTCGGCGGCTCCCCGGCGGTCACCCTGGCAGCCGGCACCGACCAGCTCAGCGACCCGGTCACACTGAGCCTGCCGCAGCTGTCCACCGTGCTGGTCAGCATGAAGGTGGCCGGCACCGTGACGGCGATTTCCGGGCACCGGGACCCGAAGGTTCCGGTCTACATCACCGCCGACAGCGCCGACCACACCAAGGACATCGCCGCCGGCAGCTTCAAAGAGACAACCATCGACGGCATCCCGTTCGTCTCCGGAATCGACGTGACCACCTCGGCGACCGCGCCGGCCGGCGCACTGGCGCTGTTCGGCGACCAGACCGTCAACGCCGACACCAGCACCCCGGACGGCAAGAGCCAGCTCAACGGCGAGCTGGCGCAGATCTTCGCGGCCAATGAGGACACCGGCGGCAAGGTGCCGTTCGGCATCCTGAACCTGGGCAGCAGCAGCTGGGGCAACCAGACCTCGCTGCCGACCAGCACCCTGGCCCTGGGCACCAACGCCAAGGGTCAGATCGACCGGGCGCTGCTCAACCAGTCCAACGTCCGCGCCGCACTGCTCTCGGCCGGTGCCGCTGACCTGCTGGCCTGCACCGCCACCACAGCCGACGCCTGCGCGAACGCGGTCGAGACCAAACTGACCTCGATCGCGTCGCAGCTACACCAGTACCAGGCCGACGACGTGACCAACGGCTCGGTCAAACTGCCCACCAAAAACGGTTCGATCAAGGTGTACGCCGCCACGATCCCGCCGTTCTCGGTGGCCAACCCGCCGACCGCCCTGCAGGAGCAGGCACGCCTCTTGGTCAACGACTACATCCTGGGCAGCCTGAAAGGGCACGCCGACGGAGTCATCGACTTCTCCGAGGCCGTCTCGGCCGGCATCGCGGAGGGCTCCACCGCCACCTACGACACCGTGCTGAGCGACTACCTGCGGGCCGACGGCACCGTCCTTCGGCCAGCTGAGGCCTACTACGAGGCTTTGGCCTGGCAGTACGTCACCAACGCCGACAAGTCCGACTGGATCGTCGACGACCAGAGCGGCGGCACCGAGGACGGCGCCGACAGCAACGCAGTCTGGGAATTCACCGACGACGGCGGCACCACCGCCCGCGACACCGGTCACGGCACCGGCACCGGCAGCAACCGGACCCTGCACCCCGCGACGCTCACCGACGTGACGTGGGGCAAGAGCCGCCAAGTCGGGTTCAGCGCCGGCACGTTCAACGGCACCAGCAGCTACGGCACGACCGGTCTCAAGCCGAACACCACCACGAGCTACACCGTCTCGGCATGGGTGAAGCTGACCGACGGCTCAGCCGACCGGCCGGTGTTCTCCCGTGGCTCGGTCGGCGGCCAATCCTCGCTGAGCCTGATCTACCAAGCCTCCGACAAGAAGTGGGCGGCAGAGGTTCCCACAGCGGCCTCCGGGATCGCCACCGAACGGACCACCGTGTCCTCCGACGCCGAAGCCAAGATCGGGGTCTGGACGCACCTGGCCGTCAGCTACGACGCGGAGACCACGACGCTCAGCCTGTACGTCAACGGTCACCAAGACACCAGCCGGGACTCGGTGCCACCGTTCAACGACCCGAACGGGCCGACCTACATCGGGCGCAGCAAAGACAGCTACTTCGCCGGTGACATCGCCGGCGTCCAGGTCTGGGCCCGTCCGCTCGGTGAAGCCGAAATGCAGACCTGGGTCGAACCGATCGAGGTGCTGGACTGGGAACTGAACTGGAACGGGGCGGCGACCGACGCCGAGGACGGCGCGTTTTACAACCACCCGGGCGTGCTGACCGGTGGGGCGAGCTACGTCCAGCCCGGTCACGCCAAGCCGGACGTACCGGCCGGCGAGGCCTCCGACACGGTCGCAGCGCACTTCGACGGCGTGGACGGGGCGATCACCCGGGACGCGGTCCTCAACACTGATCAGTCGTTCTCGGTGTCGGCATGGGTACGCCTGGCGAAGACCGACGGGAACTACACGATTGTCAGCCAGGACGGAACGCACACCGCGCGGTTCCTGTTGCAGTGGAGCAGGACCAACAACAGCTGGCGGTTCATGATGACCGACAGCGACGTGGCCGAACCGGCCACCAAGACGGCCGACGCCCCGGCCGGTGAGGTGGCGCTGAACACCTGGACGCACCTGGTCGGGGTCTATGACGCCTCGGCCGACACCGTCGCGCTCTACGTCAACGGCGTGCAGAAGGCGGTGTCCCCGGCAACCTCGCGCTGGAACGCCACCGGCACGTTCGCGGTCGGCCGCACCATGTGGCAAGACCACAAGTCGGACTACTTCCCGGGTGACATCGACGCGGTTCACGCCTACCAGGGCGCGATCGCACCCGACGACGTGGCCTGGTTATACGAGCAGTAGTCCTTGATCAAACCCCGACCGAAGCCGGTCTTCGCAGCCAGCGGAGACCGGCTCCGCCCGTTTCCGCCATTCAGCCGGCCCACGACCACAGGTTGTCGGCCAGCCCCGGGCCAGTGCGCTGATCTGCCCGCCGACTCGATTGGGCCCGCCTCCAACCCGGTAAGTATCGGCTTTGACAACTCCCGCAACAGTTCCGGGAGAGAGACTGAAGCCGTCCTTGCCGAGGGTCTTTACGAGCTTCCACCCCTTGTCGACGACTCCGCCGTAACCGTTACCGCCGGCACTTTTGCCGCCCCCGCTACCGCTGCCACTGGAGCCACTGCTCGGGGTGGTGATCTTGCCGGGGTTGGTCGTGACGGTCGACGCGGGGTCATGCCGGCACCGCGCCTGCATCGACTCGGTAGCCGATGCGGGCGCGTCTCAGCTCCTTGCCACCCGAACGATCAGGCCGTTGCCTGATCCTCCGGTTCGGCCAGCCGCACCCACGACTCGAACGGACAGTTGCTGCACGTCACGTGGCCTCGTCGGCCGTTCTCGTCACGGCGAGCAGACCGACCCCGCAATGCGGGCAGGTGGCCGCGGATCATGGATCATCCAGCATCGCCATAACAGCCTCAAATTTGCTGATTTCTCTTACGTAAATGGCCTGCGCCTAGTTCGAGACCTCCCGCTCACCCGGGGTGAGTCCACCGTCGTTGCGAACGAGGACCAGCACCCCGTCGGCGAGAACGTGATACGGGTGGCATATTCACGGCCGACACGGAGCGTAACCTTTCGGTGCGCGGCTCTCACCTGGTCTTTCCGAAACGGTCCGGCAGCGGATCGGGCTATCGGGTGGCGTTGACGGCAACATGGGCGGAAGCCAGCGACGTTGGCCGTCGGGCGGGTTTGGCCCGGCTATCCGAGGTAGGGCGTGGCTCGGTATTCGGCGTGGTGACGGAGCCGGAGCCGGACGGTGTCGTGGATCGGGATGCGGTCGAAGTCGGCCGGGGCAATGAACCGCATGTCGGTCGCAAGCCGACAACCTGACCACGGGCGGCGCTGGTCCAGAACTGCTTTACGTAATCAAGAACGGCCCCGGCCGAAGCCGGGGCCGTTCGCACGCGCTATAGACCTACGGCCCCGCGTGCACGCCCATAACACCCGTGCACGTGCGCGAGCTTCACAAGACGTGGGCGGCTAACTCATGCGCAGAAGCGCATCAGCCTTGCCGCTCACCCCACTGCAAGAAACTCGTCGCAACCCGATTTATGCTTGGCGATCAATGTTCTCTTGTGACGGCAACGCGACACACCGCGACACGCGTCCATGACCGAAGACCGACACTTGGCCACAGCGGGTCAATCACTCAATTCCGACCAAACAAGGAGGCGACCATCGGATTCGCGGATTAATAGGTCGTCCCGCAAACTCAGCAATCCTGCTATCTCCCGCATATCGAAGCGCGCCAAGAAGAACACGAAGTGAAGGGGGAACGGCGGCCGACTTCGCGGAAGATTGTCCGCATCGAGTGATAGATTAGCCCGCTCGGCAGCTTCACAAAGCAGGGCAATGAACAGCGGAAAGAACTCCTTCTCGACCAGATCGTCAGCGTCCTCCACGACAACGACAACGGATCGTTTCCCATGCCAACTACCATGAAGATCATCGAGGCAGTCCACAAGCCCATACCAGTTGTGGCCGAAATACGAGGGGAAGCTGAGCTTCTCCGCGAACTCAGCAAATAAACCGGCCACATCGGTCATTTTCATGGAGTCAAGTTCCCGGATCACACCGCCAGGCGCAAGCTCCCTTACCTGATCACGGACCAGCTGGTCGCCAGCTTGAGCAATCACCACCCATGGCTCAACCGGTGCCTTTAGGTCAAATGATGCAAATGACTTGATCACGGAAATTCCCCGACGTAATAGAAGGTCCCGTAGTGGTCCGGCGTGTAATAGGCAGACCCTGATCCTGATTTCGGCGTCAGCAATCTTTCTTCGCCACGAATTGGCCTTGAGCATCCCGGAAAGGAGCAGACAGGCAAGTCAGCGGTTGCGTTGACGTCCCATTCTCGATATGCACCTCCGGGCAAATCGCCAGCCTTATTGGCCCAACTCCCGTTACCGTCATACCCCGACACCTTACCGATACCGCCAGTCCGGCTCTTTACCTTGTCCAGCATGTCGAACGCCTTAGCGGGAGCCGGCCCCTCTACTACTCCCACTCCAGCGGGGCTGCCGGACGCCCCGCCGTGTGGGCCACACAACGGTCCCGTGTTGTGGACGAGGACTGGGGTTTTACCGGCCAACACATAGTACGTGTGAACGCCGTCAACGGTCAGGTTAAACATGCGCTGCTGCCCTGCGAAGGCACGCACTCCGTCGACGGTCGCCGGAGCCATCGGGACGGCCGCGCCGAGTGTTTCCCCGGGTAGCAGATCATTGGTGGTGACCCACCGATGGCGCTGTTGGCTCCAGAACGGATGTTCCTGGGTGGTGTGAACGACCGCCGCGCCGTCATCCGTTTCGACAGTCAGGTCAGCCAGCGCCGTGTCGGTGTTGACATGCAAGGCCGTGACCTCGTGCGCCGCGGTCTCTCCTGTGTCCGGATCAGTGGCAAGAACCTCGTCGCCGAGTTTCACCTCGTCGATGGATTTCGTGCTGCCGTCGGCCATCAGCACCAGTGTGGTCGGCGCGAAACTGTTGCAGCCTTTAGGCTGCGGGCCACCGTTGCCTGCCGGGTTCTCCCTCGGGGAGACCGTCTGCCCGGCCTTGGCGGCCGCGTCTGTCGCTGCGCCGGCCGCCGCGGAGTCTGTTGCCGCCGCTTCGGCTGTTGCCGCCGCGTCTGTGGCGGCCTCGCCGGCCGCTGCGCGGGCACCGGCCCCCCTGCCTCCGATGGCCAGCGAGCCGAGGAAAAACGTCACGTTGCCGGCGCATTCGGCGGTCCAACCGTTCGAGCAGTCCATATCGCGGTTGATGCCGTCACATGAGCCGAAGCCGCAGCTGACGAAGTCCCAGGCGAATTTGGCGGTGCCCTTGTGCTGCTCGATGCAGCCGTCGATGCCGAGGTTGACGGCGCAACTCACCGGGTTCGAGTTCTGCGCGGACTGCAGGAGCCCGAAGCCGTCCTTGCCAAGGGTCTTGACGAACCTCCACCCCTTGTCGACCACTCCGCCGCCACCGTTACCGCCGGCACTGTTGCCACCGTTACCGCCACCGCTGCCACCGTTACCGCCACCGCCACCGCCACCGCTGCTGCTGCCGCTGCTGCCGCTGGAGCCACTGCCGCTGGAGCCGCTGCTCGGGGTGGTGATCTGGCCGGAGCTCGTCCCCGTGCCGCCGGTCATGGTTCCGTTGCACTGGGGACACGCCCGGCCGCCGCCGCCGCCCATCTCGTTGGTGGTGCCGGTGGGGTCGCTTCCGGTGATGGGGTTGTCGCCCGCGTAGGTGTAACCACCGAGTTGGTTGGGGTCGGTGACCTGCAGGACCGGGTCGGCACTGATGAACCGTCCGAGAGCCGGATCGTACTTGCGGGCGCCGAGATCGGTGTATCCGGTAGCGACGTCCTTTACCGCGCCCAGATAGCCCCGTGTCATGTCCGGCCAGCTCAGCGTGTTCGCGCTCCGGCGTTCCCCACCGTACGGCTTGTACTGCTGCCGCGAGATCTGCTGGCTGGTGGTGTCCATGGCGAGGGCCGCGGTGCCATGCGGATCGTTGAAAAGGTAGTCCGTGCCGCCGCCGGGCAGGGTGGAGCGCACGGCCACAGCGGACCCGGATCCGCCGTGGCTGTACGTGCGTACAGCGCCGAGCGACACGGCCGGGGTCACCGAGGTGTTGATGACGACCTGCGTGTCACCGGCGAACAGTGTCGTGCGGCCGGGGTCGCGCCGGATCAGCTGGTTGCCGTCGGCGTCGTACAGGTACTTGGTAACCGTCGGTGTCGCGCCGGTGGTGGTGACGGTAGCGAGGTGGCCTTCCTTGTCCCATTCCAGCTTCTGCCCGTTCCCGGAGGCGGGGGTACGGGTAAGCAGGTTCCCGGAGACGTCGTAGGTGAGCTTGGCCGGGTCGCTACCGGTTGCGGCGGTCAGGGTGTGCGGCTGCGCTCCGGTGCGGTTGCAGGCGGCAGCGCAGCCGAGGGTGTAGTCGGTGGTGGCGTCGGCCGCGCCGTTGATGCCGTGGTCGACCAGCCTGGTGCGGCTGCCGATGGCGTTGTAGGTGAAGGTTTGCCAGTACGCGCCGGGACCGGTCGCGACCTGATCGGCGGAGGGCTGGGCGGTCGCCGGGTTCGGGCAGTCCCCGTTCGCGGTCCAGGCGTCGGCGAGCCGGTCGAGGCTGTCGTACCGGTAGCACTGGGTGTCCTTGACCGTGTTACCCGTCTCGGACTGCAGGTTGGTCACGGACAGCGGGTTGCCGGCGTCGTCGTAGGTGTATGCCGTCTCGTCGACGACCGGGCCGGGTGCCTGGGCACGGCTGACGGTGCGGCCGGTGAGCCGCAGCGTGTACTCGTCGTACGCGTAGATCACCTCGGCCTGGTTGGTCGAAGCGCCCATCGCGACCCGTGACGGCTGACCGAAGTCGGTGTACGTGCTGTCCGCGACGTACAGATCGATGCCGCTGGTCCTCTTGGGCTGACCGAGCAGGTCGTACTTGTAGGTGATGGTCTCGCCGGGGAGCCCGCCGGCCGCCGGGTCCTGCTGCTGGGCGAGATGTTCGGTGTTGCTGGTGTAGGCGTACTTCGTCTCGTATTCGAGGGGCAGCGGATCCTCGGCGCCGGGCAGCGAGATGCTGGTCCCCAGCGGGTTGCCGAGCGTCGTGTAACCGGTGACGCCGACCGTGTAGCCACCCGTGACGCCTGGCACGTAGCGGGTAGACGAGGTGGGCTTGCCGATCCGCAGGGTGTCGTAGGTCCAGCTCGCGAACTTAAACTTGGACGCCTTGTCGGTGGCGGTCAGCTTCCGGCCGAGCAGGTCGTAGGTGTAGGCGAGCTCGTTGCTGCGAGCGTCTTTGGTCGTCGTGATGCGGCCGGCGTCGTCGAACGTGGTGGTGGACGATCCGACGTCCGGGTCCGACTGGGAAGTGGGCCGGCCGCGCAGGTCGTAGCCGTACTTCCAGGTGGCGTTGTCCGGACCCACCACGGTGGCTTGCTGGCCGGCCGCGGTGTAGGTGTATTTGATGCTCTGGCTGACCCCGCCGCTGGTCGTGAAGCCACCGAGCGGCGTGCCGGAGACCGTGGGCGCTGTCGTGTATTGCTGCAGCTGGGTCATCCGGCCGAGTGCGTCTACGGTCTGGGTCGTGGCGACCGCGCCGTTCGGCGGGATCACGGTGGTGGTGTCGCCGGTGTAGGCGCTGCGGGAGTGCCAGGTCTCCACGCCGTTGTGCTCGGCGGTGGTTTGCGTGGCACGGCCCATCGCGTCGTGGTCGGACACCGTGGTCGCCGGGATCGACACCTGCGACAGGTGGTCGGAGATCAGCGTGTCGCCGGGTGTCCCGTCGATCGCGTAGCCGTCGTTGGTGAGGACGGTCCAGCCGTGCGAGTCGTACTGGGTGTCCGAGACGACGGTGCTGTCGTTCGCCCCGGTTGCCTGCGTCTCGAGCGGGCGCAGCAGGGCGTCGTACAGGATCTTGTTGACCGTGTAGCCGCCGTCGTCGCGCAGGGTGTTGGTGGTGACCACGGTGGGCGCGGTGCCGGACAGCCGGTAGTCGTAGGTCATGCTGGCCGTGGCACCGGCCGCCTTGCTCCGGTTCGGCATCCAGACCGCGGTGACCCGGCCCAGCCCGTCGTACGTCCGGGACGTCACCTGACCGGCCACGTCGATGGTCGCCAGGGCTGACTGCCGGGCCGGATCCAGGGTGATCGCCGAGACCTGGCAGTCCTTGGTCGACGCGGTGACGGCCGAGCAGTCGGCGCCGGCGGTGACCTGCGTGACCGTGGCCGAGCTGACGGGCAGTGCGCCGGAGGCCGGCGAGTACCTGGTGAGGACGACCTGAGCCAGGCTGCTTCCGTCGGGTGCGGTGGAGTCCGGCGTCCGGGTCGCGGTCAGGATGCGCCCGTAGCTGTCATAAGTCGTACGGGATTGGTTCACGAACGCCGTGGCCTGCGCGCCGCTGGCCGTGCTGGCCTGCTGCATCAGGGTCGGCTGGCCCTTGGTCGGCCTGGCCGGGCTGGTCTGGCCGTCACCGTTGTACGCGAACGCGTGCCCGTCGTACGAGATCCGGTTGTCCTTCAGCAGCGTTCCGCCCGGAGACGCTCCGGCGGTCGCGCAGTCCTGGTCGGTCACGATGGTCTCGGCGGTGACGACCAGGGTGTCGTCGGTTCCGTCGAGATACCGGGTGAAGGAACAGGCCGGGGTGTTGCCGGCGGCGCCGGGCTCGCCGCGGTCGACGGATTGCACCGGCATGCCGGTGGTGCTCTGGCCGAGGGTGGTGTTATAGAACGTGTCGGCCTCAGTGGTCCGCCAGCCGTAGGAGACCTTCTGCCGGTTGACGGTCCTGGTGACGCGCACCATCTTGGCCTGCAGCGCGGGCAGCTTGAACCGGGACCGGGACGCGGTCGGACCGATGATCATCGGGACGGTGACGCTGCTGTGGTCGACGCTCCCAGTGGCCCCCGTGTAGGTGACGGTCTCGAAGGCGCGTCCGGTGAACTCGTCTCTGTCCGAGACCGAGATGCCGCCGTCGGTGCTGGTGAGCGACGTGTCGGGCCGGGTCTTGCCGCCTGGCAGGGTGTCACCGTTCATGCCGAGGAAGTAGTAGGTCTTCGTGAGTGTCTTCTGGTCGTGGACCGGGGACTTGTTCGTGTAGTGGAAGACGCCGGTGTCACCGGTGGTGACGTCGACCTCGGGGTAACCCCGGAACTGGCCCCAGGTGCGGTACCTGGCCTTGGTCACCTCGTTGTCGTCGTAGTGCCAGCCGGGGTCGCCCCGGTAGGCGTACTCGGTGACCAGCTTGGGCTGGGTGCCGTCCTGGTACACGTTGTATCGATCGATCGTGGTGACCCGGCTGACCGGGTGGGTGTAGAACCAGTCGATCAGCGGCGCCCCCTGCCCTTCCGGAGTCCAGTACACCGGGAAGCAGGCGGTCTTGTTCGTCGACGCGAACTTCTGCGCCGCGGTGTCCTTGGTGTCGCTCAGGTCGCTCGCCGGGACACCGGTGCAGTCCGGAGTCGTGTAGTCCACGAGGCTCTCGGCGCCGGTCTCGCTGATCACGGTGCCGATCCGGTGGTAGAACATGCTCGGCATGCTGGGGATCGTTCCGACCCGGTTCTGCAACTGCCGCGGTGTGAAGCTGGTGGTGCCGGCGAGCGCGCTGCCGGCGGCCCCGCCCCTGGTGTCGAGGCCGGTGTGGGTGATCGAGGACAGCCACAGCGTGGGCGCGTGGTCGCCGTTGTCGGGGAAGTCCTGGTCGAGGTCGTAACGGTCGACCTTCTGGGTCTCGCCGCCGACCTGCACCTGGGTGATGATCGTCGTGAGGCGCTTGCGCGACCAGAAACTCGGGCCGTGCAGCTTGCAGTCCTTGCCGGTCGAGCAGTTCAGATCGATCGGCGTGTCCGGCCAGTACTCGGGGTGGGCCTCGGTGAAGTCACCGGCGGCGCAGGTGTTTCCGGCCGGCACTCCGGTGAGGCAGCGCTCCGCCGTGGTGAACAGGACCTGGGACGGGGCTGTGCCCGAGTAGACGGTCGACGCGGTCATGCTGTAGTCGATGCGCTTCAACACACCGCCGCGTACGTACTCGACCGCGGTGTCTTTGCCGTTCGCGCCGTAGTACCCGGTCTCCGGCGCGTAGTAGTACGCCATGGCGTTGCCGTTGAGGTCGACGACGTAGTCGAGGTTGAAACGATAGCCGAGCGTGCACGAGGTGTCCGCGAACGTCGAGCTGGACGAGCAGGCGGCCGGTCCGCCGGGGATCGCGGCGCAGTCCTTCTTGTCGGTGTCGGAGCATTCCTGCAGGTTGGTGGCGTTCGCCCGGTAGACCGGGACGGTCCACACCGACTTCGTCTCATCGTCGCCGGAGCTCCAGCCGGGCAGCCGGTTGAGACCGAAGTAGTACTGGACGCCACCCTCGGTGACCTTGAACGCCTCGTGGTTGTCCGTGTCGTTGGTGGCGTTCGACAGCATCTCGACCTTGGTCGTCGAACTGTCGCTGACCGGCCGCAGCTTGCCGCCGTCGTAGACGAGCTGGGTGGAGGAGCCGTTGAGCGAGAGGGTGAGGAGCTGGCCGCCCCAGCACAGGTCGCCGCTTTTGTCGGGCGCGCCGGAGTTCTTCAGATCCTTGCAGGGCCGGTAGGTGCGTTCCACGAAGTTCTCGGTGCTCGACCAGCCATCGCCAATCCAGGAGGACTGGTTGTTGGTGCCCGCCGTACGCGCGTCCTGGGCCGCCGAGTTGTAGTTGAGACCGATCACCGGGGCGGCGCCGGCGATCGACGGCGGAACGGTGATCGGATAGTTGTAGGTGAAGGCGCCGGTGTTCCCGCCCGACGCCCAGCTGCCGGCCGGCGAGAGGCTGGTGGCGGCGTAGTCGCCGCTGCTGCCCTCGGCGCTGGAGGTCGCCGCGAGCACGGTCGTCGTCTCCGCCAGCGCCGAGGCCGCGGACGCCGTGGCAAGCTTGAGCTGAGCGGTCAGCGGATTGGCGGCACCGGTCTGCACCGGCGTCTGAGTGCGGCATTTCGCGAGCCGCGGGGTGGTCATCGCACAGGCCGGGAGCTGGACCAGGTGCAGCCGGGAGGCGAAGTCGCCGCCGTAGGAATTGCGGAACGAGGACTCGTCGACGTTCACCGAGACGGTTCCGCCACCGCTCTCGGCCCGCAGGCTGAACAGCACACCGCGGACGCCCGCGGCCTGCGCGCTACTGTCGTCGGCCGTGGTCACGCGGACCTTGCCCGGCGCTGCGCCGGTCGCCCCGCGCCCGACCGCGATGGGGGTGGCCGCCGCCACCGCGGACGTCCCCGCGCCAGTCGGCAGGGTGACGGTAGCGCTGCGGGCCGGAGGTGCCTCGGCATGCCCGGCCGGGTCGAAGCGCTGGTACTTCTTGTGAACCGTGACCTGTCGCAGCTGCCTGCTGTTCTTCGACAACTGGACGCGAGGAAGCTCCTGCGGCTTCGGCGGTGCGGTGTCCCGCGGTGCGGCCGAGGCACCCTGCGCGACCACCAGATTCAGCAACGCCGGAAGCATCAGCCCCAGCGCGACCGCGAGGACTCTTCGTCTGGACCCCGACACCAGACGTGGCGCCGGGTTGATTCTGGACAGCATGCGGTGACCCTCCCCCGTGTAGCCGCGCCTTGTGGAGAGCAACGAGCGGCATCAAAGAAGAAGATCATTTATTCAACTCCGAGCCGGCGCAAGACTATTGAGATCAAGTCGTCCGAGTCGGACGGACGCCTCGGGCACGGCTTGCGCAGTGGACCCGGCACTCAGCAGATGACCGTCATGTACGCGGGGCGCCGCGCGCCGGTCAGCCTGGTGCGCGGGCGGCCACCGCTCAGGCGCAACAGCGAGCAGGTGGCGCCCGGAGTCCGCGACTGGGCGGGTGCGCTGATCCGTGCGACCGGGACGTGCCGGCTAGCCACGGATCCGCTCATAGAGCGACGAGGGTCTTCAAATTGCCTTCCGTGGCAGTCACAATGAGCGCATCCAGCTGGAAAATCCTCCACGCCTCACGCGTCAGGCCGCGTCGTTCTT
>NZ_BOMH01000104.1 GCF_016862095.1 Actinoplanes cyaneus
GTGGTCGACCGACTGCTGATAGAAGTCGTAGAGGCGGCGGCGAGCAGCCTCGGCCTCCTCGGGCGGACCGATCGCGGCCGCCAGCTCCGCGGCATAGATCGTCACCAGCACGTGCATCTGATAACGCCGCGGGCGGTTCTGGGTCAGAAGTCGGGTGCGCATCAATTCACGAAGAAGCGGCCGTACGACGATCTGGTCGACGCCCAGCAGACCCGCCAGGGCTTCCTCGGTGACATCCGGCCCCGGGTGCACGGACAACAACCGGAACAGGCGGGCCGCTTCCGGTGACAGCCGATCGTAGGAGCCGGCGAAGACAGCCCGGAGGCTGTTGTCGAGATTCACATCGGTGAAGACATCCAGGTTGTGACGCTTCGCTCGCAGGTCGGCGAGGATGTCGGACATCGGGGTGTCGGACATCCTCGCCACCATCAGCGACAAGGCGACGGGCAGCCGTCCGCAGCGCTCGATGATCTCGTCCAGCGCCTCGACGTCCGCGTCGCCGGGAAGCCCGTCGGTCAGACCGGCTCGGATGGCGTCGCGAGCCTCCTCGAGCGTCGGGACGTCGAGCGTCAGGAGGCAGGCGCCCGAGGTCACGCCCAGCGCCGACAACCGGGTCCGGCTCGTGATGATGACCAGGCAGTTCCGACTTCCCGGCAGGAGTGGGCGCACCTGGTCGGCGTTGTCGAGCAGGATGAGCACCCGGCGATCGGCCAGCACGCTGCGGTACAGCGCCGCTAAGGCCTCGACGTCGCCACCGCCGGACGGGACCACGCCGAGCGCGGACAGGAACGCCTGCAGCGCCTCGGCCGGCTCGACCGGCGGGCGCCGGCCGTCGAAGCCCCGGAGGTTGAGGTAAAGGTTGCCGTCGGTGTACTCGCCGGAGATCCGGTGGGCCAGATGGACGGCGAGCGTCGTCTTGCCGACGCCCGGGATGCCGTCGATGCCGATGATCGGCAGTGAGGGCGGCTCGCTACGCGCATAGGCGGCCAGCCGTCGCAGTTCCTGGCGCATGGCGTCAGGCTTCCGCAACAGCGATGACGACTCGCTGATGGAGTCGGTGCACGCGACCCATCGCCAGCCGCTGCTGCGTTTTCTGCTCGGCCTGACCCGCAACGAACGCCCGGCGGCCGAGGACCTGCTGCAGGAGACGATGCTGCGCGCATGGCGTCATCTCGCGTCGTTGCCGCGGGAGGAAGAAAACGCTCGGAAATGGTTGTTCACCATTGCCCGGCGCGTCACGATCGACGCCGCCCGGTCGCGGCAGGCACGCCCGGCGGAAGTCAGCCTCGTGGAGGCCGACCAGGTCAGCAGTGTCGACAGCGCTGACGGCGCGCTGGCACTGCACGACCTGACCACAGCGTTCCACCGGTTGAGCGGCGAACACCGCGCAGTGCTGCAGGAGCTGCACCTGCGTGGCGCCTCCATCAAGGAAGCCGCGCGGCGCCTCGGCGTGCCCGCCGGAACGGTCAAGTCGCGGGCGCATTACGCCATGCGCACCCTCCGGGACGCCGTCAATCCGGCCGTTCAGGGCTGATACGCGCCGATGCGTGTCCAGCCAGCGGGCTGACCGTTCCCGAACTCGCCAGTAAGATCGCCGACAGGCATTCCAGTTGCCTATCGCGTAGCGTTGCTCCCCGAGATCTTGAGAGCTGTGACAGCCCGGAGCCCGCTACCGTGCAGAACGTTCGGTTCGCCCTGCTGGGGCCCCTGCGCGCCTGGCGCGGGGACGAGGAACTGTCCCTCGGCGCGAGACAGCAGCGACTCATCCTGGCCCTGTTGCTGGCCCGGGCCGGTGAGCGGGTCAGCGTGTCCGACCTGGTCGCGCTTCTCTGGGGCGATCGCCCGCCCGGCAGCGCCGTCAACGTGGTGCACCGGTACATCGGCTCGCTTCGCCGGATGCTGGAACCACAGCTGGCTCGCCGGGCCGAGGGCCGTTGGCTGATCGCCGATGCCGGCGGCTACCGGATGCGCGTCGATGCCGACTCCCTGGATCTGCTGGCCTTCCGCGACCAGGTGGAGGAAGGCCGCGCGGCAGCCCGATCCGGCCGGCCCGACGAGGCTCTGACCCTGCTCGCCTCGGCGCTCACGTTGTGGCAGGACCGCTGCGCGGCCGGGCTCGACACCGCGCTGGCCGGCCATCCGGACTTCGTCGCCCTCGAGAACGAATGCACCCGCGTCGTACGGGAGGCCGCGCGGCTGGCTGCGGAGCAGGGGAAATCGGCCGTCGTCCTCCCGGCGCTACGGCGGTCCGCGGCGCGTAATCCCCTCGACGAGGCTCTTCAGGCCGACCTCGTACGGTCGCTCGCCGCCGACGGCAAGCAGGCCGCGGCCCTCATGCACTTCCAGCAGGTCAGCCACCTGCTGGACAACCAGCTGGGCGTCGTCGCCGGCACCGAGCTGCAAGCCGCGCTGCAATCGGTGCTGCACAGCGGCGACGAATCTCCGGCCGAGCCGTCCGAGGAGGCCGCACCGCGACGTCAGCGCAGGGTCAGCCCGGCCCAACTGCCCTCCGACCATCCGTACTTCACCGGCCGTGGCCCGGCGATCGAACGGCTTCTCGCGTACGCACGCCGGAACAGTGGATCCGCGGTCCTGGGCATCGACGGCATCCCGGGAATCGGTAAGACCACCCTGGCGGTCCACCTCGCCCACCTGGTCGCCGCCGACTACCCCGACGGGCAGCTGTTCGCCGATCTCCGGGGCTTCGACGCCACCCGGCGGCCGGTCGACCCCGGTGACGTCCTGCTGAGCTTCCTCTCCGCGCTGGGCGTCGCCGAACCGCCCGGGGACGCCCCCGTCGAATGCCGGGCAGCGCTCTACCGCAGCGTCCTCGCCGACCGCCGCATGAGCGTGGTGCTGGACAACGCGTACAACGCCGAGCAGGTGGAGCCGCTGCTCCCCGGAACGGCGAACTGCCTGGTGATCGTCACCAGCCGGACCCGGTTGTACCCCCTGGCCGCCGCCACCGGAGCGCATCTGATCTCGCTGGACACGCCGGAAGCGGCCGAGGCCCGCGACGGTTTCGCCAACCGGATCGGGCGCGACCGCGCCCAGGCGGAAAAGGCGGCGCTCGACGAGATCATCGAGCGCTGCGGCCGGCTCCCCCTGGCCATGGCCGTGGTTGCCGCGCGGGCGGCGGACCAGCCGTTGTCGACCATTTTGGCCGAGCTGCAGTCCGCCCAGCAGACTCTCGAAGCTTTCGCCGACGAGAACCTGGACAACGACCTCCGCGCGATCTTCTCCTGGTCCTACCGCCGGCTGACACCGGCCGCCGCCCACCTCTTCCGGCTGTTGTCACTGCATCCGGGCCCGGACATCACCGCGGAGTCGGCCGGCGTCCTGGCCGGGACCGGCGCGGACCAGACCCCCAGGCTGCTGGCCGAGTTGCTGCGCACCCGCCTCGTCACCCAGCATCGGCCACACCGGTATCGGCTGCACATGCTGGTGCGCACCTATGCGCTCGAACTGGCCGCGCAGACGGACCCGCCGCGGACGCGGGACGAGGCGCTGCGACGGCTCTACGACTTCTACCAGGAGAGTGCGGACGCCGCGAACCGCCTCATCGAGGGCTCCGGCCAGGTGCCCGCCCTCGACCGGGACGCGCTGGACACCACCGCGACCCCCTCGGTCGACGGGACACCCGCGATGGAGTGGTTCATCACCGAGCACGACGTGCTCCGAGCGGTCGTCGAGGACGCCGCGCAGCGCGGCGAGACGCGCCGGGTGTGGCGGCTCGTGCTCGCCATGCAGCTCTTCTATCACCGCTACTGCTGGTGGGGCGAATGGCGTGACGTCGCCCGGCTGGCGCTCGACGTGACCACCGCGGCCGGTGACCTGCAGGGGCAGGCCCAGATGGAGCGGTCCGTGGCCGGTGCGCTGTTCTTCCTGGGTCACCACGACGAGTCGCTGGCTCATCTCCGCTCGGCCATCGCCCTGTTCGAGCGGGCCGGGATGGACGCCGAGCGCGCCCACGTGCTGATGAACCTCGCCCGGGTCCTGCTCACCAAGGGGTCCCGCACCGAAGCCATCCGGCATCACCGGTCCGCCATGGTGCTGCTGCGCCGGCACGGTCTCCTCGCCGCTCAGGCCAGCGCGCTCCAGGTCATGGCCAACTATCTTCTCGCGGAGCGCCCGCGAACGGCGCAGGCTCTCGCGCGGCGGGCCGCCGAGATCTGCGCCGAGACCGGTGACGTCCAGGGCCTGGCGATCTGTGACGAGCTGCTGGCCCGGTGCGCCCTGACCGAGGGCCGCCTCACCGATGCGCTGCACTGGTCGCAGCAAGGAATCAAACGCCTCGAAGGTACGTATTTCCGCATCACCCAGGCGGAAGCGCTCACTACCAACGGCGACGTCCTCGCCGCCTCAGGCCGATGGGAAGCGGCCCAGCAGTCCTGGCAGAGAGCGCTCGAGTACTTCGACGACACGCACACCGAGTACGCCCTCGAACTGATCAAGCGACTCGGCTGCACCCCCGGCCCGTCCTGAGACAGCCGGCCTCCGCTGGGCGCCGGCCCGACGCCAATTCCGTCGTGGCCGTGAACAAAGCGTCCGCCTGCCCGTCTTCCCCATCGTGAACAACGCGGCCATCACCATCAACTACGGTGACCTCCAACCCGTGGAGATCCACTTCGACGATCTCGACATCTTCGGCGTCGTGCACAGCTCCCGCTACACGATGATGCTCGAGCGTGGCTTGAGCGCCTACTGGGCCCGGCGCGGTCATGACATCAGTCTCGCCGACAGCGACTCCGACGCCTGGCAGATGGTCCGTGAGGTCAGGACCATGTTCGAGCGCCCCATCCGGCGCATCGCCCCCATCTATCTGCATCTCTGGACCGAACATCGGGGACGTACCAGCATGACGACCGGCTTCCGGTTCATCTCGGCGGACGGCACCGAGCAGTACGCGCATGGTCGGCGCATCGTCATCCGATTCAACCCGGTCACGCGCCGGCCCAGCGAGTGGTCGGCCCGCGCCCGCGCCGACGCGGACGCGCTGCTCCGACCGGCGCACCTCTGACCGCCTCCGGTGCCCGGGCCGGGTGCGGTCGCGCCGGCCGGGACCATGGGCACCTCACCACCGCGACGCTCGGAGCCCGGCCGGTGGAGGCCGGAAGTCCGCTATCAGCGGCGGCGGCGGAGTTCCTCCAGCTGATCCACCTGTGCTGCGAACAACGCGAGGTTGCACCCGTGCGAGGCGAACACCCGGGCAAGGCCCCGGCCGAAACGCGGGCCGAGACCGGTCATGACGACGTTCTGGCGTTTCATCGGTTCCATCCGTCGAGATCCGTAGCCCGCGACGACGCGGTGGGGTCCGGATCGCCGATCACCAGAAACGACATGTCAGAGACCGAGAAGGTCGCGCCCGTCCACCGTCGCGACCATCCTGCAGGCCCACCCGATGCCCACCTCGGATACTCGGATGCTGTCGCTGCGACGGAATGTCACAATGCCGGCGGTGGAGACCTTCCGGTGCGCGCAGTGCGGAAGCGCACTGAGCGTTCCGGTCCGGTTGGTGGAGTTGCCGGCGCAACCGCACTCGTCGCTTCTGGACTGCCACCATGTGAATCCTCCGCTGCTCGGCCCCGGCACCTACGCGACTGACGAGGCAGCGTATGGCTGTGATCAGGTGGCCAGTACCTTCGTACTGTCGCCCGGCGATGTTCGCGGCACCCGCCTCGTGCACGATCTCGTCCTCGTCGGCTGCTGGTCCCTGGCTGGTGGGAACCTGTGTGTGGCCTGCGAGAACTGTGGAGCCTTGGTCGCTTCTCGGACGGACGACTGCAGGGTCGCTCAGGAGACGCGCTTCCACCCCTCCACGGTCGTCCGGGAAACCGATGGAAAGGAGGTCGATGACGCCGCGGATCCTTTTGCGCTGCTCGCCGACTGGGATAACGCTCCGCCCGACACGAGGCGGCACGGCTGGCTCCCGAAGCCGACGCGTTTCCGCCCCGAACTGGCCGCGACCCGCTGGAACAGCCCTGAAGTGAAGAAGGATCTCTATCGAGACGACCCGCCAGCCTGACAGACAAGGCACTCTCTTGCCGAGTTGAGGATGTTGCTGAAGGTGGAAGTCGGTGTTCCGTACGCCGTTATTCCCTTCAGAATGCTGTCTATGAGTGATCCAGACGCCGGTGCAGCGATGGCGCAGGAGGAAGTACTGTCAGGGGGCAACATGGGCGGAGCCGTACGTGTAGGCGTCAGCGTCCGCCGCCGTTCCGGTGCCTGGAGCTCGACGATCCAACGACTCCTACGGCACCTGAGACGGCATGGCCTGGAGTGGGTACCTGAGCCCCTCGGGCGCGATCGGGACGGACGCGACAGCGTGTCGTACCTGGCCGGTGAAGTGCCGCAGTACCCGTTGCCGGACTGGATCTGGAGCGAAGGCGTTCTGATCGACGCGGCCCGGCACCTGGCCCAGCTTCACGCGGCCGGCGCCGACTTCGACACCACGAATGCGAGCTGGCAGCTGCCTGCCCACGAGCCGGTCGAGGTCATCTGCCACAACGACTTCGCCCCCTACAACATGGTGTTCGTCGACGGCCGGCTCACCGGGGTCATCGACTGGGACACAGCCTCTCCTGGCCCGCGAGTGTGGGATCTGGCTTATCTCGCCTACCGTTTGGTGCCCTTGACCGATCCGGCGAACGGCGACGGCTTGGACAGCCAGGTGGACGAGCGAGCCCGACGCCTGCGCCTGCTCTGTGACGCCTACCGCCGCTACCACGGCCACGAGGTAGACACGGCAGCGGTGCTTCCCGCCACCGTGCAGCGCCTGTATGACCTGGCCGATTTCACACAAGCCCGCGCCGACGCCGGCCATGAGGATCTCCGCAGCCATGTCGGCCTTTATCGGCGAGACGCCGCATGGATCGTCGCCCACACCGAGGCCCTGACCGGTGCCGCGGGCTAAGGCCGTAAGCGCATCCGCCCCGAACATCAGCAAATGCCGCCGATAGGGCGCGCCGGGCCACCGGACTCGAACCGGCTCATCCCCAACTGCTCGGGTGCTCAGCGTCAGCATGGCGCACTTTCCCATCTGCTTTCGCCCGGCGCGCGAGTAGGAGAGTAAACGCCGCAGTCGCGGCCGCGCGAGCGGCTTAGCGGACTCACACTCATGCCGCGACCAATGCGCGCCGCCGATACGGTGGTTACGCTCGGTGTAGGCCGCCTGTCCGTGCGTCACGTCTGATTTACGGCATCTCCGGTCCGGTCAACTGGACTCAATAGCAAGCGCCGCTCGGATGGCAACGGCGAGATCGTCGCGTTGCCCTTCGGGAAGGCGCGAATCGGCGGCGCCCTGATCCAGGTACTGGAAGATTCCCGGCCCGCGGCGCTTGGCCGGCAGGTCCGGCATACGCGGCACGATGTGGAAGTGGACGTGCGCGAAGCCCTCCTTCTCAGCGAATTGGACCACGTAGGTCTTGACGCAGCCGGTGACCGTTCGTAGCGCCCGGGAAAGCCGTACCTGCCAGACACCCAGCGTGCCGGCTTCTTTATCGGTCAGGTCGGCGATCGAGGTCACGTGGCGCCGCGGGACCAGGACCAGCCATCCCGGCAAGCTGCTGTTGAAGTCATGCGCCACCCGCCAGCAGTCGTCGCCGGCGACCCGTTCGCGCGGCGGCAGGTCGTCGAACAAGTCGTTGTTCTGGCAGGCATAGCAGCTCATAACGCAGATCGTAGAAACGGCGAATCGCACTGTCATGCCGCGATCCGCTCCCTACCTGGCGTCACGGCCGCCGAGAGGGTCGGCTCGCAACGGTTGAAAGTCCCCTTTCTGTTGGCCGGCGGCGGGTGGTGGGTGGTCCTCGATGCGGCCGGACCGGGGCCGCCCGAAGGGCGAGTACCGCCTGCCAATTGGTTGACAGCCATCTATGGAATACCGGACGGTCAAGGGATGCTCACACACCGCTTCCGTGCATTGCTGGCCATTCTGCTCTCCACCGGCGCGCTGCTCCTGGTCGCCGGTCGGGCCGCAGCGGCGGCGCCCTCCGCGCCCGCCAACCTCCACGTCACCTCCGTCAGCCCTACCTCCGTGACCCTCGCCTGGACCGCTTCCACCGGTGATCCCGTCGACTACTCGCTCAGCTACTGGCCCGCCTTCGGCGACGTCGGCTACGGTCAGCACGTCGGCAACGTCACCACCGCAACGATCACGTCCGGCATCAACCCGAACGGTCAGATCCAAGTCACTGTCCAGGCCATCGACGCCGACGGCCACTCCTCAGCGGCGAGTAACACGCTCGTTGTGGTCACCCCGGCGAACACCACCGGCGACATGACCGCACCGACCGCCCCCGCTAACCTCACCCTGACCGGCGTCGGACCGGCCGGCGCGCAGCTGACCTGGACGGCGTCCACCGACGACACGGAGCTGACCGGCTACTACGTCTACCTGTTCGACGGCTGGTACGTGTCCCGGTATCTCGGCACCACGACCAGTACCTCCTTCACCGCGCCGATCCTGAGCACCCAGACCGGTATGGTCCGCTACTACGTACGCGCACGCGACGCGGCCGGCAATCTGTCGATCGCCTCCAACCAGGTATCCACGACCGCCACCCCGCCGGCCACGCCGTGCAAAGTCGCCTACAAGACGACCAGTGACTGGCCGGGCGGTTTCGTCGCCGAGGTGACGCTGACCAACACTGCGACCACACCGGTCAACGGCTGGTCCCTCGCCGTCTCCCTGGGCGGGGACCAGCACGTTACGTCGTCGTGGGCGACGAAGTGGGTCCAGTCCGGCTCGACGGTGACGTTGACCAACGAGACCTGGAACGCGACGATCCAGCCCGGTGCCAGCATCACGGCCGGCCTTCTCGGCACGTACACGAAGAGCAACGCCTCCGCCACCATCGCCGCGCTGAACGGCACGGCCTGCGCCCTGGCCTGATCTGTGGGATATCCAGACTTGGGGCTCCCGAGACGGCAGGCGGCCCGGCACTCGCTGTAGTCGCCGTTGACGAGGCAGCCGGCTGCTCTGCTGCGGCACCGGGTGAGGGCCAGGAGGTTGATTTCGACAAGCTCAACCGCGCAGCACCCTCGTCAGGAGTACGGCGAGCGGGCCGTTGATGCTGTCCGGCGGGATCAGCTTGTCGCCGCGTCGGCGTAACTCCTGCTCGTCGTAGCCGGGGCCGCCGTGTCCGCCGAACACGGCGGTGGAGCCGTCGAGCGCGTTGGTGCTCCAGACCTCCCACATCATGGCCGCGCCGACGGTGTCGTCGTCGGAGGCGTCGTAACCGTTGCTGCCGAGCAGCTCGGTGAAGTCGTACATGCTGATGACACCGAGGGTCCATGCGCGTGCGGACACGCCGGCGGTCACGTCCCGTTCTTCGAGGGGTGGCCGGTCGCCGATCTCGGCGGTGAGCTGGTCGGCCAGGCGTTTCTCCGCGGCATGGACATCGGCGTCGAGGTAGCTGTCGCTGATCGCCATCGGCCCGTCGGCGGCCAGGTCGGCGAGCGCCGGCCAGTCTCCACCGGCGGCCAGCACCGCTCGGGCGATCGGTTGCCACTCACGGCCGGTGATACCGCCGTCCCTCGCGATCGAGTGCAGGACCAGAGCGAGCCCGGCGCGATCGACCTGAGCCGTGGTCTCGGCGAGCTCCTTGACCCGGGTCGCGTGCAGATTGAGGTACGGCAGCAGCAGGCGCCGTCCGGGTGTCATGCGCAACGTCAGCCGGGCGCTGCCGTCCCCGGTGTGCTCGACCCGAACCGTCCTGCGGTCGGTGGCGAAGACCAATGGCAGCGAGAGGGCGTCCACGGCCGCGGACACCTGCGCGGGTGCGGCGGCGACATGGACCACGGCCTCGATCACGGCCGTAACCGTACCCACCGCGGGCGAACGTGCGCGGCACGGCCGAAGCAGACGACCAGCAGGAACAATGAGTCGCATGACCTACCGCGTTGTCACCTGGGATGCGGGTAGGCAGATCGACTGCGCGCAGTTGTCCGCGGCCATCGCCGACGTGGCCGGCGCCGGTTTGTACGTGCGTGGCGCGGCTGATCTGACCGTGTCCGGGCGACGTGCGGTCGTTGGTGCCGGGGCACGCCACCGCCTCCCCGGGGCTCGACGGCACCCTCGTCCACGTGGCTGACGCTCGCCTGGGCATGGGCGGGCTCGACCTCGCCCTTGCGCAAGCTCGTGGGTCGGTTGGGCGGCAGGTCAGATGCGGAAGGTGGCGACCAGGCCGCTGAGTTCGGTGGACATGCGGGCGAGTTCGGTGGTGGCGTGCTGGGTCTCGGTGACACCCTGGCTGGTCATCCGGGCGGCTTCGGCGACGCCGGTGATGTTCTGGGCGATCTCGCCGCTGCCGGTGGCCGCTTCGCTGACGCTTCGGTTCATCTCGGCGGTGGTGGCGGTCTGTTCCTCCACGGCGGAGGCGATGGTGGTCTGGAACTCGCTGATGCGTTCGATGACCGTGGAGATTTCCTCGATGGCGGTGACCGCGCCGCTGGTGTCGGCCTGGATGGCCTCGACCCGGCGGGAGATGTCCTCGGTGGCGCGGGCGGTTTCCTGAGCGAGGTCCTTGACCTCGGAGGCCACCACGGCGAATCCTTTGCCCATCTCCCCGGCGCGGGCGGCCTCGATGGTGGCGTTCAAGGCCAGCAGGTTGGTCTGCTCGGCGATCGCGGTGATCGTCTTGATGACGTTGCCGATCTCGGCGGAGGAAGTGCCGAGCTTGTTCATCGTGGCCGCCGTCCTGGCGGTGATGGTGACCGCGTCCGAGGCGACCCGGGCGGCCTCGGACGCGTTTTGTGAGATCTCCCGGATCGAGGCGCCCATCTCTTCGCTGCCTGCCGACACCGTCTCGACGCTGCGCGACACCTCCTCGGCCGCGGCGGACACCGCTACCGCCTGCGCCGATGTCTGCTCGGCGGACGCGGCGATGTTCGCGGCGGTGCTGCTCATCTGTTCGGAGGCGCCGGCGAGTGAGGTCGCGGATCCTTCGATCGTGGTGATCGTCTGCCGCAGTTTGGCGATGGCGCTGTCCAGGGCCCGTGCCATCCGGCCGGGTTCGTCGTGGCTGTCCAGGCCGGTGTTGCGGGTCAGGTCGCCGTCGGCGAGTCCGTCGCATACGTAGGTAACCTTGGTCAGCGACTGGACGATCTTGCGTGCGACGAAGAGACCGATCGCCAGGGCGACGATGAGGCCGACGGTCAGGGTGATGATCGAGACGGTCCGGCTGGACTCGTAACCGGCCTTCGCCGCGTCGGCGTTCTTCGCCGCGTCCGCGGTCTCTTTGTCGTCCATGGTGGCGAGGATGTCGAAGACTTCCGTCAGGATGGGCAGCACTTCCGTGCCGCGGATCTGGGCCCATTCGGCGAGCGCGCTGCGCTTGCCGAGTGGGATCAGCTTGTTCGTGGCGATGTCGGTGTAGGCGTCCCAGTCGGCCTGCAACTGGTCGATCAGAGCGGCGTCCGAAGCGGGGTTACTGGCCCGGTAGGCGGCCATCGCGGTTGTGAAGGCCTGCAGATCGGCAGTGTAGGAATCGGTGAACTTCTTGGTCGAGGCTGCGTCGACCGACAGTGCCTGGTTCGCGGTGTCCACCCGGGCCTGCAACACCACGGCCTTCAACTGCCCGACCGCTTTGATGCTCGCGACGTTGCTGGTGTAGATCATTTGTGCGGAGTTGCTCGCGTCGCTCAACGATGTCAGCCCGAGAAGTCCGACGATCAACGCGACCAGCGCCGCGGTCGTGACCGCCGCGATGATCTTGATGTTGACGCTCAGGTCAGCGAACGAGCGCCGTCGGCCACTGGTCTTCAGAGCTGCCTGTGTGGAAGAAGTCGTCGCCGCCATAACAGTCCCGCTTTCGGAGGAAAGTCAGAGTTCTGGCCTCACCGGCTGCACACACCTGCCGCTCATCACTATGCGAGCAGCCGCACGTTGTTGCGCCCGTTTCGAGAGATTTTTTCTACCCCGGCGGCAGAGATCTCCGACGACCGGGTCCGCCTCAGGGACAGGGCGGTCACCGTCGCCGTCGCGTCCCCGATCGCCCCGGCCCGAGTACTTCGCGAACAGGGATTGACCACCTGTGCACGGCTAGAGGCCCGATCTGACGCGTGATGTCTCCTCGGCCGCCCCGCCGTGCGGCAGTGGGCGCCGACGGAGCCTTGCCTCCACGGCCATCTGGGAACAGGTACGTCCAATGACTCACATCGGCTCCCCGGGGAAGTCGCACTCCCGCAGAGGACGACCGCTCGGCTTCAGGCGCCGACCGGGTTGCCGTTTACTCGACCGTAGGGCGGGTCCGGGCTGAGCGGCCTAAATTCGGGGGGCATGCCCAGCCCCGTCGCCAGCGATGGTCAAGTCCCCGGAAGGGGACTGTCAAGAAAGGTTCGGTGGCGCGTCCCGCTGAGTCCGGCAACCGCTGGCAACGCATGCTGAGCTTCTGCTCCGGCCACGGCGAGGGCTGCGCGTTTCCGCGCCGAGTGCCTCATGGATGAGTTGGACTGCCTTCAGGGCCCGGGCATGGTGAACCTCCGGCGGGCGGACCGGACCGAGCAGGTCTGCGGCGCGCCGTCGGCGGCGGACGGCTCCGGTCGGCCACCGGTTGATCCGGCGCCTCGGCCCGCACCGGCACGGCAGGGCCCGTCCGCCGGGGGACCCGGTCGGACG
>NZ_BOMH01000105.1 GCF_016862095.1 Actinoplanes cyaneus
ACAGCAGCTCGGCGTCGTTGAGGTCCAGGCCGGCGGTGTAGCGGTGCAGGGTGTCGGCGATGGCGGCCCGGTCGGCGAGGTCGGCCAGGATCGAGGAGGTGGTGATCGTGTCGGTCATGACGACCATTCGACCGGGTGGGCGCCGACGCAACGCCGACAAAACGTTGACGACGCCAGGCCTCGGCGGCTGATCGGTAGCGGCCGGGACACGTCATCCGCCCCGAATCGACGCGTCCCGGCACGCCGGCGCCCATACCGGCTGGTCGCGCCGGACCCGATGTCTCAGGCCGGCACGACCAGCCGGGAGGCGGCGAGGAGCACGCCCTGGTTCGTTCGACACCGCGCGCCATGCGGCAAGCCCAACGAAGCTGCTCACCAACGGTGAGTTGCCGCGATCGCTCATGACCGACGTATCAGCCGGCCGGCGGCGGGTTCACGCGAGCGGGACGTTCAGCTCACCGAACCAGGCGGTGCAGGCCGCGTCGAAGGCCGCCGGCTGCTCCAGCCAGGGGAAGTGACCGCTGTCCTTGATGATCGCCAAGGTCGAGGCCGGAAGGTTCTCGTGCATTCGCATGCCCTGCGACACCGGATCGCACTGGAAGTCGTCGTCACCTACGACGATCAGCGTCGGTGCGGTGATGCGGTGCAGGTCGGGCAGCAGGTCACGGCTCTGGAATCCGGACGCCTGGGAGTAGTGGAGCACCTGCTCGTCGAATTCCATCCTGGCGAAGGCGCCGGCGGCGAGCTCGGGGTCGTGGAAGTAGAGTGCGCCGGTCCGGTCGAGGATGTCCTGGATGGTGAGCGCATCGCCGCCACGACCCGTCATCGCCGCCATGGCGTCGTCGATGTAGGTCGGGTGAGCCCGGTAGAACGGTTCGGTCCGCCGCTTCTCGATCATCTTCATCATTTCCGCGGCCCGCACGTCGTCGAGTGCGGCGTTGGCGTCGATGGCGATGATCCCGAGCAGGTTCTCCGGATGTTCGATGCCGTAGGCCAGCGCCTGATGTCCGCCCGCGGAATGCCCGGCCAGGAAGATCTTCGGAGCACCGAGGTGAACGCGCAGCGCCTCGATGTCGGCGACGAAATGTTCGAGGGTGTATTGATCGGCGCTTTCCGGGCCGGACGACTTCCCGCTGTGCCGGGTGTCGAAGTAGACCACGGTGCAGTGCTTCTCCAGGACGGTGAGGGGGATCAGGTACTGGACCGAGGGTCCCCAGCCCGGGGCCGGCACCAGCAGAACGGGCCCGCTGCCCGTGACGTAGTAGTGCAGGTTCACGCCGTTGATCTCGGCGAACTGTTCCTTCATGGCGCTGTCTCCCGATGTCTCAGATGAGCTTGCCTCGGGAACGGGATGCGCCGGCGGGAGCGAAAGTGCGTGCTCGCCGGCATGACGAGCGTCACATGTCATGCGATCGCCGTACGGTAGGCCAGGCGCAGTCTCTCGGTGCGGCCCGCTCGCAGGCTGTGCAGCCACACCATTCCCGGCGGGCAGTGCTCCGGCGCCTCCGGTGGGTTCAGGAAGTGGGTCTCCCAGACCATGACCTCCCGGCTGGCCGTCGTGCGTGCGAGTCGCATCCGGACACCGGCGCCGAGCGTGTAGTCCATCAGTGTCATGAGTGTTTTCTGCAGGTCGCCGGTGAGGCCGCCGGAGACGACCAGTCGGCCGTCCGGGTGATAGGCATCGCGCAGCAGGTGAGGGAAGTCGCCGCGGTGGGCGGCTTCGATCGTCGCCTCGGCCCTGTCATGGCTCGCCGAGACGGCCGTACGGAAATCCGGGTGTGCCGTCTCGGCTGTCTCGTTCAGCGATCGGCGCAGGGCCTGCCTGCCGTCGCGCAGCCGGCTGCGGACGGTGTGCTCGGGTATCGCGCAGAGTTCGGCGATCTGCCGGTACGAGGAGCAGCCGGTGAAGTAGCGCAGCACCGTGACCTCGCGGACCGGCCGCGGCAACGCGTCCACGGCATGGCGCACCCAGTCGCGGGTGGCGGCCCGGTCGAGCAGTTCGTCCGGGCCGAGGTCCACGGCGGCCGGCAGCAGCGGCTCGGGCTCGGCCACCGGCACGGCCCGGCGCGCGCGCAGCACCATGAGGCAGTTGTTGCGCACGATCGCTCGCAACCAGGCGCCGGCCGCCTCCGGGTCGCGCAGGGCGGGCAGCCGGCGCAGGGCTACGAGCACGGCGTCCTGCACCACGTCGTCGGCCTCGTCGACGTACCCGAGCAGAGCGATCGCCACGGCCCGCATACTCGCCCGGTGCTGCTCGATCAGCGCGGCGAAGGCGACATCGTCACCATCGCGCGCGGCGCGGGCGAGGTCACCGGTCATGGCGGTACGGATTCTGGAGCGGCATGCTGTTCGGCCCCGCGACAGGCCGCGGGATCTCCGTCCGGCGGCCGGTCGAGACGCTCCGGACCGGTCCGCGCGCCGGCCGGAGCGGACGCGCGCCCGGACCGGATCCGCGGCCCCGGGCGGCACGGATGACCACGCGCATGGTGCCTCTCCCCTCGATGACAGGCTGCTGACGGCCGGGTCGCCCCGGACGAGCCGGAACGCGCCGCCCTGCGGGGGGCGCCGCGCGGACGGGGCGCGCGGCGTCTCCCGCAGTGTCCGACGGCGGTGACGGCGCGAAGTTCAGGAGACCGCCGTCACCACCACGTGCCGCAGTCCTGCCGGTTCATCCGGGAAGCGGTAGCACCGCAGCGGTGCGCCGGACCCGGATCACCGCGATCACTCGTGGCTCAACAGCGCCCGGACCGCGCGTACGTGCGCGGCGTACCTGCGTACGCCGGCAAGACGCCAGATCAACCGGCGGCGGGCGGCGGGGTCAG
>NZ_BOMH01000106.1 GCF_016862095.1 Actinoplanes cyaneus
GGATGAAAATGGCTCATAGATCACGACGCGACGCTATGGCTTCAACCCGCCGGCCGCCACGGGTTTGTCAGCACCGCCGGCGACGTGGTCGGGTCCGTCAGCTGGCTGCGGCGTTGACGCCTTCTCGTTCTGCTCGGTGCGTCCTACGTAAACAGGGCTCGGCCAAGACGAGCCCGGACCGCAGGCGCAAAGCGTACGTGAAATTCGAAATTGATGGTGCTGATGCTTGATACTGGGTCGTGGCGACCGACAAAAATGGCAAAGCCGTGGCAACTAGCGACCGCCACGATACGCCGCCGACCCTGAGCGCGGCCGGTAAGACCCTCAAATCGGTACGCTGGGACGGCGACGTGGTGACGTGGACGCCATGGACCGACGGCATGGCGCCGCAGGGGCAGCAGTGGGTCGGTCACGTCGAACGCTTCGTCGTCGACGGTGATTGACCAGCACGCACCGCCGATGTGAATGAACTGCGCCCCCGAAACCGGGAACGCAGCTCAGTTCTTTAACATGCCAGCGGCTCACTGCTTGCCTGTGGCTATTGATCACTGGCGAACGCTGCTCGAGGTCCGGTCAGGCTGCACCGCATTGGATCAGCCTGGACCGGGCCGCCTTTGGGGCGTGCCGAGAGGAGACCGTTTTCCGGCGGGGCAGTCTCCACAGCCTGACCTTGGCGTCCGCGCCCGCGGTGACCAGGCATGTGCCGTTCCGGCTGATCCGCAACGCCCAGACCGGCCCCTGGTGCCCGACCAGCGGCGCACCGTGCGCACGTCCGGTCACCGTGTCCCACAACCGCACGGTTCCGTCGTCGCTGCCGGTGGTCAGTAGTTTCCCGTCCGGGCCGAAGCGCATGGCGCGCACCGGTCCGGTGTGCCCGGCGAGCGGCGCGGCAACCGGGCGGCGGGTCGCCGTGTCCCACAGTCGCACGGTGTTGTCTCCGCCGGAGGACGTGGCCAGCAGTCTGGTCCCACGGCTGAACGTGAGGGCATACACCGGCCCGGGGCCGGCCGCGATCGGTTCGCCCGCGGGTTCGCCGGTGGCCGAGTTCCAGAACCGCACGGCGTTGCCGCCACCGGAGGCCGCCAGGAGTTTACTGTCGGGACTGAAACTCGTTGCATAGACCGGGCCGGGGCTCACGATCAGTGCATTGCCGATCGGCCGTCCGCTGTCCGCTTGCCACAGCCGCACAGTGCTGTCGGTGGCTGCGGTCGCGAGGCGTTTGCCGTCTTGGCTGAACACCACCGACCTCACCGCCCCGGCCTGCCCGGTCAGCGTGTGCAGCAGGCGCCGGTCGGCTAGATCCCACAGCCGTGCCGTCCCGTCGTCGCCAGCTGTGGCCAGCAGCCGGCCGCCGGAGTCGAAGGCGACCGAGCGCACCGGCCCGGCATGACTGATCAGCGGGGATCCGGACCGCTGCCCGGTTGCGGCATTCCACAGCGCCACCCCGCCGTCGTCGGCGACCGCCAGTAGCTTGCCGTCCTCGCTGAACTCGATGGCATGGACCTTTCCGGTGAGGCCGGTGATCGGCGATCCGACCCGGCGGCCGGTCGCCGTGCTCCACTGCCGCACCGCCGCGTCACTCACGGTGGCGAAGACTTTGCCATCCGGCCGCATCGCGACCCGTCCGTCCACGCCGGGCACGGCCGCGGCCTGCCGGGCGTCACCGCCCGCAAAGCGGTGTGCGACCAGTGCCGGCAGCGCAGCGGCTGAGGGCTGCGCGATGGTGACCGCGGGCAGCGTGAGCAACCCGGCCAGAGCCACGGCGAACGACTCCCGGATCCGGAAGCGGTCACTATACGTGTCCGTATGAGTTCGATTGATCGTCACACTCGCACGGTAATGATAAGTTTCGTCCGGCTATAATGCTTTTTGAGGTGTTTCACCCCCTAGAGTGGGCCAGCCTCGGAGGTGCCGCCCTCCAGCAGGAAATCGGGTGCGTATGGGGTCTTGATCACCGTCCCGCTCGGCATTTGAGATACGACGACGGCGGCGGCGATCGCCTCCAAATCAGCCATCCGCCGCCCCGGTAATCCGAGCGCACCACGCAACAGCCTGACGGGAGTCACAGTCCGGTGACCGACCCGGAATTTCGGCGTCGGCGACCATCGCCCTGAGAAGACATCATGGGATTGCGGCAATTGCGGTACCTCACTCCCGTGCACATCAGCAGAGTTCTGCCTGATGTCCAAGCGGATCCCACCCGAACCGGCCCCATTCCACGACGCGTAGTTGCCTCGCTTGCCGCACGTTCTGGCGCCGGACATCGGTGCACTCACGTCGGAAGTTCAGCACGTCGAGCCGGGTTGAAGGTCCGCAACCGCGTGACCGCTGGTCGGTCAGGTCGCCGCTCGGTCGGCGGCGCGTGCGCACTCCGTTGAAACGGCTCCGGTTCCGGCCGAAGCTGCCACGTCGGCACAGGGGGTCGTTTGGGCGCATGCCGAAGGTCCGCGCCCTCGGTGAGCGGGCAAGCGCCGCGCTCAAGACCTGGAAGATTCTGGTCCGGCTGCGTTGCTGCCTGCGATCGTGCAGACCATCCTTGTGCTGCGCCACGCCGAAGCCAATCGCTATGCGGGATGGAAAGGTTCAATGCACACGGCGGCCAGAAAATCGTAGCGTCTATGATTGTGTGAATCGTTGTCTACTGCGGCATGGCGCCGCGCTTACAGGAGCGGAAAATCGTGGCCAAACAAGTCATCACGGTGCTGACCGATGACCTCGACGGCGGTGACGCCGACGGGACAATCGAATTCGGGCTCGATGGGATCAACTACACCATCGACCTGTCCGACAAGAACGCCGGAAAACTCCGCAAGGCCCTCGATCCGTATCTGGCGGTCGCCGCCAAGGCCGGCCGCACCAACGGCAACAGCCGGATCACCTCCAGGACCGCAGCAGCGCCGGCCCGGTCCAACCGAGACCAGAATCAGGCCATCCGGCAATGGGCGACGAAGAACGGCTACGAAGTGTCCGAACGAGGCCGTATCCCCAGCTCCATCGTCGAAGCGTTCCACGCCAAGCGGTAACCCCGAACCCGACCGACCGCTCAGTCACGGCCGCCTGACCGGCGGACCCGACCGCATGACACGAATGCAGGTTCGGCAGGCGACCATCATGAGCGACGATACAGCCGCCAACACAGTCCCGCGCAGTGACAGCGCAGCCGGTCGCGGAACATGCCAGCCTCGGTTCGAGGACGTGCTCGCCGTAATCATCGGCACTCCAAGCCTCTCGCCCCATGTTGACGATGCCGCTGTTGCCTGACCACACAACGAAGACGGAGAAAGCATGCCTTTGCAAGAACTCCAGGCGATGCAGGTCGCGTACGAGCTGCTGTCCCCACTCGACCCGAATGCCCAACAACGCGTCATGACCTGGTTGTCGGCGGCGCTGACGGACACCAACGGCGCTCCCGCAACCGTGCACGAAACCGCCGCTGCGGTACCGGCGGTCGCAGAAGCGCCGGCGGAAGTCACACCCGACGATAGCCGCACGCAAGCTATCGCCGAGCACGAAGCGGCCGCCTCAGAAGACGAGACCGCAGCAGCGACCGTGCACGTCGCCGAGCTTGCAGCTGCGGCTCAACCTGAGATCACCGTCGCGTCGAAGCCGGAGCCGATCGCCGAACCGATCTCGGAACCCAGACCCCGGCGAGACCGGGCCACAACCGGTCGGCGTGCCGCTAAGGCGACCAGATCCCCCGCAACCGCGAAACCGGCAGAACCAGCCCCGGCACCCCGAAAGGACCGGCCCGGCGGTGACCAATTCCTCGCCGACCTCGCCGCCGCAGGCTCCTTCAAAGCACTCGCCGAGAAGTACGGCAAGTCGATCGGCACGATCGGGAACTGGGCTAATCAGCTACGCGAACAGGGATTCAACATCCCAGTCGGCCGACAGAAGAAAGCCTGAAATACCAGCCGCGAACGGAGGGGCGAAGTCCTGTGAAAGCTCGCCCCCGCCCCCGCCCCCGCACACCTCTCCACCGAGCGCACCACTCGCGGCAGTAGGGGCGGCTTCGTCCAGACCGCAATCTCGCCGCCCGGTTGACAGACGAAAAGGCCGCCAGACTTCTCACTTGCCAGGCTTCGGACTGGGCATCCGGGTCCACAGCGAGACCGAGCCCGTTACCGCAAGAGATCCGTTTTAGGGTTCTGCGAGAGCTTGCCGGCGTAGTGGCTGGTCTTGGCGGCAGCTTGATGGCGACGCCGGTAATTGGACCAAGCAATAGCGTCTGCCGACCCTCTGGCCGGTTCGATGACCAGGGCGTGGAACAGTCGGCGGAGTTCGTTGGCCGTGATCGCGATCGGGCCGTCCGCGCTCGCCACCCAGACCGGGAGAAAGGCACGAAACGCTGGGCGGCGGTCGCGAGGGCACGACGGGTCAGAGAGATGTTCATGTGGGTCTTTTCCTGTTACGAAGGGCTTTACAGGTCGAGGCTGCGCGTCAGCGCGGCGTGCTGGTCCCGATGATGATCGCCCGGCCCAGGGTGTGCGGGATCAGCGTGATGTTCAGCAGTGCCCGGCTGGCACCTTCGGGCAGTTCCAGCGATGCGACGGCGAGCGCGGTGACGCAGATGAACAGCCGGTGGGTGCCGGTGCCGGGCGGCGGGTTGACCCCGGCGTAGCCGGTGCTGCCGAGGTCGTTGACCAGTGCGGTGCCGGCGCCGGCGCCGTGAGCAAGTCCGTTCAGGGTGGCCGGGATGTCCTTGACCGCCCAGTGCCAGAGCCCGCCGGGGATCGGGGCGTCGGCGTCGAACGCGGTCACCACCAGGCTCCGCGTGCCTTCGGGCAGCGGGCCCCAGGACAGCTCGGGTGACTCGTTGCGCGGCTGGTAGGCGGAGTCGGGCAGGGCCCCGCCGTCGGTGAAGTCTTTGCTGGTGACGGTGAACGCCGGGGCGGGGAAGGCCAGGGCGTACGGGTCGTAGGTCATCTCATGCTCCTCAGCTCAGATGTGCAGCATTGCTGCACTTCGGGGAACAGTACAGCAATGCTGTATGTTTGTCGGCATGAGTGACCTGGATCTCGCCGAAGAGCTGCGCGCGGCGATCGGCGACTTCGTGCGCCGCGCTCGCGTCCACGACGAAATGCCGCCCGGGCAGGCCGCGGTGCTCGGTCACCTGGCCCGCTCGGGGCCACTGTCGATCGCCGACCTGGCCCGGCTCGAGCAGGTCAAGCACCAGTCAATGGCCCGCACGGTCGGCCTGCTGGCCGATCAGGCACTGGTCGCCCTCGGCCGGCATGACGCCGACCGTCGCCAGGTCATGCTGACTCTGACCACGGCCGGCGCCGACGCGCTGGCAAGCGCTCGCCTAGCGCGGGCCGCCGGGATAGCCCGCGCGATCCGCGACCTCGACGACGACGAGCTGGAGGTCATCCGCCGCATCCCGGAGGTGCTGCGGAAACTCCAGCCAGCCGAGCCGGAAAGGGCTTCCACGACGAGGTCGTGATCGCCACCAGGTTCGGCTACGCCTGCTACGACCCGGCCACCTTCGAGCTCGCGCTCGACAGCTCTGAGCGAACACCCACTAAGCCGGCGCCGGAACGCTCGACAGAGTCCTCCGTCATGAACGAGAGCTCACTGGAGCAGACATCGCAAAGAAGTCAGGCCGTTCGGGCTGTTGAGCTGCACAAACGTCCTCTTCAGCGCTGTTGGGCGCTGTTCGTGGAGCGCTCCTGTGTGAACGCAGTTCGTTCAAGCGACTGACCAGGAAAAACGCAAGTTTATCCTGGTCAGGCGACGCTACCCGACGTCGTTGAACGCCGTTCGACACCGTTCAGCGCTGCCGGTGACCACCCCCTCTGCTTCCCCACCGATCACCGGTTTTGGGGAGCAGCACCACACGACCCGTGCCAGGAACGCCGACTTCATCGCCGCAGTGCTCCCCACGGCGGATGACAACAGCCAACGAGCAGCACAAACACTCTCGCTGAGAGAACCGACGCTGCTCCCAGGCATAACAGCTCGGCCCACGTTCCCAAAGAACGAGTCCCCCTTACCATCGCACTGCTCCCCATCAGCGAAGCATCTACCGCAGCTCGCAGTCACCAAACGTAGTCAAGATGGACCCCGCCAGTCATGACCGCGTGCACTCAGCTGCCGATGAGAGTGCGTTGCGTTTGGCGCCGGAATTGCGTCGACGGTCGAGCTGATTGCCTATTTTAAAGTCATGCGAGCCCGCCGACGACTCGGAGACCTACGACTGCGACCGTTTGGCTCCCGCTGCGCTCCCCGGTCGGCCGGAATCCCAGCTTGAAGTAAACGGCCTCCGGGGCTCCGGCGCGGGGCTCGTGGGTGACAAATGCTTGGTGGCCGCCGCGGTCACGAATCTCCTGACATGCCGCTTCGACGGCGGAACGCCCACACCTTTTGCCTTGAGCGTCGGCAGCGATGTTCAACCGCCAGACACCAGAGCTCCGGTCATGGGGATCTCGTTCAGGAGCCCACGGGATGTCCAGGAAAGCCGTCACGAAGCCGACCCGTCGATCATCGACATGGACCAGCCGCGGCCATGCGTAATCCTGGAAGATGAGGGCTGGCAGGTCCCCGTCGTGGTGTGCGGCGGCTTCGCGTCGGCTCATGCCTTGGTTGCGGGGTCCAATCAGGTCATGCGGTCCTGTGTGGGAGTCGATGTTCGTACGCGTTCAGGTACCGACTACCGCCCGCACGATGTCGGCGAGCGCGTTGTTCCCCTCCGCTCGCACGTAGTCGATTATCCGGGCCGACTCGGCGGCCCCGCGGCAAATTCGGTAACTGTTCCACAATGAGCGTCCATGGTTCAAGTGCACAGTAAGAGACAGCTTGGGCGTTCCGCCGAGATTGATGCTTACATGACGGCGTGAGCGATTCTTTTCGCGCGCTTGAGAAGTTGGCTTACATCAGTTAACGTGCTGCTTCGATCCGCGCTGTCGGCGGCATTAATGACCGCGTAAAGCCCCTCGGCACCTGACAGCTACTCACCCTTCAAGGGGGTGTTCTAATGGACCCGCGCGACCCCTCAGCGGCTTTGTCCCGTGCTAACTTCCAGCGGATGGTGAACGCCCCGCCCAAGCGGTTCTACGCTCGCCTGCTGCGCCCTGAGGACGAAGTACGGTTGCGGGTGGCAGACACCTACCGACCTACCCCACGTCACTGGTCCGGCTGCATGGTGGACCTGGACGTGTAGGTGCTCAACTGCCGCGAAGCGGATATCCGATCACGGGTACTGTCGGGTGACGAATCCGAGGGGCGTACGGGTCGGCGTCCAGGACATCGCTCTTGCATCACTCGGTCGGGGGGAAGACAAGTACGGACTCGCCGAGGCGATGCCATACGAGTCGGCCGGACTGTTTTCGTCCGCCTCGCCGGCGATGAGCACCACCTGCTGCCCTCCCACTCGAAGAGTCACCTCGGCAAGCAAGGCACCATCCAGGTAAACCGCTGCTTCCTCGATCTGACCGGCGGGTAACTCAGGCGAGGATCGTGACCGGTATCCCGTGCCCATCTCCTCGCCGGGCCCATTGCTGGAGCTGCCGATCGCCAGCCCGAACGCGTCATCGTCCTGGTACGTGGTGACGGCCAGTGTCGAGCCGGTGTCGAATGTCAGGCGCAGGGTGAGCAGTTGCAGGCACAGTACGTCCGGGCCGCCGAACTCGAAGTGCGTGTCGTCGCCTCGCACGGCCATCTCGACGCCTTGCCAGGAGCGGACAACATGGCCCGGTAAAGTATGAAACGCTGAAGTCTGCCGCTGGGTCCGGATGAGCTGCGGTCGTAGCGTTAGAGCGCTATGGCGGGGTAGGCAGCGCCATGGACAGCACTCAATGGGGGCAGGTGGCCGCGGCACTGCGAGGCGCCAGCTCTCCCGCCAGCCGGCACGACCTGGTGAACCACACTCGTCTCCAGCCTCCCGACAAGCGCCCGTTGCGGCTCGTCGAGGAACTGCCACTGGGCATCCACCACAACCTGATCGACGTCCGTGATCGACTCCGGCGCGAGCAGGACGGTCACGACCGGACCAGCCTGGATCACGGCAAAACTGACACCGCCGCCGAAGAAGAGGTGCACGATGCTCGACGACAAGCGCCGCGCCTTGGCCGAGATCGAGGATATCTGCGTTCCCGCCTGGACCGTGCACGACCGGTACGGCGATTCCGGTAAATCATGATTACGAGGACTAATTCCGCCCACTGCGGGAAGCCAATTTGTTCACCGATCAGGAAGGTGGCACCCGTGCCCGACAACCAGTACGAGACCCAGGATCCCCAAGATCAGTACCGGACCCCGGACGCGCAGGACAGCAGCCGGATCCCGCACCCCGGGATCACCGGCGAGATGGACGTCGAGCCGGACCACGGCGAGGACAGCTATCACGGAACTGGCCGGCTCGACGGCAAGCGGGCCATCATCACCGGCGGGGACTCCGGGATCGGCCGCGCCGTGGCCATCGCCTTCGCCCGCGAAGGCGCCGACGTGCTGATCTCCTATCTGCCCGAGGAGGAGGACGACGCCCGGGAGACCGCGCAGCTTGTCGAGAAGGCGGGCCGCAAAGTGGTGACCGCACCCGGCGACATCCGCGACGAACACCATTGCGCGGACATCGTGGCGAAGGCGGTCAACGACCTCGGCGGCCTCGACATCCTGGTCAACAACGCCGCATACCAGATGTCGCAGGACAGCGGCCTGCTCGACATCACCACCGAGCAGTTCGACCGGGTGATGAAGACCAACTTGTACGCAATGTTCTGGCTGAGCAAAGCGGCGGTACCGCACATGCGGCCGGGTTCCACGATCATCAACACCGCGTCGATCCAGGCGTACGACCCGTCGCCGAACCTGCTCGACTACGCCACCACCAAGGCCGGCATCGTCGCCTTCACCAAAGCGCTCGGCGCCGGCCTCGCGGACAAGGGCATCCGGGTCAATGCCGTGGCACCCGGACCGATCTGGACGCCACTGATCCCGGCCACCATGCCCAAGGAGAAAGTAGAGTCGTTCGGCGAGGACACCCCGATGGCGCGCGCCGGACAGCCAGCCGAACTGGCACCCGCGTATGTCTTCTTCGCCTCGCAGGAGTCCAGTTACATCACCGGCGAGGTGCTCGGGGTGACCGGCGGCAAACCGCTGGCGTGAGCGGTCCCGTGGTCGTCCTCGACGAGGCCACCGCCGAGGCCGGCAGCGCGGGCGCCCCGCCGACCTGGAAGCCGCGGCCGCCGCGCTGGTCGGCGGCCGCACCGCCATGTCGTCGCGCACCGGCCGACCCAGGCCCGCGCATGCGACCGGATCGCGGTCCTCGCCGACGACGCGTCACTGAGGTCGGCTCGCACGACGAACTCCTGGCTCGCGGCGATACGTACGCCGGGCTGTGGGCGGCCTGGGACCGGCACTGCGTCCCACGGACGTGCCTGGAGCGGGTAGCTGGGCCGGCACCGCACGAGCACGGTCGTGACCGTGGGTCGAGCAGCTCACCGGCGGTAGCCGCGGTAGTGATCTTGATCTTGGTGTTGTGGTCAGGATCACCTACGCCGTGTCCACGCGTCCTCGGACAGCCGCGCCGGTCCGGCGACGGTGCGGCTGCCCGGCGATCACCACGCCCGGCCGCTACCAGTGAACTCCGTGGTCTCCGGTCAGTAGATGTTCCAGCGCTGGTTCCAGGCCCAGCCGCAGTCCCATACCTGTAGCTTCGCGCCGTCGGTGTGACTGGCATTGGTGACGTCGAGGCACCGGCCGTCGGACATATTCTCCAGGCGGACCCAGTTCAGGTTCGTGTCACCGGTCTGCTGGGGAATCATGTGGGCGCGCCACTGCTGGTTCTTGCTCGAGTTGTTGCAGGTGTACTGCTGCACTACGTCCCCGTTGTCCAGTGAGCCGTCGAGGCGGCGGTCCAGGCACTTGTTGCTCAGCGCGTTGCGCAGGTGGTAGACGCCCATGCCGGAGTCCTTGTACATGAGGTCGACGTACCAGCGCTGGTTACGCACCTCGTCCTGGTTGCGGTAAATCCACAACTGCGCCTGGGTCATGTTCTCCATCGACCAGCCGGTCATGTCGAGAACCCTGGTCGGCTGATGCTGGTCGGCTTGAGCACGCTGATGTAGATCGGGCCGGCGGCCTGCGCTGCCGCCGGGGCGACGAGCAGGGTGAGCAGGGACAGTGCGACGGTGGCGATCGCGGTGGGCAGTCTGGCGATACGCATAGCTCTCCTCAATAGATCAACTTCGATCGCGTTGAGGTTATGAGACGCGCCCGCATCGGGCTGTCATCCATCGGACGGCGTCGGATTGGCGTATCGAGAATTCCCAGCGCCTCCCCGGCCGGCCGTCCGTGGACCCGGTCACCGCGACTGACGTACGCGGTCGTAATGCCTGCGGGCCTTCATCCGGTTTCCGCACACCGCCATGGAGCACCAGCGGGCGCTGTTGGGTTTGCTGTGGTCGATCAGGAACAGGCGGCACTCCGGATTGCCGCACGGGCGCAGCCGGCCAGGACTCGACGCCAGCAAGGCGCTCCAGGCGAGGACTGCCGCTGCCGCCGCTGTCCGCCCGGGCGGCTCGCTGCACTCCCAGTGGACACCGCTGGTGTCCAGCGTGGGCTTCCAGCTGAGTTGCGCGAGCCACCTGGTGAGCGTGGCCGGCTCGGCAGTGCCACGAATAACGGCTTGAAGATCGTCCCGTGCATCGCGGACCGCTCGCCACTCCTCGGGCGTGGCGTCCCAGCCACGTGCCTCGAGCCATGCGCAGCCGGTGTCCGGGTCGGCGAACTCGTCGAGCGCGACGCCATCCACGACGGGCGTGCTGTTCAGCAGCTCCAACAGGAACTGCTCATCCACGCGATCCAAATCTAACCGCCATTCCATGCTTGACAGGTTACACCGGGCATGATGTGGTCTAACCGCCAAAGCGCGCCAGAGAGGTTAGACGTGATCGAGGTTCACCACCGCTACACGACCGTCGACGGCCACCGGCTCTTCTACCGTGCGGCCGGTCCCGCCGACGCACCCGTGCTCGTCCTCCTGCACGGCTTTCCCACAAGCTCGTTCATGTTCCGCAACCTGATTCCGGTCCTGGCCGATCGCTACCACGTGATCGCACCCGACCACCTTGGGTTCGGCCTTTCCGACGCGCCCGCCGCCGACGAGTTCGCATACACCTTCGACGCCCTGACCGACCTGACGTCGGGGCTGCTGAACCAACTGGGGGTAACCCGCTACGCCATCTACGTGCAGGACTACGGCGCACCGATCGGCTGGCGACTATCCCTGCGCGACCCGGAAGCGATCACCGCGATCATCAGCCAGAACGGCAACGGCTACGACGCCGGCTTCATCGAGGGCTTCTGGCAGACCGTCTGGGCCTACCAGCAGGAGCAGACCCCGGAGACCGAGGCGAACATCCGCACCGCCCTGACACGGGAAGCCACCAGGTGGCAGTACCTCACCGGCGCCCCTGACGAGAGCCTGGTCAGCCCGGACACCTGGGAACACGACTATGCGCTGCTGGCCCGCCTGGGCAACGATGAGATCCAGCTGGCGCTGTTCCGCGATTACCGGACCAACCCGGCGATGTACCCGGAGCTGCACGCCTACCTGCGCCGCGTCCAGCCACCGGTCCTCGCCGTCTGGGGTCAGGACGACCCGATCTTCGGCCCGGACGGCGCACGGGCATTCGCCACCGACGTGCCGGAGACGGAGATCCACCTACTGCCCGGTGGGCACTTCCTGCTGGAAACCGCGCTCAACCAGGTCGCCGGAATCATCGGCGCGTTCCTCCAGAAGATCGAACTGCCGGCCTGAGCACAGCCCGGCCGACCAGGAATTCCGAGAACAACAAGGGAGAACATGATGGGTGCAACGCTCACCGGTCGCACCGTGCTCGTCATCGGTCGCGGCAGCGGAATCGCCCGCGCCGTCACTCTGACGCTGCACACTGCCGGCGCCACCGTCGTGGTGGCCGGCCGCAACCCGGCCGAACTGGCATCCGCCTACGACGAGCAGGACATCGCCGTGCAACGGATCGACCTGACCGATGAAACCAGCGTGGCAGCACTGGCCGAACGCCTCGGCCGCGTCGACCACGTCGTCTCGACCGCCTCGGCCCGAGCCCGCGGCACCGTGGACGCACTCGACCACGACGTCATCCTCGCGTCGTTCAACGTCAAGGTCCTCGGACCCATGCTGCTCGCCAAACACTTCGCCCCACGGATGCCCGCCGATGGCTCCTTCGTGCTGTTCTCCGGCTCATCGGCCCGTAAGCCGGCGATCGGCATGCTCGCCGTCGGCGCCACGAATGCCGCCGTCGACGCGGTGACCCGCGGTCTCGCGGTCGAGCTCGCGCCGATCCGCGTCAACGCGATCTCACCCGGGACGATCGACACCGGCGCGTACGACGCCCTCGGCGACGAGGCGAAGGCGCGCCTGTTCGCGACGCGGTCCACGACCAGCCCCGCCCGCCGGATCGGCACGCCCGACGACGTCGCCGGCGCTGTCGTATTTGCCATGACCACCCCGTTCCTCACCGGCGTCTCGCTGGCTATCGATGGAGGCGAGCCTCTTGTCTGACACGACGGTCGTCCTGGTGCACGGCGCATTCGCCGAGTCGGCCAGCTGGTCCGGGGTCATTGCGCTGCTGCAGGCGGCCGGCCATCACGTGATCGCCGCACCCAATGCCTTACGCAGCCTGTCCAGTGACTCCGCGGCGCTGTCGGCGCTGATCGCCTCGATCGACGGACCGGTCGTGCTCGCCGGCCACTCGTACGGCGGCTCGGTCATCACCAACGCCGCGCGTGGCCACGACCATGTCCGCGCGCTGGCCTATATCGCGGCTTTCGCTCCCGTCGAAGGCGAGAGTGTCGGCGACGTGCAGGGTCCGGACTCGGGCAGTACGCTCGGCTCCACACTGACGGCGGTCCGGCTGGCCGACGGGACGAACGACCTCTACATCCGACCGGAGCTGTTCCATGAGCAGTTCGCGGCCGACCTGCCGCCGGCGCAGGCCGGGCTGATGGCCGCGACGCAACGCCCGGTCCGCGACGTGGTGCTCACCGAGGCCTCCGGTACACCGGCGTGGCAGACCCTGCCGTCCTGGTTCCTGCTCGCCGGAGCCGACCACAACATTCCGATCGACGTCCAGCGCTTCATGGCCGCGCGGGCCGGAGCGCGCGACATCGTCGAGGTCGGCGAGGCTTCGCACGCCGTCCTGGTCACCCACCCGGACCAGGTGGCCGCGCTGATCCTGGACGCGATCGCGGCAGCATAAAATGATCTTGGAGTGCTCCGGGCACGCCCGCGACTACGCTCTACTCTTACCAGGGAGCCTGCGAGATCAACACCCTGATCGTCGGCCCGCGCGGTAACCGGAATGAGCGCGTTTCACCCTTTAGAGTTTGAGCCCATGAAGGGACTTCTCGCCCGGGATCCCAGCCTCGTCGTCATCAAGCGGGCGGCCCGGATCACCCTGGTCGCCTGCGTAGCTTTCTATTTCTGCCGGTACGTCGTCCACAGCCCCGCCATGGCCCCGTACGCCCTGTTCGGCACGGTCGCCCTCGGCGCGCTGTCGCAGATTCCCGGCAGCCCCTCCCAGCGCGCCCGCACCCTGCTCGCCGTCCTGCCGGTCGCCTGGCTGCTGATCGCACTCGGCACCCTGCTGTCCGTGACCAACTGGGCCGCCGCGGCCGGCATGTTCGTGCTCGGCTTCGCCGTGAGCTTCGTCGGCGTCGGCGGCCCGCGCCTGGTCGGCCTGGCCGCCGGCTTGCAACTGCTGTACATCCTGCCCTGCTTCCCGCCGTATGACCCCGGCTCGCTGTGGCAGCGCCTGACCGGCCTCACCCTCGCCGTCCTGCTGCTCGCCGGCGCCGAACTGCTGCTCTGGCCGGATCCCGCGCCGGTCACCTACCGCACGAAGCTCGCCGACGCGATCGGCTCGCTCGCCGGCTGCCTCGCCGCGGTCGCCGCAAGCTGGTCCGGCGACGAAACCGCGAAGGACCGGCTCGCCGCGCTGCTGCCGCACGCCACCGAGGCCGCCGACGCCCTGCGGCCGTCCCATCTGCCGCCCACCCAGCGGCCCGCGTCCGCCGGGCGCGAGGACCGGGCGCTCAGCTTCGCCGCCGGCACCACCCGGCTGATGCTCGGCCGCAGCATCGACCTGTTCTTCGCCGACGGTCACGGCGCCACGGGTCTGACTGCCGCCGCCGACCTGCTGCGCACCACGGCCGGCTGCGCCCAAGCGGCCGCCGACTGGCTGCGCGGCGACGGCGAGCTGCCCGACACCGACCGGATCAGCGGCGCGCTCACCAAGTTCCGCACGGCCCGGATGAACCGCGACCCGAACGAGATCGCGCCCGAGCGGCTACGGCTCGGCTCCCTCGCCTTGGCACTCGGCGAGTGGACGAAATCGCTGATCGTCGCGGTCCGGCTCGTCGCGGGGGTCACGCCGGGCCACCCCGACCCCACGCCCGTCTCGGCCCGGCCGGGCCCGCTGTGGTTCGCCTACCGCAGCGCGCCGTCGCTGTGGTGGCACCGCCTGCGCGAGAACCTCACCCCGCGGTCGGTCGCATTCCAGGGCGCGCTGCGGCTCGCCGCCGCGCTCGCCGTGGCCCGGCTGCTGGCTGGCGTGTTCGACCTCTCCCATGGCTTCTGGGTGCTGCTCACCATCCTCACGGTGCTGCGCGCCTCCGCCGCCGAGACCCGCTCGCTGCTGCGGCCGGCCATCGCCGGCACGGTCGCCGGCTCCATCGTCGCCGCGACCCTGCTGCTGACCGGCATCGACCCGACCGTCTACGCGATCCTGCTGCCGTTCGTGATGCTCGTCGGCTTCTCGGCCGGCCCGCTGCTCGGCCTCGGCTGGTCTCAGGGCCTGTTCACGCTGGTCATCACGTTCGTCTTCGCCCAGGTGTCGCCGGTCGACTGGCGCCTGGCCGAGGCCCGTGTGCTCGACGTCGTCGCCGGCGCCGCGATCGGCGTGCTCGTCGGCCTGTTCGCCTGGCCGCGCGGCGGCGGCGGCGAACTGCACCGGGCCACCGGCACGTTCATCGCCTCCTGCGCCGGCGTCATCCGGGAGACCGTCGCGGTCATGGCCGACGGCCTCACCCCCGGACCAGCCCTGCCCCAGGCCCGGCTCGACGGCCAGCTCGCCGAGGCGTCGTACGCGCTCTACCAGAGCGAACATCACGGCCCGGCCACCCTTGACTGGCAGGCCACCCTGATCGCCGGCCACCACGCCGTCCGCGGCGCCGAGGTCCTGGTTCGCTCCTGCCCGCTCGGCGGCCTGCTGGCCTGCGCTGGCCCGCTCAAGGCGGTCGCCACCGACGTCGCCGCCCGCTACGACCAGGCCGCCACCGGCCTGCTGCGCCACGACCGCGACTTCGCCCGCACCGCGGTGCTGCCGGCGCCCCCGCCCGTCCGGTGGCCCACCGACCTCGGCCAGGACCTGTACGTCATCGCCGACCTGCGCGTCTGGCTCGAAGGCCTGCGCGAGGACATCGCCCGCATCGCCGGCCACCCCGAACCCGACCCGGCCTCCGCCCCCACCACCGGCTACCTCCGCCACCGCCTCTCTCACCTGGCCGACGGCGCCACGTAGGACGATGCCGAAGGCTCCCCGTTCGCGGGTCGTCAGGTGCCTGGCGATGGTGAAACAGCCGGCGGGAGTGCTGCGTCGAGTGCCTTCGTCTGCTCACCGTGCGCGGGCAGCGCTCGGCGGGGACGGCTGAGTCGTTGGGTGCGTTCCCGCAGTTCACCGATGAAGGT
>NZ_BOMH01000107.1 GCF_016862095.1 Actinoplanes cyaneus
GCGGGTCCAAACCGCCTGGCTATCCGGACGCTCCGTGGCACAAGCTCTACTCGGCTAATACTGCAACGGCAGCTGTGATTCATGTTCGCGCGTGCCCGGCTGACGCTCTCGAGCGTTAGTCGGGCGTGGTTTATGTTGACGTCGAGGTCTGGCGTGATGAGCTGGACGGTTTGCTGGGCCGGATCGGGCCGCGTTTCAGCAGGTCGGAGCCGCGGGAGCGGGTCCGTCGCTATGTTCGCGGTTTGGTCGCTGGGCTGGAACGCAAGAACGGCTGGACGCTGGCCGAGCATGCCGGCGAGTCAAGTCCGGACGGGATGCAGCGCCTGCTGCGCCGCGCTGACTGGGACATCGACGCGGTCCGCGATGACATCCGCGACTACGTGGTGGACCGGCTCGGGCACACCGGGGCAGTGCTGGTCGCCGACGACACCGGCTTCATCAAGAAAGGCGTCAAGTCCGCCGGGGTGCAACGGCAGTACACCGGCACCAGCGGCAAGACCGACAACTGCCAGATCGGCACGTTCCTGGCCTACGTCGCCCCGGCCGGACATGCACTGATCGACCGTCACTTGTATCTGCCGCAGTCCTGGATCATCGACCGTCAACGCTGCGACGCCGCGGGGATCCCCGACGACGCGCCGTTGCTGACCAAGCCACGGATCGCGATCCAGATGCTGCAACGCGCTATCGACGCGCGGGTGCCGTTCACATGGTTCACCGCCGATGAGGCGTTCGGGCAGGTCAAGTACCTGCGCACCTGGCTGCAGGAACGCGACGTGTTCCACGTCATGGCGACTCGCTGCAACGACGAGGTGTCCGCGCACGACATCGGGCACGGCCGGGCCGACGAGATCATCGCCGGACTGCCGGAGCGGGCGTGGCGGCGGCTGTCCTGCGGTGACGGCGCGCACGGCCCGCGGCTTTACGACTGGGTCCGAGTGCCGATCGTCGAGCAGTGGGCACCCGCGCGGGGCCACTGGCTGCTCGCCCGGCGCAGCATCAGCGACCCGACCGAGATCGCCTACTACATCTGCTACGCCCACCGGCAGACCAGCCTGAACATGCTGGTCTGGGTCGCCGGGCGCCGCTGGCCGGTCGAGGAATGCTTCAAACAGGCCAAGCAGGAGACCGGTCTGGACGACTACCAGGTCCGCACCTGGCGCGGCTGGTATGCCCACATCACCTTGTCGATGCTCGCCCTGGCCTGGCTGGCCGCGGTCCGCGCCGCCGAGCAGCAAAAAGGGGCACCTACGCCGACCGCGAGCAGCTCGTGCCGATCAGTGTCCCCGAAGCCCGCCGGCTGATAGCCGCGCTGCTGCACGACCACCAACCGGACAACGACCACACCACCGCCTGGTCACGCTTCCGCCGCCGGCGGCAATGGCAAGCCCAGCAATGCCAATGGCGAAGAAGATCAAAATAGGTGCCGTTGCAGTACTAACCCCGGGCTCGCGCTGCCTCGACGCCGTACCTGCCGACGCCCGACCGGGCAAACCCGAAACCACCGGGGCCAGAGGCCCCATTGCGTGGGTGGACAGCCCCCGGCCCCTCACCGCAGCGTACTGGCCCACCACAGCAACGGCCTCGGCCTAGCCTGCCGATCCGCGGACCGCAGCGCAGCACGCAAACCACCTCTATCGACCGCACTGAACTCTCCCGCAACTAAGAAGTGGTCGACGGCATCCGAACGCTCGACAGAACACGCGGAGAGCACTCCGGAAGCGAGGGAGAGGTCACAGGAGCAAACGCAGTAAAGAGGTCACACTGGACAGCGCTATTGAGCTGCACAAACGTGCTCTTCGACGCTGTTGAGCGCTGTTCATGGAGCACTCCTGTGTGAACGTAGTCCGCTCAAGCCGCTGACCAGTACAAATACCAGTCAGGCCTGGTCAGACGACGCCACCCGACGCTACTGAACGCCGTTCGACGCCGCTGAGCGCGGCCAGTGACCACCCCTCCTGCTCCCAGCCGATCACCCGGTTCGGGGAGCAGTGCCGCACGACCCCCGCCAGAAACGCCGAATTCATCGCCACTCTGCTCCCCGCAACCAACAAGAAAGATGCTGAGCAGCATAAACACACTCGACGACACCTCGGCGGAGAGCAACGCGCGGGAGCACAAGACCGCCCGAAGACGCGTGCTCAGCCGGCACTGGCGCACCGTCGGCGCCAACGGCTTTACGCGGCACACCGATGATCTATGCGGAGAACACGGCACCTAGACGCGACGTGCCAGCTGATCCGAGCCGACGTTCCAACTTGCAGGTCATGGCTCGGTCACCTGGCCGGCGGTGTCCACGACGGTGAAGATGTGCATCTTCGACAGGGCCTTGATCTCGGACTTGTAGCCGACCAGAACGGTCCGGTCGCCCAGCCTCTCCTGCGTCACGGTGCATCCGTCGGCGACGAGCCATTCCTGGAGCCCCTGCAGGTACCCGTTCACATCAGACATCGCTACTTTTTCGCCGTCTTTCTCTGCCACCACTGATTGAAAACGAGATATCGCGGTGCCCCGAGCACCGTCGCGAGAAGATAGAAGCATGCCGACACCAGCATGAGGAAGATCAGGACTCGGCCGAGCATACGAACAACGCCTTCATAGATCTGCCAGCCGGCACCGACGGCCTTGCCATAGGAGCAGGCAGCGCCGGGCTTCTCACCGCACGCCTCCCAGAGGTCGACAGTGCGGCCGACGTCCTCCTTCGAGACGATTGACCGGTCTACCACCGCCTCGACGTCACCCCGGTCGGCGGTCGCCACCCGGACGTGGCAGACCCACCAGTAGCCCAGCCCCATGGTGCTGAGCGGCCCGGCCCGCTGGCAGCTCTCGACGCTCGCCCGGACCGGCCGTTCGTCCGGGCCTCGCGCACCGATCGAGCCGGTGCCTGGGTAGAAGGTCGACAGCGTAGCGAGGACGAACGTCGACACGTAGGCCAGGGCCACCATGCCGATGGCCTGCGTCAGCTTGACGAGACGCCAACCGACCGGACTTCGCCGTTGCCAGGCCGAGCGCTCCCGGGCCTCGAAGCCCCAGGAGCGCTCGCCATCTTCGGTGTCACCTGTCAATCGAATGCTCCTCCCGCAAAACCCCCGACGATCTGGATGGGAGTCGTCACCGGATTGAACGATGGAATGAAGTTATTCTCCGCCAGACCATTCCAGTCGTCCCTACTGGTAGGGGCTACCGATCCGACCGCACCACCGCAGAGGCCTCCGAGTGAGAACCCGCCTTTCACCGCCAGACGCACCGTGTCGACGAGCATCCCCCCGTGTGCCATGAAACTGCCACCGGCTTTGGCCGCCTCTCTCCCCCATGAATCGGCGCTACCGCCGATGAACTTCACCATCGCCTTCGGTGAGAGCCGTGCGGCGGCCGCCGGAACATCCATGAGCGAGAACACTCCTTCGCTTGATTAGCTCAGCGGAACGAGCGCCCCGCCCACACCGGGGAGGCCGGAGGTTCGACTCCTCCATCAGGCACTGCGGTCGTAGCTCAGTGGTAGAGCGCCACGTCGTGTCCCTGGATGCGCCGGTTCAACTCCGGCCGATCGCCCTGTGGGAGCGCGGACGGTGGAGAGTCGGGGCCGGCTGTAACCCGGTCGCATGCGCTGAGTGGGGGCCCGCTCGCGATCCGGCTCGACCGGAATCGTGAGCGGGCCCGCACGGATTCTTCACCCGTGCCGTTGACCACTGGCTAGACCTTGGCCCATTTCTGGCCCTCGATGCTGGTGTTGCAGGCTTCGGCCACCACGGCCTGCCGGCCGACGTAGGGACTGCCCCGCAGACACAGCTTGGTCTTGTTGTTCTGCCACCAGCCGTAGCCGGCGGAGCTGACCCGCGTGCGGTACCAACGCTGGTACTCGCCACCGTTGCAGGCGATCGCGTAGACCCGGCCCGACGCGTTGGCGTCGAGGCAGCGGCCGGTCTGCCGGTTCTTCAGGTAGTACAGGTCCGTTGCGATGTTCTGGATGTCCCAGTCCTGGTAGTAGCCGCTATTGCACTCCAGTGTGTAGACGTCGCCGTTGGCATCGCTGTCGATGCAGTAGTTCGAGCCCAGGTTCACGTAACCGCCGTAGTTCGCGGCCTGCGCGGGCGACGAGATGCCGACGATGCCGGCGACCATCACGGCGAGCGCGACGGCGGCCCGTTTCACGAAATTGCGCACTTGTGACTCTCTCCCGTTCGTACGAACATGTGCGGGCCCACTGTGCGTAACCCGGGTTGTCGAACCGTTGTCGGCAGGAACGGGGGCGACAACAAGAGCGCGATGGGCCCAGAATGATCCACATCATGATGCGACTCCGGCTGACCGGTGCGGTGGAGTTGATCGCGGATGGGCGGATCCTTGACATTGGGCCACCGCAGCGGCGGTGTGTGCTCGCCGCGCTGGCGGTCGACACCGGCCGCGCGGTGACCTCTGAGGCTCTCGTGGCCCGGGTGTGGGGCGACGAGGCGCCCGACCGTGCCGTGCGTTCCCTGCACGCCCACGTGACACGGCTCCGGAAAACGCTGGGCGAGGCCGGTGATCCCGCGGTTCAGCTGGTCCGGGATCCGGCCGGCTACCGCCTGACGCTCGCCCCGGAGCAGGTCGACCTGCTCGAGTTCCATCGGCTCAGCCGGTCGGCGGCCGAGCAGACGACGAGCGGTGATCGGCTGGCCGGTCTGCGCAACGCCGTGGACCTGTGGCTCGGTGAGCCATTGGCGGGGCTCTCCGGCGAGTGGGCCGACCGGACCCGGTCGCGTTGGCTGCTGGCGTACCGGGACACCGTGATCGCCTGGGCCGCCGCCGAGGTCCTCAACGGCGATCCGCAGCGCCCCATCGGGCCCCTCACCGATCTGATGACCGAGCATCCGCTGGCCGAGCCGCTGTGTGCGGTGCTGATGCGGTCTCTGCGCGGTTGCGGCCGGCCGGCGGAAGCGCTGGCGCTGTACGCCGGGTTCCGGGAGCGGCTGGCCGAGGAACTGGGCACCGAGCCGGGCGCCGAGCTGCGGAACCTGCACCGCGAGATCCTGCGTGATGAGTGGGAGCCCGCACCGTCCGCACCGCCACCCGCCCGGACGCCGGCCCAGCTTCCGCCGGATGTCCGGGGCTTCACCGGCCGCCGAACCGAACTGGACCAGCTCGACGCCATCCTTTCTGCCGGCGACCATCATCCCCGCGCGCTGCCGATCCTGCTGATCTCCGGGACACCGGGCGTCGGCAAGACCGCCCTCGGCGTGCACTGGGCGCACCGGGTGCGCGATCGGTTCCCGGACGGGCAGCTCTACGTCAATATGCGCGGGTACGACCCCGACCAGCCGCTCACCCCGCTGGACGCGCTGGCACGCTGCCTCACCGCGCTCGGGCGCACATCGCAGGACCTGCCGCTCGATCTGGACGACCGGGCCGCCCTCTACCGGACCGAGTTGGCCGGCCGGCGCCTCCTGGTCGTGCTCGACAACGCCTCCACGGTCGACCAGGTCCGGGCCCTGCTTCCCGGCACGGCCGGCTGCGCCGTTCTGGTCACCAGCCGCGACGCGCTCGCCGGTCTGGTGGCGGTGGACGGCGCCCACCGGGTCGCGCTGCAGCTGCTGCCATCCGACGATGCGCGTGATCTTGTCCGTACGCTGATCGGGGATCGGGCCGACGCGGAGCCGGAAGCGGTGTCCTCCCTGATCGGGTTCTGCGCGCACCTGCCGCTTGCCCTGCGTGTCGCCGCCGAGCTGATCCTGGCCCGTCCCGGGTCGACGACCCTGGCCGACTTCACCGCTGAGCTCCAGGACCGGCGCCGTCGGCTGCGTCGTCTCCACGGTGCCGGTGACGTGCGGGCGAGCGTCACCACCGTCTTCTCCTGGTCGCTTGAGCAGTTGCCCGCCGAGGCCGTCCGCCTGTTCCGCCTGCTGGGCGCCCAGCCCTGCCCGGCGATCGGGGTACGGGCCGCGGCTGCGCTCGTCGGCCTCGAGAACGACCAGGCCCGGGACCTGCTCGACGTGCTGACCCGAGCGCACCTCATCACCGCCACCGATCACGGCCGCTTCGGAATGCACGACCTGCTCCGGGCCTATGCGTTCGACCTGTGCGCCCCGGCCGAGGTCGAAGCCGGGCTCGGCCGCCTCTTCGAGCACGTCCTGACCACGACCGTCACCATGCTGAACCGGCTTTACTCGCCGCTCGGCCCGGCTGCCGAGGCGGACGCGGTGGCGGCGAAGGCCTGGCTGGACGAGGAGCGGGACACCATCATCGTCGTCGCCGGTCATGCCGCCCTGCACCACCGGCCGGACATCACCATCAGCCTGGCCGATCACCTGTTCCCCTATCTGGTGCGGACGTACCCAGTGGAGGCGATGACCCTGTTCCAGCACGCCCGGCAGGCCGCTGACCGGCTCAGCGACAAGCCGGCCCAGGCCTGGGCCGAGTTCGGGATCGGCGCCGCAGCCGCGAACTCCGCCGAAGGCCTGCCGCGGGCGGTCGAGCACCTCCGGGAAGCCGTACGACGTCTCGAGACGCTCGACGACCCGGCTCGTACCTCACGGGCCCTGAACGGCCTCGCCATCGCACTGACCCGATCCGGACAGGTTCCCGAGGCCCTGGACCACTGGCAGCACGCCCTCGACCTGGCCCGCGCCGCCGGGGCAGCACCGGCGATCACCCGCGTCCTCAACAGCATGAGCAACGCGGAACGCTACCTCGGCCGGTTCTACGACGCCCTGGCCCACCTCGAGGAGAGCCGGCGGATCAACGAGACCACCGGCAATTTCGCCAGCCTCGGGATGACCGAACACAGCTTCGGGCTCGTCCACCTCGCACTCAGCCGCTACGACCTGGCCGTGGAGCACTTCGAGCGGGCCGTCCACCACCAGCGACGCACGGCCGACCACGCCTCCGAGGCGCTGACGCTCACCGGCATGGGCGTCGCTCACGCCCGCCTGCACGACTTCGAGACGGCAAGCGACCTGCTCGACCAGTCCTTGCAGATCCTGCGCCAGGCCGGCCTCAAGGAGGGCATCGCCAACGTGCGCACCGGCATGGGCGAGGTGGCCATGCTGTCCGGGAACCCGGCCGAGGCGATCCACCGCTACAAGGAATCCCTGGCCGCCCCCTTCGACTCCCTGACGTCGATCGCGGAGGCCCACGCCGGACTCGGCCGGGCCTACCGGGCCCTGGATGACCGGGCGACCGCGAGAGTCCACTTCGAACAGGCTCTGAGCGGCTATACCACCATGGGGTCGAGCTACGGCGCTGACACGGTCCGCGCCGAACTGGCCGCCCTAGACTCCGGTGCCATCCCGCCACCCCCGGCCTACATTTCGCTCTGACCATCGCCGCCCCGCTGACACACGACAGAGGCCGGGGTCGAGGTCGTCGGCGGTGGCGAGCAGGTTGATGGCCTCGCGGACGTACCGCCAGGCCGTCGTCACTCCGACCTCGAATCCGCAGGCCAGACGGGCCAGGGTGTCACCGTTACGCAGGTGGGCCAGGGCGAGCAGCGCTTGCCGGCCGGGATCGAGGCGACGCCACCGGGACCTGCGCTGGTCACGGTGGGCCCGGATGAGGCCGGCGAGGTGGTTCAGGCTGCGAGTGGACAACGGAATCGCGGCAGGGTAAGACAGCACGGCGAGGCTCCCGGTTGGGGCATCGGATCTTGGTCGACTGCTGTCTTACCGGGAGCCTCGTCCTATGTCGACTTCCGGCCGCCGCTACCCACCGTGACCTGCTCAGGCAGGATGAAAATGGCTGTGAAACTCGGTGTTGGCCGGCCTGGGGTTGGCTGGCAGGGTCGGCGTCATGATCGCGACCGGGTGTGGCTCATGAAAATGGTGGCCCCGCGGGGTGCCCTTATTGAGATCTGCCCATCCGGTCGGTGGTCGGGCGTCGGCCCTGCCCTGTCTCGGTGGCTTGATCAGAAGCTTGCCCGACCCGTTGCAGCGGATCGTGGCTCATCACAGTCCTGCCTCGAGAGCACCATTCCTGGGCCGACGCCGTCACGACGTCTCCCCGGGAAGGCAATACGCCGCAATGGCTATCGTTGCAGAACAGTACGACTTCGTCGTCGGCGTGGACACCCACGCCGCCTCTCACACCCTCGCCCTGATCACGGCCGGCACCGGCGCGGTCAACCAGCAGGCACAGTTCCCGACCAGCCCGGCCGGGCTGCGCCGTGCCGCCGGCTGGATCCAACGCCACACCCAGAACGCGGCGACGCTGATCGTCATCGACGGCGCCGGCTCCTACGGCGCCACCTTCACCGAGCAACTCGTCGCGGCCGGATCGACCGTCGCTGAGGCACCCGAGATCCCGGCCACCACCCGGCGCCACCACGGCAAGAACGACACCCTGGACGCCGTGGCGATGGCCCAGGCCGCGCGCAGCCTGGAGATCGACCACCTGTGCTGGCCGCGGCAGGCCGGCGATCGCACCGCTCTGCGAGTCCTGACAGCAGCGCGCGATCAGATGAGCGGCGAGCGCACCCGCGCCGTCAACGCGCTGACCGCGTTGCTGCGCACAGTCGATCTCGGTATCGACGCTCGCCGGGCCTTGACCAGCACGACCATCGCGGCCTGGCGAACTCGGAACGACGGCACCACGCTGGTCATCTGCCGCGCCGAGGCCATCCGGCTGGCCCGGCGCATCCGCGCTCTCGACGCCGAACTCGCCGCCAACCACACAGCACTGCATCGAGCCGTCACCGCGCAAGCGCCGCAGCTCCTCGACCTGCCCGGTGTCGGCGCTGTCGTCGCTGCCACCGTCCTGCTGGCCTGGTCACATCCGGGACGTGTCCGCTCCGAAGCGGCCTTCGCTGCCCTGGCCGGTGTGTCTCCTCTGCCGGCTTCATCAGGCAATACCACCCGCTACCGGCTCAATCGCGGCGGCGACCGGCGCCTGAACCGAGCGCTCTACACCGTCGCGCTGGTCCGCATGGGCCACGATCCCCGCACCCGCGACTACGTCGCCCGCCGCACCAGCGAGGGCCGAGCCAAACGCGAGATCATGCGCAGCCTCAAGCGCTACATCAGCAGGCAACTCTTCCGGACCTTGCAAGGCGCGAATCCGACCCCCAGCACCACTTGACAGCTATAGAAGCATCTCAATGTTGCAGCCCAGGCTGCGTCTGAGTTTCTTGGAAGCCGGGCGATGTACTCTTCTGCCGCCGATAGGGCGCGCCGGGCCGCCGGACTCGAACCGGCTCATCCCAGACTGCTCGGGTGCTCAGCGTCAGTATGGCGCACGTTCCCATCCGCTTTCGGCCGGCGCTCAAGCCGGAGAGCGGCTGCCGTAGCGGTAGTCGTGCGAGTGGCTTCGCATGCTTACCTGCCGCTGAAAGCTCGCGTAGCTGCCCGTGCACGGCAACGGACGGCGGGGCCGTCACGCAGGTCCGGAGATGGACCAACGCGCGCTCGTGCCGATCAGAGAAGAACGATCATGGCTGATATTTGGCATGCTCTACCCATGTCATATCGACTCACAGGTGTGTCGGCGTTCAATTTCGGTGCCGAGTGGGAGCGCGTCCCAGGTGATGAGGATGTTGCGTCACGGGTGATGATCTTTTTGGCTGATCGTCGCCTCCTGTTCGGTGATCGGCACCACGAGGACGAACTCGAGTGTGTGGGCTCTGCTCAGGAGATCCGAAGGTTCTTGACGCAGGAAATTTCTGCCGCGAAACCGGGCAAATCTCTCAGCCAGCGGCTGTCGCTGCTCCGTGAGGCTGCTCGCAGTTTCGTTGACAGAGCCGGTCCGAGGGCGCGGGAGTTCCACCACGACAGCCTTCGATTCGGGCTTGCCTTGGGAGATCTTCGAACCGCCTTCGCGTTGCACCTGGCTGCCATCGCCGAGGAGTTCGATCTCGAACTGGAATACGAACTCGCTCGGCTGGTATTCCCAGAAGGCTCCGAGGCGCCGGAGTCAGACGAACTTTAGCGTTTGGCCTGCTGACTGGTGACGCCGGGAGGTGCACTTACCTGCATGCGTTGGTGGTTGTCCAGGTCGATTTTGGTGTTGTTTAGTTGCTGTGGCCCGTGATGCATCGCCTCGCTGGGCGTTGAGCGAGTGGTGATGGGGCGGCGGGTTGTGTCCTGGTCGGGCGGCTCCGGTGTGCGGTGTTTGCTCGCGGGCGGTGCGGGTGGTGGCAAGGTGGCAGCCAGACTTACCTTTGGCCGTCGGACGGGTGTGGTCGTGTCCGCGACATGATGATTGATCGGGTGGCCCTCTTGCTGGGTGCGGCCGCTCATTCTCTCTGGGCCGTCCGCGGTCACCGCCCGGATGCGGGCGGTGGTGGTGCGGTCTGACAGTGCGTCGAGGGAGCTGGCCGCGATTGGTGCCCGTCATCGTGATGTCGGGCTGGCCGGTCCTTGCCGGTCCGGGTCCCGTGATCGCTTCAGCGGGCGATGGTGGTGGGTGCGGCTGGTTGAGCGACGATGGTGAACGCGTCGTCGCCGAGGCCGGTCAGGATGTGGGTGGCGTGCCGGACGATCCGGCGGGCCTGTGACAGGCAGGCCCGGTTCGCGTCGTAGCGGTCTTTGACCTGGGTGTAGTAGTCGTAGCCGGGCGCGCACGAGCGGGCGGAGGTCTTGGCGGCTTCGAACAGCAGCCAGCGCAGCACCTCCGGGCCCTGCCGGGAGAGCCGGCCGGGACTGCGTTTGCCGTCGGAGGAATGCACAGTGATGTCCAGGCCGACGAACCGGACCGCCTTACGTGCGGACGAGAACCGGTCCGCGCCGCCGAGCCAGGCGCACAACGCCAGGGAGCTGAGCGGGCCGACACCGTAGATCTCGTGCATCAACGCCCGGGCGCCCTGGAGACCACGGGCACTGGACAACAGTCGTCGTCGCAGCCGGTCGAGGTGATCGGCGAGCACATCCATGACCGCCAGGGCCGTGTTGACCTGCAGCCGGCCGGAGATCGACAGCTGCTCGTCGATGATCGCCTGCAGCCGGGCCCGGTCACCGCGGACGATGCCCGCCTGCCCGGGCGCGGTGGTGCCCTGATGGAAGCAGACCGCCTGGATCCGCTGCACCCAGCCGGTGTGCTGGGCCCGCAGGTCCTGGTAGAGCTCGAGCATCGCCCGGTACTCCAGGACCTGCGACGGCGGGATGTAGCACTCCGGTAGCCGATCGGCCGCGAGTAGTTCCCGGAGCAGTTTCGCGTCGGCTTTGTCGGTCTTGGCCCGCCGTTTCGGCCCGCGTAACACCGAGGTGTCGGCCGGCTCGGCCAGATGCGCGATCACACCGGCCTTGGCCATTTCCTCGGCGATGTACCGCCAGCCGGTGCAGCCTTCCATCGCGAACGCCACCGGCCCGGCCGTGGCCGGGTCGAACCGGGTCAGCCAGCCGGCCAGGTGTTCCCGGTCGGCCGGGGCGATCCGGCCGCGTTCCCATTTCCCGTTCTGCTCGTCGACCCAGTCGAATGTCAGCTGCTTCCGGTGGATGTCCAAGCCGCCTACGATCGACATTCGGGACCCTCCTCAAGCTCCGTGACCCTCGATGTCCAACGCAGAAACCTGCGTCTGAGCTGAGGAGGCCCTCCGAAGCCGTCAGGGGCAATACCCCGAACGGAGTACACCTCGCCTCAACCCACCGACCGCAACCGGCCGATGCATGTCATCTCTTCTGCCGCGATGTGCGGCGTGGTAGCTGGGCCGGTCAGCGGCGGTGCTGCGGCCGGTTCATTCGTTTCTCCGCGAGGACATAGCGGCCGGTGTTTGGCGATCGGGTGGTTGAGGTACGGGTTCGCCGCCTGTACCGGAAGCCTTCTTCTGGTCGCCGACTCGGGTGGATGCTGCTGGCTGGGATACTGCGTTCGACGCGCTGGTCAGCCTTTCCACGGTGGGGTCAGTGTTCTCCGGAGCCACGTCCGCTCGGCGTCCCGTTGGACGTATCGTCGTCCTCGCCCATATGGGCATCACTTCACCTGTACAGCGGCGGCTTTCTAGTCTTCGATGCCCTCGAAGACGAGCTGCGCTAGAGCGGCGATCGAGGGCTTGGGCTCGACGTCGCCCCATGGTGTCATCGACACGGTCAACTGCCGGCCGCCGTGCTCGGCTACCCATGTCTCGGTCCAATAGGCACCCATGAAGTCCCCCCGGTGGCCCCACACCCGGGTGCCGCCTGGAAGCACCCGCGTCATCACACCGAGCCCGTAGTCGTAGTCGACCGTCGTCGGCCAAGAGGTGAGCATCTGCCGTTGTTCGGCGGGGCGCACCAGCCGGCCGCCGACCAAGGCCCGGAAGAACACGTTGAGGTTGTGAGCGGTGGAAACAATCTCGCCGGCGGCACCTGCCACCGACGGGTTGTAGACGCTGACATCGACCGGGTCGGCGCTGCCGGGAACGTAGCCGTGCGGGTGTGGAGCGTGCATACGCGGGTCGGTGCCCGGGACCGCCGTCCGGTCAAGTCCGAGCGGACACAACACCCGGCGGCGGATCTCCGCGCCGTATCGCGTACCGGTGACACGCTCGATCACCATGCCGAGCACCAGGAAGTTGGTGTTCGCATACCGCCAGCCAGACCCGGGTTCGAACAGCAGTGGCCGATCACCGACGAACGCCACGAGGTCCTGCGGCTTCCAGGTGTGAAACCGCATCCGCTCCACACCGCCCGCACTCTCGTAAATCGCCGCGAACGCGTCTGTCCTGGAGTAGTCGTGCAGACCACTGGTGTGCTGCAGCAGGTGACGAAGCGTGATCCGGTCGCCGCCCGGCAGGAATCCGGGCAGCCATCGCTGCACGGTGTCGTCGAGACCGAGCCGCCTCTCCCCAGCGAGCTGCAGCACCACCGTGGCCACGAACGGCTTCGTGATGCTGCCGGCCCGCACCGTCCCACCGTGCGGCATGGGTTGCCCGGTGCCCATCTGGGCGGCGCCGCTCGTACCCGTCCACACTCTCGCCCGGTCGTGGACCTCCGCGAGCACCCCGACCGCCCCGGCGGTGACCATGCCGTCCAGCGTCGTCTGCCACGCCCCAGGCGCCGTCTGCGACCTGCTCGCGGCGACGGCACGACCTGGTGCCGCGAGGATCCCGGCAGCCCCGACCGCACCGGCGATCTTCAGCATTCCTCGACGAGTGACCATTTCCGGCCTCCATTCCAAAGGGATGCCGGAAAGCTACGGTGCGCGCGGCCACTGGCGGATCAGTCTGCGGATGCAATCCGGCGCGGCCTTCATCCCAGCGATGTACTCGACCATGTCTCAGCCGCACACGATCGCCGTCCGCTGACAGAAACACCGGTGGATGCCCAAGCCCACCCATCCGCCGCTGATCTTGACCGCCCAGTGGTGCCGTTAGCCGCTCCGGAGCAGGTTCACGCTGCGTACAAATGATCACGAGGCGACCTGAGTACCGGTGCGCGGATCCGCCGACTTCAGTGCGTTGCAACAGCAGTCAGCCGTGGGTCGACTGATGATTGCTTACCGTGCGGCTACGCTGCAGGCCATGTCGGCAACAGAGGAGCAGGTATTCGGCGCGGTGGTCCGACGGATCGCCGCCGGTGGGTACATCGACGAGGTGCCAACCAGTCGGCTGGAGCCGCTTCGACCCGCTGCGCCTGCCGCGGTTGCCGAGGCCGAGGAACTGGCCGGCCAGTCGCTGCCGTCGCTACTGCGCCGGCTGTACCTGGAGGTCGGCAATGGCGGCTTCGGCCCGGGTTACGGTCTGCTCGGCCTCCGGGGCGGGCATCGAGCCGGTGGCCTTGACGCGTTGACCGGCCTCAAGGGTGGCGTCCTGATTCTGTGCGATTGGGGTTGCGGCATCAGCAGCGAGCTTGACCTCGCCACGGGGCAGATCTGGGGTTCCGACCCGAATCCGGCTCCGGACGGCGTGTCTTGCGCGTTCCCGCAGCACATGACGATCGTTGACTGGTTCTCCAAGTGGGTCGAGGGCACGTTGCGCCAGCCGTGGCTGGTGCAGGATTCGACGACCGGCGAGTGGCGCGGTGCAACCGACACCGAGTACGCGGAGATGATCGAGGAAGCGTTTGGCTCCACCGGTCCGGTGAACTGACCCCGAATGCTGGGGCGGTCGCGTGTCGGCATCCCGACGCTGAACAAGCGGCTCGGCTCGATCTGCCGGCCACACATGCTCATGCCGCGGACAAGTCGCACTTCGCCGCCCTAACTCATCACCGTGTGTGAGCGGCGTGCTGGCCGGCGACAGTGTCGCCCCAACCTACAGAAGAGGTGGCGCCCGAACTCTCGAACATAGAAATTGGTGAGAACTCGCTGGTGCCGAAGCTCAGCGACATCTGGCTCCGGAACTCGGCTCTGGCGCAAGAAGTGTGATTAATCTTGATCGGCTCGATCTCAGCGGCGATCCGTGATGGCAGCCTCGAGACGCAGGCCGACGCCGACGGTGACCAGCATCCCGGCGAAGAGGTAGCCCTTGGCTGGTGTGCTGTCAGTCGCGAGGCCAACGATAGCGATCAGGAAACCGATGACCAGGGCAATGGTCCCGAGAATCCGGGCAGTGTCGACTCGTCGTTCCCGCGCATCCATAGACGGCACCGTACGGGTGTGACCGATGAGCGGTGTATCGGGGATCATCGATCACGCTTCTTGCGCCAGAGCCCGGAACTCACGAACAAAACCAAGCGGGGAACCACGGGTAAACGATGACGAGTCGATCGAGGTCAGCTGGTTCAATCCGGACGCATTGCCGGAACTGGACTCGCTGTCGAAGCTGCGGATTGAAACGACGCTCACCGCCTTTGCCCCGGCGTGGTTTTCCAGGCCTGGTGAAGGGCCTCTCGCGCTCGACCACCTTCAGAACGGTGGCACGCCGGCGGACAGGCCACTCCGCCGAACGCACTGATCTGCCGCTGGTCGCGCGCGGCGGCGCTGCCGGGCCGTCACGGTCTGTATGCAGCTCGTCCAGGACAGCGTACGCGGATCTGTCGGTGATCGCGTCGTCGGCTACTGCCGAGCGGAAGCTGTCAGCGTCGAGCGCTGCCTACACGGAGACGGTTCCCGTCCGGATCTTTCAGGTGGACCTCGCGCCCC
>NZ_BOMH01000108.1 GCF_016862095.1 Actinoplanes cyaneus
GGACTCGCTGACCTACAGCGAAGACGACGCACTGCGCACTTCGCGCCCCGCTCTGGAGCGCTTACGCCGCCTCGGGCACGTGCCTGACTCGGGCGGGTCCGGGGAGCAGCCAACCGGTGCAACTCTCGGTGGGAGCGTCGGCCCCGGGCCCCGGCCATGATGCCCGCTCTCATCGGTGTTCCTCGTTCACCAGTTGATGGCGACACCGGCAGCGGGGATCGGCCGCGGCGCCGGGCACGGCGACGTCGAGGGGCGCGGTCGCGAAGCGAGCGCCGTGATCCGCGAAGGCCGCGGTGAGCTCCCCGGGCTGCCGGGCCGTGGCCATGACGCTGTCACCGGCGGCCAGCGCGGCCCGGGTGATGGACCGGCCCAGGCCCCGGGACGCTCCGGTGATGAACCGAACGCGACTCATGTCTTTGTCTCCTTGTCCACGGTTGGACTGACTGGTCAGTCAGAAAGAGAGACGGCGGCAGAACGCGCCAGTTCAGCGCGCGACCGGCCCGGCCTGGCCCAAGACGCGAAACAGCGCTGCGACCGCTGGCATCCTGACGGCGAGGGCTTCTCCCGCGTACGTGTGTGGCACGTCTCAGTGGCCCACGAAGTGGCAGATTCACCGGTCGCGGACAGGTACGGGTCATGGAAGTTGACGAGGAGCGGTTCCGGGAGCTGCATACCGCGACGTACGCGGACCTGCTGCGGTTCGTCGGACGCCGGGTGCCGCCCGCCGAGGCCGAGGACGTCGTAGCCACGGTGTTCATGGTGGCCTGGCGCCGGCTGGCCGACGTGCCGGACGACGCCCGGCCGTGGCTCTTCGGCGTGGCCCGCAGAACCATCGCCAACCAGAACCGCAGCTGGCGCCGGCGCAACGAGGTGGATCTGCACATGGTGGCGGACCTGCACACCGAGGCGGACGCGACGCCTGACCGGATCGATCTGATCCGCGCGTGGTGGACGCTGACCGCTGCCGAGCGTGAGGTGCTGGCGCTGGTCGCGTTCGACGGCCTGACCGGCGACCAGGCGGCGACCGTGCTCGGCTGCCGGCGATCGGCCTTCAGCATGCGGCTCGGGCGAGCCCGCCGGCGACTGCGCGACGCCCTCGAACCCACCCGTCAGACGACACGATCGGAGAGCACACATGGATGACGACCTGAGCCGGGTGGCCCAGCTGGATCCGGTCCGCGACCAGGAACCCACGCCGGAGCAGTGGGCGCGCTCGCGCGCCCGGATCGAGGAGATGATGGCCCGCTCCAGGACCGGGACAGCGCCTGTCCGGCTGCACCGGCCTCCGGCCCGGCGGCTGGTGATCGGCCTGGTCGCCGCGGCCGTACTGGGCGTCGGAGGAATCCTGGCGGCGCCCGCGCTCCGGCCCGGAGCGGACACCGCCTATGCGTCGTGGACCGCGATTCCCGCCGAGGTCACCGCCGCGCAGCTGGTGACCCTGACCACCGGTTGTGCCCGATCCTGGGCAGAGCCGGCCGGCGAAGCGGTGCTGGCCGAGCGTCGCGGCACCTCCCTGTTCCTCGTTCTGAAGATGAGCAGTGGTGCACTGGTCACCTGCTTCTCCTGGGACGGGGACGAGCCCGCGGGGGCGGACCGGCTGTCGGACGGCCACGGTGCGGAACCGTCGCTGCCTGCGACGGGCCGGGTGTCGATGCTCGGCGGTCCGCAGACGATCGGTGGTGCCGCCGGTCGGCAGACCAGCGCGCTGGGCCGGGTCGGCCCGGGCGTGACCGGTGTCGACATCGCCCTGCCGCACGGGCCGACGGTCCGGGCAACCGTCAGTAACGGCTGGTGGGCCGCGTGGTGGCCGGATCGTCACGGTGACCAGACCGACGGGTTCCGGATCGTCGTGCACACGGCGGCCGGCAGCCGTTCGTACCGTCCGGAAGAGTTCTCCTGACGATGCCCGACGATGACGAGTCCCCGTTCCGGGCCGGAACGGCGTCGCATGCGGACATGTTCGACGACGCGCGCCGGCAGGCCGGTGCCGGGCCGCGTTCCGACCGCGATCGTACGGCCGCGGACGACCGGCGGGCGGCGGGCCGGGAAGTGCCCGGTCTGCTGCGCCTGGCTCTCGCCGCGGCTCGGTGGTAGCCGGTCCCGGTCCGCGGCCGATCGAGTGGTCAGGCGGTGCGCCGGCGGTCTCCTCGAGGCGGGCCACGGCGGCCCGCCGTCAGCTCGCGGCCGGCGGCATGTGACGCAACAGCACTGAACGCCGCCCCTTGCGCGCCGTCGGAGCAGGTATGACGAGTCTGCAGAACCAGTCCTCGGTCCGCTCGCTGACCCTGGGTCAGGTCCGTTTCACGTACGTCGTCGACGGCGCCATGGCTTTCCCTCCGGCCGGCTTCTTCCCGTCCGTGCCGCCCGGGGAGTGGACGCTCGATCTCCTGGACGAGCACGGCATGGTCCCGATGTCGGCCGGCGGCCTGCTGGTCGACATCGGTGAGCGGCGGCTGCTGATCGACGCCGGGTTGGGCCCGATGCGGGGCGAGGCGGGCGGTGGCACGGTCAACTGCGGTTCGCTGCTCGACACCCTGTCCGGCCTCGGCCACCACCCGTCGGCGGTCGACGTGCTCGCGCTGACCCATCTGCACCCCGACCACGTGGGCTGGGCCGGGGCCTTCGGGCGTCACGCGGTTGCCGCGGCGGAGTGGAAGGCGTCGCCGGAGATGGCGTGGCTCGCGGCCCCGAGCCTGCTCGAGGACGGTGACGAGGTGGTCCCCGGCGTATCCGCGATCGTCACTCCTGGTCACAGTCCGGGCCATACGTCCTTCCTGATCACGGCCGGGGCCGAGCGGCTGCTGTGCTTCGGCGACGCCTTCCACCACCCGTTGCAGCTCAACCACCTCGAGTGGGGCTCGGGTCCGGACTGGCACGGCGACAGCGTCCCGGCCGCCCGGCGACGCCTGATCGACGAGATGCTGGTGCCGGGCACTCTCGCCTTCGCCTTCCATTTCGGCGACCAGCCCTTCGGCCGGGTGTCTCGCGCCGCGGACGGAACGATCGCCTGGAACCCGGTGCCCAGCACCGTGCTCGCCGGCCCGCCGCGACTGCTGGCATAGCGTTGCCGGCGCCCGGGCGGACGCCGCGCGCCGGCCGCGCGCGCCCCGTTCGCCGAGCCGGTCTCCGCGGGAACCGGCCGACGCCGCAGAGGTCGATCACGCGACCCTCGGCCGAACCGACGGGGTGAGCCGCCGCCTCCCCGGTGGCTCCGCGTGCGTAGCCGGACACCGGCCGAGGCCGGGCGGCGGCGGGACGTTCGGCCGGGCCGCCGGCGGTCGTCTCCATCGTGTCCGGCGTGACCGAGTTCACCGGTGATGACGGCGAACCTCCGGTTCCGTGCGCCGTCGTCCCGGGAGCGGCGGGAATCGCCCGTCGCGCCGTGAGGGGGCTGGGATGAACGCATTGACAGGCAAGGTGGCCGTCGTCACGGGGGCGACCAGTGGCATCGGGGTGGACGTGGCGCGTGCGTTCGTCGCCGAGGGCGCGCACGTCGTCCTGGCCGGACGCCGCCGGTCCGAGGGCGACGCCGTGGTCCGGGAGCTCGGGCCGGCGGCCTCGTTCGTACGGACCGATGTCACCGACGAGGACGACGTCGCCGAGCTGCTGCACGTCGCCGTCCAGCGACACGGCCGGCTGGACGTACTCGTCAACAACGCCGGAGCCGCGTCGCATCTGGGCAGCATCGAGGAGGTCGACGCCGCTGCCTTCCGCGCCACCCAGGAGGTCAACGTCATGGGCGCGTTGTACGGCATCAAACACGCCGTCGGTCATCTGCGCCGGCTGGGAACGGGCGGCAGCATCATCAACATGGCCAGCATCACGGGTGACCGCGTCGTCTACGCCGGGGTTGCGTACTCGGTCTCCAAGGCCGCACTCATCCACCTCACCAAATGGGCTGCCGCCGAACTCGGCGCCTACGGCATCAGGGTGAACAGCATCTCCCCGGGCTTCATCACCACCACGCGTTTCGGCAAGGCCGCCGGCGTCACCGAGGTGCAGGCCCGGGAACGCCTGGATGCCCTCGACACGTACGCGCGTGAGCAGGCCGCGTCGATGCAGGCCATTCACCGCGCCGGGACCGGATCGGACGTCGCCGGGGCCGCCGTGTATCTCGCCGGTGACGCGAGTTCCTACGTGACAGGGCAGGATCTGGCCATCGACGGAGGCCTGTCGCTCGGGCAGCCGCGGGACGCGATGGTGAGGATCCGTGACACCATGGCCGGCATCTTCGCCGGCTGATCGACCGGTAGAGGCCCCGCGGGACGCCCGGGGCCACCTACTCAGGCGGAGGACGCAGGGCGTATCCCGTCGGCGCGGGGGCGCGGCCGATCTCGTCGAGGAGCACGCCGAGCCGCGCCATCGCCTCGTCGGTGAACCCGGCACCGGCGAGCAGCCGCCCGACAGCGTCCGCGACAGCCGCTCGAGCATTCCGGATCCGGTTCTCGCCGGCCGGGGTGAGTTCCACGTGGCGTACCCGGCCGTCGTACCGGCCCGCGCTGCGGCTGATCAGACCCCGGTCGGTCAGCGCGTCCACGAGCTTGCGCGTGGTGGTCCCGGACGTCGACATGACGCGGGCCAACTGGTTCGTCCGCAGCCGCCCGCCGATGAGGACCGTGAGCAAGGCGTACTCGCGGGGGTCAAGGTCCTCCTCGTGCAACGCAGTGGCCTCCGCTGCGGCCACGACACGCGCGGCCCGTGCCAGCCGCCGGCTCAGTCCGGCCATCCCCGGCCGCGCGTCGACCCGTTCCCCGACCGCCGGGGACGTCGTCTCGGTGCCCATGTCGCGCGGATCAGAAGCTGAAAAGCCGGTACTCACTGACGGCGTCGAACCCCAGCCGCCGATAGACCAGCGCGCCTCGAGGGCTGGCTGTCAGGGTCGCCACCTTCAGGCCCCGCCTCCTCGCCTGAGTCAGCAGTTCCACCGCCAGCGCGGTGCCGATGCCACGGCCCTCGAACGCGGCGATCGTCGCCATGTTGTAGATGCCGGCCACGCCATGGCTGATGGACAGCGCGCCACAGGCGACCGGCTCGTCCCCGAACCAGGCGACGTAGCGAAGCTGGTCGTCGAGACGGCCGTCCCGGGAGATCTCCACCTGGGCGGCGGCGTCCGCGTCGGTCATGGTCATGCCGTTCGGCACCAGATAGGTCCGGGCGAACGCGGCCAGGTCCCCGTTGGTCCGAGCCGGTTCGAGCCGGACCCCGGACGGGACCGGCACCTCGGGTACGTCGTCGAGGCGCGCGGCCATCAACGGCACGGTGCCGGCCAGGGTGGCGCCGCGGTGGACAAGCAGGTCCGCGACGGCGACGTCGCTGTCCAGAGGGTGATACCACCACATCCAACTGGTTCCGGCCAGGGCTTCCCGGGCCCGGCTCACGGCGGTGGCCAGGTCGATGCCACGCGCCCGGAGCACTCCGTTCAACATCCCGTGCCGCAGGTCGCTGCGGTAGATCGGGAGGTCGTCGTCGACCGCTGAGGTGCTGCCCCATCCGAGCCAGTAGGCGCGGTTGTTGGCCAGTTGCGGTGCCAGGTCGTCGACGGAGTCCACCACGTACTTCGCTGAGTTCACGACGAGATCGACGTGTCGGCCCGGTGAAAGTTCACGTCGAACCCCGGATCCGCCCTGGCTCACCCAGCAGCACACGCTCACGTACCCTCCGCGGGCAACGTCGCAGCCAGGCGGATGACCGCAGCTGTCGGTCTGCGCGACTGAGCCGGATTCGCGTGACCGGTGAGGTCCCACCCCGGGATCGGGCACCGGGTCTCCTGTCGCGAGGCGATGGGCGGCCGGTAGCAGACCCGGGTTTCACGCGCGGTGCGCAGGCCGTCGGCCGAGTGCAGTCGCTGTCCGTTGTCGAGGACGCCGGAGTGGTGCCCTGTTGAGCCGCGACAGACGGTGTCATGTTCGGACCCTTCCGGTGATGAGTGCGCCTGTCCAACCGCTGAATTCCCGCTGTTGGACAGGCGCACTCATCACCACATGCTAATCGGCGCCCGATCTGTCACGACTGGACGATGAATCGACAACGACCTACCCGTTTGACAGCATTGCCCGACAGGATGTCCGGCAGATTTCGCCGGACATTTGTGTTCATTCGAAGATCTGCTCGAAATGGGTGATGCGTCGTGCTCCGCGACATGATCGTCATCGGCACCGGCCTGATCGGCACCTCGGTGGCGCTGGCCGCCCGGCGCGCCGGGGTGACAGTGTTCCTGTCCGATCGTGACCCGGTCGCGGTGCGCGTCGCCGAGGCGCTCGGCGCCGGACTGGCGCAGTCGCCGCAGCGACCGGTGGATCTGGCGGTGCTCGCGGTCCCGCCCGCACATGTCGGCCCGGTGATCCGGCAGGCGCAGTCCAGTGGGCTGGCGTTGAGCTACACCGACGTGGCGAGTGTCAAGGGAGAGCTCGAGCGGATCGTCCTGCGCTCCGCGCCGAAGCCGTCGGCCTACGTCGGCGGTCACCCGATGGCGGGCCGGGAACTGTCCGGCCCGCTGGCCGCGAGTGCCGAGCTCTTCGCCGGCCGTTCCTGGGTGCTCACCCCGTCCCCGGTCACCGACGAGGTGACCACCGAGCGGGCGAAGGCATTGGCGCTGCTCTGCGGCGGGATCCCGGTGCTGCTCTCCAGCCGGGAGCACGACGAGACGGTGGCGCTCACCTCACATCTGCCGCACCTGATGGCGAGTCTGCTGGCGGCGCGGTTCTGTGATGCTCCGGCCGGGGCCGGACAGCTGGCCGGCCAGGGGCTGCGTGACGTCACCCGGATCGCCGCGGGCGATCCCGCGCTGTGGGCCGACATCGTCCGGGCGAATGCCTTGGCCGTCGCTGTGGCCCTGCGCGGCATGCACACCGACCTGTCCCGGTTGCTGGCGGCGGTCGAGGACCTCGCCGAGCCCGGCCCGAGCGACCGGGCCGCCGCGGAGCGGCTGGTGACGGACGTGCTGAGGAGAGGGGTGCGAGGCGTCACGCACCTCCGGCGGTCCGGGAGCGGCGCTGCCGTCCCGGACCTGTCGGCCGTGCTGCGGGTCGTGCTGCGCCGCCACCCCGGCGATCTGGCCCGCCTGCTGTCCTCGGCGGCGACGTTCGAGATCAGTGCCGAGCAGGTGGCAGCGGAGATCGATACGGACGGCGCCGTGGTCGTGCGATTCCCGGTTCCGGTCCAGGAAGCCGAACTCGCCGAGATCGGGCTCCGAATAGCCGGGTGGGAGATTTCCCGGGACGTTTCCCCGGCGAGAAACCATCGTCGGAATCCGTGACCTTCCGGGGCGCGTCCCTGCTCCGAATCAATTGATACAGTTCGCTGGCCGGCATGACGGTGCCCGTATGTCCAGCCAATCGTCCGCCCACGGGGGCCGGCGAAAGAGCCGCCATTTCCGAATAGGTCCCGCCAGGTATTCGTCAGGCTCGCCCGGCGCGGCGGTCCGGACTCCGAGGAGGACAAGTGGTCCCGACAGCTCCCATCGCCTCGCATCAGCTGCTGTTGCTCCTGCTGCAACTGGGTCTGCTCCTGACCGGCGCCATCCTGCTCGGCCGGCTGGCCGTGCGCGTCGGTCTCCCCGCGATCGTGGGGGAGCTGGGCGTCGGCGTGCTGCTCGGTCCGTCCCTATTCGGCTGGACGCTGCCCGGTGTTTCCCACTGGCTGTTCCCGGCCGTCCCGGAGCAGGTGCATCTGCTCGACGCCGCGGGACAACTCGGCGTCCTGCTGCTGGTCGGCCTCACCGGCATCGAGCTGGACATGAGGATGGTGCGCAGGCAGGGCGCGACCGCTGTCCGGGTGAGCCTGGCCGGCCTGGTGCTGCCGCTGGGCATGGGCATCGCCCTGGGCTTCGGGCTGGCGCCGGTGCTGCGGGCCGGGGACACGAAAAGCGTGGTCTTCGTGTTGTTCCTGGGCGTGGCGATGTCCGTCAGTGCCATCCCGGTGATCGCGAAGACCCTGATGGACATGAATCTCATCCATCGCGACATCGGCCAGCTGACCCTCGCGGCCGGCACGGTGGACGACGCCTTCGGCTGGCTCATGCTCTCGATCGTCTCCGCGATGGCGGTCGGCGGTCTCACCGGCGCGACGATCGCCTTCGCCGTCCTCTCCCTGCTGCTGGTCGTCGTGGTGGCGGTGCTGGCCCGTCCGCTGGTCCGAGCCGTCCTGCGCAGGTGCGACTCGCCGCAGCAGACCACCGCCGCGGCCGCCGCGATGGTCGTGCTGGCCGCCGCCGGCACCCAGGCCCTCGGGCTGGAGGCGGTCTTCGGGGCCTTCGTCGGCGGCATCCTGGTCGGAACCAGCGGGGAGTACGTCCGGCCACGCACCGCGTCGCTGCGGATGGTCGTGCTGACCGTGCTGGCGCCGATCTTCTTCGCCACCGCGGGCCTGCGGGTCGACCTGCGGGCGCTCGCCCAGCCAGTGGTCCTCGGCGCCGCCGCGGCGGTCCTGTCCGTCGCGATCGTCTCCAAGTTCGCCGGCGCCTACCTGGGTGCCCGGCTGAGCCGGCTCAACCGGTGGGAGGCACTCGCCCTGGGCGCCGGGATGAACGCGCGAGGTGTCGTCGAGGTGGTCGTCGCGATGGTGGGGCTCCGGCTGGGCATTCTCAACTCCGCCTCCTACACGATCATCGTGCTGGTGGCGGTGGTGACCTCGGTGATGGCACCGCCGCTGCTGCGAACGGCGCTGAAACGGCTCCAGGAGACGCCGGAGGAGGAGGCGCGACTGCACGCCGGGCTGGCCACGCGGGAATCCGGCGGGCACTGACGTGGCTCGCGCGAACCAGGGGAGGGACGCAAGCATGACGCTCGCACGGATCAACGAGATCACTCTGAGCTATGACCAGTACGGCTCGGGTGAGACCGTCGTCCTGGTCACCGGGACCGGGGCACCCGGCCGGACCTGGCGGACACACCAGGTCCCGGCGCTGCGCGCGGCCGGTTTCCGCGTCGCCACGCTCGACAACCGGGGGATCGCGCCGACCGACTGCGGTCCGGGTGAGTTCACGATCGAGGACATGGCGGCCGACGTGGCGGGCCTGATCGAGCACCTGCACGCCGGGCCGTGCCGGGTGGTCGGCTTCTCGCTGGGCGGCATCATCGTGCAGGAACTTCTTGTCGCCCGCCCCGAGCTGGTCCGGCAAGCGGTGCTGATCGGCGCGGCCGCCCGGACGGACGTGCTGACCCGGGCGGTCGTCACCGCGGAGGCCGCGCTGGGTGATGAGGGTGTCGTGCTGCCGCCACGATACGGCGCGGTCGTCACCGCGATGCAGAACCTGTCCCCACGCACTCTCAACGACCAGGATGCGCTCCGCGACTGGCTGGACATCCTCGAGCTGTCCGCGGTCGATCCGGCGTCGATCCGCCCGCAGTTGGGCCTGCAACTGATCGCGGACCGGCGTGAGCGCAACGCGAAGATCGAGTGTCCGTGCCTGGTGATCGGGTTCGCCGACGACCTGGTCGTGCGCCCGCACCTGTGCCGCGAGGTGGCCGACAGCATCCCGGACGCGATCTATCGGGAGCTCGCGGACTGCGGCCACTTCGGGTGCCTGGAGCGACCCGAGGCGGTGAACTCGCTGCTCCTCGAGTTCTTCGCGACGGCCTGACGTCACGCGACCGGCGAGGGGGCGGGTGTCCATCCGTCCGAATCGGTTGGTTGGACACCGGTCAGCGGCCGCGCGCCGAGATGAGGTCCGGCGCGGCGCCGTGGTGGTTCACCGGCATAGCGGGAAAGGCAACCGTGACCGTGAGGCCGCCCCCCGGCCGGGGGACCGCGGTGACGGTGCCCTCGTGGGCCTGGGCGATCGCTCGCACGATCGAGAGGCCGAGACCGAGGCCCTCGGTCCGCGAGGTCCGGTCGGTGTTCAGGCGCTGGAAGGGCTGGAAGAGCCGGTCGATCGTCTCCGCCGGGACGACCGGGCCGGTGTTGCTCACGACCAGTAAGGGCCGGGAGTCCAGCACGTACGTCTCGACATCGACGCGGCCGCCGGGAACGTTGTGCCGGATCGCGTTGTCGATCACGTTGATGATCAGGCGTTCGGTGAGATTGCGGTGCCCCGCCATCGTGGCCGGCGCGATGCTGGACCGCAGGGCGACGGACCGGTGCTCAGCGTCGGACTGCCGGGCTGTCACCACTTCCCTGGCGAGCTCGCCCAGGTCGAAGGGCTCGCGGGTGTCGATCCCCGCCTGACCGCGGGCGAGCGTGAGCAGCGCCTCGATGAGTCGTTCCTGCTGTGCGCCGGCTGCGAGGATGCGTTCGTGCGCGGCGCGCAGGGATGCTTCGTCGGCATGGGGGTTCGAGAGGGCCACCTGCCCCAGCGCCCGTTGCCGGGCCAGCGGGGTCCGCAGCTCGTGCGAGGCGTTGGCCACGAACCTGCGCTGCGCCTCGAAGGACACCTGCAATCGGCTCAGCAGGCCGTCGAAGGTGTCACCGAGCTCTTTCAGCTCGTCGTCGGGCCCCTGCAGGGACAACCGCTCGTTGAGGCTGGTGGCCGAGATCCGCCGGGCGGCCGTGGTGATCGTCCGCAGGGGGCGCAGCACCCGGCCGGCCATCAGCCAGCCCAGCACCACCGAGGCGGCCGACATGATCGCGAGTGCGAACGCGGAGTTGATCCAGAGCTGCTCCAGCACGACCATCTTCTGGCTCTCCAGCGCGGCCTGGGTCGCCGGCATCGAGAAGTCCATCGAGGACTGCTGATGGATGGGGCCGCTGCTCCCCTCCGGCAGCAGCGACGGGCCCTGCCCGGCCGGGGCCGCCTGCGCACCCTCCACCGGGCCGGGGCTGATGTGCAGGATCGAATACCGCACCAGCAGGTAGGTGATGGCCAGCAGGGTCGCTCCGGTGGCGAAGAACAGCAGGCCGAAGAGCAGGGCCAATCTGAGGCGGACGGTACGGCGTGGGAGCCGGACGGGCATCGACATGGCAGCTCCTCAGGCCTGGTGGATGCGGTAGCCCCGCCGGGGCACGGTCTCGATGATCGGTGGATCCCCCAGCTTGGCGCGCAGCCGGCTCATCACGATCTTCACGGCGTTGGTGAACGGGTCCGCGGCCTCGTCCCAGACCCGCTCCAGCAACTCCTCCGCGGAGACCGCCCGGCCCTCGGCACCCATCAGGATCTCCAGCACACCGAACTCCTTGGGGCGCAGGTCGATCCGCCGCCCGCCGCGGGTGCAGATGCGCCGGGCGGTGTCCACCGCGAGGTCGCCGTAGTGCAGCACCGGAGGGACGGCCGGCTGGACCCGGCGGGCGAGAGCGCCGACGCGGGCCACCAGTGCGGGAAAGTCGAACGGCTTGGGCAGGTAGTCGTCGGCGCCCATGTTCAGGCCCTCCACCAGGTCCTCGGTGGTGGCGGCGGCGGTGAGCATCAGGATCCTGCTGCGGGAACCCGCCGCCATCAGCTCGCTGCACACCTCGTCACCGTGCATGCCGGGAAGGTCTCGATCCAGCACGATGACGTCGTAGCCGTTGCAGGTGGCGCGTTCCAATGCGGTGACCCCGTCGAAGGCCACATCGACCGCCATGTGCGCCTGTCGCAGCCCGGCGGCGACGGTCTGTGCCATCTCCTCGTCGTCCTCCACCACGAGAATTCGCATCCCGTCGTCCTCCTCCAGGCAGCCGGACATGACCAATCTTGACAAGCTTTCCCATTGTGTTCTAGCGCCGGTTTCCTCAGCGTTTCACTCACGCGGCCACCGCCTCGGCCCACCCGGGCGAGGGACGCCCGCCCGCCGTCGTCGGATGACCGACGCTGCGCACCCCTGGGGACCAACCTGTCCAGGTATTGACCAGTAATGATCCGAACGAACAATAAGAATGTCCGGAATGGTGACGTCCAAGTGCTCATAAATGCGGTTGGACATGGCCTGTCGGGATGCCTTGTCGAGTTGTCTCACGTCTGGATATCGTGTGGCCGTTCTCGTTCGGATAATTGAGGGGGGAAATCATGGGAAATCCATTCGACAACGAGCAGGGCTCTTTCTTCGTGCTGGTCAACCTCGAGAACCAGCACTCGCTCTGGCCGACTTTCGCCGACGTCCCCGCCGGCTGGCGAGTGGTATTCGGTGAGGCTTCGCAGAAGGAGTGCCTCGACTACGTCGAGGAGAATTGGACGGACATGCGTCCGCAAAGCCTCATCGACGACATGAAGAAGTACGAGGCGACGGTGCAGGAGAACCAGTCGGACGCCGAAGAGGTGCCCGTTTCATGACTCTCGGCCCTGGCCCGATGATGCGTGGAATGGCTCCGGACTCGTCGGTGACCGGGCAGAGTATCAAGCCGGGCACCTTCAGACGGGCTCTGCCGTACGCGCGTCCGCACTACCGCCCGATGGCGGTCCTGCTGCTGGTGACCGCCCTCAACGCCGGCCTCACCGTGCTGACCCCGATCCTCTTCAAGGTTCTGATCGACGACGGCATCACCGCCGGCAACAGTGACGTCGTCCTGTGGATCTCGCTGTCCGTCGTCGGGCTGGCCCTGGTGAGCCTCGTTCTCGGCATGGCGGAGGCACGGTACTCCGGCCGGGTCAGTGAAGGGCTCGTCTACGACCTGCGCACCGAAGTGTTCGACCACGTGCAGCGTCAGCCGCTGGCGTTCTTCACCAGGGCGCAGACCGGCGCCCTGGTGAGCCGCCTGAACACCGACGTGGTCGGCGCCCAGCAGGCCGTCACCGCGATCCTGTCCACGATCGGCTCGTCGGGACTGACGCTGATCCTGGTCCTGGTCACCATGTTCTACCTGTCGTGGCAGGTCACGCTGATCTCCCTGCTGATCCTCCCGCTGCTGGTGGTGCCGGGGAAGATCGTCGGGCGGTCCCTGCAGCGCATCATGCGGGAGCAGATGCAGATGCACGCGGAGATGGGCTCGCTGATGAACGAGCGTTTCAACGTGACCGGGGCACTGCTCAGCAAGCTCTACGGCAAGCCGGCCGTGGAGACTCAACTCTTCGCGCAACAGGCGGCCAAGGTCCGGGACCTCGGGGTGCTCGCCGCGACGTACGGCAAGACGCTCTTCCTCGCCATGACCTTGATCGGCTCGCTCGCCACCGCACTCGTCTACGGCGTCGGCGGTGGCCTGGCGATCGACGGCACCCTGCAACTCGGCACGCTGGTGGCACTCGCCACGTTGCTCACCCGGCTGTTCGGGCCGATCACCCAGCTCTCCAGCGCGCAGGCGAGCATCCTGACCGCGCTCGTGAGCTTCGACCGCCTGTTCGAGGTGCTGGACCTCAAGCCGCTCATCACCGACAAGCCGAACGCTCGGGCCCTGCCCGCCGGTCTCGCCGCCGGCGGCTCGGCACCGGAGATCCGGTTCGACCGGGTGGCCTTCCGCTACCCGTCCGCGGCGGAGGTCTCGCTGGCGTCGCTGGAGTCGATCGCGGTGGCGGCGCCGAAACGCACGACGAACGCTCTGGTGCTGCGGGAAGTCAGCTTCGTGGCGCCGGCCGGAAAGCTGACCGCCCTGGTCGGACCGTCCGGCGCGGGCAAGACGACGATCACCCACCTGGTGCCGCGCCTCTACGACGTCACCGAGGGCGCGGTCCGCATCGGCGGGCACGACGTCCGGGACCTGACCCTGGCGTCACTCCACGAGTCGATCGGCATCGTGACCCAGGACGCTCACCTGTTCCACGCCACGATCCGGGCGAACCTCACCTATGCCCGGCCGGAGGCGACCGATCAGGACCTGATCGCCGCATGCCGGGCGGCGCAGATCTGGGATCTGATCGCCGGTCTCCCCGAGGGGTTCGACACCACCGTGGGCGACCGCGGCTACCGTCTCTCGGGCGGCGAGAAGCAGCGGATCGCCATCGCGCGGCTCCTGCTGAAAGCGCCGCCGATCGTCGTTCTGGACGAGGCGACCGCACACCTGGACTCGGAGTCCGAAGCCGCCCTGCAGAAGGCGCTGAAGACCGCGCTGGCGGGCCGGACCTCACTGGTGATCGCCCACCGGCTCTCCACCATCCGGGAGGCCGACCAGATCCTGGTGATCGACGACGGCCGGGTGCAGGAGCACGGCACCCATGACGAGCTGCTCGACAGGGGCGGACTCTACGCCGAGCTCTACCGCACGCAGTTCTCCCGCCCGCAAACGGCGGACGACGACATACCGGCTCCCGAGCCGGTGGGCGTGGCACCGGGACCGCTCCCCGGCGGCCCGGGCCGGGGCGGCCGGGCTGCCCCGTTCGGACCGGGCTTCCACCCCGACGGTGGACCGCCGCCGCCGATCCCGGGCTGAGGCCGGCTACCGGTCTCCATCACCACCACACGTCGCGAACAGGCATTATGCGAATCCCGTAGGAGGGGAAAGCCTTATGGGCGATCTGTCGGAGACCCTCGGCAGCTCTGATCTGTCGTCTCCCACTTCTCGTCCCACCGGTCGTACCGCTGTGCCACTGGAATGGAGCGGCACAGCGGTGCCGATCGCGACAGGTTCGGTGCTGGATCTGATCGCGGGCTGGGTGCGGTCCACCCCGGAGGCGGTCGCGGTCCGGGACAGTGCCCGGTCGTTGACGTATGCGCAGCTCGATGAGCGGGCGACGGCTGTCGCGGCCGGTGTGCGTCGTGGTGATCGGGTCGGGTTGTGTCTGCCGCGTGGGGTGGAGATGGTCGCGGCGATGCTCGGGGTGTGGAAGGCCGGCGCGGC
>NZ_BOMH01000109.1 GCF_016862095.1 Actinoplanes cyaneus
GCGCGCAGGCGGCCCTCGTCATCACGCGCCTCGGTGGCGAGGCGCGCCCGCCGGCGGGGGTCCGCCATCACCGCCCGCCGGCTCCGGAGATCGGCTTCCAGCTGCTGCAGGGCGTGTATCACCGTTTCCGCGATGATCATCGCGGGGCGCCCGTCGGCCAGCTCAGCGGCGGCCACGCGCATCTGGCGTTCCAGATCGGGGCGTACGTTGGCGGCGGCTCCCTGCAGCACCATCTGGACCACGTCCAGAAGGTCGTCCTGATTGCTCAGGTCGCTCCGCACGGTCATCGCAGCCTCCGTCAGGTGCCGGCGCCCGGCCGGCAGCCGGCGGTCCGATGCCGCCGGCCGTCAGCGCACGTCGTCAGTGGCAAAGCGGGATCATGTGGTGGTCGTGGCTCATCGGAGCGCCGCCGCCCTGGCCCGGGTCGCAGTCGTCGAAGCTGCCCTGGCCCGGGTCGCAGTCGTCGAAGCTGTCCCGGCCCGGGTCGCCGCCGGGACCGCTCCAGCCGTGGTCGCCGCCGCCGGTGTGGCCGCCGCCGTCGCCGCAGTCATCGGCGCCGCCCCATCCTCCGTTGTGCTGCTGCCCGTGGCCGATGCCCTGGTCCCCGCCGCCGAACAGACCGCGACCGAGGTCGAGACATCCGCTGTTGCCTTCGAGGGAACTCTGCCAACCGCTCATTTCACATCCTTGCTATCGGGGGGTCTGACTTGTCTACGCCAACGACGGAACCGGCCCCAGGACACCGAGTCCATGCCGGCCGTGTCGAGCACGACGATCTGGTCGGCGTGATCGAGACACGCATCCACCAGGAGTTGATGAACGCCCGAGGCGCCTTCGAGAGTCTGTTCACCCTGCAGGTATCCGGGTACCAGACGCAGACGTCGCAACGGTCGCTGAGCAGCACAGCCGGGCGATGGCCGCGGCGAGGTCGGCGGTCAGGCGGTGGTGAAGCGGCCGATGTCGGGAAGGGTGGCCTCTTCGTCCGCGGTGATCCACACGGTGAGTTGTTCGCCGTGTAGGTGGGTCATCATGCCGGCGAAGGAACGGACCAGTTCGACGGCGGAATCGCAGCTCGGGGCAGCGGTCCAGGATCTTCTGGAGTTGTCGGGGCCGGACGGGGCGGTCTGCCATCTGACCGTCGACAACACCGCGCCGCCGACCCCGCTGGTCTCGTCGAAGAAGTACGCCACCGCCGAGTATCCGGGCACCGGCGATGCCGGTGTGCCAGGCAATTTCGTGTTCGACACCGGCGGCAGCCGCGACATCACCAGCTTCGAGTACTCGGTGAACAGGATGCCGCGGTCGGTCGGCAACCCGGTCGTGGTGCCCAACCATCCGGGGGCCGGGCCAAGGCGGGCGCGCACACCGACCAGATCATGGTCACCGACGCGCCGGGTGTCAGCGGCGCCGCAGATCCGATCTCGGGCCGGCCCGACACCTTCACTCTCACCGCGCGTTCGATCGGAGTGGTCGCCTTCAAGTTTGGATGGCTGATGCAGTACCGGCGCCTGGCCCGCGACCATGAGGCACTCCCGCAGCGTTCGGCGGCGATGGTCCGGTGGGCGATGCCTAACACAATCATGCCCAGACTAACGGAGAATCCACCCAAACCTGGCGCTGAGTACTCGTATTTCACTGCCGGAAGGACATGTCGGATCAGACGCCCTCTTAGAAGATCGGACGCCCTCTTAGAGACATCGTCCAAAGTGCCGACGCTCACCGTTGTCATCCTTCCAACCCCAGATCGGACCACGTCCGCAGATCTCAGGAGGGCCGGCCGCCGACGATTGGCATGCAGGTCAGGTCGCCAGCAGTACGCGCTTGCGGAGGAGATCGAAGCCGGCGCGGCCGAGCTGGTCCGCTCGTCAGCAGCGTTCGCCGTTGCCGCCTGGGTGATCGTTTGGCACATCCAGCTGCTGGGGCGTCGAGGTCAGAGTCAGCAGCCGCGGTAGTAATCTTCGAACCGCTCGGCGTCGTCGGCCGACGGACCTGCGTCGATGACGATCCAGCACTCGTTCAGCCGAATTCCGGGGTGGCGAATCTTGTAGCTTGAGTCGCTGAAGAAGAAAGGTTCGTCGGCGTCTTTGACTGCCCGTAGGCCGTCCGCCAGTGCGCGTGCTGCATGGCAATACTGATAGGGGGAGTCGTGCTTGATTTCCAGGGCATTCAGAATGTGCTCCTCCGCCGTCACGATCGCAGGTGCGGGAATTCCTTCCGCCATGGTAAGAACATAGCTGGTAAGATTGGCGGCACACTTGAGAATCGGCCCCCGATGCACCCATATAGCGTCGGCGGCCAGCCTGGTCCAGTCCTCGGGCTCGTACATCTGCCCGTCCGCGTTTGCGGCTGCGGCCGGACCGGCTGCGGTGACCACCCCGAAGACGGCCAGTGCCACAGCGGTCGCGAGTCTCTTCGAACGCATGATTCTCCCAGGTGCTGCTGGTGTTTCTGTCAAGCTAGAGCACCTGTCGCTTCCTGTCGTTTCCCCGGAAGAGCGATGGATTTACAGAGCAACTTCTGAATCCTCGGACTGCTCTCTCCAGGAACAGCTTGACTCTTGCGGAAACAGCCGGTGACCAGAGCCGCGATGGCTGCAATGACCACTGAGTGCCTTTCCTCTGGCTTTGCGTAGCTGGGCCACGGGCAGGGCCCCGGCAAAGTCGTGACGGTGTCCGACTTGGGTGGATGAAGGCAGAAGCGCCTCGGTTGGCGGTAGCAAGACGGGCATGACTGGTTCAGAAGATCATCAAGGTTCCTACGCCACGATGATCTATCCGAAGTGAGTCATGCCCGCACTGCCATCATCGCTGATCTCGTCTCTGTCCGATGCACCGGCTCTGACCGTGCCGGAAACCGCTGCTGGATTGCCCGCTGTGCTGGCCGCGATGCGTGATCCGCGGGCGCGGCGGGGTATCCGGCACCAACTCAGTGTGGTGGTGACCGCGGCGGTGTGCGCCGTGGTGGCCGGTTACCGTTTCGTACGCTGCGATCGCGGAATGGGTGGCCGACGTGCCCGACGCGACGGTCCAAGCCCTGGGCATCGCTGCTGACAGGCGCCCGTCCGAAGCGATGATCCGCCGGCTGCTGCAGGCCTTGGACCCGGATCTGCTGACCATGGTGATCGGCGCGTGGCTCGCCGACCGGACCCTGGCGGACGTCCCGGCCGGTCGGCGGGCGATCGCGGTCGACGGCAAAACCCTGCGCGGCTCCCGCACCGCCGATACGGCTGCCGATCATGTGATGGCCGCCTGCGATCAGGCTGCCGGCGTGGTTCTGGCCAGCACCGACGTCGACGGCAAGACCAATGAGATCACCCGGTTCGTGCCTCTGCTCGACCAGATCAGCGACCTGCGCAACACCGTGATCACCGCCGATGCGATGCACTGCCAGCGTGACCACGTCACCTACCTCGCCGAACGCGGCGCTCACTGGATCCTGACCGTGAAAGGTAACCAGCCCCACCTGCACAAACAGCTCACCCGCCTGCCGTGGAAGGCGGTCCCGGACGCCGCCCGTGACGACGACCGCGGACACGGCCGCCGTGAGATCCGCACCCTGAAGATCCTGACCGTATCCACCGGCATCGACTTCCCGCACGCCGCCCAGGCCCTGCAGATCCGGCGCCGCCGCCGACGCCTCGACGAGCCGAAACGCTTCACCACCGAGACCGTCTACGCCATCACCGACCTGCACGTCCACCAGGCCAAACCGGCCCAGTTGGCCGCGTGGATCCGCGGACACTGGTCCATCGAGAACAAGATCCACTGGGTGCGAGACGTCACCTACGACGAAGACCGCTCACAGATCCGCACCGGAACCGGACAACAAGTCATGGCCGCTCTACGCAACGCCGCTATCGGCGCCCTACGCGCTGCGGGCATCACCAACATCGCCGCCGCTAACCGCCATCACGCCCGCGACAGCACCCGCCCGCTCGCCCTGCTCGGAATCACCTGACGACTTTGCCGGGGCCCTGGGCCACGGGTGAGGCTCGGATGCCAGTGAGGTGACGCTCCCGGTAAGACAAGCAATCGCCCAAGACGTGCTCCGAAGTCCCTCGACTGGCTGGTCAACGGAGTAAAGGTGGGCCGGGTGCCGCTGCGGACGGCCCGGCAGCGCTCGCCGACCGGGTCCCGGCCGCGTGGCACCACGTCGAACGCTATGCGAACAACCCGGTCGAAGCCGATCACAGCCGGCTCAAACACCGGCTCCGGCCGATACGCGGGTTCCGGAGCGCCCAGACCATGATCACCGGACACGCCTTCGTGCAAAACCTACGCCGCGGACACTACGAGATCGCCACCGGCAAGCCGCCCCAGCTACGCCTGGCAGCCGCGTTCACCGAACTCGCCACCGCGATCTGACTCCCGCCACCTGACCAGGCTGCACACGTCTCGCGATCAGACAACGCCACAGCGCCATCTCTGCTCGGACGCGTCGCGTGAAGGGCGGGCTCTGACCTGGCTTCACGGTCAGGTTTCTCGAGCGGCTGTGGCGGGCACATCGTGGCGCGGTCCGGGCTTTCGCGGCGCGCCCGGCCGCTGAAGCCGGTGCCGCCGACGACGAGGACTGCGATGGCCCGCAACGACGACGTCGCTCTCGATGCGGCGGTCGACCCGCTGGTGCTGGCACTGGACATCGGGTCCACCGCCACCCGCGGCGGTGTGCACGACGCCACCGGCAGACGGGTGCACGGCCTGCAGCACAAGGTTCCGCACGCTTTCACGGTCGCGCCCGACGGCACCTCGGTCATCGACCCGGACCAGGTCAGCGCGGAGGTCGAGCAGGTGCTGGACGCGGTGACCAGCGCTGCGCGGCTGGGCACCCGCATCGCTGGCGTCGCGATGGACACCTTCGCCGCCTCGCTGATCGCCGTCGACCGGACCGGGCGGGCGCTGACCCCGTGCCTGACCTACGCCGACTCGCGCAGCGCCGACGCGGTCACGACACTGCGGCAGCAGCTCGATGAGCACGCGGTGCAGCAGCGCACCGGCACTCGCCTGCACACCAGCTATCACGCGCCGCGCCTGCGCTGGCTGGCGGCCACGCAGCCGAAAGTCGTCGCCGCGGCCGCGTCCTGGTGGTCGCTGGGCGAGTACGTGTGGTTCCGGCTGATCGGGCAGCCACTGGCCGGCACGTCCACGGTGGCCTGGAGCGGCCTACTGGATCGCCGCACCGGTCAACTCGACACGGAACTGCTCACCGCCGTAGGTGCCGGCCCCGAGCTTTTCAGCCCGCCGCGGGACCCGAGCGACCCGGCGCCCGCCGTGGCGCTCCCTCGCTGGCCGGCGCTCGCGCGGGCCGTGTGGTTCCCGGTCATCACCGACGGCCTCGCCAGCAACATCGGGTCCGGTGCCACCGACCCCACCGTGCTCACCGCCGCGACCGCGACCAGCGGCGCCCTGCGAGTGCTGCTCGACGGCCCGGCCGATCCGCTGCCGTTCGGACTATGGAACTACCGGGTCGACTCCGGCCGTTCGCTGCTCGGCGGAGCGATCAACGACGTTGGCCGCGCCATCAGCTGGGCGCAGGAGACGCTACGGCTGAGCCCCGAACTCGCGGACCTGCTCACCGCGGCGCCCAGCGACGCCACGCCGCTGGTGCTGCCGTACCTCACTGGTGAACGAGCGCCGGGCTGGGCCGGCGGGGCACGCGCCGTGTTCGGTGGGGTGTCGGCGGCCACCGGCGCCGACGCGATGTTCCGCGGCATCATCGAAGGCGTGGCCATGACGTACGCGCGGGTCGCCGACGAACTGCGCCCGGCCGCGCCGCAGGTCGTGCAGGTGGCCGCGGCCGGCCGGGTCAGCAACGACCAACCCGAGTGGCTGCAGGTCCTCGCCGACGTCCTCGGGCGGCCGGTCACACATGTGACCCGGCGCCGCGCGACGCAGCGCGGCACGGCCCTGCTCGCGCTCGACGTGCTGGCGCCCGATGTCGAACGCGCACGGCGGACCACCGGGGCGACCTACGAGCCGCGCTCGGCGTATGCCGACCACTACGCGCAGCGCCGCGCTCGCTTCGCCGAACTGTACGACGCGACCGTGCCGAGCTCCGGCCCCGCGGGGAAAAAGCCTGCCACAGGCGGGTAAGCCGATTAACGGCGACAGCCGTCAGTACTGCGCCGTCGCCGACAAAGGCCTCATCGGTGGGCATGGCGCGGACCTGCGCGCCGGCAGCGACCGGCGGGGTGCGGTGCTTGGTCGTCCGACCCGGACGGCGACCCCAGCAGGCTGACCGGCGGTGCCGCTGACCGGCGGGTGACCGAGGTGGCGCTCACCGACGACGGCCGCGGCCTTCTGCGGAGTGTCGCGTCGGGTCACGCGCGTTGGTCAAGAACCTCCTCTTCGGTGATCTCCCGACCGCCGACCCGCCAGCGCTGGCCGGATCGCTGGAGCCGATCCACGCGAACGTCCTGAAAACCTCACGCTACCGCCGCCGGACGCCGGAGGAACCCGGACGGATACCGCGGACTGCCCAGGCCCCCGCGGTCAGGCGGATCGACCCGTCGGGCGCGGCCGGAAGCCGAGCCGCGAGCAGGTTCCGCAGGGCGTTCCGTTCCGGCTCGGTCAGCGACGCCAGATACCCCGGAGCGGAACCCTGCCCACCCAGGAACGGTGTCCAGTAGTCGGCGAAACCGGCGAAGACCGTCGGGACATAGAGCCCCTGAACGCTGACGTCCGTCAGCCCGGCGTCATCCCACAACGCCCGCAGTGCGTCGGGCCGACAGAGTGAGAACCGGCGCCCGTCGTCACGTCCGGCAGCGGCGGGATCGAGGGTGATGACGGCATCCCAGAAGTACCGCATCATCGCCATCCCCTCCGCGTAATCCCACACGTACGCGGCGACGACCCCACCCGGGGCGGCCACCCGAGCGAACTCCGCCACCGCCCGGGCCGGTTCCGGTACGAAGTTCAGCACCAGCCCGCTGACGACCACGTCGACGGCACCGGCCGGCAGGGGTAACGCCTGAGCGTCTCCGGTCGTGAAGACCGCGCGCGGGTCGGCGACGCTCGCGCGGGCCCGCGCCACGAAGCCCGCTGCGGGGTCCACGCCGACGACCTGCCGCGGCGCGGCGCCAGTCAGCACCGTGGAAGTCAACACGCCGGTGCCGCTGCCCACATCGAGCCAGCGCCGTCCGGCCGGCAGATCGAGCCAGTGCAGGAACGCCGCCGCGACGAGCCGGCTCCACCGACCTACGTACGCCTCGTAGGCCGCGCCGTCGGCCCAGACCGGGGATGTCATTGCGGCACCATACGACAGAACCCGGCACACCGAGCGGAGCCAGCCGGCGGGCGCGGATCACGGGGTCATGGTCAGTGACCCCGAGTTCGAGCCGCAACCGCACCCAACAAAAATCTGAGGTCAACCGCACTGAGCCACGTCTGCACCCAGCGTAGCGTCGGGTCGGCGGCGCTCCACTCGAACAGCATCCGCGCCTTGATCGCCCGGTCGATGCCCAGCAATGAAATACCCGGCCAATCGGGGGCTCGGCGACGATCGCCGAGCCCCGGGACAACGGGTCAGAAGCCGGAGTTGCCCGGAGTGCGGTGCTGCCACCGCCGAAGAAGGGCGTGCAGCGCATCGCGACCCTGGCCATCATGTTGCTCGACAAGGCCCGGCCCGCACAGCTGCAGACGTGGCGCCCGGTTGCCTTGCCTGACCTCGGGTCGACAGACGCCCGTGGTGCCACGCCAGCCGGGCTGAGCATCGTGTGTACGGACGGCACCCGCTTTCTGCTGCGAGCTACGCAGGGCGGATCGCAGCTGCCGACCCCGGATGAGGACCCGCACCCGGAGTGGCAAGTGCCGGAAGGTCTCAGCGTCTGAGGGGGTTGGGCCAGGGGCTTGTATTGACGGCTCATCCTGAGGGCCTTGGAAAGCCGCACCGTGACGGGTTGACTTAGCTTTACCTCCGGGTAAGGCAACGAGGGCTGTGACGGCCTGCCTCGGCCCCGCCGCCATGATCGAGTTCAAACTTGCCCATAACGTTGCGTAGCGGGTTGCCAAGCACCAGAAACCTCAATCGCTTACCCCGGCCGCCAAGCCCCCGGCTCGCCCTGCCCCATCTACACAACGGCGACACCTGCACCCGCCTCGCCGCCGCTTGGCGCAAGATCCAGGAAGAGATCATCCTGCTCAGCGCGGCCGCTGGCGACCTCAAGGACGCCATGCAACACATCTGGGCACTTGCGTACGCGACGCTGGACGGCGCGCTGATGTCGATCGACAGGGCCGCCGACCCGATTCCTCACTACTCCGGCAGACGCAAGCGGCACGGAGCGAACGTGCAGGTCGTCGCGGACGTAGCCGGACGCCTCGCCTGGGCCTCGGCGGCGCTGCTGACGCGACGCACAACCCGACCGCCGCCCGCACCCACGGTATTGCAGACGCCTGAACCCACGCTGGCGTGATGAACTTCGTGGATAAGGGATACCAAGGAGCTCGCGGCAGCGTGCGCATCCCGTTCAATCGGCGTCGCCTCCAGCCAAACTTGTCACGCCGGTAGAAAGCCGTATATCAGGCGCGCGAGAATCCGCGCCCGCAGAGAAGGCGCGATCGCCGGCCCTAGCTGACAACGATCCGGCTGGCGAGGCCACGCAGTGCGGCCGGGGTGGGTGTCGGCGCGTAGAGCAGGGTCGCGACCAGGTCCCGCACGCTGGCCCGGGCCACGTCTTCCGGGGCGCGGCGTTCCGCGGCCAGCAGCGCGTGAGCGGCCCGTCGGGCCGGCCGTGCCGGTGCCAGGCCCGGGCGGTGTCGACCAGGTACCGGCTGTGGCGTTCCGCGGTGGGCAGCTGCGCCGGGTTGACGCTCGCGGCGTGCTTCAGCGCGGTCCCGGTGTCGCCGAGCGTGGTGTGCACGCTGATCCGGTACATGGCCACGGTCGTCGGGGTGAGCGGGTGCAATCCGACGCTGTGGTGGTCGCCGAGCAGGCGGGCGGCTGCGACCGCCTCGGTCAGGTACGTGTCGGCGTTGCTGGCGTTCCCGGCCTGCGCGCTGGTGTACGCCGCGGTGCACAGCAGGGTGCCGTACGCGGCCACGGTTCCTGGGTTGTTCGCGGCGTCGCTGAGGTTGATACCACTGATATACATCGAACCCGGCACATAGACCAGGAGGTACCGGTCCGCGCTCCATCCCCATCTCAATGGCCTCAGCGCAGCGTTGACTGCCTCTGAATCAGTTCAAAGCCGACGACTATCCTGCGGGGCGTCGGCTGATTCTCTCGCGGCACGCCGTCGATCTGGAGCTGGATACGCTCTTCCAGAAGGGCGACTGCCCGGTGTGCAATCACGTCGCGTCCGGGGTCGATGGTGCTCAGTGGAGGTCGAGAGTAGTTCGTTTCGTCGATGTTGTCGAAGCCGATCAGCTGGACATCCTCGGGGACCCGTAGGCCGCGGTCCTGAAAGGCGGCGAGCGCACCCAGCGCGAGTGTGTCGGCAAACGCCACAACCGCGTCGGGTTTGACACCACTGTCAAGTATGCGAGCGATCGTCGTGGCGCCGGTGGAGTGAAAGTAGTCGGGTACACCGATGATCGCGCGCGGGTCCACGTCCAACCCTCGTGACCGGAGGGCTTCCCTGAAGCCCTGGAACCGCAGCGTGCCGCTGCTCGGCGATGGGTCTTGCTTGACTCCCAGGGGAACCACCCTGGCGGCACCTCGGTCCAGGACCTGCTCGGTCGCCGCACGTGCTCCCTCGACGTTGCTCATCGTGACGTGGTCGAGGTTGCTGTTGAACACCCGCTCGCCCAGGAGCACGAGGGGGAAGTTGACGTCGAACAGCGGAAGATCTTCCTGGCCCAGCGCGAGCGGAGAGTACAGCACGCCGTCGAAGCGTGACCGGTAGCTGCCGTCCAGTACCCGCAACTCGCGGTCGCGCTCGGCGTTGGTCTGCTCGATGAATACGGTCAGGCCTCGCTTGGACGCCTCTCGCATGACGGCGTCGGCAAGCTCGGCGAAGTACACAACGCGCAGCGACGGCAATACCAAAGCGATCGCCCTGGTCCGGCCTCGGCTCAGGTTCCGCGCTGACACATTCACGTGGTAGCCCAGCTCACGGATCGCGTCGTCCACCCGCTTGCGGGTTTCCGGACGCACATACTGATAGCCGTTGAGGATGTTGGACACCGTCTTGATTGACACTCCGGCGAGTCGGGCAACGTCGCGCATCGTCGCCGATCCGTTGGTCTTGCGTGCCACAGCCCCTCCCGCCGTTCGCCGGCTCGTCGACCAGCGTATAAGACCCGACGCAGCGGCCGGCCCGCCCCGATTCGGGGGCGGGCCGGCCGTGTGGATCACGGTTCAGTTGATGGTCAGCGCGATGGCGTGCACCGAGCTGCCCAGGTCGATCTGCAACTCGTAGGTGCCCCGGGCGAGCCCTCTGGTGTCCCAGTCGAAGACGTACTTGCCGGCGCGGTAGCGCGCGGTGTTGTCCGCGTTTTTCTGAACGGGTGTGGCCGGGACCCGATCGCCGGCCACACCGTCCGTCGTCCTCGCCAGGTAGAGACGCGGCCGCGCGTCGGTGACGGTCTTGCCGTCTTCGCTGGTAACGGTGAAAGTGACCGGCACGGCACGTCCGGCTCTGACGACGTCGGAGCCGTCGCCGGCCAGGGGCGGCCGCACTCCGCCGAACCGGTACTCAGGCGTGAAAAGCCGCGGCACGAAGTCGACCAGGTTCGCCGACCAGATGTCGAAGCCATGCGGTCCGACCCAGGTGCCGGCGTACTCGTACTTGATGCCCTGGGAGGTCAGCCACCGCATCGATTCCTGGGTGAACGAGTACGTGAAGTCGACGTCACCGGAGTACAACCGGGCCAGCTTGGTGCTCTCGTTGACCGCCTGGACGTCGACAGTGGGGTAGGAGAGCAGGCCGCCCGAAAAGGCACCGATGTAGGCGAACTCGCCCGGGTGGCTGAGCCACGTGCTGAGGGTGTTCATGGCGCCCCACGACAGACCGGCGAGCGCCTGCTCATCCGAATCCGTAGAGATGTTGTACTTCGCCGCCGCGGTTGGCATCAGGTGCTGGCTGAGGTCGGTCCAGAAGTCGACGCCGTTCTGGTCTGGCATGACCACGACCATCGGCACCATTGTCCCGTTCAGGTAGTGGTTGTCGAGAATCTGCTTGACCCGCCCGGTCTCGAGCCAGCTCCCGTAGTTCTGGCCCCCACCGTGGTACAGGTACAGCACCGGGTAGGCAGCTTCGAGGTCAGGATCGTAGCTGGGCGGCGTCCAGACGTACGCGTAGCGTTCTGCGCCCTGGCCCCCGTCGTAGGTCATCAATGAGACCGTGCCGCCCTTACCTTTGGGGACGTCGGCGAGCATCGCGTCGGTCTTGCCCGGCACGAAGAGCTGGGACTCCATCACATGGGTGTTGACGGTGTCGGCCGGGTCCTTCTTGTCGACGCCGTCGACCACGTACCGGTAGTAGTAGTAGCCGTCGAGCGGTCCGACAGTGATGCGCCAGCGGCCGTCGGGTTGTTTGGCCATCGGGATCCGGAACCACTGGCCGTTCGGGGCCCAGTTACCCCAGATGGTGACGTCCTTGGCGTCGGCCCACTGGGTGCCGGTCTCGAACGTGACGATGCCGTGCGGGTCGATGTGCGGGGTCGTGATCGACCCGGCCGCGGGGGGTTGGTACCGCTTGGTCAGCGGGCGGTGTCCCTTGCCGGCACCGTGGCCGGCGCCCTTCTGCCCGAAGAGCCGGGAGGCGAAGTCCCGCAGGTTCTCCCGCCACGCGTCCCAGGTGGCGTCGTCGGGGTTGACGCCGTCGAACTCGTACTTCACTCCGGATTTCTTCAGGCCCACCAGCAGGTCGTAGTTGTCGTTGTAGGACGGGTCGAGCGTGTTGCCGACATATATTCGAAGCAGTTTGGTGGCCTTGTTGATCGCCTTGGCCTCCGCCTTGGTGATCGGGCCGTCGGCGGAGCCGGAGAAGGAGCCGACGTAGCCGAATGCACCGGCATCCTTGCGGAGGATATTGATTGCCTGCTCGGCACCGGTGCCGACACCGGCCAGCGCCTGACTGTCGGGCCGAGACGAGATGTTGTAGCCGGCCCGTGCTGCCGGGGCGATGGCGTTCAGCAACTCGGCGCGAGGGTCGGCGGAATTGGCGTCAGCCATCACGACCACCATCGGCTTGGCGTCCCTGCCGGCAACCAGGTTGTCGAGTATCTGCTTCGCCCGGCCGAGCTCCAGCCACTCACGAGCGGTCTGGCCCTCGCTGCTCAGCAGGTACAGGACCGGGTATGCCTCGGCCCGGGCGGAGTCGTAGCCGGGTGGTGTCCACACGACGGCGGTGCGGTTCTCCCCCGCCGCCGCGCTTCGGTAGGACATCTCCTCCACCGTCCCGCCCGCAGCGATGTCGTCCATCCACGCGACCGACTCGCCCGGCACGAAGAAGGTGTTCCAGTTCGGCTTCGACGTCACAGCCACCGGACTGCCCGGCTGGCGGAAGGACACCTTCGACCTGTCCGGCATGGTCGCGGTGTACTGGTAGTGGTACAGCCCGGGCTCGAGTGGACCAACGTTCGCAGCGTAGTCCGAGCCACTCGGGTCGAGCGCGAGCGCCGACCAGGTGCCGCTCGGACCGATGTTCGCCTCCAGTTCCAGCGTTGCCGGCGTTCCGCCGACGATGCTGCTGGCCTCCGATTGCGGCACCTTGAAGTAGTGGTAGACGTCGTCGTTCGAATGCCATGTGTCAGTCGCGGCAGCCGCCGGGGCGGCCGCGATGCCTGACACAACCAAAGCCGCGGCTGCGACAAGGCTGACCATTCGGAGGCCATTGCTGTGTGACATGGCGTCGCTGCTCCTCTCAGAGCGTCAAGACCTCCCGCATCGAAGGCGCGCGCCTCACCATCGGGATCAGCCACCGAGGCCTTCCCGGCAGTCCCGACAGGCCCTCACTACATCGGTAGATTTCGATTAGTACACCGGTGTAGAGCGAATGGCAAGAGGCCCATCCAAGCCCCCTGACCTCCGTGGTGGACCGAAAGCCGCTGGCTGCGGCGCCCTGACGGCCGCGAAGATCCTCGACGAGACCGCCGAGCCACCCGATTCCGCTCTGCGGCCGCATACACTCGCCACAACGGCACCGCGCCGCTGCCCGCGTGGTCGCCCAACCGCGCCCGGCACCGGCTCAGCCGCAGGCCATGACCGGTAGGGCCTTGAGGCTCCGTATAGCGGCCACAGCAAACTCCCATGAAGTTATGAGGTGAAGGCCCTAGTTACGGCTGACCCGCGCGGATTCTGCTTTCCTCGTAAGCGTTTATGCCATCAGTCGCCGCAGAACCACAGGTACAGATGTTGACCTTCCTCGACCAAGGCGGCGAACTGGCGGACCTCAGCACGAGCGGGCTCAGGGATCAGGCCAGCTGGGAGCCGCTCCAACTCCGCAAGCAAGATCGGGATCTGGCGCTGATTGAAAACCGTGTCGAGATAGGCACAGAGCCCGGCGAGCATCGGAAACGCTGCGGGATCGAGGCCGATGAGCTCTTGAGTCCACTCGAAGCCACGCGACCTCGCCTCGATCTCGCCGGACTCTCCGCGTACCTGGAGATCGATCACCGCACCACGATTACGGCACCCGACCCGCGCAAGATCAATCACGGTGTTCGCGCCGGAGCCGAGAAATGACACCGCTTGGTCATGATCAGATCCCGCGATACTGTCCGGCGGTGCAGAGGGAGGCCGACGTGGAGGGGCGGGGCTGGGAGCTGAAGCAAGGTGACCGGTTAGTCGGAATCTTGGTGTTCGAAGCTCAAGACATGTTCTGGTCTGACTGCCGGTCGTTGTGCGCCTGAATCGTGATCCGGACCTGCCCGTCGTCGACGTGCCGGACCAGCACCTGCCGGCCGTCCGCGATCACGGTGTGCGGCAAGGCGGCTTCGATCACGAACCGGCCCCCGGGCGCGAGCGCGGCCGCGACCGCGCGCAGGCAGGCGGTCTGCCGGTCAGCGGTGCCCAGGAGCAGAAACGTGGACGCGGCCACGTAGATCAGCGGATACGGGAACGGGGCCGACGTCCGGAAGTCGGCCATGTCGGCGACCCAAACGTCGACGGGCAGGTCACCGCGGCGCTGCTGAAGGACGGCGAGCATCTGTTCGGACGCGTCGATCCCGCTGACCGGAATGCCCCGCTGGGCCAGCGGGAGCGCGATCCGGCCGGTGCCGATGCCCAGCTCCAGCACCGGCCCACCGTCGGCGAGGCTCGCGAGCATGTCGACGGCGGGCCCGGGCTGCAGGTAGCCGCAAGACTGGGCGTTCGGCCCACTCTGGTGAGCCTGACTCGTAATACCGCGCTCGCCACAGAGGCGAGCCAGCCAGGGGGCCTGGGCGGGCGATGCCCGACCCCGACCGGAGCCACGCGCGAAGAGCCGGTCCGGGAAGTGTGACGAGGTAGAACCCGCGAGGCGATACCGAAGTGCTGTGTCGATGCAACATCTGACCTTGCTGGCCGAATGGCATCGGTGGATCCCGCGCAGGTTGGCCGTTTGAGGCGGGTATCGCTGGGCTCTCCCATTCAAGGCGGAGGCACGCCGGCGGGTCGCCGCCTCACGACCGGCCCACCGGCGGATGGTGGATCACCT
>NZ_BOMH01000110.1 GCF_016862095.1 Actinoplanes cyaneus
CTATCAACATCCTCTGCACTACCTGCTCGGGCTCGAGGGCGTCGCCCTGCTTCGAACGTTCGCCGGTGATCACAGCCGTGAGTTCGGGGAGGCTCGGATCGCGGAGATACGCCGGCTGTTGGACAGCCCCGAGCTAGCCGGCGAAGGTGTTACGGCCATGGCGGTGGACACGGTCGCCGGCTACCGTATCTGGTCGGCGACATACGACCAGCCGGGCAACGGACTGTTCGGATTCGAAGAAGCATTCGTGCACGACGTCATCGACGCCCTGCCGGTGGGCACGGCTCTCGACGCAGCCTGCGGCACCGGACGACATGCCCAGTACCTCGCGAGACGAGGCCATCGCGTCATTGGCGTGGACAGCTCACCCGAGATGCTCACCTACGCTCGTAAACGCGTTCCGGCAGCAGAATTCCGGGAGGGGCAACTGCATGAATTACCGTTGCCCGATAACCATGTCGACATCGCCGTGTGTGGTCTCGCGCTGGCGCATCTTCGCGACCTGCGCCCCGCCTTCGCGGAACTCGCCCGCGTGTTGCGCCCCGGCGGCCATCTGATCATCACCGACGTCCACCATGAAATGGTGGCGTTGGGCTCGGTGCCCCATATCCGTTCGGCCGCTGGCGAGCCGCAGCTCATTCCGTCATACCGGCACCGTGCCAGTGACTACCTCAACGCCGCCCTGCCGCTGGGCCTGCACCTGCGACGCTGCGAGGAGCCCGGTCAGCAGACCATGCACGAGCAGGACCCCATGGCGGACGACATCACGACTCATGCGTGGGATGTCTGGCCGTGGTCTCTGCTCGCCATCACGCCGGCTGCGTTCAGCGCCGCCTGGACCGGAACACCCGCCGTGGTCCTCTGGCACTTCCAATTGGCTGACGAATAGAGCAGCCGAGCCGCTCCGGGCGCACGATCGATCCGCAAGGCGTTCCTTGATCGGGCTGCGGTGTCGACCGGCCTGGCTGACCGTTGTACGCGGCTGACCTCGAGGCAGGCACTCATCGACCGTTCAGGCATCAGCGATGACAAGCGGCGGTTTCGTACGCGCTGACCAGCCCTGACCAGCGAATGGAGCCCGGCAGCTGCGTGAAGTCGACTTCCCCGCAGTGGTGGCCGCGGCGCTGCACGACAGCGGTCTCTCACCGCACCGGTTGACCGTTGAGATCACCGAATCGGTTGCGGTTGGCGGTGGCGCCACCCACGACAATCTCCAGAACCTGCGGGCCATGGGCGTGCGACTGTCCCTCGACGACTTCGGCACCGGCGCGTCCACGCTCAGCCTGCTCACCGCCTGCCCCGTGCATCAGATCAAGCTGGACCGTTCCTCCGTTCCCGACAGAGGCTCGGACGCGATCGCCGACGCGGTGGCCCACATGGCTCACGCCTTCGGGTTGCAAGCGGTGGCCGAAGGGATCGAAACCGAGGCCGGCCGCGCCCGATGGACGATGCACTGGAAGCCCGTGCTGAACGCCTTCGCCATCACCTTCGGTGACCGCTGGCCGGCCGCCGAAACCTGCTGATTGAAGAGCCGGAAACACCGATCACGGTACGGACCCTGCGTCGGTGTCGTGTGCTTCATCTGGGTGCTTCGTTGTTGGGGGATCTAGCCGGAAGATGCCTGGCACAGCCACGACATATCGATACACCTGACCTTAGCGTTGCGGACATGGGAGCGCTCCCGTAACATGCGAGTAACGTTTGTTAGCGCTAACAATATGATCTGCTCAGGGCTGAGAGCCACCGCCTTCGCTCAGGAGAGAGTCTGTGAACAGATCCAGACGAATGAATGCCGCTTTGGCCTCGGCCAGTGCCACGCTGCTGGGATCGGCTGCGCTCGCGGTCACGATGCCGGCCAGCGCCGCCGCGGCAGGCTGTTCGGTCAACTACACCATCGCCTCGCAGTGGCAGGGCGGATTCGGCGCCAACGTATCCATCAAGAACCTCGGTGACGCGCTGAGCAGCTGGACGCTGACCTGGACATACGGCGCCGGGCAGACCGTGACCCAGTCGTGGAACACCTCGCTGACCCAGAACGGGTCCTCCGTCACGGCCAAGAACGTCAGCTACAACGGCTCCATCGGCACGAACGGCGAGGTGTCGTTCGGCTTCAACGGCTCGTCGGGCAACAGCAACCCCATCCCGTCCGACTTCGCCCTCAACGGCGTGGCATGCACCGGGCAGCCGACCACCCCCTCCTCGGAGCCGTCGGTCTCCCCGAGCTCGCAGCCGTCGTCGAGCCAGCCAGCCTCCTGTGCACTGCCCACGTCCTACCGTTGGTCGTCGACCGGCCCACTGGCGCAGCCGAAGTCCGGCTGGGCGTCACTCAAGGACTTCAGCATCGCCCCCTACCAGGGCAAACAGCTGGTGTACGCCACCACCCACAGCAGCAGCGCCACCGGCGGTTGGGGTTCGATGAACTTCGGTCTCGTCGACAACATCAACCAGCTCGGCTCGGCCAGCCAGAACGCCATGAGCCAAGGCGCCGTCGCGCCGTCGCTGTTCTACTTCGCGCCGAAGAACATCTGGGTCCTTGCCCACCAGTGGGGTCCGACGTCGTTCTCGTACCGCACGTCGACCAACCCGGCCAATGCCAACGGCTGGTCGGCCCCGCAGCCCTTGTCGACCGCGACGATCACCGGCTCCGGCACCGGCGTGATCGACCAGACGATCATCGGTGACAGCCAGAACATGTACCTGTTCTTCGCCGGCGACAACGGCAAGATCTACCGCCAGATCATGCCGATCGGGAACTTCCCGGGCAGCTTCGGCTCCAACTATACGACGATCATGAGCGACACCTCGGAAAACCTGTTCGAGGCGCCGCAGGTCTACAAGGTGCAGGGCCGCGAGCAGTACCTAATGATCGTCGAGGCCAGGACCAGTTCCTGGGAGCGCTACTTCCGCTCGTTCACGGCGACCAGCCTCAGCGGCGCCTGGACCCCGAACGCGGCGACCTACAACAACCCGTTCGCGGGCAAGGCCAACAGCGGAGCCACCTGGACCAACGACATCAGCCACGGCGAACTGCTACGCACCAGCGCGGATCAGACGAACACCATCGATGCGTGCAACCTGCAGCTGCTGTACCAGGGCCGCGCCACGAACTCGAGCGGTGACTACGGCCTACTGCCGTACCGGCCCGGTCTGCTGACCCTCCGCCGCTGATCCCCCATCAGGTGAGACAACGAAAGGCAGGCCTGGTGGAACCAGGCCTGCCTTTCGACCCACGTTCTAGGAGCTTCGTGCCGATGATGTCAGATTTCCGAGGCTCATCGCACCACCGCGTGGCCAGGGATGCTGGGTGAGTGTTTGCGAGGCCCTTTCGCGCGCGTAGGGCCTTCTGGGCGTGGCGCGTGGCGGGGACCGACTGTGGTCGGATCATCGTGCTGTTCGCCGCCCAGCGAATCAGCGCCTCGGAGGACCGCGGCTCACGTCCGTTGTCTCGGGCCAGTCGTCGGTTGGCGGTCAGCCAAGCGAGGCTGCGCTCGACCACCCCCGGCGAGTAGAGGGGTGAGGACAATCCCGACCACGGGCGGGGCGGCCACGATCTTCTTGGGGCCGCCCCGTCGTTGGCTCACACGGTCGGGACCGTGCCGCCGTCGACGACGTACTCGGCGCCCACGATGGCCGAGGCGCGGTCCGACACCAGGAACCCGACCAGGTCGGCGATCTCCTCGGGCTGGGCGAACCGCCCCAGGGGAACCCCGCCCAGGGAGTCGTAGATCGTCTGCTTGGCGGCTTCGCGGGTGAGCCCGTTGCCCTCGGCGATCCGGTCCACGAACCGCTCGTAGGCCTCGGTCTCGATGCCGCCGGGGCTGATCGCGTTGACCCGCACACCGCGGGGTGCGAGCTCGTTGGCGAGGCCCTTGCTGTACGTGCGCAGCGCCGCCTTCGCCGCCGCGTACGCCAGCGACGCGTCGTACTGCGGTAGTTCCCGCTGGATCGAGGTGAAGTGCAGCACCACACCCGACCCGGCCCCGGCCATCGCCGGCAGGAGGGCCCGGTCGAGCCGCACCGCACCCAGGAAGTTCAGGTTCAGTTCGGTCAGCCACTGCTCTTCGGTGATGACTGCGAAACCACCGGACGGCGTCGAGGCGCCCCCGACGACGTGCACGAGAATGTCGAGCGCACCGACGGCCTCGGCGATGCGGTCCGCCACGAGCTGCGCGCCCTCGACGGTCGACGTGTCCGCCTCGATGAACCGGTCGGGGCGGTCGTACCCGTCAGGCATCGTCCGGGCCGTGGTCCACACGTCGGCGCCCATCTCCCGCAGGCGGGTGACGACAGCCTTGCCCGAACCCTTCGACCCGCCCGTAACGAGCGCGTGGCGGCCGTCGAGGCGGTCACGTTCTTTGCTGGACATTTTCCTCTTCCTTCTGACGGATGGGTGGTGTGCGGTCGGGCTCAGGCCTCGTGGTTGGCGATGACGAGCTCGGCCACGAGGTTGCCGCGGAGGGTGAAGCGGTAGTCCAGGTCGGCGACGCCGCCGGGGAAGGTGCCCTCGAGGCGCAGGGTCACCGCCCAGTGGTCGTCGTCGACGCGGCGGGCGCCGATCTGCTCGGTGGTGTACTCGAATTCGGTGCCGGCGTCGCGCAGGAACGCGTGCACCTCGTCGCGGCCCCGGAAGATCTCGTTCTGGTCGACGATCACGACGTCGTCGACGAGGAACGACGAGGCCGTGTCGGCGTCGTGCACGGTGCTGGCCGCGAGGAAGTCGCGGACGGTGGCCGGAAGGAGGTCGGAGCGAAGGTCGTTGTGTGTCATGTCGTCACCGTGCGGCCTCGCGGGGCCGGAGGGTCAAGTGCTGGACCCTCCCCCTGGGGGAGGGTCCAGACTGAGGGGGTGCTGACGATCGGGGAGTTTTCGCGGTTGACCCACTTGAGCGTGCGGACCCTGCGCCGTTACCACGAGGGGGAGCTGCTCGAGCCGGCCGTTGTGGACGGGGCGACCGGCTACCGCTACTACTCCGTCGAGCAGATACCGACCGCGCAGGTCATCAACCGGCTCCGCGAGCTCGACGTCCCCTTGAGTGACGTGCAGCGGATCCTGCGGACCCCGGACCCCGGCGTCCGGTCGACCCTGGTCGCGGGTCACCTGCGGCGCTTGGAGGCCGAGCTTTCTCGCACCCGGGCCGCGGTCACCTCGCTGCGCCGCCTCCTGCAGCCCGACCCCGCGCCGATCGAGGTCGAGCTGCGCGCCGAACCCGCGCGCGAGGTCGCGGCGATTGAGGCCGTGGTCGGCCACGCCGACGTCGAGGCATGGTTCGCCGGCGCGATGGCCGAGCTGGAAGCGGCCGTGGGCGCGAGTGTGACCGGGCCGCCGGGGGGTAACTACGACAACTCCCTGTTCGAGCAGGGCCGCGGTCGGGTGCTGGTCTATCTGCCGACCTTTACCCCGCCGCGCACCGGACGGGTGCACGCCGTGACCCTGCCCGCCGCGGAACTGGCGGTGACCACCCACGTCGGCGAGCACGAGGGCGTCGACGTCACCTACGGCAAGCTCGGTGCGTGGGTCGTGGAGAACGCGATGTCGGTGGCTGGACCCGTGCGAGAGGTTTACCGCGTGGGGCCCCGGGATGCGAGCGATCCGGGCGCCTGGCGCACGGAGATCGGGTGGCCGGTGTTCCGCGTGACATGAAGGCGCGTAGACAGTAGATCGCCGTCCTGGCCGACGCCGTGGCGGTAACTACGTCATTCGGGCGGCGCGCATCAGCACGGTCCAGTAGACCTGTGCCGCAGGAGGGACAGATGGGTTTGTCAGGCTGGACTGCCCCGGCTGTGGCCGTGGTGTCCGCGAGCGGTTCAAGAAGACGATCACCGGGCGTGAGGTGTGCCCGACTGGGGTCCGTAACGCGTGGCACAGTCCCGCGACGGGATGGGCGAGCGTCCGGCTCGAACATCGCCGCCCCATTCGTGTCGGCCGAGCGCGAGGCGACTTGTCATGTCGAGCTTGACCTCGCCGTACGGGGCGACATGGGTCCAGAACAGCGGGGTCAGGCCGCGCCGGCCGGCGTCGAGGATGCCTTCCAGCACGACGTGGTAGCCGGCGTCGAGCGCGGCCTGGATCATCGTCGCGATGAACTGGGGCGCGACCGGGTGCATGCTGTTGCCACCGTGCTCGCGTAGAAGCACCCTTCTCACATGATCTTGACCAATGAGGGCGGCACCTCTGCCGAACCTGCTGCGAACCTCAGGTGGATGGCAGGCTGGTCGTGCGGACGAATTCGGCCAGAGTGGCGGCTGAGCTACTCCTGATATTCGCGTCCGTAGGTCTTGACGCCGTCCATCATGTTCCGCAGGTTGACAGGCGCGTTGTAGCCGAAGGTGCGCTCGAAGGACTGGTAGCCCTCCTCGGAGGATTCGGCGCTGCGCGGCAGCATTCTCTCGGCGAAGGCGTCGAACGCGGCGTCGATGTCGTCCGGGTTCTCGGCGATGAGGGTGCCGAGTTCTGCGCCGTCGAAGAGCGCCCAGTTCGCGCCGTCGCCATCGGGCGGGGTCAGGTGCGCGGCGTCGCCGACGAGCATCACGCCGGGCCTGCGGTCCCAGGTGTGCCCGAGCGGGAGGCCCCAGATGGGACGGACGACGGGGTCGGTGTCCCCGCCGGTGATCAGCTCGGTCAGTTCCGGTGCCCACCCGTCCCCGAGTTGGGCGGCGATAACCTGCAATGCCTGCTCCCGGTCGGCGAGGTCGATGGTTTCCGCCCAGGGGAGCGGTTTCTTCATGACGGCGTAGACGTGGATGATGTCGTTGGCTTCGCGGTGCCCGAAGATGCCGCGGCCGGGCTGCATCGCGAGCATCGCGCCACGGCCGACAATCTCCGCACCGTCTCGATGGCGGGCTTCGACGTCGTGCAGGAACGTCTCTGCCCACAGGGTGCCGGTGTACTCCGGGGCCGCCCCGTTGAGATAGGCCCGCACCCGGGACCACGCGCCGTCGGCGCCGACGAGCACGTCCGCGTCGACCGAGTCGCCGTTGGCGAACACGACGGTGTGGGCGTCGCCGGTGGCGTGGATCGATGCGATCTTGTGGTCCCAGCGGATGGTCCCCTCAGGCAGGGACTCGACGAGGATGCGGCGCAGTTCTCCCCGCAGCACCTCAGGGTTGGTCAGCTTGCCGTCGTCCGGGATCTCGCCGACGACGTGACCGTCGGGGTCGAGGAACCGCATGGCCTCGGCGCCCAGGTTAACGATGGAGTGGAACTCGTCCGTCAGTCGGCACCGTGCGAGCGCGACCTGGCCGTTGAAGTCGTGAATGTCGAGCTGACCGCCCTGCGTGCGGGCGTTCAACGACCCCTCACCCTCGTAGAGCACCACGGGAATGTCGTTGAGGTGCAAGACACGCGCGAGCGTAAGGCCAGCGAGGCCCGCTCCGATGATCACGATGGGTTTCATAGCTGTTCGATCTCCCTGATAGACGTGACAGAGATGGCCGCGAGCGAGCCCAGATTCCCTCTTGCCGCAAAACAATTATGCTACAAAACTACTTTTGGGCAAGACCGCATGACCCAAAATATTTTGCGGCTAAACTATCCTCACGAGTGCCGCGCCACCGGAGGACATGACCATGGACGGACCCCCGCGACCGCCATCGCAGCACGAGCGCGTGCTGGACGGCCTGACGGCGTTCGGAGCCGCGCAGAGCGAGCTGCTCCGGCTGTTCGCGCGCACCAAGGGCATGCACGTCACCGACGCCGCGGCTGTCGTGCAGATCATCGAGCACGAAGATGCCGGCCGACCTCTCACCCCGGCACGTCTGGCAGAGCGCATCGGCCTCTCACCCGGTGCGACCTCGATCCTGCTCGCTCGCCTGGAGACAGCAGGCTTCATCGACCGGACGCGAGAGCACACCGACCGCCGCATCGTCACGCTGCGATCCACGAAGGCGATAAACGAGGCCGCAGACGCGTTCTTCGAACCCCTGGCAAAACAGCTCAACGCCGCGCTGGCCGAGTTCACGGCCAAGGACCTGGACCTGCTACTCTCGGCCACCGACCGCTTGCGCGCACTGGTGGAGGCCTACGCGCGCGACGCCATGACGCAGCCTGAACCGACTGGGCACCCAACGGACGCCGCCTCGCAGCAACTCCCCTGACCACAAGCACACGGCAGGGCAGGCACCATCCGTTACAGCGCCGAACTGCCCCTACCGGCGCCGATGAACCCCAACTCGACTCTGACCGCACAGTGTGACGGATTGTTGGTGGGAGGAACATGGCCGCCATCTGGGGACGTGGTTCCGGCATGATGTGATCATGCGCTGGTCTACGCCTTGGTGGGCGTTGCTGTCCTCGGCGGCGGCGCCTGCCGTGCTGATCGGCGGATGGACCCTGGCGGCGCAGCGGCAGCCGGAAGGCTACGACAGTACGGTGGCGACGATCAGCTCTCTGGCGGCGCAGGATGCCACCGACCGCTGGCTGATGACCGTGGCACTGCTCGGCGTCGGGGTCTGCCATGGCGTGACCGCGCTCGGGCTGTCCCGGGCAGCTCCAGCGGGCCGGGTCGTGCTCGGTCTTGGTGGCCTGGCGACGGTCTTGGTGGCGGTGTTCCCGCTTCCGGTGGCGGGGGCCGCGCCGGCGCACACGGTGGCCGCTGCGGTGGCGTTCGTGGCCCTCGCGGTGTGGCCGGCGCTGGCCTGGCGCCGAGGTGGTCACAGTCCGGCGGCGCTCCGACCGGTCGTGTCCGTCGCTGCGGCGGTGGCGTTGCTCGGCTTGGTTGCTTGGTTCGGTGGAACTCTGGGCAGCGGTGGTCGAGTGGGACTGACGGAACGCTTGGCCGCCGGCGCGCAGGCGTGCTGGCCACTGGTCGCGGTGCTTTCCAGCCGGTCCGATCCCCACTGCGCCGCCCGCTGAGCTCCGGACATCACATCCAGGATTCGCAGTCCTGGATCCCGCCGGCGTCGACCTTCGACTGGTCCTTCAGCGGCTCACCGCGGCCGGCGAGGCAGGCTTCGGCGAAGCGGGGACGCAAGTGGCGCGGCGGCCAGCACGCGGTACTGGCCGCCGGTACCGTCCGGACCCGTGCAGTGGCGGACCGGCTCGGGTCGCGCCGCGGGCGGTGGATCTCCACCACCCGCGGCGGTCGCTGATCAGCGCGAGCTGATCAGCAGCCCCGGCACGACCGTGCGGCCGGTGCGGAACTCGGTGTAGGCCCATTGCTCCTGGTCCGGTTGCGGGCCGACCGGGTTGAGGGTGACCTGGCCCGACCCGCCACGGGTGACCTCCGGCGGTGCGGTGATCGTCGCGTTGCGGCGGTTGCCGTCGGCCGCGACCGCCGTCACGCCGAGCCGGTAGGGCACGTCAGCGGTGTCCGTCGACTGCGCGTGCACGTACGCCATGTACACGCCCGGCTCCGGGAAGAACCGCGCGATCCGCTCGTTGCTGTGCCAGAACGCCTAGCTCCGCTCGATGAGTTTGCCGTCCTTGTAGAGGTACAGGTCGAGGTTCTTGTTCGGGTCGTCCGAGGCGGTCTGCACGATCAGGCCCGCCGTTCCGCTCGGCACCACGATCCGGGTGCCCTGCGTCCCGACGCCACCAGGGGCGAAGGAGCCGCCGGTCACGGTCGTGCGCAGCTGCTTGCCCGCCCAGGTCACCGGGGTGTACCCGGTGGTACGTGCGGCCAGCGGCCCGGTGAAGCCCGGCTCCAGGAGGCCCTGCCCGAGCCCACCGACCCGGCCGAACTCGAGGCCGGTGTCGTCGTAGGGCCGCGGTGTGAGACCCCACGGCCGGGCCGCGACGGTGAGCCGCACCCGGTGCCGGGCGCCGGTGAGGACCAGCGATCCGGTGGTTTGACATCCTCCTCGCCCTAAAGGACGA
>NZ_BOMH01000111.1 GCF_016862095.1 Actinoplanes cyaneus
ACTGAGCGCATACGGCCGATGAGCCTGGCCAGGTTGGGCTGGCTGCCGGCGCCCTGGCTGCGACGATAACCATTACAGTCGCATTCGTGAGCGCAGATCAGGGTCTTGTCCGGGTGTCCGATGCGTTCGGCGTACGCCGTACTCGAGCCGGATCGATCCTCGCGGATGACGGGACGAACTATCAGGTCAAGTGGGATGACACCGATGAGGAAGAGCTTGTCCCGCGGGGCGCCGGCGTTCACGTCGCGACGAGGGGTTCGCTGCGTTTCCTGGCTCTGTCCGACTCCCGGCTGTTCCATGCCGTCTTCGCCCAAGAGCCCCTCGCGGTGGTTCTTCACCTGTTGGCCGAGTCGTCGGTCCCGCTGAAGGTGCGAGAGATCCGGGAGCGTCTGGCCGAGCTCGGTCTCCGGAACGAGACCTGGGCCCGGCACGGGCCCCGCGCGCTGGCGGTTCTGCCCAAGTGGCCAGATGTCGTCCGACGGCAAAGGGGCGACACTCTGGCCTATGCGTGGGTGGGGGACGACCTTCCCGAACTCCCGTCAGGGGCCGAGCCTGACCCGGAGCCGGCACCTATGCCCGCGCCTGTGTCGAAGCCTGTTCCATCTCCTGCCAAGCCGATCGCGGCTGCGCCACCGGCCGAACCGGCGGTGCCGTCCGCCGAGCGCCTTCGGCGCCAGATGAGCGCCGCGCGGAGCCTCGGCGAGGTCGCTCGCCTGCTTACGCTCCCGAGAGAGTTCATTGCTGAGCTGTCACCGGAGGTGGTTGCCTCGGCGCTCCGCCGGGTGGCCGCTGAGGATCGGCTGGTCGCTGGCTGGCTCGACGCCCTGACCGCCTCCGGGCCGATCGGTGAGCTGACCGAGGAACTGGCGACGGCCCGGGCGGCGAACGCCACACTCCAGAGCCGGGTCGATGAGCTGGAGGAGTGGTGGACGGCCCTTGAGCAGAGCACCGATCCGGGCGCCGCAATCCGTCAGCAGGGTAGCTGAGGAGCTTCGAGGGCATCGGAACCGGCGCGATCACCGTCGAGCGGTTGACCCTCCAGGACCGTGACATCGACCATTCGCTAGTGCGTTGACCACGAACGTTCGCCGGGTCTGAGTGGTCAGGCGGCCTGGGTTCGGGGTCGGCCCCAGCGTTGTTGTCGTTCGCTGCGGACCCGGGCTCGTTCGCGGCGTTGGGCGGCCAGGACGTCGGGGTGACGGGCGTTGGCGTCGCCGAGGCTGTAGCAGCCGTGGAAGTAGCGGATGCCGTGCGTGCGATGGTAGGTCGCCGGCAGCCGGTCCGGATGCGATCGTGGGGCCCAGCCGCGGCCGTGGTGCGGGCGGATCGACAGCGGCCCGAACTGGTCGAACGCGAAACACCGGTGGGGGAACGTGGTGGTCACTTCCTCGATCCGGTCGACTTTGGTGTCGAAGTCCGGATCTTTCGATTCCTTCTAGGTCCAGTTCGCTGCCAGCTGATCTCATTACGGCGCAGGATCTGCCGCAGCCGTTCCCGGCCGACCACGACCGGCCGGGTGGCGTCGGTGGCCAGGTAGTCAGCGAGTTTGCGCAGGCTCCAGCAGGTGAAGGGCCGCCCGAGCGTGCTCGGGCGGGCCTCGGCCGTCGCGACGATGAACGCTTCATCGTCGTCACTGATCCGGCGGGGACGGCCTCCCGCCCACTGAGGGTCCAGAGCGCGTAAGCCGATCTCGTTGAACGAGTGGATCACGTCGCGGACGGTGTCCTCATGTCCGGCGATCAGGTTCGCGATCGCCGGGACCGGCGTCCCGGACGCTGACGCCATGATGATCAGCGCCCGGCGTACCCGGACCGAATCATGCTTGCCTCTGCGGACAAGTTGTTGCAGCTTGCGGCCCTCTTCTTGCGTCAGCCGCCGTGCCCTGACCGGCTCGGTCAAACCATCACCCGCTCTCGACGACCGATATCACCGCCGTTGAGAGTGAGTCCTCGGCAAGGACTACCGATGGACGCGCCCCGGTGTGTCGCTGACCCGGTGAACGTTCATGGACAACGCACTAGGAAGCAGGGCGCCGACGACAGGCTGGTGGCCGAGGTTCCGCAGGACGCCTACCTGACGCTTTGGCGGCGGCCGGGTCAGCCCGCCGAGATCGTGGCGGCAGGCTGGTCAACGAGTTCGGCGCCAGTGGGGCGCTCAGCGAGGATCGCTGTGGCATCCAGGACAGCGGCGCCGGTGGCTGCCGCCGAGGAGCACGGCGGCACGATCGTGATCAGATGACCACGCTCGTCGCTCACCGCCGCCAGAACCATGGCCAGGACCGAGACTGCCCGGGAAACGGTATGACCGGCGTCGCCGTGATCCCGAAAATAGCTGGTCACGACCTTGGCGGGCGCGACCGCGACGGCGATCTGCGGACAGTCCCGCGCGGTCGACCATCATTGAGATCATGAACCGAAGGATTCTGCTCGTTCTGCTGGCTGTGCTGGGTGCCATCCCGGTAGTCACCGGACTGATAGCAGTCGTAGGAGGCTTGGGCTTCAGCCCGGACGAGACGAACGGCACTCCTTATCTCGACAGCGAATATCGTTTCCTGGGAATGTGGTGGGCGGCGGCGGGAGTGCTGCTCTGGTGGTCGTTGCGCGCACCGCAGCGGCGGGCCGTCGTGACGCGGGCCCTGCTCGGCGTCATGGCGCTCGGCGGCGTGGCCCGGTTGCTCGGCATCGCCATGACTGGGCTCCCGCCGGTGCCGTTCCGCGTGTCGATGGCCGTCGAGCTGCTGGTGATCCCCGCGCTGCTGGTCTGGCATCGGCGCGCTTATCCGGTGGTCCGGCCTGCTGCCACTTAGCCCCTCCGATCCGACTCGCAAGCCCATCTGCATCCTGCAGCCACCGGAGAGGTTGCCGTCCCGGCTGCGGGCGATGGTGGCCGCCAGGCCCGCAAGTCTCGCTTGACTGGTGCGTCGGCGTACTGCCAAGGCGTTTGGCCGTGTATCGCTGTCGCTGCCGGTCACCGATATCCGCAGCCATGCGACCTCGAGCGGGTGATACACGCCGCTTCGCCATCGATGGACGTGAGGATGTTTGCCGGCTGTTCAAGCGCTGAAGCCGGTGATGGGCATCGCCGCGGCGAACGATGGCTGACAGTGCATCGCCGACGACAGGCTGAATCATGATCGTTCTCGTAGTGGCCGCGATGGTTCTTCTCGGTAGCACGACCTGGCTGGCATTGGAGCAGCCCGTCGCCCGTGATCCGATGCGCAACCGCAGGCTGACCATCGTCGGCCTGCTGTTGTGCGGTTGTGTCGCAGTGGTTGCCCTCACGCTCACTCTCGTGACCTCGCCGTGACCGGGTGAACTTTTCTCCGATCTGCTCGACCGCAGGGTAGCTAGGCCCCTAACTTGACTTCTTCAAGAACATCGGGCAACGGAAGGCCCCTGCGATGACGGCCCCCACGGTGGACGTCACCACCAGTGCCGACGGCACGCTCATCATCCATCCCGGTGTGACGTCGTCGATCAGGGCCGCAGCTGCCAGCCGGGTCGAGGCCTGTTGCTCCGTGACGGTGGCTCGTCGGCGAGAAAGCGCTCGTGCCTCATCTCGAGACGATCGGGATGTCGGCCACCACGATGCCCGTGGTCATCAGCGGTACCTGGGCCACGATGTCGCCCTGCGGTGACATGATGCTGGTCGGGCCGTAGGCGATGCGGTCGTCGCGGGTGCCGGTGACGTCGGAGGACACCAGCCACATCCCGGTCTCGCGAGCCGGTTCGGCGCGCATGCTGTGGTGCAGGTGCTTGAACCGGGTCGCGGTCCGGCGGCGCATCATGTTTTGCGCCGCGACCAGCAGCAGGGTCGCTCCCTGCGCTGCGACCATGGCGGCTGGCTCCGAAAACTGCGTGTCGGAGCAGATGTTGACGCCGTACCGCGCGCCGTGCAGCACACTGGTCGGGTAGTCCTCACCGGGGGTGAACACCGATTCGCCGGGCAGCGGTCGGGTCTTGCGGTAGCGGCCGACGAGCCGCCCACGGTCAACGACGACGGCGGTGTTGAAGTACCTGCCGTCGTCGGCCTCGATGACACCGAAGACCAGGACCTGCTCGACGGAAGCGAGGCGGCGCAACACCGCAGCGAACCCTGACGAACCCAGCCGGAATGCGTACCGGGAGATGTGCTGTTCATCGGCGAGGTATCCCTGAAGGAAGCATTCCGGGAAGAGCAGCAAGTCCGCGCCGCGGCCATCTTCTTGGGCCGAGAACTGCTCGATGCAGTCGAGCGCGGCGCCGGGATCGCCCAGGATCTCCGGCGTTTGGCAGGCGCCCACCCGAACTACGCCAGCAGGTTTTTCACTTCGGTCAGCCACAGTCTGCCTCTGTCTTGATCATCCGACAATCCCCTCATCCCCGACGCCTCGGTGCCTGCCACGACAGCCGAACCCCCATCGCACTCAAGGATCCCGAGGATCGAACGCGTTCGCATCGAGCTGGTCCTTCACGGCGAGTCACTGTGAATCTGCCGGTTGAAGGCGGGCGCTCCTGTCTACGAGGTCGACCCCGGGCTGCCATCGCCACTAGCTGGTCCGGTCCGATGAGTGGCCCACTGTGAGGTCCATGCCGCGAGGTCATGCATCCACGGTGCGCTCGTCTCCGCCGCTTTGGCGGCCCACTTCTGCGCGTTCTTCGTCGCGAAGTAGTCCAAAACCTCTGGATCGGTCAGCCGCCACGCCGGGTGCCGCGCCAACCACTGTTCAGCCTGTTGAGGGGTATGCCCGGCGCCGATCAGCCAATGGGTGAGCGAGGCTAGCTCGAACCACGGGGCTGCCTTGGTGGCGAAGGCCCAGTCGACGACCCGTAGACCGTCTGGGGTGACGATCAGGTTGGCGGCGGAAAGGTCGGTGTGGACCAGCGTGTCGCCGTCCATGGCGGGATGCTCGAATCCGATACGCCCTTTGGGGTTGAACAGCGGAACGTCGGGCGCAGGTGTTTTGCCGATGACCTGCAGGAACTCGTCGAGCAGTGCGAGATCGGGGCTGCCCGGACTCAGGTCGGCGTGCCGGCCTTCGCAGTGTTCGAACGCCACCATCAGCCAGCCGTCCGCTTCGAAGTGCCACTCGATCGCGGGTGAGTGAGGCACGCTGACGGCCTCACCCACCCGCAGCTCGTAGCGCAGTGACCGGACACCGAAATCGGTATTGGCCGCCTTGACGAAGACCTGTCCCTTCGACCCGGTGACGGTAGCGGCTATCTCCGCATGGTCACCGGCCACAGCTGGGACGGCGCGAGCTTCGCCGACCCGGTCGGCTACCTCGCTCGTGACAGCCTCGGGCAACGCGGTCCAGTCAATGCGCATCGGTCAGTTAGCCCTTTCAGATTCCCGGGTTCGGCGGGCAGCAGGACTTCGCCTCGCCGTCCCAGAACTCGGGGTCGATGTAGTAGCCGGTCGCCTTCAGTGCCTGGCGGGTGTACTCCAGCGAGGAGCCGTCGGCCATGCCCTCGGTCAGGATCGGCACGTGGTGCACGAAGCTTCCCGCAATCTGCTCGCAGGCGGCGGCGTACGCCTCGGTGTGTTGCAACGACGTGTGCCAGGCCGCGTCGACCGGCTCGGTCGGGACGACGCGGTAGGACCGGCCGTCGGGCAGCAGCCGGCCGAAGTCGGGGTCGTGCTGCGAGTCGGCGAGCACCTCGGCCATCGCGATGGCGTGCTGATCGTCGATGAGATCGGGTTCGTCAAGAAGGGGACCCGCTCGGCTGGGGTGCAGCGTCAGTATTCAGGCACCGCCGGTCGGGTGGAGAACTGCCAGCTCGGGGTGTCCCTGGCGTATGCCAGCCCGGCAGGCCGGGCGTTGATCGACCGGGAGTTGTATCTGCCGAGGACGGGAATCGGTGATCAGCGGTGCCGGGAGGATGCTGGGGTTCCCGCTGAGGTGCAGTTCGCGACGAAATCGCAGCTCGGACAGGCCATGCACAGTCGCGCGCTCGACGCCGGCATGCCTGCGCGGTGGATGGCCGCGGACGAGGCTTACGGCCAGGACTCGAAGTCTCGGGCGTTCTGCGATCAGCGACGGGTCGGATACGTGGTCGTTCCGCAGGCCTCAGCGTGGGGCAGTCGGTGCTCAGGCTGGGGACCACTCGGGGAACAAAAGGTCTCGGCGGTGGGGCGGCCGACCTGCTGCCAGCGGGCCAGCCACTCGCGCAGAACCGTCGACGACGCCGAGCCCGGTGTCTTGGCGACGATCGTGCCGTCGGTCAGGATCACAGCTGCGGACGTGGCGGTACCGTAGCCGATCCCGCGGAGCTAATTGCGCAGCGACACCATGCTCAGACCGGGTTCGGCCGGGGCGGCGGTGACGGCGCTCCAGGATCGCCGATCGCCTTCCCGGTCCCCGTAGGTTTCGGTGTGCTTGGTCCGATCGTTCGATCACTCCTGTGCGCCTTACGTTCGTTTGACCCCGGTGACGTACCTTAGATCTGATGGCGGCCTTTTGTAGCGCCCGGCCGTCGTACCCTGACCGCTACCAGGGAGCCCTGATGTACAACGACGTTCCGGATCCTCACACCGACTCACTGGTATTCGGCCAGAGGCTGCAAATTCTTCGCACGCGCAAAGGCCTTACCCGAGACCAACTGGGGGGCCTGGTCGGTCGGTCCGGATCATGGGCGAAAGGATTGGAAACCGGTCGCCTAAAAACGCCTAAGCTGGACACCATCCTCGCTCTCGCCGAGGCGCTGCGTGTTCGCGATCTGTCCGAACTCACTGGTGACCAATCGTTGCACATCGACCTGTTTGCTGGTCCCGGCCATCCCCGCCTCGCGGCCGTCAAGGCGGCCGTGGATGCCTTCCCTGCCGTAACCGCGCACGAAGCGCCATCGACCGCCCATATCCAGGCGCGCTTAGCGCGTGCCTGGTCGGCAAGGCACTCCGCCCCGAATCACCGCGAAGTGATCGGAGCCCTGCTGCCGGAACTGATCCAGGATGCCCAGCTCGCCGCTCGGCAGGCTGAAACCGGACCGGCACGCCGGGCTGCGCAGGCCGTGCTGTCCGAGGTCTACTCGCTGAGCCAATTTTTCGTGGCTTACCAACCCGATGCCGCCCTGTTGTGGAGAGTGGCCGAGCGCAGCCTGATTGCGTCCCAGGAGTCCGAAGATCCTCACGCCATTGGTGTGGCAGCGTGGCTTGCCATCCAGGCACACCGTGACTCGGGGCCGGCACACTTCGATGCAGCTGACGCGGTGAATCTGGAGACGCTTAGATATCTCGAACCTCTGCTCGAGGATGCGACGGCCGACGTTCTGGCGATCGCAGGGGCCCTCACCTTCGAAGCCGGATATACTGCGGCTCGGCGCGGGGCGACCGGCACCGCATGGCGACACTGGGATACCGCCCGTACTATGGCAGCCAAGCTGCCGGTGAGCTACTACCATCCGGTCACCTCGTTCTCTGCGGCAATCATGGGGGCGCACGCTGTGACGGTGGCCGTGGAGCTCCGGCAGGGCGGGGAGTCGGTCCGACAGGCGGCGGCGGCCGAGGCGAAGACCATCCCATCCCGCCCTCGCCGCGCCCGGCACCGCATTGAGGAAGCACGCGGATACCACCTCGACAAGCAACCGGACGTCGCGCTGGTCACCTTGGAAAAGGCGCATGAGGCCGCACCCGAAACTATTCGGTACAACGGATACGCGAAAAGGATTGTTCTTGAGGAAGCCGAGTCTAAGGTGCCCGCTCGCCGAAGGCGCGCATCTGAACTCGCGGTGAAGATCGGCCTGCTGGCCGCATAAACGAGGGGGCACAATTTGTGCCCTTGCTTTCGCTGGCTCGCCCTTAGCCTTTGATCAGCGACGACGGGTGGGTTGTCAGGGATCGTCAGATCTCTAGGAACTTGTGAAGCCCCGGCCGCCGTCGCCCTTGAACACGGCGGCGGGTCAATCGGAGTTCCGTCCCGCCGCCGTCAGGGTCCCTGGAGCGGCTCGACGGGAGGCGATCGGCATGGGCGTACGGATGCAGCGGGCCCTCAGGCGGTGGACAGCGCGACAGGTCGAACCGTTGGCGGCCGACTTCGAGCGTGGCGCTCGCTGTGACTGCGGTATGGGCAGCTGCCCGTACGCGCCCTATCCCGATGATGCTGCGCTGTTCTCGGGTGCCGCCATAAGGATCGCAGCGGGTGGCTTTCGATGACTGCGCGCGACTACCCACTGGCATGCGCAGTTCACGTGCGAGTCGGGTCGGCGATGGTCAAGGTGCACTAGATCCACATGCAAGAGCGCCTCGCCGTGGTTGCTGTCGAACAGCGGACGCTCGACAGCGCCACGGCGGCGAAGGCACGGGCCGCGGCCATCCCGAAGACGCGACCCCTCCGCCTCTGAATAACTTCCGTGCCACAAATTTCCGTGCGCGCGAGAAGAGGTCCAGCAACATCGAGAAGAGAGGAACCCCCTCATGTCCGAAACCAATCTACCTACCCCGGCGGTCGTGGGTAAGCGGGCCGCAGAGGTTCTGACCGCAGTGTTTAACTCCGACGACTTCGACCGGCTCCGCAAGTCTTCGCTGTACTACACCGACTGCTGGGCCACGTTCACCGGCTATCCACTGATCGCGAAGTGGAGCCTCAAGGACGACTCGGAGCCGCTGTTCTGGGAGGGAATGCGCGTCCTCGCCCTCAAGACCGCGGTCTTCGAGCTGACCAGCGGTGACGAACACGCCGCCGAGCTGGAGATCAGCGCGCCGGTCGACGAGATGGTCCACGCAATTCTCGCCCAGTTCACCCTCGTGCAGAAGATGACCGCCGCGCTCGGCATCCAGTTCGTCCACATGACCGATCAGGAGCGATTCAGCTACAAGGTCGGCGGCTACACCGATCAGTGCTACGCGGCCGCCGGCTGGGGCGAGCAGAACCGGCGGTACTGGATCGGCCGGCCCGAGATGCTGCGCCGCCTCGACATCCTCGGGGAGCTCTACCAGAGCATCGGTTTCCAGGAAGAGGGCCGCAGCCACACCCACGACTTCAGCGAGCGGATCGACATGCCGGAGACCGTGGGCGCGACCAGCGTCTGATCAGTGCTGCCGGACCAGCTCGACCGTCAGCACCCGACGCATGGCTACCACCACGTCGCGTTCGGCGAACCGCTGATTGGCGATCTCCTCGGACGCGGCGAGTGCCTGGTGAATGCGGTCCGGTCCGGCAGCGCGGATCACGGCAATGATCCAACCCTCCAAATCCGTGACGTCGGACGGCACCTCCAAGGCGTCACGGGACGGTGCCGGCGGCTCCCTCATGACCGCCGGCACCGGCACCCCGGCCGAGCAGTACTCGCCGGGCGGCAAACCAACACGGTACGGGTGCACGCAGACCGGGACGTCCGTCATGACGTTGACCCGGCATCCCACCTCGGGGTCGTAGCGAGACTCGGAGCCGGGCTTGGCGGTCACGTCGAACTGTCCGAGCGGCAGGTTCTGCGCGGGGCAGACGATGCACGTCGCGTCTCGCAGCTCCTCGACCGTCATGCGCATGGCCGCACAGTACACCCACAAACCAGTCGAAAGCAGGCGACGAGTGAGCGTCATGACGAAACCGCGGCATGCCTTGGTCGATTCGGCGATACAACTCGCCCGGACCTGGTGTTCAGGCCACATCATCGACGGAGCCCCTGCCCTGGCGCATGCAATCAAGGTCGCGCGCAAAGCCGAACAGCACGAGCCGACCCTGCGGCCCGAGC
>NZ_BOMH01000112.1 GCF_016862095.1 Actinoplanes cyaneus
CCCGCGACCACGGTCGTGTGCCCGGTGTTCATGACCGCCACGGAGAGGTTGTACTCGCTCGCGAACACGAGGGCGGCCTGCACGTCGGAGGGAGCAGCGACGCCGACGACCACGACGGGGGTATTGGGCACCGCCGGGTTGTAGGCCGCGCACTCCTGCGCGTACCCGTCCTGGCCGGGAAGAAGGACGACACCGGCGACACGGCGGGCGAGTTCGGCGGCGGCGGTCGCGTCGATGTCCACCGTGCCGCCGTTGTTCAGATTCACCATGCACACAGTTGATCAGCGGCGCGCAGACGTGGCGCAGACGAAACGTTGACGGTGTCGCCGCGGTGGCGTCCCGGCCGGGGCGGGTTGTACGTCGTCGGCGACAGTCTCGACCGGGATTCACGCCGGCTCACCTTTCTCGATTCCTTCCCCGCCGGCACCAATCTCCGGTTCCGCGAGCGGTCCGAGTACGACTGCTCGACCTGCCGCGGGTTGCGCGCCTGGCCGCAAGTGATCGAGACGGTCGACCCCTTACCGATCACATCCGCCGCCTCCTTCGCGAAGGCCCCACGCCGCCGGCGGTCGGCTGAGCGGTGAAACCTGGCGCCGAGGCCCCGAACCCGGGCGGACGCTGCCGGTTTCCCGCCCGGCCGGCTTCGGGCGCGGTCGATCTGCGGTGGCGCGGACCCGCGGAACGGCTGGTTGCCGGCATCGCGGGGTTCCGGTTCCGCTTGCGCCTCGCGAGCGTCCAGCGTGCGCGGGGGCGGCCGGGCCGGGGCCGGATCAGCACACGCCATGACAGGATTCCCGCCACACCGCTCGCGACGACCAGCACGGCGAGCCTCGTCCAGGCCGACGGGGCCAGATAACCGGTGCCCGAGCGCGTCTGCGCCATCAGCTGCCGGTCCATCGGCACCCCGCCGGGCAGCCGGTCGGTTGCGCCGGGCGACGCGGCGGCCGGCAGGACCGTCATTCTCAGCAGGCCACTGTCCTGCAGCATCGGCAACTGCGCGGCGGTGACCGCCTCGGCCCGATCGGCGAGCCGGCGCACGACCGGGTTCCGCGTCGTGCCCTTCACCGTCGTCGCGATCGGGAGCAGCTCGCTGTCGGCGCGCCAGAGGTAGTCGACGTATCCGGCGTCGAACGTTGCCCCGTCTCTCTGTTGCAAGGCCGCGAGTGCGCTCTGCTGTTCGGCGGGCAGTGGGGAGTCGAGCGGGACCTTCAGCGTTTCGGCCGCGCTGCGACTCAAGCCGTCGAGCTGCTCGCACTGTGTGGTGACCTGCTGCGTCAGTCGTTCGACCACGGCGTTCACGCTCATTGCCCGGGCCAGCGCGCTGGCCGTGCCGGCCCCGGCGGCGGTCAGGTGCACCCGGCGGACGAAGTCCAGGTCTGTCGAGGTCGCCGGCAGTGCGGCGGCTCGGGCCGGCGCGGCCGGCAGAGTCAGCATCCCGATCAGCGCGGCCACGACGTACCGCGCGTCTGCACCGCTGCCGATCATGCCCTCTCCGCCTTCCAGCCGCCCGTGGCGGAAGCCCGTTCGCCACGGGCCGCTCCCGCACCGCGTCTTCCGGCACGAGGCATGCCTCCGGGCCGGGTAGGGCCCGGACGGAACGGCTCGGAGCCTAACCGGAACGTGGAGATCAACGGCTGGATCCGGTCTTTTCCTAAGGCAATCCTGAACTTTCCGGGATCGCGAACGCGACAAAGATCCGTTGGGGTGGTCCGAAACTACGCCAGCATTTTCGGATCGCATCGCCGAAACTTCCGAAACCTGATCTGCTGAATCTTCTGACATTGTCGCTGCTGGATACCTGCGGATGAAGATCGATTGCCGCGACGAGCACATATTGAGTGTTGTAATTGCCGAAACATGCTTGTTATGTTCCGGTCCGGTCGGGATCAGACCGCCTTCCCCATCCCCGCCTCCCCTCCCGCTAAGGAACCGTTCATGAGAAGACACTGGCGCCATCTACTGGCCTCGGCGGCAGCGATCCTCGCCGCCCTGGTGGTCACCACCACGGTCGTCCCCGCATCCCCCGCCTCCGCGGCGTCGCTGACCGAGGTCACCGGCTTCGGGACCAACCCCACCGGCATCCGGATGTACCTGTACGTCCCCGACCGGCTGCCCACCAAGCCGGCCGTGCTGGTCGCCGTGCACTACTGCACCGGCTCCGGTCCCGCGTTCTACTCCGGCACGGAGTTCAAATCCCTGGCCGACCAGTATGGATTCATCGTCATCTACCCGTCCACGGTCCGCACCGGCTCCTGCTGGGACGTCTCCTCGGCGGGAGCGCTGACCCACAACGGCAACAGCGACCCGGTCGGCATCACCTCCATGGTCAAGTACGTCCAGCAGAGGTACGCGACCGACCCGTCCCGGACGTTCGTCGCCGGCGCCTCGTCGGGCGCCATGATGACCAACGTCCTGCTCGCCGACTACCCGGACGTGTTCGCCGCCGGCGCCGCGTTCATGGGCGTGCCGGACACCTGTTTCCAGGCCACTGCGGGTAACCCGGCCGACCCCACCCAGCAGGCCGGCTGGAACAGCGCCTGCGCGAACGGCCAGGTCTCCAGGACCGCCGCCCAGTGGGGCGACGCGGTGCGCAACTCGTACCCCGGCTACAGCGGCCCCCGGCCGCGCATGCAGCTGTGGCACGGCACCGCCGACACCACGCTGAACTACAACAACTTCGGCGAAGAGATCAAGCAGTGGACCAACGTGCTGGGCGTCAGCCAGACCCCGGTCAAGACCGATACTCCGCAGTCCGGCTGGACCCGCACCTGGTACGGCGATTCCTCGGCCACTCCCCCGGTCCAGGCGATCAGCCTCGCCGGCGTCGGCCACGCCCTGCCGATGGCCGGACAGGCCAAGATGGCGATCACCTTCTTCGGCCTGGACAGCACCTCGGTTCCGCCGTCCTCGCCGCCGGTGTCCCCTTCCCCGTCGGCACCGCCCTCGTCGTCACCGTCCTCGTCACCGCCCCCGTCGTCGCAGCCGCCGCTGCCCTCGGGGTGCACCGCTTCGATCTCGCTGAACTCGTGGACCGGCGGCTACGTCGCCACTGTCACCGTCACCGCGGGCTCCTCGGCGATCAACGGCTGGAGCGTCGGCACCACGCTCCCGTCGGGCTCGGCCGTCACCAACTCGTGGAGCGCCACCGGCAGCGGCACCACCGGCGCCATCACCTTCACCAACGTCAGCTACAACGGCTCCGTCACCGCCGGCCAGAAGACCCAGTTCGGCTTCCAGGGCACCGGCACCGGTCCCACCACCGCCACCTGCACCGCCCGCTGACCTGAGACGTTCTCCGATACCGGCGGACGCGCACCACGGCGTCCGCCGGTATCGCCACCGCTCGCCGGCCGGATCCGTCGAGGCTCACCGGACCCGTCGTCATCCGCGGCGGTGACATCGTCGGTGGCGCGAAGCATCACGGCCCAGCGGACGGCGAGCATCCGGCGACGGGGGCTCCGCCCGGGCGACGCCGGCCTCGACCGGTCAGGCCCAGCTGGCTCGCAGGAGGCCGACCAGGCCCGTGCTCGCCGAGCGCCGCGTTGCCGACAGAAGTGCCTCGGCGGCCTGCGCCTCAGCGGCCAGCAGGGTGGCCGCGGCTGCCTTGAGCCCGGCCTCCTGCCCGGTTCGTGCCGCCTCGGCCTCCGCCTGCTCGTACCTTTGCTGGGACGCACGTACCGGCGGCTCCCAGGCGAGCGGCACCGCGGGCGCCGGCCCGCCGGGCTCGGCCGGGGCGTGCGTGTGCCGCCAGATCTCGTTCAGCTCGGTCACCGACAACTGCCCGCGCTGGTACGCGTCGAGGGCCGCCCGTTGCACGAGCTGGTGGGGTTCACCGGCGGCCTGTGCCCGGCGGCGCGCCAGCCGGTGCCGTAGTTCGGCCATGTCCCGGTCTGCGGCCGCCTGATCCGCCCGGTATTGGGCCAAGTCCGCTTCCTGCTGAGCGCGTTCGGCCGCGGCGCACACCGAGGCGGCATAGGCCGCCACGGCGTCCACCTCGTCGGTGATGGGCACCCCGAACTGGTAGTCGAGTCGGACGTCGGCCCGTTCACTCTGGCGACGGGCGGCGACACCGAGCAGTACGAGCAAAGCCACCAGAACGGCGGCGACCGTCCCCGCCATCAGCCCGGCCAGCATCGACACGGCGCCCTCCTCACCACACCTGCGGCCACCCGGCGTTCCGGACCACCTGTTCATGATCCTCCGACGCCGCGCGAGCCGCCGCCAGCCGAGCGCGAAGACGCGACGCCACCGTTACCAGGTCCCACCCGTGTCATGAGCGGCTGCACCGAGGCAAGGGACGGGCGGTGCGTCGTCCGGCTCCGCGAGGCGCCTGTCACCTCGTACACGGGAGAGGTTCTCGGTCTGGCGGCGAGCCACCAGCGACGCAGGGGTGTCACCACCGCGCCCTCGCCCGACGATGTCGAGGCCGCTCGCGGCGTCACCCAGGACCGGGCAGTCAGCGACGATCCGCGCCGCAGACCCGAGGATTGACCGGACGGACTGGAGGAATACTGAGGTTTTCTCGGCTGAGGAGTCAACTGATGGAGTACCGCAAGCTGGGCGGCACCGGCACGATCGTCTCGACGCTGTGCCTGGGCACCATGACGTTCGGCAACGAGAGCAGCGAGGAGGTGTCGCACGCTCAGCTCGATCGCTTCGTCGAGGTCGGCGGCAACTTCATCGACACCGCCGACGTCTACTCGCGGGGCACGTCGGAGGAGGTCATCGGCCGCTGGCTGGCGACCCGGTCCGGCGTACGCGACAAGGTCGTCATCGCCACCAAGGGCCGCTTCCCGATGGGGGACGACCCGAACGCGGCCGGGCTGACCCGGGTGAACCTGTCCCGCGCCCTTGACGCGAGCCTTCGCCGCCTCGGCGTCGACACCATCGACCTCTACCAGGCGCACGCCTGGGACCCGCTGACCCCGATCGAGGAGACGCTCGCGTTCTTCGACGACGCCGTGCGGGCCGGCAAGATCCGGTACGCGGGTGTCAGCAACTTCCTCGGCTGGCAGCTGCAGAAGGCGGCGCTGATCACCCGGTTCCGGGGGCTCACCCCGATCGTCACCCTTCAGCCGCAGTACAACCTGCTGGCGCGGGAGATCGAGTTCGAGCTGGTCGACGTGTGCCGCAACGAGGACATCGGCATCCTGCCCTGGTCGCCGCTGGGCGGTGGCTGGCTCACCGGCAAGTATCAGCGCGACAGCGAGCCCACCGGTGCTTCCCGCCTCGGCGAGGATCCCGGCCGGGGCATGGAGGCGTACGGCCCGCGCAACTCCGACACCCGGACCTGGCGCATCCTCGATGCCGTCCGCAGCGTCGCCGACCAACGTGGCGCGTCGATGTCGCAGGTATCGCTCGCCTGGCTCGCCGACCGGCCGGCCGTGACCTCGGTGATCCTCGGCGCCCGCACCCTGCAGCAGCTCGACGACAACCTCGGCGCCGCAGGCCTGCACCTGTCGGACAAGGAGACCGCGCTGCTCACCGAGGCCAGCACCCCGGTGGTCGGCGAGTACCCGTACGGCCCGCAGGGTGTCGCTCAGCGCGACCGCAAGATCTGACCCGTACCACGATTCTGCACGATGTGCCGGCCGGGTCGCTCCGGCCGGCACCGGCTAGATGCACTTCACCGGTATCACCGTGCTGACGGTGGTTGAGGTCGCCAAGTGGATCACCCACCGGGTGGACCCTTGCTCCCTTCGGCCTATCTGGTTCTTGATCTGCGGCAACCCTCTGGCCGTGATCTCGCCACGAGCGACATGGCGCGGTTCAGACCGGCCCGAACGACGACCTGGCCGATGTGGTCACTCGGAGACCGCGTTCTGCTGAAGGTGCACGACGCAGAATCCGCCGGGCGGCCGAATGGGAGCGACCCGGCGTGAGTACCCGATGCCTCCGACGGCCGCGGCGCGCCGAAGCGCGCAGGGGCACGAAGGGAGCCCGGCTTACGTGGCCGTGAGCGATCACAGTTCAATGATGTGACCGACGCGCGGCGGGGTGCTGCCCCGGTAGACGTCCAGCCAGGCTCGCCGCAGATCCTGCGGGCCCACGCCGGTGCGCACCTCGAGCCAAGCAGTCACCGCGGCGGCGAAGCGGTGCCAGGCATCGGCGAAACGCCGGTCGAGACCGTCTCGCCCCCAGTCCTGGCGGCGTTTGCGCATCTGCACCGGCGCGAAGAACACCTCGCCGGCCGCGGCGGCGTTCGGAATCTGGTTGGTGAGCCCGACCGCGATGTCTCGCACGAGCAGATCGCCGAGGCGATTACGCAGCGCGGCCCTGGTGTGCGGCGCGCCGGACAGGTCGAGGTAGACGGCCGGTGCGGCACCCACGCCGTCGATCCGGTCGTAGGAAAGAACCTCGTCGTAGCAGCCCAGGGACCGGGCGAAGGCGACGTTGCCGGGCGACGTCAGACCGATCACGCGCGGCCCGCGGCCGTGCAGTTCGACGGCGGCGGCGTACGCGGTCTTGCTGGAGGCCGATGACAACAGCAGTTGCTCCGCCCCGTAGAAGTCATGGTCGGCGACCTGGTCAGCGAGCATGAACGAGGTGAAGAACAGCGGCCGGAACAGGACCAGCAGATCCTCCTGGTCCGCCCGGTACGCGGCGTCGGCCCGAGTCGACCGGTAGGCGTTGTACGGCGACGGCAGGTCGGCCCGGTGGGCGCTGCCGTCGCGGAATCCGGAGGCGTCGATCCGTTCCGGTCGCACCACCAGGTGCCTGGCCGGGGGCAGGTAGCCGTACACCCGCAGCCCCGGCTCGACACCGGCGGCCCGGGAGTCGATCACGTCGGCGAAACCCCACAGCGGTGGCAGGCCCCACTCCGCTCCGAGGCCACGCGGGCCGCCGGGGAAGAACTGCCAGTACCTCATGGACTCGCCGAGGACCGCATAGGTCACGTTGTTGGCGGTGAGCCCGACCCGCCGGACCCTCAGGAGCGCCTCGCCGTCACCCGCCTCGGGTGTGGGTGTGTCGGCGAGAACGGTTCGCCCGAGGTCGTCACGAGCAACGGCGAACGTCCATGAATCTGGCATGCACTGACGCTAGATCCGCAGGCTGGGCTATGCAATTGCACTACGAGTGCAAAATCTCACCAGCGAGAGCAGCCGTAACGGTCACGGGGCGCACACCGCCCAGGGGTAGCGGGGTCCGCTTGGACCAACCCGGCCTCCTGACCGCTCGGAACTGCCCGGCTGTCCACCATGGGTTTGACCTCGGCGAGACCCCGGCGTGCATGGTCGGCAGCCGCTGCGCCCGGCGGCTACATCGATCTTAATGATCTTGTTGCGGTTTCTTAACCGGTTCAGGGTTGGGTGTGGCCATCCATGCAAGTGACTCTCCATTGGGGAAGGGGCCTCGTGGCCACGGGCCTTCGAGCGCTGTCGGCGCTCACTCTTTCTCTCACCCTGACCGCGGTCGGTCTGGGCGGGCCAGCGCAGGCCCGGGCGGGCACACCCCTGCCTGACCTGGGACTTCTGCGCGAAGGACGAACCCCGGCGCCGCTCACCGGCGGCGCCGCGCTTCGCCCGAGGGCCGCAAGCACGACCCTCACCGACGGTCAGTACGTGGTCCGGCTGCGCGAAGCGCCCGTCACCTCGTACAGCGGTGGGGTGGCCGGTCTTGCCGCCACCGAGCCGGCGACCGGACAGGACCTCCAGCCGCACTCGGCCGCGGCCGAGAAATACCGCGCGCACCTGGGCGAAGCGCAGCGTGACGTGCTCGACGACCTCGGGGTGAACGCGCGGCAGACCTACACGACAGCCTTCAACGGGTTCACCGCGGAGCTGACCGGGGCCCAGGCGACGACGCTGGCCAAGGATCCGCGGGTGGCCGCCGTCAGCAAGGCGCAGGTGGTCAAGGCCGACGCGGCGACGCTCGGCGGCTCCGGCGAGACGACCGGGGCGGGTGCGGCGCCCAAGCCGGTGCCGGGCAAGGGATCCGGAGTCGTCGTCGGGGTCATCGACACCGGCATCTGGCCGGAGAGCGCGTCCTTCGCGGCGACCATGCCGGCGCCGAAGGGCTGGCACGGCACCTGCCAGGTGGGTGACGGCTTCCCGGCAACCGCCTGCAACGGCAAGATCGTCGGCGCCCGCTACCGGAATGCGGGCCTATGCTCCGGCCTTCAGGCCGGAGGTGAAGGCCCGCGC
>NZ_BOMH01000113.1 GCF_016862095.1 Actinoplanes cyaneus
CCCGGCGAAGTATGAGCCGGACCAGAGTTTGCTGGCTCGGTAGTAGTGGCGCACCAGGTCGGGAAACTCCTGCCGCAGGCGGCGCGAGGAGACGCCCTTGAGGCTGTTGACCAGGCGGGCCACGGCGACCTTGGGCGCGAAGTTGACCAGTAGGTGGACGTGGTTGTTCTCGCCGTTGAACTCGACCAGTTCGGCCTCGAAGTCGGCGCACACGTCCCGCATGATCTGCTCCATCCGGGTCAGGTGCCGGTCGGCGAACACCTTGCCGGAACTTCGTCACGAAAACCAAGTGGACATGCATCGCGAAAACACAGTGCCTGCCAGTGCGGATTCCTTGAATTTCGGCCATAGACCAACAAGGTACGGTGATGGTCATGCAGCTGCGTTACAACTTCCGGGTCACCCCGGACGCCGTCCAGCGCACCGCGCTGGCACAGGCGTTCGGGTGTGCCCGCGTCGTTTTCAACGACGGACTGCGTCTACGTCAACAGGCTCGCGAAGCGGGCGAGAAGTACATCTGCGACGGCGAACTGTCGAAGCGAGTCATCACGGCGGCCAAGATCACCGAAAGCCGGAGTTGGCTGGGTGAGGTGTCGGCGGTGGTGTTGCAGCAGGCCCTCGCCGACCTGAACACCGCCTACCGCAACTTCTTCGCCTCGATCTCGGGCAATCGTCAGGGCCGTAAGGTCGCCTCACCCCGGTATCGGTCTCGCAAGGACTACCGGCAGGCGATCCGGTTCACGAAGAACTCCCGGTTCAAGGTTCTCGACAACGGCCGTCTGCGGCTGCCGAAGATCGGCGATCTGCCGGTCCGCTGGTCGAGGGTCCTGCCCTCAGATCCCTCCAGCGTGACGATCATCAAGGACGCGGCCGGACGGTATTTCGCCTCGTTCGTCGTGCAGACCACCGCAGACGAGGCGTTGCCGCCGGTCGACTCCGCGATCGGGATCGACCTGGGTC
>NZ_BOMH01000114.1 GCF_016862095.1 Actinoplanes cyaneus
CACGATCGACACCACGGTCGAGATCGTCCGCAAGCCCGATGACCAGCGTGGGTTCGTCGTGCATCCGAAACGGTGGGTGGTCGAACGCAGCCTCGCCTGGCTGACCGCGCACCGACGCCTGGCCCGCGATTATGAACGCGACCCCGCAGTCTCCGAAGCACTGATCCGTTGGGCCGCGATCAACACCATGGTCCGCCGCCTCAACCGCGGCCGGCCCGCCACCCGCCAGCAGGGCCCCGGCAAGTCGCAGCGCTGTCTGCTTTGATCGGTTAGGTATAGAAGCGCCGCTGGTGGTGACAGCAAGACGGGCATGACTGGTTCAGAAGATCATCAAGGTTCCTACGCCATGCTGATCGTCCGAAGTGAGTCATGCCCGCGCTGCCATCATCGCTGATCTCGTCTCTGTCTCATGCACCGGCTCCGACCGTGCCGGAAACCGCTGCTGGGCTTCACGCCGCGCTGGCCGCGGTACGTGATCCGCGAGCCCGCCGCGGCGTCCGGCACCAGCTCAGCGTGGTGGTGACCGCGGCGGTGTGCGCCGTCGTCGCCGGTTACCGTTCGTACGCCGCGATCGCGGAATGGGTGGCCGACGTGCCGGACACCACGGTTCAGGCCCTGGGCATGGCTGCGGATCGGCGCCCATCCGAAACAATGATGCGCAGGCTGTTGCAGGCCTTGGACCCGGACCTGCTGACCACGGTGATCGGCACCTGGCTAGCCAGCCGGACTCCGGCGGACATCCCGGCCGGCAGACGAGCAATCGCAGTCGACGGTAAGACTTTGCGCGGCTCCCGCACCGCCGGCACGGCTGCCGATCACGTGATGGCCGCCTGCGACCAGGCCGCCGGCGTGGTCCTGGCCAGCACCGGCGTCGACGGCAAGACCAATGAGATCACCCGGTTCGCGCCGCTGCTCGACCAGAGCAGTGACCTGCGCGACGCCGTGATCACCGCCGACGCGATGCACTGCCAGCGCGACCACGTCACCTACCTCGCGCAACGCGGCGCGCACTGGATCCTGACAGTGAAGGGAAACCAGCCTTACCTGCACAAACAGCTCGCCGGCCTGCCCTGGAAGGCCGTCCCGGACGCTACCCGTGACGACGACCGCGGACACGGCCGACGCGAGATCCGCACCCTGAAGATCCTGACCGTGTCTACCGGCATCGACTTTCCGAACGCCGCTCAGGCCCTGCAGATCCGACGCCGCCGGCGACGACTCGACGAACCGAAACGCTTCACCACCGAGACCGTCTACGCCATCACCGATCTACAGGTCCACCAGGCCAAACCACACCAGCTGGCCGCATGGATCCGCGGACACTGGTCCATCGAGAACAAGATCCACTGGGTCCGAGACGTCACCTACGACGAGGACCGCTCCCAGATCCGTACCGGCACCGGGCAACAAGTCATGGCCGCCCTACGCAACGCCGCTATCGGCGCCTTACGCCTCACCGGCGTCACCAACATCGCCGCCGCCAACCGACATCACGCCCGCGACAGCACCCGTCCGCTCATCCTTCTCGGAATCAACTGACGACTTTGCCGGGGTCCTGGCCGTCGACCGAAGCGTGCCACCTCGGGCAGAGAAATAGGCTCAGGAGCGAAGACTAACGAAGGGCGCAATGCAGACATGCAAGGGTGGATGGAAGACCTCTGGCTCGTAGCGATCTTCGATGAGGTCCCCGACGACGAGGTCCGCCGGTGGTGGAACAGCAAAGACACGCCCCTCCTGGATCGGCTGGTGGCGTCAGCGCCGAGATTCAGACTCGGAACGATCGTGACCGCAGCGGAAGACCACGAACCAGCCAGCCCCACCCGCCGGGTATTCGACCTGCTGTTCCTGCGTGGCACCTGTCCAGAAGACTTCGGTGAGGAGAGCGCCGCGGAGTATGTCCTACCGCGGCTCGACCTACGCCTTCAGTTGGCGTTGCTTACCGCGTTCTCACCGCACTCGGATGACCTGCCGATGATGGAGGCGGCGCCGCTCAGCGCCCTGTCCGACTTCTTAAACGAGTACGAGGGCGCACGATTGGCAACTTACTCGCCGACGGACGCGACGCTGATATCGTTCGACACTCATCATCCGACGAACCGGTCCGGTTTTGGCAGCGCCTGACACATGTTCGCGCGAACATGTGCGCTTTCGAGAACGACTCGTTGGAGGCGATCGCGGCGGACGCCTTCTCCTCGCGTTCGGTCAACACCTGGAAGAGCAGTTCGGCGCCGCGTTTGTCGAGTTCCATGTAGCCGAGTTCGTCGATCTATGCCGACATCCTCATAGACCGATCTATGCCGAGACCGAAACTAGGCAGTCGAGTCCGTGGCGACGTGGGGTGGAGCCGGGAGGCTAAACGACAAGCTGAGCGGGCCGGTCTGATGCCTCCGGCGATCACGACTACGCCTACCCGGCCCATCCCCTCGGCGAAGGCGCGGCCGCGTACCCGCCGCCGGGCTGGCACCCACCGTAGTGAGCGCCATGGAGTCCGTCGCCGAGCGCCCCTAGGCTGCTCTGAACTGCCCCAGTAACCCGAGGGCGCCAGGGCAGTCGTCAGGAACCTCCGGCTGGGATCTCAGGCAGCGCGCGGCCTTATGGATCCGGTTGACGTCGCGGGCACTCATGCCGAAGGTAGCGTTCGGGCCGTCGCGCACTCTAACGCTCCCCCACGCTTTAGCCACCGAATACCACCGCGCTCGGACCCGGTGAAGGTGTTGTGGCCCTGCTGGCGCCAACCACCTGGACGAGTGACCCATAGGCACGCGTCCGATAGCCGAACTCTGAGCGGCATACGCGATACGCTGCCAGGGGCGTTTGTTTCCTCCCCTAGTACGACAGCAGCACTTTCGCGAGGCGGAGTCTTCGCTGGTAGTGGCTTGTTTTGGCTCTGTGCTGGTGTCGGCGACGCCATCGTGACCATCGATCGATGAAGTCGCGGTGGCAGCGGCTGGTGATCAGTGTGCCAGCAGACGGCGGGTTTCGTTGAGGGTGAGGGCGATGAGCCCGTTCTCGGACGGTCGTCTTTCCCGCTGTGGTGGCGGTGACGGCAAGGAACGCGTGGGCGAGCATGGCCAGGGTGATGTGCCCGTACCAGTCGCGAATTGGAACAGTGATCCACGCCCGTTCATCGGGACCAAAACCGCCGAGGAAATCCTCGAATCACTCGCCCGATTTTGTAGCCGATTTCCGGGCGCGGAACGCTAGCCGGCCGGGTGGCGGAGCGGCGCGACCGCACCGGCCGCCGTCAGCCTGGGCACGTTGATCTCGGCGAGCGAAGGCCAGCCGCCTTGTCTACGCTACCGCTGTGCCCAACGCCACCGATGTCCATCGGCTGACCAAACGAACCCTGGTAACCGTCTCGCACTCTCTGGAACAGGCGGCCCTGGCCGCGGCCGAGGACGGGCCCATGCTGGTCTTCGCGCTGTTCCAGCGGCTGCCCTACTTCGAGCGGGAGAGTCAGGTGTACGCGCGCATCGCCGAGCGCGCGGCGGTCACCGTCGTGGGACTGGTGGCCGATCAGGGCGGGCATGCGCCGGCGGGAGTCCACACGGTTGGCCTCGGCGAGAATGAGCTTCTGGCACGGGAGTGGACCGTCGTGGTGGTGACGCCACGGTTCGGTGCGCTGCTGGTGGCTCACGACCTCGAGCGTCTGCGGCCCGGCGCCGCGACGCTGGAGAGCGGGCGGCTCTTCGACGCCCGCCTCGGTCTTCGCCGCGACGAGGCGCTGCACGAAGCCCTTCGGCTACGCCGCCAACTGGGGGACCGCCTGTCCCCCGCCGCGCGGGCCGCCGTGGACGCGGTCCTCGAACGGGTCCGCGAGCTGCCGGCGACCCCCGGCGAGAGCCGAGCCGACGCCGCGCTGCGGGTGTTCGCTGCCCGAGCCGAACGCGACCACCAGCTGCTGATCGCCGGCAGTCGCGAGATCCCCCGGCAGGACCACCCTGGTGACACCGACATCGCCGGCAAGCCGGGTGTCCGCCGGTGGGCGGGTCACACCGGCGTCACCGCCCCGGGTGTTCTGCCCGTCGCGGTCCTCGCGGTCCGCATCGTCCACTCGGCGGGCTCGCCCGACGGGCCGATCGGCCGCACCGCGACGCGTCAGCATCAGGCCGCGGTCGAGCTGCTGGTCAGCCTGCTACGGCCGGGCGATCGGGCCGTCAAGGCCGGGCCTGACGACTTCCTGCTGTATCTGCCGTCGCTCGGCCCCGACGAGGCCCGGCGCTTCGCCCACACGCTCGTCGCGTCGTTCTCCGACACCGCGGCCCGCAGCTCGTTCCTGACCGCGACGGTGACGGTGGCGCTGACCGTCACGCGCCGCCGACCGCTGCCCGAGGACGAGCTGCGACAGGCTCTGGACTGGGCGGTTGCCAGCGACACCCCGGTGGTGACCATCGACGGGTGACGCCGCAGGCGAGCGGGCTGACGGGGATGTCGCGGGGACTTCGGCCGAGCTGGTGTGATCACCCGTTCGCGCGCGGCTACCGGCCGATCTCCGACCGAGTCGAACAAGCGGCGGGCGCGAAGATTCGCGCCCGCGGTGAACGCGCGATCGCCACGCTCAAGACCTGGAAAATCCTGGCCAAGCAGCGCTGCTGCCTCGCCCGGCCACCGCGATCGCGCAGGCGATCTTCGTCCTGCTCCACATAGAAGCCAACCGCTACAACCATGGTGGCACAGCATTTCCACCGGCCACAGCGCGTGACGGCGGGGCTTGGGCACGGCAACTCCTGAATGGGTCAGGTGTTGCGACGACCGTTAGAACCTAAGCCGTCCCACCCTTTGCCGTCTCAGCCGCAGTGGAGCAAGTTGAAGCCGTCATGCTGGGGCCACCCATGGCCCCGTCAGAATTAGCCTCGCGCAGCGAGCCCGGCCTCCCACCGGTCGACGCCCGGATTCGGCAGCAGTTCTTCTCCATCGGCCACGAACGGCGATCGGGATTCATCGTCATTCATCGCCGCCCCTGATGCCCGACGACTGTAAACCGGCACACTCGTCGGCACTCGTCGGCACTGAAAAACGCTCCTCCGGAAGGGCTAACCCTGGATGCACAGCCAGCCAGCCAGACCAGTTGCCGGGCGGCCTTGTCTGCGCTGTTCAGCATCTTGCTGAGGAGGCGGTTCTGGTAGAGCAGACGCATCGGGCTCGGGCTCTCGCTCGCGAGGTTGGTCGCGACGCCGCGCAGATCGCCGGGTTGAACGAGGCGTGCCGGCGGGAGATCGAACGTCTCACCATCGCGCGTGAGGTGCTGTCCGGGCTGGTCACCGGACCGGCGGAATCGATTCCGGCGGGGCGGTTCCTCGCCGTACGGCTGCTGTGGATCTGTCATCTCACTCCCCCGTGGGAACGCGGCGTCGTCTGATGGCGCGCCGGATCCGGTACAGGATCACCAGCAGTCCGCCGGTGATCATCCACCAGACCTCTTTCGGCAGGTCCGGTATGTGCCAGCCTTCGTGCCGGGCCGCGGGTGGCGCAGCCACGGCTGGCGGGGTCGCGGACGCGGCCGATGCGGTGGTCGCGGTGGGCGCGGCCGGTTCCGAAGGTTCCTCGGCGGCGGAGACACCGAGCCAGGTACGCCCGGAGCGGTCCGCCGCGGCGCTGGTGAACGACTGGGCCACCGCGTCGGCTGCCCCGGGCCGCTGCTGCTGGAACGTCTGCTCGTCGACTGCGGCCAGCTCGACCGTGCCGAAGTCCACGCCGCCGTACCGGTAGGTGTAGGTCCAGATGGTCTGCCCCTTGCGTACCTCTCGTTGGAAGTTGTATTCGCCGTTGTGGAACGAGCGGACGTAGTCGTCGAAGGTGGTGCGCGGCCGCCACTGCTCACTCAGTGGCCAGGCGCTGACGTCGCCGCTGTCGATCAGGTCGGCGGCCGGGCCGGTGTCGCTGGTGGCCCGGTACCACTCGGCGGCGACCCGGGCCAGGTAGATGCGGCGCAGGTCGGCGTACTCGGGGGCGGTGTTCACCGCCTTGATCAGCGACGGCAGCACATGGGACCGGTAGATGCCCTCCACGAAGGTGCCGGCAGCGTCGTTCTTGGCCGGGCACGCAGCGCCGTTGACGGCGGGGGTGCCGGACTCCAGGAAGACGCGTTCCACGTTGACGGTCAGCGGGGCGTCGAGGATGTAGAGGCCGCCGTTGTCCTCGCGCACCGATGCGGGCTGCGGCACGATCCACAGGCGGACGGTGAGGCAGGGCTGGTCGCCGTAGCGCTGGTGCAGCGCGTCCCAGGCGGCCCAGTATTTTTTGCCGGCGGGTTTGTCCGGGTGCACGTCGGCCGCCACGGTCTTCTTCATCCGCAGGTCGGCCTCCAGCATGATCTTGCCAGCTTCGGTGGTGCCGAGTCGTTTCTCGATGATCTGGTCGGGCTGGTTGGGGTTCAGGTTGACCCAGTTCGTGTCGGTCGGCAGGCTCAGCCAAACCCAGAAGGCGTCCGAGGCCAGCAGCGCGGCCCGGCGTCCCTCGTCGAGTTGCCGGTCCCGGTCGGCGGCCGTCGGCGGGGTCTTGGCCGGCGCCGCGTCGAAGGCGAACCGGGTGCCGGTGCCGGGTGCGGCCACGTATCGCAGTTCCAGGGTGGAGAAGTCGATGCCGCCGAGGTCGGTGGTCCCGCTGAGCGCTTGGGTGAGAGCGCCGTTGGCCGTGCCGCTCTTGGCTCGTCCGACCCGCGCGGCCTCCATGGCCCGGGCCGCCTTGGCGTAGTTACGATCGTGCTTAACCCACGTGTGGTAGAGGCCTGCCAGGCGGGTTTTGAGCTCGGAGTCCGACCGGGCGCCGCCGGGGTCCAGGTATTTCATCGGGGTGCGGAAGGCGGCCGGCTGCGACTGGTCGTACAGGTTGGGGAACCAGCGCCCGATCTGTTCCTCGCTGAAGCTCATGTCGGGATCCAGATGTGACCGGCACACGTTGGGGGCGTCCTCGCAGGGAATGCGCTCGGACAAGCCCTCGTCGACGGTGTCGGCCAGGTCCTTGTCGTTGAGGTAGAGATAGGCCAGCCACTCGGCGTGCAGCCCGTCGAGCGAGGTCAGGTTGCCGAACCCGGGCGGCCGGTTGGCCGCGTACCGCTTGCTGCTCTCGACCTTCCACTGGCGCGTCCTGTTGTCGTACCGGAAGATGTCAATCCACGTGTAGGTGTTCGGGGTGGCACCTTTCGGCACGCTTCCGACGACGATGTACTTGAGCACGCCGTTCTCCATGAACGAGAACACCGCGACGTTGCGACCCCAGGGCACCTGGTTGAGCGCGAACTCGTGTGCGTCCCGGTAGAGCAGGATGGGTTCGTACAGGGGGTCGCCGAACGGCACCGGCACCAGCCAGTCGTACCGGAGCGGATCCGCCCGCACCACGGCCGTGACGGGTGCGCCGACGGCACCGACCAGCACGAACAGGGTGGCCAGGGCGACTGCGAACCGGTGGAGCCATCGCTTCGTCATGCGCCGTGGCCCCCTTGCAGCTCGTCGACCTCGGCGGACCAGAGGGCGTCTGCCGCGGCGGCGGGCGGGTCGGCGGCCGCCAGGTCGCGGCGGAAGCCGTCGCACAGGGCGGTGATGTGCGCGACCGGATCACCGTCGTGGTCGTGCAGCGCCGTGAGCATGGCCGTGAACCGTCCGGCGGTCAGCATGAAGAGGTCGACGCCGGAGTTGATGAAGCGGGCCGGCCCGGTGTGCACCGAGCTCGGCGGCCAGCTCCAGAGCGCCTCGGTGTCCAGGTCGCACACCCAGAACGGCCACCCGGGGAACTCGGCAACCGACAGGAGCCGGCGACCGGCGCGTTCGAACGGCGTCAGGGCGGCGCCGCGCGCGAACGTCAGCCCGAAGAGGGGTGTGACGGGCAGGCCGACCTCTGTCAGATAGGTGCGGGTGCTTGCGGGCACGGCGGGGTCGATGTCGGCCGTCTCGGGAGCCAGCGCATCACCCCAGAGGCGGCGAATCTCCTGCGTGAGATCCATCCTGATGGCCTTCCTCAGAGGACTCCGGGTTCCTACGAGGGAGGGTACAAGACAATGACCAAGGTCGATCTTGGTCGCGGGGCCGGCCCCTGAGAGGGCGGTTCGGGGATTTTCGGGTCGACCTATACGTTGAGTCCGATTGGAGATCGTTCTCAGGGTTCGCTATAGATATAGGTCAATCGACGGACTAAAGGGAGCCTAGATTGCGACCAGGAGATCATCGATGGCGTTGCGCTGGTCATGAGTAGTTGAACAGGCTCTCGCCCAACGTCTGGGGCTGCCAGTAGTGCATGTCGTGTCGGCTGGTTGGTGGCCACCTCGCCAGATCGACCGGACCGTCCAACTCCGCGGCACTCAGCAGCCGGAATCCCGGCACCGCTGCCAAAGCATCCGCCAGCTCGGGAAACTCGACGAAGGCCAGCGGACCCGATTCACGAACTTGCGCAAATTCGATGACGCGAGGAACCGCCAGTGCGAGAAGCGGGGCGTCGCGGACACAGACCACGGCGATGGTGCGGTCTTGGTAGGCGATAACCGCTTGGTGAAAGTTCGGGGTCTGCCCAGCGCTGATCCGGAACTCGGTCAACGCCCCGCCTGTTTGTCGCGCGGCCTCGTAGCAGGCGCGGCGGAACGCCTTCAAGTCGGTCACGACGGCCAACCCTACGTGCAAACGCTTCAGGCAGAAACACCC
>NZ_BOMH01000115.1 GCF_016862095.1 Actinoplanes cyaneus
CCGCACTACCGGCGCCCGACGTCACCATGCCGGCCGGTGAACGTGAACCGGCCACCCCGGCGGAGGAGGAACTCTGCCGGCTGTTCGGTGAGGTCCTGAATCTGACCCGGGTCGGCACCGAAGCATCCTTCCTGGATCTGGGCGGCGACTCACTGCTCGCGATGCGGCTGGTCGCCAGGATCCGGACGGTTCTCGGCGCCGAACTGAGCGTCCGGGACTTCTTCACGGACCCCACGGTGACCGGTGTCGCCGAGCGGATCGCGCAGGGCGCCGGCGACAGCCGCCAGGCGCTGACCGCGAAGCCTCGCTCCGACCACGCGCCGCTCTCCTTCGCCCAGCAGCGGATGTGGTTCGCCAGCCAGGTGGAGGACTCTCGAACGGGCGGCGCGTCGCCATACAACCTGCCACTGCACTTCCGCATCTCGGGCCAGCTGGACGTCGCGGCGCTGGAGGCCGCGCTCGGCGACGTGGCCGACCGGCACGAGAGCCTGCGCACCCTCTACCCCGAAGCCGACGGCGTGCCACTGCACCGAATCGTACGGGGTCCGGCGGGCCGTCCGTCGCTCTCGGTGACCGAGGTGGCGGCGGTCGACGTCGAGTCCACCCTGGCCGAGGAGGGTGCCCGGCGATTCGACCTGAGCGCCGACCTGCCGTGGCGGGCCCGGCTGCTGGCGCTGGGCAACGACGAGTTCGTCCTGGCGATCGTGGCACACCACATCGCTGTCGACGGCTGGTCGATGGGCGTGCTGAGCGCGGACGTACGGACGGCCTACGTGGCGCGGCGGCAGGGTCAGGCGCCGGACTGGGCCGACCTTCCGGTGCAGTACGCCGATTACGCGCTGTGGCAGCGCGAAGTGCTCGGTGAGCTCGGCGACGAGCAGAGCCTGATCGCCGGTCAGCTCGGCTACTGGCGCGAGACGCTCTCGGGCGCCCCGCAGGAGCTGGTGCTGCCGGCTGATCGGCCCCGATCGGCGACCGCGTCGTATCAGGGCGGTGCGATTCCGGTCGAGCTCGGCGCGGCGACGCATGCGCGGCTGCTCGCGGTGGCGCGTGGTCAGAACGCGACGTTGTTCATGGTCGTGCACGCGGCGCTGGCGGTGCTGCTGTCCCGGATGGGCGCGGGCACCGACGTTCCGATCGGCACTGTGGTTGCCGGTCGTGGGGATGCGGCAGTCGACGACCTGGTCGGGTTCTTCGTCAACACTCTGGTCCTGCGTACGGACCTGTCGGGCGATCCGTCGTTCGCCGATCTACTCGCGCGGGTCCGGGAGACGGACCTGTCGGCGTACGCGCATCAGGACGTTCCGTTCGAACGGCTGGTGGAGGAGCTGAATCCGGCGCGGTCGCTGGCGCGGCATCCGTTGTTCCAGGTGATGTTGACGTTGCAGAACGTGCCGGATCAACAGTGGACGCTGCCGGGTACGCGGGTGCATGAGGTGCGCTCGGGTGGGATGTCGGCTCGGGTGGACCTGTCGTTGACGTTGTCCGAGCGTCGCACGGAGTCGGGTGCGGCGGCTGGTCTGTCGGGTGCCCTGGTTTATGCGGTGGATCTGTTCGATGAGGTGACGGCGCGGGGCCTGGCTGATCGGCTGGTGCGGGTCTTGGAGCAGGTCGCTGCGGATCCGTCGCTGCGGCTGGGCGCGGTCGAGGTGCTCGGTGATCAGGAGCGGTCACGGATTCTGGGCGAGTGGAATGACACCACCCGTCCGGTCCCCGTGGCGTCGGTGGCGCAGTTGTTCGCGGCTCAGGTGGTGCAGTCCCCGGCGGCGGTTGCGGTGGTGGACGAGTCGGGCGAGGTCACGTATGCCGAGTTGGAGGCGGCTGCGGGTGCGGTGGCGGGGGCGTTGCGGGCGCGGGGTGTCGGCCGTGGTGACCTAGTGGCGGTGTTGGTGCCGCGTTCGGGGCAGGTGCCTGCGGTATTGCTGGGGGTCTCCCGATCCGGTGCGGGGTTCATGCCCGTGGATCCGGAGTATCCGCGGGACCGGATCGCGTTCATGCTGACCGATGCGGCCCCCGCACTGGTGGTCTGCACGGCAGAAACCCAGGACCTGGTCCCGGCTGGTATTCCGTATCTGCTGCTGGAGCAGGCGTTGGCCGGGCCGCCGGAGTCGGCGCTGGTGCCGGTGTCGGTGGACGACGTGGCGTATGTGATCTACACATCCGGGTCGACGGGTGTGCCCAAGGGTGTCGCGGTCACGCACCGCGGTCTCGGGAACCTGGTGGTGGCGCAGGCTGACCGGTTCGCGATCGGTGCGGATTCGCGGGTGTTGCAGTTGGCGTCGTGGAGCTTCGACGCCTCGGTGTCGGAGTTTTGTGTGGCGCTGGCGTCGGGCGCGGCGCTTGTGACGCCGTCGTCGGAATGGCTGCCGCCCCAGCGTGCGCTGGGTGACATCTGTGAGCGGTTCGGGGTGTCGCATGTGACGGTGCCACCGTCGGTGCTGGCGTCGGTCGGTGAGTTGCCCGACGGTGTGGGCACGGTGGTGGTGGCCGGTGAGGCGTGCCCGCCGAGCGTGGTGGAGCGCTGGTCGGGTCGCCGGTTGATCAATGCGTATGGGCCGACCGAGACGACGGTCTGCGCGACGATGAGTAACCCGCTGTCGCCGGGTGTGGTGTCGATCGGTGGGCCGATCGCGAATGTGCGGGTCCTGGTGCTCGACGAATGGCTGCGTCCGGTCCCGGTGGGTGTAGTCGGTGAGTTGTATGTGTCGGGTCCGGGGGTGGCGCGTGGTTATGTGCGCCGGCCGGGGCTGACGGCGTCCCGGTTCGTCGCGGATCCGTCGGGTGAGGGCGGCCGGGTGTATCGCACGGGTGACCGGGTGAAGTGGACCGCCGGCGGCGAGCTGACGTTCGCGGGCCGGGCGGATGATCAGGTGAAGGTGCGCGGGTTCCGCATCGAGCCGGGCGAGGTCCAAGCGGTCCTGGCAGGGCATCCTCAGGTGGCGCAGGCTGCGGTGATCGTGCGGGACAACCAGTTGCTCGGCTATCTGGTCGCGGTCGGTGACCTTGATCTTGCCGAGGTGCGGGAGTTCGCGGCGCAGCGGCTGCCGGATTACATGCTGCCGCTGTTGATCGTGCTGGACGCCCTGCCGGTGACGGTGAACGGCAAACTCGATCATGCTGCGCTGCCGGCCCCGGACTTCAGCGATGTGGGCGGGCGTGCCCCGGCCACGGCGACCGAGGAGATCTTGTGCGGGTTGTTCGCCGAGATCCTCGGTATCGATGCGGTGCCGGCGGATGCGTCGTTCTTCGATCTTGGTGGTGATTCGCTGTCGGCGATGCGGTTGATCGCTCGGGTGCGGCGGGTGTTCAGCGTGGAGTTGAGTATCGGGGAGTTGTTCACGGCGCCGTCGGTGGCTGAGGTGGCGGTGCTGGTCAGTGGTCCGGTGGCTGGGCAGACCCGGGCGGCGTTGGTGGCCGGGGAGCGTCCGCAGCGGCTGCCGTTGTCGTACGGCCAGCAGCGGATGTGGTTCCTGAACCGGCTGGAACAGGCGGACTCCGCCTACAACATGCCGATGGCGTTGCGGCTACGCGGTCACCTGGACGTGGCCGCCCTGGAGGCGGCGCTGGGTGATGTCGCCGGCCGGCACGAGATTCTGCGGACGATCTATCCGGAGACGGACGGGACGGCGTGTCAGCAGATCGTCGACGAGCGGCCGCCCTTCTCCACCGCCGTCTTCTCCGACGACGAGCTGGCTGCCTGCCTGGGCCACGGCTTCGACCTGAGTGCCGAACTGCCCTGGCGGGTGCGGCTATTCACGGATGGTCCGGGTGAGTTCGTGCTCGCGATCGTCGCGCATCACATCGCGTTGGATGGCTGGTCGATGGGGGTGCTGACCCGGGATCTGCGGGCGGCGTATGCGGCCCGGATTCAAGGTCAGGCCCCGGCCTGGACCGAGCTGGGCGTTCAGTACGCCGACTACGCGCTGTGGCAACGTGAGGTGCTCGGAGAGCTCGACGACGAGCAGAGCCTCGTCGCCCGCCAGCTCGGCTACTGGCGCGAGACACTGGCGGGCGCCCCGCAGGAACTGGCGTTGCCGGCCGACCGGCCGCGTCCCGCGGTCGCGTCGTACCGGGGCGACACCCGCCGGATCCAGGTGGACCCGGCGACGCACGCCCGGCTGACCGAGCTTGCTCAGGGGGACCGGGCCACGACGTTCATGACGGTCCAGGCGGCGCTCGCGATGCTGCTGTCCCGGCTGGGTGCGGGCACCGACATTCCGATCGGCACGGTGGTGGCCGGCCGCGGTGACACCGCACTGGACGACCTGCTCGGGTTCTTCGTGAACACCCTGGTGCTGCGCACCGACCTGACCGGCAACCCGACCTTCACCGAACTGCTCCGCCGCGTACGCGAAACCGACCTGACGGCGTACGCGAATCAGGATCTGCCTTTCGAACGACTGGTCGAAGAGCTGAACCCGGCCCGCTCGCTCGCGCACAACCCGCTCTTCCAGGTCGCTCTCATCCTGCAGAACCTCCGGCAGGACGGCGGCGGGCTGAACCTGCCCGGCGTCGAGGTCGCTCCCGTCGAGGACGAGGCCCTGCCGGACGCGGCGAAGTTCGACCTCTCCCTCACACTCACCGAGCACTGGGACGCGGACGGAGGCCCGGCCGGTCTCACCGGCGCGCTGCTCTACTCCACCGACCTGTTCGACGAGTCCACGGCGCAGGCTCTGGTGGAGCGGCTGGTCAGCGTCCTGACCCTGGTGGCGGCGGACCCGGACCTGCGGCTCGGCGACGTCGATGTGCTCCTGAACGGCGAACGGGACCTGGTGCTCCGGCACTGGAACGACACCGGAGCGGCGGTCGAGGACGGCTCACTGGCCGACCTGTTCGAGGCACAGGCAGTCCGTACGCCGGACGCGGTCGCGGTGGTCGGCGAGAGCGTGTCGTGGACCTATCGGGAACTGTCCCGCGCGAGTTCGCAACTGGCGCACGAGCTGATCGCCCGCGGGGTGACCCCGGGTGACATGGTCGGCGTCCTGCTCGACCGGTCGCCGGAGCTGCTGCGGGTGTTGCTCGCGGTCGGCAAGGCCGGTGCGGCGTACCTGCCGGTGGACCCGTCATACCCGGCGGCACGGGTGGACTTCATGCTCACGGACGCCGGGGTGAACCTGGTGGTCTGCGGCGAGTCGACGGCGCCGGCCGGGGTGAACTGCCTTCTCCTCGACGACCCGGGTGTCCGGGAAGCGGTGACGAGCCGGTCCGAAGTCGCCCCGGTCGTGCCGCGGCGACCGGAGAACCCGGCGTACCTCATCTACACCTCGGGTTCGACCGGCGTGCCGAAGGGCGTGCTCGTCACGCAGGCCGGGGTGGGGAGCCTGGCCGCCAGCCATGTGTCCCGGTTCCGGGCCGGCCCGGGCTCCCGGGTGTTGCAGTTCGCGTCGCCGAGCTTCGACGCGGCCTTCGCCGAGTTCTGCACGGCCCTGCCGTCGGGCGCCACCCTGGTGATGGTCGGCAGGGACCTGCTGCCCCCGTTCGGATCACTGACCACCTTGGTGGAACGGTTCGGCGTCACGCATGTGACAGTGCCGCCGTCGGTCCTGGCCGCCGTGGACGACGTCCCGGCGACGGTCGAGACGCTGGCGGTGGCGGGCGAGGTGTGCCCGCCGGACCTGGTGCGGCGGTGGTCGGCCGGGCGCCGGATGCTGAACGCGTACGGGCCGACCGAGGCGACCGTCTGCGTGACGCTGAGTGATCCGCTGTCGGACGCGGACGAGGTGGTGCCGGTCGGCCGACCGCTGGAGAACGGCCAGGCGTATGTGCTGGACGCCTGGCTGCGCCCGGTGCCGGTGGGTGTTCCCGGCGAGCTCTACCTGGCCGGAGCGCAACTGGCACAGGGATATCTGGGCCGTCCGGGGCTGACCGCGCAGCGCTTCATGGCGTGCCCGTTCGTGGGCACTGACGGGCACGGCGTGCCGGGCTCGCGGATGTACCGCACCGGCGACGTCGCCCACTGGGGTCAGGACGGCCAACTGGTCGTCGTGGGCCGGGCGGACGAGCAGGTGAAGATCCGCGGGTTCCGCATCGAGCCGGCGGAGGTCCAGGCGGTCGTGGCGTCGCACCCGCTGGTGGACCAGGCTGCGGTGGTCGCCCGCGAGGATCAGCCCGGCGACAAGCGCCTGGTGGCGTACGTGGTGGCGCAGGCCGGCGGCGTGGACGCCGCGCAGGTGCGGGCCTTCGTCGCGGAGACGCTGCCGGCGTACATGGTGCCCGCGATCGTGGTCTTCCTGCCGGCGTTGCCGGTGACGGTGAACGGCAAACTGGACCGGGACGCCCTGCCGGCGCCCGACGCGACCACCCAGGCCACCGGCCGGGCCGCGGCGACCGCCACAGAAGAGGTGCTGAGCCAGCTCTTCGCCGAGATCCTGGGCGTCGACTTCGCGCCGGCTGATGTGTCGTTCTTCGACCTGGGCGGCAACTCCCTGTCCGCCATGCAGCTGATCGCCCGGGTCCGGGCGGTGCTCAACGCCGAGGTGGGCGTCCGTGACCTGTTCGCCGGGCCGACGGTCGCCGCCCTGGCAGGCCTGATCGAGGAGTCCGACGGTACGACCCGGGTGGCGTTGACGGCGCGGGAGCGTCCGGAGCGGCTGCCGCTGTCGTACGGGCAGCAGCGGATGTGGTTCCTGAACCGGCTCGAGGATGCCGGTCAGGGCGTCGCCTACAACATGCCGATGACGGTGCGGATCTCCGGTGAGCTGGACGTGGCCGCGCTGGAGGCGGCGCTCGGTGATGTCGCGGACCGGCACGAGGTGCTGCGGACGATCTACCCCGAGATCGACGGGGTGGCGAGTCAGCGGATTGTCGACGAGCGCCCGCCCTTCTCCACCGCGGTGTTCTCCGACGACGAACTGGCTGCCTTCCTGGGCGGCGGCTTCGACTTGAGTGTCGAGTTGCCGTGGCGGGTGCGGTTGTTCACGGACGGTCCGGACGAGTTCGTGCTGGCGATCGTGGCGCATCACATCGCCTTGGACGGCTGGTCGATGGGGGTGCTGACCCGGGATCTGCGGGCGGCGTATGCGGCCCGCCTTCAGGGTCAGGCTCCGGTCTGGACCGGCCTTTCCGTTCAGTACGCCGATTACGCGCTGTGGCAGCGTGAAGTCCTCGGTGAACTGGACGACGAGCAGAGCCTCGTCGCGGGTCAGCTCGGGTATTGGCGCGAGGCGTTGTCCGGTGCTCCGCAGGAGTTGGTGTTGCCGGTTGACCGGCCGCGCCCCGCGGTGGCGTCGATGCGTGGTGCGGCGGTGGATCTGTCCGTGGGTGCGGAGACGCATGCGCGGCTGGTGGAGCTGGCGCGGCGTAGTGGTTCGACGGTGTTCATGGTGGCGCATGCGGCGCTGGCGGTGTTGCTGTCGCGGATGGGTGCTGGCACGGATATCCCGCTGGGCACGTCGGTGGCGGGTCGTGGTGACGCCGCGTTGGACGAGCTGGTCGGGTTCTTCGTCAACACCCTGGTCTTGCGTACGGACCTGACCGGTGATCCGTCGTTCACCGATCTGCTGGGCCGGGTCCGGGAAACGGACCTTGCTGCGTACGCGAATCAGGATGTGCCGTTTGAGCGGCTGGTCGAGGACCTGAACCCGGTTCGGTCGCTGGCGCACAATCCGTTGTTCCAGGTCATGTTCGTGCTGCAGAACCTGCCTTCGGCGGACAGGGGCTGGGACCTGCCGGGAGTGCTGGTGCGGCCGGCCGGGCCCGCTTCGGATCGGACCGCGGCGAAGTTCGACCTGTCGGTGATGCTTGCCGAGCGCCGTGACGAGACCGGCGTGCCGGGCGGGATCACGGGCGAGGTCGTGTACGCGACGGACCTGTTCGACGAGTCGACGGTGCGTGCCCTGGCCGACCGTCTGGTGCGAGTGCTGGAGCAGGTGGCCGCCGATCCGCAGCTGCGGTTGAGCCAGGTCGACGTGCTCGGTGAAGCCGAACGGGCGCTGGTGACCCGGGACTGGAACGACACGGTCACGCCGGTGACAGGGGGCACGGTCCTGGATCTGATCGCGGGCTGGGTGCAGTCGACTCCTGACGCGATCGCGGTCCGTGGCGGCGACCGCTCGTTGACGTATGCGCAGCTTGATGAGCGGGCGGCGCGTGTTGCGGCGGGTC
>NZ_BOMH01000116.1 GCF_016862095.1 Actinoplanes cyaneus
TTCGATCGGGGAGATCACCGCGGCCTTCGCGAGGGGCGACCTGTCGCTGGCGGAGGCAGCCACGCTGGTCTCGGCGCGGGCACGGTTGATGCAGGCGTTGCCGGCCGGTGGCGTGATGCTGGCGGTGCAGGCGTCCGAGGCCGAGGTGCGCGCCGCGTTCCCGGATGTGGATCTGGCGGCGGTCAACGGTCCGCGAGCGGTTGTCGCCGCCGGTCGGGACGAGGACATCACGCCGGTCGAGGCGCACGGGTGGAAGACGACGCGGCTGCGAACCAGCCACGCGTTCCACTCGCGGCTGATGGATCCGATGCTCGACGACTTCCGGGCGGCCATCGCGACGGTCCCCAACGCCGAGTACTGGGTGAGCCACGTGCGTGACACGGTCCGGTTCGGCGACACGATCGCGAGCCTGGATGCCGACCGGGTGCTGGAGCTGGGGCCGGACACCGTGCTGGCCACGCTCGCCCGTGAGGCGGACATCGTCGCCGTGGCCGCGATGCGCCGCGGCCGGTCCGAGGTGGAAACGCTGCTCACCGCGGTGGCAGAGCTGTTCGTCCGGGGCGAGCACGTGGACTGGCGGGCCGTGCTCGGCGGTGGCCACCTCGTCGAGGTGCCTCGCTACGCGTTCGACCACCGGCGTTTCTGGCCGCTGCGCCGCAGCCGCCCGGCCGCCGACGCGGGCGGGCTCGGCCTGATCGGGACCGGTCACCCGCTGCTCGGCGCGGCGGTGGAACTGCCCGGCAGCGAGACCACCGTGCTGACCGGGTACGTGTCGACCGGCACCCATCCGTGGCTCGCCGACCACACGGTCCTCGGCGCCACCGTCGTGCCCGGAGCCGCGCTGGCCGAGATGTCGCTCGCGGCCGGCACACGGGTCGGGCTGCCGGTCCTCGACGAGCTGGTGCTGCAGGCCCCGCTGACCCTGCCGGCCGGCGGTGGCGCCCAGCTGCGCACCACGATCGACCCGGCCGGGACCGGCGGGCGGCGCCGGCTCACCGTCCACGCCCGCCCCGGCGACGACGCGCCGTGGACCGTTCACGCGACAGGCGTGCTCGCGCCGGACGGCGGGCCGGCCGACGAGACCGACCTGCTCGTCTGGCCCCCGGAGGGCGCGACAGCGGTGCCGCTCGACGGACTCTACGAGGCGTTCGCGGACGCCGGCCTCGCCTACGGCCCGTCGTTCCGTGGTCTGCAGCGGGCCTGGCGTTCCGGCGATGCGGTGTTCGCCGAGGTCACGACCTCGGAGCCGGATGCCGGGTTCGGGGTGCACCCGGTGCTGCTGGACGCGGCGCTGCACGCGATCGGCGCCGGTGACCTGCTGCCCTCGACCGGCGGCGCCCACCTGCCGTTCACGCTCGCGGGTGTCCGGCTGTCCCGCCCGGCGGGCCACACCCTGCGCGTGCGGCTGACCCCGGGCGACACCGACGGATCGGTGCGCCTGGCACTCGCCGACGAGTCCGGTCTCCCGGTGGCCGAGGTCCGCAGCCTGGTGCTGCGCACGGTGTCGGCGGCGCGTCCCGGCAGCGCGGCCGACCGGTTGCTGTTCGGCGTGGAGTGGATCCGTCACGACGTCACGGGCACTCCCGCACCCGCCGTCACGCTCGGCGATCCCTTGCCGGAGCCGGTGGACGTACTGGTGGTGGACGCGACGAGGCCGGTTCTCGCCTCGGCCCTGGCGATGCTTCAGGAGTGGCTGGCCGACCCGGCGTGGGCGCAGTCGCGGCTGGTCGTCCGGACTCATGGCTCGGATCCGGACGCGGCAGCGTTGTGGGGACTGGTGCGCAGCGCTCAGTCCGAGCACCCGGACCGGATCCATCTGCTGGACGGGCCGGCGGACGAGTTCTATCCGCTGCCGCAGGTGCGGGTCCGTGGCGGCGAGGTCTTCGTGCCACGCCTGGCCCGGGTCACCGCGAGCGGGACGGCGGACCTCGGTGACGGTGCCGTGGTGGTGACCGGTGCGACCGGGACGCTGGGCGGGCTGGTGGCCGATCATCTGGTGCGGGTTCACGGAGTGAAGCGCCTCATCCTGTTGTCCCGTTCCGGGCGGCCGGTGGAGATCGAGGGCGCTCAGGTCCGCTCGATCGCCTGTGATCTGGGTGAAGCCGAGGCGGTGGCCGACGCGCTGCGGGGTGAGCGGATCTCCGCGATCGTTCATGCGGCGGGTGTGCTCGACGACGGTCTGCTGATGTCGTTGACGCCGGAGCGTCTGGCGGCGGTGTTCCGGGCGAAGGTGGACGCGGCGCGGAACCTGGTCGCGGCGATCGGCGACGTGAAGGCGCTGGTCTTCTTCTCGTCGGCGGCGGGGATCTTCGGTAACGCGGGGCAGGGCAACTACGCGGCGGCCAACTCGTTCCTCGATGCCTACGCCGAGCAGCTGCGCTCGCAGGGTGTGCCGGCTACCTCGATCGTCTGGGGTCTGTGGGATGCCGGCATGGGTGGCACGCTCGGCGACGGTGACCGGGAGCGGATGCGCCGCGGCGGGATCGTGCCGCTCAGCGTCGAGCAGGGCCTGGCTGCCTTCGACGCCGCGCTCGGCAGCAACCGGGCGGTCGTCGCCGCACTCGGCGTAGACACGGCGGCGCTGCGCACCGCCGACTACGTACCACCGCTGCTCAGCGGTCTGGTGCCGGCCCGGGCCGCTGTTCCGGCGGAGAACTCGCTCGCCCGGCGCCTCGCCGGGCTGCCCGAGCGGGACCGCGCACGGGTGCTGCAGGCCCTGGTCAGCACACACGTCGGTGGCGTCCTCGGTTACGCCGCGACGGACCAGCTCGACCCCGAGCGGGCCTTCAGCGAGCTCGGCTTCGACTCGCTCACCGCTGTCGAGCTGCGCAACCGGCTGGCCGCGGCGACCGGGCTGCGGCTGCCGTCGACGCTCGTCTTCGACTATCCCAACGCGGTGGTGCTCGCCGCGTACCTCGCGGGCGAACTCGGCGGCCGGGAGACGGCGGCGGAAGTCTCCGCCCCCGGAGCCGACCTCGGTGAGCCCATCGCGATCGTCGGCATGGCCTGCCGGTACCCCGGCGGCGTGACCAGCCCGGACGAGCTGTGGGACCTGGTCGCGGCCGGACGCGACGGCGTCGGCGCGTTCCCCGCCGACCGCGGCTGGGACCTGGACAACCTGTACCACCCGGATCCGGACCACCCCGGAACCACCTACACCCGCGAGGGTGGCTTCCTCACCGGCGCGGCCGAGTTCGACCCCGGCCTGTTCGGGATCTCGCCGCGGGAGGCCCTGGCGATGGATCCGCAGCAGCGGCTGCTCCTGGAGACGTCGTGGGAGGCGTTCGAGCGGGCCGGGATCGACCCGACCGGGCTGCGCGGGCAGCGGATCGGCGTGTTCGCCGGGGTGATGTACCACGACTACGGGTCGCAGACCGCCGAGGTGCCACCCGGGGTCGAGGGCTTCCTCAGCACCGGCAGCTCGGGAAGCGTGGCCTCGGGCCGGGTCTCGTACACGTTCGGCCTGGAGGGCCCGGCCGTCACGGTCGACACGGCGTGCTCGTCGTCGCTGGTGGCGCTGCACCTGGCGGCCCAGGCGGTCCGCAACGGCGAGTGCGACGCCGCGCTCGCCGGCGGGGTCACCGTGATGGCGACGCCGAACACGTTCATCGGCTTCTCCCGGCAGCGCGGACTCTCGGCGGACGGCCGGTGCAAGTCGTTCGCGGAGGGCGCGGACGGGACCGGCTGGGCCGAAGGTGTCGGCATGCTGCTGGTCGAGCGCCTCTCCGACGCGCGGCGGCAGGGCCATCCGGTGCTGGCGGTTCTCCGCGGCAG
>NZ_BOMH01000117.1 GCF_016862095.1 Actinoplanes cyaneus
GGGGGTCGCCGGCATCATCAAGATGGTTCAGGCCATGCGGTACGGCGTCCTGCCGCGCACGCTGCATGTCGACGAGCCATCCTCGCAGGTGGACTGGACCGCCGGTGCGGTGGAACTGCTCACTTCGTCGCGGGACTGGCCGTCGGTGGACCGGCCGCGTCGTGCGGCGGTGTCGTCGTTCGGCATCAGCGGCACCAACGCCCACGTCATCCTCGAAGCCGGCCCGGTCACCGAGCCGGCCACCTCCCCGCGGGGACTCACCGCCCCCGTGGCGGTCAGCGCCGCCACCGAGGACGGGCTCCGCGCCTACATCGACCTGGTGCGCCGACTCGACGCCCCGGCGCCGGACGTGGCTCGGGCGCTGATCCGGCGTCCGGTCATGCGGCACCGCGCTGTCGTTCTCGGCGACACGACGATCGAGGGCGTCTCCTCGGCCGGCCGCCTGGCGATCGTCTTCACCGGTCAGGGCTCGCAGCGCGCCGGGATGGGCCGCGAGCTCTACGCGACC
>NZ_BOMH01000118.1 GCF_016862095.1 Actinoplanes cyaneus
CCCGGTTGATGGATCCGATGCTCGATGACTTCCGGGCGGCCATCGCGACACTGCCGAACGCCGAGTACTGGGTCGCCCACGTGCGTGACACGGTCCGCTTCGGCGACACCATCGCGAACCTGGACGCCGACCGGGTGCTTGAACTGGGTCCGGACACCGTGCTGGCCACGCTGGCTCGTGAGGCCGACATCGTCGCCGTGGCCGCGATGCGCCGCGACCGTGACGAGGTGCAAACCCTGCTCACGGCGGTGGCGGAGCTCTGGGTGCACGGGCAGCACGTCGACTGGAACGCTGTCGTGGGGGACGGCCCGGTGGCTCCGGTACCGACCTACCCCTTCCAGCACACGCGGTACTGGCCGCGCCCGCGGACCGGCAACCGCGGCGACGCGAGCGGCCTCGGGCTGGCCGAGACCGGGCACCCGCTGCTCGGCGCCGCGATCGAGGCGCCCGACACCGTGTCGACGCTGTTCACCGGGTCGCTCTCGCGGCGTGCCCACCCGTGGCTGGCCGACCACGTCGTCCAGGGCCGGGTGATCGTTCCCGGCACCGCGTTCGCCGAGATGGTCCGTGCCGCCGGTGACCGGGCCGGCGTCCCGGTCGTCGAGGAACTGGTGTTGCAGGCGCCGCTGCCGCTTCCCGAGCGCGGCGGTGTCCAGCTACGGGTCACCCTGGCCGGGCCGGACGCGGACGGGCGCCGTCCGGTGACCGTCCACGCCCGCGCCGACGAGGACGAGCCGTGGATCACGCACGCCACCGGTGTGCTCGCGGCTGCCGGCGAACTCGTGTCCGAGGTGCCGGGGGAGTGGCCGCCGGCCGGCGCCGACCCGGTCGAGCTGGACGGTTTCTACGCCGAGACGGCGGCCGGTGGCCTGGCCTACGGCGAAGCCTTCCAGGGCCTGCGAGCGGTGTGGCGGCGTGGTGACGACGTCTTCGCCGAGGTCGAGCTCGATCACGCGACCGGTGGGTACGGCGTGCACCCGGCGCTCTTCGACGCGGTGCTGCACGCCATCGGCGCGGGCGGGCTGGTCACCGACGGGGAGACGCGGCTGCCGTTCGCGTTCACCGGCTTCCGGGTGACCGGCCCGGCCGGCGCCCGCGTCCGCGCGGTTCTCCGGCCCACCGGGAACTCAGTGCGGATCACCGTGCTCGACGAGTCCGGCACCCCGGTCGCCGAGGTCGGCGGACTGGTGCTGCGGCCGATCGCCGCGGCGCGTGCCGAGGACGCCGCGTCCCGGCTGCTGTTCGGTGTGGAGTGGGTGCGTCAGGACGTCGAGGGGCGTCCCGCTCCCGCGATCGTTCTCGGTCAGGCGCTGCCCGAGCCGGTCGACACCCTCGTGGTCGACGCGACCGCGCCGGGCCCGGCCATCGAGCGGACGAGCGCCCTGCTGACACTCCTGCAGACCTGGCTGGCCGACCCGGCGTGGGCGTCGTCCCGGCTGGTGGTGCGCACGTCCGGCGAGGACCCGGACGGCGCCGCGCTGTGGGGACTCGTGCGCAGCGCCCAGTCGGAGCACCCCGATCGGATCCACCTGCTGGACGGCCCGTGCGACGAGTTCTACCCGGTGCCGCAGGCGCGGGTCCGTGGCGGCGAGGTCTTCGTGCCCCGCCTGGCCCGGGTCAGTGCGAGCGGCACGCCCGACCTGGGTGACGGTGCGGTGGTGGTGACCGGTGCGACCGGCACGCTCGGGCGTCTGGTGGCCGAGCATCTGGTGCGGGCTCACGGCGTACGCGAAATGATCCTGATGTCGCGGTCGGCGAAGCCGACACACATCGAGGGAGCTTCGGTACGGGCGGTCGCCTGTGACCTCGGGGATGCCGACGCGGTGGCCTCGGCGCTGTCGGGGGAGCGGATCTCGGCGGTGGTGCACGCGGCCGGGGTGCTCGACGACGCGCTGCTGACCGACCTGACGCCGGAGCGGCTGCGGACGGTGTTCCGGGCCAAGGTGGACGCGGCTCGCAACATCGTCGCCGCCACGAGCGGGCTGACAGCGCTGGTGTTCTTCTCCTCGGCGGCCGGGATCTTCGGCAACGCCGGGCAGGGCAACTACGCGGCGGCCAACGCGTTCCTCGACGCCTACGCGGAACAGCTGCGCGCCGAGGGCATCCCGGCCACCTCCCTGGCCTGGGGCCTGTGGGACGCCGGCATGGGCGGCGAACTGAGCGAGGCCGAGAAGGCGCGGGCCCGGCAAGGCGGCATCGTGCCGCTGACCGCCGAGCAGGGCCTGGCCGCCTTCGACGCGGCGCTCGGCAGCGGCCGCGCCACGATCGCGCCGCTCGCCCTGGACATCGCGCCGATGCGTGACGCCGCCGCGGCCGGCCTGCTCCCGCCGATGCTGGCCGGGCTGGTCCGCGTGCCGGTGCGCCGCACCGCGGACAGCGGCTGGGCCCGCCGGCTCGCGGTGATGCCCGCCGAGCGGCGGGAACGGGCCGTGCTCGACCTGGTCCGCACGCACGTCGCCGCGGTGCTCGGGCACGCCGGGCCGGAGGCGGTCGAGGCCGGGCGCGCCTTCCAGGAGCTGGGCTTCGACTCGCTCACCGCGGTCGAGCTGCGCAACCGCCTGGCCACCGTCACCGGGCTGCGGCTGGCGTCCACCCTGGTCTTCGACTATCCGAACGCCGAGGCTCTGGCCGCGTACCTGACCGGTGAGATCGCGGGTGAGGAGAACGAAACCATCGTCGCGGTCACCGCGGCGGCGCTCTCCGACGAGCCGATCGCGATCGTCGGCATGGCGTGCCGCTTCCCGGGTGGGGTGAGCAGCCCCGACGAGCTGTGGGACCTGGTCGAGTCCGGACGCGACGGCATCGTGCCGTTCCCCGACGACCGCGGCTGGGACCTGGAGAACCTGTACCACCCGGATCCCGACCACCCGGGCACGTCGTACTCGCGTGAGGGCGGCTTCCTGCCGGGCGCGGCCGACTTCGACCCCGGCCTGTTCGGAATCTCGCCGCGCGAGGCCCTGGCGATGGACCCGCAGCACC
>NZ_BOMH01000119.1 GCF_016862095.1 Actinoplanes cyaneus
CCCCCATCGACCAGCCGTCCAGGGCGATGTGATGTGCCACGATTGCCAGCACGAACTCGCCCGGACCGGTGGTCAGCAACTGGACCCGCCACGGCAGCTCGGCTCCCAGGTCGAAGCCGCGGCCGAACCAGGCGGTCACCGCGGCCTGTACCTCGCTTTCCGCGACCTCGCTCACCAGCAGCGACGGCCGGCCCGCGACACCGTCGAGAATCTGCTGACACGCCGCCCCGTCGACGTCGGGGTAGATCGTGCGCAGCACCTCGTGCCGGTCGGCGACGTCACCGAGCGCCGCCTCCAGCGCGGTCACGTCGAGGGCGCCGGAGATCCGTACCGTCATCGGCATGTTGTAGGCGACGCTCTGACGAGCGTCGCCGAGCCGGTTGAGGAACCACATCCGTTGCTGGCCGTACGACAACGGCAGCGTCGCGGGGCGTGTCCGGGCCGTGAGCGACACCCGCGTCTTACCGTCGGACGCCTCGATGGCGGCCGCGATCCCGGCCGGGGTGGGCGTCGCGAACACGGTACGAATGCTCACCTCCGCGCCCAGTGACGAGCGGATCCGGCCGATCAGCTTCATCGCGAGCAGGGAATCGCCACCCGCCTCGAAGAAGGAGCCGTCGGCCGGAACCGGCTGCACCCCGAGCAGGTCGGTGAAGAGGGCACACAGCGACTTCTCCAGCGGTGTCTCCGGGTCGCGCCCGGCCGGTGCGGCGTGGCCCGGGGCCGGCAGGGCCGCCCGGTCGAGCTTGCCGTTGGCGGTGTGCGGCAGGGAATCGATCGCGACCAGGGCCGGCACCATGTAGTCCGGCAGCTGGGCGGCAGCGTGCTCGCGTACCGCCGGAAGGTCCACCTCCACCCCGGCCGGCACGATGTAGGCGACCAGCCGGCGCTCACCGGGCCGATCCTCCCGCACGATGACCGCGGCCTGCGCCACCTGCGGATGTGCCGCCAGCACCGCGTGGACCTCGCCGGGTTCGATCCGGAATCCACGAATCTTCGCCTGTTCGTCGGCGCGGCCGGCGAAGTGGAGCTCGCCGCCGTCCACCCACCGCGCCAGGTCGCCGGTGCGGTACATCCGGTCGCCGGTGCCGAACGGGCACGCCACGAATCGGCCGGCGGTCAGGCCCGGCCTGCCGAGGTAGCCACGGGCGAGGGCCGGACCGGCGACGTACAGCTCCCCGGTGACGCCCACCGGCACCGGCTGCAGCGAGTCGTCGAGCAGGTAGGTGTGCAGGTTGTGGAGCGGCCGGCCGATCGGGACCGCATCCGCCTGCGCCGCGGACAACGGCTGGCTCATGGTGGTGCCGACCGTCGCCTCCGTCGGACCGTAGGCGTTGATCAGCCGGCGGCCGGACCACCGCTCGATCAGGGCGGGCGGGCACACCTCACCGCCGACCACGATCGTCCGTACGCAGTCGGGAAGCTCCTCGGCCGTGCTCAGCACGGTGGGCGGCGTGCTGAAGTGGGTGACCCCGAACTCCTCGGCCACCTCCCCCAGCGACCGGTGTGGCGGGAGCCGGTCGGCGCCGGCCATCACCAGGGCGGCACCGGCCAGCACGGACATGCACAGTTCCCAGACGAAGGCGTCGAAGCTCAGCGAGGCGAGCTGCAGGACACGCGAATCCGGCGTCACCTCCAGCCGCTCCACCAGGCTCGTGTACAGGTTCCCCAGGCCTCGATGGGTGACGGCCACGCCCTTGGGGGTGCCCGTCGAGCCGGACGTGTAGATGACGTAGGCGAGGTCGTCCACGCTGGTGAAGCCGGTGACCCCGCCGGTGGGGCGGGCGGCCATCGAGGCGGCCACCTCGGGATCGTCGACGACAAGGCTCGGCAGGTCGGCCGGCACCAGCGACGCGGTGGCCGCCGTGCACACCACCAGCGACGGCGCGACGTCATCCAGCAGAAAGGCGATCCGCTGTACGGGGTAGTCCGGGTCCACCGGCACGAACGCGGCGCCGGCCTTGGCCGTTCCGAGCAGGGCCGCGATCACGTCCTTCGACCGCGGCATCAGGAGCGCCACCCGGTGCTCCCGGCCCACCCCTCGCGAGCGCAGTTCCCCCGCCATCCGGTCGGCGGCGTCGTCGAGTTGCGCGTAGGTCTGCTCGCCCTGCTCGCCCACCACGGCCACCGCGTCCGGCGACCGTTTCACCTGCGCCTCGAACAGGTGCGCCAGGGTCGCCGTCGGCACGGGCCACGCCGTGTCGTTCCACTCGTCGACCACCTGGGACCATTCCACCCGGTCCAGCACGTCGATCGTGTCCAGCCGCTTCGACGGATCGGCCGCGACCTGGTCCAGCACCAGTACCAGCCGGTCGGCGAGGGCGCGGACGGTCCGCTCGTCGAACAGGTCCGTCGCGTACAGGATCACGCCGGCGATGCCGTCCGGGTTTCCTGATTCGTCGCGGCGCTCGCCCAGGTCGACGGAGAGGTCGACCCTGGCGGTCATGAAGTTCTCGCTGCCGGCCAGCCGGCGTACCCGCAGGCCCGGCAGGTCCCAGAGGCCGCCGCCACCACCGCCCTGGCCGGCGCCGAGCGTCTGCATCGCGAGCGCCACCTGGAACAGGGGGTTACGCCCGAGCGACCGCGCCGGGTTGAGGTCGTCGACCAGCCGCTCGAAGGGGAGATCCTGATTGCCGAACGCTGCCAGGTCGCTGTGCCGTACGTGATCCAGCAGGTCTTTGAAGGTCTTGGCGGTGCCGAGGTCGGTGCGCAGCACCAGGGTGTTGACGAAGAATCCGATCAGTCCGTCCAGCGCGGTGTCGGACCGTCCGGCGATGACAGTGCCGATCGGAACGTCCCTGCCGGCGCCCATCCGGGACAGCAGGATCGCCAGCGCGCTCTGCACGACCATGAACATGGTCGCCCGGCCGCGCTGCGCGATCTCCACTAGCCGGGCGTGCGTACGGGCGTTGATCTCCACCGGGATCGTGCCGCCCCGGAAGGACGGCACCGCCGGTCGCGGCCGGTCGCGCGGCAGCGTGATCTCGTCCGGGGCACCGGCCAGCGCCGTACGCCAATAGCCGAGCTGCGCGCTGATCCGGCTGTCCGGGTCCGCGAGGTCGCCCAGCGCCACCCGCTGCCAGACCGCATAGTCGGCGTACTGCACCGGGAGGGGTTCCCAGTCGGGCCGGCGGCCCGCGCATCGGACCGCGTACGCCGCGCCGAGCTCCCTGCCGAGCACCCCCATGGACCAGCCGTCCAGCGCGATGTGGTGGGTCACGATCACCAGGACGAAGTCGGCGGGCCCCACGCTCAGCAGGGTCGTCCGCCACGGAAGGTCGACGCTCAGGTCGAAACGGGAGTTGGCCAGCGCCAGGAAGTCGGCCTCGACCTGCTCCTCGGTCGTCCGGACGGTCGACAGCGGCGGGTACCCGGACTCGCCTCCGACGATCTCCTGCCGGGGTTCGCCGTCGACATCCGGGTAGATCGTCCGCAGGATCTCGTGCCGGTCCGCGAGGTCGCGCAACGCGGCCTCCAGCGCGGCGACGTCCAGGTCTCCGGTCATCCGCAGACCCATCGGCATGTTGTAACCGGCCTGTCCCCGGTCACCTTCGAGCCGGTTGAGGAACCACATCCGCTGCTGCCCGTACGACAGGGGAATCGTCGCCGGCCTGGGTTGCCGGGTCAGCGCCGGCCGAGCAGCCTGGCCCGTCTTCTCCCGTTCCTGCTCGACCTGACCGCCCAGCTCGACGATCGTCGGCGCGGAGAAGAGCTCGTAGATGCCGAGTTCGACGTCGAGGACGGACCGGATCCGGGCGATCAGCTTCATGGCGAGCAGCGAGTCGCCGCCGAGGTCGAAGAAGGACGCGTCGGTGCTCACCCGGTCCAGGCCCAGCACCTCGCAGTAGAGGCCGCACAGCACCTCCTCGGCGAAGGTGGCCGGGCCACGCGCGGTCAGCACGCCCGCGTGGTCCGGCACCGGCAGGGCGGCCCTGTCGAGTTTGCCGTTCACCGTGACCGGCAAGGCGCTCATGATCACCACTGCGGCGGGGACCAGGTACTGCGGCAACGCGTCGGCCGCGTGCTCCCGCAGACGTCGTGCGAGTGAGGACTCCTCCGGGCCGTCGGCGGGGACGACGTAGGCGACCAGGCGTTTGTCGCCCGGCCGATCCTCGCGCACGATCACCGCGGCCTGCGCCACCTGCGGATGCGCCTGCAACACCGCCTGGACTTCGCCGGGCTCGATCCGGAATCCGCGCACCTTGACCTGATCATCGGCACGGCCCTCGAACACCAGGTCGCCGTCGTCGTTCCACCGCACTCGGTCGCCTGTGCGATAAACCCGCTCACCGCTACCGTGCGGATCGGCAATGAACCGGGAGGCGGTCAGCCCCGGCCGGCGCACATAACCTCGCGCCACGCCCGGACCCGACACATACAACTCGCCGACCACACCGACCGGGACCGGGCGCAGCCATTCGTCGAGCACCAGCACCCGGGTGTTACTGATCGGCCCACCGATCGACACCACACCCGACAGCGGGTGGCTCATCGTCGCGCACACCGTCGTCTCGGTCGGCCCATACGCATTGATCAACCGGCGACCCGACCAGCGCTCCACCAAACTCGGCGGACATGCCTCACCGGCCACCACCAGCGTGCCCACCGACTCCGGCAGCTCGCCGACCGACGCCAGCACCGACGGCGGCACCGTCACATGCGACACCCCGAACCGCTCACACACGTCGGCCAGCGCACGCTGAGGCGGCAGCCACTCCCCCGACAGCGTCACCAGGGCCGCACCCGAAGCCAGGGCAACACACAGTTCCGACACCGAGGCGTCAAAGCTCCACGACGCCAACTGCAGGACCCGTGAACCCGCACCGATCGCGAACCGGTCCGTCTGTGCCGCCACCAGGTTCCCCAGACCTCGGTGTGTGACCGCCACACCCTTGGGGATACCGGTCGAGCCGGACGTGTAGATCACGTAGGCCACGTCGTCCACCGACACCGGCACCGGATCCGCCACCGGTCCGGCCAGCGCCTGTTCTAGCAGTAGGTGCGGAACACCGGGCGGCACCAGATCCACGGTCTCTGCCGTGCACACCACCAGGGCCGGGGCCGCGTCGCTCACCATGAACTCGATCTGGTCCGGCGGGTATTCCGGGTCCACCGGAACGAACCCCGCACCCGCCCGGGAAACACCCAGCAACACCGACGGCACCTGCCCCGAGCGAGGGATCAGCACGCCTACCAGGTCACCGCGGCCGACACCCTGGGCCCGCAACGCCCCCGCGACAGCGCCCGCAGCCGCGTCCAGCTCGGCATACGTGACCTCGCCGGACTCGTCCACCACCGCGACCGCTGCCGGGGACTGCGCCACCTGAGCCGCGAACAGCTGCGCCACCGAGGACACCGGCACCGGACGGGCGGTGTCATTCCACTCGCCCAGAATCCGTGACCGTTCCCGATCACCAAGCACCTCGAGCGCGCTCAGCCGCACCGACGGATCCGCGGCGATCTGCTCCAGAAGTCGCAGGAGAAGATCCACGATCGACCTGGCAGTCGTGGCGGAGAACAGGTCGGGCCGGAAGTTCAAGCGCAGACTCAGTCCGCCCATCGGGCCGGCTACCAGCCCGAGCGGGAAGTTGGTGGATTCGCGGCCGGTCAGCCCGGAGACTCGTACGCCGCCTTGGGCGGGAACCTGCGGCCGGCCTTCCGGTGGTTCCTGGTTGCTCGCGCCGGAACCGAAGTTCTCGAACGCCATCAAGGTGTCGAAGACCGCGCCCTGGCCGGTCGCGCGCTGGATGTCGGTCAGGCTCACGTACTGGTGGTCCATCAGCGCCGTCTGCTGTGCCTGGAGATCCGCCAGCAGGTCACCGGCAGCCTGCGCCGGGTCGAGCACGACCCGGACCGGAAGCGTGTTGATGAACAGGCCGAGCATGTGATCCATGCCGGGCAGCTCGGAGGGGCGCCCCGCCACCGTCGCGCCGAACACCACGTCGCTGCGACCGGTCAGCACACCGACCACCAGCCCCCAGGCGCCCTGGACGATGGTGTTCAGGGTCAGCCCGCGGGTGCGGGTCAGCTCATGCAGGGCAGCGTTCAGCTCGGGGCTCGCCTCGGCCGCGATCGGCTCGGTCAGGGCCGGCGCCGCACCGCGGGTCGCCGGCGCGACGAGTGTCGGCTCGGTGAGGCCGGTCAGGGCCTCCCGCCACCGGTCGAGAGCCGCCTCCCGGTCCTGACTGCCCAACCAGGCCAGATAGTTCCGGTACGGCGTCACCGGCGGAAGCTTCCCGGGGTCGCCACCGGCCTCGTAGGTGGTCCAGAGCTCGCGCATGAGAACGGGCAGCGACCAGCCGTCGAGCAGGATGTGATGGAGCGTGAACACCATCTGGTACCGCTCGGCAGTGAGCTTCACCAGCATGATGCGCAGCAGTGGCGGCACCGCCATGTCGAACCGCCGCGCCCGGTCCTCGATGCCGATCCGCTCGGCCTCGGCCAGCGCCGCACTCTCGGACAGGTGGGACAGGTCCACCTCGCTCCAGGGAAGAACGGCACTCCGCATGATCAGCTGTACGGGCGAGCCGTTGGCCCGTTCCTGAAAGCCCGCGCGCAGGTTCTCGTGCCGGTCGATGACCGCCTGCCAGGAAGCTCGCAACGCGGGCGCGTCGACCTCGCCGTCCAGGCTGATCACGAGCTGTTCGACGTAGACGTCAGTGCCCTGCTCACCGGCGAGGGCGTGGAAGAGCATGCCCTCCTGAAGGGGGGATAGCGGCCAGATGCCGATCAGCGCGGAGTTCCCCATGTCATGCTCCTTCTTCGATCTGCTTGGCCGAAGCTTCGAATTCGTCCAACTCGTCCTGGCTCATGTCGACCAGGGGGAAGTCGGACGGCGTGTAGCCGCCACCGGTGCCGGCGGTGTGCAGAGTCAGACCCGTCAGCGCCGATGCCCAGAGGTCCAGAAGCTCTCGGATCGTCTGCTCTTCGATCAGCTCGGCCGCCCAGGAGAGGACCAGGGACAGTTGCGGGCCCTCCGGCAGGTCCCGGACCACGCCCATGACTTCGAGGGGATGCATGACCGGGATGTCGTCGCCGGTCCCGCCGCCGCCACGACCTCCCGCGGTCGGCTGCCAGTCCCGCTGCCGGCCGTCCGGGCCTTCGGCACCCTCGCCGAACCGGCCGAGGTAGTTGAATCCGATCTGGGCACCGGGCAGGCCGCTCAGCTCACCGGCCGTCTCCGGGTTGAGGTGCCGGACCATGCCGTAACCCAGCCCGTCCCCCGGCGTGGCGCGCAGCTGTTCCTTCACCCGCTTCACCGCCTGACCGGCGGCGGAGCGCCCGGCCCGGAGCCCGGCGAAGTCGACCGCACCGGGATCGAGCCGCACGGGATAGCTGTTGGTGAACCAGCCCGCCGTACGGGAGAGCTCCACGCCTTCGCCGAGCGGCACGCGGCCGTGGCCCTCGAGGTCGACGAGGACGCCCTGCGATCTCTTGCCCTGCGCCCGTCGCCACTCCCCGATCGCCGCCGCGAAGCCCGTCAGCAGAATGTCCTCGACACCCGCGTGGAAGGCCGTCGGAACGGTGGTCAGCAGTGGGGTGGTGACGTCCGTGGAGAGGCGGAGCGACATCTGGCGCATGGTCGCGCCGGTGTCGCGGAGCGGGTCGACCGGCCGGACCGTGATCGCCGGGTCCGGGGCGCTCAGCGTCTGCACCCAGTGCGGCAACTCGGCCACCCGCCCGGGGCTGGCGGCCTGCGCGGTCAGCGCCCTCGACCAGTGCCGGAACGACGTCGGCACCGGTTGCAGCGCGACCTCCCGGCCGGCGGCCAGCGTGGTGTACGCCTCGGCCAGGTCCGGCACCAGGAAGCGCCATGACACGGC
>NZ_BOMH01000120.1 GCF_016862095.1 Actinoplanes cyaneus
GGTCCATGATCGTGCCGCTCGGGTCTATCCAGAGCGATGCGACGTACAACGCGATGCCCGCGACGACGAGCGGAATCACCACGTAGGCGATGGCAAGGCCGCCGTACGCCGCCAAACTCTCCAGGAATGGGGCCGCAAGATCTACCGCCAAGGCCCAATTTCGTATCTTGTATCCCAGGGCCAGCGCCCCTGCGATCTCCAGGAAGCCTTTGGAGGTCTTGTAGAAGGTTTCGAGTTCTGGAGCATCGCTGCTCGCCTTCGCTCGAATTCCCCGCTCTTCGGCATGGTCAAGGGGCCGGCTCGGTGGGTGGCCCGACCCAGGCATTGCTGTCGGGAAGCTCCTCGCCGCAGGTGACGCCGCCGGAAAAGACGTGGTATTGCCGCCGTAGCTCACCGCAATATTCGCCGCGGCTTCCAGATCGGCCGGTGAACCGCCGATCGCAGCGCCGAACACCTTCACCTCGCCCGCGCCGGACGGAGCGATTGCGGTGATCTCGTGGTCCGACCGTACCTCGAGTTGTTGGGCCGGCCGATCGCCGAACAAGACGAGATCCACTGCGTGAAGCCCGTCGCCGCGAATGGTGACCCTGGTGCCTCCCGAGGAGGAAACGGTCGCGGGCGACACCGAGTCGAGGGAGTAATACGTGTACTGTCCCGCTGCGGTGGTGCTGCTCCTGCCGGACGTGTTGGCCACCGTCACGTCGACCACCCCCTGTCCGGGTGGCGATACAGCGACGATGAGCGAGTCGGAGAGGATCTGGAAGCTCTCGGCCGCTGTCGTGCCGAACCGGACCGACGTCACCGTGGACAGATGGGTGCCGTTGATCGCCACACGTGTGCCACCTGCGGACGGGCCGGCCTTGGGAAATACCGCCGAGAAACAATAGACGTTGCTCTTGATCTGCGCCGCGCCGTGCATGAATGACTGCGGCGGTATCGAGCCTTCGTAGACTCCCGAGCCAGGGTGCGTCTCGTTGAGGATCGTCGGCACCGATTGCAGGCTCGGATCGTCCGTGGAGGTCAATACCGCTGCGGCGATCCCCCCGGAACATCCCCGCACCGTGACAGGCGTGGCATCGCCCATGTGTACGGACGGGATCCCCCTCGACCGCTCGGCCACAGTCATACCCTCGGGCACGGGGAAGACGTCTGCCCGCAGGCGGACGTCCGATATTCCGTGCTCATCGATCACCGGCAACGGGAAGGGAAGTGCGGCGCCGACCGAGTAGTCGCCGGCTGCCACGTGCGCTGTCACCTGGTAGCCGTAACCTACTTCCACGTCGAGCGAAAAGCGTCCCTGACGATCGCTTGTTCCGGTGAAGCACGTCGTTCGGTCTGCAAAGCATGCCTGGATGGCCGCGCCTGCTATTGCGCGCCCCGAGCTGTTGACGATGTCGCCGCTGATCGGTGCCGCGGGTACGGTGCGGTAGCGGGCACTGGCGGCGGTGTCACTGGACGTGCTCACGCTCAGCGAGTGCGAGCCGGCCACGGCCGGGTTGGTGACGCCGTCGAAGGTCAGCCGCATCTGCCGTCCGGCCCCGACATCGAATCCCGCAACCAGAACCTGCGTGGAGCCCGGCCGCCCCGACGAACACGACTGCCCGGAGTCTCCGCTGGCCACATCCACCAGCTCGGCGCAGGTCGGCAGCGTCGTACCGGGAGCGTTCACCGTGATGCTGCCTCCGCCGTCATGCAGCGTCCCGGTCGCCGAGGTGGTGAACAACACCGTGTACGTCACACCCTTGACCCCGGCGGCGGGCGTGGACAAACCGACCGACACCCCCGATACAGACCCACCACCGACGATCGAGTAGCGGGCACTGGCGGCGGTGTCGCTGGACGTGCTCACCGTCAACGAGTACGAGCCCGCCGCGGCAGGGTTGGTGACGCCGTCGAAGACGAGCTGCATCTGCCGCCCGGCTCCGACCTCCCCGAAGTCACTCAGGAGCAGTCTCGACCCGGGCCCCGTGGAGGAACACGCGTCCATGCCACCGCTGGTGCTGGCCTCATCCACCAGGTAGGCGCACGTCGGCAGGATCAGGCCGGGCGCATCCACGGTGATCATGCCCGCATCACCCAGCCCGCCGGTCGCGGAGGTCCTGAACGACACCGTGTACGTCACACCCTTGACCCCGGCGGCAGCGGTGGACAAATCGACCGACACCCCCGACACAGACCCACCGCCGACGATCGAGTAGCGGGCACTGGCGGCGGTGTCGCTGGACGTGCTCACCGTCAACGAGTACGAGCCCGCCGTGGGCGGATTGGTGACGCTCCCGTAGACGATCTCGACCTGCTGCCCGGCATCCACGTCTTCGTAGACGTAGAGCACCTGCCGCGACCCGGCTCCCGGACAGGCTCCGCCGATATCCCGGTTGGCGGCATACAGATGCCCGCACTCCGGCAGCCTGACCCCGGGAGCATCGACCGTGACCGTGCTCGCCCCGCTTTTCAGCGCACCGGTCGGGGAAGTCGTGAACGCCACCGTGTACGTCACGTGGCCGGCCCCGGCGGCCGGACTGGACAACCCGACGGAAACGCCGAATAAGGCGCCACCTCCCGTGGCGTATGCGGGTGCCGTGGCCGGCGCGGCCAGGAGCTGCGCGAGGACCAGAGCCACCGCGAGCGCACCATTGAAGATCAGACGGATCCTCCGCCCGGGAGTGATCACCATTATGTTAAGCCCTTCCGATCCCGTCTGATGAGAGCATATGGCTCGATCCCTACCTCAACGGACTATTTGGTCAGGACCGAGGCATCCAGGCGGGCGGCAGGCGGGTCCTGACCCCACACCACTCGGCCTGGCGGCGGATCCACTACGCCGACTGGGAACGGACGCCTTCCGCCGGTCCGGGGCTCGCGGGCCGGGGTCAGCGGGTCATCCGCCGGAGGCGGGCGCGCAGGGCCCGCCGGGCGATGGGTCCAGCGGCGCCAGCAACTGTGTGAACAGACCCACCTCGCGGTCGGCGGCGGCCGCTGCCCCGCCGCGGGCATCGCCGGCGGCCGCGGCGATCGTCCGCGCCGAGACGCCGGTGATGCCGTGCCGCCGCAGCGCGGGCAGGGTCCCCTCGACGAGCCGCTGCTTGGTGTCGGTCATCCCTCTGTTCGCACGGAGCCGATCGGCCCGCCCGCTGCGGCGGGGCGATCAGCGCGTCCGAGACCAGTTGCGCCAGCCGGTCCACAATCAGCAGTTGCAGGAACCATCCGGCGTACGCCCAGCCGAGCGTGACATGCCTCAGTCCCCGGGCCACCGCCGCCACCCCGTCGGCCGAGGCGCCGGCCGGCGCCACCCCCGGGTTCCTCGCCGACCTTCCGTTGACGGTGCTGGACCAGCCGCCGTTGGTCGACCTGCTCAAGCGGTTGGATATCCCTACCTCAGGGGCGTTCGCGGCGCTGCCCAGCAGTGACGTGCTGGCCCGCTTCGGGCTCGACGCCGCGATCGCGCACCGGCTCGCCGGCGGCCGCGACGACCGGCCGCTGGAGGTCCGTACCCCGCCGGTCGACCTGGCCGTCTGCGACACCTACGACGAACCGCTGGAGCGGGTCGACGTCGCCGCGTTCGCCGCCCGCACACTCGCGGTGCGGTTGTACGAGCGGTTGACCGGCCACGGCCTGGCCTGCACCCGCCTGGAGATCGGCGCGGTCACCACCGACGGTCAGGAACTGTCGCGCGTGTGGCGCCACGACGGGCTGCTCACCGCCCACGGCATCGCGGACCGGACCCGGTGGCAGCTCGACGGGTGGCTCACCCGCCGCCGGCTCGCCGCCGCCATCACCACGCTGGTGCTGACCCCGCACGGCGTGGTCCGGCAGGCCAGGCTGCAGGCCGGCCTTTGGGTGACCCGGGCGGGGAGCGGGAGCGGCGCACCGGGCACTGCACCGCGTCCAGGGCCTGCTCGGGCCCGACGCGGTGCTGCATACCAGGTCAGGAACACCTTCAGTTCCGAGCCGGTGTGCATACGGGACTCGCCCCGGTACCGGCCGAGGTACGCCGCCACCGCCGCCCGCAGCAGCCGCTCGTCGGCCCGCGCAATTGCTTGATCCGAAACAGAGAAGGTAGTCATACTCCACGATGCGTCACCCTCACCACGGACGCCACCGCCCCTAGCGCGGCCGAAGATTTATGGTGGTCAACCCGAAGTACGGAAACAGTCTATTTCGGCTGCCATCCGATCGGGTCGCCGAGTACAGAGACATTTTTGTAGGACAGTTGAAGTACACAGTCGCCGCCTCCACGGTGCTGTAAGAGGCTGGCGAGCGGGATGCGCTCAACTCGGCAGTTGAGCGCGTTCGTAAGGGCCCTCCTCCGGTCTGACCGACGGTGACCGAGCGTCATCCCGTGAGGATGGGCGCATCGGACACCTATCGATGCTCGTTGTGGCGGTCGTGACGGACAAGGCGGAAGCGATCGATGTATTGGCGAGGTTCCGGGAGCAGCTCTACCGATGCATGACCAGGCGGGCCGACGCATTGTTCGAGCTGACGGACGCCCTGTTGTGCACCGACGGGCCGGTTAAGACGCTGGTCGGGTTGTCCCTCGCGCCGGAGCACCGGCGGGGTCACGGCGCCATGTATGACGCGCTCAACGCTGGCCGCATCGACGTCGAATCGCTGCGCCGGCAGCTGGCCGGGTTGCCGTTGCCACGGGCCGCGGACGGCCGCCTGGTGCTCGCGGTGGACGTCTCGCCGTGGCTGCGCCCGGATGGCGACTGCAGTCCGCAGCGCGCGTTCTGCCATACCTACGGGCGTGGCAAGGACGAACATCGGATGATCCCGGGCTGGCCGTACTCGATCGTCGCCGCCCTGGAGACCGGCCGCACCTCCTGGACCGCCCTGCTCGACGCTATCCGCCTGCCACCCGGCGCAGACGTCACCACGATCACCTGCGCACAGATCCGGCAGCTCGTCGACCGCCTCACCGACGCCGGGCAGTGGCAGGTCGGAGACCGCGACATCCTGATCGTGCTGGACGCTGGCTACGAAGCCCCGCGTATCGCCTGGCTGCTACGTGACCTGCCGGTGGAGATCCTCGGTCGGATGCGTTCCGACCGGGTGCTGCGCCGTCCGACCCCGCCGCGGGTCTACCAGCCCTTGGGCGGTCGGCCAGCCAAGCACGGCGGGGAGTTCGTCTTTGGCGACCCTGCCACCTGGGACGTCGAGCACGCGGTCACGAACACCGACACCCGCCTCTACGGCCAGGTGAAGGCGCAGGCGTGGGACCGGCTGCACCCGCGTCTGACACGCCGGGCGGCGTGGGTCAACCATGACCAGGCGCTGCCGATCATCGCCGGCACGGTCATCCGGCTCACCGTCGGCCACCTGCCCAGCCGGGGTGAACCCAAGCCGCTCTGGCTGTGGTGGTCCAAGGTCGACGCCACGCCGACGGATGTCGACCGATGCTGGCAGGCGTTCCTGCGCCGCTTCGACATCGAGCACACCTTCCGCCTACTCAAACAGACCCTCGGCTGGACCGCCCCGCAGCTCCGCGAGCCCGCCGCCGCGGACCGTTGGACCTGGCTGGTCATAACTGCGCATACTCAGCTGCGCCTCGCCCGGCCCCTCGCTCAGGACCTGCGCCGGCCCTGGGAACGTCCAACGGCACCGGAGCGGCTCACCCCGGCCCGGGTCCGGCGAGGGTTTCGGAACCTCCGCGCGACCAGCGCCTCACCAGCGCGTGCACCTAAACCCAGCCGCCCCGGCCCCGGACGTCCGCCCGGCTCCCGCAACCGGCAGCCCGCTGCCCGTCACGACGTGGGACTCATCCTGGTCACCGGCCAGGCTCACCACCGACCGACCCACCACAAGAAGGGCACCAAACCCCGCCGAACTGGTTAAACGCCAAGCTCAGTGCCTGTCTCTCTACTTCAAGATCGAGTTGAGGCCGCTTCTACGCTCGCGGAATGAGCGGTGTGAAGCGCGCTGCCCGGGCTACGACCTGGTCGCGGCGTTCAAGGAGGCGATCCAGGTGGCGCAGCCCTGGCCGATCCAGATTCCGGTGGCGGCGTTCGCTCCCCGGAATCGGTAGATGGACGAGCTCGCTGGAGACTACGGGCGCTCCTCCTAGACCGATCTGAACTGGCCCCGGCAACCTTCGGATTATCGGGGCCAGTCGTCAAGAACCTCCAGCTGCGATCTCAGGCAGCGCGCGCGGCTTTACGGAGCCGGTCGACGTCGCGAGCACTCATGCCGAAGGTGGCGTTCGGGCCGTCGATGTGACGGTGGGGATAACCGGCCACCAGGGCTGCGGCGATCAGCTCGCCGTTGGACACGTACCGGCCGATCAGGTCCTCTACCACGTGTTTCATGCCGTAGCTGCCGACCGTAGGTGTCTTGATCGGCGTGACGTTGTCGCGCAGCCAGGCGGCGATCTCCCGCACCGACTCATCGTGCCCTGCCAGCCTGGTGCGTCCGGCGGCGAGCTCGGTCCGGCGTTCCTCGGCTGTCTGGCCGCGGCGCCAGGACACGCCGAAGCCGAAGTAGGTGAGCAGCGGCTGCTGATCCATCACCTCTGTGAGGCTTTGCATCGACCCGAACACCACTGACGGCGGCGCGGGCGGCCGCGGCTTGGTGGTGCGCTGAACCGGCGGCTCCCCCCGACGCCGACGGCAGCTGGTGTGCTCGCAGCGGTCCGCGTCAGGAACGGCGCGTACGGTCAATCGCGGCAGCGCGTCGACGGCGTCCAGGGCCGCGGCAATGCCGGCCAGGTGCTCCCGCTTGGTCACGTAGTACCGGCCGCGGCCCATCCACAGGCCGCGCTCTTGTGCGGGGCGGTCCTGCAGCGCGCCGGCGACCTCCCGGGCCAAGTCGTCCAGCTCCCACCAGCGATCGCCTGAGCTGATGGTCACGGCAATCAGCGGGCCGTGGGTGGCTGTCATCTCAGCCCACAAGCGGCATTCGATCGGCCGGGTCCAAGCGGCCAGCGGAGGGAGGATCTGGACTTCGGCCGGCGGCTCGGCACCGGCCGTCGGTACCGTTGAAGGGGATGCGGTGAGCTGCCGACGGGCCACCAGGTACGGGACGCCGACCTCGGCCTGCCGGGCCCGGATCGCGGTCTTGTGGCGGCGGTTACGGGTCATCATGTGCTCCGTCTCGCGGGACGTCCCACGTCCGGTCCCGCCGTGGGTACATGACTGACCTGGCGAAACGCTGCTACGCGATTCGGGTGGGAACCTTGTCTTCGCCGTCGTGACAGACGTGGGCCGGCACGACTCGGAGCGGGCACGCGTAGCCGTGCCACCGCCGACTTTACGCTGCCGGGCGACCGGGCCCAAGGACACCGGCGTGTCAGTCCCCCGCCAGCAGGCTAGGCGGGGTCCGCGACCAGCCCCCGGCAGCACGGAGAACTGAAGTTAGATTTCTAACGAACCGGATTCCGCCAGGTGCGGAACGGGGGCCTGCCCGGCGACCGGGCGGGCGGTGCGGTGCACCGTCATCCAATCCAGCAGGCCGGTCCTCTCGGCGCGCTGCGTGCACTGGCCACTGAGAAGACCCTGACCACCGGGCGAAGCTCGATCGGGCCGCCGACTCGCACCGGATGGCGGGTGTTACGGGCATCGAACCGCAAGAATGAGACCGTGAAG
>NZ_BOMH01000121.1 GCF_016862095.1 Actinoplanes cyaneus
GGGCGCGGTCGAGGTGCTCGGTGATCGGGAGCGGTCACGGATTCTCGTTGAGTGGAATGACACCGCCCGTCCGGTGCCGGTGTCCTCGGTGGCGCAGCTGTTCGCGGCCCAGGTGGTGCAGTCCCCGGCAGCGGTCGCGGTCGTCGGGGACGCCGGCGAGGTCACGTATGCCGAGTTGGACGCGGCTGCGGGTGCTGTCGCGGGGGCGTTGCGGTCGCGGGGTGTCGGCCGCGGTGACCTGGTAGCTGTGCTGCTCCCTCGTTCGGGGCAGGTGCCGTCGGTGTTGCTGGGGGTGTCCCGGGCGGGTGCGGGGTTTGTTCCGGTGGACCCGGAGTATCCGCGGGACCGGATCGAGTTCATGGTGGCCGACGCGGCCCCGGCCCTGGTCGTGTGTACTGCGGAGACCCTGAATCTGGTGCCGGCGGGTGTACCGCATCTACTGCTGCAGGACGCGCTGGTCGGGCCGGTGGTGGATCCGGTGCCGGTGTCGGTGGACGACGTGGCCTATGTGATCTACACGTCGGGCTCGACGGGTGTGCCCAAGGGTGTCGCGGTCACGCATCGCGGTGTCGGGAACCTGGTGGTGGCGCAGGCGGACCGGTTCGCGATCGGTGCGGGTTCGCGGGTGTTGCAGTTGGCGTCGTGGAGCTTCGACGCGTCGGTGTCGGAACTGTGTGTTGCCCTGGCGTCGGGCGCGGCGCTGGTAACGCTGTCGGGGGAGTGGCTCCCGCCTCAGCGGGCGCTGGGTGACATCTGTGAGCGGTTCTCGGTGTCGCATGTGACGGTCCCGCCGTCGGTGCTGGCGTCGGTCGGCGAGCTGCCGGAGTCGGTGGGCACGCTGGTGGTGGCCGGTGAAGCATGTCCGCCGAGCCTGGTGGAGCGCTGGTCCGGTCGTAGGTTGATCAATGCGTATGGGCCGACCGAGGTAACGGTCTGCGCGACGATGAGCCATCCGCTGTCGGATGTGGTGTCGATCGGTGGGCCGATCGCGAATGTGCGGGTGCTCGTGCTCGACGAGTGGCTACGTCCGGTCCCGGTCGGTGTGATCGGTGAGTTGTATGTGTCGGGTCCGGGGGTCGCGCGTGGCTATGTGCGCCGGCCGGGGTTGACGGCGTCCCGGTTTATCGCCGATCCGTTCGGCGGTGGTGGTGGGCGGGTGTATCGCACGGGTGACCGGGTGAAGTGGACCGCCGGCGGCGAGCTGATGTTCGCGGGGCGTGCCGATGATCAGGTGAAGGTGCGGGGGTTCCGGATCGAGCCGGGCGAGGTCCAGGCGGTGTTGCAGGCGCATCCGCAGGTGGGTCAGGCCGCGGTGATCGTGCGGGACAACCAGTTGATCGGCTATCTGGTCCCTGTGCAGGGCGACCTGAACACGGGTGTGGTGCGGGAGTTCGCGGCGCAGCGTCTGCCGGATTACATGCTGCCGCTGTTGATCGTGCTGGACGCCCTGCCGGTGACGGTGAACGGCAAGCTTGATCGTGCTGCGTTGCCGGCCCCGGACTTCAGCGGTGTTGGTGGGCGTGCTGCGGCGACCGCGACTGAGGAGATCTTGTGCGGGTTGTTCGCCGAGATTCTCGGTATCGATTCGGTGCCGGCGGATGCGTCGTTCTTCGACCTTGGTGGTGATTCGCTGTCGGCGATGCGGTTGATCGCTCGGGTGCGGCGAGTGTTCGCGGTGGAGCTCAGTATCGGGGAGTTGTTCACGGCGCCGTCAGTGGCTGAGGTTGCGCTGCTGATCAGCGGTCCGGTGGCCGGGCAGACCCGGGCCGCGTTGGTGGCAGGGGAACGTCCGCAGCGGCTGCCGTTGTCGTACGGGCAGCAGCGGATGTGGTTCCTGAACCGGTTGGAACAGGCGGACTCCGCTTACAACATGCCGATGGCGTTGCGGCTGCGCGGCGACCTCGACGTGGCCGCGCTGGAAGCGGCGCTGGGTGATGTCGCCGGCCGGCACGAGATCCTGCGGACGATCTATCCGGAGACCGGCGGGGTCGCGTGTCAGCAGATCGTCGATGAGCGGCCGCCCTTCTCCACCGCCGTGTTCTCCGACGATGAGCTGGCTGCCTTCCTGGGCCACGGCTTCGACCTGGGTGTCGAGTTGCCGTGGCGGGTGCGGTTGTTCACGGACGGTCCGGGTGAGTTCGTGCTGGCGATCGTGGCGCATCACATCGCTCTGGACGGCTGGTCGATGGGGGTGCTGACTCGGGACCTGCGGACGGCGTATGCGGCCCGGCTTCGGGATCAGGCGCCGGCCTGGACCGAGCTGAGCGTTCAGTACGCCGATTACGCGTTGTGGCAGCGCGAAGTCCTCGGTGGGCTCGGTGACGAGCAGGTCGGGTTCTGGCGCGAGACCCTGACGGGCGCCCCGCAGGAACTGGTGCTGCCGTTCGACCGGCCGCGTCCGGCGGTCGCGTCATTCCGGGGTGGCACCGTCCCTGTGCGACTGGACGCCGAGACGCACGCCGCTCTGCTGGCGCTGGGCCGGAGCCAGAACGCCACGCTGTTCATGGTCACGCACGCGGCGCTCGTGATGCTGCTGTCACGCATGGGCGCCGGCATTGACATCCCGATCGGCACCGCGATCGCCGGCCGTGACGACGCCGCACTGGACGACCTGCTCGGGTTCTTCGTGAACACCCTGGTGCTGCGCACCGACCTGACCGGCAACCCGACCTTCACCGAACTGCTCCGCCGCGTACGCGAAACCGACCTGACGGCGTACGCGAATCAGGATCTGCCTTTCGAACGACTGGTCGAAGAGCTGAACCCGGCCCGCTCGCTCGCGCACAACCCGTTGTTCCAGGTCATGTTCACGCTGGAGAACGCGTCGCAGGGCGCGTTCGACCTGCCCGGCATCAGCGCCGAGACGATGCCGCGAGGCAACGTGGCCGCCCGCGTCGACATCTCCGTCGAACTGAGCGAGTGCCGCGACGCGGAAGGCGGACCGGCGGGCCTGACCGGCCGGATCCTCTACGCCACTGACCTGTTCGACGAGGCGGTCATGTCGCTGCTGGCGGAGCGGCTGACATCGGTGTTGCGGCAGGTGGCCGCGGAGCCGGGCATCCGGCTGGGCCGGCTGGACGTGCTCGGCGAGCAGCGTGCGCTGGTGGTGGACGCCTGGAACGACACGGCGCGACCGAGGTCGTCGTGGTCGGTCGTGGACCTGATCGCGCGGCGGGTGGCGGCGGTGCCGGACGAGATCGCCGCGGCCGGTTCCTCCGGTCACTTGACGTACCGGCAGTTGTGGGAGCTCAGCGGCCGGATCGCGGGTGCGCTGGCCGCACGTGGGGTGGTGCGCGGCCGACGGGTCGGGCTGCTGATGGACCGCTCGGTCGAACTGGTGGCGCTCCTGCTGGGCGTGTGGCGGGCCGGTGCGGCGTACGTGCCGGTCGATCCGCGGTGGCCGGCCGGACGTGCGGAGTTCGTGTTGCGCCGGACCGATCTGGTCGTCGCTGACCGGGACCTCCCGGGGCTGGCAGCCGTGCCGTTGCCGGAACTGCTGGCCGGGCCCGCCGCACCGGAGGTGTCCCTCGCGGCCGGTGACCTGGCTTATGCGATGTACACGTCGGGGTCGACGGGAACACCGAAGGGTGTCGAGATCAGCCACGGCGCGGTGGCGGCTCTGGTCCAGGATTCGTGCTGGAGCGCGGCGGCTCGCGGCAGGGTGCTGCTGCACGCGCCGCACGCGTTCGACGCGTCGATCTTCGAGCTGTGGGTTCCGCTGGTCAGCGGTGGGCGGGTGGTGGTGGCGGAGCCGGGCCGGCTGGATGCCCGGGGCCTGGCCACGCTGGTCGCGGAGCACAGCCTGACAGCGGTGCATGTGACAGCCGGTCTCCTCGGGGTCCTGGCCGACGTAGCCCCGGATTGTCTCGACGGCGTCGCCGAGTTGCTTACCGGTGGTGACGTCGTGCCGTCCGGGGCGGTCAGCCGCATGATGGTGGCCAACCCGGGCATGCGGGTGCTGCATCTGTACGGGCCGACCGAGACGACGCTGTGCGCGACCACGTTCGCGGTCAGGCCCGGTGAGGTGGTGCCGGACCGGCTGCCGATCGGTGCGCCGCGGGACAACACCGCGGTGTTCGTCCTCGACGAGTTCCTGCAGCCGGTGCCGCCGGGCGTGCTGGGCGAGCTGTACATCAGCGGCGCCGGACTGGCCCGGGGTTATGCCGACGATGCCGGTTCGACGTCGAGCCGGTTCGTGGCCTGCCCGTTCGCCGCCGGCGAGCGCATGTATCGCACGGGTGACCTGGCCCGGTGGGATGCGACCGGCCGGGTGCACTTCGCGGGCCGCTCGGATGACCAGGTCAAGATCCGCGGCTTCCGGATCGAGCCCGCCGAGATCCAGGCCGTGCTCGCCTCCCACCCGCAGGTGGCACAGGCCGTGGTGATCGTGCGGGAGGACCGGCCGGGGGAGAAGCGCCTGGTCGGCTACCTGGTTCCGGCGGCGGACGCGGTGGAACTGAGCGCGGTCCGCGAGTTCGCGGCGCGGCGCCTGCCCGACTACATGCTCCCCACCCTGCTGGTGCTCGACACGGTGCCGGTCACGGTCAACGGCAAACTCGACCGGGCCGCGCTGCCGGCTCCGGATCTCAGCGGTACGGGCGGGCGTCCCCCGGCGACAGCGATCGAGGAGATCGTCTGCGGCTTGTTCGCGGAGATCCTGGGTGTCGAGTCGGTGCCGGCGGACGTGTCGTTCTTCGAGCTCGGCGGTGACTCGCTGTCCGCGATGCGGCTGATCGCCCGGGTACGTGCCGTGCAGGGCGCCGAGGTCAGCGTGCGGAGCCTGTTCACCGCCCCGACCGCAGCCGGAGTCGCGCAGCAGATCGAAGCCTGGACCGGCACCACCCGAGTGGCGCTGACGGCGCGGGAGCGTCCGGAGCGGCTGCCGCTGTCGTACGGCCAGCAGCGTATGTGGTTCCTGAACAGGCTCGAGGACCCCGGTCAGAGTGTCGCCTACAACATGCCGATGGTGCTGCGGATCTCCGGCGACCTGGACGTCGCGGCGCTGGAGGCGGCGCTGGGTGACGTCGCCGACCGGCACGAGATCCTGCGCACCGTCTATCCGGAGATCGACGGGGCCGCTTTCCAGCAGGTGGAGGAGGGTGTCGAGTTCTCCATCGCGCGCTTTTCCGACGGTGAGCTGGCTGCTTTCCTGGGGCGCGGGTTCGATCTGAGTGTCGAGTTGCCGTGGCGGGTGCGGTTGTTCACGGTCGCTCCGGGTGAGTTCGTGCTGGCGATCGTGGCGCATCACATCGCGTTGGACGGCTGGTCGATGGGGGTGCTGACCCGGGATCTGCGGGCGGCGTATGTGGCCCGGCTTCAGGGTCAGGCACCGGCTTGGACCGATCTGCCGGTGCAGTATGCCGATTACGCGTTGTGGCAGCGGGAAGTTCTCGGTGGGCTCGGTGACGAGCAGGTCGGGTTCTGGCGGGAGACGTTGTCGGGTGCTCCGCAGGAGTTGGCGCTGCCCTTCGATCGTCCGCGTCCGCCGGTCGCGTCGATGCGCGGCGCCGCGGTGGACCTGTCCGTTGGTGCAGAAACGCACGCGCGGCTGGTGGAGCTGGCCCGGCGTAACGGCTCGACGATGTTCATGGTGGCGCATGCGGCGCTGGCGGTGTTGTTGTCGCGGATGGGTGCGGGCACGGATATCCCGCTGGGTACGTCGGTGGCGGGTCGTGGTGACGCGGCCCTCGACGAGCTGGTCGGCTTCTTCGTCAACACCCTGGTTCTGCGTACGGATCTGACCGGCGACCCCTCGTTCACCGATCTGCTGGGCCGAGTCCGGGAAACCGACCTTGCCGCGTACGCGAATCAGGATGTGCCCTTCGAGCGGCTGGTCGAGGAGCTGAATCCGGTTCGGTCGCTGGCGCACAATCCGTTGTTCCAGGTCATGGCCGTGGTGCAGAACCTGCCTTCGGCGGACAAGGGCTGGGACCTGCCGGGAGTGCTCGTGCAGCCGGCCGGGCAGGACGCCGAGCAGCACGCGGCCAAGTTCGACCTGACCGTGACCCTGGAAGAACGTCGTGACACAGCGGGTAGCCCCGCCGGTCTCAGCGGCGGCATCCTCTACGCGACGGATCTGTTCGACGAGTCGACGGTGCGTGCGCTGGCCGATCGTCTGATGCGGGTGCTCGACCAGGTCGCCGCTGATCCGCAGTTGCGGTTGAGCCAGGTCGACGTGCTCGATGAAGCCGAACGGGCCCTGGTGACCCGGGACTGGAACGACACGGTCACGCCGGTGACTGCCGGCACGGTCCTGGATCTGATCGGGGACTGGGTGCAAGCGACCCCGGAGGCGGTCGCGGTTCGGGACAGTGTCCGGTCGTTGACGTATGCGCAGCTTGATGAGCAGGCAACGGCCGTCGCAGCGGGTGTGCGTCGTGGTGAGCGGGTCGGGTTGTGTCTGCCGCGTGGTGTGGAGTTGGTCGCGGCGATGCTCGGCGTGTGGAAGGCCGGCGCCGCGTTCGTGCCCCTGGATCCGGAGTTGCCGGCGGCTCGGCGGGAGTTCATCGCGGCGGACAGCGGCGTGTCGCTGATCATCGATGCAACCTGGGAGCCTGCCGTTCGGGGTGACGGTGTCGCTGCCGATGTTGACGGCCGGGACCTGGCCTATGTGATCTACACGTCC
>NZ_BOMH01000122.1 GCF_016862095.1 Actinoplanes cyaneus
AGCCGTGTCGACGGTGACCGCCGGACCCTCCAGCCCGAACGTGTACGAGATCCGGCCGGACATCACCGACGACGCCGTACCGGTGAGCAGGTGCCCCTCGATGCCCTCGGCGGACTCGACCGGGCCGGTGCCGTAACCCATGGCGGTCGCGCCGACGAAGACCCCCACCGGCTGACCGGCGATGCCCATCGGGTCGACGCCACCGCGCTCGAGCGCCTCCCACGAGGTCTCCAGCAGCAGCCGCTGCTGCGGGTCCATGGCGAGGGCCTCACGTGGCGAGATGCCGAACAGGCCGGCGTCGAAGCCGCCCGCGCCGTAGAGGAAGCCACCACCCCGGGCGTAGAACGTGCCCGGGTGATCCGGGTCCGGATGGTAAAGGCGGCCGAGGTCCCACCCGCGGTCGGCCGGGAACGCGCCGATGCCGTCGCCGCCGGAGGACACCAGATCCCAGTACTGCTCGGGGGTCTCCACGCCGCCGGGCAGCCGCAGGCCCATGCCGACGATCACGATGGGATCGTCGGACGTGGCCACGATCGCGTCGGCTGCCGCCGGGGCCGCCGGTGCCGTCTCCGGCATCAGCCGGGTCAGCGCGAACGCGGCGAGCCGGCCGGTGCTCGGGTAGTCGAAGACCAGCGTGGCCGGCAGCGCGAGACCGAATGCGGCCTGCAGGCGGTTGCGCAGCTCGACCGCGGTGAGCGAGTCGAAGCCGAGCTCCTTGAACGGGCGGGACGGCTCGATCACCTCCGTGGAGGCGTGACCGAGAACGGCGGCCACGTGCGTACGCACCACGTCGGTGAGCAGCGGGACGCGATCGGCGGCGGCCATACCGGCGAGGCGCTGGGCGAACGCGGAGACCTCGGTGCCGATGGGCGCCGGGGCCTCGACGGCCCGGGCGGCGGGCAGGTCGGCGAAGAACGGCCGGGCCCGGGTGGCGGTGAAGGCCGGCAGGAAGTCGTTCCAGCGTACGTCCGCGATGGTGATCTGGTCCTCACCGGCACCGACGGCACCGGCCAGCGCGGCCAGCGCCCGCTGCGGGTCGATCGGGGTGAGCCCGCGCCGTTTCAGCAGCGCGGCGACCTCGGGATCGGCGGCCATGCCGGCCCGCGCCCACGGGCCCCAGGCAATCGCGGTCCCGGCGAGCCCGCGAGCGCGGCGTCCGGCCACGACGGCGTCCAGGGCGGCGTTGGCGGCGGAGTAGGCGCCCTGGCCGGCGCTGCCCCAGATCCCGGAGATCGAGGAGAAGACGACGAACGTGGCGTCGCCGGCGAACTCGTCGAGATGCCGGGCGCCGTCCACCTTGGCGGCGAGCACGCGGTGAAGGTGGCCGGCGTCGGCGTCGACCAGGTCGGCGTCCTCGGCCACGCCGGCCGCGTGCACGACCGCGTCCACCGGCCCGACCAGGTCGAACAAGGCTTCGACGGCGGTCCGGTCGGTGAGGTCGCAGGCGTGGACCTCCGCGTTGGGCAGATCCGTCTCGCCACCACGCCGGGAGACGAGGATCAGTCGCCCGGCGCCGTTGTCGGCGGCCCAGCGGGCCACCTGGGACCCGAGGCCGCCGGTGCCACCGGCGATCAGGACGGTGCCGCGCGGCTGCCACGCCTCACCACCGGCCGGGGCGTCCGCCAGCCGGCGGACCAGGACCCCGCCCGGGCGTACGGCGATCTGGTCCTCCGCGCCCAGGGCGCCGGCCAGGATCGCGGCGAGTCGTGCACCGGTTCGCGCGTCCAGGGATTCCGGCAGGTCGATGAGCCCGCGCCAGGTCTTCGGGTGTTCGAGACCGGCGACGCGGCCGAGCCCCCACTTGGCGGCCTCCATGACGTCCGGGACGCCGTCGGCCCGTCCGGTCGTGACACCGCCCGCGGTCAGGATCCAGGTGGGCCGGTCGGCCGCGCGAACCAGGTCGGGCAGGCCGTCGAGCGGCACGGAGGGCAGGACCAGGACGCCGTCGGCCGCGATGTCCGGGAGGCTCTCGACCGTGGTGGCGACGGTAGTGATGCCCGTGCCGGCGAGCGCGTCGGCCAGGCCGGTGCCGTCGTCGCCGATCAGGGCCCAGATGCCGGTCGGGGTGCTGGCGGGAAGGTCGGCGGGCTTCCAGGTGACCCGGTGGCGCCACGAGTCGATCAGCGAGCGGTCACGGCCGCGGGCCCGCCATGCCGCAAGCGCCGGGAGCAGCGGTTCCAGGGTGGTCAGCGGAACACCGAGGCGGGTGGCCAGGGCGGCGGGGTCGTTGCGGTCGACCGGTTCCCAGAAGGTGTCGTCGGCCGCCGTGATCCGCGGTGCGGTGCGGGTGCGCAGCCAGTAGCGCCGGCGCTGGAAGGCGTAGGTGGGCAGGTCGGCGGGCTCCACACCGACGAACAGTGCGGTCCAGTCCACGTCGGTGCCGGCGACGAACAGGTTCGCCAGGGCGGTCAGGGCGGTGGTGACCTCGTCACGCCCGCGGCGTAGCAGCGGCACCGCGTCGTCGACCATGGCCGACAGCACCGCGTCCGGGCCCAGCTCCACGAACCGCACGCCGTCACCGGCCTGCGCGACCGCGTCGGCGAAACGCACGGTGTCGCGCACGTGCGCCACCCAGTAGGCCGGATCCGACCAGCGCCCGTGACCGGGCGCGAACGTCAACCCGCTGACCACCGCGCGGAACTCATCGAGCATCGGCTCCATCAACCGCGAGTGGAACGCGTGCGAGGTCCGCAACCGGATCGTCTTCCAGCTGCTCTGCTCGACCGCGGCGACATCTGCCTCGTGACCGGAAACGACCACGGCTGTCGGGCCGTTGACCGCCGCGATGTCCACGTCCGGGAACGCCGCGCGCACGTCGGCCTCGGACGCCTGCACGGCCAGCATCACGCCGCCGGGCGGGAGCGCCTGCATCAGCCGGCCGCGGGCGGTCACCAGCGTTGCGGCGTCGGCCGGCGACATGACACCGGACACGTGCGCGGCCGCGATCTCACCGATCGAGTGACCGACCAGCACGTCCGGGCGCACACCCCAGCTGTCCAGCAGCGCGTGCAACGCCACCTCGACGGCGAAGATCGCCGGCTGGGCGTAACCGGTCCGATGAATCAACTCCTCATCTGCCAGCACCACGCTCAACGGCCGATCCAGGTGCTGGTCGACGTGCAGCGCGACCCGGTCGAACGCCTCGGCGAACACCGGGAACGTCTCGTAGAGGCCGCGGCCCATGCCGGCACGCTGCGAGCCCTGGCCGGTGAACAGGAAACCGAGCCGAGCCGGCGAGGCCACCCCACGCACCACGTCGTCGCCCAGCACAACCGCGCGGTGAGACAGCGCCGCCCGGCGGGCCGCGGCGGCACCCACCGCCATCGGATCGGCGTTGCCCAGCACTGCGAGGTGGCGGGTCCGAGCCTCCAGCGCCGCCTCACCGGCGCCGGAGAGCACCACCGGGACCACCGGCAACGCCGCCGGCTCTTCTTCGATGTCAGCGGCGGGCGGCTCTTCGATGATCACGTGCGCGTTGGTGCCGGACACCCCGAACGCGGACACACCGGCCCGGCGCGGCTTCTCCCCGGCCGGCCACGGCTGCGCGGTGCCGAGCAACGCGATCTCGCCCGCGGCCCAGTCCACGTGCGGCGACCTCTCGCCGGCGTGCAGCGTCGCCGGCAGCACCGAGTGCCGCATCGCCAGGACCATCTTGGCGATACCGGCGACCCCCGCCGCGGCCTGGGTGTGGCCGATGTTCGACTTCACCGAGCCCAGCCACAGCGGCGCCGACCGGTCCTGACCGTAGGTTGCCAGCAACGCCTG
>NZ_BOMH01000123.1 GCF_016862095.1 Actinoplanes cyaneus
GGCGGGACCGTTCGGCGCGGTGAGCCCGTTGGAGGCACCGTCCTGGTTGACCGCGCTGCCGCGCACCACGGCGAGGACCTTGTGACCGGCGGCCCGGGCCGTCGACAGCCGCTCGACCAGCAGCATCCCGGCGCCCTCGGACCAGCCGGTGCCGTCCGCGTCCGCGCCGAACGACTTGCAGCGGCCGTCCGCGGCCAGGCCACGCTGGCGGGAGAACTCCACGAACACGTCCGGGTCGGGCATCACGGTGACACCGCCGACCAGTGCCATCGAGCACTCGCCACCGCGGAGCGCCTGCGCCGCGAGGTGCAGGGCGACAAGCGACGACGAGCACGCGGTGTCGACGGTGACGGCCGGTCCCTCCAGGCCGAACGTGTAGGAGATGCGGCCGGAGATGACCGATGACGCCGTACCGGTGAGCAGGTGTCCCTCGACGCCGTCGTCGTCGACCGGCCCCGCGCCGTAGCCCATGAACGAGGCGCCGACGAACACGCCGACCGCTTCGCCGCGCAGGCCCAGCGGGTTGACCCCGGCGTTCTCGAACGCCTCCCACGAGGTCTCCAGCAGCAGCCGCTGCTGCGGGTCCATCGCGGTCGCCTCACGCGGCGAGATCCCGAACAGGCCGGCGTCGAAGTCGCCCGCGCCGTAGAGGAAACCGCCCGCACGGGCGTAGAAGGTGCCCGGGTGGTCCGGGTCCGGGTGGTACAGCCGATCCAGGTCCCAGCCGCGGTCGGTGGGGAACGGGCCGATGCCCTCGCCGCCGGCGGCGACCAGGTCCCAGTACTGCTCGGGCGTCTCGACATCACCGGGCAGCCGCAGGCCCATCCCGACGATCACGACCGGGTCGTCGGACGGCGTCGTCACGACCCGCGCCACGGTGGCGTCCGAGACCACCGTGTCCGGGATGAGCCGGGCCAGAACGAACGTGGTGAGCCGGCCGGCGTTCGGGTAGTCGAAGACCAGCGTGGCCGGCAGGGCCAGGCCGAGCGCCGACTGCAGGCGGTTGCGCAGCTCGACGGCGGTGAGCGAGTCGAAGCCGAGCTCCTTGAACGCCCGGTCGGGTGCGATCGCGGCGGCCGAGGTGTGCCCGAGGACGGCCGCGACCTCGGCGCGGATCAGGTCGAGAACGATCCGGTGCCGCTCGGCGACACTCAGCGTCGCGAGGCGGCCGGCCAGGCCGGTCTCCTGCTCGCCGGATGCGGTCACGGCCGGCGCGAGGCGGGCGAAGAGCGGACGTTCGCGGGTGGCGGCGAAGATCGGGAGGAAGTCGTTCCAGCGGACATCCGCGATCACGACCTGCTCGTCGCCGGCGCCGACCGCTACGGCCATCGCCGTCACAGCCCGCGACGGATCCATCGGGCTCAGGCCGCGGCGACGCAACTGGCCGGCGATGTCCTCGTCGGCGGCCATGCCGACCCGCGCCCACGGGCCCCAGGCAATCGCCGTGCCCGGCCGGCCGGCCGCGCGCCGGCGGGCGACCAGGGCGTCCAGGGCCGCGTTGGCCGCGCCGTAGGCGGCCTGGCCGGCGCTGCCCCAGACACCGGAGATCGAGGAGAACACCACGAACGCGTCCACGTCACCGACGAGTTCGTCGAGGTGACGGGCGGCGAGCACCTTGCCGTCGACGACGCGGTGCAGATGGTCCTCGTCGGCGTCGGCCAGCGAGACATCCTCGCCGACACCGGCCGCGTGCACGACCGCGTCGATCGGGCCGACCTCGGCCAGCAGAGCGGCCACCGCGTCCCGGTCGGCCAGGTCACAGGCGTGCACCTCGGCGTTGGGCAGGTCGGTGGTGCCGCCCCGGCGGGAGACCAGGATCAGCCGGTCGGCGCCGTTCCCGGCGGCCCAGCGGGCCACCTCGGAGCCGAGGCCACCGGTGCCACCGGCGATCAGGACGGTGCCACGGGGGCGCCATTCCGGGGCGCCGGTCGTGGCGGCCGGGATCAGACGCCGGACCAGGACGCCGTTGCTGCGGACGGCGATCTGGTCCTCGGCGCCGAGGGCGCCGCTCAGGATCGCGGCGAGGCGGCCCGCGGTGCGGGC
>NZ_BOMH01000124.1 GCF_016862095.1 Actinoplanes cyaneus
ACGGGTCCAAACCGCCTGGCTATCCGGACGCTCCGTGGCACAAGCCCTACTCGGCTAACCCCGGGCTCGCGCTGCCTCGACGCCGTACCTACCGGCGCCCGACCGGGCGAACCCGAAACCACTTCTGGCCGCCCCTTGACACAGAGGGGTGCCATGAGAGGGCGTTGCGCCAGCAGGTGCACGATCATGGATTATCGTGATGCCGTGCACCGATGGCATCGACGGTCATGAACGGCGAGCCTGTGTGGCCGCTCGCGAAGCTGTCGGCGCTCCGCCTCCGCCGCCGTTTAGCGGTCGAGGTGCCCGCAACGGATCCGGGACGGCGTGCCTTCGTCGACATCACACCGGGCGCCGTCGAAGCCGACGCACAGGCCCGCAGCGAGGGATGGACCAACAAGAGCATTGCACGATCTTTTCGGATCGACCATTGGGAGTACGACGCCGAACGGCTTGACGGATTCGACTACGACATCGGGTCGACGCTGCTGCGCAGTGCCGACGCGGCCAACGAGTCGGAGCTGTTGACCGTTCTCCAGGAGTGGCAGCTCGACCCGCGCCAGTTCCAGTACGCGTGGGACACAGCCGACCCTCGGTAGCTCGGCCACAATCGTCTCGATCACCACGCATGGATCGTGGCAGATCAGTGCAGCTTTCAACGCGAAGACCAAAGGGGCATACTTCCGCGATGAGTTGGTCCCTGCATATCGTCCCACTGCATGAACTTGCCAACGACGGCATGCTGGAGTGGGCTATGTCGGCGCAATTCTCACGCGGTATACCGGCCAGCGCGCCGCTGCCGCTGCCGCTGCCGTCAGCCGCCGATGTTCTCGCGGCCTTCCGGGGCGCTGGGTGTCACGGCTCGGCATGGTTCAAGATTCATGGCGATGATCCCCGATTGCGGTTACCCGAGTGCCGGGACCCGGACAGCTGCTATCGGGTCGGGGGCCGAGACCTGGGCGAGGTAGACCTGGCCACTGTCGGTCAAGTCGACAGCGAGCAGCCGATCACCGGGGATGCCGCGGTAGCTGGCGTGTCTTTTCGCAAGCCGATCGGCGTTGCAGTGCTCGCTGCCGTTTGCGAGCTTGCAGCGCTTGCAGGATCACAGCTCGTCTTCGACGACTCCGCCGATCGAGTATTCGTCGTGCGGCCGGGCGAACAGCCGGCTGACTTAGTTGGCCAGTGGCCCTGGTAGCCTTCGGCCCTTGTCCGGCCGCGAACACCTTTGCCAATTCGAGAATCAGCGACGGCGAGCTTCGGCTACGGGGGCGTGACGGGCTCCCGGCCCGTGGACGTACCCGGGCTGCGGCGTGAGAGCGCGTTGCCGAACGAGCCAGTAGACCGGTGGCATGGTGGGGTTATGCCTGAACGCCAACGTTAATCATCGGCCTACTTGTCGTCTTCGACTATTGGTCCCCGTCGAGAACTGTTTCGAACCGCGGAACTCAACGCGGTGGGCTGGGCCGCCCTCGCCGGCTTCTGCGTCTTCGGAGCCGCAGCCGGGTTAGCCATTGCCCGTTTCACCGGCATCCCGGGCTGGTTCACCACGCCCGTCGGCAGCGTCACCGCCTTTACTGCCGTGCTCGCCGCCGACCGCGGCAGATGGGCCAACATGCACACCATCTACACCTGGACGGACAACCTCGTAGAGGTCGAACGCATCGCCACAGTGCTCCAACGAGCTGGAGTCAACGTCTTGGTCGTCGCCAACGTCGCCGACCGGCCCGCGCTGGACTACCGCAACGGCGACCGACGACTCGTCGGCCGAGCGTTCCGTGACGCCGGCCTTCCGCCGCCGAGCTGATCAAGTTCAGCCCAGTCGCGAAACCTGACGTTCTCGCTGGCCACGTCTCCCCGCGTGCGCGACTCGCGGCAGATGAGGGGTACAGCGGCGCCTGGACCGTACCCCCTTCGGACGCCTGCCGCCGTTCGGCGGCGACCGGCTCCGCACGGGAAGGGCAGAACTGGCGGTGTCGGTCGCCTACGTCCGGCCGTAGAGCCGATCTCGTGACCGCTCGAAGCGGATATGTTCGCCCAGGCCTACCGCAAATGTGAACGAGGTCTTCGAGTTGATCCCTAAGACTGTCGCTGTGGCGATCTGCGCGCTGGCGCTGTTCGCCTGTTCTGCGCCGGCCTCCCGGCCGACAGCGGCGGCGCGCGCGCCTTCAGCGCCGGCCCGTCCGCTGGCAGCGACCTGCGAGACGCCACAGTTCACTTGGTCTCACGTGAAGTCAGCGCCGGTGCTCGGTGCGGTCAGCCCGCGGCTGGATTTGACCGAGGGCATGAGGTCGGATGTGCCGTTGGAGGCGGTGCTGTCCGACTCTGCCATCAAGGTCACGCCGGCGAGCGTCGACACCGAGATGGTCCTGACCTCGCTGGAGAACAATCTGTCGGCCGGTGACGCTGCCGATGTCTGGCGGCTGTCGCGGCCCGGCACGCCGGTCGAGGAGAACGGGACGAAGTTGCAGATCACGGCGGGGAAAGCCGGCGCGTATGTCGGATACAGGGTCGTCATGCAGGTCAGCGCGTCGTACACCTACACGTGCGGGCCTGCCTCAAGCCCAGTCGCCGGATCCGTGTCGACCTGGTCGTCCGAGGCCACCGTCATGACCGAGTGCGGTGGACAGGCCGGTACCGAGAAGTGGTCCGCGATCGAGCGGAAAGCGGTAACGCTGCGCTGCAGCTGAGTACAAGCCGACTTAGTTTTTGGGCTTGTGGCGGCCGAGCAACGGCGCAGAAAATCTGCGACCGGACCTTGCCGGGCTGCGGCGGTGGGCGGATCGGTAAGGTCGGCCAGCCTTATCCCTGACGGACGAGCCCGGTGCCACACTTCGACACCACTATCCCGTATCCGTTGGTCGAGTACGTTGATGCAGTCGGGTGGCCCCGACGCATTGCTGCGCCGGGGCCCCCTCAGAACCGTGCGTGCAACTCGTCGCGGCACACGGCTCAAGCAAGCCACTGGGGCGATTTCAGGAGTGCAGAGGTGCTGGTTCCTGCTGTCCGTCGGTAGTTCGGCGGAGGCAGAAGGAGTGAACGAGTCGGGTTTCGTCCGGCAGGCCGTTCCCGTGGACGGCGATGATTTGCCTGGTTATCGCCTTGCGGGTGGTGCGGTGCCACTGTTCCCACTCGCGTGGGCTTTGTGGCTCGCGGTCGGCATGCAGCAGTAACTCGCCGCAGATCGGGCAAGACCCATGCTGCCTGCGGAGCAGGTGCAGGGTTCTGCGGTCGAGCAGCGGTCTGTTCTTACTGCGCCGTTCGGCCCAGTAGCCGGCCTGGGCGGGGTCGTCCGGAGACGCGTCCCCGCGGACCAGACTGTGCCGGACGATCTTCGTCCAGGCGAACTTGGGGAGATAAGCGCCGCTGTTGCGGTCGCCGAACACCCAGCGGTCCTGCCTGTCCGGGTTATACCGGCCAAAGTACCTGTTGACGATCCACGGTCTCGGCTTATGGGGATGGCCGTGGCAGGCCCACTTATAGGTGAGCCGCCACAGATGCACGTCCAGCGCTGCGAACACGATGGACGAGGCTGCCCCTCGGTAGTAGTTCGCCCAGCCCCGCACGATCGGATTGATCTTCGCGAGGACGGTCGCCGGGTTCGTGCCGCGCAGGGCCCGAAACTCGGCTGACAGGCGTTGCCTGACTCGTTTGACGGCGGCCTTGCTGGGTTTCATCAGGAGCTTGCCGTTGCGTCGGCGGGCGGTGAACCCGAGGAAGTCGAACCCTTCGTCGAGGTGGACGATTCTCGTCTTGTCCTCGTTGAAGGTCAGACCCCGGGGTGCCAGCCACGCGGCGAGCCGCGTTTTGACATCCTCGGCCTGCTGCTTGGAGTAGCAGAGGGCGACCATGTTATCGGCGTATCTGATCAGCGAAGGGGAGCCACGTTTCGTTCGCTGCGGATCGCTGCGTTCGTGTCGGACTCCTGCCGCTTCTTCCAGCCCATGCAGTGCAATATTCAACAGTAAGGGGCTGATGACCCCGCCTTGCGGAGTTCCCGCGTCAGTGGGGGCGAATCCCTTGCCTTTCTCGAACACGCCCGCTTTCAACCAGCCCCGGATTTGGGTCCGGCCGGGGAAATCCCCAATAGTGGCGAGTAGACGTTCGTGGTCGATTCTGTCGAATGCTGCGGTGAGGTCCGCGTCCAGCACCCACACGCGTTTCGCTCCTGCACCGCAGGCCGTCACGTGAATGACTTGGATCGCGTCCTGGCAGCTTCGGCCCGGCCTGAACCCGTAACTCTTGGGCTCGAACCGGGCTTCCCATTCGGGTTCCAGTGCGTTACGGTGCCGCGCCTGGTGGACGCGGTCCGAGATGACGGGAATGCCGAGCGGGCGCTGTTTCCCATTGGCTTTCGGAATGTATACCCGTTTGACGGCGGTCGGCATGAACGACCGTGCGGTGCGATGTGTCTGTTCCGCCAGGTCCATGCGTGCCGGGGAGGTCAACGCGACCTTCCCGTCGATGCCCGCCGTCGCGCGTCCAGCGTTGCGCTGCGCGACCTGGCGCACGCTGACCAGCGTGTTCGACCAGCTCCGCAGCATCAGTTTCTGCAGGTTTCTGACCTTCGGCCAGTCACCGTCCTTCGTCGCCTTGAAGATCCTGCCGCGTAGCCGCCGTACGTTCTCCTCGTGGCGTCGCCAGGCGACGTTGTCCCAGTTCGGAGGCTCGTCCTCAGGTCCGTTCACTCCGAGGGCCGCCATCGCAACATCGAAAGCAAAAGCCGTCATCTGTGTCTAACTTGTCCTTCGGTTCCAGTGGTTCCGATGCTTGATCGTCAAAGGCTCACCCGCCACACGTCAGCCTGCTTTCGCAGCCGGGCACCAGGCCCGGTATCCGGCCAGTTATACGACGACGGCCGGTCGGAGGACCGGTCGTTGATGCCGTCGTTTTCCTGTCACCTTTCGGTCACCGGCATTCGCTTCTTGGGCGTCCTTTTCCCGTCACGGAGTTGAACTCTCCTCACGGTCGGCCTACCACAGGAAATCCTGTGGACCGTAACGGGGTTTCCACGTTCCACACGCGTGAGATACGACCGGGTCGGGCGCCCTCTTAA
>NZ_BOMH01000125.1 GCF_016862095.1 Actinoplanes cyaneus
AAACGGCACATCCTGATTCGCGTACGCAGCCAGATCGGTTTCCCGGACCCGACCGATCAGATCGGCAAACGACGGATCACCCGATAGATCCGTACGCAGGACCAGGGTGTTGACGAAGAATCCGACCAGTTCGTCCAACGCGGCGTCACCACGACCCGCCACCGAGGTTCCCAGCGGGATATCGGTGCCCGCACCCATCCGGGACAGCAACACCCCAAGGGCAGCGTGCGCCACCATGAACATCGTCGAGCCACTACGCCGGGCCAGCTCCACCAACCGCGCGTGCGTTTCTGCACCAACGGACAGATCCACCGCGGCGCCGCGCATCGACGCGACCGGCGGACGCGGACGATCGAAGGGCAGCGGCAACTCCTGCGGAGCACCCGACAGCGTCTCCCGCCAATGGCCGAGCTGGCCGGCGATCAGGCTCTGCTCGTCGTCGAGCTCACCGAGGACTTCGCGCTGCCACAGCGCGTAGTCGGCGTACTGGACGGAAAGGCGGGTCCAGGCCGGTGCCTGATCCTGGCGTCGTGCCGTGTACGCCGCCCGCAGGTCCCGGGTCAGCACCCCCATCGACCAGCCGTCCAACGCGATGTGATGTGCCACGATCGCCAGCACGAACTCACCCGGACCGGTGATCAGCAATCGGATCCGCCACGGCAGCTCGACACCCAGGTCGAAGCCGCGACCGAAGAACGCCGCCAGCGCCGCCTGCACCCCGCTCTCCGCGACCTCGCTCACCAGCAGTGACGGCCGGCCCGCGGCCCCGTCCAGAATCTGCTGACACGCCGCCCCGTCGACGTCGGGGTAGATCGTGCGCAGCACCTCGTGCCGGTCGGCGACATCACCGAGCGCCGCCTCCAGCGCGACCACGTCCAGCTCACCGGAGATCCGCAGCGCCATCGGCATGTTGTAGGCGACGCTCTGACCGGTGTCCTCGAGCCGGTTCAGGAACCACATGCGCTGCTGGCCGTACGACAACGGCAGCCGGTCCGGGCGCACCCCAGCCGTCAACGCTCTCCGCGCGGTGCCGGCCTCGATCTGCTGGGCGACTCCCGCTACGGACGGGGTGGTGAACAGGTTGCGTACGCCGATCTCGGCATCGAACACCGACCGGATTCGAGCGATGAGCCGCATCGCCGACAGCGAGTCACCGCCGAGGTCGAAGAAGGACGCGTCCGCCGGCACCGCATCGATGCCGAGGATCTCGGCGAACAGGCCGCACAGGATCTCCTCGGTCGCCGTGGCCGGGGCACGCCCGGTGACGCCGCTGAAGTCCGGGGCCGGCAGGGCGGCATGATCGAGTTTGCCGTTCACCGTCACCGGCAGGGCGTCGAGCACGATCAGCAGGGGCAGCATGTAGTCCGGCAGCCGCTGCGCCGCGAACTGGCGCACCGCAACCGTGTCGAGCAGTTCGCCGGCGGCCACGAGGTAGGCCAGCAACTGGTTGTCCCGCACGATCACCGCGGCCTGCGCCACCTGCGGATGCCCTGCCAGGACCGCCTGGACCTCGCCCGGCTCGATCCGGAACCCCCGCACCTTCACCTGATCATCGGCACGGCCCGCGAACACCAGAACGCCATCAGCGGTCCACCGCACCCGGTCGCCTGTGCGATACACCCGCTCACCGCTACCGTGCGGATCGGCAATGAACCGGGAGGCAGTCAGCCCCGGACGGCGCACATACCCGCGTGCCACGCCCGGACCCGACACATACAACTCGCCGACCACACCGAGCGGTACCGGACGCAGCCATTCGTCGAGCACCAGCACCCGGGTGTTACTGATCGGCCCACCGATCGACACCACACCCGACGACAGCGGGTAGCTCATCGTCGCGCACACCGTTACCTCGGTCGGCCCATACGCGTTGATCAAACGGCGATCGGACCAGCGCTCCACCAGGCTCGGCGGGCATGCTTCACCAGCCACCACCACCGTGCCGACGCTGTCGGGCAGTTCGCCGACCGACGCCAGCACTGACGGCGGGACTGTCACATGCGACACCGCGAACCGCTCACAGACGTCGGCCAGCGCCCGCTGGGGCGGTAGCCACTCCCCCGACAGCGTTACCAGCGCCGCGCCCGACGCCAGGGCCACACACAGTTCCGACACCGAGGCGTCGAAGCTCCACGACGCCAACTGCAACACCCGCGAGCCCGCACCGATCGCGAACCGGTCCGCCTGCGCCACCACAAGGTTCCCGACACCGCGGTGTGTGACCGCGACACCCTTGGGGACACCGGTCGAGCCGGACGTGTAGATCACGTAGGCCACGTCGTCCACCGACACCGGCACCGGATCCACCACCGGCCCGGCCAACGCGTCCTGCAGCAGTAGATGCGGCACACCCGCCGGCACCAAGGCTTGGGTTTCCGCCGTGCAGACCACCAGGGCGGGGGCCGCGTCGGTCACCATGAACTCGATCCGGTCCTGCGGATACTCCGGGTCCACCGGAACAAACCCCGCACCCGCCCGGGAGATACCCAGCAACACCGACGGCACCTGCCCCGAACGAGGCACCAGCACCGCTACCAGGTCACCACGGCCGACACCCCGCCCCCGCAACGCCCCAGCGACAGCACCAGCGGCAACATCCAGCTCGGCATACGTCGCCTCGCCGGACTCGTCAACCACCGCGACCGCGGCCGGGGACTGCGCCAACTGAGTCGCGAACAACTGCGCCACCGAGGACACCGGCACCTGGCGGGCCGTGTCATTCCACTCGTCCAGAATCCGTGACCGTTCCTGATCACCGAGCACCTCGACCGCGCCCAGTCGCAGCGACGGATCCGCGGCGACCTGCTCCAGGACCCGCACCAGCCGATCGGCCAGGCCACGCGCCGTCACCTCGTCGAACAGATCCACCGCGTACTGGATCGCGCCGCTCAGGCCCGCGGGACTGCCGTCATCGTCGCGACGCTCGACCAGCGTCACCGACAGGTCGAACTTCGCCGCGGTCTGCTCGGACTCACCCCCGATGGGGTTGACCGACACCCCCGGCAGATTCCATTGGTCACCGGTCCGCTGCTCCTGGGGCAGGTTCTGCAAGACCAGCATCACCTGGAACAACGGGTTGTGGGCGAGGGACCGGGCCGGGTTGAGCTCCTCGACGAGCCGTTCGAACGGAACGTCCTGATGCGCGTACGCCGACAGGTCCGTCTCCCGGACCCGGCCGAGCAACTCGGCGAACGACGGGTCACCCGACAGGTCCGTACGCAACACCAGAGTGTTGACGAAGAACCCGATCAGATCGTTGACCGCCGCGTCACCACGACCAGCGACCACCGTGCCGATCGGAACATCAGCACCCGCACCCATCCGCGACAGCAGCACTCCTAGGGCCGCGTGCGCCACCATGAACATCGTCGAGCCGTTACGCCGGGCCAGCTCCACCAGCCGGCCGTGCGTCTCCGCGTCCACCTCGATCCGCACGGTGCCGCCCTCGAACGACGCCGCCGCCGGACGCGGCCGATCAGCCGGCAGCACCAGCTCCTGCGGAGCGCCCGAGAGCGTCTCGCGCCAGTAGCCGAGCTGGCCGGCGATCAGGCTCTGCTCGTCGTCGAGCTCACCGAGAACGTCACGCTGCCACAGCGCGTAGTCGGCGTACTGAACGGAAAGGCGGGTCCAGGCCGGAGCCTGGCCCTGCTGCCGCGCCACGTACGCCGCCCGCAGGTCCCGGGTCAGCACGCCCATCGACCAGCCGTCCAGCGCGATGTGATGCGCGACGATCGCCAGCACGAACTCACCGGGAGCGATCGCGAACAGCCGCACCCGCCACGGCAGCTCCGAGCTCAGGTCGAAGCCCTGGCCGAAGAACGCCGCCACGGCCGCCGGCGCATCGGTCTCCGCGACCTCGCTCACCGGCAGCGACGGCCGCCCGGCGGCCCCCTCCACGACCTGCTGGCACGCGACCCCGTCGACATCCGGGTAGATCGTGCGCAGCACCTCGTGCCGGTCGGCGACATCGCCCAGCGCCGCCTCCAACGCGGCCACCTCCAGCTCACCGGAGAAGCGCAGCGCCATCGGCATGTTGTAGACCGAGCCGGCAGGTTCCAGCCGGTTCAGGAACCACATCCGCTGCTGGCCGTACGACAGCGGCAGCCGCTCGGGGCGGGGCTGCGCCACCAGCGCCGACCTCGCGGTACCGGTGGCGCCCTCGACCAGGAGGGCGATCCCGGCGGCCGTGGGGGTGGTGAACAGGCTTCGGACGCTGACTTCGGCTTCGAAGACCGCCCGGATCCGAGCGATGAGCCGCATCGCCGACAGCGAGTCACCGCCGAGGTCGAAGAACGACACGTCCGCCGGCACCGACTCCACACCGAGCACCTCGGCGAAGAGGCCGCAAAGGATTTCTTCGGTGGCGGTGGCTGCAGCGCGGCCGGTGGTGGGTAGTTCCGGGTCCGGCAGCGCGCT
>NZ_BOMH01000126.1 GCF_016862095.1 Actinoplanes cyaneus
GGGCCGCATAGTGAAGCGCTACGGCAATGGCCATGGCGGCGATGGATTCGACCGGGGCCGTCTCCCGATCGAGCGCCGCCTCGACGGCGCTCTCGAAAGCGGTGAGCGCCTCGTGATGCCGAGCCAGGCTGTGCAATGTGATGCCTCGACTGACGAGGGCCTGGGACAGTCCGATGCCGTCGCGGGCCTCGGTGAAGTAGCCGACGGCTTGCCGCGTCGCCGTCAGTTGCTCCTCCTCACGTCCCCCGAGCCTCGCCAACGCCCGAATCCGGTAGCTGCGGGCCCAGCCCATCTGGACGGCGTCGCCGGCGCGGGAGGCGAACTCGAACGCCTCGTCGGCGTGCTCGAGGGCCTTGTTGTAGTCGATCACGCAAACCAGCCGGGTCCAGGCGAGATACCCCAGATGAGTGGCTCGCAGCCGGTCGTCGCCCAACAGACGAGCGGCATTGGTGGAGAGAGCGAAGACGTCGTGCCAACGGTGCCAAAACACCCATCGATCGGAGTACCAGTGCAGCGACTCGGCGACGTCAACCACCAGCCGATGTTCACCGGCGTCCGCCGCTTGCCGCAGGGCGGCGAACCAGGCGTCGGCCTCGGCCAGCAGCCAGGCCCCCGCCGCTTGCTCCGAGGACACGATCCCCGTCCCGTCGGAATCACGTGGCACCACGGCTGCCTGAGGTCCGGATTCGAACCACTGGCCAGCGGCGATGGTCGTGGCCAGCAGCCACGTCCGCAGCCGCTTCCGCACCGACTCGATCTGCTCGGGCGGCTCTTCGTCGGCCAGCTTGCGTTCGCCGTAGGCGCGCAGCAAGTCATGGCAGCGGACCCGGCCGGGTGATGCCTCGTCGAGCAGGCTGACCTCGGTCAGTTCATCGAGCAAATCCTCGGTCTCGTGAACCGACCGATCTATCAGCACCGCAGCGGTCTCGACGCCGGTCGTGGCACCGGTCGCCAACGGCAGCCGGCGGAACAGGCACTGGGCGCTTGGCGACAGCTGGTCGTACGACAGCGCGAACGCGGAATTGACCTGTAGGTCACCGGCGGACAGGGCGTCGAGGCGGCGTTCACCGGGGACCAGCCGGGCGATCACGTCCGCGGCGCTCCAGTACCGGCGGCTGGCCAGCCGGTTGCCCACCACCCGCATCGCCAGCGGCATGTGCGCGCACAACTCGGCCAGCTGATTCAGCTCGCTGCTGGTCGCGGCGCGCCCCGCCGTCAGGCGGGCGAGCAGTGCCACCGATTCTTGCTCAGGTAACGGTGCCAGTGGCAGCCGATCGACGGCGTCGAGGCCGCTGAGCATCCGGCGGCTCGTCACGATCGCCGCGGCGCGGCCGTCGCCGGGAACCACGGCCACGACCTGCGCCTCGTCAACGGCGTTGTCCAGGACGAGCAAAATGCGTCTGCCCCGGCTGACTCGTTGCCACATGGCGGTGGCCTCGGCGAGGGCCGGCGGAACTGACGGCGACCGCGGGTCGACGGCGCGAATCAGTCGGGACAGTACGTCGAACGGGCTCAGCGGCTGCGTGCTCAAGCCCTGCAGATCGACGAAGTACTGCCCCTCGGGGAAGTCCGCAGCCAGCCCGGTGGCGGCGTGCAGAGCCAGCGACGTCTTACCGATTCCGGGTGGACCGCTGATCAGGACAACCCGTCTCGCTTCCCCCGCCCGAGCCCAGGTGCGGATGGTGTTCAGTTCGTCGTCACGGCCGGTGAAGTCAGGCACGGCGCGCGGTAGCGGCAAATCGGCGAACCCGCCGACCCTCGGCAGGTCGCGCTGCCGGCCGGCCCGGGCCGCCGCGGCCAGCGCGTGCCGGTCGGCGTCGTCCAACCTCAGCGCTGTGGCGAGCGCTGTCACGGTGCTGGCTCGCGGGCCCTTGCTGATCCCGCGCTCGATGTCACCGATGGCGCGGTCGCTGACGCCGGAGGCTGCGACAACTGCTCGAGCGAAAGATCAGCGGCAAGCCGCAGCCTGCGCAACAGCGGGCCGAGTTCGGCGTGATCGGCAGCGGCCGTACTTTCCACAGGATCCCCCACTCATCCATGATCCCAAGCGACTGGCTGGCAGGGATGGGCCGTCCAGCTTCTTGGCGAAAGGCGCCCGCGCTGCCGAGGTCAGCCCCCACGTGTTGAAGTGAGTCGCGTGGAAATGGCCGAAAGGGTTTCTGAGCTGGGCGTAACGAGCGGAAGCACCACCGGGCCGGCGAACTGTTTGTGATCTTGGTGGTGGGATCTACGCTCGTGACCTCGTATGACGGCAGCCGGAGGATGGGATGAGCTCAGGTAAGGCACTTCTGTGTTCGGGCATCGCCCTGGTCGTCGCCGCGCCTGTCGCTGCCTGGTGGCTGATCGGTGACATGACCGATCCGAACCTGCTGCGTGAAGGCATTCCGCTGGATTACGGCTACGAGGCGGTCAGTCTCGGAGCCGCCGCTGACCGTGCGGTCGGTATCGTGGCTTGCCTCGTCGCGGTTGCCTCCACGATTCTGCTGGTCGGGGCGACCCTCACTCGCCGGCTCCGCTGGGGATGGTGGTTCGTGCTGATCCCGCTGGCCGCGACCGGGTCCCTGGCTGCCCTTACCGGTCGCGCCTTGACCGCGGGCGTGATCGGCGGCAACATCGGCGGTGGCTTGCTGGCCATGGCCGCCATCCCGATCGGCGTGACCCTGGTCATCACCGCGGCGGCTGCGGGCAACCGCCTGTCCCGTCCCCGCTCCGGCTGGCGCTCAGCGTTGCTTCAGCCGCCCGAACACACCCGGACCGCACGCCCGCCGCTGCTTGACCGGCGTGCCAGCGGCCGGTCTAGTGGTGAGGGCGCCAGTTGAGGTTCGCGATGAGCTCCCGGTTGGCGGCGCGGGCGGCATCGAGTTCCTGATAGCAGTCAATGACTGTGGCCTGCAGGTCTACGATCTGCTGCTCCAGGTGGGTGATGTGTCGTTGCAGTGCATCGATGTCGGCGGGAGCGCCGAAGCCGGCTTCGCGCCATGCTTGGGTGCCGAGCAGCTCGGAGAGTCGGTGTTCCAGCCGACGGAAGTGGGTGGCTTGGCGAGTGATCTGGCCGTGGGCGTTGGCGAGGTCGGCTTGGAGCGAGGCCCGGCTGACCGCTGCCGGTCCCGCTCGGCGACGGGCGGGTTTGGGCTGCATGTAGCTGGTCGAGCAGATCGCGGTGTCGATAGAGAAACGTGCGGTCGGCCCCGGCGGCGCGGGCAATCGCGGCGACGCTGATCTCCGTCTGGGCACCGGCTGGCCGCGGTGATGGCGTAGACGACGCGCTGGCGCCGACGGAGGGAGTCGGCCTGACGTCCGGCGGCCAGAGCTGCCAGTCACGCGACGGGCTCCGGCCGGACGTCGGGCAACGGCTGGCGGGACCGAGGCCGACGTTGCGGTTCCTGTTCTGGCGCACGCGAATTGGCTCCACCGGCGCTCGCCGGACACGGCGGCGTGACGGCTTCACCTGGCCCCACCAGGCGGACTCATCCGGCAACTACGGTCTGTTACCGTCACGCAAGAGCGAGCACCCGGATCGCGGCATGAGAGCGCATCGGCGAACGAGCCAGCGGACCGATGGCATGGTGAGGGTATGCCCGAACGTCAACGTCGATCGTCGGCCTACCTGTCATCTTCACCGGTTGGTCGCCGCCGAGACTGTTTCGGACCGCAGAACTCAACGCGGCGGGCTGGGCCTCCATCGCCGGGCTCTGCATCTCTGGAGCCGCGACGGGGTTAGCCATCACACGCTTCACCGGTATCCCGGCCTGGCTCACGGCGCCCGTCGGTGGTGCCACCGCCTTTGCTGCCGTGCTCGTCGCCGACCGCAGCAAATGGGCCAAGATGCCAGCCACCTACACATGGACCGACAACCCTGCGGAGGTCGAGCGGATCGCAATACTGCTCCAACGAGCTGGCATCAACGTCTCAGCCGTCGCAAACGGAGTCGATCCACCATCGCTGCACTACCGCAACGGCGACTGGCGTCACGTCAGCCGAGCGTTCCGCGACGCCGGCCTTCCATCCCCGCCGAGAAGCTGACCACGCTCGTTCAGTCGCAGAACGCGACTCGCGGCAGAAGAGGACGTTGCGCTGGTGTGGATCGATGGGGTTATCGTGCTGGTGTGACAGACGGCCCACGGCTGCAAAGTCGAACTCTGGACGACGAGGCGCGCAGGCAAGCAACGGACATGATCCGCCGCCTCCGGGACCCCAGAATTTCCGACGACGCTGCGAGCGCGCTCTTTGATGAACTCGCCAGGCTCTTGATGTACCCCCGGGTCGGCGATCTTCTCTTCTGGCGTACACCAGAACTCACCGAGGAGGAAATCATCGAGGAAGCGTTGCAGTATCACCCATTCGTCGGTTAAGCGGGCAGAAGGCACCAAGCTACCGCACCCACTATGCGAAGATGCCCGATCTTCAAC
>NZ_BOMH01000127.1 GCF_016862095.1 Actinoplanes cyaneus
TTATAAAACAGGCCCTAGACCGAAACCTGGCCTGGCCGCGGTCCCAGAGCAATGAAACAAGTAGCCGATATGAGTGCGTTGTTACCGGCTCGTCAATGAATTGCCGTCGCGGCAACGGTGATCTCACTGCTGCTTGCCGCCGCTGCTATCCGGCTTCGAGGTTTGGCAACATGCCACCTCAACCCACCCGCAGTCGATTCAACGCTGCCACCCACGCCCGGTCGTGCAGACCGCGCGGCACCTTAAACCACATCGTGTACGTATTCGAGTCCCGATCTTCGTCCCAATCGCCCTCGCCCTCCGCGACGTAGACATGGTCCCCCATCTCCCAGATCATGACATTCCAGCCCTGGTCCGAGTCGTAGTAGGGCTCTTGGAGCGTGCCGCGGGGAACATCGCTTACCGTCCAGGAACGAATTTCCGTATCCGTGGCTTTGAGCCAGCTCCACTCCATGGTGATCGCCAGGGATTGGACACGGTAAGTCAGATTGAAGCCGAATTCTGAAGATGTTAATTCGACAGCGAAGTCCGGCGCTTCAGGGAATTCCTCGGCATGAAATCCAGTCAGGCCGTTGGAGTTATAGTCGATTATCAATCAATTGCTCCTCGCGAGATCAGATATCGACACAGGTGAAACTAGTTCAAGGTCTCCGCGTAACTCATCTCAACGCCGGGGGCACACCGGCTCGAATGGATCTCCGTGAAATCTTCACCTGATTCGTCGGTGATGTCGAGCGCTGGTGGACAGGCGAGCGTGCCGGCTCTATTTTCCTCGAGGGAGCGTCCGAACAACCCGGGAGGAAGGTCATGTGCCGAGCCCGGGTGCAGGGAGCTTCTGGCCCCGAGGGCGGCTTCCGGCGATGAATCTGACGCACTCTCTTGCCGCCGACCGCGCGCGGACCTTCTCAGCGGGCGAGCAGCTCGTTGATCGGATCGTCGGCCAGCCTTTGGGTGCGGTCCTTCATGTGATCCAGGGCGATTACGACCATAGCGGCACGCTGCGCGGGCACCCGGGCGATCTGGGCGCTCAGACCTGCCCACAAGCCGCCGTGGCGGTGGAGCGGGAAACCGGCCCGGGTCGGCACATCGACACTCCAGCCGTACGGGATGGGCGTGTCGTCGTCGAGCCGGCCCGCGGTGTGCAACAGGCCGGAAACACCCAGCTCGTCGTTCGCCAGCGCCTCGTTCCAGAGCGCGCGCCGTGAGCTGTTGCACTGCGTAAACGAGACGCTCGCGGGCTGACGAATACCAGCTACATCGAATAGGTGCTCTGCCAGTCGGACGGGTCTGTGGGTGCCGCAGATCCGGGCCGGCCACGTGGTTCGCGACGCCCGCGGCGACGCGGCGAACTCGCCAATCCGGTAGGAGGACATCGCCGCGGTGGCCGCCCGGCTGAACGTCGATGACGGGCACGCTGTCGGTCGTACGAGCTGACCGGCCCGGAGTCGCTGACCCGGCGGAGAAGGTCGACCGGATCGGCCGGATGCTGGGCCGCAGCCTCACCTACGTCGACCTGCCACGCGACATAGGCCTGGCCCAGCCGGGGTTGGTTTTGGGCGAGCACACCGAGTGGTGCATCGACGGGCAGGCCACCCTGGTCCAGCACCCGCAGGCGGCCGTGCCGGCGGTCGGTTGGCTGCTCGGCGGTCCTGCCATGAGGTGGGAGGAGTGGCCCGCCGGCCCGCCGGCATGTTCCGGTGACGGATCCGGGTGGTCACTGCATGATGTCTGAGAACGGATGATCGTAGGAGACCGGGCACCGGAAGACGTACCAGTCGAAGCCCCGCCCGATGACCACCTCGGTCATTGGGTCGGTGGTGTCGGCGGGATCCTCCACCGGCCGCCAGTGACCATCTCTGTCCCACTCGCCGAAGCCAACGGTGAATAGCAGGGTCATCTCGGTGTGGCAGGTCGGGCAGTCCGCCGTGCCGGGACCGCTCATGCGCCAGGACGGGAAGCCGCCCATCTTCCAGCCCGGCACCACTGACCAGGCCGAGTAACCGGGCCCGTCGGTGTCCTTCTCCCAGTCGGCCAGGCGAGCCTGCAGCGGCGCGGGCAGCACCTCCCGGTCCCGGTGGTCGACGACCTGTTCGGGATGTACGACACAGGGGTTGGGCAGGTAGTTCTCCTCGACGGCCAGTGGCTGAGGTGCGTTCGTGAGCGCCTCGCGGACATCGGCAGCACGCCGCCAGAGCAGCCGCAGTTTAGGTGCGTCCTCATCCGCGTGGTTCAGCGGGCACCACAGCATCTGGAACAGATCGGTGTCGTCCGGGCCGGCGAAGTCGGGCACGTCCCGGCGGTACAGCTGGGCCACCGGGATCATAGGCACCGGCTGGTGGATCAACTCCTCCGGCTCCTCGGAGTCCAGGGCACGCAGCTCGGCCCGTTCCTCGGGGGTGAGCTTACGGTCCGCTGCCGCTGCGCGTATCTGCCGGCTACGCAGGACCGCCACCGGGTTCAGGAGCGTTTCAGGGAGGTGGTCCTCACCGTCGGTACACATCGGCCATGGCTCCTCGGCCGGCCACAGCAGCGGTCCGCCGATCGAGCTGTCGGCGACGGTGGGCGAGCCCGTGCGCGGGTGCAGCCGGGTGGCCGTCCCGCGGTGCTCACGCAGCTCGGGGAAGAGTTCGTCGATGTTCAGCGGGCGCTGAGGTGTGGTCCGGGCCATGGCCGTCGATCGTAGTGGCCGCTGTGGATTGCGGAAGGCCGGTGCTCAGGGCCGGAAGCCGGCCACCACGGCGATCACCTCGTCGGTCAGCTGGATGAGACCGAGAGCCGTGAGATCGTCAGCATCTGACCGGCCTCATTGGGTGAAAGCCGAAGCTGCTGTCATGACGGTGCCCGTGACCGTGGCGGCGAGTTCGGCGTGGATACGCTTCCGGCATTCGACATGATGCTGGCGTCTTGCGCCGGGCGCTCCCTTTCAATACCGATCGTCAGCACCGAGAAGCAGATTGCCACCACACCAGGTTGGTGGCCGCCTGAGCTACCGGCTCGATAATCTCCCACCCTTCCACGATCAGCCCGCCGTTGACGCGCCAAATGTCGACGACCGCGATCTCCGGGCCCGAGTCCGGGAGTCGACGCTGTGAATGCACCACGACGTGATCACCGTCGGCCAGTATGTGCTGAATCTCAACCTGCATGCCGGCTAGCGGTGCAAGCGCAGCCCGGACAGCGGCAAGCCAGTCCGTCTTGGTCATTGCACTCGAGTCCGGCCGGTGATGCATGAAGTCTTCGCTCAAGAACTGTGCGAGCGCGTCAACGTCACCCGTCTCGATAAATCCGGCCAACGCGCGTTGGACGAGAGCCTTGCTCTGCGTGGTCATGGACCTAGTGTTTCTCTGCTTGTCGCGCTTGTCGATGAACTCGCATTTCATGGCCTCCTCCGCCGCAACGCGTACGCTGTCGGACCGTGGACACGGTCGGGCAACTACTGCGCCAGTGGCGGCGACGCCGAGGACTGAGCCAGTTGGATCTTGCAATCGCAGCGGACGTCTCATCCCGGCACGTCAGCCTGGTCGAGACAGGCAAATCGAAACCGAGCGCCAATATGATCCTTCGGCTGGCAGATCAGCTCCGCGTTCCGCTTCGGGAGCGCAACCAGCTTCTCCTAGCCGGAGGATTCGCACCCCGGTACGCCGAGCGTGCCCTCGAAGACAACGCGCTGTCAGCCGTCCACAACGCCATCGGCAAGGTCCTGCGCGCGCACGAACCGTATCCGGCGATCGTCTTCGATCGCCGGTGGAACATTGTGATGACCAACCGAGCTGTCGACCCATTCTTTGCGCACGTAGCACCCGAGCTGCTACAGCCGCCCGTAAATCTCGTACGACTCGGATTGCACCCGCATGGGCTCGCGCGCTTGGTCGTCAACTTGGCCGACGTGCGAGCAGTCTTTCGCACCCGTATCGCGCGCCAGCTCGCTTCAGCTCCTGACCCCGAACTCACCGCCCTCTACGAAGAGCTACTGAAGCCGGAGTTCGACGGAACGTCGAGTCGAATGATCGAAACAGAAGTCGTTATTCCGATGATCCTTCGCGTCGATGGGCGAGAGCTGCGACTATTCTCGACTATCACCACCTTCGGCACCCCGATGGACGTAACGATTGACGAAATAGCTATCGAGTCCTACTATCCGGCTGACGCTGAAAGTGCTCGCTACTTCACGGATAGCGCACTGTCATGCCGCGGATAGTGCTCGCCGCGCCTCGCGCCGCCGCTTCGACGCTGCGCATCCGGAGGCTCGCTGCTCGGGTCTGGCCGGGCCGGCGGGCGGTTGGGGGTACAGCGCCCGCCGCGTGATCAAGCGAGCGAGCGACAGAGTCGAGGACCGATGAGTAGGCGCGTGGCCGCAGGCACGGTGGCCGGTTGCTAATGCCGCAGGTGTTTCTGC
>NZ_BOMH01000128.1 GCF_016862095.1 Actinoplanes cyaneus
TCGGGTGCCGTCGAGCTCTTGCACCATGCCGGTGATCTGATCGCCGATCTGACGCCCGTGGTGGGGAAACAGGGCAGCCAGGCAGGCCAGCACGAACCTCACCGCGGGTGGCTCCGTCTCCCAGCGTGTGAGCAACGCCGGCACCTGCTCGTCAACGGTGAAGCGGACGTCCAGGCTCCACGCTGCCGGTTGAGGCGGACGGCCCTCGGCTGCGGCCCGGCCTGCGTCGGCGAGCAGTCCGTCAGCCCATCGGTCAGCGGCGACCAGCAACCATACGTAGAGATCGAGCCGTTGTTTGGCGGGCAGCGCCCCGGAAGCGATCATGCGCGCGAGAAACGGCAGCGAGGGCGGGGTGGCCGAGTAGCAGGTTCCCTGATGCAGCAGGTTGTCCCCGAACAACTCGTCCAAGGTCTGGTCCCAGTCGCCGAACGGGTCCGCCAATGCCCGCAACAAGTCGGGGACGTCCTCCGCGCTCCCGTGGGCGTGACTGAGCTCTGTCCATGGAATCTCGTCCAGGCCAGACAACTCGATGGGCGTGTCCTCAGCATGGTCGGGAGTCAGGGCCAGCAGTGCGGGTGGTGGTGGGTCGACGACCACGATGCCGGGCATCGGGGGCCGTGCGCCGGGATTGGTGCACACGATCGGCGCGTCGGGACCGCGCAGGATCTGCACCATGCTCACGTCGCAGCGACTGCCGCCTTCCGGGTAGCCGCCGCACTGGCGAGCGATGACGGCAGCGGCGCGCCCGACCGCGTCAATCATCCGATGTCCGGTCACGTCGACCGGATACGGCCCTTCATCGACGGCACTCACCATCCATCCGCCACGAGGCGAGGACCGGCCCGAGACATAGGCGAAACCGTGCGACGCCAAGGCTTGAGCCAACTCGTGGGCGCGCTCGTCGTCAGGCACGACGAACTGGTGGGTGCCCGCCATCGCCGACCAGCCGGCCATATCGTCGCCTCCAATTGTCAGAACCACCTCGGCAAGACTGCCATGATCACGGTGATCCCGGCTGGTGCACCCTCGCGACGTCCGGATCGTCGCCCGCCACGCCGACTCCCGCACACCATTCGCCATGACCGCGCGCTGGAACCTCGACCGACACCCCAACTACATCCTCGCCGTCTTCACGGCCTCCGAAACGGAGCCAACCTCAACAGACGACCATGCCGATGAGAGTGCGTCCCTACTGCCGTCCACCAGGCTGCTCGCTGGCGTTTTTCGTTACGTCGGACATGCCATCGTCAACACCAGCAATCGCGGCCAGGTCCGCCTCCGGTATGTCCAAGGCGCCAGCGATCTCTCGGACAAGAATGGGGTGCGGATTGCGTCCTCCGGATTGCGCTGCATAGATTGTCGACATCGCGCGATACGTCCGCCTGGCCACGTCCTTCACCGAGACGCCCCGATTGTCCATGAGTTTGCGCAGCACAGCACCGAATGGATGTGGCTCGTGGGTGCCAGCTTCCGAGAGCGCAGGACCGACAACCATGTCCCCGATCTTCGCCTGAAACCGCAACAGCCGATCACTCTCGAATCGGACACGTCCGAGGAACGGCAACGTTTGCCCCGCGCCGCCACCGAGTATCCCCGGCACCGAGACCTCGGTGAACCTGCTCCTCTGGCGGTCATGGTCGCTGGCGAACTCCCGCGGGTTAGCCGGTTCGACGTAGGTGACTCGCCAGATGTTGTCCCACCACGGCAGTTCACTCAGCAGACCATTGAAAAAGTGTGGCAGGACCGCGAGGTCGACGGGTTTCGGCTCTTCCGCGTGCACGAGTCGGGGCCAGTAGGTCAAGGCTTCCACCACCGCTGGCGTGAGCGTGCGGCCAGCGATATTCATGGTCGCAGGGTAGTTCCGCTGGCCTCACGGTATCCAGACCTGCGTTGAGCGTGACTACGCCATGACAAGCACCGGAAATCAAGATCAGAAGCGCTCATCTGCCGCAGTCCGGGCTGGGACGGGCCGCTGTCACGGCCCGTGGCCTGCTGCCTGGGGGCCGGCCTTCTGCCGCGCCGAGGTTAGTGCGGCCCGGTATCGTACGCGTTGCCTAGCCACGGGTCCGCTCGTAGAGCGGAGAGGGTCTTCAAGTTGCCTTCTGTGGCAGTCGCAATGAGCGCATCCAGGGCTGGAAAATCCTCCACGCCTCCTCGAGTTAGCCAGCGCAGCCGAGGTGGCGATGCAAGGTCGAGTAGAACGACGCTCAGGCACGATACGGCCGCACCGATAACGAAGTAACGATCGCGGGAGAGCCCGACCTTCCAGCCGCTGCCCTCGTCGTAGGCCTCGACGATCACCCAAGCCTCTTCAGTCGCCTGCCCGTTCAGCAACTGCGAGATCGAAAACAGGTCAGTCTGCCCGTCAAGACCGATCCAACCGTCACAATAAGCTAGAAACTCCGTATATGACACGGGCAAGTCGACGCGCTCCCGGAGCCCATCTAACTCGGAAGGGTCTGCACCCGGTCGGGGACCGCCGTGCCGAAAATCGTATGACCATCGGCCAGCGCGACGTCGCGGCCGACGGCCGCCGCCCGGTCCAGCACATCTCCAACGTTGAGATCCACGCCGGCTCCCGTCGCCAATAGCCGTCAGCCACGCCACGGCGGCATACCGGATCGATGAGTGACCGTGCCGCCGTACCAGGCGAACAGACATTCGCACATACCGCCGAGCGGACGCGCCGTGCTACCGGACTCGAACCGGCTCATACCTTGCGGTCGTTAGCGAAACGCTAGTAACGGACTTTCCCATCCGCCTTTGCCCGACGCGCCTGAGGAGGCTACCTATCAGTCGGTGCGGGCTGGACGCCGAGGGCCGAGCATCTCACTCACATGCCGCCGACAGTGCGCGGCACTGACGGAGAGCCGTCTCGCCCTGTCACGGCGGTCGAGTTGGCCGGCGCATGTTCGTGCCGATGAGCGGACGCTCTATGCCTACGCGGAACTTTCGAATGTCGCTACGGCTGTCTCCGCGGCCGTGCGAGTTGTCGCCGACGCTGCAAGAAGAGACTGAGCCGTGATGACGACGAAGTGATCAGCCTGGCATGGCATCATCCAGTGTGCTTGCCACCATTGCTCATCATCGTGGAGATAGGTCAGTTCGATGCTTGCGACGCCGTTGTCGTCCGACCGCCGGGACAGGACGGATTGGCCGGGGGCGACCAGAGCGTCAGGATCCGACAACCGTGATCTCAGCACCGGACCTTGCATGAAGATGGCCGCTTCGCCTTGCCCTTGCAGATAGAAGGGTGTGCCATCGCCGGCGTCCTGCGGCGAGTTAACGGTGAAGCCGGCCGGCCACTGCACGCTGAAGATCGATGTCTCTATCAGCCAGTACGGGACGTCGAATCCGCCGCCCACGTCGACGACGTCGTTACCGTCGACGGGGCTGCCGGGCTCGATCGTTACCTTCGCCGGCCCCGAGGGGGTCCACCGAGTGGCGTGCACGACGTTCGAACCCTCCCCTTCCCTTTCGAAGGAGTAGGGCCAGTTCGGGATGAGCGTCATCCCGAAGCCGTTCAGCCGGGCGAGTACATGGGCCATGACCGCAGGGTAGTAAAGCTCCGCTGAGCGCCCGGCGACGGACAGCCGACCATCCGCTTCTGCCGCCGAGCGCACGGCGCACTGACGGAGGGCTGTCACGCAGTGTCACACCGACCAAAGTTGGCCGGCGCACGCTCGTGCCGACGAGAGTGCGGCGCTACGTGAATGGTCAGGTCAGATAACTGAGTTTGCCGCAGGCCGGACAGAAAGCACGCTTCACGTTGGACGTCAGTTCAATGCCACACCGGGGGCAGGTACCACCTTCGAAGAGGTGAGGGGTAGGCCCCATCCCGCCTTCGTAGTACTCATGATCGGGCCAAGCGACCATAGCGAGCGTGACCGGCGGGTCTTTGGGATCGACGCGGCCGGGCGATACCTGGCCAAAAATCATCGCCTCAGCGAGCACAAGTTTCTGTGACGGCTTACCGTCGCCTCCGTCGTCAGCGTGTGCCGGCAGCACACGCCGCAGTACGTCGAGAAGTTCCGGCAACGAAAGGTCGAGCAGGTGATCGGCGATCGCCTGCCGTTCTTCGTCACTGCTGTTGTCTGCTGATCTCATCCCGCAGCATCATGGCAGCGCATGCGGACGCGAACCACTCGATATCCGGCTTACATCGGGTGAACGTACTCTCTTGCCGCGATGAAAGCGGTTCTGATTGGCTCCCTGTGACTGTCCGCAGCTGCTGCGTGTTCGGTCTCGGTAAGCACGGGCCGCGTCATTGACGAGGTCGATGGTGCGTAGCTGTCGGCGGGCAGGACACCCGACGTCGTGGCATCAGGTACCGCGATCGTTGTCACGCGTCAGGCCGCGTCGTTCGT
>NZ_BOMH01000129.1 GCF_016862095.1 Actinoplanes cyaneus
ACGGTCGACCGACTGCTGATAGAAGTCGTAGAGGCGGCGGCGAGCAGCCTCGGCCTCCTCGGGCGGACCGATCGCCGCTGCCAGCTCCGCGGCATAGATCGTCACCAGCACGTGCATCTGATAACGCCGCGGGCGGTTCTGGGTCAGAAGTCGCGTCCGCATCAATTCACGAAGAAGCGGCCGTACGGCGATCTGGTCGACGCCCAGCAGACCCGCCAGGGCTTCCTCGGTGACATCCGGCCCCGGGTGCACGGACAACAGCCGGAACAGGCGGGCCGCTTCCGGTGACAGCCGATCGTAGGAGCCGGCGAAGACGGCCCGGAGGTTGTTGTCGAGATTTGCATCGGTGAAGACATCCAGGTTGTGACGCTTCGCTCGCAGGTCGGCGAGGATGTCGGACAGCGGGGTGTCGTACATCCGCGCCGCCAGCAACGACAAGGCCACGGGCAACCTCCCGCAGCGCTCGATGATCTCGTCCAGTGCCTCGACGTCCGCGTCGCCGGCAAGCCCCTCGGTCAGACCGGCTCGGATGGCGTCGCGAGCCTCGGCGGCCGTCGGGACGTCGAGCGTCAGGAGGCAGGCGCCCGAGGTCACGCCCAGCGCCGACAACCGGGTCCGGCTCGTGATGACAACCAGGCAGTTCCGGTTTCCCGGCAGGAGTGGGCGCACCTGATCGGCGTCGTCGGCATTGTCGAGCAGGATGAGGACCCGGCGATCGGCGAGCACGCTGCGGTACAGCGCCGCCAAGGCCTCGACGTCCCCACCGCCGCCGGCCGGGACCACCCCGAGCGCGGACAGGAACGCCTGCAAAGCCTCGGCCGGCCCGACCGGCGGACGCCGGCCGTCGAAACCCCGGAGGTTGAGGTAGAGATTTCCGTCGGTGTACTCGCCGGAGATCCGGTGGGCCAGATGGACGGCGAGCGTCGTCTTGCCGACGCCCGGGATGCCGTCGATGCCGATGATCGGCAGCGAGGGCGGTTCGCTGCGCGCATAGGCGGCCAGCCTCCGCAGTTCCTGTTGCCGCCCGGCGAACGAGGCGTGATCGACGGGCAGTTGCGCCGGACGGATCGCCGGGCCGGTCCGGGTGTCGCGCGTCGTGGCCGCGTCGTTCCGTTCGGCCACGTCACCGACCTCGAGCCCCGCGCCGGCCTGCCGTAGGACGTTCCGGAGCACCGCCTCCAGGTCCGCTCCGGGCCCGACACCCAGGCGATCGATCAAGTGGTGGGAGACCTCCTGGAAGGCCCGGATCGCCTCCACCGTCCGGCCGTCCGCCGCGAGCAGCGACATCAGCAGACCGTGCAACGCCTGGTCCGACGGGTGGCGACCGGCGGAGCGCTGGAGGGCCGGCAGGACGTCGCGGGCCCGGCCCTCCGCCAGGGCCAGCCGGGCGGCGAACCGGACGGCCTGGGTGCACTCGTCCTCCAGGGCCACGAAGACCGGGTGGTCGGTCACCACCTCGGCGAGGTCCGCGGCACACCGGTCCCGCCACAGCTCGAGTGCCGTCACCGCCCGGTCCAGTGCCTCCCGGCGATGCCCGGCCGCCGCGGCGCTCCGGCTCTTGCCGATCTCGGCACGGAAGTCGAGGAGATCGACCGAGACGGCCCGCGCGTCGACCCGGTACTGACCCGGCTCGCCGAGCAGCCAGCTGCCGGTGGCGCGCTTGGGCAGATCCGGTTCGACCATCCGGCGCAGCGCCCCGACGTAACGATGGACGGTGTTGGCGGCGCTGTCCGGCGGGTTGTCGCCCCACAGGAACTCCACCAGCTCGGGTGTGCTGACCCACGTGCCGACCCGGGCCAGCAGCATGGCAAGGATCAATCGCCGCTGCCGGGGCCCGGGATCGAGGCCCTCGGTGCCCCGACTCACGCGCAGCGGCCCGAGCAGCACGAATCGGACCTCGTCAGGACGAGCGGGAGCCCCGGCTGACCTGGGCGGCACGGTGCTCCCTTCGGCGAAGAGTTGGTCAAGATTTCAAGGAATCAAGCCTAGCTCCACACCGCGGCGACCCCTGTTGCGTGCCGTCCGTGCTCACCACCGGCACCGCCGGATCAACACCCTTGGGACGGTACGCCGTCACCAGCGCTGGAACTGATCCGCGGCGCATCTGCGCGCACGACCGGTGAACCTGAGCCATCCACTGCCGTCGTACCGGTCAGTGCCTCCGGAATCGTGCCTCCGGGAAGAGGCCGCACTCGGTGTGGAGTCGTTCCACAAGTTTTGAACTTTGTTTCCAGAACCCTGTCACAGGCGGTCCATAGCGTCTCTCGCACCTGATCACCGCAAGCCCGGAAGCGGGTGAACTCGCGGCGATCAGAAACGTGAGAGAGGTCTCGATATCGATGACGGTGACCATGCCTGCCCCCTTCGGCATGACCTCGGGCTTCCGGAACAGCGATGACGACTCGCTGATGGAGAAGGTGCACGCGACCCATCGTCAGCCGCTGCTGCGTTTTCTGCTCGGCCTGACCCGCAACGAACGCCCGGCGGCCGAGGATCTGTTGCAGGAGACGATGCTGCGCGCGTGGCGTCATCTCGCGTCGTTGCCACGTGAGGAGGAAAACGCCCGGAAGTGGTTGTTCACCATCGCCCGGCGCGTCGCCATCGACGCCGCCCGGTCGCGGCAGGCCCGCCCCGCGGAAGTCAGCCTCGTGGAGGCCGACCAGGTCAGCGGTGTCGACAGCGCTGACGGCGCGCTCGCTCTGCACGACCTCACCACGGCGTTCCACCGGTTGAGCACCGAACATCGCACAGTGCTGCAGGAGTTGCACCTGCGTGGCGCCTCCGTCGAGCAAGCCGCGCGGCGGCTCGGCGTGCCCGCCGGAACGGTCAAGTCGCGGGCTCATTACGCCATGCGCATCCTCCGGGGCGCCCTCGATCCGGGCGTCCGGGACTGACGCACGCCGATGGCCCGCCGTTCGCCGGCTGACCGTGCCGAACCCGCTGGTAGGATCGCCGACAGCCCCTCCGGCCACGAGTCGCGTAGCGTTGCTCCTTGAGATCTTGAGAGCTGTGACAAGCCGGAGCCCGTTACCGTGCAGAACGTTCGGTTCACGCTGCTGGGGCCGCTGCGCGCCTGGCGCGGGGACGAGGAGCTGTCCCTCGGGGCTAGACAGCAGCGGCTGATCCTGGTCCTGTTGCTGGCCCGGGCCGGTGAGCGGGTCGGGGTGTCCGATCTCGTCGCGCTTCTCTGGGGCGATCGCCCGCCCGGCAGCGCCGTCAACGTGGTGCACCGGTACATCGGTTCGCTTCGCCGGATGCTGGAGACACAGCTGCCCCGCCGGGCCGAGGGCCGTTGGCTGATCGCCGATGCCGGCGGCTACCGGATGCGGATCGACGCCGGGTCCCTGGATCTACTCGCCTTCCGCGACCAGGTGGAGCGGGGTCGCGCGGCAGCCCTGTCCGGCCGCCCCGACGAGGCCCTGACGCTGTTCGTCTCGGCGCTCGCGTTGTGGCCGGACCGCTGCGCGGCCGGTCTCGACACCGCGCTGGCCGGCCATCCGGCTTTCGTCGCCCTCGAGAACGAATGCACCCGCGTCGTACGGGAGGTCGCACGGCTGGCGTCAGAGCGGGGAAACCCCGCCGCCGTCCTCCCGGCGCTACGGCGGTCCGCGGCGCGCAACCCCTTCGACGAGGCTCTCCAGGCCGACCTCGTCCGGTCGCTCGCCGCCGACGGCAAGCAGGCCGCCGCCCTCGTGCACTACCAACAGGTGAGCCACCTGCTGAACGACCAGCTGGGCGTCGCCGCCGGCGCCGAATTGCAGGCCGCGCTGCAATCGGTGCTGCACAGCGACGACGAGTCCGCGGCCGGGCCACCGGAGGAGGCCGCACCGCGACCCGGGCGGACGGTCAGCCCGGCGCAACTGCCCTCCGACCATCCGTACTTCACCGGCCGCGGCCCGGCGATCGAACGGCTTCTCGCGTACGCACGCCGGAGCAGCGGATCCATCGTCCTGGGCATCGACGGCATCCCGGGGATCGGTAAGACCACCCTGGCGGTCCACCTCGCCCACCTGGTCGCCGCCGACTACCCCGACGGGCAACTGTTCGCCGATCTCCGGGGCTTCGACGCCACCCGGCGACCGATCGACCCCGGCGACGTCCTGCTGACCTTCCTCTCCGCGCTGGGCGTCGCCGAACCGCCCGGAGACGCCCCCGTCGAATGCCGGGCAGCGCTCTACCGCAGCGTCCTCGCCGACCGCCGCACGATCGTGGTGCTGGACAACGCATAC
>NZ_BOMH01000130.1 GCF_016862095.1 Actinoplanes cyaneus
TTAACCCCGGAGGCGACGGTATCCACACGACCGTCGAAGAGTCCTCGGTCGTCGTCTGCCGAGTTCCAGCGGCCAGCCTCTTTGTCTCCCCGGCACTACTATCCGACCCGGGAAGTTGCCGTGACGAGGCATCAACGAGGGTTCACCATATTCACCCTTTCGGCCTTCCCCTCACCTGTAACACCCAGTCGGATGGGTGCCCTTGGGCTTTTCCCTGAGCTCCGCACCCGGCAATTACTCGCCACGCACGTCAGGGCGGGGACCGGTCTGGAGATACTGACCGGGAGCTACGTCTCGGGCATCAAACCCGACCTCCAATCGACGTACTCACTCACTTCGTGCGACCTCGTGTCGCACCTCTTCTCGGCACGAGCGGGCATCGGCCGGCCCGGCAGGTGTGACGGTCTTTAGCGAGCGGATTGCGGCAGATCCGGATTGCAGGGATGTCACGTCGATGCGCCACTCACGGGTCCTCACGGGTCATCAGTAGCGTGCGATGATCTGCATGACCGGGTGGCCGAGGAGGCCGGCTACCTGAGTGAGTTCCTCGGTGTCGAGCTCGTACTTGGCCCGGGTTGCATTCATGGCGCTCACCACGAAGCGGGCAAAACCGATCGGATCCTCGAAACGCACGTCGGTAAGGCTCCCGACGGCGTTGCAGCACGGGACGCGCGCGTCCAAGCGGTCGAAACCGGTACTGTTGGCGCGGACCAGGTCGCCGAGCCAATCGAGGGCGATGTCGGCACCGCAGCGTGGGCACGTGATCCGTTCCAGGTACATGCCTGCGTCGACCACCGTCGGACGGTCGTAGAACTGGGCCTCGACCGCCCAAACGTCGTCACCGGGTCCCGCGAACAGGCCGGTCACATAGGCGACGGCTGCAGCAGCGTCGTGAGGTTTCGGCTGCCAGGCCGGATCCGTCGGAATCAAGCGGATGTAGTCGTCGCTCACGAACTCGATTCTGCCGGGTTGCAGCACGGAACACGGTCACTTCGGCCGCCGGCCGACAACTCAGCGTCACGCTCGTCAGCCAACCAGCGCACCCGATCCGCGGCAGTTGAGCGCGTTACGTCTTCGGGATTTGCTCATTAAGGGCAGGCGGCTGCCAGACCTGTTTAAAGGTGACCCCGCTCTCCCCGCTCAACGCCTCGACCACGGGCGGTGTGCAGAAAAGAGGACCCTTGGGTAACTGCGGGATCCGGAAAACAGCCCGGCCCACGAGCCGATCCGGGTGAAAGTCATACCGGCTGACGTATATCACGCGCCCGCTCGAGAACCGTGTAAGGCAGGAACCCGCCTCGTTCAACGCGTCCCAGACATCCGGTATGAACATCCAGAAGTCTCCGTCGTCGGATTGAAGCGGAACTAGTGCCCCGTGGCCTTCCAGAGCCGGGCACACCGCGTCCCGCACCGTGGCCGTCATTGTGAGCACATGCGACGACAGCCACAGGAGGCCGGAGGCCTGCAGCAGAGTGCCGCGTTCACTGTTCCTGATCAGGCGCACTCGCAGGCGGCGGGACGACGACAGCCGTGATAGCAGGTCGGTGGAGTTCATGGCCTCGAAGTCAAAATCCTCGACACACTGCAACCACTGATGTGCCTGCGACCCAACAGGAACGTGAAGTGGACCATAACCCATCGGAGAACCCTCTCCCGCCGTCGTCCTCCGAGTTATTGGAGCACAGTAAATATCGGGCTGGGGAACCGCGGGAGAGCACTCATCTCGGCAGTTGAGCGCGTTCGTTGGGCCCACGGTCGGTCTGGCCGACGGTGACCCAGCGTAATCCGGTGAGGATGGGCGCATCGGGCGCCTATCGACGCTCGTTGTGGCGGTCGTGGCGGACAGGGCGGAAGCGATCGATGTGCTGGCGGGGTTACGTGAGCAGCTCTACCAGTGCATGACCAGGCGGGCCGACGCCTTGTTCGAGCTGACGGACGCCCTGTTGTGCACCGACGGACCGGTCAAGACCCTGGTCGGGTTGTCGCTGGCGCCGGAGCACCGACGCGGCCACGGCGCCATGTATGACGCGCTCAACGCCGGGCGCATCGACGTCGAGTCGCTGCGCCGGCAGCTGACCGGGTTGCCATTGCCGCGGGCAGCGGGCGGCCGCCTGGTCCTCGCGGTGGATGTTTCTCCCTGGTTGCGCCCGGATGGCAACTGCAGTCCGCAGCGCTCGTTCTGCCACACCTACGGCCGCGGCAAGGACGAGCACCGGATGATCCCGGGCTGGCCGTACTCGATCATCGCCGCCCTGGAGACCGGCTGCACCTCCTGGACCTCCCTGCTCGACGCGGTTCGGCTCTCGCCCGGCGCGGACGTCACGACGATCACCTGCGCGCAGATCCGGCAGCTCGTCGACCGGCTGACCGACGCGGGCCAGTGGAAGCCGGAAGACCGCGACGTCCTGATCGTGTTGGACGCCGGCTACGAAGCGCCGCGTATCGCCTGGCTGCTGCGGGACCTGCCGGTGGAGATTCCTGGGCGGATGCGCTCCGACCGGGTGCTGCGCCGAGCGACCCCGCCACGCGTCTATCAGCCCTTGGGTGGCCGGCCGGCCAAGCACGGCGGGGAGTTCGTCTTCGGCGACCCCGCCACCTGGGATGTCGAGCACGCGCTCACGGTCACGGATTCCCGCCTTTATGGCCAGGTGAAGGCGCGGGCCTGGGACCGGCTGCACCCGCGACTGACCCGCCGAGCCGCCTGGGTCGACCACGACCAGCCGCTGCCGGTCATCGCCGGCACGGTCATCCGGCTCACCGTCGAGCACCTGCCCAGCCGCGGCGAACCCAAGCCGCTCCGGCCGTGGTGGTCCAAGGTCGACGCCACCGATGCTGATGTCGACCGCTGCTGGCAGGCATTCCTGCGCCGCTTCGACATCGAGCACACCTTCCGTCTACTCAAACAGACCCTCGGCTGGACCGCTCCGCAGCTCCGCGAGCCAGCCGCGGCTGACCGGTGGACCTGGCTGATCCTGGCCGCGCATACTCAGCTGCGCCTCGCCCGACCCCTCGCCCAGGACCTACGTCGACCCTGGGAACGCCCGACGGCACCGGCGCGGCTCACTCCGGCCCGGGTGCGGCAGGGGTTTCGGAACCTGCGCGCGACCAGCGCCTCGCCAGCATGTGCACCTAAACCCAGTCGGCCTGGCCCGGGGCGACCGCCCGGATCCCCCAACCGGAGCACCGCTACCCGCTACGACGTGGGACTCATCTTGGTAACCGGCCAGGCTCACCAGCGACCGGCCCATCACAAGAAGGGCACCAAGCCCCGCCGAACTGGTTAAACGACAAGCTAATACTGGTACGTCCCAGGTCTGCGGCCGCTGCCGCATTGCGGACATCACCGACGCCAGGACCATGAAGGTCAGTGTGCCGGCCACCACCAGAGGCCGGCGTGACGTCACCACAAGCCCCGCTGCTCGCACGAGCTCAGCCAGCAGCTCCAACGAGTCGCCGTTGAACAGCGTCTCGATCGGCACCGGTCAGGACAGTGACCGCATCACAACGGTCGATTTGTATGATCGGCTGATGATCTCGAAGCAGGGTCAGGCAGTCGTGCCGGCCACTTCCCGGATGGGTCTCCGCCACCAGGATGCCGGGATTCTGGCGAAGCACATAGGTCACCAGGACCCACGACTTCGCGATGGCAGAGCGGCTGGACACCGGCGTCATCATACGTGCGTTCCCCACGGCACTACGGTTCGCCGCCGTCATCTCACGAGAACAACGGCGGCAAACCGTCCACGAATCAGAGCGAAGCACGTCGGCGTCATCTCTCATACCAGCAGATGGCCGGTGGAATGACGCCGTCGCGCGCGAGCTAGTAGAGCGC
>NZ_BOMH01000131.1 GCF_016862095.1 Actinoplanes cyaneus
ACCAAGAGCCGAGTCGCGGGCGTGTCGCCGGCCGCGGCAGCCTTTCGGGCAAGTGCTGTTGCGTGAAGGGAGCGGCCTCGCAGGTTGGCGCTGCGCGCGAGCCGGTAGGTGTCGCGGGGATCGTGGTTCTGGACGAGAACGTCCCACACCTCCGCGGGCAGCGGCATGGATCGTCGCACCTTACGGGCGTTCTGGTGCAGGTAGTCGGCGGTGAGGTAGCCCGCGATCTGGCCCATCCCCGCGGGTACGGGGATCAGGCAGGACGCAGCCCCGTGCACCAGTTGGGTCGCGTAGCTGACGGCAGGCTCGAACCAGTCCTTCGGAGCGTCAGCGACCTGCCGTGGGGTCAGATAGGCCGGTGCGGCCGCCTTCAAGTAGGCGACGGTGAGCGAAGCCTGCGCGCCGACGCGACGCGCGTCCAAGGCCGCCGTGATGACTGCCTGGCCATAGCAGTCCTTGGCAGGGGCGTGCTGCCAGCGGCGGATCAGTTCCGGACCGGCCGCGAGGACCTGCGTGACGCCCGGGTCAGCGTGCTCGAGCGCAATACGGATCCGTCCGTCACGGGCGAGCTGTTCTGCGCGGTGCCTCTCGTTAGTGCTGAACACGCCGGGCACGTCAATGATCCGGGCCAGCTTCAACAACTCCCGGTCTTCGGCATGCCGGTCGCTCTCACCGGAAACCCGCAGTACGGTGCGGGCGGTCACCTCATCCGGCCATAGCGTCGCCAAGACCACCACACCGGCGGCCAGCATGCCGCCCACCAGCCCGGCAGGCAGCCCACCGGGCTGATCGAGATAGCGCTGCAGCTCATCCAGCCACACCACCGTCCGCGGCGCCGGCGCCTGCGCAAACGCGCGCACCGCGGCGGCATCGACCGGGTGCAGCAGCCACCACTCCGGCAGCACCGAACGGGCCGTCTCGAACAACGCCCGCGTCTTGCCCACCGACGAACCACCACTGAGCAGGACCATCCCGCCAGCGCCAGCGCCGGCGGCCGCGGTTATCGCGGTGCGCAACTCGGCGTCGAGGTCGCGGGGCACGTACGGCGGCATGCTGTCGGCGCCGGGCTCCACCTGGATGCTGGCATGCACCCCCAGCATCCGTGGATCAGCCTCCCGAACCCGCCGGGCGCCGGCCGGACGGCGCAAATGGCGCGTTTTCACCCGTTCCCACGCCGCCAGCCACGGCCCTTGACCCGGCTCTTGAACGCCGCACACCGCCAGGAACGTGATCACGGTGTCCCGCTCCGGCACCGACTCGGCCTTACTCACCAGAGAGCTGAGAGTGGCCCTGGACAACGCAGGCTGCCGGCCATCACGCGGTGGTAGCCCCTTCGCCGCCTTGATCAAATCGGTGTACGAGTGGGTACCACGCAGCCCGTCGAACGCTGCCGCCAGCTCCGGCAATGTGTGAACCGTGTTCGGATCCGGACCCTGGTCGCTGTTCGGTGGCTGTTCGGCGAACACCATCCACCCAACGTAGACCGTGCCACCCCACCGCGATACCCGACCAGCAGTCCGCCGCCGTTGTCCCCGGCTACCCGGTTCGGGTTGGTTCACAGCCGTCGCTGAATACCCTGACCTGCTGCTTCAGTCGATCCGTACCAGGGGTCCGGCCGGCCACCCCGCCCACCACGAAAGCGGGAGCACACCATGATCGACTGGACCACCATCGCCCAGGCTATCGGCGACCTGCTCGAACTCGCAGCCGCCACCATCACCCTTATCGCCGTCCTCGCCGAGAAAGACAAGCGGTAACGATGAGGGGTCGGGGTCCCGCCCCGACCCCAAGATCGACGAATACGGTAGGAACCGAATTCCGCACGTGCACCGGCTCACGAGGCAGAGTTGCAGTAGATGACCTTCGGCGAAGTGCGTCAGCAGTCGTCGCCCGGGGAGCAGCTGCTAACCGTTGCTGCGGTCGGCGACGTGGCAGTAAGCGCGGAGCTGGGTGTGATGGCACCGGCGCCAGTGAACGTAGCCGCGAACGCGATGAGCAACGCCGCCCTGGACAGCCAGCGTGATGTGAACATGATCTAACCCCCGTATTTGAGCTGTTCAGATCACGCTAGGCCGGACGCAGAGACCGCAATCGCAGGTTGGCGGAAGTTGACCCGTCCAGCCGCGCTGGTCGCCGAGCTCGCGGTGCCCGGCCCGGCGCAGCAGCGCCCGGATGTCCTCAGCGGTTTTGTCGCGTACCGACCACAACGGCCGCCCGCCCGCGCCGAACCCGAACGCTGGCCCACCCTCATCGTCGCTCATGAATACCGAACGTACGGGCACCGCCGCTGCCCGTCACCGCCGACACACCGCTCAGCCACCCCGCGAAACAGCGGCTCCGGGCGTCTACGGCGTCGCCTTGGTCTTGACCACGGGCTTAGGCCCCTGCTTGGGTGGCTCGTCGCCGATTTCCTTGGTGGGCTTAGAGACGCGCAGGTCAAGCATCCGGGCGCGCAAGGCCATGCTGGTGTCCATGGTCAGCAGCCGGACGGGCCGTCCGGCATAGTTCTGCAGAGCGCGAGCCCGATCGATGATTTCGTCGTCGTTGTCGTCGAGCCTCACGTGGTACACGTCGTCGAACAACACCTCGATAGTGACCGCGTCACGGGGCATTCCACCGGTCTCGACGACCGCGCTGAAGTTGTCGGCTTCGCGGATCGTCACGCGCGACCGTGGGTGGAACAGCAGCTCGTCCAGCACGCCCAGAGTGTGCCCAGCCCGCCATCGGCTCTGGTGGTTGCCCGACTCCTTGAGCCGGTCCAACTCGTCGATCACCACCCGGGGTACGACCAAGCGCACCGATTCGAATCCGAGGCCGAGCTCCTCGGCGTACTTGATCTCACGGATCTTGTCGGGGTGGTGGATGAAGACGCTGGTGTCCACCACGACAAGTTCACCACCCGGCCAGCGGTCGACCTCAGCTTTGAGCGCCGTCCAGGCTCGTTCCCACGCCTCGCCCCGCTCGGCGAGTTCGGCGCTGAGCAGGTCACGAGTGAAACGGTCGCGGCGGTCACCGAACTCGGCCAGCCGCCAGAACCGCGGCGTGAAGATCAGCCGGTCAATGTCGGTGGGCCGGACCTGGTTGCGCAGCACCCGGGCGTTCTCGTTCGCCCAGTCCAGGTAGGTGGTCAGCTCGCCGTAGTTGTTTCCGATCGTGGTCTTGCCGCGAAACAACAGGTCGAGCACATGAGTGGCCTGGGCACCGGGCGACAGAGTGACGAGCATGGCGAAGATCCTGCCAGCGCTGGACAGCTCAGCACCACCGTAAAAGCCCGGGCTGGTCAGGCCTGGTCGGCGACCCGTCGCTGCTCGCGGCGCTCGTGCCCAGCACGTTTGAGTGCTGTTCACCATCGCCGCTCCTGGGCGCTGGCGTCCGGCGCGGTCTCGACCTGCTCCGCGTTCGCCAGCGCGGCACGGATCTCCACCTCGGTCCAGCCGCCGGCGAGCAGCCCGGCGATCTGGTGCGCCAGCGCCGACAACGCGTTCCTCCTCAGCCGGCTCCAAGGCGTCTGGCCCGCCGGGCCGGTCGATCCGGATCCGGTCGACGTCCAGGCGCAGGCCAGCGCCGTGCTCGTAAAGCAGGTCGACCGCGGCCAAGGCCTGGTTGACCGTCGACGGAGCCTTGCGCAGCTGCAGCTGGCCGCGGCGCCAGGCGGTAACCGCGGCCTCGGCGCCGACCAGGTCGGCG
>NZ_BOMH01000132.1 GCF_016862095.1 Actinoplanes cyaneus
CCTGGACCGGCCGTTGAGCGTGGTGCTCGCCGATGATGAGTTGATCCACCGGACCGGTTACGCCCAGCCGGCGATCTTCGCCGTCGAGGTCGCGCTGCACGCCCTGCTCGACAGCTGGGGTGTGCGCCCGGACGTGCTGGTCGGTCACTCGATCGGCGAGATCGCGGCCGCGCACGTGTCCGGTGTCATGTCGCTGGCGGACGCGGCAATGCTGGTGACCGCCCGCGGCCGGTTGATGCAGGCACTGCCGGCCGGTGGCGTGATGCTGGCCGTGCAGGCGTCGGAGGCCGACGTCCGCACGGCGTTCCCGGATGTCGACGTCGCGGCGGTCAACGGGCCCACCGCTGTGGTCGTTTCCGGTCATGAGGAGGACGTCGCCGCGGTCGAGCAGAGTGCCTGGAAGACGCGACGGCTGCGGACCAGTCATGCGTTCCACTCGCGGTTGATGGAGCCGATGCTGGCCGAGTTCCGTGCGGTGGTCGCCACGCTGAGCTTCGCGCCGGGTCACGACCGTTGGTCGGATCCGGCTTACTGGGTGGCGCACGTGCGGGACACCGTGCGGTTCGCCGACGCGGTCGCGCAGGCCGGCGACGACGTCCGGTTCGTGGAGCTGGGCCCGGACGCGGTGCTGTCGGCCATGGTCGACGCTGCAGTGCCGCTGCTGCGGCGGGACCGCGACGAGGTGACCACGGTGCTGACCGGGCTGGCCCGGCTGTGGACCGGCGGCATGGCGGTGGACTGGACAGCCTTCTACGCGGGGGTGCGCCCGACCCAGTTGCCGACCTACGCCTTCCAGCGGCAGCGGTACTGGCTGGAGGCGCGCACCGAGCAGGCTGACCCCGCGGAGGCGGGCTTCTGGGACACCGTCGACCGGGGCGACCTGGCCGCGCTCACCGCCGAACTCGGCGTCGACGCCGGCACGAGCCTGGAGAACGTCCTTCCCGCCCTCACGACCTGGCGTGCCCGCGGACGCGAGCGGTCCCGCCTCGACGGCATGCGCTACCGGATCACCTGGCAGCCGGCCGCCGATCCGGCGCCGGTCGAGCTGACCGGCACCTGGATGCTGATCGGCGACGACGCCGCCGGTCTCGGCGCGGCCCTGACCGCGCGCGGCGCGACCGTCGTCACGACCGCGGGCCCGCTCGGCGAAGCGCTGCGGCAGGCCGGCGGGCCGATCGCCGGTGTGGTCAGCGTGGGTGGGACGCTGCTCGACGCCCTCGCGGTGGCACGCGACAGCACCGCGCCGGTGTGGTTCGTGACCCGCGGCGCGGTGTCGACCGGACGCTCGGACATGGCCGTGGACCCGCTGCAGTCCCAGGTGTGGGGCCTGGGCCGGACGCTGGCCCTGGAACATCCCGACCGCTGGGGTGGCCTGCTCGACCTGCCGGCGGAGCTGGATCCGCGCACGGCGGCCCGGGTCGCCGCCGTCCTCGCCGGAGCTCTCGGCGCCGAGGACCAGATCGCGGTCCGTCCCGGCGGGATCCTGGTACGGCGGCTGCGGCACGCTCCCGTCGTACGGGGAAAGAGTTGGCAACCGCACGGCACCGTCCTGATCGCCGGTGGCACCGGTGGCCTGGGCGCGACGGTCGCCCGCTGGGCCGCCGGGAACGGCGCCGAGCGACTGATCCTGATCTCGCGCCGGGGCGGCACGACCGACATCCCGAACGCCGAGGTGCACACGTGTGACCTGGCCGACCGGGACGCGGTCGCCGCGCTGCTGGCCGAGGTCGGCCCGGTCGACGCGGTCGTGCACGCGGCCGGCGTCAGCGAGCACGCGACCATCGGCGAGGCCGGAGCGCAACACGTCTCCCGGGTCGTCGACGGCAAGGTGCTCGGTGCCCTGCACCTGGACGAGCTGGCCGGGGACGTGGACGCGTTCGTGGTGTTCTCCTCGATCTCCGGCATCTGGGGCAGCGCCGAACAGGCCGCCTACGGCGCGGCCAACGCGGCCCTGGACGCGCTCGTCGCCCGCCGCCGTGCTCTGGGCAAGCCCGGAACCGCGATCGCGTGGGGCCCGTGGGCGCAGGTCGGCATGGCGGCCGGGAAGGAAACCGCCGATCAGCTGCGCCGGCGTGGCCTGACGCCGATCGATCCGGCGCTGGGCCTGGCCGCGATGGCGGCCGCGGTGGGCGCCGGCGAAGAGTCGGTCACCGTCGCGGACGTGCGCTGGCCGGAGTTCCTGCCGCTGTTCACCGCCGCCCGCGAGCGGCCGCTCTTCGCCGACCTGGCCGAGGCCGCCACGACCCCGGTGCCCGGGCGGGAGAGCGGGTTCGCGGCCCGGCTGTCCGCGATGGGTCACGCCGAGCGGGAGCGGGCGGTGCTCGACCTGGTCCGCGGCGAGGTGGCGGCCGCCCTCGGGCACGCGTCCGCGGCCGACATCGCTCCCGGGCGGGCGTTCAAGGAGCTCGGCTTCGACTCGCTCACCGCTGTCGAGTTGCGCAACCGCCTGCAGTCGGCGACCGGGCTGGCGCTGCCGGCGACGCTGGCCTTCGACCACCCGACCGCGGAACGGCTGGCGACGTACGTCCGGGAGAGGGTTTCCGGCGCGACCCGGCCGGAGCCGGAAGCCGTCGCCGTTACCGTGACCGGCGACGACCCGATCGTGATCGTCGGCATGGGCGTGCGGCTGCCGGGCGGTGTGGAGACACCCGAACAGTTCTGGGATCTGCTGGCGCGCGGCGGCGACGGGATCGGGGCGTTCCCGGCCGGCCGCGGCTGGGACCTGGACCGGCTGTACCACCCGGACCCGGATCACCCCGGAACGTTCTACGCGCGCGAGGGCGGCTTCCTGGACGGCGCCGCCGAGTTCGACGCGGAGCTGTTCGGGATCTCGCCGCGCGAGGCCCTGGCCATGGACCCGCAGCAGCGGCTGCTGCTGGAGACCTCGTGGGAGGCGTTCGAACGGGCCGGCGTCGACCCGATGTCGCTGCAGGGACAACCGGTCGGCGTGTTCGCCGGCGCCGCGTTCATGGGCTACGGCACGACGTCCGAAGGCATCGAAGGACATCTGCTCACGGGCACGGCGTCATCGGTCATCTCCGGCCGGATCTCCTACACGTTCGGACTGGAGGGCCCGGCCGTCACCGTCGACACGGCGTGCTCGTCGTCGCTGGTGGCATTGCACCTGGCAGCGCAGTCGCTGCGTACCGGTGAGTGCTCGATGGCGCTGGTCGGCGGTGTCACCGTGATGCCGACGCCGGACATCTTCGTGGAGTTCTCCCGGCAGCGGGGACTGTCCGCGGACGGCCGGTGCCGGTCGTTCGGCGCCGGCGCGGACGGCACCGGCTGGTCCGAGGGCGCCGGCATGCTGCTGGTCGAGCGGTTGTCGTCGGCGCGGGCGGCCGGCCGCCGGGTCCTGGCCGTGGTGCGGGGCACCGCGGTCAATCAGGACGGCGCCTCCAACGGGCTCACCGCGCCGAACGGCCCGGCGCAGCAGCGGGTGATCCGGGCGGCGCTGGCGTCCGCCGGGCTGGCCGTCGCCGACGT
>NZ_BOMH01000133.1 GCF_016862095.1 Actinoplanes cyaneus
GACACCCGACGGGTCCGCAACGAACCGGTGCGCGGTCAGACCCGCGCTGGTGTAACCCTGCGCCAAGCCGGTACCACCGATGTAGATCTCACCGACCACGCCGACCGGGACGGGTTGCAGCCATTCGTCCAGGACCAGGACACGGGTGTTGCCGATCGGCCGGCCCATCGACGGGCCGGCACCTTCCACCGTCGCCGGGACCGGCGCGGCGGTGGTGATAACCGTCGCCTCGGTCGGGCCGTAGGTATTCCACACCTGCGAACCGGCCGTCCACCGCGACGCCAGCGACGTACTCAAGAACTCGGCACCCAGCACCCACCTCCGGATCCCGGGCACCTGCGCCGGATCCAGCGCCGCGAGCAGCGACGGGACGACGCTGGCCACTTCGACTCCGGTCTCGGCGACCAGGCGGGACAGGGCGGTCATGTCCCGGCGCTGCTCTTCCCCGGCGACGACCAGGCAGCCGCCGGCACCGAGGACCGTGGCCAGGTCGAAGATCGACGCGTCGAAGCTGAACGACGCGAACTGCAACGCCGTCGTGCCAGCGGCTACGTCCAGCACCGGGGCCATCACTTGCGCGAGGTTGGCTACCCCGGCGTGGGCGACCGCGACACCCTTGGGCACCCCGGTCGACCCCGACGTGTAGATCACATAGGCCAGATCCCGGCCGTCGACGCGGTCAGCGACACCGTCACCGTCGGCGGCGGGCTCCCAGGTTGCGTCGATGATCAGCGACACGCCGCTGTCCGCCGCGATGAACTCCCGCCGTGCCGTAGGAAGCTCCGGGTCCAGCGGCACGAACGCCGCACCGGCCTTCCACACCCCGAGCATCGCCGCGACCATCTCCACACCACGCGGCAGACACAACCCGACCCGATCACCACGACGCACACCGGCTGCGACGGCCGTTGCCTGCTCATCGAGTTGCGCATACGTCAACGACCGGGCACTGTCCCGGACCGCGACCGCATCCGGGGTGGACCGCACCCAGCCCGCGATCAGGTCCAGGACCGTGCCGGCGGTCACCGGTGTGGCGGTGTCGTTCCAGTCCCAGGTCACCAGCGCACGCTCGGCCACACCGAGCACGTCGACCTGGCTCAACCGCAGCTGCGGATCGGCGGCGACCTGCTCCAGTACCCGGACGAGACGGTCGGCCAGCGCACGTACCGAGGGCTCGTCAAAGACGGCGGGCTGGTAGCTCAGCCGGAACCGGAGCCCGTTCCCGGTGACCATGGTCAGCGGGAAGTTGGTCGACTCGTGCAGATCAGATTCGGTCAGCCGGATGCTCTCGACCGACGGCTGGGCGTCCGGATCACCGACGTAGTTCTCGTACGCCATGAGCGTGTCGAACGTGGCGCCCGGCCCCGCCAGCCGCTGGATCTCGGCGAGCCCGAGGTGCTGGTGATCGAGCAGCGCGGACTGCTCGGCCTGGAGCGTCCGCAGCAGGTCGGCGATCGTCTGCGCCGGGTCCAGCCGCACCCGTACGGGGACCGTGTTGATGAAGAGGCCGAGCATGGTCTCCATGCCGGGCAGGTCGGCCGGGCGCCCGGACACGGTGGCGCCGAACACCACGTCCCTGGTGCCCGCGAGACCGCCGACGATCAGTGCCCAGGCCGCCTGCACGACCGTGTTGGTGGTCACGCCGAGGCTGCGGGCGACGTCCTGGAGTCGGGTGCGCACCTCGGGGCTCACGCCGGTCTCGAGCGACTCCGACCAGCTGCCGGTCGACTCCCCGGTGCGGGTGGGCGCCACCAGGGTCGGCTCGGTGGCACCGAGCAGCGCCTGCCGCCAGGCGTCCCGCGCGGCTTCGGCGTCCTGCCCGGCCAGCCAGGCGAGATAGTCGCGGTACGGAACGACCGCCGGAAGCCCGGTCGCCGCCCCGGACGCCTTGTAGATCGCCCAGAGCTCGCGCATCAGCACCGCGATGGACCAGCCGTCCAGCAGGATGTGATGCAGCGTGATCATCATCCGGTGCCGGGCGGGTCCCAGCTTGAGGAGCACCACCCGCACCAACGGCGGCGTCGCCATGTCGAAACGCCGCTTCCGTTCCTCGACCCCGAGTTCGTCGGCCGCCGCTCGGGCCGCCTCGTCGTCCAGGTGGGACAGGTCGACCTCGCGCCACGGCAGCGGCACGTCGCGGCTGATCACCTGCACCGGGTCGGGGACACCGGCGAGCTGGCGGAACGACGCGCGCAGGCTGGCGTGCCGGCTGAGCAGCCGCTGCCACGAGGTGCGCAGCGTCGACGCGTCCAGCGGCCCGTCGAAGGTCTGCACGATCTGCTCGACGTACTGGTCGAGGCTCTCCTCGTCGTACGTCGCGTGGAAGAGCAGCCCCTGCTGGAGCGGCGACAGCGGCCAGACGTCCTCGACGCGATTCCGAGTCACTGGACAACCCCTTCGTTCGAGAACGCGCCTTCGAGCTTGTCGATCTGGCGTTGGCTGAGTTTGATCAGAGAGAAGTCGGACGGGGTGTGGCCACCGCTGCCCGGCCGTGACACGTGCCGGGCCAGTCCGCTGAGCGCCGCGGCCCAGTCGCCGGCAAGCGAACGCAGCTCCGCTTCCGCGACCATGAGTCGCGGGGCAGCGAGAACCAGCGTCAGTACGGAACTCGCCGCACCGTCCCGGACCAGGCCGAGGACTTCCAGGGAGTGCGCCGCGGGGATCGCGCCCGACGTGTCGGTGTAGCCGTCGCCGTCCGGGACCCGGCCCCAGTCCGGTGCGGGATCCGCCGCCTCCGGGAGCCGTCCCAGGTAGTTGAAGCCGATCCGCGCGGACGGCAGGGCGGCCAGGACCGGCGACGTCTCGGGATCGAGGAATCGCAGGATGCCGTATCCGAGCCCGTCACCGGGGACCGCGCGCAGTTCCTCCTTGGCCCGCTTCACGATGCGACCGGCCGCGACCCCGCCCGCCCGTACGCCGGCAAGGTCGGCGGCGTCGGCGGAGAGACGGACCGGGTGCTGCTCGGTGAACCATCCCACGGTCCGTGACAGGTCCATCGTTGGGCTGAGTGGTACCCGGCCGTGACTCTCCACGTCGATCAGGAAGTCCCGGGGATCGGCCCGGCCGTGCCGCCGGGACCACGCGCTCAGGGCGGTGACCAGGGTGGCCAGCAGGATGTCGTTGATCTCCGCGTGGAAGGCCGCCGGCGCCGCGGTCAGGATCGTCGACGTCACGTCGGCCGGCACGGTCGCCGTGACCTCGTGCCGCGCGCCGTCGGGGACGTCCGGTGCGAGCACGGTCAGCGGGTTGGTGTCGCTGACGACGCTGATCCACTGCGGCAGCTCGGCGCGACGCTCCGGGCTGCCGGCCTGCGCGGCCAGCGCACGGGCCCAGTGCCGGAACGAGACCGGCACGACCTGCGGGTCGGGCGACCGTCCGCCGGCCAGCGCCTCGTAGCACACCACGAGATCCGCGAGCAGCACCCGCAGCGACACCCC
>NZ_BOMH01000134.1 GCF_016862095.1 Actinoplanes cyaneus
CCACGACAAACTCATCCTCGTGGTCAATCACGAGGGCGGTCACGCAGTGTGGGCCGACAACGCGGGCAGCCGCTTCCGCTGGCAGCTTCGCTGACCCAGCCGATTCTCGGGCGAGGGTGTTGCCGAACCCTCGCCCCCCACCCGGCATGCCCTCTGGGTTGCTTCCTCCGGACACAGATCCAGCCCCAGGCACACAGGTACCCGGCGACGACGAGGGGCTGGCCCCCCGGAAACGCTGAACGCCCGTCCCCGGGACGGGGACGGGCGTTCAGCGTTTCCTCTACCCCGGCCCGATGGCTGCGGGGCTGCTGCCGGGGCGCTGGTCACACGCCCTTCGGCTCGTCGTCGACCACGTCCCACGCCACAAGCGTGCGCGCCAGCTTCCACATCTTGTCGTCGATGATCGGCGCGTACACGAGGATCTGGAGATCCATCCCGCCCTCGGAATGGTCCGGCACGTCCACCCGAGCGACGTCCTGGTCGGCCGCGTGCGGCTGCGACACCGTGAGAATGGCCGCGCCGCTTCCATGCACGAGCGTCCAGCCGCCGCCGCGGATCGCGACTCGCCAGTCCACAGGCACGATCCCGGCGAGCGCTGCGGCGACGCGGCCGGCAGCGCTCGCGGGCCCGGCCGGGTGTCCGACATCGATGCTTGCGTCCATCAGAAACGACCGCGTCGCGGTCGGGTCGTACTTCAGCATGACCGGCCCGTTCGGCCCGTGGAACACGTCGTTCGGGGCGTAACGCCTCATGGTCATGCCTCTCCGGCTTCCTGGGTTGCGCCGTCGACGACTTCCTGGACCATGGTTCGGTATTTCTCGAGCAGTTGCTGATATTGGGCTGAGACCGGCGCCAGGTCGCCCATCGGATCGAACCCGCCGTTGGCCGCGTGCCACTGCTCAGTCTGCTCGGAGCCGAGCCACTCCATCGCGCTGTGCCAACCGGCCAAAATGGGGAATCGACGCCAAAATTCGGCGTCGATCTCGTCGTGGCCGCCTGTGCCGTAACCGAGGTGCGCCGCGGCCAGGTCAACGTCGGTCATTTTTGCCGCTTCGCCGCGACCGGGCTCAGTAACGCGCCATCCGTGCCGGCGCAGCCGGGCCGCGGCGGTCTGGTCACCCCGGAACCGGTTCACGGCAATGGCTCTCTCGGTGTTGGGAGTCCTAGGTGCGGGCACGAGCAGACCCTACACACGTAAGACGCTAGCGTCTAACGTGTTCCCCGCAAATGCTCTATGGGTCATGTCATCCTGACGAGCATCAATACACCATCTGGACGGTCAGCCTGGGACGTGATGCTGGCGGCATCACCCGGCACAAAGCCTCGCCAGACCTCACGGCTTGATTCCGGCGGCAACGGTGAGAATTTCTGACACGACGTGTTCGGCTGCGACGGGTTTGCCCTGGTGGGCGGCAGCCTGGGCAAGCTGCTGGCGCCGTGGTGGATCGGCCAGAAGGCGAAGGACCTCGTCGCGCAGTTGGTCGGGGGTGGCTTGGTCGCCGTCGAGCATGATCGCGGCGCTCTGTTGGGCGAGGTGGCGTGCGGTGATGCGCTGCTCGTCGCCGGCTGCATGCGGGTACGGGATGAGCACGCAGGTCTTGCCGAGCGCGGTCAGTTCCGCGACCGTCCCGGCGCCGCTGCGGGCGACGACGATGGTGGCGGCGGCGAGTAGGTCTGGCATCTCGTCGTGGATGAAGTCGGCGACGTGGTAGCGGTGCGCGAGCGGGTCGGGCAGAGCGGCCGCGACCTGCTGCATTTCGGCGTAGTTGAGGCTTCCGCACTGGTGGACGATCTGGCAGTGGGCAAGCAGACCGGGTAGCGCACCCGTCAGCATCCGGTTGATCTGTTGAGCGCCGGAGGCACCGCCAGTGACCAGGATGAGCGGGACTGCCGGGTCGAGCCCGTACGCGGCGAATCCGCGCGCGGCATCGCCGTGCAGCATCGCCGGCCTGACCGGGTTACCGGTGACGACGGCACGGGTGCGGGCCTGTGGCGGCAGGTGGTCCAGCGATGCCTCGTGGCTGAGCAGGATCCGGGTGGCCAGCCGGGCGAGGATGCGGTTGGCCAGGCCGAGGATGAGGGTCTGCTCGTGCAGTAGGTAGGGCACCTTGAGCAGGCGCGCGGCCAGGCCGATCGGGACTGAGACGTATCCGCCGGTGCTCAGGACGACTGCGGGCCGGGTGCGGGCGACGGTGAGTCCGGCTTGGATGATGCCGACGGGGATCCGGAAGGCATCCGCGATGTTGCGGCCGATGTCTTGTGGGCTGGTGCTGCGGCGCAGCTTGCCGGTGGTGATGGCTTTGAAGGGGATGTTGTTGCGCTGCGCGACGGTGGCTTCCAGTCCGTTGGCCACTCCGACCCAGAGCAGGTCGGGGACGTCTCCGGTGGCGGCGAGCCGGTTCTGCAGGGCGGTGATGGTGGTCAGCGCGGGGTAGGTGTGTCCGCCGGTGCCGCCCCCGGTGACGATCATGCGGAGGTTGCGCAGACGCTGGGTGCTGTAGAGGGACATACCGCCCATTCCGAGATCGGCTACCGGTCGTGGTTGAGGCAGTTTAGCGACGGACTGGTGGCGGCTTCTCCCGATCTTGACGGTTATGGCAGGTGTGGGCCGGCGCCGGTCTCGATCAGGGCCGCGCAGGCGGTGAAGTCGTCTGCGGATTTCTCCCACGGGTCGGGCACGTCCGAATCGGGCAGGTAGGGGCGGATTTTGGGCTGATCGGCCGGGCCGGCGAGATGGCGCAGTTCGGTGAGGATGACTTGGTCCGTGGCCAGGATGAGGTCGGCCCAGGTGAGCATGTCGCCGGTGAGCTGCAGGGCTGCGATGGTTGGGCTGAGCGGAGCTCGACGGCGGGTCCGCCGCGCTGGGTGAGAATCCCGGCGGCCAGCGGGGAGCGGCAGTGATTGCCGAGGCAGACGACGAATTTGCGGGGGTCGCCTCCCAGCTGATGCTGGCGGCATCAGCACCTCGTCGCCGGATGTCCGTCGGATCATGGCTGGCCTGCCATATTTGCGCCGACCCTCTCGGCCCTGTTCGCCAGCCGTGATGCTCCCAGCATCACGGCACTTAGATCAGCGCGCTTCTCGCAGCAGCTGAGAAGCGCGGACGTCAAGTCGTTGCGCGGCTGATGCACCACGCTGCCGGTATGGGGCTAGGTGTGCTCGGAGCGATTGAAGTGCCTCGGTGATGCGGGCCGAGTGGACGCCGGTCATTGTGTCGAGCGCGACGGTCCAGGTTTTGCAGGCTTCGTCGAGGTGGCCGCGACGGCATTGGGTCTCGGCGAGGTCTGCCATGGTTAGGGCGTAGACCCGGGGGTGT
>NZ_BOMH01000135.1 GCF_016862095.1 Actinoplanes cyaneus
GTACGACAACGGCAACAACTCCGGACGCTCCCGCACCCCCAACGCCACCCGCGCCGCACCCTGCGAACTGCCGATCTGCTGCGCGATCCCGGCGACCGTCGGCGCGGCGAAGAGACCCCGGACGCTGACCTCAGCCCCGAACACCGCCCGAACCCGAGCGATCAACCGCATCGCCGACAACGAGTCACCACCGAGGTCGAAGAACGACACGTCGGCCGGCACCGACTCCACACCCAGAACCTCGGTGAACAGGCCGCACAGGACCTCTTCGGTGGCGGTCGCCGCGGCACGCCCACCGCGGGTGCCGGGGTTCGGACTCGGCAGCGCGGCCCGGTCGAGCTTCCCGTTGATCGTCAACGGCAGCGCGCCGATGGTCGTCAGGGCCGGCAGCATGTAATCGGGCAGCCGCTCCGCCGCGTACGCGCGGACGTCGTCGAGGTCGACGCTGCCGGACGCGGCCACCAGGTAGGCAACCAGGCGCTTGTCGCCCGGCTGGTCCTCGCGGGCAACCACCGCAGCCTGAGCCACCTGCGGATGCCCGACGAGGATCGACTGCACCTCGGCGGGTTCGATCCGGAACCCGCGGATCTTGACCTGCTCGTCGGCGCGGCCGACGACCACCAGCTGTCCGTCGCGGCCCCAGTAGGCGAGGTCACCGGTCCGGTACATCCGGGAGCCGGCCGGGGCGGGACCGGTCTCGGAGCAGGCCACGAACCGCTGCGCCGTCAGCGCGGGCCGGCCCGCGTACCCCTGCGCCAGCTGCGCGCCGGCCAGGTACAGCTCGCCGGGAACGCCCACCGGCACCGGCTGCAGGAACGCGTCGAGCACATAGGCCTGACCGTTCTCCAGCGGCCTGCCGATCGGCACCACGCCGGCGGCTTCCGTCAGCGGGTCGCTCAGCGTCACACACACGGTTGCCTCGGTCGGCCCGTACGCGTTCAGCATCCGGCGGCCCGCCGACCATCGCCGGACCAGGTCGGGCGAGCAGACCTCGCCCGCGACCGCCAGCGTGGTCACCGACGCCGGCACGTCGTCGGAGGCTGCCAGCACCGACGGCGGAGCTGTCAGGTGCGTCACCCCGAACCGGTCGGCCAGCTCGGTCAGCGAGCCGAACGGCGGCAGCAGCTCCCGGCCGACCACCACCAGGGTGGCGCCTGACGGCAGCGCCGTGCAGAACTCGGCGAACGCCGCGTCGAAGCTGGGTGAGGCGAACTGCAGGACCCGCGCGCCCGGGCCGGCGGCGAACCGCGACACGTGCGACGCGACGAGGCTTCCGACACCACCGTGGGTGACGACGACACCCTTCGGTACGCCGGTGGAGCCCGAGGTGTAGATGACGTATGCCGGATGCGCGGGCAGCAGCGGCCGTACCCGGTCCGCGTTCTCCGGGGCGGACGCCCGGCGTCCCGCGACAGACCGGGCGAGCTCGGGGTCGTCGACGAGAAGGTAGTCCGCCGAGGGAGCCGCGGCACGCACCAGCGGCTCGGTGGCCGACTCGCACAGGACCAGGCCGGCCCCGGCGTCGGCCAGCATGAAACCGGCGCGCTGCGTCGGGTAGGCCGGGTCCACCGGCAGGTACGCGGCGCCCGCCTTCGTCACCGCCAGCAGCGTCCTCACCAGTTCCGGGGAGCGCCGCAGCACGACACCCACCACGTCGCCCGGGCCGACGCCGCGGACGATCAGCTCCCGCGCCAGCTGGGAGGAGGACACGGACAGTTCCGCGTACGACCAGGAGACGTCCTCGCCGAGCACGGCCACCGCATCCGGCGACCGGTTCACCTGGGCCTCGAACAGGTCCGCGAGCGAGCCGCCCGGCACGGTGGCGGCGGTGTCGTTCCAGGCCCGGACCACGCGGTCCCGTTCACCGTCCAGGAACACGTCGACGCGGCCCAGCCGTACCTCCGGATCGGCCGCCACCTGGTGCAGCAGCCCTGCCAGACGCTCGACCAGGTCCTCGATCGAGACGGCGTCGAACAGGTCGGTCGCGTAGAACAGCCAGCCGCGGATCCCGGCCGGGCGGCCCGCGCTGTCCCGGTGCTCGGCGAGATCCAGCGACAGGTCGACGTGTGCCGCCAGGGCGCCCGGCGACATCGGCTCGACGTCTGCGCCGTCCAGGCTCCACCCGCCCCGGGGCAGGTTCTGCATGGTCAGCATGACCTGGAAGAGCGGGTTGTGGGCCAGCGAACGAGCCGGGTTCAGGTCCTCGACGAGCCGCTCGAAGGGCAGATCCTGATGCGCGTACGCCGCCAGGTCGGCCTCGCGGACCCGCGCCAGCATCTCGGTGAACGTCGGATCGCCGGACAGGTCGGTACGCAGCACCAGGGAGTTGATGAAGAGGCCGGCCAGGGGTTCGACGGTCACGTCACCACGGCCGGCGACCACGGTGCCGATCGGGATGTCGGTGCCGGCGCCCATCCGCGACAGGAGCATCGCGAACGCCGCCTGCACGACCATGAAGACCGTAACCCGTTCCTGCTGCGCCAGCTCCACGAGCCGGGCGTGGGTCTCCGGGTCCACCGCCACGTCCGCGGCGGCGCCCCGCATCGACGCGGTCGCCGGGCGCGGCCGGTCGACGGGCAGCATCAGCTCCTGCGGGGCACCCGACAGCGTCTTCCGCCAGTAGCCGAGCTGACCCGCGATCAGGCTGGACTCGTCATCGAGCTCGCCGAGCACTTCGCGCTGCCACAACGCGTAGTCGGCGTACTGCACGTCCAGCTCGGTCCAGCCGGGTGCCCGGCCCTGCCTGCGCGCCGCGTACGCGGTCCGCAGGTCCTCGGTGAGCACGCCCATCGACCAGCCGTCGCCGGCGATGTGGTGAACCACCAGCACCAGCACGGATTCGCCAGGTCCGACCATCAGCAGCCGAGCCCGCCACGGCAGGTCCGCGGTCACGTCGAAGCCGGCGGCGACCGTCGCCTCGACCTGGGCCGGCACGTCCTGAGCGGCGACCGGAGCCGTGTGCAGCCGCGGCCGGCCCGCGGCGCCGTTCAGGATCTGCTGGCAGGCGATTCCGTCGATCTCCGGGTAGATCGTGCGCAACACCTCGTGCCGATCGGCGACGTCACCCAGCGCCGCCTCCAGTGCGGCCACGTCGAGGTCGCCGGAGATCCGCACCACCGTCGGCATGTTGTAGGCGGAGCCGGATTCTTCCAGCCGGTTCAGGAACCACATCCGCTGCTGCCCGTACGACAGCGGCAGCCGCTCGGGACGCTCCCGCGCCGTCAACGCCACCCGCCCAG
>NZ_BOMH01000136.1 GCF_016862095.1 Actinoplanes cyaneus
CGGCCTGCCGGGGCTGGGTAGCATGCAGCCCCGGCACGCCCGGGTCCGCCGAACGGAAGAGCTAGGCACAGTGGCAGAAGAAGACGAATCCCCGCGGTTGCGGCTGACCGGCATCGCCAAGCGGTTCGGCGCGGTCCACGCCATCCGCCAGGCAGATCTGACGGTACGACCGGGGCAGGTGCACGCCCTCGTCGGTGAGAACGGCGCCGGCAAGTCGACGATGATCAAGATTGTCTCCGGCGTGGAGACGGCGGACACCGGCACGATCGAGTTCGACGGCGCGGCGGTGACCATCCGTTCCACCACCGACGCTCTTGCCCTGGGCATCGCCACCGTCTACCAGGAGCCGCAGCTTTTCGCCGAGCTCACGGTGGCGGAGAACGTCTTCCTCGGCCGCGAGCTCAAGAAGGGCGGACGGGTCGACTGGGCCGCCCAGAACGCGAAAGTCGTCGAGCTCCTCGACCTGCTGGGTCTGTCCGCGCACGTCGCCACCGCACCGGTCGGCACCCTCTCGATCGCCGAGCAGCAGCAGGTCTCCATCGCCAAGGCCCTCGCCGGTGACGCTCGCGTGCTGATCCTCGACGAGCCGTCGGCGATCCTCACCGACGCCGAGATCGAGGTGCTCTTCGACGTCGTCCGGCGGCTGACCAGCACCGGCGTCTCGGTCATCTACATCTCCCACCGCCTGGACGAGCTGTTCCGCATCGCCGACGAGGTGACCGTCATGCGGGACGGGCAGACCATCGGGACCTACGGCATCGGCGGCCTCACCGTCCGCAAGATCGCCGAACTGATGGTCGGCGGCATCCTCTCCGACGAGTGTCCGCACCGATCGGTCCCCGACGGTCCGGCGGTGCTGGAGCTGCGCGGACTCGGCCGCGCCGGAAAGTTCCACGACGTGGACGTCCAGGTGAAGGCCGGCGAGATCGTCGCGCTCTACGGCCTGGTCGGTTCCGGCGTCTCCGAGATCGCCGCCTGCGTGTACGGCATCGACCGCGCCACCACCGGGGACCTGCGACTGCGTGGCAAGCCGGTGAACCCGCGCTCGCCCCGCGAGGCCCAGCGGCTGGGGATCGCGCTGCTGCCGGCGAACCGCAAGGCGGAGGGCATGTTCGGCTTCCAGTCGATCGCCTTCAACATCTCGGCCGGCCACCTGAGCAAGCTGTCCCGCTTCGGCACCTGGCTCGATCGTGGCAGGGAACGGGACGTCGCGCTCGGCCTGATCAAGCGCCTGGCGGTGAAGACGCCGCACGAGCGGCAGCCGATCAGCGCCATGTCCGGCGGCAACGCGCAGAAGGTGGTGCTTGCCCGCCAGCTCGTCGAGCGCCCCGAGGTGCTGATCCTGGCCGAGCCCACCCAGGGCGTGGATGTCGGCGCGAAGGAGGAGATCCACCGCATCATCACCGAGCTCGCCGACGAGGGCACCGCGGTCCTGGTCGTCACGTCCGACCTGCCGGAGGCCCTGCGCATCGCCGACCGCATCCAGGTGGTCCGCGGCGGCACCACGACGGCCGAGTTCGGCCCCGACGCCACCCAGGTGGAGCTTCTGGCGGCCGCCGCGGGCTCCGGGAACGACCTCGCGGAGGAGTCCGCCGGCGTCGCGGTGGAAAACTCCGCCGGCGGCGTCCCGGTGGAAAGCTCCGGCAGCGGTGTCGCGACGGAACGTTCCGGCGAAACCGCAGCGGCCGGGCCGGAGGCCGACGGTGACACCGGCGAAGACGACGAATCAGCGAAGGAGAAGGTCGGATGACGACCACCGCTGTGCGGCCGCCGGCCGCCACCGATCCACCGAGACCGCGTGGCCGGGTGCTGCCCGCCCCGGTCTCCGGCCAGGAGCTCGTCCTGGTCGCGGTGATCGCCCTGCTCTGGGTGGGCCTGGCGCTCACCACCCCGGCGTTCCTGACCGCCGGCTCCCTGCAGCCGCTGCTGGTCGCCACGGCGCCGGTCGCGCTGGTCGGCGTCGGCATGACGATCATCATCATCACCGGCGGCATCGACGTGTCGGTCGGCGCCGCGATGATGGTCTGCTCGGTGCTCACCGCCAAGGCCCTGGTCGGCTCCGGGGTGAACCTCGGTGTCGCGGTGCTGATCTCGGTCGCCGCCGGTGCCGTGCTCGGGCTGATCAACGGCGTGCTGATCGCCTACGGCCGGGTGCACGCCATCATCATCACGTTCGGCACGGCGAACCTTTTCACCTTCCTCGGCCTGCGCATCTTCGGTTCCACGACGGTCAACGGCATCCCCGGCACCCTGGCGTTCTTCGGCCGGGGCACCGAGGGCCGCACCCTCGGGATCCCGCACGCCTTCCTGATCACGGTGCTGATCACCGCGGCGGTCTGGTGGTACCTGCGGCACACCGCGGGCGGCCGGCACTTCTTCGCCATCGGCGGTGACCCGGTCGCCGCGCGCCTGGCCGGTGTCCGGGTGCAGCGCCGGATCCTGCTCGCCTACACGCTCACCGGAGTGCTCGTCGGCCTGGCGGCCTGTTTCCTGATCGCGCAGGGCACGTCCACGCTCGACCAGTCCGTCGGCTCCGGCAAGGAGCTCGCCATCATCGCCGCCGTGGTCATCGGCGGCACCTCGATCATGGGTGGCCGTGGCTCGGTCCTCGGCACGCTGCTCGGTGCCCTGCTGGTCCAGTCGGTGAGTTCCGGCGTCACTCAGCTCGGCTGGAAGTCCCAGTTGTCCGACCTGTTCGTCGGCGTGTTCATCATCGTCGCGGTGGGCGCCGACCTGCTGCGTGCCCGCGCCAGGAGGAACCGGTGACCATCGTCGAAGCCCAGCCCGCCGCGCCGAAGGAAACCTCCGCCGCAACCGGCGAGTCGTTCGGTGCCCGCGCTCTGCGCATCCTGCTCACGCAGCGGATCGCGCTGCTCGCCGTCCTCATCGTCGCGGTAGTGGTCACGTTCTTCGTCCAGGACGCCGGCGGCTACCTCACCGCCTCCTACGACTTCGACTACATGTCCGCGTCAC
>NZ_BOMH01000137.1 GCF_016862095.1 Actinoplanes cyaneus
GCCCGAACGTGTACGAGATCCGGCCGGACGCGACGCTCCCCGTCGTACCCAGGAAGCCTTCCGCGTTGTCGCTCGACCGATCCAGCACGATGCCGTAGTCGTTGTACATCACGCCGACGAACACGCCGGTCCGCGAGCCACGCAGGCCGAGCGGGTCGACGCCGGCGCGCTCGAACGCCTCCCACGAGGTCTCCAGCAGCAGCCGGTGCTGCGGGTCCATGGCCAGGGCCTCGCGCGGCGAGATCCCGAACAGGCCGGGATCGAAATCGGCCGCACCGGGCAGGAAGCCGCCGTGCCGGGTGTACGACGTACCCGGGTTGGCCGGGTCGGGGTGGTAGAGGGTCTCGACGTCCCAGCCACGGTCGCCGGGGAACTCCACGATGCCGTCCTGACCGTTGACGACCAGGTTCCACAGCTCGTCGGGACTGGTCACCCCGCCCGGGAAGCGGCAGGCCATGCCCACGATCGCGATGGGTTCACCGGGGTCGGCCGCGGTGGTGGCGACGTCCGCTTCCGGCTCACGGCCGCCGAGCTCGCCCGAGAGGTACGCCGCCAGCGCCGCGACCGTCGGGTAGTCGAAGACCAGCGTGGACGGCAGTCGCAGCCCGGTCGCCGCCGCGAGCCGGTTGCGCAGCTCGACGGCGGTGAGCGAGTCGAAGCCGAGCTCGGTGAAGGCCCGATCGACGGCGATCCGGTCGGCGCCGGCGTGGCCGAGCACCTCGGCGACCTGCCCGCGGACCAGTCCGCGTACGGCGATGTCCCGCTCGGCCCCGGGCAGCCCGGCGATCTGCCTGCCCAGCATGCTGGTGGCGCGATCGCTGCGGCCCGGCACGAGCCCGCGCAGGATCTCCGGGACCACCGGTGCGGTGCGCAGCGCCGCGGTGTCCAGGCCGAGCGCCGCGACCACCGCCCGGTCGCCGGCGAGCGCCGCGTCGAAAGCGGCCAGGCCCTGCTCGGCGCTGAGCGGGAGGACGCCGCCGCGGCGCAGCCGCTCCCGGTCCCCGTCACCGAGCGTGCCCCCCATGCCGGCGTCCCAGAGCCCCCACACGATCGAGGTCGCCGGCACGCCTTCCGAGCGCAGCTGCTCCGCGTACGCGTCCAGGAAGGCGTTCGCCGCCGCGTAGTTGCCCTGCCCCGCGTTGCCGAAGATCCCGGCCGCCGAGGAGAAGAAGACCAGCGCCTTCAGCTCGCCCGTGGCCGCGACCAGATTCCTCGCCGCGTCGACCTTGGAACGGAACACCGCCGCCAGCCGCTCCGGCGTCAACGACTCCAGCAGCCCGTCGTCCAGCACTCCGGCCGCGTGAACGATCGCGGACACCCGCTCGCCACGCAGCGCCTCGGCGACCGCTGCCGCATCGCCGAGATCACAGGCCACCGCCCGCACCTCAGCGCCCTCGATCGGCATCGGCTTCGCCGACCTCGAGATCAGGATCAGCCGGCGTACGCCGTGAGCCCGCACCAGATGTTCGGCGACGAGCCCGCCGAGCGTCCCGGTGGCCCCGGTGACCACCACGGCCCCGTCACCGAGCTCGGGCGTTCCGCTCGTGGCGATCCGGGCCAGCCGTGGCACCTCGACGACGCCGTCCCGGACCCGAGCCTGCGGCACCGGGTAGAACTCGTCGTCGGGTCCGTCCAGTAGCTGGATCCGGCCGGGATGCTCCGACTGGGCGCTGCGCACCAGTCCCCACATGGCGGCCGCGTCCGGGTCCATACCGTGCGTGCGCACGATCAGCCGGGATTCGCCCCAGGCCGGATCGGCAAGCCAGGTCTGCAGCAGGGCCAGCAGCGTGCTCGCGCGGTCGAGGGCGGGGCGGGGCGCGGTGGCGTCGACCACGAGCGTCTCGACCGGTTCCGGCAGCTCGTCACCGAGGATCATGGCTGGTGCGGGCACGCCGTCCACGCGCTGCGGCACCCAGTCGAGGCCGAACAGGAGTCGGTCGGCGGCGCCGCCCGGCCGAGCGGGCGCGACCGGCCGCAGGGCGAGACTGCCGACCTCGGCGACCGGGAGACCGGACTCGTCGGCGAGGGTCAGGCGCAGCGTTGCCTCTGCGGCACCGGGCGCCAGCCGTGCCCGCAGGGTGTTCCCGGCCGGGCGGAGCAACCGGACGCCGGAGAACGTGAAGGGGAGGTGGGCGCCGGCGGCCGCGAGCATGTCACCGGCCCCGACGGCGTGCAGCGCGGCGTCGAACAGCGCCGGGTGAACGCCGTACCCCTCGATCGGCTCTTCGGTGTTGATCTCGGCGAAGACCGTGGCTCCGCGCCGCCAGGCCCGCCGGAGCCCGCGGAACGACGGACCGTAACCGAGGCCCGCGTCGGCGAACGCCTCGTAGAGGCCACCCAGGTCGATCTCGTCCGCGTCGGCCGGCGGCCAGACGACCAGCTCGGTGGTCACCTGGGCGGAATCGGTCACCGTCGCCAGCACACCGGTCGCGGTGGTGACCGTGTCGGAGTGGATGGCGAAGGTGCGGCGGCCGTTCTCGTCGGCGGCGTCGACCACGATGCGCAGGCGGGCCGGAACGGTCAGCGGCTCGTGCAGGACCAGTTCCTCGACGGCCGGGGTGCCGGCGCGCGCACCGGCGGCGAGCGCGACTTCGAGCAACGCGGTCCCGGGCACGACGACGGTGTCGTGAACGCTGTGGTCGGTGAGCCAGGGCTGTGCGCCCAGGACGCCGGTGATCAGCAGCGCGCCGGTGCCGGGCAGCTCCACGGCGGCGCCCAGCAGAGGATGCCCGGCATCGTCGAGGCCGGCCGCGGTGACGTCACCGGTGGGCGGTGTGGGCTCGAGCCAGAAGCGCCGGTGCTGGAAGGGG
>NZ_BOMH01000138.1 GCF_016862095.1 Actinoplanes cyaneus
TGCGGTGCCGCTGCTGCGGCGGGACCGGGACGAGGTCACGACGACCTTGAGCGCCCTGGCCCGGCTGTGGGCCAACGGCGTACCGGTCAAGTGGTCCTCGCTCTTCCCGGGGGTGAAACCGGCCGGCCTGGCCACCTATCCGTTCCAGCGCGAGCACTACTGGCTGCTGCCCGCGAACCCGTCCGCGACCGGTGAGGACGGCTTCTGGGACGCGGTCGAGCTGGGTGATCTCCCGAGTCTGGCCGCGGAGCTCGGCGTCGACCAGGAGGCGGTGGCCACGGTGCTGCCGGCGCTGTCGACGTGGCGGGCCCGAGGTCATGAACGGTCACGGATCGCCGGCTGGCGCTACCGCGTCACCTGGAAACCGGTGGCCGGCCCCACCCCCGGCACACCGACCGGCACGTGGCTGGCGGTCGGCACCGACGTGGACCTGCCCGGCGCCACCGTCATCCGCCTGGACAGCCTGGCCGATCTGCCGGAGCTCACCGAGCCGATCAGCGGTGTGGTCGCTCGCCCGGCCGGCGTGCACGAGGCGCTCACCCTGGTCCAGGCGGGGATCGACGCCCCGCTCTGGCTGCTCACCGGCGACACGACCGATCCGGAGAACGCCAAGATCTGGGGGCTCGGCCGTGTCGCGGCGCTGGAGCACCCGGACCGATGGGGTGGCCTGATCGAGGTGCCGGAGCGCCCCGATGCCCGGTCCACCATCCGTCTTGCCGCAATCCTGGCGGGCGGGCTCGGCGACGAGTCCGAGATCGCGGTCCGGGGAGCGGGCGTCCTGGTTCGGCGCCTCACCCCCGCGCCCTCGCGGTCCGGCCGGCCGTGGCAGCCGAGCGGGACACTTCTGATCACCGGTGGCACCGGCGGGCTGGGCCGGCAGGTCGCCCGCTGGGCGTCGGCGAACGGCGCGTCCCGGATCGTGCTGGTCTCCCGGCACGGCGGCACCACCGACATCCCGGGCGCCGAGGTCCGTACGTGCGACCTCACCGACCGGGCCGCCGTCACCGCCCTGATCCGCGAGTTCGACGACGAGCCGGAGCTGGCCGTCGTGCACGCCGCCGGTGTCCTGGACGACGGCCTGATCAGCGGGCTCGACGCCGCTCGCCTCGACACCGTGCTGGCCGGCAAGGCGGACGCCGCGCGACTGCTGCACGAGCTGACCATGGCCCGGCCGCTGACCGCGTTCGTGCTGTTCTCCTCGACCGCGGGGGTCTTCGGCAACCCGGGCCAGGCGAACTACGCCGCCGCCAACGCCGCCCTCGACGCCCTGGCCGAGCACCGGGCCACCCTCGGGCTGCCCGCCACCTCGATCGCCTGGGGGCCGTGGGCGGACGCCGGCATGATGGCCGGGCACGCCGCGTCGGCGCAGTTCCGCCGGACCGGACTCGCCCTGCTCCAGCCGGCCGACGCGCTCGCCGCGCTGGCCGATGCCGTCGCCGGTGGCGAACCCTCGGTGGTCGTCGCGGACGTCCGCTGGGACCGGTTCGCCGCCGAGCTGGGAGCGGTCCGGCCCGCTGCCATCCTCGCCGACCTGCCGCAGGTACTGGCGCGGGGCCGGGAGGTGACCGTCGAGGGGCGGCTGCCGCTCGCCGTGCGGCTGGCCGAGCTGCCCGTCGCGGAGGCGCATCGGACGGTGCTGTCCGAGGTGCGTGGGCTCACGGCCGCCGTGCTCGGTCACCGCTCGGCCGACGCGGTGCCGGCCGGGCGCTCGTTCCAGGAGCTCGGGTTCGACTCGCTGACCGCCATGGAGCTGCGCAACCGGGTGGTCGCGGCGACCGGGCTGACCCTGCCGGCCACGCTGGCCTTCGACTATCCGGACGCGGAACGGCTGACCGCGTACCTGCTCGATCGGCTCGTGGGCACGCTGCCCGCGGCGACCCCGGACGTACCGGTCGCCGTCACCACCGGCGATCCGCTCGTCATCGTGGGCATGGCCTGCCGTCTTCCCGGAGGTGCGGACACGCCCGAGGCGCTGTGGGAGCTGCTCGCGTCCGGCACCGACGCGATCGGCGCCTTCCCGGCCGACCGCGGCTGGGACCTCGACGCGATCTACCACCCGGACCCGGAGCACCCCGGCACGACCTACGCCCGCGAGGGCGGCTTCGTGGCCGGCGCGACCAATTTCGACGCGGCGCTGTTCGGCATCTCGCCGCGCGAGGCGCTCGCCATGGACCCGCAGCAGCGGCTGCTGCTGGAGACCTCGTGGGAGGCGTTCGAGCGGGCCGGCCTGGACCCGCTGTCGCTGCGCGGCGAGCGGATCGGCGTGTTCGCCGGCACCAACGGCCAGGACTACGTGGCGCTGCTCGACGAGGGGCAGGACGACGTGGCCGCCTCGGCCGGGCACATCGGCACCGGCAACGCGGCCAGCGTCCTGTCGGGCCGCGTCTCGTACACCTTCGGTCTCGAGGGGCCCGCGGTCACCGTCGACACGGCGTGCTCGTCGTCGCTGGTGGCGCTGCACCTGGCCGGCCAGGCGCTGCGCTCCGGCGAGTGCTCGATGGCGCTGGTCGGCGGCGTGACGGTGATGTCGACCCCGACCGCGTTCCTCGACTTCAGCCAGCAGCGCGGTCTGGCCGCGGACGGGCGGATCAAGGCGTTCGGCGCCGGGGCCGACGGCACCGCCTGGGGTGAGGGCGCCGGCGTGTTCCTGGTGGAGCGGCTCTCGACCGCCCGCGCCGCCGGCCGCCGGGTCCTGGCCGTCGTGCGGGGCACGGCGGTCAACCA
>NZ_BOMH01000139.1 GCF_016862095.1 Actinoplanes cyaneus
AGTGAATGGGGTGGCCTGTCAGCAGATTCTGGACGGCGATGCTGGTCGCCCGGCGTTGCTGGTGTCGGAGGTTGTCGAGGCGGATGTCGCGTCGGTGCTGGCTGAGGACGGTGCTGCCCGGTTCGACCTGAGTGTTGATCTGCCGTGGCGGGTGTGTCTGCTGGTGTTGGGTGCCGGCGAGTTCGTGTTGCAGGTGGTGGCGCATCACATTGCGGTTGATGGCTGGTCGATGGGTTTGCTGAGTGCGGATCTGCGGACGGCGTATGCGGCGCGCCGGCAGGGTCGGGCTCCGGACTGGGCTGATCTGCCGGTGCAGTACGCCGATTACGCGTTGTGGCAGCGCGAGGTCCTCGGTGAGCTCGACGACGAGCAGAGCCTGGTCGCCGGGCAGTTGGGCTATTGGCGTGAGGCGCTGTCGGACGCGCCGCAGGAGCTGACGTTGCCCGTCGACCGGTCGCGTCCGGCGGCGGCGTCGTTCGAGGGCGGCGCGGTTCGGATCGAGGTGGATGCCGAGACGCACGGCCGGCTGGTGGAACTGGCCCGGCGTAACGGCTCGACGATGTTCATGGTGGCGCACGCGGCCCTAGGAGTGTTGTTGTCGCGGATGGGGGCGGGCACCGACGTTCCGATCGGCACGGTGGTTGCCGGTCGTGGGGATGCGGCAGTCGACGACCTGGTCGGATTCTTCGTCAACACTCTGGTTTTGCGTACGGACCTGTCGGGTGATCCGTCGTTCGCCGATCTACTCGCGCGGGTTCGGGAGACGGACCTGTCCGCGTACGCGCATCAGGACGTGCCGTTCGAACGGCTGGTCGAGGAGCTGAATCCGACGCGGTCGCTGGCGCGGCATCCGTTGTTCCAGGTGATGTTGACGTTGCAGAACGTGCCGGATCAGCAGTGGACGCTTCCTGGTACGCGGGTGCATGAGGTGCGCTCGGGTGGGATGTCGGCTCGGGTGGATCTGTCGTTGACGTTGTCCGAGCGTCGCACGGAGTCGGGTGCGGCGGCTGGTCTGTCGGGTGCGCTGGTCTATGCGGTGGATCTGTTCGACGAGGTGACGGCGCGTGGCCTGGCTGATCGTCTGGTGCGGGTCCTGGAGCAGGTCGCCGCGGATCCGTCGCTGCGGCTCGGCGCGGTCGAGGTGCTCGGTGATCAGGAGCGGTCACGGATTCTCGGCGAGTGGAACGACACGGCCCGCCCGGTGCCGCTGTTGTCGGTGGCGCAGTTGTTCGCGGCTCAGGTGGTGCAGTCCCCGGCCGCGGTCGCGGTCGTCGGGGACGCCGGCGAGGTCACGTACGCCGAGCTGGATGTTGCCGCTGGTGCTGTCGCGGGGGCGTTGCGAGGGCGGGGTGTCGGCCGTGGTGACCTGGTAGCGGTGCTGGTGCCTCGTTCGGGGCAGGTGCCGTCGGTGTTGCTGGGTGTTTCCCGGGCGGGTGCGGGGTTTGTTCCGGTGGACCCGGAGTATCCGCGGGACCGGATCGAGTTCATGGTGAGCGACGCGGCCCCGGCCCTGGTGGTGTGCACGGCAGAGACCGTGGATCTGGTGCCGTCCGGTGTTCCGCATCTGCTGCTGGAGCAGGCGTTGGCCGGGCCGGTGGTGGATCCGGTGCCGGTGTCGGTGGACGACGTGGCGTATGTGATCTATACGTCGGGCTCGACGGGTGTGCCCAAGGGTGTGGCGGTCACGCATCGTGGTGTCGGCAACCTGGTGGTGGCGCAGGCGGACCGGTTCGCGATCGGTGCGGGTTCACGGGTTCTGCAGTTGGCGTCGTGGAGTTTCGACGCGTCGGTGTCGGAACTGTGTGTTGCCCTGGCATCTGGCGCGGCGTTGGTGACACTGTCGCCGGAGTGGCTGCCGCCCCAGCGTGCATTGGCCGAGGTCTGTGAGCGGTTCTCGGTGTCGCATGTGACGGTCCCGCCGTCGGTGCTGGCGTCGGTCGGCGAGTTGCCGGAGTCGGTGGGCACGCTGGTGGTGGCTGGTGAAGCATGTCCGCCGAGCCTGGTGGAGCGCTGGTCCGGTCGTAGGTTGATCAATGCGTATGGGCCGACCGAAGTAACGGTCTGCGCGACGATGAGCCACCCCTTGTCGGATGTGGTGTCGATCGGTGGGCCGATCGCGAATGTGCGGGTCCTGGTGCTCGACGAATGGCTGCGTCCGGTGCCGGCCGGTGTGGTCGGCGAGTTGTATGTGTCGGGTCCGGGCGTGGCGCGTGGTTATGTGCGCCGGCCGGCGTTGACCGCCTCCCGGTTCATCGCGGATCCGTTCGGCAGCGGTGAGCGGGTGTATCGCACAGGCGACCGGGTGAAGTGGACCGCCGGCGGCGAGCTGATGTTCGCGGGCCGTGCCGATGATCAGGTGAAGGTGCGGGGGTTCCGGATCGAGCCGGGCGAAGTCCAGGCGGTGTTGCAGGCGCATCCGCAGGTCGGGCAGGCTGCGGTGATCGTGCGGGACAACCAGTTGATCGGCTATCTGGTTCCTGCGCAGGGCGACCTGAACACGGGTGTAGTGCGGGAGTTCGCGGCGCAGCGTCTGCCGGATTACATGCTGCCGCTGCTGGTCGTGCTCGACGTCCTGCCGGTGACGGTGAACGGCAAACTCGATCATGCCGCCCTGCCGGCCCCGGACTTCAGCGATGTCGGCGGGCGTGCGCCGGCGACCGCGACCGAGGAGATCTTGTGCGGCCTGTTCGCCGAGATTCTCGGTATCGATT
>NZ_BOMH01000140.1 GCF_016862095.1 Actinoplanes cyaneus
ACCAGCCATGCGTTCCACTCGCGGTTGATGGAGCCGATGCTGGCCGAGTTCCGCGCGGTGGTCGCCGGTCTGACGTTCCAGCCAGGCCACGAGCGCTGGTCGGAGCCGGAGTACTGGGTGGCGCACGTGCGTGACACCGTGCGATTCGCCGACGCGGTCGCCGAACTCGGTGACGGCGTGCGGTTCGTGGAGCTGGGCCCGGACGCGGTGCTGTCGGCGATGGTCGACGATGCGGTGCCGCTGCTGCGCCGGGACCGCGACGAGGTCACCACCGCCCTGACCGCGCTGGCCAACCTCCACGTCACCGGCGTGCCGGTGGACTGGACCGCGCTGTTCCCCGGTGTCCGGCCCGCCGACCTGCCGACCTACCCCTTCCAGCGGGAACGCTTCTGGCCGGGGAAGGGGACACGGACCCGTGACCACCGCGACGACGACTTCTGGTCGGCCGTCGAGGGTGGCGACGCCGCTGACCTGGCCGGCCGGCTCGGGGTCGAGACGAGCGCCGTCGCCGGCCTGCTCCCGGCACTGGCCGCGTGGCGCGCCCGCGGCCGGGAACGCGACCTGCTCGACTCGTGGCGGTACCGGATCACCTGGAAGCCGCTGACCGTCCCGGCCGGCGGCCGCCTCACCGGCACCTGGGCCGTGGTCGGCGACGACAGGTACGGCCTCGCCGAGACCCTTACCGGCCTCGGCGCCACGGTCACCCCCGTTCCCACCGGCGAGCCGCTCTCCGGCGTCATCTCGCTGCTCGGCACGGTCGACGAGACGCTGCCGCTGGTCCACGGGCTGGTGACGGCCGAGACGGACGTCCCGCTGTGGATCGTCACCCGGGGCGCGGTGGCGACCGGCCGGGCGGACGGACCGGTCGACATCGCCCAGGCGGCTCTCTGGGGCTTCGGCCGGGCCGTCGGTCTGGAGCACCCCGGTCTGTGGGGTGGCCTGCTCGACCTGCCCGCCGTCATCGACACCCGTGCCGCCGAGCGGCTCGCGGCGATCCTCGGTGGCGGCCTGGGCGCCGAGGACCAGCTCGCGCTGCGTGCCGGCGGTGTGCTGGCACGGCGCCTCGCCCACGCCCCGGCCGGCGCGTCCTCCCCGCCCTGGCGGCCGCGCGGAACGGTGCTCGTCACCGGCGGCACCGGCGGGCTCGGCGGCGAGGTCGCCCGCTGGGCCGCCGGGAACGGCGCCGATCGGCTCGTCCTGGTCTCGCGCCGGGGCGGCGAGACCGACATCCCCGGCGCCGAGGTGCACGCCTGCGACCTCGGCGACCGCACCGCCGTGGCGGCGCTGCTGGCCAGGACCGGGCCGATCGACGCGGTGGTGCACGCGGCCGGTGTCGGCGAGGACGTGGCGCTGATCGATGCTGATCAGGAACACCTGGACCGGGTGCTGCGCGGGAAGGTCGACGGCGCGCTGCATCTCGACGAACTGGCCGGCGACGTGGACGCGTTCGTGGTGTTCTCCTCGATCTCGGCCACCTGGGGCAGCGGGCGGCAGGCCGCGTACGGCGCTGCCAACGCCGCCCTCGACGCCCTGATCCAGCGTCGGCGCGCCGCCGGTCGCCCCGGCACCTCGATCGCCTGGGGCCCGTGGGCGCGCGTCGGTATGGCCGGTGACGCGGAGGCGGCCACCGCCCTGCGCCGCCAGGGACTGGCCGGGATGGACCCCGAGCCGGCGGTGGCGGCGCTCGTGCGGGCCGTCGGCGCCGGGGAAGACCTCGTCACGATCGCCGACGTCCGGTGGGACGAGTTCCTGCCGATCTTCACGGCGGCCCGGCCGCGTCCGCTCCTCGCCGACCTGCCCGAGGCGACGGTGACCACCGTCGTCGCGGAGACCGGGCTGGCCGCCCGCCTCGCCGGGCAGAGTCCGGCCGACCAGCGGCGCACTGTCCTCGACCTGGTGCGCGCCGAGGTCGCCGCGGCCCTCGGTCACGCCTCGGCCGCCGCCATCGCGCCCGACCGGGCGTTCCGGGAGCTGGGCTTCGACTCGCTCACCGCGGTCGAGCTGCGTAACCGCCTGCAGCCGGTGCTGGGTCTGGCGCTGCCGGTCACGCTGGTCTTCGACCACCCGGACTCGGCGCGGCTCACCTCGTACGTACTGGAGAAGCTCCTCGGCGAAGCCGCGCCGCCGCCGCGAGCCGAGGCCGCCGCGGTGACCGGCGACGATCCGATCGTGATCGTCGGCCTCGGACTGCGGCTGCCCGGCGGCGTCGAGACGCCCCAGGCGCTGTGGGACCTGGTCGCCACCGGCACCGACGCGATCGGGCCGTTCCCGGACGACCGTGGCTGGGACATGGACCGCCTCTATCACCCGGATCCGAACCACCTCGGGACCACGTACGCCCGCGAGGGCGGCTTCCTCTACGCGGCGGCCGAGTTCGACGCCGGCCTGTTCGGGATCTCGCCGCGCGAGGCCCTCGCCATGGACCCGCAGCAGCGGCTGCTGCTGGAGACCTCGTGGGAGGCGTTCGAAAGCGCCGGGGTCGACCCGCTCGGCCTGCGCGGCGAGCCGGTGGGCGTGTTCGTCGGCGCCACCTTCATGGGGTACGGCAGCGGGGCGGCCGACGCCGCCGAAGGACATCTGCTCACCGGTACGGCGTCCTCGGTGATCTCGGGTCGTGTCTCGTACACGTTCGGTTTGGAGGGTCCGGCGGTCACCGTCGACACGGCG
>NZ_BOMH01000141.1 GCF_016862095.1 Actinoplanes cyaneus
CATCCCGCCGCGGCGACCAGCGCCCGGACGAGACCGGCGAGGGCCATGCCGCAGCGGTCCGGGCCCTCGATCTCCTCGGCGCGCCGCCGGGCGAAGGCCTGGATCAGGACCGGGTAACGGTAGCTGTCGATGCCGACGGCTTCGAGCAGGTGGGCGTCGACGAGGTCCTCCAGCGCCGCGCGGGCTTCCGGGCGTGGCAGTCCGGTCATCGCGGTGACGTCGTCGACGGTTCGCAGCGGCTCGTCGGCGAGTGCGGCGAGGCGGAAGACGCTCGCCGAGACCGCTCGGAGTCGCGCTTCGGCCCGGCGGATCGGCTCGTCGACGATCTTGCAGTCCTCGTGCATGACGACCGGTTGCCGCAGGTCGTCGGCGAGCTGCGCCATGATCTGCGAGACGGTCCACCGCGGCCGGTCGAGCAGACGGGCGGCGGCGATCCGTACCGACAGGGGATGACCGGAACAGGCGGCGACCAGCTCGGCGGCGGCGTCGGGTTCGGCGTCGACGCGCTGGTGCCCGGCGATCTCGCCGAGCAGGCGCAGCGACTCCTCGTCGCTGAGCGGGCCCAGCCGCTGCCACGCCACCGTGGGCAGTTCGATCAGCCGGCGTGCCGCGGTGACGATCACCGCGCAGCCCGGCAACAGGGGCTCGACCTGCGCGCTGCTGTCGGCGTCGTCGAGCACGACCAGCAGGTCGCGTCCGGACGCTGCGGTGCGCCAGAGTGTGCAGCGCTCCGCGGTCGTCTCCGGCAGCGTGACGCCGGGCCGGAGCGAGCGCAGCAGCGATCCGAGGGCCTCGTGAGCGCTGACCGGCCGGCCGGTGCGGGCTCGCAGGTCCAGGTAGATCCGGCCGTCCGGGAAGCGGTCGGCGAGCAGACGCGCCAGGTGCACGGCGAGGGCCGACTTGCCGGAGCCGCCGAGACCGGTGATGCCGGCGACCGGCACGCCGTCCTCGGTGAGCACTCGGCGCAGCCGGTCGATCTCGGCACGGCGGCCGGTGAAATGCCGTACGCCGGGAGGCATCTGATCCGGCCGCTCCGCCGGGGGCTCCTCGGGCACGGCAAGCGCGTCGCCGCCCTGCAACAACCGCTGGTGCAGTCGCTGCAGCCCGGGACCGGGCTCGATACCGAGCTGCTCGTGCAACTGCGCCCGCAACCGGCGGAACGCGTCGAGCGCCTCCACCGTCCGGCCGCAGCGGTGCAGCGCGGTCATCCACAGCTCGGTCAGGCGCGCGTCCACCGGGCGCTCGGCGACCGCCGCACCCAGATCGGCGCAGATCGCCTCGTGACGGCCGAGCGCCAGCTCCGCGTCGAACAACTGCTCACGCGCGGCACGACCGGACTCCTCCAGGCGAACGCGCTGGGCGGCGGCGAACTCGGCCCGCACACCGCCCAGCGCCCGGCCCGACCACAGACCCAGCGCCCGGCGCAGCCGCGACGCGGCCCCGGCCACGTCACCGGAGCGCCGCGCCTGACGGGCCTGCTCGACGAGCCGGTCGAACTCCTCCGCGTCGACGTCAGCTGCGTGCCGGACCAGGTGGTAGCCCCCGGCCGATCGGCGCAGCTCGACCGGGTGACCCGCGAGCACCTGCCGCAGGCGGGCGGCATACGTGCGGACGGTGCTGTGCGCCGACGCCGGCGGGTTCTCGCCCCACAGCGCGTCCACCACGTCGTCGATCGGCACCGGACCGTGCCGCAGGAGCAGCAGGGCCAGCAGCCCGCTCTGCTGCGGTGAACCGAGAGTGATCGCACCCGTGTCCGTAACGGCTCGCACCGGGCCCAGCAGAAGAAACCGCACCATGCGACGTACGACGGATGCCGACACCGAAGGTTCAGTCCGTGGCCGACGGCAGGATGTTGTGGTTGAGCCGGAAGACGTTGGCCGGGTCGTAGGTCGCCTTGACCCGGGCCAGCCGGTGGTAGGTCGCTTCCGGATACGCCGCCCGGACCGCCTCGGCGCCGAGATCCTCCTGCCCGATGAAGTTGAGGTGCTTGCCCGCCAGCGCCCACGGCTCCAACGTGGCGAACAGCTCCCCGGTCCAGAGCACGGCCGGCCGCGTCTGTTCGGGGTCCCCGACGGTGACGACCCACAGGACGAACTCCGCCGCACGCAGACCGGCGGCCCCGGCTCCGGCCGCAGTGGTGCGCAGCGCCCCGCCGAGATGACGCAGCTCGACGATGGTGGCCGGGACGTCGGCCTGCGCCCCGAACCCCTCGATCAGCCGCTCGACCAGGTCGCCGGTCAAGGGCGGCAGGCTCAGCGTGCGCTCGGCGAACGGCGCCGGGCCCTCGGGGTCGGAGTAGATCAAGGCGAAATCGGTGTACGGCAGGTCGGCGACGGTGTCGATCACCACCGGCCCAGCGGCCCGCAGCGGCTCGAGCAGCGCGTCCGCGTCCGCCGCCGAGCCCAGGAAAGAGATCCGCACATGCACCGTGAACGTCCCGCGCAGCGGCTCCGGGAACACCGGCAGATCCGGCAGGCGCATGAAGGCGATCGAGCTGGTCAGCTCATCCGGCGCCTGGGCGGTCAGGGCGGCATAGGCCCGCAGTACGGACTCGGCATGGTCGCCCGGGAAGATCAGCACCCCGCCGTGCAGCCGGGTGACCGGGAACAGGGCGAACTCGATGGCGGTGACCACGCCCAGGTTGCTCTTCGCCCCGCGGACCGCCCAGAACAGCTCAGCCTCGTTCTGCGCATCGACGTGCCGCGCCTCGCCGTCGGCGGTGACGATGTCCAGCGCGGTGACGTGGTCGGACGCCCAGCCGTGCTTTCGTCCCATCGTCGCACTCAGTCCGCCGCCGAGGGTGTAACCGACCACGCCCACCAGCGGTGAGGACCCGACCAGGGGCGCGAGCCCGTGCTGGGCGGCGGCGTCGACCACCTGCTGCCAGCGCACGCCGGCCCCCACCCGCGCCCGGCGGGTCACCGGGTCGACGGTCACCCCGGCCAGCCGCCGCGTGGTGATCAGCAGGGTGCGCTCA
>NZ_BOMH01000142.1 GCF_016862095.1 Actinoplanes cyaneus
GTGCAGGCCGAGGGCCCGGGGATGTACGCCCGGTGCGTCCGCCCGCTCCAGCACGACCGTGGACACCCCGGCCAGCCGCAGTTCGGCGGCGAGCATCAGGCCGACCGGCCCGGCCCCGACGATGATCACTTCAGTCTCGTTGCTCACGCCGACGACGCTAGGGAGGAAGCCGACCGTGGGCATTGATCCAGGACGACGACTAGTGGCTCACACCTCCCCGGGTGCGCGATGGCCGGGATCGGCTCACCGGCGCTTCGCCGGGTAAGTTGACGGCGTGATCTGCCCGGCCGGGACGGCGTCGCCGCCTGCGCGGCGGGAGTTTCCTGCGCCCTGGTGTGAACCAGCGCGTGAACGCATCGTCTTTCCTGGTGGCCTGCTATGGGAGGAATCCGCGTGAACGTTGTCGGTGATGTGGTCACTGTTGTCTCGGAGGACGTTCGCCGGGGGCATTCGGGGACCCGGGACCGGTCCGGTCAGTATCCGGGCCCGGCTACGACGACAGTGACGTCGCAGCTGGCGGAACTGGCGGAGTTCTCCGTGGTGGCCGATCCCTGCGGCGCGCGGCAGGTCGTCGGCCTGCGCCTGCCCGACGACGTGCCGCAGCCCGGCCCGGCGCTGCTCGTCCTGCATCACGGCCTGCGCCGGTTGCGCGGCGACTACGGTCCGCGGTCGGTCCACCTGCCCGGCACCGCGCCCGGCGGGACGCACGGTTACAGCGAGGCGTTCGGGGCCAAGGTCCGGTTCGGGAGCCGGTCCGCCGTGCTCCGGGTGCCCGCCGGGGTGCTGTCCGGTCAGGCCGAGCGCTCCGGCCTGGCCTGGCGGGTGCGGAACGCGCTGAGCGACCGGCTCGGCGTGCGGTCGACAGCGCTGGCCGACGTGGCGCGGGTGATCGCGCTGCAACCGCGCACGATCCAGCGTGCCCTCGCCGACGAGGGGCTCTCCTTCGCCGAGATCCTCGATTGCGTACGCCGGGAACGCGCCCATTGCTTGCTGACCGGCACCGAGCTGCCGCTGTCCGTGATCGCCACCCACCTGGACTTCGCCGAGCCGGCGGTTCTCAGCCGATGCGTCCGCCGGTGGTGGGGCCACACCGCCGCGACCCACCGGCGGCAGATTCACGAGGTGACACCCCGGCCGCCGGCGTCCGGTCACCAATAGGCCGATGCCAGTGGTCCGAGCCGGACGAGGATGACGGCTGATGATGCGTCTCCGGTCGCACGCCGGTGCACAGGAGCGGAGATGCCGGGTCGGCGATCGGCGACCGGGCCGGCAGCCGGGCCGGGAAGCGTATCGTCGATCACCGGTTCGCCGGGTTGCTTCGCCATGGCGACAAGCGTGCTGCTCACGACTGCCCGGGGCTTGTCTGCGGGCGACGAAGATTTGACCGGAGACGACATGAGCGTGATGGTGCGTGCGGCAGGTCTGCGCGGTCTCCCGGAACTCGTCCAGGAGCTCGGCGGCGACGCGGCGTCCATGCTCGGCCGGTTCGACGTGGTGCCGGCCGTCCTCGACAGCGCCGACGAGATGGTTCGGGCGCGGACGGCGGGCGAGGTCCTGGAGGCCTTCGCGGCCGAGCTGAACTGTCCCGACCTGGGGCTTCGGCTGGCCGCCCGGCAAGATTTCGCGGTGCTCGGCCGCCTGGCCACCGTCATCCAGCACTCGTTGACGATCAGCGACGCCATCGACGCCATCACCCGGTTCCTGTTCGTCCACAGCCCTTCGCTCGCCGTCACGGCCGAGCCCGTCGCCGACCGGCCGGAGCTGCGGTCGGTTCGCTTCGATTGCCTGATCGGCCCGCTGCTGCCGCAGGTCGCCGACCTGTCACTGGGCTTGCTGCATCGGGTTCTCGGGCTGCTGTCCGGGGGTGAGTACGGCTTGGTCGCCGTCCATCTCGCCCATCGGCCACCAGCGGCGTTGAACCGGTACCAGGAGTTCTACGGGGTGCAGACCCGATTCGACCAGCGGAGCAGCGCTCTGCGCATTGCGCGGACTGCCGGTGGCGTCCCGGTCACCGGCGCCGACCCGTTCGTCCGGGAGGCGTTGCGGGAGTACATGCGTCAGCACTACCCGAGCCCCGAGCTGCGCATCGAGGACGAGGTGGTGCGCCTGCTGGGTCAATCGATCGGCACCCGCTCGGCGAGCCTGCCGGAGATCGCTCGCCAGTTGCGGACCCACCCGCGGACCGTCGAGCGGCGGCTGTCACAGGCCGGTACGACCTTCGGCGAGCTGCGCGACGAGGTCCGTAAGGACGCCGCCTATCACCTGATCACCGCCACCGGGGCACCTCTGGGTCAGGTCGCCGCCATGGTCGGGCTGACTGATCAGTCGTCGCTGAGCCGGGCGGTCCGCCGCTGGTATGGCGTGAGTCCGCTGGGCTTGCGTCGCAGCCGTCTCGACCTGGCCGCCTCCGGGCTCGGGCGAGGCCGGTGAGCAAAATGCCGAAGGTGACAGCCCGCCCTCCCGCCTACCGGCTTCAGCACTGATCGATGCT
>NZ_BOMH01000143.1 GCF_016862095.1 Actinoplanes cyaneus
GGCTCAATCATGGAGTCATCGGCGGCAGCAGAGTCGAGTAGCCAGACAAGATCACCGTACGAGCGTTCGTGTCACCGATGTGTCGTGATCGTCCATGCCGGACGCAGCGCCGCTTCGCCATCCACTAGCAGTGACGCGAAAGAAGATCCGACCAGCGCAGCCATGAAACTCCTGCTCAACACCCCTGTCTGAAAGTGAGATCGATTCAGAAAAGAATCCTGGCGCTGCCAAGCCGCAGCACAGAGGCGAAGATCCCTGCCAATTCCGAGAAGACCGTACGCGCGTACGTGCAAAACAGCGTGTCGCGCGCAAGGAGAAGCATCAAGGTCGACAAATGAAGGACCAGCTGAGCTGGCCTTTCACAAAGTCGGGCTGACAGGATTTGAACCTGCGACCCCTTGACCCCCAGCCCGTTGGAGTCGGCGTTCACGCACGTCAGACGCGATGTGCCGCGTTCAATCGACGGTCAAGTGTGCAGGACATGTCCCGCCACGCGTAGCGTGTGGTCCCCAACTGGTCCCCACCCCCAGCCTCGGACATCTGTCTACAGTCATACGTTTGTGCCATCACCCTGCGTTAAGCTGGTTCGCAGCTACTAGCACTTGCCAATCTCATCAATGGTCTCCACCACAAAGTTCGCCAATCCAAACCGCAGCCGCATTCGCGCGCGCTTCCAAGAAGTCGTCGTAGCTGCACGACCCGTAGTCGAATCCAGTTGGACCCGGAAGCAGATTCGATCCGAAGATGGCTTCAGCTTGCACCCCGTGCCTATTCACCAATTCTGGAAGGTAGACGTTGGGCTCAGCATCGCTGATAGCGTTGTTTTCACTAGCAGCCAGCAGACAGATGTTCATCAGCCGGTTCGGGTCCGCGTCGGCATCGGTCCGCTTGAGGAAAGCTTGGGGGAAAATGTGGTGGAACTGGTGCTTGTTGTAGACGCTTAGAGCAGAGTAGGCATCGATAGAAGAGCCGTTCGTTATATTCCTAGGTCCCCGCTTAGCCATGGCCAGTGCGAAAGCGCGCGCACCGGCGCCATTCTTCCTGAATCCCAACCGTAGCAAGGTGCGAATAGTGGGCATGCCGCCGAATTCATCGGCCGCAATGGCGTTGTCAAGAACGAAGCTTCGGGTAGCGGCCAAGCTCTTGTTGACGAAAGATTCAGATGCACCGCGATAGTGCTCAGTAAAAGCTGAACGCCAAAACCACTGCCGGACACGCCGCACTTCAAGGTCACTCAAAGCCTTTCGCTCGCCAAAAATCGCCGCCAGAATGACTAGATGAGCTTCATAGGGCAGAAAGTCAAGGCTATGCACACGGAATTCTGTTACGAAGAAATCGACCGCTCTTTCCAGTGCTCCTTTCGCGCGTTCTACGAGCGTATCTAGATGCGTAGCAGGCTTTCCGCGTAGAGCTATGATCGACTCTCTATCTGTCGAATTCGAGTCGAGAGCCGAGAGAACTTTCAACAAGGTAGTCCCTTGAACCTCGTCGAAATCCTTTCCTTCCAGAGCAGTAGCTAGTTGTTTCGCTCGTTCGTTGAGATCGAAGTTACGTGACCACGTTGCCGCGACCATGAGGTCATAAATAGACAGGCGCGTCCCAGAGCTATTAATCCTCTCGAAGATTGGACAAACCTCATCAAGTGTAAGATTTTTAAGTGTAACTACCGGAAGCCGATATCCCGTCAAAACGCGTACCAGATTATCGAGGTCTTTTTGTAGGTCATGGCCTTTAGGATGCGCCTGTAGTGCTGTCCTGAAGTCCAGCAACCTGCTTGTGCGGAAAAGTATCCGCAAGGGGAAAACATGAACTGGTGGATTCTCGGGCAGAGGCACGAAGCCGGCATCCTCAAGAAGGTCATAGCCAGCAGCGAATCCTGAACTCTCTTCCGCAGCGCCGAGGCATGAGTAGATCACAGTTAGGCGTTGCTGCCCGTCCAACACGTAATCAGTTGGGCTGTGGTCATCCGTCTCTGGAAGAGTAAAATCACCAATGTTACGATCGGTGACGAGCTTGTCACCTGTTCGCCATAACAACAAGCTTCCGACTGGGTAGTTGCTTGCGAGGCTGTCTAGGAGCTCAAGTGCTTGCGTGTCCTTCCAGACGAAACGACGTTGGAATGCCGGAACTTTCACCTCGCCTTCATCGATCTGGGAGATTAGATCTTGCAGAGTTGGAGTGGACGGTTCTAGCCGAGAGGCAATGTTTGGGCGCACAGCTAACAGCATAGGCCAGTAGGGGCCGTGATTCTTAGTGAGTGTTCGAGAAGGCTGTTATCCGGGCGTGCTGAGTATTCGGCGGGTCTGGCGGGTGGCGGGCCGGCCGCGC
>NZ_BOMH01000144.1 GCF_016862095.1 Actinoplanes cyaneus
GGGATGCGGACATGTAGTCGAAGTCGTAGGAGGCGGTCAGGTAGCCGCCGGCGTCCTGGACGAAGAAGGTGACCACGACGGCGACGATGAGGACGGCGAGCAGCGCGATCCGCTGCGTGAGCAGGATGCGGACGGCCCGGCTCATCGGTTCCTCCTGGTACGGGCGCGCAGCAGGTCGGCGCCGACCGCCAGAATGATGAAGAGGCCGACGAACAGGTCGGACAGTTGCGAGCGCCAGCCCAGCTGGGTGACGCCGGACGCGACCGACTGCACGAGCAGCGCGCCGAGCAGGGTGCCGAGGACCGACCCGCGCCCGCCCATGATCGACGTCCCGCCGATGACGACCGCCGCGATCACCGCGAGCTCCTTGCCGGAGCCCACCGACTGGTCGAGCGTGGACGTCCCCTGCGCGATCACGAAGCAACTGGCGAGACCGACGAGCAGACCCGTCATCAGGTACGCGAGAAGAACGCGCCGCTGCACCCGGACGCCCGCCAGCCGGGCCGCCACCGCGTCCCCGCCGATCGCGAAGAAGTGCCGGCCGCCGGCCGTGTGCCGCAGGTACCACCAGGCCAGCCCGGTGATCAGCACCGTGATCAGGAACGCGTGCGGGACACCGAGCGTGCGCCCGTCCGGCCCGCGCCCGAAGAACGCCAGCGTGCCGGGGATGCCGTTGACCGTCCCGGAGCCGAAGATCCGCAGGCCCGCGAAGAGGAACAGGTTCGCGGTGCCGAACGTGATGATGATGGCGTGCACCCGGCCGTACGCGATCAGCACGCCGTTGACCAGCCCGAGCAGCGCACCCGCGGCGACCGACAGCAGCACCGCCACCCCCAGGTTCACCCCGCCGTCGACCAGGGCCTTCGCGGTCAGCACCGAGCAGACCATGATCGCGCCACCGACCGACACGTCGATGCCGCCCGTGATGATCACGATCGTCATGCCGACCCCGACGAGCGCGACCGGCGCGGTGGCCACCAGCAGCGGCTGGATCGAGCCGGCGGTCAGGAACGCCGGGGTGCTGACCGCGAGCGCCGTCCAGAGGATCACGAGGACGCCCACCAGCACGGCCTCCTGACCGGTGACCGGCGGCGGAAGGACCCGCTGTTTCACGCGTCCCCTCCGGCCGCCGCCGCCAGCAGGTCCACCTGACTCGCGTCCGGGCCGAAGGACGCCGTCGTCGTGCCGCCGCGGACGACCAGGATGCGGTCGGCGATGCGCAGCGCCTCCGGCAGGTCGGACGTCACGACCAGCACAGCCGTGCCGCTCTCGGCCAGCTCGGTGATGATCCGGTGGATCTCCTCCTTCGCGCCGACGTCCACGCCCTGGGTCGGCTCGGCCCCGCGGCCGCTCGACCAGCTGCCGCGCGAGGACGACCTTCTGCGCGTTGCCGCCGGACATCGCGCTGATCGGCTGCCGTTCACTGGGCGTCTTCACCGACAGCCGGGTGATCAGGTCGACGGCGACGCTCCGCTCCCGGCCACGATCCAGGAACGTCCCGAACCGGGAGAGCAGCTTCAGATGGCCCGCGGAGATGTTGAACGCGATCGACTGGAAGCCGAACATGCCCTCCGCCTTGCGGTTCGCCGGCAGCAGCGCGATCCCGAGCCGCTGGGCGTCGCGGGGCGAGCGCGGACGGACCGGCTTGCCGTGCACCCGCAGCTCACCGGCGGTGGCCCGATCGATGCCGTAGATGCTGGCCGCGATCTCGGAGACGCCCGAGCCGACCAGGCCGTACAACGCGACGATCTCGCCCCCGCGCACGCTGACGCCGACGTCGTGGAACTTGCCGGCGCGACCGAGCCCGTCCAGCTCCAGGACCGCCGGCCCGTCGGGGACCGTCCGGTGCGGACGCTCGTCGGAGAGGATGCCGCCGACCATCAGCTCGGCGATCTTGCGGACGGTGAGGTCGCCGATGCCGTACGTCCCGATGGTCTTTCCGTCGCGCATCACCGTGACCTCGTCGGCGATGCGGAACAGCTCGTCCAGGCGATGCGAGATGTAGATGACCGCGACGCCTTCCGCGGTCAGCCGGCGGACCACGTCGAAGAGCACGTCGATCTCGGCGTCGGTCAGGATCGCCGAGGGCTCGTCGAGGATCAGCACGCTCGCCTCGGCGGCCAGGGCCTTCGCGATCGAGACCTGCTGCTGCTCGGCGACCGACAGCGTGTTCACGGCGGCCGTGGCGTGGCGGGCCGGGAGGCCGAGCCGCTCCAGCAG
>NZ_BOMH01000145.1 GCF_016862095.1 Actinoplanes cyaneus
GAGCTGCTACTGCGACGGCAACGATTCCGGATGTATCAGAGGATCGAGCTGCGATACCTATTGGCTGTTAATGGCCGCCAACAGTCGGGAGAGATTCTTAGCCGACTTGCACAACGACGCCTCGGGTCGGCTGTCTCTATTGAGGCCGCAGTGGCATTGACCGCGTTAGGGGATCCTCGTGGCCTAGACCTGTTGAGGCGTACTGCCGGTGCCCGCCGGCTACGGCAGCGCTCCCGAATGCGGGCGGCGGTAGGCCTCGCTCGGTTGGACCCGGCAAGCGGTCGAAAGGTGCTGGACCGGCTCGCTGCATCTGGTTCTCGCCCCAGCCTCCGACTGCGCGCGGCAACGGTGTTGCTGGGTGTTCTGGGATCCGCTGACGCGCTTGCTCGACTCGCACTCGACGAGAGCGCCCCGGAGAAGCAACGAGCCACCGCAATTGACTTATTGGTCCACCATGACGATGAAGCACTGCGCACGTACCTTGCATCGCTGGCCACGACCAGCATTACTCCGGCCCGCGTTCAGGCGGCAGCTGCGGTCTTACTACCAGCGGTGGAAGCTAAAACCGTCCTGATCGCCATCACTACCCGCTCCACCAGTCCTGAAGTCCGCGTTGCCGCGCTCGTCAAACTCGATTCAATTGACAGTCCGGCTGCGAGCAGATTGTTCGGAACACTGCTGCGAGATGATCGGATCTGGCGGCTGCGCCGTTGGCTGCTGGCCGCAGGCAATAGCGAAATTTTGACCGGTGCGGACGCCAAAACGCTCGCGGCCCGGCTCGGTGATCCCGAGTATGGCATACTGCGCTGGGTGCGTAATGTCGTCGCGCTAGCGATACAACGGCCAGAATCCGTACTCGGCCCGCCAAAGGTCTGACCGTCGCAGTAGCTGACGTCGTAACCGCGGGAACGGTGAGATGGATCGTCGTCCGGCGTCTGGACGCATGAGCGCGGCCGCGATCGCTCGGTCGCTCAATGAGAGCGGTATTCGCTACACTCCCAGCCGACCTTCGAGTGCGGCAGCATCCAAAGAGGCCAAACGTGGTTGATTGCCTCATGGCCTCGTGTTAATCGATGCTCAGGCGGGGTGCTGCTCCCGACCGCCTTGAGAGAGTCCAGTTACGCTTGTCGGTCTTTCTGGGCCGCGGTGGCGAGGTGCGTGTGAAGCAATGCATGCCGAAACAGGTAGACCGCACCGGATTGGCGCAGCACGTCGCGTTGATGAGCGTCCTCGAGGAAGGTGGCCACGCGCCACGGCAGCCGGCCTCGGAGGGGCAGCCAGCACCGTACAAAAAGTAGCCAGCGCATCCAGGCACTGTTTCTGAGGACGAGCAGCGCTGATACCGGCATCGCGTACGCGATGCCCGCCCACCAGCCGAGCGTGGGCATCAAGAACACTGCTAGAGGCAGGGTGAGGACGGCGCAGCGGGCCAGGGCACGGGCCCGGTCGGCGGCCAGGGACTGCGCGGGGCTGGTCGACCGGGTGAGATCGATGTTGTCCTCAAGGCCGGAGGCGATGGCGACGAAGAGACCCGCGAAGGTTCCGTAGAGTGCGCCGCAGAGTGGTCCTACCGCGTAAACCGCTGCATAGGTTGCGACGCGCCATAGCAGTGGTATCGCTGCCGGAAGGGGCGGCCGAAAAAGATCGCGAATCCGAGAAGCAGCAGGCCCCCTGTCAGTCCGCCAAGTAGTCCGCGCCTCATATAACTTCCGACAATCCGCAACGGACGGCGCCAGGTCCAATTGACCTGAGCCGGAAGAGGGCCGGGACGCACAAAATACGCCCCATATATCAAAGATGCAAAAACGCCAAAATTTAGACCCATGGCGAAGTTTTCAGTGTGAGGGTCCAGAAAACGAGACTCACGAGTAGCAATGGTATGCAGGCGATCAGAGCACGGCTGCAGGCTGGTATCGAGTCCGCCATTTGCCACCACGCCAGCTCCCGGGTGCCGCGCCGATCGAGGTCGTTCGCCATATGAGCCAACCAGCTCTGCACGTCATCCAGGCGCCAGGATGGTCGCGATCCGATGGCCCTATAACGTGCCGGTACGTAGGCTGCCACAAGATGTCGTTGTATGTCGCTGGCGTGAGGGAATCGCCGACTGTCAACCAGCTCCGCCGCTTCGGAATTACCCGGGTCTGAGTGAGTGTTTGAGAGAGCTGTCGCACGGCGTGTCCCTGGACG
>NZ_BOMH01000146.1 GCF_016862095.1 Actinoplanes cyaneus
GGCGCGGTGAGCCCGTTCGACGCGCCGTCCTGGTTGACCGCCGTACCCCGCACGACGGCCAGGACCCGGCGGCCGGCCGCGCGCGCCGAGGACAGCCTCTCGACCAGGAGCATGCCGGCGCCCTCGGCCCAGCCGGTACCGTCGGCCGCGGCCGCGAACGGCTTGCAGCGGCCGTCGGCGGCCAGACCGCGCTGCCGGGAGAACTGCGTGAACGTCTCCGGGCCGGACATCACGCAGACGCCACCGACCAGGGCCATCGTGCACTCACCGGTGCGCAGAGCCTGGGTGGCCAAGTGCAGGGCGACCAGCGACGACGAACAGGCGGTGTCGATCGTCACGGCGGGGCCTTCGAGACCGAAGGTGTACGAGATACGACCGGAGACGACACTGCCGGCGGTGCCGGTGAGCAGGTGGCCCTCGGAGCCCTCCGGCACCGCGGCGCGCACGCCGTAGTCGATGCTGTTGGCGCCGGCGAACACGCCGACCGCCTCACCGCGCAGCGACAGCGGGTCGATCCCGGCCCGCTCGAACGCCTCCCACGAGGTCTCCAGCAGCAGCCGCTGCTGCGGGTCCATCGCGACGGCCTCGCGCGGCGAGATGCCGAACAACTCGGCGTCGAACTGGGCCGCGTCGTAGAGGAAGCCGCCCTGCCGCGTGTAGGACGTGCCGGGGTGGTCCGGATCCGGGTGGTACAGGCGGCCGACGTCCCAGCCACGGTCGGCCGGGAAGTCACCGATCGCGTCGGTGCCGGTCGCGACCAGCTCCCACAGCGCCTCGGGGGTGTCCGCGCCGCCCGGGAAACGGATGCCCATGCCGACGATGACCAGCGGATCGTCGTCGGCGGCAGCGACCGTCACCGGACCGGCGACCGCCGTGACCGCGCCGGTCAGCTCCTGCAGGAGGTGAGCCGCGAGACGTTCGACGCTCGGGTGGTCGAAGGCGAGGGTCGCCGGCAGCGGCAGCCCGGTCGCGGCCCGCAGGCGGGTGCGCAGGTCGACGGCGGTCAGCGAGTCGAACCCGAGATCCTTGAAGGCCCGGCCCGGGGCGATCGCGTCACTGGTGGCGTGGCCGAGGACCGCGGCCACGTGCGTGCGGACCAGGTCGGCCACGTGGCGTTCCCGGTCGGCGGCGGGCAGACCGGCGAGGCGCTGGCCGAACGTGGCGAACACGGTGCCGGTGGTGGCGGGCGTGGCGGCCTCGGGGAGATCGTCGAAGAGCGGACGCGCCCGGGCGGCCGTGAACGCGGGCAGGAACTCCGGCCACCGGACGTCGGCGATGGTCACCGCGGATTCGCCGGCGCCGACCGCATACGCCATCGCGCCCACGGCACGCGCCGGATCCATCGGCACCAAACCGCGGCGACGCAACTGGCCGGCGATGTCCTCGTCGGCGGCCATGCCGACCCGCGCCCACGGGCCCCAGGCGATCGCCGTGCCCGGCCGGCCGGCCGCGCGCCGGCGGGCGACCAGGGCGTCCAGGGCCGCGTTGGCGGCACCGTAGGCGGCCTGGCCGGCGCTGCCCCAGACACCGGAGATCGAGGAGAACACGACGAACGCGTCCACGTCACCGGCCAGCTCGTCAAGGTGTTCGGCGCCGCGGATCTTCCCCTCGGTCACGGCCCGCAGATGGTCCTCGTCGGCTGCGGCCAAGGGCACGTCGGCGGCGACACCGGCCGCGTGCACCACCGCGTCGATCGGGCCGACCTCGGCCAGCAGGGCGGCCACCGCGTCGCGGTCGGCCAGGTCACAGGCGTGCACCTCGGCGTTGGGCAGGTCGGTGGTGCCGCCGCGGCGGGAGACCAGGATCAGCCGGTCGGCACCGTTCCCGGCGGCCCAGCGAGCCACCTCGGAGCCGAGCCCGCCGGTGCCACCGGCGATCAGCACGGTGCCGCGCGGCTGCCAGGCCGCCGCGGTGACCGGAGGCGCGTGTTCCAGACGCCGGACCAGGACGCCGCCGGAGCGCACGGCGATCTGGTCCTCGGCGCCCAGCGCACCGCTGAGCACGGCGGCGAGGCGGCCCTCGGTACGGGA
>NZ_BOMH01000148.1 GCF_016862095.1 Actinoplanes cyaneus
TTGTGGGTTGGTCGTTGGTTGAGAATTGCACAGTGGACGCGAGCATCTTGTTTTTTGTGGTTAAGTTGTCAAGGGCGAACGGTGGATGCCTTGGCACCAGGAGCCGATGAAGGACGTGGTAGGCCGCGATAGGCCTGGGGGAGCTGCCAAACTAGCTGTGATCCCAGGGTGTCCGAATGGGGAAACCTGGCACGAGTCATGTCGTGTCATCCGCATCTGAATTCATAGGGTGTGTGAGGGGAACGCGGGGAAGTGAAACATCTCAGTACCCGCAGGAAGAGAAAACAAAAGTGATTCCGTGAGTAGTGGCGAGCGAAAGCGGATTTAGCCTAAACCAGATACGTGTGATAGCTGTCAGGCGTTGCGTATCCGGGGTCGTGGGACCTGCTTATCATGGCTGACACTGTGGTGGAGAGTTACAAAGTTACATGTTAGTCGAACGACGTGGGAAAGTCGGCCGTAGACGGTGAGAGCCCGGTAGACGAAAATGTGTGACCTCTTTGCAGGTATCCCGAGTAGCAGCGGACTCCTAGAATCTGCTGTGAATTTGCCAGGACCACCTGGTAAGGCTGAATACTTCCTGGTGACCGATAGCGGACTAGTACCGTGAGGGAATGGTGAAAAGTACCCCGGGAGGGGAGTGAAATAGTACCTGAAACCGTTCGCCTACAATCCGTCGGAGCCTTTAGGGGTGACGGCGTGCCTTTTGAAGAATGAGCCTGCGAGTTAGTGGCATGTGGCGAGGTTAACCCGTGTGGGGTAGCCGTAGCGAAAGCGAGTCTGAATAGGGCGTTTTTAGTCGCATGTTCTAGACCCGAAGCGGGGTGATCTAGCCATGGGCAGGTTGAAGCGTGGGTAAGACCGCGTGGAGGACCGAACCCACCAACGTTGAAAAGTTGGGGGATGACCTGTGGTTAGGGGTGAAAGGCCAATCAAACTCCGTGATAGCTGGTTCTCCCCGAAATGCATTTAGGTGCAGCGTCGTGTGTTTCTTGCCGGAGGTAGAGCACTGGATGGTCTAGGGGGCCTACAAGCTTACTGAAATCAGCCAAACTCCGAATGCCGGTAAGTGAGAGCGCGGCAGTGAGACTGCGGGGGATAAGCTTCGTAGTCGAGAGGGAAACAGCCCAGATCGCCAGCTAAGGCCCCTAAGCGTGTGCTAAGTGGAAAAGGATGTGGGATCGCATGGACAACCAGGAGGTTGGCTTAGAAGCAGCCATCCTTTAAAGAGTGCGTAATAGCTCACTGGTCAAGTGGTTCTGCGCCGACAATGTAGCGGGGCTCAAGCACACCGCCGAAGCTGTGGCATTCACACTTGTGTGGATGGGTAGGGGAGCGTCGTGCAGCGGGTGAAGCGCCGGAGTGATCCAGGTGTGGACGCTGTACGAGTGAGAATGCAGGCATGAGTAGCGAATGAAGGGTGAGAACCCCTTCCGCCGGATGACCAAGGGTTCCAGGGCCAGGCTAATCCGCCCTGGGTGAGTCGGGGCCTAAGGCGAGGCCGAGAGGCGTAGTCGATGGATAACGGGTTGATATTCCCGTACCCGCAAAGAAACGCCCAAGACGAACCTCATAGTACTAAC
>NZ_BOMH01000149.1 GCF_016862095.1 Actinoplanes cyaneus
TGTCCAGGGACACGCCGTGCGACAGCTCTCTCAAACACTCACTTAGTTGTTCCCTACAGGGAGCTGGACCAGCGGGTGAGACCTAACGAACTCATGTCACTCTTGTTTCAACAGGTGCATCGGCATGGAGTGACGCGGCACAAGAGCGGCGGTCCCCGGCGCTGGCACTCAACCACCCCTCGCGGCCCTTGGCGGCCCGCTTGACATTGTCAGGCAGAGATCAATGTGTTCCCCGGGCGTGAACGGCACCGAGCGTTATTCCTGGTGCCCCCACTACCGGACAGGGGGCGGCTGGTCCAATGCGTCGCGCATGGCATACAGAAAAGTAGGTGACAAATTCATGCTACTTCTCGCCCTCATAACCTAATTTCCGCCACGCATCTCCTTGCGGATCTCAACGAGGTCAACCCTGCCAGCCGCCGCTAGACGGGCGTCCTCGCGAAGCTCCTTCCGGCGCTCAATTGCGCGCTGAATGGGTAGGCGAATGGCCCAGTACAGTTGCGCAGTCAGCGGCTCACGCAGCCGTCGGAATTTGGATGGAGCCGGCCGACCCGCTGGGTATGCGCGCCCCAACGAGTCGCACTCCACCGCGACGCCCGAAGAGGCGGACCAGTGGATCAAGGGCATGATCCAAGCGGCCAACGGTGGCATCAACCCTGCCGCGGCCACCCAGCGACTCGCCGACTACGGCGAGGCCGTGATGCCGCTGGCCATCCGCGGGCTGGAGCGCAAGACCCTTCATCCGTACCTCGCCGGCTGGCGACTGCGCATCGTGCCGAGCCTCGGCCACATCCCCATGCGCATGATCACCAACGGTGTTGTGGACCGGGCCGTCTACTCCTGGATCGAGGACGAGTGCAGCCGATCGACCGTCAAGAACACCCTTGCCATGCTGGTCAGAGTGCTCGAACAGGCCGTACGTGACGGCGTGGTTGATCGCAACGTCGCACGGGTGAAGGGCTGGCAGCGCGAGTATCAGAAGGCCGAGGGCGAGTTGGACGATCCGCGGTCGCTCGCCCTGCCAAATTGGGAGACGTTGACCTCGCTCGCCGATGCGCTGGTGGCCCGGTCGCACGGCCAGTTCACCGGGTGGGGACACGTCGTGATGTTCGCCGGCTGCACGGCGGCCCGCATTGGCGAGGTGTCCGGCGTCCGCGCCGGCCACATCGACCGGCGGACGTGGACGTGGACCGTGCGGCGACAGACCACGCCCGGACCGGGTGGCCTGATCGACAAGGGGACCAAGGGCAAGCGCGCCCGCAAGGTGCCGATCATCGAGGAGGTCCGGCCGATGGTCATCGAGCGGCTGGACTCCGCGACCGGCCCGGACACGCGGCTGTTCACCGGCCCACGCGGCGGCCGGATCAGCACCGCGGTGCTGCGGGACGCCACGCACTGGGACGAGGTGGTGACCGCGCTGGGGTACGAGCACCTACGCCGCCACGACCTGCGGCACACCGGCCTCACGTGGATGGCCGACGCCGGGGTCAAGGTCCATGTGCTGCGCGAGATCGCCGGGCACGGATCGCTCAGCACAACGCAACGATATCTGAGCCATTTTCATCC
>NZ_BOMH01000150.1 GCF_016862095.1 Actinoplanes cyaneus
ACCTGACCAAGACTCGGGTACCCGAGCCGGGTCGACCATCGTCACCGCACCGACCATGCCCGCCGCCGCACCCGACGGCATCGGCCCCCTACCACCGCCCGCGACTGGCCTACCCGCCGACGCCGACGCCGACGGCACCGCAACCATCCCTGCCACAACGGCGGCCAGCAACACGTTCTTGATTGATGTGCGCATCATTCCCCCCGATTTGTCATGACACTCACGAACTACCCTCCTCGTACATCGGCGCGAATATCGGCAAAATGTCGCATGAGCCCGGAACCGGACGTGTTCAGTGCTGCCACCTTCACCGTTTCGCCTGCTCAGGGCACGGCCGGGTCGTAGCCTCCCGGGAGTGAGTCAGGAACCGTCGGGACGTTGTATCCACCGATCGGCTCGATGCGGGCCGCGGAGCGCGCCACGACCGACCGCCGAGACCTAGTGACCGAAGAGCCGGAACACCGATCACGGTAGGGACCCGTCGGGCCCGCTCTCTGCAGGCTGGGGAACGACCTGGGTTGCGCCGTGGACGGTTCAGGGGCGGACCGCCGGCAGGAGGACGTTCGCCAATCCGACCCAGCAGTCACACCTGAAGGTCTCAGCGATGCCGGCTGTCGGCGACCACATCTACTTCGCCGGCCGCCGCGGCGGCTCCCAGTTCGCCACCATGATCGGAAGCACGCCGAAGCCTGGCACCGTCGGCGGCGGCGTTATTGCCGGCAGCACCGCTACAGGCCATGCCGACGGGCCACCCGGCGGCCGCGATCACGGCGACGTCCGCTCCGGAAAACTGCAGGACCGGCTGGATCAGCAGGCTGGCGGCCACGATCAGCGCCGGAAGCGCCAGCGCTACCAGGATCAGATGCACCGCCTCGATGCCCACGTTGAAGCCGAGCAGGCGAAGGCACGATGCGCCAGTCGGGTGACGACCGTATGAATCATGACTTGAGGTACCGTCAGCGCGTTCCGCAGGCGATTGCTGAGGACACCGACCCTGCGGTCACTATCACTAATTACGAGGCACGAACGTATGTCGACCAACGTGCAGTTTCGTCCCGGCTACGGTAAGTCTCTAGCCGTCGTCGCCACTGTGGCTGCAGGACTGGCCGGCTGGCGAGGACCGGCACGATACTGGTGACCAATTTCAATTCCCTGAGCCGACGCAACACCGGGAACCCTGGCCAGGCGATTACGTCGAATCCATAGTGGCCTACCAGCGCGCCGTAGTCGTCTCCGGCGTAGTCGAATCTGAGTTTGCCGACGGCAACCGGGACTAAGTCCCATTCCCGGGGGCCGTCACAGCTTGAGTCGAAGTCGCAGATCGCTGGGCCGTCGATGCCTGAGATCAGGTTTCCCATGAAGGCGTCGCCATGGATTGGACCCGGCGGAAGTTCGTAGGTCAGGTTTGCGAGCGCTTCTTCCAGGCGATCACATTCGGCCTGCATGTATGCAAGGTCGCGGATGTCGACGCCGTCCGGCTCGTCGAGTCGGCTGCGGATCTCACCCATCGGTTCCCATCGCGGCAGGCGACAGAGCCAAGTTAACGGCTGATCTGTGGTTTCTT
>NZ_BOMH01000151.1 GCF_016862095.1 Actinoplanes cyaneus
GGAACGTGTCAAGGATTTGAGGCCAGCGGGAGTTATGCGGCCTGAGTCTCGGGCTCGGGTTTGTTGATCCAGACCTGTTCGGGCAGATCGAGGATCTTGGGCAAGAGCCGGTCGGTGCTGAACCGTTCCGGGTGTGCTGCGCGGGCCGCAGCGAGGGTGTCCTGACGGCCGGCACGCACGATGTGGTGGCGGCCGTGGTGGACCTCGGCGGGGGTGTGCAAACCGATCCCGGAGTGCCGGTGGCAGCTGTTGTACCAGGTCACGAAGTCGGTCATGAACGTCCGAGCCGCGGCGAGGGACGCGAACCGGTCCGGGAAGACCGGCGCGTACTTCAACGTCTTGAACCACGCTTCGCTGTACGGGTTGTCATTCGACACCTTCGGCCGTGAGTGCGAGCGGGTCACGGTCAGGTCTTCAAGCAGGTCGGCCACTGATTTTGAGGTCATCGACGTGCCCCGGTCGGCGTGGACCACATGCGGAACCCCGTGGACATCGAAGATCTCCCGCATCATCGACGCGGCCAGAGGCCCCGACTCGCGGGCGTGCACACGGATGCCGACGATGTACCGGGAGTAGACATCGATCATCACGTAAGCGTCGAAGTAAGAGCCCTTCACCGGGCCGGCCAGTTTCGTGATATCCCAGCTGAACACCTGCCGCGGTCCCGTAGCGACTAGTTCCGGACGGCTGCGGGCCGGATGCCGGGCCAGCCGGCGACGTTCACGGACCTGCCGGTGCTCGCGCAGGATCCGGTACATCGTGGCGATCGAGCCGACGTAGACGCCCTGGTCGAGCAGGACGGCGTAGACCTGCGCCGGAGCAGCGTCGACGAACTGCGGGCTGTCCAGCAGCCGCAGAACCTCCTCACGTTCGGCCACGGTAAGCGCGTTCGCCGGCACCGGCCGGGGCCGCGTCGACAGGCTCGGCCGGCGCCGGTCCCGGTCAGCGCTGGACCGGGCGATCCCGGTCATCGCCGCCGCGGCCCGGGTCGTCGTCCCCGCACCCCTCAACGCCTGGAAGGCGCCCATCAGCGCCTGCCGAGCCCGAACACGTCCGGACCGTCCGGCTCGCTCCTGGAGATGTCCTCCAAGAGCTCTTGCGCTTTTCCCATGATCGTCAACGCCGTCTCGGTCCGGGCCAGCTTCGCCTGAGCCTGCGCCAGCTCCCGCCGCAACCGGGCGATCTCGGCCTGCTCCGCCGACGGCCGCCCGACCGTCTCACCAGCCGGTTTGCCCTGCAACAACCCGGCATCGCGGGCCCGTCGCCACTCCGACATCAACGACGAATACAAGCCCTCTCGCCGCAGGAACGCCCCGCCCTCACCGACCGCGACGGCCTGCTCGTAACCGGAAAGGAGTTCCAGCTTCTGTCCCGGCGTGAACGACCTGCGAGCACGAGGACCATCCGAACGCGGACCCTTCTTGCGACTCATGACCCCATCCTGGGCCGTCACGACGTCAACAGCAGTATTCAACGACTCTCGATCCTGAACTCGCCCTGTCCGACGGACTTGCTATGAACCGCTGGCCTCAACTCACCCTGACAGACAGGGG
>NZ_BOMH01000152.1 GCF_016862095.1 Actinoplanes cyaneus
CTGTTTTCTGGCCGCCGGAGCGCGTTCTGTACGGCAGATGAGCGCACGAGACTTCGCCGTGTTAGGCACACTCGCTGGAAGCTCTTAAAAGACTGGCCGCAGGACCCTCCAGCGCGGTCGACAATCGCGGCAGACCTCTACCTTCATGCTCGCTGGCGACGTGCGGGCATTCGACAGCGAGCTCACCCTACAGGGACGAAGTGATGGCCTACCCGGCATGACCGGTGACATGCATGGCGGACCGCTTCAAGCCGGCGGTATCAGGTTGTTACCGCTATCGACGAGGCACCATCGGGTAGAACGCCGAACGGCGGCCCGCTGAATCAGTCGGGCCGCCGTTCGGCGAAAAAGGGGTATATCAGAGCGGGCGGATGTTCTCCGCCTGCGGGCCCTTCTGGCCCTGGGTGATGTCGAACTCCACCTTCTGGTTCTCGTCCAGGCTGCGGAAGCCGCTGGCCGAGATGGCGGAGAAGTGGGCGAAGACATCCGCGCCGCCGTCGTCCGGGCTGATGAAGCCGAAGCCCTTGTCGGCGTTGAACCACTTCACGGTACCTGTAGTCATGTCTGCTCCTTCGCAGGCTGAAGGGGCCGCACTGTGCGAACCCTTACGCCGCCGCGTTGATCACCCGCGCCGGAACGACACGAACAACGAAAAAGCGCCTTGATGGGAAGCTGAAACCCATCAGGCGCCGAAAACGTCTACGGAAATCAAAACTGCAACGTGCAAAATCTAGCACAGGATCTGGCGCTCGGCGCAAGCCACCTCAAGTGTGGCCGGGCACACAGCATGGCAGCTCGGCGCAGGACGTTTTTCGCAGCGGGATTGCGACCGGAGGACAAACATGCAGGCAGCCGGCCAATCTTGGCTGATCTTGCCACCGACCGCGGGCCACCCTGGGGCACTGAGCGAAATCTCTGCGCCTGCCCCTCCCACCGGCTGGCCGCGCCGCCGCGCCGCTAACCGGAAAGCGAACGGCGGCACGTACGCCACTACCATCAGACGCCATCAGGCTGGACGCCTGTCGAGCAGCTCCTTGTCGGCGGCAGAGAAGTACGTTCGATCGAGCGTTCCGCGGCCGACTCTGCGCGTGTTGCATGCTGGCGGGAGACGCTGAACGGGAGAGGCCTTGCTACCAAGACGGCAAACCGAACGACGCCCTGTGCGGTACCTGTGGACGGCTGCTGGACGATCGCCACGGCGTTGATGACCATCGCGAGGCGGACAGCAAGGTAGTCGAGTATGTCGTCGTCGGTAGGCGTGGCGGTATCGCCGAATTTCGTGAGGCCGCCGGCGATTCGAAGGTGCGCAAGACTGATGCGGCGACATTGGCGTTTCAGTTGGGTATCGACAACTCGACTCTTCTGGGATGCCGGTTCAGTTGCCGGGTAGAACGTGCAGAGTACGGCGTGATCAGGAGCGGCTTCACGCTGCTGACGGAGTGAATCCGAAGCTTTGACGACTCGAACACGCCGTACGACCTTCCAGGCCGCGCGATCAGCGGCA
>NZ_BOMH01000153.1 GCF_016862095.1 Actinoplanes cyaneus
GGGGTCCGTACCGTGATCGGTGTTTCCGGCTCTTCGGTCAGTAGGTCTCGGCGGCCGGCCAGCGGTCACCGAAGGTGATGGCGAAGGCGTTCAGCACGGGCTTCCAGCGCATCGTCCATCGGGCACGGCCGGCCCCGGTCGGGTCCAGGCTGCGCGTCACAAGATACAGGCACTTCAACGCGGCCTGCTCACTCGGAAAATGCCCGCGAGCGCGGACAGCCCGCCGGTAGCGGGCATTCAACGACTCGATCGCATTCGTCGAGCAGATCACCCTCCTGATCTCGACGTCGTAGTCGAGAAACGGAATGAACTCGTTCCACGCGTTACGCCACAACCGGACCATTGCCCGGTATTTGCTTCCCCATTTCTCGTCGAGGTCGTCCAAGGCGGCGAGCGCGGCGTCGGCGTTGACCGCCGTGTAAATCGGTTTGATGTCGCGTTTGATCGCGTCGGAATCCGCCCGGGAGGTCAGGCGGAAAGTGTTCCGGATCAGATGAATGATGCAGGTCTGGACAATCGTTTCCGGCCACACCGCCGCGACGGTGTCCGGCAGGCCCTTCAAGCCGTCGCAGACGACGAAGAAAACATCACGCACGCCACGGTTCTTCAGATCGATCAGGACGCTCATCCAGAACTTGGCGCCCTCGCCTCCGGAGCCGGCCCACAAACCCAGGACGTCCTTGTGGCCGTCCACGGTGACCCCGATGGCCGCGTAGATCGGCCGGTTGGCGACCTGCCCCTCGCGAACCTTGACGACGATGGCGTCGATGAACACGGCCGCGTAAACGGAATCGAGGGGCCGGGTCGACCATTCCGTCATCTCCGCGACGACTTTATCGGTGATCCGCGAGATCGTTTCTTTCGACACCGACGCGCCGTAGATCTCCGCGAAATGCGCGGAAATCTCCCCGGTCGTCATTCCTTTCGCATACAACGACAAGACGACCTCGTCGACCTCGGTCAGACGTCGCTGCCGTTTCTTGACAATCTGCGGCTCGAACGTCCCTTCCCGATCGCGCGGCACGTCGATACGCACCTCACCGGCGGCGTCCGAGATCACCGTCTTGCCCCGGCTGCCATTGCGCACATTCGTCGACTCGCGGTCCGGCTCGGCCTGGTTCTTCTCGTGACCGAGGTGCTCGGTCATCTCCTCGTTCAACGCTGTTTCGAGGACGTTCTTGGTGAACAACTTCAGCAGGCCGTCCGGGCCGGTCAGTGCCAGCCCGCGAGCCTTGGCCTCGGCCACCATCGCCGCCGCGGCGGCCTGCTCCGGCGACAACTGCCGCCCGTCACCCTCAGTCTTCTTCCGTGGACTCACAACGTTCGATGTCATCACTCACAGTGCCCATCCCGCCAGGTCTTCAGCCCGGCGTGTCGGGCCGGAAACACCGCTCCTGGCACAGTCCC
>NZ_BOMH01000154.1 GCF_016862095.1 Actinoplanes cyaneus
CTGAGACGTGATGCCGAGCCGTTCTGGTGAAGTCATTGATCCTATGCTGCCGAGAAAAGCCTCTAGCGATGTTTCGAGCGGCCCGTACCCTAAACCGACACAGGTGGTCAGGTAGAGAATACCGAGGCGACGGGTGAACTGTGGTTAAGGAACTCGGCAAATTGCCCCCGTAACTTAGGGAGAAGGGGGGCCGGACGCGTGAAGCCCCTTGCGGGTGGAGCGTGGTATGGCCGCAGAGAGCAGGGGGAAGCGACTGTTTACTAAAAACACAGGTCCATGCCAAGTCGTAAGACGATGTATATGGACTGACGCCTGCCCGGTGCTGGAACGTTAAGGGGACCTGTTAGCTCTTCGGGGCGAGGCGGAGAACTTAAGCGCCAGTAAACGGCGGTGGTAACTATAACCATCCTAAGGTAGCGAAATTCCTTGTCGGGTAAGTTCCGACCTGCACGAATGGCGTAACGACTTCCCCACTGTCTCAACCACAGGCCCGGCGAAATTGCAGTACGAGTAAAGATGCTCGTTACGCGCGGCAGGACGGAAAGACCCCGGGACCTTTACTATAGCTTGACATTGGTATCTGAATTCGATTGTGTAGGATAGGTGGGAGACTGTGAAGCTCGGACGCCAGTTCGGGTGGAGTCATTGTTGAAATACCACTCTGTTGGGTTTGGGTATCTAACTTGCGGCCCTGATCGGGTCGAGGGACAGTGTCTGGTGGGTAGTTTAACTGGGGCGGTTGCCTCCTAAAGGGTAACGGAGGCGCCCAAAGGTTCCCTCAGCCTGGTTGGCAATCAGGTGTTGAGTGTAAGTGCATAAGGGAGCTTGACTGTGAGACTGACGGGTCGAGCAGGGACGAAAGTCGGGACTAGTGATCCGGCACTTGCGTGTGGAAGCGGTGTCGCTCAACGGATAAAAGGTACCCCGGGGATAACAGGCTGATCTTCCCCAAGAGTCCATATCGACGGGATGGTTTGGCACCTCGATGTCGGCTCGTCGCATCCTGGGGCTGTAGCAGGTCCCAAGGGTTGGGCTGTTCGCCCATTAAAGCGGTACGCGAGCTGGGTTTAGAACGTCGTGAGACAGTTCGGTCCCTATCCGCCGTGCGCGTTGGATACTTGAGAAGGGCTGTCCCTAGTACGAGAGGACCGGGACGGACGAACCTCTGGTGTGCCAGTTGTTCCGCCAGGAGCATGGCTGGTTGGCTACGTTCGGAAGGGATAACCGCTGAAAGCATCTAAGCGGGAAGCTCGCTTCGAGATGAGGTATCCCACCACCTTGAGTGGGTAAGGCTCCCAGCTAGACTACTGGGTTGATAGGCCGGAGATGTAAGCACGGTAACGTGTTGAGTTGACCGGTACTAATAGGCCGAGGGCTTAACCACCCTAAACTTT
>NZ_BOMH01000155.1 GCF_016862095.1 Actinoplanes cyaneus
TACTGCTACGGCAGGTCGCCACTTTGTGTGGTTCTGGGTCGTTTGCCTGGTGTGGTGACGGCTGAGCAGGTACAAGGCTGGGACGATGAATTCTGGGAGTTCTTCCTGGGGTTTTCGCACCAGTTCAGCAGGGCGGATGTCCGGTGGCAGGCATTCAAGTATTTGCGGGGGCTGCTGGCGACGATCGAGCGTCGTAGCGGTTGGAGTCTGGCCGAGCATGCCGGGGACGCGACCCCGGACGCGATGCAGGGTTTGCTGGTAAGCCGGTGTTTCGACCGTGACAAGGTGCGTGATCAAGTGCGGTCCGGGCTCGTGTCGGCAATCGGGGATGCGGCCGGGGTGCTGATCGCCGACGAGACAGGATTCATCAAGAAGGGCAAAGCATCCGCCGGTGTCCAGCGGCAGTACACCGGCACTACCGGGAAGATCGACAACTGCCAGATCGGGGTATTCCTGGCCTACCACACCCGGCACGGGAGAGCGCTGATCGACCGCGAGTTGTATCTGCCGAAATCCTGGACCGACGCCCCGGACAGGCGCGTCAAAGCGCACGTGCCGGACAAGGTCGCGTTCGCCACCAAGCCGGAGCAGGCCAGGTCCATGCTGGAACGTGCCGTTGACGCGAAGGTGCCGTTCGCGTGGTTCACCGGAGACGAGGCCTACGGGCAGCACCGTGAACTGCGCGAATGGTGCGAACAGCAAGACATTCACTACGTGCTGGCCACCCGCAAGGACCACGAAGTTGCCTCCGGCCTGCACACCACCACCCGCGTCGACGAACTGATCAGGAAGGTCCGGGCCGGAGCCTGGCGGCGGATGTCCTGCGGCGACGGCGCTCACGGTCCCCGCGTCTACGACTGGGTCAGCGTCCCGATCCGCGCCGGTTTCGAGCACGGCCGGCGTGGCTGGGTGCTGGCCCGCCGCAACATCAGCAACGGCGAACTCGCCTACTACGTATGTTTCGGACCACGCGGCACCCGGCTGCAGACTCTCGTGCGTACCGCGGGCGCGAGGTGGGCGGTCGAGGAGTCGTTCCAGATCGCGAAGAACGAGGCCGGCCTGGACCAATACCAGGTCCGCCGCTACGACGCCTGGTACGCCCACATCACCCTGTCCATGGCCGCCGCCGCGTTCCTGACCATCGTCCGCGCCACCGAAGTCGAAAAAGGGGCACCAGCAGCAGCGAACATCCGGGCAGCCTGACCCGGCTGACCGTCAACGAGATCAGGCGCCTGTTCGCGACCCTGATCCTGGCCACCCTGCACACCGTCGCGCACGTGCTGGCCTGGTCAGACTTCCGGGAACTCTGCCGCGAACGCGCCCGAGCCGCCCACTACCGCAAACGACTCGAACGCCTCGAAAGCTACGACCCGCCGTAGCAGTA
>NZ_BOMH01000156.1 GCF_016862095.1 Actinoplanes cyaneus
AGGGTCACTGCGTTCTCGGGTAACTGCTGGTCACGGCGGTGATCAGGTCGTGTGAGCGGCGGTTGGCTTGCCGAGTGGCGCGGGCGATGTTGGTAGCACCGGTGGTGCGGTGCCAGCCGATCGCGGTGTTACGCAGGGTGGCGATGACGGCGGGTCCGCTGCCGGTCCGGGCTTGGTGCAGATCCTCACGGAAAGTTACATCCCGGACGTGGTGAAGCTTGTTCTCGATGTGCCAGTGCCGACGGATCCAGGTTTGCAGGTCGCGGCACGTGGCGTGACCGGCGGGCAGGGACACGGTCAGGTAGGCGGTCTCTCGGCTGGTCCGGCCTGCAACGATGCGGGTTCGGGTGACTCGGACGGCTTGCACGGCGTGCGGGAAGCTGATGCCGCCCGGGGTGGCGACGGTGACGGCTTTGACAGTGCGGGTCTCACGGCGGCCGTGGCCACGGTCGCGCGTGCGGTCCCCGACGGGGATCTGCGCCCACGGCAGGCGTTTGAGCTGCTTGAACAGGGTCGGCTGGTTGCCTTTCACCTGGACGAGAAGGTGGGCGTGGCGGGCGGTGACTTCGTCGGCGTGCCCGGTCTGGGTGTGCAGGGCGTCGGCGATGAACAGCACTCCGGTGAGGGGGCCAAGCACCTTTTCGACGGCGTCGAGCAGTGGCGCGAACGAGGTGATCTCGTTCGACTTCGTGTCCACGGTGACCTGGGCGAGCACGATGCCGGTGGCCGTATCCAGGGCGGACAGCAGGTGAACCTGACGGCCGTTACTCAGGCGGGCACCGCGCAGGGTTTTGCCGTCCACCGCGATGACCCGGCGATACCTGCGCGGTGCCAGCGGGCCTGGCTGACCTGCCCGGGTGTTTAGCCAGCCGGCGAGAACGCCGGCGAGCAAGGTCGGATCGAGGCGGATCAGCAGCCGCCACATCGTCGTGCCGACGGGCACAGCGTCGCCGAAGCCGAGCCGGGTTCGGGCGTGTTCGTCGAGGTCATGCAACCAGTCGGTGATCGCCGCGAACGAGCAGGCGCCGGCCATGACCGCGCATACCGCGACGGCAAGGACAGCGGCCAACGGGTAGCGGACCCCGCGCCGGCCACGGGGGTCGGGAACCTTCGCCAAGGCCTCCAGCAGACCAACGCATTCACCATCAGTTACCGGAGCCGGTGCGTGAACTGCCTGGGGTGTCGTCACGGTCAGTGCGGTGATGAGAGATGATGCCATCTACGGGTGGAGTCCTTGGTGTCGTGAAGTCCTAGAGAAACTCCATGATCACCTTGAGGGCTTCACCCGCTTCAACCGCCTCCACAGAGGCCACTCACTGCCCGAAATCACTGGTCAACGCATCACTCGGCGAGAACGCAACGGCCCT
>NZ_BOMH01000157.1 GCF_016862095.1 Actinoplanes cyaneus
AGGGGCATTGCGTTCTCGAAGGGCAGTGCTCTGAGCTGGGGATTCACGGCGTGAATGGCCTCTATGGAGGCGGAAGTAGCGGGTGAGATCACGTCGGTGATCATGAAGTTCTCTAGGCCACACGAAGCTCCGAGGACCTCACCCGCCGATGGCATCATCTCTCATCACCGCACTGACCGTCACGACACCCCATGCCACCACCGCACCGACGCCGGTCACCGAAGGTGAGCGGTATGGGTTGCTGAACGCGCTGGCGAAGGTTCCCGATCCGCGTGACCCCCGCGGGATCCGTTATCCGCTGTCGGCGGTGCTGGCCGTTGCGGTTTGCGCGGTCATGGCCGGCGCATCCTCGTTCGCGGCAATCAGCGATTGGCTGCACGACCTCGACGAACACGCCCGTATCCGGCTCGGCTTCAGCGACGGTGTGCCCGCCGGCACGACGATGTGGCGATTGTTGATCCGTCTCGATCCGACACTGCTGACCACCATCCTCGCCGGCTGGCTGCACGCCCGGGCTCCTCAGCCGAGTCCGACGCCACGCCGCTACCGCAGCGTGATCGCTGTGGACGGCAAGACGCTGCGCGGCGCCCGCCTGGGCGATGGCCGTCAGGTTCATCTGCTGTCCGCGCTGGATACCGCGACCGGGATCGTGCTCGCCCAGGTCACCGTGGATACGAAGTCGAACGAGATAACGTCGTTCGCGCCGCTGCTCGACGCTGTCGAGAAGGTGCTCGGCACTCTGGCCGGGGTCCTGTTCATCGCCGATGCCCTGCACACCCAGACCGGGCACGCCGACGAGGTCACCGCCCGCCGAGCTCATCTGCTCGTGCAGGTGAAAGGTAACCAGCCAACCCTGTTCAAGCAGCTCAAACGCCTGCCCTGGGCGCAGATTCCTGTCGGTGACCGGACCCGCGACCACGGTCACGGCCGCCGCGAAACCCGGACCGTCAAGGCCGTCACCGTCGCCACCCCAGGCGGCATCGGTTTCCCGCACGCCCAGCAGGCAGTCCGGATCATCCGCACCCGGATCGTCGCTGGTAGGACCACCCGCGAGACGGCCTACCTGACCGTGTCGCTACCCGCCGGCCACGCCCCGGCCCGGGATCTGCAGGCCTGGATCCGGCGGCATTGGCACATCGAGAACCGCCTCCATCACGTCCGCGACGTGACTTTCCGTGAAGACCTGCACCAAGCCCGGACAGACAACGGACCAGCCGTCATCGCAACGCTGCGTAACACAGCGATCGGCTGGCACCGCCTAAACGGCGCCACCAACATCGCCCGCGCCACACGCCAAGCAAACCGCCGCTCACACGACCTGATCACCGCCGTGACCAGCAGCTACCCGACAACGCAATGACCCT
>NZ_BOMH01000158.1 GCF_016862095.1 Actinoplanes cyaneus
AGGGTCATTGCGTAGTCGGATAGCTGCTGGTCACGGCGGTGATCAGGGCGTGTGATCGGCGGTTGGCTTGCCGGGTGGCGCGGGCGATGTTGGTTGCGCCGGTGGCTCGGTGCCATCCGATTGCGGTGTTACGCAGTGTGGCGATGACGGCGGGTCCGGTGCCGGTCCGGGCTTGGTGCAGGTCTTCACGGAACGTCACGTCGCGGACGTGGTGAAGGCGGTTTTCGATGTGCCAGTGCCGGCGGATCCAGGTCTGCAGGTCGCGAGGCAGGGCCTGGCCGGCGGGTAGTGACACGGTCAGGTAAGCGGTCTCGCGACTGGTCCTGCCAGCGACGATGCGGGTGCGGGTGATCCGGATGGCCTGTTGGGCGTGCGGGAAGCCGATGCCGCCGGGTGTGGCGACGGTGACGGCTTTGAGGGTGCGGGTCTCCTGGCGGCCGTGACCGCGGTCGCGGGTCCGGTCACCGACCGGGATCTGTGCCCAGGGTAGCTGTTTGAGCTGCTTGAACAGGGTCGGCTGGTTGCCTTTGACCTGCACGAGCAGGTGCGCCCGGCGGGCGGTGACCTCGGTTGCGTGCCCGGTCTGGGTGTGCAGGGCGTCGGCGACGAACAGCACCCCGGCAAGCGAGCCGAGGACCTTCTCGACGGCGTCCAGCAGCGGCACGAACGACGTGATCTCGTTCGACTTCGTATCGACGGTGACCTGGGCGATCACGATCCCGGTGGTGGTGTCCAGGGCGGACAGCAGGTGCACCTGGCGGCCGCCGTCCAGGCGGGCGCCGCGAAGGGTTTTGCCGTCCACCGCGATCACCCGGCGATACCGGCGCGGCAGGTTCGGTGGGCGGGTCCGGGTGTGTAACCAGCCGGCGAGAACGGTGGTCAGCAGGGTCGGATCGAGGCGGGTCAGTAGCCGCCACATCGTCGTGGCCACCGGCACCGTGTCGCCGAAGCCGAGCCGGGACCGGCCGTGTTCATCCAGGTCATGAATCCAGTCGGTGATCGCGGCGAACGAGGACGCACCGCCCATGACCGCGCACACGGCGACCGCCAGGACCGCGGACAGCGGGTATCGGATCCCGCGCGGGTCACGCGGGTCGGGAACCTTCGCCAACGTGTCCAGCAGCCCGTTCTGTTCACCGTCGGTGACCGGAGCCGGTACGCCGAGGGGGTGGGGTGTCGTGACGGTCAGTGCGGTGATGAGAGATGATGCCATCGGCGGGTGAAGTCCTCGGGGTTTTGTAGCGTAGAGAACTTCATCATCACCGACGTGATCTCACCCGCCACCTTCGCCTCCACAGAGGCCACTCACGCCACGAAAACCCAGTTCAGAGCCTTACCATCGGACTACGCAATGG
>NZ_BOMH01000159.1 GCF_016862095.1 Actinoplanes cyaneus
GCCCGGTGGCGACGAACCATCGACCTGGTGATCGACTCGTTCGCCGGCCGGTTCTGCCGGGTCGAGCCCCGCCGGGCGGCTGCCGGCTTCGTCACCGGCCTGCTGGCCGACCTGGAGATCAAGACGTGCTGGCAGGTGGCTGAGCAGGCCGGACATGTGCGGCCGGATGCGATGCAACGGTTGCTCTACCGGGCCAAGTGGGACGCCGATGCGGTGCGTGACGACCTGCGGCAGGTCGTCGTCGACCGGTTCGGTGATCCCGACGCGGTTCTGGTGGTCGACGAGACCGGTGATCTGAAGAAGGGCGTGCACTCAGTCGGTGTCCAGCGTCAATACACCGGGACCGCCGGGCGGATCGAGAATGCCCAGGTCGGCGTGTTCCTGGCCTACGCGAGCAGACACGGTCACGCCCTGATCGACCGCCGGGTCTACCTGCCGAAGTCGTGGACCGACGACCGCCAGCGATGCCAGCAGGCCGGCGTCCCGGACGACGTCGTCTTCGCCACCCGCTCCGAACTGGCCGACGACATGATCACCGCCTCGGTGAAGGCTCGGGTCCCGGCCCGGTGGGTCGCCGCGGACGAGGCCTACGGCAACAACACCCGACTGCGGGGTGAGCTGCGCAAACTCCGCCTCGGCTACGTCCTGGCCGTCTCCTGCGACCACCTCGTTCCCATCGACGATGGTAAGATCCGCTGCCGCGCAGACCGGCTGGCCGCCGACCTGCCCGCCACCGCGTGGACCCGGCGCAGTGCCGGTGACGGGTCGAAAGGTCCACGGTTCTACGACTGGGCCTGGCTTGCCGACGTCGGAGCCGATGGCGACCCGGACGACGACGGCCGGCACAGTGTGCTGATTCGCCGTAACAACACCACCGGTGAGCTGGCCTTCTACCGCTGCTGGACACCCGGCCCGGCCACCCTCGCCCAGCTCGTGCGGGTGGCGGGCGTCCGCTGGATCGTGGAAGAGAGTTTTCAGGCCGGAAAGAGCCAGGTCGGTCTCGACCAGCACCAAGTCCGCCGCTGGACGTCCTGGCACCGGTTCACCACTCTGGCCCTGGCCGCCCTTGCCGTCCTCGCGATTTGCGCCGCTGACGCACGCACCCCGAACCGTCGCGCTCAACCCGACATGATCGAGCTGACCGTCAACGAGATCCGGCGGCTGATCAACGTCCTGCTGATCCGGCCGACCCGCAGCATTGCCTACCGTCTGCGCTGGTCAAACTGGCGCCGCCGCCACCAGGCACGCGCCAGACGAGCCCATTACGCCCGTCGACTCAGCCTCGTAGCCCAACCATGATCACGAATGGCGGCTGCCGTACTAG
>NZ_BOMH01000160.1 GCF_016862095.1 Actinoplanes cyaneus
TCAGCAACTCGGCGTCGCCGAGGTCCAGGCCCGCGGTGTAGCGGTGCAGAGTGTCGGCGATGGCGGCCCGGTCGGCCAGGTCGGCGAGGATCGAGGAAGTGGTGATCGTGTCGGTCATGACGACCATTCCACCGACCGGGCGCCGACGCGCCGCCGACAAAACGTTGACGACGCCGGACCTCCGCGGCCGCTCCGTACCGGCAGCTCCGGATGTGCCTGCCGACAGGGCGCCAGGACCCCCCGCCGCTGCGGGAGGCGCCACGCGGACGGGGCGCGCGGCGCCTCCCGCAGTGTCCGACGGCGGTGATCGCGCGAAGTTCAGGAGACGGCCGTCACCGCCACGTGCCGGAGTCGCGCCGATTCATCCGGGAAGCGGTGGCACCGGAGCGCCGGACGCGGATCACGGCGGTCACTCGTGGCTCAACGGGGCCCGGACCGCACGCACGTGCGCGGCGTACATGCGTACGCCGACGATGCGCCAGATCAGCCGGGCCGGCGGCGGCATCTCCCGCATGAACCACCGGCGCTCCGCGGGAGAGGCTCCTTCGAGGACGACCCCGGCGAGCAGCATCAGCGAGGTGAAGTCCTTCGGTCCGTTCCGCATCGCCGCGACCTGCGGTGCTTTCCATTCGGCCACCGTCAGGTGTTCGTGGATCAGCGGCAGCACCCTCTCCTCCTCCAGGTCGAGGTGCTGAACCAAGGCCTCGGACAGGGCGGTGAACCGGGCGCTGAGGGCGTCACGCACTGCCGGCTGCGCTTCGGACGACCAGGTCCGCAGGTCCGGCTCGATCCGGCCGATCGCGGCGGCGATGGCCTCGTGCTGCCGCTCCACCGTGTCGATGAGCGCGTCGTCCAGGGAGTCCCGCTGGTGCAGCAACGGCCAGATGTAGGTGTCCTCGCTGTCGTGGTGCTCGTGCAGCATGCCCAGCATCAGGCCGGCATGCCGGGCGACGGTCGCAGCGGTCGCCAGGTCACCGGCCGGCACTGCCGCGACCACCCGGCCCAGCAGCTCGAACTCGCGACGCAACGCCTTGTGGATCACCTTCATCTCATCGGTCTGCGGCTTGTCGGCCGGGGCGTTCGGATCCAGCAGGACTGCCATGACATTCTCCGGTTTCGTTCGTTCGGGCCATCACCGCTGAGGAAGACCACGGTGATCGTCGTGCACCTCCCCGCATCCGGCTGAGCACCGGCGGCGGGAGGCGGGGTCAC
>NZ_BOMH01000161.1 GCF_016862095.1 Actinoplanes cyaneus
CGGATTCAAGGGGTGGTTGCAACACGGTCGGTTTCGAGGATTTTAGCCAGGCGTTCGGCGGGGGTGTCCCAGCCGAGGGTCTTGCGGGGCCGGCGGTTGAGTTCGGCGGCGACGGTGGCGAGGTGTTCGGGGCTGTGCAGGCTCAGGTCGGTGCCTTTCGGGAAGTACTGGCGTAGCAGGCCGTTGGTGTTCTCGTTGGTGCCGCGTTGCCAGGGTGAGTGCGGGTCGCAGAAGTAGACCGGCAGGTTCGCGGTGATGCTGAACTCGTGGTGCAGTGCCATTTCGGCGCCTTGGTCCCAGGTCAGTGACTTCTTCAGGTGCTGGGGCAGGCCGGTCATGGCGGTGATCAGGCCGTCGCGGACGTGTTCGGCGCTGCGGCCGGCGCCCAGGTGTATCAGCAGGACGTAGCGGGTGCACCGCTCGACGAGGGTGCCGATCGCGGATCGGTTGTCCTTGCCGATGATCAGGTCGCCTTCCCAGTGTCCGGGCACGGCGCGGTCGTCGGCGGTGGCGGGCCGTTCGCTGATCATCACCATCGGCTCGGTGAAGCGGGGCTGGCGGCGTCCGGCCTGCCGGCGGGGGCGGCGCATCGCGCGGCCGGTGCGCAGCGCCTCGGTCAGCTCGCGGCGTAACGCGCCCCGGCCCTGGACATAGAGTTCCTGGTAGATCGCCTCGTGGGACACGTGCAGCTCGCTTCGCTGGGGGAAGTCACGGCGCAATCGCCGGCTGATCTGCTCGGGACTGTTCTTCTCCTGCAGCATGGCCTGCACCCGGTCGCGTAGCTGCGGGCAGGCGGCGATCTTGCTGGTCTTCGGGCGTGCCCGCCGCTTGTCGGCGCGGTCCTGAGCGGCGTAGGGGCGGTAGACGCCGCTGCCGGGATGCCGGTTACGGCGGACCTCGCGGCTGATCGTGCTGGGCGCGCGTCCCAGCTCGGCGGCGATCGCCTGCTGAGTGACGCCTTCGAACAACCGGTCTGCGATGACCAGGCGTTCGGCCTCCGACAGGAAACGATCAGAGATGACCGATGGTCGAGCTGGCCGGATGCCAGCTGACGGGAGCCGGCCGGTCGACGAGCGCGGCGCGATCCTGGCCCGGCCGGGTTCCATGGCCCGCCACTGATAGCCGGTCCGGCGATCGACGCCGACCAGCCGAGCCGCCTCGTTCGTACCGACACCTTGAGTCACAAGATCAAAATATGCCTG
>NZ_BOMH01000162.1 GCF_016862095.1 Actinoplanes cyaneus
GTCAAGCCCCGGGTTTGATGGAGAGTTGGTTAGCTGGTTTCCAGAGGTGCGGTGATCGGGTGGGTCGTCGCGTGTAGTGCCTCGTGTTCGGCCGGTGGGACGTGTCCGAGTTCGCCGTGTAGGCGTCGGTTGTTGTACCAGTCGATGTACTCGACGGTAGCCATCTCCAGGTCGTCGAGGCCGCGCCATGGTCCTCGGTTGCGGACGAGTTCGGCTTTGAACAGGGAGTTGAACGCCTCGGCCATCGCGTTGTCGTACGAGTCGCCCTTCGAGCCCACGGAGGCGACCGCGCCGGCCTCGGCGAGGCGCTGGCTGTAGCGGATCGCTCGGTATTGGACTCCACGGTCGGAGTGGTGGACCAGTTTACGCAGGTCAGCGTCTTGATTTTCTCGGCGCCAGATCGCCATCTTCAGCGCGTCGAGGGCCAGATCGGTGTAGAGCGACGTGGCGACCTGCCAGCCGACGATCAGCCGCGAGTACACGTCGAGGACGAACGCGGCGTAGACCCAGCCGACGCTGGTACGTACGTAGGTCAGGTCAGCGACCCACAGCTGGTTCGGGTGTTCCGCGGTGAAGTCACGTTTGACCAGGTCGCGAGGCCGGTCGGTCTCAGCCGCCGGCCGGGTTGTGCGCGGCGACTTGTCGCGCAGCAGCCCGCGCAGCCCGGCTGCTCGCATCAGCCGCTCGACCGTGCACCGGGCCACCGGAACGCCGCGTCGGTGCAGCTCATGCCAGATTTTGCGGGCACCGTAAACGCCGTAGTTCTCCTGGTGGATCCGCTTGATCGTCTCGGTCAGGTCGCTGTCGCGCACCGTGCGGGCCGAGGCGGGGCGGGTCTTGTAGGCGTAGTAGGTCGACGGTGCGATCTGTGCCGGCGTGCCTTCAAGGGCCTGCAGGACCGGCTGGACACCGTGTTCTTCCTGGTGAAAGTCGACGAAGGCGACCTTCACCGCGACGGACGGTCCAGCTCCGCCGCGAAGAAAGACGCCGCGGACTTCAGGATCTGGTTCGCTCGGCGCAGCTCACGATTCTCCCGTTCCAGAGCGGCGAGGCGTTCCGCGTCGCTGCTGGTCGTGCCCGGCCGGTCACCGGCATCGATCTCGGCCTTCTTCACCCAGGTCCGCAGCGCCTCGGGGTGGATGCCGAGCTGGTCGGCGATCCGCCGGATCGCCCCGACCGC
>NZ_BOMH01000163.1 GCF_016862095.1 Actinoplanes cyaneus
CGGCAGGAGGCGATCGACAACGGCGAGTTGCCCGGTGTGACGTCGACCGAGCTGGCCGAACTCAGCAGGGCACGTCGGCGTATCGCTGAGCTCGAGGCCGAACTGGCGATCCATCGCCGTGCCGCCGAACTGCTGAAGGAGGCGGTGCCCTCAAAAGCCCGGTACGCGGCCATCAAAACCCTGGCCGCTGAAGGGTTCTCCGTTGATCTGTGCTGCCGCGTGCTGGACGTGTCGGTGTCCGGCTACTACGCCTGGCTCAGCCGTCCACCGTCAGCCCGCTCGCTGCGCCATGCCTGGCTCACCGAGCAGATCCGCGCAGTCCACGCGGCTTCGCGCGGTACCTACGGCGCAGGCAGGGTCCACGCCGAGCTCCGGCTCGGCCACGGCATCATCGTCGGGCACAACGCGGTCGAGATGCTGATGCGCCGCGCCGGGATCAAGGGCCTGCCAACGCACCGTTACCGTCGGCCGCTGCATGAGACTCCCACTGCCAGCGACCTGGTCAACCGTCAGTTCGCCCGCGAGGCTCGGGATCTGTTGTGGGTCACCGACATCACCGAACACCCGACCCGGGAGGGCAAGGTCTACTGCGCCGTGGTGCTCGACTCGTTCTCCCGCCGAGTCGTCGGCTGGTCCATCGACGCGTCACAAACCTCGGCGCTGGTTACAAACGCCCTGAGCATGGCTATCAGCAACCGCCAGCCAGACGCCACTGTGATCCACTCCGACCACGGGGTGCAGTTCACCTCCTGGGCCTTTACTGAACGCGCCCGCGCCTCCGGGCTGGTGCCCTCGATGGGCTCCATCGGGGACTGCTACGACAACGGCATGATGGAGTCGTTCTGGGGCCGCATGCAGACCGAGTTGCTGAATCGCAAGAAGTGGAAGACCCGCATCGAGCTGGCCAACGCGATCTTCGACTACCTCGAAATATTTCACAACCGGCAACGCCGCCACAGCTCCCTGGGCATGCTCACACCCAACGAATATGAAAGGCTCCATACCACCCTGTCAGTCGCATAGAACCAGCTGTCACGGCTCCGTCAAACCCGGGGAAGATC
>NZ_BOMH01000164.1 GCF_016862095.1 Actinoplanes cyaneus
ACTCCCCCTGGCCATGGCCGTGGTCGCCGCGCGGGCCATCGACCAGCCCCTGTCGACGATCCTGGCCGAGTTGCGATCCGCCCAGCAGACTCTCGACGCCTTCGCCGACGAGAACCTGGACAACGATCTCCGCGCGATCTTCTCCTGGTCCTACCGGCGGCTGACGCCGGCCGCGGCCCACCTCTTCCGGTTGTTGTCGCTGCATCCGGGCCCGGACATCACCGCGGAGTCGGCTACCGTCCTGGCCGGGACCGGCGCGGACGAGACACGGAGACTCCTGGCCGAGCTGCTGCGCACCCGCCTGGTCACGCAGCACCGGCCGCACCGCTATCGGCTGCACATGCTGGTGCGCTCCTATGCGCTCGAACTGGCCGCGCAGACAGACCCGGTGCCGACGCGGGACGAGGCGCTGCGCCGGCTCCACGACTTCTACCAGGAGGGCGCCGACGCCGCGAACCGCCTCATCGAGGGCTCCGGTCAGGTGCCGGCCCTCGACCCGGACGCCCTGGACGCGACCGCGACGCGCCCCACGATGCCTTCGAACTGATCAAGCGACCAAGAGGCGCTCCCGCCCCGTCCTGAGATGGCCGCTGCAGATGCGGCAGGGCCCGCCCGCCGGGGGGAAACCGATCGGAGGGCCCTGCCGTGGTCCATGCCCGCTGAAGGCGAGAGGTCACTCGCCGAGCAGCATGAGCGGGTCACCGTCGAACCACGCGTTCGCGATCTCGAGGTGGCGGATGCGCCACTGCTCGCCGTCACGCACCATCGAGGCGGTGTAGCGGTTCATCATCAGGGCGTGCCGGGTCACCTTCGGGTCCGACCCGGTGCCGGGCTTGAAGTGCTGTGCCTGGGCGTAGGCGTACACCGTGGCGGTGTCCCCTTCGACGGCGGCCCGGATGTTACTGATGGCGTGGCTGCTGTCCAGCGGCCCCACCGCACCGATCAGCGTGCTGACGGCAACCTCCCGCGGGCCCAGCGGGGGGAACTCGTACCCGATGCGCTGCATTGCCGGGCCCAGGTCGACGACCGCGTCCTCGGTGAGCGAGGAGG
>NZ_BOMH01000165.1 GCF_016862095.1 Actinoplanes cyaneus
GACGGCGCCGACCCGGCGCGCGAGTTGCATCCGTTCGTCGACAACGTCAGCCTGGTCGAACTGGTCGCCGGCTATGAGCACGCGGCTGGCTTCGATGTACCCGGCACGTATGCCGGGCTCGTGCTCGACCACTTCAACTTCGGCGATCTGACTGCTTACCTCATCGGGGAGGGAGAGGCCGCCTATCAAGCGGATCGAGGGGTGATCGCGCTGCTGGGTTGTGACTGCGGGGAAGTTGGTTGCTGGCCATTGGAGTCTCAGGTGCTCGTCGAGAAGGATCTCGTCACGTGGCGCGGTTTCACACAGCCTTTCCGGCCACAACGCGACTACGGGAGCTTTGGTCCCTTCACCTTCCGTAGGAATCAGTACGACAGCGCGCTCCGTGAGGTGGCTGCCGTCGTATTGGAACGCGAAGGCTATTGAACCGCTCGGGTGGCTCCCCAACCAGCCTGACCTTGAACGCACTCGTGCCGCTGAGCATGCGCGTTCATTCAGCCGCGGATGGGCACCGGGCGTGAAGGATGATCGAACCTGCTCCTGGTCGCGACGCTCGACGGTCTCGCTACTCTCCTGGGGTGAACGACGCTGGAGAGCGAGCCGCACGGATCCGGTTCTTAAGGGAGGCGGCGCAGATGATGCTCGCCGCCGGCGCTGACGCTGACGACATAGCCAGGGAACTGCTCCGGCGCACTGAGTCGCCGATCTCGGCGATCAAAGCCATTTCCGACAGCACCGGCCTGGGCTTAGCTGATGCCAAGTCAGTTGTGCACCGCAACCTGGCGCCCGAGACCCGCGAGGCCGCAGAGAACTTGTGGGCCGATCTGCTCGACGCTCGAGATCCAGGAGAGACCTAGCGAGCCGCAACCAGATTGCCCAGATTTGTGACAGGCATTGCCGGGTTGAACGCCGCGTTCCCCGGCATCGAGTCACCAAAGTCAAGATTGATTCACTCTTCTGCCGC
>NZ_BOMH01000166.1 GCF_016862095.1 Actinoplanes cyaneus
CTCGTCCGATGCAGGCTGTGGTCGTGTATGCCTGTCTCGACCGCGGCGGCGATTCGGTCCGCGAGTGTGAAGCGCGGGTGCTCGGTAAGGTCTCGAGCGTGGACGTTGTCGTGGTCGGTGCCGGGATCGCCGGGCTGTCGTGTGCGCGTGCGTTGGCGGACGCTGGGGCCAGGGTGCGTGTCGTCGAACGCGGCCGGGTCGTCGGCGGCCGGTTGGCCAGCAAGCGCTACGACGGCCGGTATGCCGACATCGGGGCCGCGTACCTCGTCGCCGACGACCCGGACTTCGCCGCACAGGTCGCCGGGTGGCAGGCCGCTGGACTCGCCCGGCCGTGGACCGAGTCCCTCCGGGTTTACCCGGGCGGCCGGGATGCTACCGGCCCAGTCCGCTGGGCGGCTCCCGGCGGCCTGCGATCGCTGGCTGCCGACCTCGCCGCCGGGCTCGACGTACGTCTGTCAACCCCGCTCGACGCGGTGCCGACCGACGCCGACGCGGTGGTGCTCGCCATGCCCGGCCCGCAGGCTCTGCGGCTGGCCCCGCCGCCGGGGATCGCGGCGGCCGCGGCCGCGCAGACCTGGCATCCGGTGATCGTGGCCGTCCTGCGCTACCCGTCCCGTGAGTGGGACGACCTGCGAGGTGCCTTCGTCAACGACCATCCCGTACTCGCCACCGTCTGCGACGACGGCGACCGGCGCGGCGACGGCGCGCCAGTCCTGGTCGCCCACTCAACCGCAGAGCTAGCCGCCTGGCACCTTGATTCCCCCGAGGCGGCCGGGCCGATCCTCGCCGAGTCCGTCGGCGAGTTGCTCGGTCTCTCGGCAAAGCCGGAGGTGAGCGTGCACCGCTGGACGTTTGCCCAGCCCGAGCCCGGCGAGGCCCCGTATGCCGTGGACGGCCGGGTCTGGCTCTGCGGTGACGCGTTCGGCCGCCC
>NZ_BOMH01000167.1 GCF_016862095.1 Actinoplanes cyaneus
CGGGCAGCCCGATCAACGGGTCCGGGTTCCGAGGACTGTCGACGCCGTCGCACACCCAGATGCCGTCCTCCTCGCGCCAGGTGGCGAACCGGAAGCACTCGTTGCCGTAGGTGAGCCGCTTGGCCGCGCGCCGGACCGCCGGCACGGAGCGGTCCAGCCCGCCCAGCACCGAGATCGCCTCGGCGAACCAGGTGACCGCCTCGGCCTCTACGTGTTTGTCGCCGAGCATCGGTGCGAGCAGTAGCAACCGGCGGGCGATCTCCCGCCGATCCGGCGCGGCCGCCTTCGCGATCGCTTTGAGCTCCGGCCATCGCAGGGCGGGCCCTCGTAGCTCGGCTGCCAGCATTCCCAGCGGCAGGCCGGCGCCGTCCGTGGGGGCGAGCCAGAAGTCGACCTGGTGTTCGGCTGCCTGCTGCACCCACTGGCCGCGCAGCAGTGTCCGGGAGTGCTGTGTGCGGTGCACGATCAGAATGACGCCGCCGGCCGGCAATGCAACGGTGAAGACCGGCCACTGGTCGAGGCGCGTGAGCGGCGCCAGCCCGGTCGCCAGCACCTGATCCTCGGACAGGCCGAACGCGGCCGGGAGGTCCACCTCCGGATCGGTGGTGTAGCGCAGATGAGCCGGCCAGAACGCCACTTCGTCGAGCAGCGGCGACCCGTCGACCGCGAGGTCGTCCGGTGAAGGGTAGGGAAAGTTCCGCTCCTGGTCGATCAGCCGCCGCGCGGCGGCCAGATCGATGGCGAAGCTGGACATCAGTTCCTCGGGCGCGAGCCATTCGTCGGCCGGAAGATGGTGGCGGTGATAGCCGTAGAGATGCATGATCGGGC
>NZ_BOMH01000168.1 GCF_016862095.1 Actinoplanes cyaneus
ACCGCGCCGAGGGCGAGTAGTTGGTATTGGGAGCCTTCGTTGCCGATGAAGGCGAGCAGGATGCCGGCGTTGAGCCAGACGATGAGCAGGGTGGCCAGGACGATGCCGGCGACGCGGCCGATGCCGCCGGTGATGGCGACGCCGCCGAGGACGGCGATGGTGATGGCGGGTAGTGCCATGCCGTTGCCGGAGACGCCGGCGTCGGGGCGGGCGGAGGCGAATTGGCCGACGGTGACGACGGCGACCAGGCCGGAGATGAGGCCGGCGTAGAGGTAGGCCTTGAGGCGGGTGTCGCGGACGGGCAGGCCGGCCCAGCGTCCGGCGGTGTCGTTGGTGCCGATGGCGTAGAGCCGGCGTCCGTAGGTGGTGCGGGTGAGCAGGAGCCAGACGGTGATGGCGGTGGGGAGCAGGAAGGTGAAGATGCCCAGGGGTATGTCGGGTAGGTGGTGGCCGATGAGGGGGAGTTCGACGGGTCGGGTGATGGAGTAGAGGTTTTGGATGGGGGTGGTGCTGATGGGTTGCTGGTTGTTGATGACGATGGCGATCGATTTGTAGGCGTAGAAGGTGGCGAGGGTGGCGATCAGGGCGGGGAATCCGGCGTAGGAGACGAGGAAGCCGTTGATCGCGCCGAGTAGGGCGCCGGAGGCGGCGGTGAGGGTGATGGCGGCCCATAGTGGCCAGTCCCAGTGGCCGTAGGCGAAGCCGAAGATCATGCCGGTGAGGGAGACGATGGCGCCGACGGAGAGGTCGATGCCGCCGCGGCCGGAGAGGATGACCAGGAGTTCGGCGAGGCCGAGCATGGCGAGGGGGACGGCGTTGATCA
>NZ_BOMH01000169.1 GCF_016862095.1 Actinoplanes cyaneus
TCGAGGAGGCTCCCGACGTAGCCGTCCGGGCGGACCATGACGGGCCGGCCGTCGACGACCAGTTCGGCCGGCCGGCCGTCGAGCAGCGCGCCCCCGGTCTCGGCCACCCGGGATCCGGTCAGCTCTCCGGGCCGGCCGTAGCGCACGTCGAGCCCGGCCAGGCGGCGAGCCAGGACGAGGGAGAGGTCGGGCAGCCGTTCGATCAGGTTGCCGAGCAGGTGGCGCAGGGCTTGGCCGGTCGGGCTGGTCGCGGTGATCAGCGCGGTCTGGGCGAGAGTGTGCTCGGCGACGTCCTCGGCCCACGGGCGGCGCTCGTCGTGGTAGGTGTCGAGCAGGTCGTCGCCGCTGCGGCCGCGGATCACGCCGGCCAGCTTCCAGCCGAGGTTCATGGCGTCCTGCAGGCCCAGGTTCAGCCCGACCCCGCCGGCGGGGAAGTGCATGTGAGCGGCGTCCCCGGCCAGCAGCACGCGCCCCTTGCGGTACTGGGCGGCCACCCGGGTGGCATTGCCGAAGCGGCTCAGCCACGCCGGGTCGCGCAGGCCGAAGTCGGCCCCGCCGATACGTCCGGTGATCTCCCGCAGTTCGTCCAGGGTCAGCTCCCGACGCCCGGAGCCCCGATCCTCGGGGTCGTAGCCGGTGAACCGCAGCAACCCACCCGGCACCGGGGCGACGATCAGCGCGCCCTTCTCGTTCTGCACGCCCCAGCCGGGTGCGGGCGGCGCGTCGGCCCGGACATCACCCAGGTAGGCGTACGTGTCGGCGTCGGTGCCCGGGAAGTCGATGCCGGCGCTGCGCCGCACGGTGCTGCCCGC
>NZ_BOMH01000170.1 GCF_016862095.1 Actinoplanes cyaneus
AGCCAGGCGTCCCGGGCCTCGCCCGGCCGTCCGGCCTGCTCCAGGATGTCGCCGAGGGCGATCAGCGCCTCGGCGTGGGCGAGCCGATCGTGGGACGGCAGGCGGGAGATACCGCTGCGGTGGTGGGCGAGGGCGTCGGCCAGGCGCCCCTCGGCCAGAGCCGCCCGCGCGAGGACCTCGTCGCAGAGGGCCAGGCCACGGTCGTCGTCCAGCCCGGCATAGATCGCGAAGGCCCGGCGGGTGAGCATCACCGCGAGCCGTGGGCGCTCTTCCTGGAACGCCGTGGCCATGACCACCAGAGAGCTCGCCCGGGCCCGGGGCATGCCGTGCCGGCGCATCAGGGCTCCCGCCTGCCGGTACAGCCGCAGCGCCCTGGTGCGGTCGCCGGCCTCCAGCAGCACCCGGCACTGATTCATGAGCACCAGCGCACGCTCGGCGTTCATGCCCGCCTGCTCGAAGAGTTGCTGCGCGGCGTCCAGGTGGGTGAGCGCCACGTCGTACTCCTCCAGGAAGAAGTGCGCGCCGGCGAGCGTCCGCTGCATCCGGGCCTGGCCTTCGACGTCTCCGGCCCGGGCCGCCACGTCGAGCGCGAATCGTGCCGCCTTCTGCCACTCCCGCCACCAGACGTAGGACTGGTAGAACGGCTGCATCGACATGGTGAGCCGCCACACCCGGGGAGTCTCGCCGCGGTCCGCAGCGTCCTCGATGACGGCTCGCAGGACGTCGTGTTCGGCGACGAGCCAGGCCGCGCCGGATCGGTCGTGGTCACCGGCTCGCCGCACTCCCTCGATCACGTCGCGCGC
>NZ_BOMH01000171.1 GCF_016862095.1 Actinoplanes cyaneus
TTTCAGGCACAAGCCGGCAAATGGCCACGGGCACTCAGCGACGCGCTGGCGGCGACCCTGTCCGACATCGAGTTCGCCGTGCACAACTGGTTGCGAGCCCTGCTCGACGAGGGCACCGCGGTGATCGAGTCACAGGGGCTGGCCGGCGCCGACCTCGACCGCTGGCTGCGACAGCGCCTCGTGGCCGAGACCGAGGCGGTACATCGGGCGTTGCACGTGGCCGCGCGCGAGATCGGCGAGCGGGTCGCCGCCTCGATCGGGGTGAGCGAGGCGGTGCCGCCGGTGCGTCTCGACCTCGAACCGCCGGCGGAGCTGGTCGCCCACATCCGCCGCGGCCCACGGATACTGTCCGAGCAGCAGACGATGGCCACCCGTCTGGTCGGCGTACTCATGCCGGCCTACAGCGGCATCATGATCGCTCTCATCGTTCCCCGGTTCCTCGGCCTCGCGATGCCGTACTGGCTGTCCACGGCCGTTGCGGCGTCCGGCGCGATCGCCCTGGGCGGGACTGCCCTGGCCGGGGAGAAGCAGCGGCAGCGCAGCCGGCGCAACAGCGAGAGCGCTGCCGAGCTGAGGTCGCTGATCGACACCTTCCGGATGGCCGTCGGCAAGCGGGCACGCGACGGGATCCGCGCCATCGAGCGGCAGTTGCAGGCCGGGTTGAGCGAGGCGGTGACGAACCAGTCCCAGCGGCTGCTCGCGGTCGCCGAGGCGTCGCGACGTTCGGCTCAGGCGGGCGAGCAGCCGGAACGAGCCCTGGCCTCCATCGATCTCGACCTT
>NZ_BOMH01000172.1 GCF_016862095.1 Actinoplanes cyaneus
GCCTGCTGCGCATGGAGGACGAGCTGCACAAGCGCGTCATCGGCCAGGAGGATGCGGTCAAGGCGGTCTCCAAGGCGATCCGGCGTACCCGGGCGGGGTTGAAGGACCCGAAGCGGCCGTCGGGCTCGTTCATCTTCGCCGGTCCGTCCGGTGTCGGTAAGACCGAGTTGTCGAAGGCTCTGGCGGAGTTCCTGTTCGGCTCCGAGGATGCGTTGATCCAGCTGGACATGTCGGAGTTCCACGACCGGTACACGGTGTCGCGGCTGGTCGGTGCCCCTCCCGGTTACGTCGGTTACGACGAGGGTGGGCAGCTGACCGAGAAGGTGCGTCGTAAGCCGTTCAGCGTGGTGCTGTTCGACGAGATCGAGAAGGCGCACCCGGATGTCTTCAACACGTTGCTGCAGATTCTGGAGGACGGCCGGCTCACCGATGGTCAGGGCCGGATCGTGGACTTCAAGAACACGGTCATCATCCTGACCACGAACCTGGGCACGCGGGATGTGGCGAAGGCGGTGTCGCTGGGCTTCCAGGCCTCGGAGGACACCGAGAGCAACTACGACCGGATGAAGGTCAAGGTCAACGACGAGCTGAAGCAGCACTTCCGGCCGGAGTTCCTGAACCGCATCGACGACACGATCGTCTTCCACCAGCTGCGGGAGGACGAGATCCTGCAGATCGTGGACATCTTCGTCAGCCGGATCGAGGGCCAGCTCAAGAACAAGGACATGGGTCTGGAGCTGACCGACAACGCCAAGAAGTACCTG
>NZ_BOMH01000173.1 GCF_016862095.1 Actinoplanes cyaneus
GTCCATGACCAGGTGGTGGACGATCAGCAGGAGCCGGCCTTGCTGGTCGGGTCCGCGGTCGAACCAGAGGAACTGGGCCATGACGCCGTGGTGGGGATCGAGGCGGCGGGCGGCGGTGGTGAGGTGCTCGTTGATGAGGGTGTCGAGGTGGTCGGGGTCGGTGGTGGTGGCGTCGATGTGGTGGGTCAGGGTGGCGGCGTCGATGGTGCCGGGGTCGGGGACGGCCAGGTGGTCGGGGTGCAGGGTGGCGCGCAGGGTGTCGTGGTGGTCGAGCAGTGCTTGTAGTGCGCGGGTGAGGGTGTGGGGGTCGCAGCCGGCAGGGGTGGTGATGGTGGTGGATTGGTAGATCTGGTGCAGGTGGGTGTGGTCGGTGCGGTGCAGCAGTTCGTGCATGACGGGGGTCAGGGGCAGGGTGCCGGTGCCGGGTTCGCCGCCGGTGGCGGGGGTGTCGGTGGTGGCGAGGGTGGCCAGGGCGGCGGGGGTGCGGTGTTCGAAGATGTGGCGGGCGGTGATGGTCAGGCCGGCGCGGCGGGCGCGGGAGACCAGCAGCATGGACATGATGGAGTCGCCGCCGAGTTCGAAGAACGACGCGTCCGCCGGTACCGATTCCACCCCGAGGATTTCGGCGAACAGTTCGCACAGGGTTTCTTCGGTGGCGGTGGCAGCGGCGCGGCCGGTGGTGGGTAGTTCCGGGTCCGGCAGCGCGCTCCGGTCGAGTTTCCCGTTCGCAGTCAGCGGCAGCGCATCCACTGCGATCAGGGTC
>NZ_BOMH01000174.1 GCF_016862095.1 Actinoplanes cyaneus
GGAACGGGTAGCGCGGCCGCCCGCCGGACCCGACGCAGACGTAGATCGTCCCGTCCTTCTCCGGGTGCACGGTCGACCCGTCCGGCGCCGCCTTCGTGCGTTTGCCGTGCCGGATCGGGTCGGTGCGCTCGAAGAGGTGGTTGTGCCCCTGCACCGCCAGATCCACCCGATACTTGGTGAACAGCGGATCGACCGCCGCCCGCACCCCGCCGTCCGACGCGTGGTTGTGCGCCGTCGAGAACGCGCAGTGGTGGAAGAACGCGACGATGAAGTCCACCCCGGACCCGGCCGCCCGCCACCGCTTCAAGGTCTCCTTCAACCAGGCGACCTGCGCGCCGCCGGAGTACCCGAAGTTCGTCTGCAACTCCCAGGACAGCTCGTTGGCGTCGAGCGAGATCACGCCCACGTTGCCGTAGACCATCCGGTAGACCGACGGGCAGCCCTTCGGGCCGGTGTCCGGGAAGTCGAGCCGCTGCACGTGCCCGCCGTACCCGTGGGTCGGGCTGCCGCCGAGGTAGCTGGTGTTGCCGTAGAGCGGTTCCATGTCGTGGTTGCCGGTCGCGAACATCCACGGCGTGTAGGCGGCCTGCGGCTCGATCTGATTCAGGAACACGTCCCAGACGTACGGGTTGAACAGGTTCTTCCCGGCCGGTGCCTTCCTGGTCAGCGCGGTGGTGTCGTCCGCCGGCAGCCCCGTCCCGGACGGGTTCGCGTA
>NZ_BOMH01000175.1 GCF_016862095.1 Actinoplanes cyaneus
GAAGAGCATCCCAAATCTGGTGCGATGCTTACAACTGATCATCGCCACGCAAAATTGTTGGGAGCGCCTGTTTTCCGCCAGATGCATCGTTCTCACGATCCGAGCAAGTCGAGGCCAAACCCCATAACGAAGAGTAGAAACCCTAGCCAGCGCACGGCGTGGCCAGGATTTGCCTTGTCTAAAATTGCCGCAATTAAACCAAGCGTGGAGGTCGCCGCCAGCCAGCCCAAGCCGAGCAGGGGAATGCGAGCACCTGCTGAGGACTCAGGGCTGCCGATGGCAAGGAAGAAAATAAGTAGGACCAGGGCCAGCCCGACCGGAGCAATTGTAGTCAAATCCTTTGTCATCGCTGCCCAATTGGTTGCGAGCAAGAAAAGCATCAATGCGCCTATCGAAACCAGGAAAGCGCCGCCAGCCGTCTGGATGGCGCCGTTGAGTGTACGCTCGGGACTGGATCGAAATCCAATCAGGTAGTTACGCACGCTCCCAAGGGCAGTGCCCATTCGTTTGCCGGCGACCCGGAGCCGATCGGGTCCGACCAGGTCAAGAATGACTGCCAGGCCCGCGACGAACTGCATGATCTTCCCGGCTCGTGCCCACCACATGACGGTATGTCCCCACAGTGGATCTGAAGCAGCCGAGCGACCATCGGACCC
>NZ_BOMH01000176.1 GCF_016862095.1 Actinoplanes cyaneus
CACCTCCATGACGAGGGCCCCGGCGCACAAGCGCCGGGGCCCAGGGTTACGGGTCGAAAACACCATCTACCGACAGGTTCGTCGGGTTGTCGTATCCACACCGGCCGCCATGCGCGGCGTGCGGTGCGAGGATCGCATAAGCGTGACCGGAGACCACCTCTCGTTCGATGGAAACTGCGGTGTCCACCCCAGAACTCGACTGACGTCCTGACGGCGGGCGATCCAACGGTGTTCAGCCCTCCCTTTTCCTCTGCTTTCAACACCTGTCGTACTACCTGCCGGTGTGGGAGCCCCACGCAACTTCATGGCCCCGCACACGTGCGGCGGATCTTCCTGCATCAGACCGGGCCCCGAAACTGCATCGGCCCTGCCTGCGTTGCCCCGACCTGGAATTTCGCCGAGGTCTTGCCTTCCACCACCACTTACCGTGTTCCTGCATCAGGCCGGCCACGAACTTGCCTCGGCCCGCCTGCCTCCTGCCCTGACCTGGACTTACGTCAGGGTCTTGACGTGCACGTTCCTTGCCTTGCTACGCGGTGACGCCCTTCCACCGCGGATGCCGAGCGAGCCACGGAAGGCTCCGGGCCCTGCTTGACGCTCGGTCACTTCGTCGGCGTCTTCAACCGATCTCCGCTGTCAACGAGAGAAAA
>NZ_BOMH01000177.1 GCF_016862095.1 Actinoplanes cyaneus
GCCGAGCGCGACCGCACGATGCCGCAGCACCGCCCGGCCCGCCAGCGTCCGGGCGACCTCGTCAGTCCGCTCCACGCGGGCCTGCATCACGTCCAGCGCGTCCGGATCGGCTGCACTCAGGACGACCGGGGTCACCGGCAGCGTGGCCGCACCGCCTGCGGGCGCGGCCGCCACCGGGGCTTCCAGGATGACGTGCGCATTGGTGCCGCTGATGCCGAACGACGACACCGCCGCACGCCGCGGCCGGTCCACCGACGGCCAGTCGCGGGTCTTGGTGAGCAGTTCCACCGCGCCGGCCGTCCAGTCGACCTGTGTGGACGGCTCGTCGACGTGCAGCGTGCGCGGCAGGATGCCGTACCGCATGGCCTGGACCATCTTGATGATGCCGGCGACACCGGCCGCGGCCTGGGTGTGCCCGAGGTTCGACTTGACCGAGCCCAGCCACAACGGCTCCGACCGGTCCCGACCGTAGGTGGCCAGCAGCGCCTGCGCCTCGATCGGATCGCCCAGCGGCGTGCCGGTGCCGTGCGCCTCCACCGCGTCCACCTCGGTGGCAGCGATCCGCGCGTTGGCCAGCGCCTGACGGATCACCCGCTGCTGCGACGGACC
>NZ_BOMH01000178.1 GCF_016862095.1 Actinoplanes cyaneus
CGCGCGGCCCAGTCGACCAGGCGGCCGGCGAAGCCCTGATCCGCGAACACGTGCCGAATCGGCGTGAACAAATAGGTACTGAGCAGCGTCGTCTTCGCGCCATCGCGGTCCTGCCACGATGCCGACATCACGCAGACCACGACCAGCACACCGAGGGTGTCGGTGACAATGAACCGCTTCCGGCCGTTGATCTTCTTTCCGGCGTCGTAGCCGCGGCTGTCCCGGCCGACAGTGTCGGCGGCCTTGACCGACTGCGAGTCCATGACACCGGCCGACGGCTCAGCCTCGCGTCCCTGCGCCAGCCGCAACTGCTCACGCAACTCTTCAAGAATCCGCTCAGTGACCCGGCGCTTCTCCCACTGCTGGAACTGCCAGTACACGGTCTGCCAGGGCGGAAAGTCAATCGGCAGCTGACGCCACGAGCAACCACCACGAACCACATACAAGATCGCATCGACGATCGCCCGCCGCGGATGCTTCGGAATCCGACCCGGAGACTTGATCAAGGGGAGCATGGGCTCCACGATTTCCCACTGCTCATCGGTCAGATCAGACGGATACCGCCGCTCACGCTCCACCAGGACAGCTTCGGAGCACTCTCGCCG
>NZ_BOMH01000179.1 GCF_016862095.1 Actinoplanes cyaneus
GGGCGAGCAGCGCCGGGCCGGGCTGCGGCACGTCGTCGGGCAGGCGCAGCCCGACGACGTGCCGCGCGCCGCGGGGATCGGGCACCACGGAGAACTCCGCCAGCGTCGCCAGCTGCGACGTCACGGTGGTAGCCGGGGCCGGGTGCCCACCGGATCGGTGCCGGAGCTGCGAATGCTCCCGGCGAGCGTCTTCCGGGGCAACAGTGACGACCTCACCGACAGCGTTCACGCGGACTCCTCCCATGGCATGACACCAGGAAAGACGATGCGTTCGCGCGCGGGTTCACACCAGGGCGGGGAAAACTCCCGTCGCGGGGTGGCGACGCGTCCCGGCCGGGCAGATCATGCCGTCACGTTCTCCGGTGTCCTCGTGCACCGGGAACGTGTGAGCCACTAGTCGTCGTTCTGGATCAATGCCGACGGCCGCGGTCACTCCTAGCGTCGTCGTGGTGAGTGACGAGACCGAAGTGATCGTTGTCGGGGCCGGGCCGGTCGGGTTGATGCTCGCCGCCGAGCTGCGGCTGGCCGGGGTGTCGACTGTCGTGCTGGAGCGGGCCGACGCGCCGGGCACGCATCCCCGAGCCCTCGGCCTTCAT
>NZ_BOMH01000180.1 GCF_016862095.1 Actinoplanes cyaneus
GCGGCAGATGAAGAAGTCAGGCGGGCCCCTTCTCGGCAAGCTCGCGCGCTTGGGCATTCCTCATCCGAATGGCGCTGAACTCTGCCGCTGCCTCCACTACTGCATCGATATACGGCCACAGCGATGGAGTGAAGCGCAACTCCACGCCGCGCTCGGCCAGCGCGGTGAAGCAGTTCTCGACTAGGTATGTCTCCGTTACCCGGGCTGCCTGTTCACTGATCCAGTAGCCAGCGGTAGCGTCGAGCAGCGTGAAGCCCGCGGAGTCAAGCAGATGCACCTTGAGCCCCGCATGAAGCAGGTTCGGTGCCCATCGATGCTCAACGGCAATGACGCGAGCGGCCGGAGACCGGAGCAAGTCATGCTTCACCCGGGCAGTCGACCAGCAGACCCGCGGACATTGCCGAGGTAGCAGATAGTTCGGCAAACGCTCTTCGTCGACCGCCCACACCCACTCGCGTCCTTCGTGCGGCGAACCGGCGGGTGAGGGACGTGGATCCATGATGGTGAAAGGACCTTCGTCACTGACGTGGAACAGCTGCGGCACCCGGACAGGCTAACCGCCGAGACTTGGCCGGCAGT
>NZ_BOMH01000181.1 GCF_016862095.1 Actinoplanes cyaneus
AACCGGGATGGTTCTGTCGCTCGATGTACTGCTTGATGACGCTCAGCGGTGCGCCGCCGACAGACTCGGCGAAGTACGAACCCGACCAGAGCTTGTTAGCCGGATAGTAGTGGCGTGCCAGGTCGGGGAACTCCTGCCGCAGGCGGCGCGAGGAGCCGCCCTTGAGGCTGTTGACCAGCCTGGCCGCGGCGACCTTGGGTGGGAAGTCGGCGAGCAGGTGGACGTGGCTGTCGGCTGCGTTGAATTCGAGCAGTTCGGCCTCGAAGCCGGCGCGCACCTCTCGCATGATCTGTTCCCTCCGGGTCAGGTGCTGGTCGGCGAACACCGTGTGCCGGACCTTCGTCACGAAAACCACGTGGGCATGCATCACGACACCGTAGGGGGTTGCCCGGTTCCTCGAATGGCTCATGCTGGTTGTCGTATGACAGGATGTCGGGTGTGCAGTTGCGGTACAACTATCGGGTGTATCCGACGCCGGGTCAGCAGAGTGCGCTGGCGCAGGCGTTCGGGTGCGCCCGCGTGGTCTACAACGACGGGCTGCGCCTGCGTCA
>NZ_BOMH01000182.1 GCF_016862095.1 Actinoplanes cyaneus
GCCACCACGGTCGCCGCCACCCTGGTAGCCACCGCGGTCACGGTCGCCACCACGGAAGCCGCCACCCTGCGGGCGGTCACCCCCACGGAAGCCGCCGCGGTCGCCACCGCCCTGGTAGCCGCCACGGTCACGGTCGCCACCACGGAAACCACCGCCCTGCGGACGGTCACCCCCACGGAAACCACCACGATCGCCGCCGCGGTCGCCACCACCCTGGTAACCACCACGGTCACGGTCGCCACCACGGAAGCCACCACCCTGGGGACGGTCGCCGCCACGGAAGCCGCCGCGGTCGCCGCCGGACCGGTTTCCGCCCTGGTATCCGCCTCCATCGCCGCGGCGGGCGTCGCCGCCATCGCGACCGCGGCCCTCCCGGGCCTCGTCACGGTTGCTGGAGCCGCCGTCCTGCGGTCCTGTAGTCACGGATCATTCCTTCCAAGTACGGCTGCGGCCCAGTGCGGGCGACCCTGCCTCAAACACAAAGTTACTAGGGAACGAAGTCATAAACGCAGTCGAGGGCCGACCCCGTGTGGGGCGGCCCTCGACCGTT
>NZ_BOMH01000183.1 GCF_016862095.1 Actinoplanes cyaneus
CGGTCACCTGCAGAAAGAGCCGCCCGGCGGCGTTCACACCGAACCCGATGATCACGCTCTGGGCCGGTCGCGAGGTGGGTTGACGACCAAGACGCATCTGGCCTGCGAGCAGGGTCAGAAGGTCATGGCGTTCATCGTGACCGCTGGACAACGTGGGGACAGCCCGCAGTTCATCCCGGTCCTGCGCAAGATCCGGGTCGGCAGACCGGGCGGCGGCCGGCCCCGGACCCGCCCGGACGTGGTCCTTGCCGACAAGGCCTACACCTCGAAAGACAACCGGGGCTACCTGCGCAAACGCGGTATCCGAGCCTGTATCCCGAGCAAGATCGACCAGGACGCCCACCGCAGAGCCAAAGGCTCCCGCGGCGGCCGGCCACCCGCGTTCGATCCGGTCCTATACCGGCAACGCCACGCCGTCGAGTGCGGCATCAACCGCCTCAAACGCCACCGTGGCGTTACCACTCGATACGACAAACTCGCCGTCCGCTACCAAGCGGTCCTGACCATCACCATCATCTGCGAGTGGCTCTGACCTGC
>NZ_BOMH01000184.1 GCF_016862095.1 Actinoplanes cyaneus
TCAGTATGTGTTGTGAGCCTGCAGTGACGCTTCGGCCAGCTACGACCAAATCGCGATGTCGCCTCCAGGCGTACAAACAAGAAGACCGGCGGACTTTCTCACTTGCCAGGCCTCGAACTGGGCATCCGGGTTCACAGCGAGACTGAGCCCGTTGTCAAAAGCCAGGTCCAATACGCCCGTCCTCAACACCGCGGACGAAGTGACCGTGGCGCCGAATACGGCCAAGGCCGGCGCAACCACCTGCTGCTCGGGATCCAGGTTAACGGCTTGAGCCTTCGAGGATGCTGGATCGCCCCGCCGGAGCACTGCCTTCGCCTCAATAGTGACCTCGGCGTCCCCATCAAGCACCAGTTCGAGCTGGTAGCTGACCCTCAGCTGAATCACGCGCATGCCTTCAAGTCCCAAGCGCCAGCCATCTTCGGTCTCGGCCCATAGCCGTACGGTGTCCACGGTTCCAGCATGCCCTGGACTGGAGTCGCGTCGCCGCGCAAGTGACACGCGACCA